>CAUJHV010000028.1 GCA_963205115.1 Pseudomonadota bacterium | reverse complement strand
GCCTGGTGCTTGAGGTTGGGGGCGGCGGCGATCAGGCGGCCGACTTCCTCGGGGCTCAGGATCACTGGCAGCTTGCGCGGCACGGCCACGTGCGTCATCTTGAGCATGAGCTCGGGCCTGCCCAGCGTGATGTCGAAGAAGAACTTCAACCCGGTGAGCGTGGCGTTGATGGTGACCGGGCCGGTGCCGGTGTCGACCAGGTGCAACTGGAAGCGGCGCAAATCCTCGGCGGTGGCCGTGTGCGGCGAGCGGCCGAGGAAGGTGGCGAGCTTGCGCACGGCGCGGATGTAGCCCTCCTGCGTGTGCTCAGCGAACTGGCGCATGCGCATGTCGTCGAGCATGCGTTGGCGCAGCGGCGAGACGGCCGCGGATGGGGTCGAGGTGGAGACGTCCATGATCCTGCTCCTGTCGGTGACCGAGGCGGATTGCCTCGATCGCCAACATCGCAGAGTCAGGGGCGCAACGAACCGCCGCCAACGTGGCCGGAGCGCCTACCGCGCGAGCGGTTTAGTCCTGCGCTGCAAGGCCGCCAGCTGCCGAACGTCAGTCTTTGGGCGGAGCCGGTGGGAGCAAGTCTCCCCTCGTCACAACCCGAAGTTCCGCCTTCGACGGCCTTTCGAGTTGACGCGTGAGGTCGTCGAAGCGGGCTGGGTCGAAGTGCCGCTGGGCACAAAGGCGCACTATCTCTCGCTCGATCTCCACGCGCCCGCCCAACAGCAGGCGCATGCGCCGCACCTGGCCGGCGGCGGCTCGATCGTCAGGTTCCTTTTCCATGGTGCCTATCGTCGCCGGAATTCCGCGACGGTGCACACCACTCACATCCGCCGGCCAGAAGTCGGGGCAGGTGCGGGCCTGCACCGGAGGCACCCGAAATGCACCCATGGAGTGGTCAGCTGCGCTTGGGGAAAGGCCGCACGACGTCCTCAGTTCGTACCTGACCAAGCCTCACATCGACCTGGCTCTGCAATCGCCCGCGCACCAGCCAACGGGCTACGACGATGATGGGCACGTAGAGCACTGCCAAGGGCACGGCCAGCACGAGGATGAGCGGCGACGTGAAGGCCGCAAGCATCAGTCCGCCGAAGGACATGAACACCGGCCAGATCACGTCGCGGCCCTGCAGCACGGGCATCGGATCAGCACGGGTGAAATTTACGCTGGCGCCGATGGTCAAGTTGACCATTCCCACCGGTCGATCGTCGGCCACCACGAACGTCACCGAGTGCCCACATCTGACCGGCATGATACGGCTGGCCACCGTCAGCTTGACCTCGCTGCTGGACCGCTCGCTGATCCACACCTCCCAGCGCTCCTGCGCCGGGTCGGGCTCATTGAGGCGTGGCCATCGGTTCATGTAGCGCCTGGCCTCGATGACGCGACCGCTGATGGTGGTGAACTCGTACATGGTGGCAACCTCTGTGTGGTGAGCCAACCCACGCTCCCACGAAACGTCGCCACCTCAAGTCCGCCGTCGATGCCCCGGTCAGCTCACCGCCGACGGCATTGCTCCCCAAGCGCACATCACTCGGGCGCCACCCATGCCGTTGAAGCGCTAGGCGCTCCAGGCATTCGTCGCACGCATGGGCGCGACCTGCTGGCGCTGCGTCAATTCGTCAGCGGTGCTGCTCGCCCAATGCGGTCAGCCCGCCACAGGTCTTGCAGAGTGCGCGGCGCTGTTGCCCTGCCGTCGGTACCAACGATCGGCGGTGATCGCAGCGATACCCCCTTGAATCGCTGCACGACGCAGCGTCTTCACGGGGGGAACGATCATGGGAATCAAACGATGCCTGGCGTGTGGCGATCCCTTCCCGCTGCGAACGCAGTCGCCCGACCAGAGCTACTGCTCCGCTCCTGAGTGCCAACGCCAGCGCCGCAAGCTGTGGCAGCGCGAAAAGCGCCAAACCGACGACGACTACCGCCAGAACCAGGCACGCGCACAGCGGAGGTGGCTCGACAGCCAGCCCGACTACTGGCAGCGGTACCGCGCCGAGCACCCGGACTACACCCAACGCAATCGCGAGCAACAGCGTGCGCGCAGCGCCACGCAACGCGTCGGCATGATTGCAAAGATGGACGCGTCAAAGCCCGCGCCGGCGCTGGCGTCCGGCACCTACCGACTCAGCGCGATCGCCCCCAAGGGCGTTGCAAAGATGGACGCGTGGATCGTCGAAATCACCGTGCTGACAAGCACTTGAGCGTGTTTGGCCGAGTTTGCAAAGAGACGACTCGTTCGGCTTTTCGGGGCAACACTGTTACTGTTGTCGCACACGCCGCGACGCGCCTGCTCGCCTCCGTGCCGACCACCAACCTTCGCGCTGCCGACCGAGGCGTGCATCGGCGGCGACCGCCACTCCACCACCCCTCCAGGTGAGGCCCCCATGGACCCGGGCAACGACAACATCACTGAAGACGTGCCACCGCCCCCGCCACGAATGCGCGGGGCCGAGTACGTTCGCATGTCGACCGAGCACCAGCAGTACTCGACCGAGAACCAGGGCGACAAGATCCGTGAGTACGCCTCTCGTCGTGGCATCGAGATCGTCCAGACCTACGCCGATGAAGGAAAGAGTGGTCTGCGAATCGACGGCCGCCAGGCCCTCCAGCGCCTGATTGCCGATGTTCAGAACGGCCGCGCCGACTTCCAGATCATCTTGGTCTACGACGTCAGCCGATGGGGCAGGTTTCAGGACGCGGACGAGAGCGCGTACTACGAGTACATCTGCCGCCGCGCCGGCATTCAGGTCGCCTACTGCGCCGAGCAGTTCGAGAACGACGGCTCGCCGGTGTCGACCATCGTCAAGGGCGTCAAGCGCGCCATGGCCGGTGAATACAGCCGAGAGTTGTCGGCCAAGGTGTTCGCCGGCCAGTGCCGGCTGATCGAGCTGGGTTTCCGTCAGGGCGGTCCTGCGGGTTTTGGCCTGCGACGAACCCTGGTCAACGTGCAGGGCGCCGTCAAGACCGAGCTGGCGCGAGGCGAGCACAAGAGCCTGCAGACCGATCGCGTGATCCTGGTGCCCGGCCCCGACGACGAGGTCCGCATCGTCAACGACATCTACCGCTGGTTCATCGACGACGGCTTGGTCGAATCCGAGATCGCTGGCCGCCTCAACGGCATGCGCGTGCAGACCGATCTCTGCCGCGACTGGACACGCGCCACTGTGCACGAGGTGCTGACCAACGAAAAGTACGTCGGCCACAACGTCTACAACCGGGTGTCGTTCAAGCTGAAGAAGCTGCGGGTGGTGAATACGCCGGACATGTGGATTCGCCGTGAAGGCGCCTTCACCGGAATCGTTGCGCCCGACGTGTTCTACACAGCGCAGGGCATCATCCGTGCGCGCGCCCGCCGCTACACCGACGAGGAACTGATCGACCGGCTGCGTGGCCTCTACCGCCACCGTGGATTCCTGTCGGGCCTGGTGATCGACGAATCCGAAGGCATGCCCTCGGCATCGGTCTACGTGCACCGCTTCGGCAGCCTGATCCGGGCCTACCAGATGGTGGGCTACACGCCCGATCGCGACTACCGGTTCCTGGAAATCAACCGCTTCCTGCGGCGCACCCATCCGGAGATCGTCGAACAGATCGAGAAGCAGATCGCTAGCCTGGGCGGCTCGGTGGTCCGCGATCCGGCAACCGACCTGCTGTGGGTGAACCGAGAGTTCTCGGTCTCGGTGGTGCTGGCCAGGTGCCAGACCACGCCCTGCGGACACAACCGCTGGAAGATTCGGCTGGACAGCAGCCTGTCGCCGGACATCTCGGTCGCCGCGCGGCTGGACCCCAGCAACCAGGCGCAGCTCGACTACTACCTGTTGCCGCGCATCGATTTCGGACCGTCACGCATCAGCCTGGCGGAGCAGAACCCGGTCGAGTTCGAGAGCTACCACTTCGAGTCACTGGACTACCTGTACGGGATGGCGGCCAGGGCCCGCTTGAGGGTTGCCGCATGACTGCCCAGTTGTCCGTCGGCGAGGTGCGCTCGTTGCCGATCGACAAGATCGAGATCCTCAACCCGCGGGAACGCAACAGCCGCGCCTTCAGCGAAGTCGTCGCCAACATCAAGGCCATCGGCCTGAAGAAGCCGATCGTGGTGACGCCACGGACGTTGGACGAAGGGGCCGAGCACTACCTGCTGATCTGTGGCGAGGGCCGGTTGAAGGCGTTCAAGTCCTTGGGCGAAACTGCTATCCCAGCGCTGGTGATAGTGGCGAGTGACGAAGACGCCTTCATCATGAGCCTGGCCGAGAACATTGCGCGGCGCCAGTGGCGTCCATTGGAGCTGCTGGCAGGCATCGAGCAGCTGCGCGATGCCGGCTACACCGCCAAGCAGATCGCCACGAAAACCGGGCTGGCCTTCAAGTACGTCCAGGGAATGCTGACACTGCTGCAGCAGGGTGAACAGCGCCTGTTGGTGGCCGTCGAGAAGGGTGCGATCCCACTCAACGCAGCGCTTGCCATCGTCGGCGCAGGCAAAGACGAACAAGCGGTTCAGGCCGCACTGCAGGAAGCCTATGAGTCCGGCACCCTGCGCGGCAAGCGCCTCATCGATGCCCGGCGAGTGTTGGAGCGCCGCGCCAACCTGGGCCGGACGATCGACAAGAACACGCCGCGCAAACGCGCCGACGTGTCGACATCGAGCCTGGTGCGCACCTACCAGAAGGAAGTCGAACGGCAGAAGCTCGTGGTTCGGAAGGCCGGGTTCACCCAGCAGCGCCTGCTGTTCGTCGTCAGCGCTCTACAGGAACTCTTTCAGGACGAGAACTTCACCAACCTCCTGCGCGCCGAAGGGCTGGACACCCTGCCGAAGTACCTGGCAGAGCGGGTCTGGCCGGACGGGCGGCGGGCATGACCGGCGTCGTGCTCGGGTTCGTGCCCGAGCCCCTGATGGTGCCGCTGGACAAGATCCTGCCGTCGCGCAAGGTACCGGTGGGCTTGGCGACGTCACGCAAGTACAACCAGATCCGCGCGTCGATCGAGGAAGTCGGCCTGATCGAGCCGCTGTCGGTGGCGGCAATGGACGCCACGTCCGGCCAGCACCTGCTGCTCGACGGCCACGTCCGCTTGGTTGCGCTGGGCGACCTGGGCCACCAGGCCGCGCCGTGCCTGATCGCCACCGATGACGAGAGCTACACCTACAACAACCGCATCAACCGCCTGTCCACGATCCAGGAGCACTTCATGATCCGCCGGGCCGTCGAGCGCGGCGTCTCACCCGAGCGCTTGGCCAAAGCCTTGAGCGTGGACATCAGCCACATCACCAAGAAGATCAACCTGCTGGAAGGCATCTGCCCGGAAGCCGTAGAGTTGTTCAAGGATCGGCAGTTCTCGGTGGAACTGGGCCGCGTGATCCGCAAGATGAAGCCGACGCGACAGGTCGAGTGCGCCGAGCTGATGGTGGCCGCCAACAACATGACCGTGGCCTACGCCGAAGCGCTGCTTGTCGCCACTCCCAGCACCTCGCTGGTGGACGGTGTTCGCCCGCGCAAAGTCGTCGGAGTCGGCCCGGAACAGATGGCCCGCATGGAGCGCGAGATGTCGAACCTTCAGGGGCAGTATCGGCTGGTCGAGCAGTCGTATGGCCAGGATGTGCTCAACCTGGTGCTCGCCCGCGGGTACCTGGCGAAGCTGCTGGAAAATGCCAAGGTCACGAAGTACGTGAAGCAACGGCAGCCGGAGGTGCTGGAGCAGTTCACCGCCATCGTGGCGACCACGTCGCTCGATCAGTGAGCACGCGCGCCGGCCTGCCCTCCACCCGTCGTGGCCCCATGGCGTCCGAACCGACGGTGACCCTGCCCCTGCCGTCGGCGCCGCCATCCCGTCAGATGGCGATCCGCTCAACTTCGTCGAGCTTGATCTGGTCGCCGCGCCGATCGTAGAGCCCTGTCGTTCGCGACGACTCGTGGTTGGCCATTTGCTGGGCGATCTCCAGGCGCCCGCCGTTCTTCAGGTACTCGGTGATGCCGGTCGCTCGAAAACTGTGGCACCCGATGTGGGTTCGGATGCCCGCCGCTTCCACCCGCCGGCAAATCATTCGGTGCACGTCCGCCTGTCGCATCGGCCGTGCCGACAGCGCGCCACGACGGCCAGTGGCTGTCCGGAACAGGTAGCCGCTCGACTCGGCAGGCGGCGCCGCTTCGAGGTAGGCATCGATGTAGTCTTCCAAGTTGTGGTGACACGGCATCTCATGGAGCTTGCCGCCCTTCTCATGCAGGCGGACCCAGGTTCGCCTGCGTTGGATGTAGACGTCGTCGACGCGCATCTGGACCGCGGCCCCGACTCGCGCGAAGGTGTAGACCATCAGGCCGATGAGCGCGCGGTCACGAAGCCCAATCGGCGTGCTCGGGTCGATCGAGTCGACCAGTTCGCGCACCTCTTCGGCGGACAGAACCGGCGTCTTGCCCTTCCTGCTGGAGTACCGCGGGCCACGCACCGACGTCGCCGGGTTGGTCGGAATCACCTGCCCGACAACCAACCAGTCGAAGAGCCTGCGCAGCGCTGCCAGGCGCTGCTTGATCGACGGCGGCGCCAGCTTCAGCTGCTCAACATAGGTGGCAACGTGCACGGGCTCGACGTCGCTCAGATCGGTCAAACCTCGCGCGGAGCACCAGCCCGCAAAGTCGGCGCCGGCCCGCGCATAGGCGCGCCGCGTGTTCGCGTTGCGAATGTCGGCCGTGAAGAACTCCAGGGTCCGTCGGGCGGTGGACGGGTCGGGTGAAAACAAGGCCGGCACACCGCTGGCCGCGGTCGTCAGGTCGAAGTTCATGCTCGTGATGCCTTGCGGCCTTGTGATTGATAAGGTCCTTTATCATTCACGTAGGCGGGCGACTCACAACCTGCTGGCGAAAGCAGTGCATTGCCTCAGGCGCACAACATTGGGGAGACCAGGCCTGATGCGACTCATCAAGAACGTCGGCGCAGACCGTGTCCTGGACCAACTCCAACCCCAGTTGCCCGCAGGCGCGAAAGTCGATGTTGCCAGCGACGGTTTATCCCTCTTCGCCTTCGATGAGCTTTCGCGGCTGTTGACCGCGGCGGGACCGACCCGTCTTCTCCTGTCGAGCACGCCCCCGAAACCTCACCAGAGATTGCCATCGCTGGGAAGTACCGTCCCCGTCGATGACGATCCCTTCGCCCGCGGGTTGTTCGGCGACGATGCTGACCGCGAGCGGCGCAACACGCTGCGCTCACGTGGCCTCGCGGCCGATCTGCTGCAGTGGCTGGAGACCTCGGCCGAGGTCCGAACAGTCCCGGGCAAGCTGCCGCAATCGGCATGGATCACGGAGGCCGCGCGATCCGTATCAGGCGCGGCCGACGCGCAATTCGCGGGTGTGGCCATCACGGGCGACTGTTCCGCCACCACCCGCGGCCTGGGTCTCTCCCCCGGCAACCAGTTCAGCCTGATCCAGTGCTCCGAGACTGAAGCGGAGCGCCAGATGTTCGCCCAGTGGTTCGACGCAACCTGGCGAGCAGTCGGCGACGACCCGGGCGCCAAGCAGAAGCTGCTCGACCAAGTCAGGCAGCTGGCTGTGCATGAGGCACCGTCCGCCATCTACTTCGGCATCCTCTACAACCTGTTCAAGGACCTCGGTGACGAGCTAGACGAAGAGCGCATCGTCAAGAGCGCCACGGGCATCCGCAACACCCATGTCTGGAAGAAGCTCTACAAGTTCCAGCGCGATGGCGTTGTCGGCGCCATCGACAAACTCGAACGTCTCGGTGGCTGCATCCTGGCCGACAGCGTGGGCCTGGGCAAGACCTTCGAGGCGCTCGCCGTCGTCAAGTACTACGAGCTGCGCAACGACCGCGTGCTCGTGCTGGCGCCGAAGCGCCTGCGCGACAACTGGACGCTCTACAAGTCCAACGACCGGCGCAACTCGCTGGCGGGCGACCGCTTCAACTACGACGTCCTGAACCACACCGATCTCTCGCGCGACGGCGGCACCTCCGGCGATATCGATCTGGCCTACGTGAATTGGGGCAACTACGACCTAGTCGTCATCGATGAATCGCATAACTTCCGCAACAAGCAAAACCACCGCGACCGCGACAGCCGCTACCGGCGACTGATGCGCCAGGTCATCCAGACCGGCGTAAAGACCAAGGTACTGATGCTGTCGGCCACGCCGGTGAACAACCGCCTGGCCGACCTGAAGAACCAGATCGCCTTCGTTACCGAAGGGCGTGACGACGCGCTGGCCGCACATGGCCTGCCCAGCGTAGAGACCACGGTTCGCCTTGCCCAGGGCCAGTTCAACCGCTGGCAGCAGCTCGATGAGACCGAGCGCAGGCCGGCGCGGCTGATGGACATGCTCGGCTTCGACTACTTCCGCCTGCTGGACCTGCTGACGATCGCCCGTTCGCGCAAGCACATCGAGAAGTATTACGGCACGGCCGAAACCGGCACCTTCCCCAAGCGGCTGCGGCCCATCAACGTCAAGGCCGACGTCGACTCGGCTGGCCTGTTCCCGCCCATCGTCGACATCAACACCGACATCAGGCGCTTGAACCTCAGCGCCTACGCACCACTGCGCTATGTGCTGCCGGCCAAGCAGGCCGAGTACGACGCCAAGTACAGCGTCGCCATCCGCGGCGGCGAAAGCATCTTCCGGCAGGTCGATCGCGAAGAGAGCTTGATCCACCTGATGCGCGTGAACCTGCTCAAGCGCATGGAAAGCTCGGTGCATGCCTTTGCCCTGACCGTCGAGCGTCAGCTCGCTGACGTGAACGGCCTGCTCGCCAAGCTCGACGACCACGGCGATGCGATCGAGGAGCTGAGCATCGAAGACGTCGAGGTCGACAACCCGGCCTTCGAATCGCTGCTTGTCGGCCGCAAGGTCAAGGTGCTGCTGCAAGACGTGGACCGCATCCGCTGGCGGCAAGATCTCACCGAGGACCGCAACCGCCTGGCCACGCTGCTGTCCAACGCCCGCGCTGTTGACCGCGCCCGCGACGCCAAGCTCGCTGCACTCCGCTCGCTGATCAAAGACAAGATCGCAACGCCAATCAACGTCATCGACGGCAAGCCCAACCGCAAGCTCATCGTCTTCACTGCCTTTGCCGACACCGCGCTCTACCTGTACGACGCGATCGCCCACTGGGCACTCTCGGAACTGGGTCTGCACGCGGCCATCGTTACCGGCACGGGATCCAACAAGACCACCCTGCCGGGCCTGCGCACCGACCTGGCCAGCGTGCTCACCGCCTTCGCGCCCCGCGCGAAGGAACGGCCGCCCGAATTCGCCAGCGAAGGCGAGCTCGACCTGCTGATCGCCACCGACTGCATCTCCGAAGGCCAGAACCTGCAGGACGGCGACTACCTCGTCAACTACGACATCCACTGGAACCCGGTGCGCATCATCCAGCGCTTCGGTCGCATCGACCGCATAGGCTCGCAGAATGAGGTGATCCAGCTCGTCAACTTCTGGCCCAACATGGCGCTGGACGAATACATAGGCCTGGAGCAACGCGTCAGCGGGCGCATGGTGCTGCTCGACATCTCGGCCACCGGCGAAGAAAACCTGATCGAACGCGACGCCGGCAACTTGATGAACGACCTGGAGTACCGGCGCAAGCAGCTGCAGAAGCTACAAGAGGCCGTCATCGACCTGGAAGACCTGTCCAGCGGCATCTCGATCGCCGACCTGACTCTGGCCGACTACCGCATCGAGCTGGCCGGCTACCTGCGTGAACACCCCGGCAAACTCGCAGCCATGCCGCTGGGCGCGTATGCCGTCACCTCCAGCGCCCAGGCCGACGACGCGCTACCTCCCGGGGCCATCTTCTGCCTTCGCGCCGAGGGTGAAGCCGCGCTGGCCACTGTCGAGCCCGGCTACCCACTGGCCCCGCACTACGTCGTGCACGTCAGTGCTGACGGCGCCTTGCTGCTGCCCCACACCCAGGCCAAGCAAGTGCTCGACCGCCTGAAGGGCCTGTGCCTGGGGCGCGACATGCCAGACGCCCAGGCCTGCGCCCGCTTCGACAAGCTGACCAAGGCGGGGCGGCAGATGTTGCCCTACCAGACGATGCTGCAGCAGGCCGTTGCCAGCATTGCCGGCAAGTCGCAAGAGCGCGCCGTGGCCAGTCTGTTCACACCCGGCGGCACCCATGCCAAGAAGGGCGAGTTCGCAGGCATGGCCGACTTCGAGGTCGTTGCCTTCCTCGTGATTTCGTGATCGATCCAGACTGACAACCAGGGAGAACGAACAGTGACGTTCAGGACCGCCGAGCCAGCGCTCAAGGATGTGCTGGATGCGATCGCCAAGGGCGAGATGCAGCTGCCCGACTTCCAGCGCGGATGGGTATGGGACGACCAGCACATCCGCTCACTGATTGCGAGCTTGTCTCTGTCGTACCCGATAGGGGCGGTGATGTTCTTGGAGGCCGGTGGCGTGCCCTTCAAGCCACGTCTCTTCGAGGGTGTGCCGATCACCCCAGCGCCCCTGCCCAAGAAGCTCGTGCTCGACGGGCAACAGCGCCTGACCTCGATGTACCTTGCCCTTCGCAGCGGCAAGCCGGTGAACACACGTACCGAAAAGGGCGAGAGCATCCAGCGCGTCTACTTTCTCGACATGGCCAAGTGCCTGGACCCAGAGGGCGACCGAGAGGAAGCAGTCATCTCCGTGCCGGCGACGCTGAAGCAAACCAGCGACTTCGGCCGCAAGGTCGACCTGGACTTGAGCACGCCCGAACTCCAGTACGCCCAGCGCCTGTTCCCACTGTTCCTGATGTTCGACACCGAGGCGCTGATGAAGTGGGAGATGGGCTACGCCCAGCACTACGCCGGCGACAGCGACGCGGCCATGTTCCTGATGAAGTTCAAGAACGCGATCTGGCTCGTCTTCCAGCAGTTCAAGGTACCGGCGATCGAGATGTCGGTGGACACGCCGCGCGAAGCCGTGTGCCAGGTGTTCGAGAAGGTCAACCAGGGCGGTGTCTCGCTGACGGTCTTCGAACTGATGACCGCCACCTTCGCGGCGGACGAGTTCCAGCTCCGCGATGACTGGGTCGCACGCGAGAAGCGGCTGCACGACAAGCGCCCTGTTCTGGAAGCCGTAGACGGCACCAGCTTCCTCACCGCCGTAACGCTGCTGGCCAGCTACGAGCGCCACCTGGCCAACAAGGACCTGCCCGTCGCCTGCAAGCGTGCCGACGTTTTGCGGCTTACCCTCGACAACTTCAAGAAGCACGCGCCGGCCGTCGAACATGGTTTCCGCAAGGCTGCCGAACTGCTGGCCGAGCAGAAGATCTTCGACGCCCGCAGCCTTCCGTACGCCACCCAACTCATCCCGATGGCTGCCATCTGCGCGTCGCTGGGCTCGCAGATCGACCAGCACGGCAACAGGCAAAAGCTGCTGCGCTGGTACTGGTGCGGTGTCTTTGGCGAGCTGTACGGCAGCGCCAACGAGACCCGGTTCGGCTTGGACCTGCCCGGCGTAGCGCAATGGATCGCTGGGGGCGACGAGCCACGCACCGTGCGCGACGCCAGCTTCGCGCCGACACGGCTCTTGTCACTGCAGTCCCGCCTTGCAGCCGCGTACAAGGGCCTGGCCGCGCTGCTGATGCAGCAAGGCGGTCGCGACTTCATCACCGGCATGCCCATCGATTTGCACACCTACTTCGAACGCAACATCGACATCCACCACGTCTTCCCGCGCAAGTGGTGCGAAGACGCCAAGCTGCCCCGGGAAAAGTGGAACAGCGTCGTCAACAAGGCGCCGCTGGCGGCCGAGACCAACCGGTCCATTGGCGGCGACGCCCCGAAGACCTATCTCACACGGATTGAAACGTCGAAGAAGGTCGATCCTGCCGCGCTCGATGGGTTCTTGTCGACTCACTGCGTGCCTGTGGCGGCCCTGCGGGCCAACGACTTCGAGAGCTTCATGCAGCAACGGGCCAGCACGCTGCTGGGCCTGATCGAAGCCGCCACCGGTAAGGCGGTGGCGGGTCGAGACAGTGAGGAGACGATCGAGGCCTTCGGTGCAAGCCTCGAGGCGTAGGGGCATCCGTGACAGCGCGTGCACCGCGCGCCACAGGTTCAGGCTTGCATATCGATGCGAATAAAGCGACAATCGGCGCCGAATATGCATCAATCTCTGCCCGCCCTGCTGTTCCCCGAGTACCGCCGCCGCGTACTCGGCCTGCTGCTGCTGCGGCCGGACGAGGCGCTGCACGGGCGCGAGATCGCCCGCCGCACGGGCCTGGCTGCCGGCACCATCACCCGCGAGCTGGGCAAGCTGGCCGAGGTAGGCCTGCTCAAGCGCGAGAAGCGTGGCAATCAGCAGGTCTACAGCGCCGACACCAGCGGCCCCATCTTCACCGAGCTGGCCAGCATCCTGCGCAAAACCTCGGGCCTGGCCGACGTGCTGGTGCAGGCGCTGGCGCCTCTGGCGCCCCAGCTGCGGGTGGCGTTCGTCTTCGGCTCAGTCGCCCAGGGCCGCGAGACCGCCGGCAGCGACATTGACGTGATGTTGATCGGCGACGCCAGCTTCCGCCAGGCGGTCGAGGTGCTGCACCCCACGCAGGCAGTGCTAGGCCGCGAGGTAAACCCGAAGGTGTTCTCGGCGGACGAGTTCAGAGCCAAAGCACCGACCGAGCCCTTCCTGGCCGACGTGCTGGCCAAGCCCAAGCTGTTCCTGATCGGAAACGCGCATGACCTTGAAGAACTTGCTCGGCATCAGCCTTGACGCCGTGCCGGCCGACAAGGGGCTCGTGGCCAAGCTACTGGCCGCGGCGCAGCGCAACATCGCCGACGCGCAGCTTCTGGGCCTGAGCGCCGAGAACCGCTTCGACGCCGCTTACAAGGCCATCATGCAAGTGGCGATGGTCGCGTTGAACGCCAATGGCTACCGCACGCTCACCAGCAAGCCCGGCCACCACCAGACCGCCATCCAAACACTTCCGCTGAGCGTGGGCCTGCCGCAACCCAAGGTGATCGTGCTCGATGCCTTGCGCAAGCAGCGCAACCTGTCGGACTACTCCGGCGACCTGATCCCAGACGCCGCTGCTGCCGAATGCCTGGCCAGCGCCCAAGAGCTGCTGGCACATGTTCGCGCCTGGCTGCAGGCCCAGCGGCCGGACCTGCTGTGACCCCCGCCCGATGACGGCCCAGGTGCTGATCGACGCCTTCCGCCTGCCGGCACAGGCGCTGGTGGGGCAACGCATCCCGAAGAAACTGCTGGTGGAGCAAGGCGCCCCCACGGCGGCAGACAAGCGCCTGATCAACGACACCGTGGACGAGCTCTGGTGGCAGGCCACGATCAAACCCGGCACGGTGGGTGTGCCAGCCTTCCACGCCGTGCTGTCGGCGTCCGCCGCACCGTCAAGCAACGGCGAAGCGGCAACGGAGGGCGCCACAGGCAGTGACGCCGCCGCCGATGCCACCGACGTGATCGAACTGGCGCTTGTTTCGGCGCGCCTGCGCCCGCCCACACGCGAAGCACAGGCCCGGCGGCTGATGCAGCTCATCCACCGCGCCATTCCGTACCCGGTGCTGCTGGTCGCGCAGGCGCCTTCGGGCACCGTGCTGTCGCTCGCGCACAAGCGGGCGTCGCTGGGCGAGGCCGGCAAGTGGGTGGTGGCCGAGGGAGCGGACACGTACGCCTTCGACCCCGCGCAGCCCACCGCGGCGGAAGCCCAGTTCATGGCCAGCCTGGCGCTGGACCAGCTGCCGCGCAGCGCGCTGGCCGACCTGCGGGCGCTGTACCAGGCCGTGGCCGACCGCGTCACGGCCCTGGCCGTGGCCCACGTCACGGGCAGCTACACGGCACCACAGGGCGAAGAAGCCGCATCGGGCGGCGGGGCCGCCGCACAGCGCCTGGCGCTGGCGGAACGCGGCCAACTTCTTGAGCAGCTGGCATCAGCCCGAAATGCGGCTGCCAAGGCCCGGCAGATGAGCCAACGCGTCGATCTCAACCTCCAGATCCAGCAGCTGCAACGGCAGCTTCAAGACATCCAGACCAGGCTGACCGCCTGAGCCTTAAGCACCTTCTGACTCATTCCATGACCTCAGCCCAACCCCAAGCCGCCATCCAGCCGATCGACAAAGGCAGCGCCGAGGCCCAGAGCGCCAACCTCGTGGAGGCCAACCTCGGGCAGCTGAAGGCGATCTTCCCCGAGGCCTTCACCGAAGGGCGCGTCGACTTCGACGTGCTCAAGCAGCTGCTGGGTGCCGCCGTGGACGAGCGCGAAGAGAAGTACGGCCTGAACTGGCACGGCAAGCGCCGCGCCCGCCAACTGGCGTTAACGCCCAGCACCGGCACGCTGCGCCCCTGTCCGCAAGAGAGCGTGGACTGGGACACGACGAAGAACCTGTTCATCGAGGGCGACAACCTCGAAGTGCTGAAGCTGCTGCAGAAGAGCTACGCGGGCAAGGTGAAGCTGATCTACATCGACCCGCCGTACAACACCGGCAAGGACTTCGTATACCCGGACAACTTCCAGGACAGCATCAAGAACTACCTGGAGCTAACGGGGCAGGTCGAAGGTGGGTATCAAACTACTTCGAACAGCGAAACATCGGGCCGATTCCACACGACTTGGTTGACGATGATGTACCCGCGCCTGAAGCTAGCTCGGTCGCTGATGCGCAGCGATGGAGTGCTCTTCATTTCAATTGATGAGCGGGAGGTGGCAAGACTAAGGTTGTTGCTCGATGAAATATTTGGCGAAGAAAACTTCGTTTCTGACCTTGTTTGGCAATCGCGAACCTCCATTTCTGACGATCAAGAGATATCGCTGAACCACAATCACACATTGATCTATGCGAAGGATCGCGCCCAACTTGAATTCCACGGTGAACCGCTAGACGAGTCCGAATATAAGAGCCCAGACAATGATCCCAGGGGACCCTGGAAATTAGTCCCTCTTGACGCCAACAAGCCCGGCGGAAATACGATGTACCCGATCAAGAATCCAAAGACGGGTACTGAATACTGGCCGCCGTCGGGTCGAAGCTGGGCGATCAATCCAACTGAATATCAGCGTCTGTTTGACGATAAGCGAATCAAGTTTGGAACCACAGACGATGCAGCTCCAAAGAAGAAGCTTTTCCTACGAGAGCGACTTGCGGCTGGCGAAACCAAGACCCCAAGCTCTCTCCTCCTGGATGCCGGAACAACAAAAGACGGAACGGAGGAGTGCGCAGAACTCATTGGCGTGAAGGGTGTCTTTGACTATCCGAAGCCAACAGCCCTTCTGTCTCGTATTCTGCAGTACGGCTCGTTGAATAGTGGCGAAACCATTGTTCTCGACTTCTTTGCGGGCTCAGGGACTACAGGGCATGCAGCTTGGATACAGTCTGTTGGTGACAGGAAGAAGCGGCGATTCATTCTTGTTCAATTACCGGAGGTGCTGAGTCCAGATGAGCCAGCTCAAAAGGTTGCTATCAAGTACTGCAAAGATCACAAGCTACCCCTAAAGATTTCTGCCCTTACACGGCAACGACTCCGCTTGGCGTCTACAGCGTTCCGCGATAACCCGGCGGCCAAGTTGCTAGATCTGGGGTTCCGCGTTTTCTCGCTGGATGGAAGCAACATTCAAGCGTGGAATCCTGAACCCGGGGACCTCAACGGAACGCTCCTGCGGCACGCCGAACATCTGGTGCCGGGCCGAACAGAGCAGGACGTTCTGTATGAACTGCTGCTGAAGCTCGGCCTCGACCTCGCCGTGCCGATGGACTCGCGCCAGATTGCCGGCAAGACGGTTCACAACATCGGCGCCGGCACGCTGTTCGCCTGCCTGTCCGACGGCATTACCCTTGAGACCGCCGAGCCGCTGGCCCTAGGCATCGCCGAGTGGCAAAAGACGCTCGCGCCCGCCGGCGGCAGCAAGCTCGTGTTCAAAGACAGCGCGTTTGCCGACGACGTGGCCAAAACCAACCTTGCGGCCATCCTGAGCCAGCACGGCTTGGACGATGTGCGCAGCATCTAAGGGGCCAGCATGCCGAACGAAACCATAGCGCCGAAAGGCAGGCTTCAAGGCCGGATCCAGCGCGTCAGCATTGAAGGGTTCCGCAGCCTCGCCAAGGTCGAGAACTTGGTCCTGCCCCAACTCACCGTCCTCATCGGCGCCAACGGCGCAGGCAAGTCCAACTTGATCCGATTCTTCGAGATGCTGGCTTGGATGCTTCGTGGCCAGAACCTGCAGGACTTCATCGCACGCAACGGCTTTGGGGATGACCAGCTCTACATGGGCGCCAAGCGCACGCCGCGTATGAATGGCGAGATCCGGATCGAGACCCATCTCGGCTTCAACGACTACCGGTTCGGTCTGGCGCACGTCAGCGCCGGCGATACGCTGATCTTTGTCGACGAGGCGTTCCGCTACTCCGACCGCAAGAAGTTGGGAGAGGCGAAGTGGACCGTGCTGCCATCAGGCGGCAAAGAGGCTGCGCTGGTCGAAGCTGCGGCCAAGAACCAGACCGCCCAAGTGGTTGTCAGTCTGTTGAAGCGCTGCACAACTTACCAATTCCACGACACGTCGGCCAAGGCCAACGTGAAGCAAGCATGGGATGTCGAAGATGCTGTCTGGATGCGTTCCGACGGCGCGAACTTGGCGCCTATCCTGCTGCGGCTGCAGGACAGGGACATCAAGCGATACAAGCTCATCGTGCGGCAGATCGCCCGTGTCCTACCGGGGTTCGCCGACTTCGAGCTGCAGCCAGCCTACGGCAAGGTGGCACTGCGCTGGCGCAGCCGGTTTAGCGACAAGACCTTCGGCGCCCATTTGACCTCGGACGGCTCGCTGCGTTTGTTCTGCTTGCTCACGCTGCTGAACCTACCTCCAGAGATGCTGCCGGACGTGATGTTTTTCGACGAACCCGAGCTGGGACTTCATCCGCACGCCATCACGCTGGTGGCAGAGATGATCAAGACACTCGCGAATGGCCGCCAAGTCTTCATCGCCACGCAGTCGCCTTACATGGTCGATTGCTTCGCGTTGGAGGATGTCATCGTTGCCAGCAATCACGAAGGTGCGACGCAGCTCCGCACGCTGCCACGCGACCGCTATCAGCAGTGGCTTGACGAGGAGTACCTGGTATCCGACCTGTGGCTCAAGGAGCCTGTCGGGGGTGACGCGTGACGCGGTTGCTGGTGATCTGCGAAGGCCAGACCGAAGCCGAGTTTGTTCGCAGCTGCTTGGAGCCGCACCTGCGCGACCACGGGCTGGCGGTCCACTCTTCCCTGCTCAAGACGCGCCCCGGCAAACAGGGAGGCGGATCGGTGTCAGTGGAGCGCGTGGCGCAGCACATTCGCTTCGAGTACCACCACTTCGACTACATCACGACGCTTCTCGACCTATACGGCTTCGGTCGGGCCGGCGGGCGCGACAAAGACGCATTGGAGGCCGCGATCCTGGATGCCACCGCGCGTCAGATTCCGGACCTACGAGCAGATCGCGTGGTTCCCCACGTTCAGCGGTACGAGTTCGAGGCGCTGCTGTTCAGCGACGTTGACGCGTTCGAGTGGGTGCAAAACGGCTGGAGCGATCAGACGCGGGCCAAGCTTCAATCGATTCGTGACCAGTACGCGACGCCGGAAGACATCAATGACAGCCCTCAGACGGCGCCCTCCAAACGCATCATGTCAGTGTTTTCGGGCGGGCAGTACGGCAAGGTGGCGCACGGCCCGCTGATCGCCGAGGCCATCGGCGTGCCCAGAATTCGCGCTGAGTGTCCCGGCTTCGATGCCTGGGTTACACGTCTTGAACAGTGGGGCGGGCGCTGAGGCGCTGCGACGGACAAACAATGAAGCTCCAGTTCGAACACAACCTCGACTACCAGGCCGCCGCCATCCAGGCGGTGTGCGACCTGTTCGCCGGCCAAGAAGTCTGCCGCAGCGAATTCACGGTGACAGCACCGCGCTCGATCTACGCCGGGGACGGTGCCCAAGGCGCGCTGCCCGGCATGGAGGGCGACGGCGTGCAGATGGACCTGGGCCTGGCCGAATCGGACCTGGGCATCGGCAACCGCCTGCAGTTGGACAGCCAGGACCTGCTGGCCAACCTGAACAAGGTGCAGTTGCGCCACGGCCTGAAACCAAGCGAGAGCTTGGCCTCGCGTGACTTCACGGTGGAGATGGAAACCGGCACAGGCAAGACCTACGTCTACCTGCGCACGGTGTTCGAGCTGAACAAGCGTTACGGCTTCACCAAGTTCGTGATCGTGGTGCCCTCGGTGGCCATCAAGGAGGGCGTCTACAAGAGCCTGCAGATCATGGCGCCGCACTTCCAGTCACTCTACAGCGGCCAGCCCTTCGAGTACTTCCTGTACGACTCGGCCAAGCTGAACCAGGTGCGTAACTTCGCCACCAGCCAGCACCTGCAGGTGATGGTAGTGACCGTGGGCGCCATCAACAAGAAGGACGTCAACAACCTCTACAAGGACAGCGAGAAGACCGGCGGCGAAAAGCCCATCGACCTGATCCGAGCCACGCAGCCGGTGCTGATCGTCGACGAGCCGCAGAGCGTGGACGGCGGCCTGGAGGGCCGCGGCAAGGAAGCGCTGGAGGCCATGAACCCGTTGTGCACCCTGCGCTATTCGGCCACACACGTGGACAAGCACCACATGGTCTACCGGCTGGACGCCATCGACGCTTACGAGCGCCAGCTGGTCAAGCAGATCGAGGTGGCCTCGGCCGAGGTGGATGGCGGACAGAACAAGGCCTACGTGCGGCTGCAGGAGGTGCGCAGCAAGAGTGGCAGCGTGCTGGCCCGGCTGGAGCTGGACGTGCAGCAAGGCGGTAAGGTGGCGCGCAAGGACGTGTGGGTGCAGGACGGCGACGACCTGGAGCAGCACACCGGCCGGCAGCTGTACGCCAACTTCATGGTCGGCGAGATTCAAGCCAAGCGCGGCGCCCAGCGCGTCGAGATCCGCATGCCCGGTGGCGAGCAGTGGCTGCATGTGGATGCCGCCATCGGCGACATCGACGGCGACGCCATCAAGCGCCAGATGATCAAGCGCACGATCGAAGAGCACCTGAAGAAGGAACTGCGCCTTGGGCCGCAGGGCATCAAAGTGCTGAGCCTGTTTTTCATCGACAAGGTGGACTTCTACCGCCAGTACAACGATGCCGGCGAGCCCGTGAAAGGCAAGTACGCGCTGATGTTCGAGCAGGAGTTCGCCCGACTGGCGCGGCACCCCGACTATCAAAGCCTGTTCAACGAGATCGACCTGGGCGTGGCGCCCGGCGAGGTGCACGACGGCTACTTCTCTGTCGACAAGAAGGGCACGTGGACCGACACGGCCGAGAACAACCAGAGCAACCGAGACAACGCCGAGCGGGCCTACAACCTGATCATGAAGGACAAGGAGCGGCTGCTCAGCTTCGAGACGCCGCTGAAGTTCATCTTCTCGCACTCGGCGCTGCGCGAAGGGTGGGACAGCCCAAACGTGTTCCAGATTTGCAACCTGCGCGAGATGAACACCGAGCGCGAGCGCCGGCAGACGATTGGCCGCGGCCTGCGGCTGGCGGTGAACCAGAACGGCGAGCGGCTGCGGGGCTTTGCAGTGAACACGCTGACCGTGGTGGCCAACGAGAGCTACGAGTCGTTCGCCGAGAACCTGCAGCGCGAGATTGAGCAGGACACCGGCATCCGCTTCGGCATCGTCGAGAGTCACCAGTTCGCACCACTGAGCATCGTCGGCGCCGACGGGCAGGCCAAGCCGATGGGCGTGGACTTGGCAAAGCAATTGTGGGAGCACCTGAAGGCCGGCGGTCTGATCGACGCCCGAGGCAAGGTGCTGGACACGCTGCGCAAGGCGTTGAAGGAGGACACGCTGGTGTTGCCCGACGCGTTCGCCACGGCGCGGCAACCCATCCTGACCCTGTTGCACAAGCTGGCCGGCAAGCTGGACATCAAGGACGCGAACAAGCGCGACACGGTCAAGCTGCGCCGCGGCGTCTACCTCAGCGACGATTTCAAGGCGCTGTGGGACCGCATCAAACACCGCACGACCTACCGCGTGCAGTTCGATAACGAGCTGCTCATCAGCCGTTGCGCCAGCACGATCCGCCAGGTACTGGCCGACGCGCCTGTCACGCGGACACGGCTGCGTTTCCGCACGGCGACGGTGCTCATCACCCAGGGCGGCGTAGACACCAAGCAAACGGCGACGTCGAACTTCGTCTCAATGACCGAGGGCGACATACCGCTGCCCGACCTGCTGACCGAGCTACAGGACCGTACGCAGCTGACGCGCCGCAGCATCGTGAGGATCCTCACCGAGAGCGGCCGGCTCGACGACTTCAAGCTCAACCCTGCGCAGTTCATCGACGTGGCGGCCGAGTCCATCAATCGCACGAAGCGCCAGGCGCTGGTCGATGGGATCAAGTACCGGCGCCTAGGCAAGACGGCCGACGGCAGCGAGATCTATGCCCAGGAGCTGTTCGAGCAGAAGGAGCTGACGGGCTACCTGACCAACATGCTCGATGCGACGAAGTCCATCCATGAGAAGGTGGTCTACGACTCCGACACCGAGCGCAGCTTCGCCGAGGACCTGGAGAAGAACACCGCGGTGAAGCTGTACGCCAAGCTGCCGGGCTGGTTCACCGTGCCCACGCCGCTCGGCAACTACAACCCCGACTGGGCCGTGGTGGTGAACGCTGACGGCACCGATCGGCTGTACTTCGTCGTCGAGACCAAGAGCACGCTGTTCGACGATGCACTGCGGGACAGCGAAGCAGCCAAGATCGCCTGCGGGCGCGAGCACTTCGCCGCCATCGGCGAGGGAGCGAACGCCGCCAAGTTCGTGCGGTCGACCAACGTGGGCGACTTTTCGAAGCACTGGTAGCCCGACGGCCCGTCACCTCATTGCCGAGACAAGAGCGCGCCAGCACCCCTCACAGTCGCGTGTACTTCTCAGATCGCCCCCGCGACTTCTCAACGGGGTACTTGATTGCGTTGGCATCCATCTTCCGCGACACCGCGGCCGCCAGGTCAACGCCCAGGTCGTGGCACAGGTAGGCCAGCAGCATGCCGACATCGGCAAGCTCGGCTTCGATTTCATCGCGGCGCTTGTCGACGATCTCGGCCACGTCGGCGTCCTTGGCCCAGATGAAGTGCTCCAGCAACTCGGACGCCTCCACGGACAGGGCGGTGGCAAGGCTTCGAGCGTTGTGAAACTGCTCCCAGTCACGCTCGGCGCGGAAGGCCAGCAGGCGCTGGGTGAGTTCTTCGGGCAAATGCGTCATGCCTGAAACCTGTTCTTGAGGTGCCATTGCAAGCGGTCGGGATCGGGCCGGTACTCCGGCCGCGTCGGCGTGACGGTCAGCGGTTGGCCGTCCATCCGGTAGTAAGCCTTGCCGTTGAACCACGCTTCGCGGATGCGCGGGCTGACGCGGATCGTCATGTCGGGCGTCACTGACACCAGGCCGGCGTCGAACAGGCGGTGGAAGTCGGCCCGCAGCAGCAGGCCGTTGCGCACGTCGTGCGCACCTTCCTCGGCGTAGGGCACGATGTGCGCGGCCTCCAGTGCCAACAAGGTGCTTTCGCCGGTCATGGCGCACTTGCGGTTGTAGGCCTCAGTGACGACCACGCGGAACGAGCCCTGGCCGAGCCGGGGCCGCATCAGGATGGGCTCACCGTACCGCGCCGCCGGCTCGTTCACGACCAGGGCGCCGCTATCCGTGGCCTCGGCCTGGGCTTCGAGACCACGGGCGAGCAGCGGCAGCACATGCGCCCAGATCGTGGCGCCTTCGGCCTCCTCGGTCCGGTACATCTTGCCGCGCACGATGTTGGACGACCAGCCCGGCGGATCGGGCAGCCAGTCTTGCGGTTCGAAGAAGACGGGGTTGGCTATGACCTGGCACGTGATCTGGGTGAGCGGTGTGCCGCGGCCGACCAGGGGCCCCAGAAGCTCACGCAGTTCTGCGAGTGAAGCCGCGCCGTTCTTCTGCCCGAAGATTTCCCAGGCCAGGTCGAGCGGCAGCACGCTGCGTGTGATGAAGTAGCCGGCACCTGCAATGTGGTTGTGGGGACGCTTCACCTTGAACACGAACGGCATTCCGCTGGGCGCGTTCTCGAACGCGGAGCGCACCGATGGCTGCCAGAAGTTCACCTCGTCCAGGTGACGCGGGGCCAGGAACTCGAACCAGCGAGTGTCTGTCGTGCCCACCCAGAACATCATGACGGTGATCCCTGGCGTGCGACTGGATCGACGGGCGGGCGTTGGCCCGCAGCGCCTTGACGGCAGGCCATGCGTGGGCCGGCTATCGGCGCCGGATTCGCAGAGCGGCGATGCCGCCGAGGTTGTTCGTGGAACCGAATCGACCCTGCGGTCATGGAGTCACCATCTGCACGTCCCTGTGTAACGGTCACTCTAGCATCGCGCCGCGTGGGGCTTGGAACGGGCGACGCGACGTTGCCGAGCGCTTGGCCAGGCTCCTGAAGGGCCTCCGTCGGGTACCAAACGTCGAGGGCGGCACTTGCGTCAGATCGACGGCGGTGCCCCTACGGGTACTTCCGGCTTGAAGGTCCTGCCCGCCCTCAACCATGCCCAACGTCGCCAATCAAATCCTGTCCGAACTAGAGGCCGGAAGAATCGTTGTCAACACCGCGCGGTTGCTGACGCAGGTTGTGCTTCAAACACTAATCGGCACTTGAGGAACTTCTTGGAAACGCTTCTCACGGCTCCGGGTCGCAGGCCCCTGCCGAATGGTCATGCGACAGTTGTATCGCGGGCCTTGACGACCGCGCCTGATCGCGTGTCAACTCTGTGCTGAGCCTTGCGTGCCTGCCGCAAGACCTTCAAGTCCAAGCAGGCCGGACGCTGTGTCCGTTGGCCTCGGTGCCATGAAGCAGCCGTTAGCGGTCGTGACCCGCACCTGCCGCCGGCTCCTGTTCTTCAAGATCGAGAGCCGTACCGCGCCCGACGCGGTGATGCCATTCCATATCGATCCGTTCATCGGACCCTTCGAAGTCGCAGACGCCGCCGATGTGCGAGCCTGCGACGTGCGCAGCCCTACGGCCGCGCATGACCAACCCGTGCCTTCGTCGACCGCCCTTGAGGCGCCCGTGTGCTTTGTCGCCCCTCTGAGGCGCGGCACCCGGCTGTAGACGCGGCCCCGCTCTCCCCGGTGGTAGGGGAGTTCTTCCAGCGGGAAGCATCGGGTCAATGAGCAACCCAGGGAACCCAGGTCAGCCTGGGCGGCAGCCTGCATCCGTCGAGATGCCGGTGCCATGCACTTTGAAGTGCGCGGGGGTGCCTTGCAGAAACGCTCTGCACTCACCTGGATAGACATTTTTACGACCACCAGCAGCCGCCATCGGCTGCAAACCTGGAAGCGTCCACCGGCATGGAGGCCTGCCGCTCGGATGACATCGATCGACCTCCAATGCCATGCCCGCGCGGGGACGCCGGTGCAGGGTTGACACCCGGTTGCGTTCCCACCCAATTGACGACCGCCTTGGCTCGCGCGGCCCGCATCTGGAGACCTCACATGTCATCGAAAGATTCTTGGCGCACTGTTCACAATGGACTGCTGCGCCCCAACGCCTTGTCGTGGCTGCATCCGCCAGGATCGCGTGCGCGCAGCCACGGCCTACATCGTGGCCCAGCGGCGCGTCCCGTTGACGCCGGCGGAAGCGCCGGACGATGCCCAGGCAGGAAATGCATCGTGAAGCACGGCCTGAACAGCGCCGAAGCGATGGAGTACCTCGGCATGCGTCGCAAGGCACCTATCCACTCCTTGGGCGCCGAGTCGAAGCACGCACACCGCAAGCGGGCGGCCACCGCTGACCACACCTCGACGGCGCATGGCGTGGATGTCGAGACGTTGATCGCAGAAGTGGATCACCCCTGCCATGAACGGTGCCCAGCGTGATCGCGCCGAGGCTGATCCGTCACCGCGACGCGCCAGCCTACCTCGGCGTCGACCGCAACCGCTTCGACGCCGAGATTCGCCCGTCGCTCACCGAAATCCCGTTCGGCGGCCGGTGCATCGCCTTCGATCGCCAGGAGCTCGACGCCTGGGCCGACGCGTATATTCGTGAGCGAGGGCGCCCGAGTCGCAAGTCGACGAAAGGAGCAGTTCCATGCGAACTCGGACACCAGGCATCCTCTGCGATCGGTCCGGCGAACGGACGGTCAACAAGCAATACAAGGGCGAACGCGTCTTCGCCAGGCTCGGCAAGGTCAGCCAAGACAGCGCCGAAGTCTGGCTCAGGGCGCGGCAGGCCGAGGTCGATGCCAGGCGCGAACACGAACTTCGAGAAGGCGCTGAGCAGCTGTTCGCAGCTGCTGCACAAAAGTACCTGATCGAGTGCAAGCAGCGAGGGGTCCGCACCTTGGACGTCATCTCGTACCACGTGACCATCCTGCTGCCGTACATCGGCAGCCTGCCTCTGCGGGACGTCTGCAACGACGCCCTGGAGGGCTTCAAGGATGAACGCGCGGCCGAAGGCGCCAAGAACGCGACGATCAATCGCAGCCTTGAGGTCGTGCGCACGGTGCTCAACCGTGCGACCCGCGTCTGGCGCAGCCACGGCAAGCCATGGCTCTTGTCATCGCCATTGATCGAGATGCTCGACGAGCGGCAGCAGAGGCGACCGCCCTACCCGATCACCTGGTCGGAGCAGGCGGAGTTGATGAAGCACCTGCCGGCGCACCTGCAGCGCATGGTGCTCTTCGCGCTCAACTGCGGCGCACGCGACGACAACGTGTGCCGGCTGCAGTGGGCCTGGGAGCGCAAGGTGCCGGAGTTGGAGCGCAGCGTCTTCGTGATCCCCGCTGCGGAGTTCAAGGGCCAGCGACCCCATGTGCTGATCCTGAACGACGTGGCGACCAGGATCGTCGAAGAGTGCCGCGGGGACCACGACGAGTTCGTGTTCGTCTGGCGACGGGAGCGAGTGAAGAACATCGAGGACGAACCGGTGATGCCGTACCGGCCGGTCCACACGATGAACAACACCGCGTTCCAGAACGCCAGGCGGGCCGCCAAGCTCGAACGGGCCCGCGTGCACGACCTGCGCCACACCTTCGGCCAAAGGCTGCGGGAGGCCGGCGTGACTGAAGAGGACCGTGCCTTGTTGCTGGGGCATGCCCTGACCGGCATGCCGCAGCACTACGCCACTGCCACGATCGCGCGTCTGGTGGAGGCGGCCAACAAGGTGCGCGAGACGCGCGACCGAACCACGCTGCTGCGGGTGGTCAACGGATGAGGGCAGGAAAAGTCGCGCAGAAAGTCGCGCAGAAAGAAAAACGGGCTAGACGCCGAAGCATCTAACCCGTTGTTCTAGAACGCAATGTTCTGGTGCGGCTGGCAGGAATCGAACCCACGACCCCTTGGTTCGTAGCCAAGTACTCTATCCAACTGAGCTACAGCCGCGAAGCCTCGCAGTATATCACGGGTGTTGGGGACCTCAATCGTCGGCTTGCGCTGCGGCGTGGTCGCAACGCGCCGCGCGCGCCTCGTCGCCATCATGGCGCGCCAGTTGTGCCAGCGTGCGCCAGGCACGGCGGCGTGCGGCGGCGGGCAATGCCGGGTGGCCGGCCGCGGGTTCGAGCAGCTGCCGGGCCTTGCCCCAGAGCTGCCGCTCGGCGCAGATCTGCCCGGCCGCCAGCGCCACGGCCGGGTCGGCGGGCCAGGTGCGTGTGGCGGCCTCGGTGCGCTCGAGCCAGTCGACGCCCGCGCCTTCCGCGGCCAAGGACAGCGCCAGCGCCACGCGCGCGCGGTCTTCCGGCGCCAGGCGCGGCAGCGCGGGCCACGCGGCATCGATCCACAGGCGGGCGTCGGCCGGCGCGCCCATCGCCACCGCCTTGCGCACGGCCTGCGACAGCACCACCGGATCGAGCCGGTCTTCCTGCTCGAGCTGTTCCCACTGCCGGCGCAACTGCCCGGCGTCACGCGCATCGTCCAGGTGTTCGAGCGCCAGTGCCCGCAGCAGGCCGCTGGCCGCCGCTTCCGAAAAGGCCTGGTGCTTGGCCAGCAGCCGCGTGATGTCCAGCGCTTCTTGCGTGTCGCGCCCCAGACGCGCCGTGCGCAGCCGCAGCCGCAGCGACTGCGTGCGCCGCGCCACGCCCGCGGGCAGACCGGCCAGCAGCGTGCGCGCACGCTCCGGGTCCTGGTCGTCCAGCGCCCATTCCGCGGCCAACAGCTGCCCGCCTTCCAGCGCCACGCGGGCCCAGGCGTTTGCGCCCGCCGCCTGCGCCTCCTGCAGCATGGCGTCGCGGCCGGTCTTGTCCTGCAGCCGGTGCAGGCTGCCCGCCGCAATCAGTTGCGCCAGCACGCGGTGGTCGGGCGGCAGGCCCAGGTCCGGCGCATCGTCGTGCACGGCAATGGCGCGGCGCGCCGCGCGGTGCGCGCGACTGTAGCGCCCGCCGAAGTAATGCGTCAGTGCCTCGCGCAGCGCCGCGTGTGCACCGCGTTCGCGCTGCAGCGCGCGCCACTCGCCGGCGCGCCGCGGCAGGCTGACGAAGGCATCCAGCGCGCGCAACACCGCCATCAGCGCCAGCACCGCGACGAACAGCAGCAGCAGCGCCAGATTCAGCGAGAGCTCGGTGCGCCAACCGCGCCAGGCCACGGTGACCAGGCCGTCGTTGTGGCCCAGCGCCGTGGCCGCCACGACGGCGGCCGTGAACAGCAGGATGATCCAGATGATGCCGCGCATGGCCGGCGATCTCTAACGACCTGCCGCAGCAGCAACCAGCGCAGCCAGCGTGGCATCCGGCCGCGGCACCACGACGGACTTCGATTGCGCGGCCGTCTGCTTGAGCAGTTCGGCCGCGGCCTGCACGCGCCGCGAGCTGCGGTCGAAATACTTGTCCAGCAGCCCCTGCGCCTGGCGGATCTCGGTCTGGGCGGTGTCGAACTGCCGGCTCAGCAGCGACAGGCGCGCGTTGAGTAACCGCAGCTTGAGGTTTTCGCGCAGGAAGAGCGCCTGGTCGGGCGCCAGCAGCGCCGCCTCGGGGTGGTCGATGGGCGTCACGCGCACGAGCTGGCGTGCTTCCGACCAGATGCGCTCGCCCATGGCGCGCAGCGGCGCCCACCAGCCCGCGTCGCCCGCCAGCGACGTGGCCGGCGCCGAAGCCGCCGCGGCAGGACGCGGCTCGCGTGCAGGCGGTGCATTCGCGGCAGCCACCAGCGGCAGCTCGTCGATCTGGCGCGCCACCTCGTCCAGCCGCAGCGTCAGCGTCGTGACATCGACACTGCCCGCCGCGCGCACGCGGTCCATGTCCTGCAGCACGGCGCGGCGCACGCGTTCGAGCCTCGGCTGCTGCAGACGTGCCAGCCGCTCTTCGGCCTGGCGCAGTGCGGCCACCAGCGGCTCCACGCCGCCGGTGATGGCCGATTGCTGCTGCGCCACACGCAGCGCGGATTCGATATCGGCCACCACGTTCTCGTCGCGCGAGCGCGACAGCGCCTGCATCAGTTCCTCGAGCTGGCCGCGGTGCATCGTGGCTTCGGCCACACGCGACTCCACCAGCGCCAGCTTGGCGGTGAGCTCGCGCGAGCTCGCTTCCGCCTGCCGCGCCAGGGCGCGGGCTTCGACGGCCTGCGTCGTGGCTTCCTGCTGGCGCTTCGCAAATTCCTGATCGGCCAGCCGCATGCGCTGGTCGAGCGAATACGCCCAGCCCAGTGCACCCAGCGCGGCCACGACCGCCACGCCGGTGAACAGACGGTGAATGGCCCCACCGGAAGCCCCGGCGGCCGCCGGTGCCGCGTCGGCCACGGGCTTCGGCGCGCCTGTCAGGGGCTGCGTCGGCTCGCCGGTTGGCGCCGCACGGCCTGGCGCCTGCGCCGGCGTGCCGCTGTCGGGCGCCACGCCCGCTGATACGTCAGCTGACGCCGCGGGGCTGCCGTTGCCAGCGGGCGGCGGCGGCGCAGACGCGCCGGTATCACGGGTGTCGTTCGGGTCGCTCACGCCAGACGCGGCAGAAGCTGAACCTGCCGGATGGTGTCGACCACGGCCTGCGGCTGCGGGTCGACGAGATGCACGTCGCCGAAACCGGCCTGGCGCGCAGCCTGTGCGATGCGCAGGTGCGAGGCCAGCGCACGCGAGCCGCCCCAATGCGCACCGGGCACGAGTTCGAGCAGGTGGCCCACCGCTTCGGAACTGGTGAAGAACCAGACGTAGCGGCCGGGGTCGGCCAGGGCGTCCGCCAGCAAGGCCTTGGATGCCGGGTTGGGCACCGGTGCCAGGCGCCGGTAGGCGGTGACGCTGGTGACCTCGGCACCCGCGGCGCGGAACTGGTCGCCCAACCATTCGCGGCCCTCTTCGCCACGCACCAGGATGACGCGCGCGCCGCTCCAGTTGCGGGCCTTCAGGCGCGCCCACAGGGCCTCGCTGTCGTAGCCGGTGCCGGTAACCGGCTCGACGACCATCGCCCCGCGCAGCCCGGCGCGCTGCAGCGCCGCGGTGGTGCCCGGACCGGTGCTGGCGGCCAGCACCGTCAGCGGCCAGGCGATCTCATCGGGCTGCTGTGCGAAGAAGTGCTGCACGGCATTCGCGCTGACGAACATCACCAGCGTGGCGTGCGGCACGCGGCGCCACGCGTCGCGTATGGGCGTGGGGTCCGTGACGGGCTCGATATCGATCAAGGGCAGCGCATGCGCCTCGAACCCCTGATCGCGCAGCGCGTCCACCCAGGGCAGCGCCTGCGCCACCGGGCGGGTGACGATCACTCGCAGGCGGTCGCGCTCCCGTTCGCGCCCAGGGCCTCCAGACGCGAGATCGCCGCGGCTGCGTTTCGAATCTTCCGAGGAGTTCATGCCGTCACCAGGTAGTTTCTTGCGCCGGCCTCGTGCAGCGCGGCCACTGCCCGCGCGCCGAGGTCGTCGGCCTCCCGCACATCCGTCACCGTCGCCTGGACCTGCGCATGCAGCAAGGGCCGCCGCCAATCCGTACCGTGCCCCAGCGCCACGCGCAGGATCAAGATCTCGCCCGCCCAGCTGGCAAACGCCGCCAGGGGCATGCTGCAGCTGCCGCCCAGGCCGCGCGAGACGGCGCGCTCGGCGTGCGTGGCCAGCCAGGTGGGCTGGTCAATCAGCGTCGCCAGCGCCGCCTGCAGCTCGGCCGCATCGGCGCGGATCTCGATGCCCAGGGCGCCCTGCCCCGCGGCGGGAATCATCTCGTCCTCGGCAAAGCGCGCGCGGATGCGCGAGCCCAGCTCCAGGCGCGTCAGGCCGGCAGCGGCCAGCACGATGGCATCGAAGCCGCCCTCGTCCAGCTTGCGCAGCCGCGTGTCCAGGTTGCCGCGCAGCGGTTCGATGCGCAGGTCGGGCCGGCGCGCCAGCAGCTGCACCACGCGGCGCAGGCTCGAGGTGCCCACCACCGCACCCTGCGGCAGGTCGTCCAGCCGGTCATAGCGGTTGGAGACGAAGGCGTCGCGCGGGTCTTCGCGTTCCAGCACGGCCGCCAGGGCGAAGCCGGCGGGCATGTCCATGGGCACGTCTTTCAGCGAGTGCACAGCCAGGTGCGCGCGCCCGTCTTCCAGCGCCGTCTCGAGTTCCTTGACGAACAGGCCCTTGCCGCCCACCTTGGACAGCGCGCGGTCGAGGATCTGGTCGCCGCGTGTGGTCATCCCCAGCAGGTCCACCGAACGACCCAGTCGATGCCGCAGCAACCCGGCGACGTGATGGGCTTGCCACAAGGCCAGGCGGCTCTCGCGCGTGGCGATGATCAGAGGAGCGGTCATGGCGCCATTATCCTCAGCCCGATGTGCTGCGCCGCAGCGATTCGACCCTGCCGCCTGCCGTGGCGCGGATGCGGGCCGGGCCCGTGGCTTGCTTGCGCCAACGATCGTCCGCCACCACACGCGCGCCGTCATCGGGTCCTGCCCTGCTTCGCCCCGCGCCGCGGGAGCAGGCACAATTGGTAACCTGGTTACATCGCCGGAGCACATTCATGAAACCGACCGCCCCCCGCCGCGCCGCGCCCAGCAGCCGCACGCCCCGAACCGCGGCGGCCGCGCCCGCACCGGCACGCCGCAAGGCCGACACGGCCATCGACAAGAACCGCGCGCTGGTCGACGACATCCGGCTGCTGGGGCGCATCCTGGGCGACACCATCCGCGAGCACGAAGGCCGCGAAGCCTTCGAGCTGGTCGAGCGTGTGCGCAAGCTCTCCGTGGCCTTCCGGCTCAAGCAGGACGCCAGCGCGGGCCGCGTGCTGGACCGGCTGCTGAAGAACCTCACCGGCGACCAGACGGTCAGCGTCATCCGCGCCTTCAGCTATTTCTCCCATCTGGCCAACATCGCCGAAGACCAGCACCACGTGCGGCGCCGGCTGCACCACGAGCGCCTGGGCCATCGGCAGGAGGGCTCGCTGGCCGTGGCCTTCGAGCGTCTGCAGGACGCCGACTTCCGCGCCGACGACATCGCCCGCACGCTGCAGCAGGCACACGTCTCGCCGGTGCTCACGGCCCACCCCACCGAAGTCCAGCGCAAGAGCATCCTGGACGGTGAGCGGGCCATCGCCGAACTCATCGCCGAGCGCGAGCACCTGCTGACAGACCGCGAGCGCGAAGAAAACGACGCGCTGCTGCGCGCCCGCGTCACGCAGCTGTGGCAGACGCGCATGCTGCGCACCGCCAAGCTCACGGTGGACGACGAGATCGAAAACGCGCTGTCCTACTACCCGACGACCTTCCTGCGCCAGATCCCCAAGCTCTACGCCGAGATCGAACACGCGCTGCGCGGGCGCCCGGTGGGGCCGTTCCTGCGCATGGGGCACTGGATCGGCGGCGACCGCGACGGCAACCCCAACGTCACCGCGGCCACGATGCGCCGCGCGCTGTCGCGCCAGAGCGAGGTGGCGCTGCGCTTCTACCTGACCGAGATCCACCAGCTGGGCGCGGAGCTGTCGATGTCGCACATGCTGGCGCCGGTGAGCGAGGAGATGCTCGCGCTGGCCGGCCGCTCGCCCGACCACAACGAACACCGCAGCGACGAACCCTACCGCCGTGCGCTGATCGGCATGTACTCGCGCCTGGCCGCCACGCTGCACGAACTGACCGGGACAGAGGCCCTGCGCCACGCGGTGGCGCCGCAAGACCCCTATCCCAACCCCGAGGCCTTCGGCGCGGACCTGGCCATCATCGAACGCAGCCTGCATTCGCACCACGCCGCCAGCCTGATCGCGCCGCGCCTGGCACCGCTGCAGCGGGCCGTGCAGGTCTTCGGCTTCCACCTGGCCACGCTGGACATCCGCCAGAGCAGCGACCAGCACGAGGCCGTCGTGGCCGAACTGCTGCACACCGCGCGCATCGAGCCCGACTACGTGGCACTGGACGAAGCCGCGCGCCGCGAGCTGCTGATGCGCCTGCTGAACGACGCCCGCGGCCTGCGCGTGCGCAATGCCGAGTACTCGGCCCTGGCGCGCAGCGAGCTGGAGATCTTCGAGACCGCGCGCGAACTGCGCCGGCGCTACGGCGCCGATGCGCTGCGCCACTGCATCATCAGCCACACCGAGGACGTCAGCGACCTGCTCGAGGTGCTGCTGCTGCAGAAGGAATGCGGCCTGATGCACGGCACGCTGGACGGCGACGCGCGCCACGAGCTGATCGTCGTGCCGCTGTTCGAGACCATCGGCGACCTGCGCCAGGCCGAGCCCATCATGCGTGCCTGGTATGCGCTGCCCGGCATCGCCGACATGGTGCGCCGCAGCGGTGGCGAGCAGGACATCATGCTGGGCTACAGCGACAGCAACAAGGACGGCGGCTTTTTCACCAGCAACTGGGAGCTCTACCGCGCGGAGGTCGCGCTGGTCACGCTGTTCGAGGCGCTCAAAGCCTCGCACGGCATCGGCCTGCGCCTGTTCCACGGCCGCGGCGGCACCGTGGGCCGCGGCGGCGGCCCCAGCTACCAGGCCATCCTGGCGCAACCCCCGGGCACGGTGAACGGTCAGATCCGTTTGACCGAACAAGGCGAGGTGATCGGCTCGAAATACGCCCACCCCGAGATCGGCCGGCGCAACCTGGAAACCCTGGTGGCCGCCACGCTGGAGGCCACGCTGCTGCACCCCACGAAGAGCGCGCCCAAGGCCTTCCTCGAAGCCGCCGACCAGATCAGCCAGGCCAGCTTCGGCGCGTACCGCAAGATCGTCTACGAGACACCCGGCTTCACCGAGTACTTCTTCGCGACCACGCCGATCCGCGAGATCGCCGAGCTCAACATCGGCTCGCGCCCGGCCTCGCGCAAGGCCACGCGTGCGATCGAGGACCTGCGCGCCATCCCCTGGAGCTTCAGCTGGGGCCAGTGCCGCCTGGGGCTGCCGGGCTGGTGCGGTTTCGGCTCGGCCATCGAGACCTTTGTCGGCAAGCTGGACAAGCCCGACGCCACGCGGCTGGAAGTGCTGCGAAAGATGCACCGGCAGTGGCCCTTCTTCCGGACGCTGCTGTCCAACCTGGACATGGTGCTGGCCAAGAGCGACCTGCGCATCGCCATGCGCTATGCCGAACTGGCCGAAGACAGCCGCGCCGGCAAACGCATCTTTGCGCTGCTGCGCGCCGAGTGGCAGCGCACCGAAGCCGCGCTGTCCGCCATCACGGGTGAGGCCTCACGCCTGCAATCCAATCCGGCGCTGGCACGATCGATCGAGCATCGCTTCCCGTACCTCGATCCGCTGAACCATCTGCAGGTCGAACTGCTGCGCCGCTACCGCGCGCGGCAGCCGGGGGACGCGGATATCGAGCGTGTGCAGCGCGGCATCCACATCTCGATCAACGGGCTGGCGGCGGGCTTGCGCAATACGGGCTGAGCCTGGGCGCGGGGCGGCGGGCGCCCAAGTCCCTGCGAGAAGCGACCGGGTGGCGTGGGTCCGCAGCGGGCCGCTCTGGTCGCGGCACATGTCTCGGTAGAGTCTCGGTCTGCAGAACACGAAGCTGAATCCAGAATGAATGGCAAGACCGGCGAAGCCCTCAGGCTGTCCGCAGTGAACCGAGCCTGGGTGTCGCAGCGCGCCTGGACCGGACGAACCACGCGGTCGGAGCGGGTGTGAGAGCCGCAGTGACCCGTGCCAAGCCCCGGCGCGTCGTGCATCACCGCACCGCGATCGGACAGCTGCAGCGTGAGGCGACGCGCGCCTTGATCATCAAATCCGCGATCCCGGTGTTTGCGGAGCATGGCCCCGACATCCCCGTCGTCGACGACTTCGTCAAGGCCGCCGGCGTCTCCCGCGGAACCTTCTACAACTACTTCCCGACCACGCGCGACCTGCTCGAAGCCGCCATGTCGACCTTGTCCGACGAGGTCATCGCCGCCATCGTGCCGGCGGTGGCAGACATGTCCGATCCCTTGATGCGGCTGGCCACTGCCGCGCGAATCTATTACCGCAAGGCCACGATGGACCCGCTCTTCGGCGCGTTCCTCGAGTCGGTCTCGGGCGTCGGCACGCTGGCCGTCGAGCGCGCACGCGGCGATTTGCAGGAAGCCATGGATGCGGGCCTGCTGGGCGTGAAAGACATCGAACTGGCCCAGGCGGTTGCCTTCGGCGTCATGGTGTTTGCGCTGAAGGCGCCCGCCGCCCGCAGCGGCGGTGACGCCCGCGGCGTCGAGGTGGTGCGCGCCATCCTGAGAGGCCTGGGTGTGGCCAAACCGCGGATCGAGCGCGCGCTGAGCGCGCCGCTGCCCCTCGAGGAAACGCCGGACGTAGAGAAGCTGTAAACGAACCCAACACACCCGCTCGTCCCCCGCAAACGGGCCCACTCGGCCTTGCAAAGGCTCGCCATATCCCGAGCTATGGCTGTGCTTTGCGCCTGGACGAGGACGTCCAGGCGTGCGCTAGGCACAGACGGTCCTCAGGACCATCTGTGTCTGAGCGCACCCTTGATTGGACCCGTTTGCGGGGACCGCTCAGCTGCGCTGGATTCATTCACAGCTTCTGAACGTCCATCCCCGAGCTTTCCCTTACGTTGACACTATTGTCATTGACACTTGTGTCAATGAAGATACGCTTGCTTCTGTTGCAGCGGGACCTCGCGCATGTGGCGCGCCGGTCCCGCTGGCCACGCCAGCCTTGGCCCGTGGCACAACGCCACAGGAGACAGTGCGATGGGGGAAGTCAGCTTCGTCGAGGGCCGCCTCGGCAACGGCGCGTCATGGCGCATTCACTATCACGTGCAGGGCAGCGGATCCGACGTGCTACTGCTGCACGGCGGCGGCCCTGGCGCCACCGGAGCCAGCAACTACAGCAAGAACGTCGAGGCTCTCGCCTCGCGGCACCGTTGCTGGGTCATTGACTTCCCCGGCTGGGGCCGCAGTTCGAAGAACCTCGGCGCCTTCGGCGGCGAAGGGCCGTTTCAGAGCGGCGCACGGGCGGTGCTCGCCTTCCTGGATGCCGTGGGCTTGGAACGCGCGGACCTGATCGGCAATTCCTTTGGCGGCTCGTCGGCGCTGTGTCTGGCGATGGACCACCCGGGTCGCGTCGGCAAGCTGGTGCTGATGGGCCCGGGCGGCGGTGTCGTGGCCGGCGCCAAGGGCCCGACCGAGGGCATCAAGCAGCTGTTGACCTACTACCTGGGCGACGGACCCAGCCTGGACAAGCTGCAAGCTTTCATCAAGAACCTCGTCCATGACCAGAGCCTGCTGACCCCTGAACTGATCCGTCAGCGCTTCGAAGCCAGCGACGACCCCGAGATCCGCGCCAACCCGCCGTTGGTGCCGCCGCCCGCCGGCCCGGGCAAGGAGACCTTCATCAGCCTGGACCCGCGCCTGGCCACGCTGCCACACCGCACCCTGTTCGTCTGGGGCCTGCAGGACCGGGTCAATCCGGTCGCCGGCATGGAACCGTTCCGGGTGATGCCCCACGCCGACTACCTGCTGCTCGACGCCTGCGGCCACTGGGCGCAATGGGAACACCCGGAGCGCTTCAACGATGCGATGCTGAGCTTTCTGAAGTACGCCTGATCGTCACAGGCTTCCCTCCCGCCACCACAGGCGCGCCCAAGCCGCCATTGCATTGGAGACACGCATGAAACCATCCATCATCGAACTCGGATACCTCGGCTTCGAGGTATCCGACCTGCCGCGCTGGGAGCGCTTCGCTGCCGACGTGCTGGGGACCGGCGTGAGCCCCGGCCCGCAGGGCACACGGTGGCTGCGCCTGGACGACGCGCCAGCCCGAATCATCCTCAGCCACGGCTCGGCCGACGATTGCGTGTTCACGGGCTGGAAGGTGGCTACCGTGGCCGACGTCGATGCATTCGCCGCGCACCTGCAGACGCAGGGCCTGACGAGCCGCTACGGCAGAGACGATGAACTCGCCGTGCGCCATGCTGCGCGCATGCTGCACTTCCAGGATCCCGAGGGCAACCGGCACGAGGTGTATGCGGCGGCAGCGGCGTCGCCGGGCGCGTTCAAGTCGGCGATCGTCGCGTCGGGCTTCGTCACCGGACCGGGAGGCGCGGGGCACGTCGTCTTCGAGGCGGGCAACTACCCTGCCACGATCGACTTTGCCACCCGGGTACTGGGCCTGAAGATCAGCGACCACGTCTACCTGGACGTCGGGCCCGGCATCAAGATCGAGGTGTCGTTCTTCCACACCAACGAGCGCCACCACTCGATGGCCGTGGCACCGCGCGCACCGGTGCCCGGCCCGAAGAAGAACATCCACCACTTCATGATCGAGGCGGGGTCCATGGCCGACCTGGGCCGCGCCCGGGACCGTTGCCTGCGCTTCGGTCAACCGGTGGTGATGGACATCGGCCAGCACCCCAACGACCACATGATCTCGTTCTACGCGCACACGCCGTCGGGCTTCCTCGTGGAGTTCGGCTGGGGTGGCGTCAAGGTGGACGACGCCAACTGGAAGGTCGATGCCTACGACCGCATCAGCAACTGGGGCCACCGCCCCTTCGGCGAGATGCCGGGTGCCGCCCCCGCGATGCCGCAGCCTACCGTGGAGGCGATCTGATCATGAACGCCAAGAACTTCGATGCCGACGTCGTCATCATCGGCTATGGCCCCTCCGGGCTGGCCGCCGCGCTGTGCCTGGGCCAGTACGGCATCAAGACCATCGCCGTCGAGCGCGACCGCGAGATCTACCCGCGCGCACGCGCCGTGACCGTGAGCGACTGGACCATGCGCTGCTTCCAGTCGCTGGGCCTGGACCAGGAACTCGCGCGCGACATGGATCCGACCTGTGCGCTGCGCTGGCTGACACCCGATGGCCACCAGCTGATGCGGATGGACTTCCCACCGTCACGGCTGGGTCCGCACCCGACCTCCTATGCCATCTACCAGCCGGTGATGGAAGAGACGCTGCGCCGCGCCAACACACGCCATGCCGAACATGTCGACGTGCGCTACGGCGTGGAGATGACCGGTATCGAGCAGGACGCCGAGGGCGTCAACGTCGTCACGCGCGATCTGGCCACTGGCCAGACCCGCACGGTCCGCGCGCGCTACGTGCTGGCCTGCGACGGCGGCTCCAGCCTGACGCGCGAGCGGCTGGGCATCAGGATGATCGGCGAGACCCGCGACGTGCGCTGGGTGGTGATCGACGGGCGCGTGAAGCGCTGGTGGCCGGAGCGTCACATCCTGACCTTCTGGTCAGACAAGAAGCGGCCGGTGGTGGACATTGCGCTCGCGCTTGGCAACCACCGCTGGGAATTCCCGCTCGAGCCGCATGAGTCGGAAAGCGACTTCGCCACACACGACCAACTGTGGAAGCTGCTGGGCACGCTAGGCGTGACACCCGACGACGTGGAGATCCACCAGCACGCGTTCTACCGGCATCACATCCGCCATGCCGAGCGCTGGCGCGAAGGCCGTGTGTTCCTGTTGGGCGACGCCGGCCACCTGATGCCGCCGTGGGCGGGTGCGGGCATGCAGTCCGGCATCCGCGATGCGTTCAACATCAGCTGGAAGCTGCGCGAGGTACTGCGGGGCCGCCTGCCCAACAGCGTGCTCGACAGCTACCAGGCCGAGCGCGAGCCCAACGTGGCCTTCTATACCGGCGTGGCCATTCAGCTGGGCCGCATCATCCAGCAGCAGCTGAGCGAAGAGGAACTGGCGGCGATGGCGCCCAAACCCGGTGTGCCGCCGCCCGAACCGCCCTTGCTGATGAACCCCTGGTACGAAGCGGGCTGGCTGCGCGGGGCGCCCCTGCCCACCAGTGCCGTGGGCAAGATGGTGCCGCAGCCGCGCGTGGCCAACGCCCGGGGCCAGCTGTGCTGGCTGGACGCGTTGCTGGGCGACGGCTTCGTGCTGCTGGGCGACGGCATCGACCCCGCCAGCCTGCTCACCGCGCAGGAGAAGGCTGATTGGGACGCCCTGGGCGCCCGTTATGCCACGGTGCTGTCGGCCGAACAGCGCGGCAGTCAGGCGAGCGACATCGTCGATCTCGACGGCAGCTTGCTGGCCTGGCTGCGCAGCTTCGGCACCCGTGCGGTGGCCTTGCGGCCCGACCGTTTTGTCGCGGCCGCCGATGGTTCGGGACTGGGCGTACCCGACTGAGACCCTGCGGCCGGCGCCGCTCAAGCCTTCACTTCGACCACCTGCTCGAAGCCGCCGAAGATCACGCGCTTGCCATCGAACGGCATGGGCGGATTGCCGGGCGTGGACGGATCCATGCGCGGGTCTTCCATCATCTTCTTCATGCCCGCGTCGCGCGTGGCCTTGTCCGGCCACTCGACCCACGAAAAGGCCACGGTCTCCTCGGCCGTGGCCTGCACCGCGCGGCGGAAATCGGTGACCTTGCCGTCGGGCACGTCGTCGCCCCAACTCTCGACCACACGGATGGCGCCGAGCTCGAGGAACAGCGCGTCGAAATGGCGCGCGTGCTCGATGAACTTCTGTTTGTTGGCGTTGGGAACCGCGATGACAAAACCATCGATGTAGGACATGTTGTCACTCCTGTGGGGTTGAGCAGCCCGCGTACCCGCTGCTGGGCGCTTCGCATCGTATCGATGAAGCGCGGCCAGATGCATCGACAGGGCCCGCGGGCTCGGCCGAGTTCTACACTGCCGCATGCCCCACCATCACTTGAGCGCACTCGCCATCGTGCTGCCGGCTCTGGCGGCATCGCCGGCCTGTGCGGCAGATGCCCCACGGCCCGCGCTTACGGCCACCGACACCACGCCTGCGGCCACCTCGGCGCCCCGCCCTGCCGCGCCGGCATCATCCGCCATGAAGACACCCGAGCCGCTCGAGCCGCTGGTCCGGCACGCCGTTGCCGATCTGGCACGCCGGCTGTCCATCGATGCCGCACGCATCGTGGTGGTCGACGCACGCAGCGTCGCCTGGCCCGACTCCAGCCTGGGCTGCCCGCGTCCCGGCATGATGTACCTGCAGGTTCTGCAGGACGGCGTGCAGATCCGGCTGCGCGTGGGCCGCAAGGAATATGCCTACCACAGCGGCGGGCGCGCCGCGCCGTTCCTCTGCGGGCCGAAGGGGCCGGCCTGAGCGGCCAGCCCCAGGCACGGCGCGGTCTGCGGCTGGCCAGTGGCCGGGCGGCGATCGGTGCGCCGAGACTGGCGCCACCACCCGTCCCGGCGCGAGGGCCGTGAACCCTCTGTCGCGTCCCTGGACCGTGATTGAGCAGCGGGCCCCGTCGGCGTCGACGAAGACCAGACCGGCTGGGTCGGCTGGCCACTGCTCGCCGCGGCTCATCTGCCACGCGTGGGTGTTCAACCGCGCGGATGGTGCTTGGCGTGCAACTGCCGCAGCCGCTCGCGCGCCACGTGCGTGTAGATCGTCGTGGTCGCGATGTCCGCATGGCCCAGCAACATCTGCACCGCGCGCAGGTCGGCGCCGTGGTTCAGCAGGTGCGTGGCGAAGGCGTGGCGCAGCACGTGCGGCGACAGCGGCGCGGTCACGCCGCCCAGCACCGCGTACTTGCGCACCAGCTTCCAGAACATCTGGCGCGTCATCGCGCCGCCGCGTGCGGTGACAAACAGCGCGTCGCTGCTGCGGCGCCCCAGCACTTCGGCGCGCGGCGCGGCCATCCAGCGCTGCAGCCAGGCATGCGCCTCGGCGCCAAAGGGCACGAGCCGCTCGCGCGAGCCCTTGCCCATCACACGCAGCGCGCCGTCGGACAGGCTCAGGTGCACGCTCTTCAGGCCCACCAGCTCGCTCACGCGCAGCCCGCTGGCGTACATCAGCTCGAGCATCGCGCGGTCGCGCAGGCCCAGCGCGGTGTCCACGTCGGGCGCGCCCAGCAGGGCCTCGACCTGCGCCTCGCTCAGCGACTTGGGCACGCGCAGCGGCTGGCGCGCGGCGACCATGCGCACGGTGGGGTCCGCGTCGACGAGCCGCTCGCGCACCGCCCAGCGGAAGAAGCGGCGGAAGGTCGACAGCCGCCGGTTGGCCGATGTGGCGCGGCTGGCCGCGTGGCGTGCCGCGATGTAGCCCAGCAGATCGCTCTCGCGCGCGGCATCCAGCGCGCGGCCGTCCTGTGCAGCCATCCATTCGGCCAGCAGGCCCAGGTCGCGCCGGTAGGCCGACAGCGTGAGTTTGGCCAGCCCGTCCTCGACCCACAGCGCATCGACAAAGCGGTCGATCAGCGCGGCGCTCGCTGCGGGCATGGCCGCCACACCCTGCGATGCTGCCGCAGGGCGTGGATCGGGGCGCGTGCCGTCGCTCAATCCAGCTTCAGCTTCTGCTTGCTCACCACGTCCTTGTAGACGGCCAGTTCGGCCTTCATCTGCACGGCAAAGTCAGCCGGCGTGTTGCCGATCACCAGCGAGCCGGTGTCCTCGATACGCTTGCGCACGCCCGGGTCCTCCAGCACCTTCTTGACGGCCATGTAGACCTTGTTGACGACCTCGGGCGACGTGCCCTTGGGCGCCAGCACGCCGTAGTAGGCCATGCGGTTGACGGGCTCGAGGCCGACTTCCTTGAAGGTCGGCACGTTCGGCAACTGGGCCAGGCGCTGCGGCGCGGCCACCACCAGCGGAATCAGCCGGCCTTCCTTGATGAAGGGCAGCGCCGAGGGCAGGTTGTCGAAGATCACGGGCACCTGGCCGGCCACGGTGTCGTTCAGCGCCGGGCCCGCGCCGCGGTACGGGATGTGCGTCATGAACACACCCGCCAGGCTCTTGTAGAGCTCGGTCTGCAGATGGCCGATGCCACCCGTGCCGGAACTGGCGTAGCTGTACTTGCCCGGGTTCTTCTTCAGCTCCGCCACGAAGGCCTTGTAGTCGCGCGCCGGGAAACTGGGATGCACGGCGATGACATTGGGCGTGGCGGCGATGTTGGTGATGGGCGTGAAGTCCACCGCCGGGTCGTAGCCGATCTTGGGGTTGATGGCCGGATTGGCGGCCGTCGTGGAGACCGTGGCCATGCCCAGCACGTGGCCGTCGGGCGTGGCGCGGATCATCTCCAGCGCCCCCACCGAGCCGCCGCCGCCGGCCTTGTTCTCGACGACCACCGACTGGCCCAGCGCCGCGCCCAGCTTTTCGCTGACCACTCGCGCGACGATGTCGGTGGTGCCGCCCGGCGCAAAGGGCACGATCAGGCGCACCGGCTTGCTGGGGTAGGTCTGCGCATGCGCGGCCAGCGGCAGGCCCGCGGTGGCGACCAGGGTGGCCAGCGACAGGCCCTTGACGAGGGTGGAACGTTTCATCGACAGACTCTCCATGAGGGAAAAGAGATTCGGGTGGCAGGACGCGGGGGGCAACCGCTGCGGCAGATCGACATCCCGTGCGCGGCCATCAGGGCTTCTGGCCCAGCAGACCGGCACGCATCTTGTCGTCGTACACGCGCTCGCCCACAAACGAGCGCAGCAGCGCGCCGTAGAAGTCATCGCCGGGAATCGGGCCCGAGCGCAGGGTGCCGTTGATCGACATCAGCAGGCCGCGGCCCGGCTCGAAATCGAGGTCGACACGGTCGCCGGCACGCACCTTGCCAATGGCGTCGATGTCGCGCACCAGGCGCTCGACACGTTCGTTCAGGGCCTCGGGCGTGGACGGCGCGGCATTGCGCGCCACGCCCTTGCGCAGGGCCTTGCTGAACTCGACCGCCGGCACCTCGTGCAGCATGCGCAGCTGGATGCGCTTGGGGCCCGCGGCGGCCACGGCATCGGCCGCGGTGGATGCGGGCACCGTCAGGTACAGCGCCGCCAGATAACCCTTGAACCAAGCCACCTGGCGCACACCCGTGCCATTCAGGCGCAATTCGGCGCCAGCCAGGCGGACGCGCGTGTCGAAGGACTGGCCCTCGTAGCGCACGGCAGCAGCCTGGGGCCATGCGATGGCGGGCAGCACCACGCCGGCCGCCAGGCCCAGGATGGCGCGGCGGGAGACAGGATGAGGCGAACGGGTCATCAGGAAAGGATTCTGGCCGATCCACGCACAACGTCCGGCAGAGCAGCGCGGCTGACAAGGGCTGGCAGACTGCGGGCATGCCCGATGCCTTCGTCCTGCTGCCGGACTTCCTGCTGATCGCCCTTGGCTGGGTCATTTGCCGACACACGCCCTTGAACCGCCCGGTGTGGGATGGCGCCGAGCGCCTGGTCTATTACCTGCTCTTCCCGGCCCTGCTCTTCCACGCGATCCTGAGCAACCCGCTGCGCGTGCACACCGCGCTGCCGCTGGCCGGCAGCGGCCTGGCGATCGTCGGCGCCGGCGTGCTGCTGGCCTACGCGCTGCGGGGTTTTGCCGGCGTGGATGCGCGGCTGCATGCCTCCGGCGCGCAGACGGCCTTTCGATTCAACTCCTATGTCGCGCTGGCACTGGCCCAGCGCCTGGACGGCGCGCAGGGCCTGGCCTGGATGGCGGTGCTGGTGTCGGTGAGCGTGCCGCTGTGCAACATCGCGGCGGTCTGGCCGCTGGCGCGCCATGGCGGCCACGGTTATCTGAGGGAGCTGGTGCGCAACCCGCTGATCATCTCCACCGTGGCCGGCCTGGTGGGCAATATGCTGGGACTGCGCCTGCCCGAGGTGATGCAGACCACCATCCAGCGCGTGGGCACGGCGGCCTTGCCGCTGGGCCTGATGGCCGTGGGTGCCGGCCTGCAGATGGGCGCGCTGCGCGAGGGCCCGCGCCTGGCTGCGGCCTTCCTGACGATCCGGCACCTCGCCTTGCCGGCCCTGGCGCTGCTGCTGGTGAGCCTGGTGCCGATGCCGCAGGCGCAGCAGACCATCGTTGTCGCGTTCTCGGCCATGCCCACCGCCTCCAGCGCCTACGTGCTGGCCGTGCGCATGGGCGGCCACGGCGGCTACGTGGCCGGGCTGGTGACCTTGTCGACCCTCATCGCGATGATGGGCCTGCCGCTGGCCCTGACAGCCCTGGCCTGGCTGCGCCAGGCCTGAGCGGCGCGGCCGCTCCCGGCCCCCTGACGCTGCCGCGCAAGCCCGCTGCGTGGACAGGGCCGCATTGGCCTGGATCAAGACCGCAGCCGCAGTGACGCTCAGAATGGGCCCATGAGCACCCGCCCTGCCCGCCGGCCGGCGGCGCACGCCAAGCCCGTGGACGCACCGGTTCTCGCCGGTGTCACACCCGCCGCGCCCGCACATGCGGCCGAAACCCCCACCGAGCGCCTGGACCGCATCGTCCACACCAGCGTCGAGCCCTTGACCGGCGGCCTGTCGCCCGTCTCGATGGCCCTGGCCTGGGCGGACTGGGCCTGGCATCTGGGCGCATCGCCCGGTCGACAGATGGAGCTCGGCGCACACGCGGCACAAGCCGCGTCGCGCACACTTGCACAGGCCGTGCTCCCCGCGGATGGCGTTGACAGCGCCGACGGCAGCGCCGACGACAGAGTCGCCCGTGTCGACGACGACCCGCGCTTTCGGCATCCGGCCTGGGCGCAGTGGCCCTTCAGCGTCTGGCGCGCGGGCTTCCGCGAGGCCGAAGCCTTCTGGCGCCAGGCGGCCGTCGTGCCAGGCATGACGGCCCACCACGCCCAGATGACCCGCTTCTTTGCGCAGCAGTGGCTGGGCATGCTGGCCCCGGCCAACTGGCTGGCGACCAACCCGGTGGTGCTGAAGGATGCGATGGATTCGCGCGGCGAGCACCTGGTCCAGGGGGCGATGAACTGGTGGCGCGACATGGCCCGCCTGCCCGATCCGCAGGCCGAGGCCGAAGCGGCGCATTTCCGCGTCGGCCAGGACCTGGCGACGACGCCGGGCGCCGTCGTCTACCGCAACCGCCTGATCGAGTTGATCCGCTACGCGCCGCAGACGACGCTGGTCCATCCCGAGCCGCTGCTGATCGTGCCCTCGTGGATCATGAAGTTCTACATCCTCGATCTGTCGCCGCACAACTCGCTGGTGCGCTACCTGGTCGGCCAGGGGCACACGGTCTACATGGTGTCGTGGCTGAACCCGGACGTCGACGACCGCGACCTGACGATGGACGATTACCTGCAGCTCGGCGTGCGCGAGGCCCTGCGCGCGGTGGCCGACCTGCACGCGCGCGGCACTTCCGTGCACACCATGGGCTACTGCCTGGGCGGCACGCTGCTGGCCATCGCCGCGGCGGCGCTGGCCCACCAGGGGCCGCAGGCCGATGCGGGCCTGCCCCCGCTGGCCAGCCTGACGTTGCTGGCCGCGCAGACCGACTTCTCCGAGCCGGGCGAGCTGGGCTTGTTCATCGACGAGAGCCAGGTCGGCTACCTCGACGAGATCACGCGCAACCAGGGTTATCTCACCGGCAAGCAGATGGCCGGCTCGTTCCAGTTCCTGCACTCGCGCGAACTGGTGTGGACGCGGCGGATGCGCGAATACCTGATGGGCGAGCGCGAGCAGAAGAGCGACCTGATGGCCTGGAATGCCGACACCACGCGCATGCCGGCGCGCATGCACCACGAATACCTGACCTCCCTCTACCTGCACAACGCACTGGCCACCAGCAGCTACCGCGTCGACGGTCGGGCCGTCTCGCTGGCCGATATCCGCCTGCCGGTCTTCCTGGTCGGCACGGAGCGCGACCACATCTCGCCCTGGCGTTCGGTCTACAAGCTGCACCACCTGACCGACACGGACATCCACTTCGTGCTGACCAGCGGCGGGCACAACGCGGGCATCGTTTCCGAACCCGGTCACCCCGGACGCAGCTACCGCATGGCCCACCGGGAATCGCAAGGCGGGTGGATCGAGTCCGGCGAGTGGCTCACACGCGCGCAGCGCCACGAAGGCAGCTGGTGGCCCGCGTGGCAGGCCTGGCTGGCGGCACGTTCCGGCAAGCCGGTGCCGGCCACGCCGATACCGCAGCGCAGCCGGCTCGGGCTGGCGCCCGGGACGTATGTGATGACACGCTACAGCGAGTGAACCGGCCATGGGCACGGTCGCCGCCTTCCCCACGTCGCCCAGCGACGCCGGGCCCTGGGGGGTGACCGGCGACGTGCTCATCGCGCGTCAGGCCACACGCGAGGCCATCGAGCAGCGCCAGCGCCTGCGCCTGACGCGGCTGCTGCAGGCGGCGCGGCGCGCACCGTATTGGGAGCGCCAGCTGCGCGGCACGGACCCGGCCCGCACCGCGCTGGCCGATCTGCCGGTCACGCGCAAACCGGAAGCCTTTGCCGAATTCGACGCGCGCATCGGCGACGCGAGCGTGCACCGAGCAGACCTCGACCACTTCTGCGCCGACCACGGCTGCGTGGGCACGCCCTACCTCGGCCGCTACTGGGTCTGGACCAGTTCCGGCAGCACCGGGCAGCCGGCCATCTACGTGCAGGACCTCGCGGCCATGGCGGTCTACGACGCGCTCGAAGGCACGCGGCGGCACTCGCCACGGCCCTGGCGGCGCGCGCTCGACCCCATGTACTGGACCGAGCGCTTGGCCTTCGTGGTCGCCACCGGCGGCCACTTCGCCACGCATGTCTCGGTGCAGCGGCTGCGCCAAACCGCGCCCTGGGCGACGAATGGGCGGAGCTTCGACATCCTGCAGCCGGTGGAGGCGCTGTGTGCGGGCTTGAACGCCTTCGCGCCGACGGTGCTGGCCACCTATCCCACCGCGGCTCTGATGCTGGCCGAGGAAGCCGCCGCCGGACGCCTGCAGTGCCGCCCGGCCGAGGTCTGGACCGGCGGCGAGACCCTCACGCCGGCCATGCGCGCGCGCATCGAGTCGGCGCTGGACACCCGCGTGTGCAACAGCTATGGCGCATCGGAGTTCCTGCCTATCGCCTGGGAGTGCGGCCATGGGCGGCTGCACGTCAATGCCGACTGGGTGATCCTCGAGCCGGTGGATCGACAGGGACGCGCGGTGCCAGCCGGCCAGGCCTCGCACACCACGCTGCTGACCAATCTGGCCAACCACCTCCAGCCGCTCATCCGCCTGGACATCGGCGACCGCATCGTGCTGGACGCCGAACGCTGCACCTGCGGCTGCCAATTGCCCGTGGTCGAGGTGCAGGGGCGGTGCGACGATGCCCTGCAGCTGCCCGGCCGCACGGGCCGCGCGGTGACACTGCTGCCGCTGGCCCTGGTGGCCGTGCTGGAAGAAGAAGCGCGGGTGTTCGACTTCCAGCTGCGCCAAACCGGCCCCGCCTCGCTGTGCCTGGGCCTGGGCCCGCTGTCGCGCCGCGTTCCCGACGTGCGCGAGAACTGCCGCCGCGCCTTGCAGGCGCTGTTCCTGCGCCAGCACATGGGCCCGCTGCGCCTGGTCTTCGAGGACCTGCACGGCCCGGCGCTGGACCGCAGCGGCAAGCTCAAGCGGATCGTGGCGCTGCCGCGCTGAGCACCGGCGCCGCATCCGTCGGGGCAGCCGCCGCCGGCCGCTGCGCCAGCGCCCAAAGGATGTGCTCGCCGACCAGCGCATCGGCGCCATCCAGCGCGGCCTGCAGCGCCGAGGCATAGGCCGGGTCACCGGTTTCGCGCCAGGCATTGCCCATCGCCACGGCCAGGTTGCGCCGCCAGCGTGTGTAGCCGATGCGGCGTATCGCACTGCCTTCGGTGCGCTGCAGGAAGGCCGCTTCGTCCCAGGCCCACAGCGCCAGCAGCGTGGCGGCATCGAAGCCCTCGCGCACGTCGAAATCCGCTACGGTCGCGCGTTGGGCATACCGGTTCCACGGGCACACCAGCTGGCAATCGTCGCAGCCGTAGATGCGGTTGCCCATGGCGCGGCGGAATTCCACCGGGATCGGCCCCGGGTGTTCGATTGTCAGGTAGCTGATGCAACGCCGCGCATCCAGCCGCCCGGCCCCGACGATGGCCTGCGTCGGGCAAACGTCGATGCACGCGCTGCAACTGCCGCAGTGCGCGGACACGGGCGCGGTGGGCGGCAGCGCAAGGTCCACGAACAGCTCCCCCAGGAAGAACATCGACCCTGCCTCGCGGTGCAGCGCCAACGTGTGCTTGCCGCGCCAGCCGGTGCCGCCGCGCGCGGCCAGTTCGACTTCCAGCACCGGCGCCGAATCCGTGAACACGCGGTGGCCGAAGGGCCCCAGCCGCTGGGCCAGCAGGTCCGCCAGCCGCTGCAGCCGCTGGCGCAGCACCTTGTGGTAATCGCGGCCCCGTGCATACAGCGACACCACGGCCTCGCCGGGCTGCAGCAGGCGGCTGCGCTCGTGCGCCGACCAGTCGCTGCGCGTGGACGACGGCAGGTAGTCCATGCGTGCGGTCACCACACTCACCGTGCCGGGCACCAGTTCGGCCGGGCGTGCACGCTTGAGTCCATGCGCGGCCATGTAGCCCATCTCACCGTGGAAACCGGCCTGCAGCCAGGCCAGAAGCCCCGGCTCCGCGCCAGACAAATCGATGCCTGTCACCCCGATCTGTGAGAATCCCAGCTGTTTCGCCCAGACCTGCAGCTCGTCCACGAGCTGCGGCCCCACCGGCTGATGACGCTCGACCATCCGGACATTCTAGAAACGCTCACCATGACCTGGTCGTCGCAGGCCGATTGCGCCGCCTTTGCCCGGTCGCTGGCCCACCGCGCGGCGCTGGGCCAGGCCTGCATCGAACTGCACGGCCCGCTCGGGGCGGGCAAGACGACCTTCGTGCGCCATCTGCTGCGTGAACTGGGCGTGGAAGGCCGCATCAAGAGCCCGACCTACGCCGTGCTGGAACCCTATCGCGTGAACGACCTGGACATCTCGCACCTGGACTTCTACCGCTTCGAGGACCCGCGCGAGTGGGCCGATGCCGGGCTGCGCGACGTCTTTGCGCAGCCGGGCCTCAAACTCGTGGAATGGCCGGACAAGGCGCAGGGCCAGCTGCCCCTGCCCGACCTGCGCCTGTTCATCGAACCCGACGCACAAGGCGAAACCCGCCAGGTGCGCGCCGAGGCGCTGAGCGCCACGGGCATGGCCTTGCTGGCGGCATGACGCGGCGCGTTCCCCTCCGTCCGCAAGCGGGCACAACCGGCACCGCGGCGACCCCCATGAGCGCTGCCGAGGCCGATACCGCCACCGGGTCGCCCGGCACCCCACCCACGCGGCGCGAGGCGCTCAAGCGCGTCGCCCGCAGCGGTTATGCGGTCTTGATGCTGGGCGCGGCCGACCTGGCCTGGGGCGCCTCCATCGTGGCCGTGCGTGTGTGGCCCGCGGCCGAGTACACGCGCGTGACCATCGAGTCCGACGGTGAGCTCAAGGCCAGCCACATGCTGCTGACCGAGGGCGCGCCGCGGCTGGTGGTCGATATCGAAAACCTGGAGCTCAATGCCACGCTGCGCGAGCTGCTGGGCAAGGTGCGGCCGGACGATCCCTTCATCGCCGGCGTGCGTGTCGGCCAGTTCCAGGCGCGTCTGGTGCGACTGGTCTTCGACCTCAAGCAACCCGTGGTGCCGCAGCGCTTTGCGCTGGCGCCGGTGGCCGTCTACCAGCACCGCCTGGTGCTGGACCTGTACCCCGAGCGCACCCGCGACCCGCTGCTGCAGCTGCTGCAGGAAAAAGAAAGCGCCGAGCGCCAGGCCGCGCGCGCCGTGCAGGACGCGCTGGGCGAATTCATCTCGCGCGTCGAAAAGCCGGGCGTTGCCGGCGCAACCGCCTCGGCGCCCGCAGCCACGGCACCCACCGTCGTGGCCGCGGCACCGGCGCCGGCCCCATCACCGGCGGCTGCCGCGCCCGTTTCACCCGCAGCCCAGACGGCACGCCCGGCCGCATCTGCCGCCGTGCAGACACCCGCGCCGCCCCCGCCGGCACCGGCGCCCACGGCCGCTGCGCGTGAACGCCTGGACCGCCTGATCATCGTCGCGCTCGATCCGGGCCATGGCGGCGAGGACCCGGGCGCCATCGGCCCCTCGGGCCTGCGCGAGAAGGACGTGGTCCTGGCCATCGCGCTGAAGCTGCGCGACAAACTCAACGCCGTGCGCGGCATGCGCGTGATGCTCACGCGCGACGGCGACTTCTTCGTGCCACTGCAGGAGCGTGTGCGCAAGGCGCGACGCGTGCAGGCCGACCTGCTGGTGTCCATCCACGCCGACGCCTTCATGCGGCCCGAGGCCAGCGGCGCCAGCGTCTTTGCGCTGTCCACACGCGGGGCCACCAGCACGGCCGCACGCTGGCTGGCCGACAAGGAAAATGCCGCCGACGTGGTGGGCGGCGCCAACGTCGCCAGCGGCGACGCGCAGGTCCTGCGCACGATGCTGGACATGAGCACCGCCGCCCAGGTGCGCGACAGCCTCAAGCTCGGCGACGAGGTGCTCTCGCGCCTGGGCAAGATCGCCCGGCTGCACAAGCGCCAGGTCGAACAAGCAGGTTTTGCCGTGCTGAAGGCACCGGACGTGCCCAGCATCCTGGTGGAAACGGCCTTCATCTCCAACCCGGAAGAAGAAGCCAAGCTGCGCGATGCCAACTACCAGGCGCACCTGGTCGAGGCCCTGGCCGCCGGCATCCGCCGCTACTTCGCCAAGAAGCCGCCGATGCCCCGGCAGCGCTCGCTGCCGACCTCCTGAATCGCAGCGCTCGCTGCCGACGTCCTGACCGGCCGCCCCTGGCTGCGAACGGGCGCGGATGGCTGGCGGTGCCGCGATCAGTGCGCCGCGCCGGCCTCGCCCTTGCGCTTGGCCCGCCAGGCCCCGAACAGCGCCAACACACCCGGCACGATGATCATGGCCCAGACGATGAGGCTGAAGTTCTTCTGCACCCACGGCAGGTTGCCGAAGAAATAGCCCGCCGTCACGACACCGCCCACCCACAGGCCGCCGCCGGTGACGTCGTAGGCCGTGAACTTGCGGCGCGTCATCTGCGCCACGCCGGCCACGAAGGGCGCGAAGGTGCGCACGAAGGGCATGAAACGCGCGGCGATCAACGTGACGCCGCCATAGCGTTCGTAGAAGGCGTGCGCCTGCTCGAAGGCGCGCTTGTTGAACCAGCGCGACTGCTCCCACTGGAAGACCCGCGGCCCGATGTGCCGACCGATGGAATAGTTGGTCTGGTTGCCCGCCACCGCCGCCACCCACAGCAGCGCCACCGACAGCGGGTAGTTCATCAAGCCCACGCCGCACAGCGCACCCACGACGAACAGCAGCGAGTCGCCCGGCAGGAAGGGCATGACCACCAGGCCGGTCTCCACGAAGATGATGGCGAACAGCAGCACATAGACCCAGGTGCCGTACGCGGTGACGAAGGTGTGCAGGTGCTTGTCGATGTGCAGCACGAAGTCGAGCAGGAAAGTCATGAGTTCCATGGCGGGGCATTATCCCGAGGCCCCGATGACCCGCTTCCTACAATCCGTGGGATGGAACTGCCTTTCACCGACACCGCGCCCGCGGCCACGCCTGGCCTTCAGGCGCGCCGCGCGATCCGCGCGCTGCCGGACGAACTGATCAGCCAGATCGCCGCCGGCGAGGTGGTCGAGCGCCCGGCCTCGGTGGTGCGCGAGCTGGTCGACAACGCGCTGGATGCCGGCGCCGCGCAGGTCACCGTGCGGCTGGAAGGCGGCGGCGTGCGCCGCATCGTCGTCGAGGACGACGGCCTGGGAATCCCGCAGGCCGAACTGCCGCTGGCGCTGGAACGCCACGCCACCAGCAAGATCGCCAGCCTGGCCGAGCTGGAACAGGTGGGCACGATGGGGTTTCGCGGCGAGGCGCTGGCCGCCATCGCCAGCGTGTCCGACCTGAGCCTCACCAGCCGCACGGCCGATGCCGCGCACGCCTGGCGGCTGGACGCCCGCAGCGGCGAACTGGCCCCGGCCGCCCGTGCCCGCGGCACCAGCGTCGATGTGCGCGAGCTGTTCTTCGCCACGCCGGCACGCCGCAAATTTCTCAAGACCGACGCCACCGAACTGGCGCACGCGCTGGACGCGCTGCGGCGCCACGCGCTGGCGCGCCCCGACGTGGCCTTTGCGCTGTGGCACGAGGGCCGGCTGGTCGCGCAGTGGCGCGCGGCGGGCACGTCGCAGCAGCGGCTGTCGGACGTGCTGGGCGTCGATTTCATCGCCGCCAGCCGCGACGTGGACCTGCAGGCCGGACCGCTGCGCCTGAGCGGCCGCGCGGGCCAGCCCGAGGCGGCGCGCTCGCGCGGCGACCTGCAATACCTCTTCGTCAACGGGCGCTTCGTGCGCGACCGGCTGATCGCCCACGCCGTGCGCGCCGCCTACGAGGACCAGCTGCACGGCAGCAAGCAGCCGGCTTACGCCCTGTTCCTGCAGATTGCGCCGGAGCTGGTGGACGTCAACGTGCACCCGACCAAGATCGAGGTGCGTTTCCGCGACGGCCGCGCCGTGCACCAGGCCGTGCAGCGCGGTGTGGAGGCCGTGCTGGCGCCCACGCGCGCCAGCCTGTCGGCCGCGCCGGCTGGCGGCGAGGCCGGTGGCGCCACGGCGACCGCCGGCGGCCCGGCAGCCGCAGCCGCCGACCCTGCTGCGCCGGCGCAGGCACAGGGCGCAGTGGCCGATGGCCCTCCCGCCTGGCCGCCGCGGGCCTGGCAGCCGTCGCTGGCCTTGCAGGAGCAACCTTCGCCAGCCACCTGGCCGGCGCGCGACTCCAGCGCCGCCTGGCGCGCCGCCGACAGCAGCGCGCAGGCCTACCGCGGCTCCGGCGGCCTGCCCGCCTGGTCCGCCCTGCGCGAAGACGCCGCCGCCCCCGCGCCCGACAGCCAGCAGGCGCCTCGAGGCCCCTCCGCACCGAGCGACGCGGCCCCCGAGGAAGCCTGGCCCCTGGGCCGCGCCATCGCGCAGATCGGCGGCGTCTACGTGCTGGCCGAAAACAGCCAGGGCCTGGTGCTGGTCGACATGCACGCGGCCCACGAGCGCATCGTCTACGAGCGTCTGAAGCGCGCCACGCAAGGCACGGGGCCATTGCCGGCGCAGCCGCTGCTGGAGCCCGTCACGCTGGCCGCCACGCCCACGGAAGTGGCCGCGGCCGAGGCCGAATCGGAAGCCCTGCTCGCACTGGGCCTGGACGTCAGCGTGCTGGGCCCCACGACGCTGGCTGTGCGCAGCCGGCCGGCGGCCCTGCCCGATGCCGACCTGGCCGAACTCACACGATCGGTGCTGGCCGAGCTGCAGCAGGTGGGCGCCAGCCGCGTCGTGCAGCGCGCACGCGACGAGATCCTGGCCACGATGGCCTGCCACGGTGCCGTGCGCGCCAACCGCCGCCTGCGCATCGACGAGATGAATGCCCTGCTGCGCGACATGGAAGCCACCGAACGCGCCGACACCTGCAACCACGGCCGGCCGACCTGGCGTCAGCTGAGCCTGAAGGATCTGGACGCGCTGTTCCTGCGCGGGAGGTGATGCCCACATGAACGATGACCTGGACGCTTTCATCCGCAAGGGATGGGACGAGCACGCCGACCAGCCCGAGGCGGTCGCGCAGCGTGTGGCCGCGCGTGTGGCCACCGAGGGTCCAGGGCCGCTGCTGCCACGGCTGGTCGGGCTGCTGGTGCACGTCTTCGGCGAGCACCTGGGGCGTTGGTCCGAGGGCATGGCCGTGCTGCACGAGCTGCACTCGCGCATACCCGGCGAACCCGCCGTGGCGCGCGGCATCGCGGCGCTGGGTTATGCCGCGGGCGAGCCCACGGCGGGTGCCGGCCTGGACGCGGTCGACCGCATCGCCGCGCTGGGCACGGCCTCGTCGGCGCGCCTGGGCCATGCCGATACACCCGGCGCGCTGCGTCTGCTGCGCGAAGCCGCCGCCGGCGCTGGCGCGCTGACGCTGCCGGACGATTCACCCGCCGTGCGCGCCATCGCCGTGGCCGGCAACAACCTCGCTGGCGAACTCCAGGGCCAGGCCCAGCGCACGCCCGACGACGACGCCGCGATGGTCGAAGCCGCCGAACTGGCCCTGAGTCACTGGCGCCGCGCCGGCGGCTGGCTGGAGCACGAGCGCGCCGAATACATGCTGGGGCGCAGCCTGCTGCGTGCCGGCCGCCCGGCCGAAGGCCTGGAACACGCGCGCCGCTGCCTGGCGCTGTGCGAAGCACACCAGGCGCCCGCCTTCGAGCGCTTCTTCGGCCATGCCTTGCTGGCGCTGTGCGCCCATGCCAGCGGCGACGGTGCACGCTTCGACGAGGAGTACGAGCGCGCCTTGCGCCAGCGCGCCGATGTCGGCATCGACGACCTGGCCTGGTGCGACAAGGACCTGGCCGAGCTGCGCGCCGCGGCCGGGGACACACACCTGGGCCGCTGCACCTGCGGCGAGATCCGCTTTCGCCTGACCGACCGCCCGTTGTTCGTACACGCCTGCCACTGCCGCTGGTGCCAGCGCGAAAGCGGCACGGCCTTTGCCACCAACGCGATGATCGAGACCGATCGCGTGCAGCGCTTGTCGGGCACGCCCGAACTCGTCGACACGCCCTCGGCCAGCGGACGCGGGCAGCTCGTGGCACGCTGCCCGCGCTGCCGTGTGGCCGTCTGGAGCCACTACGCAGGTTCGGGCAAGGCCGTGTCTTTCGTGCGCGCGGGCACGCTGCTGGACCCCGACCGCCTGCCGCCGGACGTCCACATCTTCACCGCCACCAAACAACCCTGGCTCACGCTGCCCGAGGGCGTGCCGGCCGTGCCGGTGTACTACGAGCGCGACAAGCTGTGGCCCGCGCAGAGCCTGGCGCGGCGCGAGGCGCTGCTCGCGCGATCGCCTCGCTGAAGCCGCGACCGATGCGATGCTGCGCCTGCCGCGCGCCGGCCTCCCGGCATCCCGCAACAGTGGGATAGCCCCGCTGCGGCAGTCCAGACCCGGCTTTCGGACAATCCGGCCATGAGAACCGACTTCTTGCGAGGGCGCACGGCCGCAGCGACCCTGCTGGTGGCCAGCACCCTGGCCGTGGGCGGCTGCGCCTCGCTGGACGCGAAACAACGCGAATGGATCTTCCAGCCCAGTGCACGCACCTGGCCGGGCGGCCTGGCCGCGGCGCAGGGCATGGAAGACGTGTGGATCGACTTCCGCTCGCAGGAAACCGGCGAGCCGGTGCGCCTGCACGGCCTGTGGGCCAGCCGTCCGCACGCGGATGCGCCCGTGCTGCTGTACCTGCACGGCGCGCGCTGGGACGTGCGCGGCAGCGCGCAGCGCATGCGCCGCATGCAGGAGCTGGGCTTCGGCGTGCTGGGCATCGACTACCGCGGCTTCGGCCGCAGCACGCCGGGCCTGCCGTCGGAATCGCTGGCCTACGAGGACGCCCATGCCGCGTGGACCTGGCTGGCGCAGCAGTATCCACAGGTCAACCGTTATGTCTTCGGCCACTCGCTGGGCGGCGCGATCGCGGTGAACCTGGCGGCGCAGGCCACGGACGTGCGCGGCCTGCTGGTCGAAGGCAGCTTCACGTCCATTCCGGATGTCGTCGCCGCCTACAAGTGGGGCTGGCTGCCCGTGGGACCGCTGATCACGCAGCGCTTCGACGCCGCGCAACGCATCGGCCAGGTGCGCGCGCCCGTGCTGGTGGTGCACGGCAGCGACGACCAGACCATACCCCCGGCCATCGGCCAGGCGCTGTACGAGCGCGCGCCGCAACCCAAGCGCTGGGTGTTGGTCGACGGCGGCTCGCACCACAACACCAACGGCATCGGCCTGCCGCAGTACCGCCAGGCCCTGCGCGACCTGTTCGGCCTGCAGACACCCTGAGCCCGAGCGGGGCCTGCTGCCGCGGGCCTGCACGCTCGCACCACATCGTTCCCTGCGCCCGTCACGCGCAGCCTGCGGGCGGCCTCGCGCCCGCGTGCGAGAGCCACGCGGCGGCGCACGTATCCACAACGGGCTCTGCCGCGCGGCGCATGGTCCAATGACACGCATGACCGACAGGCCCAAGATCAGTGTGAAGACCGACGCGGCACCGCGCGACCCGCGCCGCCGGCCGGTGCGCGGTGGCCGCTCGCCGCAGCCACCGGGGCCCGATCAGCGCGACCCCGATCCGCGCGGGCCGAAAGGCCAGGAACGCGGCGCCCGCCCCGACGACCGCGGACGTGGCAAACCGCCCGGCGATCGCCCGCGCCCGCCGAATCGCGGCCCGCGCAACGACGCCCCTCGCCCCTTCGACGACCGCGGCCGGCCACCGCCACGCGGCGACCGCGCCGGCCCGCCGCCACCGCGCGGCGGTGATGCCATGGGTCCTCCCCGCGACGACCGCTCGGGTCCGCGACCCTTCGATGACCGAGGCCGGCCACCGCCGCGCCCCTTCGACGACCGTGGCCGGCCCCCGCCGCGGGGTGAACGCGCCGGCCCGCCGCCGCGTGATGACCGCTTCCGCCCGCCAGGGCGTGACGACCGCTCGTCGCG
>CAUJHV010000027.1 GCA_963205115.1 Pseudomonadota bacterium | reverse complement strand
CTTGTTGATGGTCTCGATCATGTGCACCGGAATGCGGATGGTGCGCGCCTGATCCGCAATCGAGCGCGTGATGGCCTGGCGGATCCACCAGGTGGCGTAGGTCGAGAACTTGTAGCCGCGGCGGTATTCGAACTTGTCCACGGCCTTCATGAGGCCGATGTTGCCTTCCTGGATCAGGTCCAGGAACTGCAGGCCGCGGTTGGTGTATTTCTTGGCGATGGAAATCACCAGGCGCAGGTTGGCCTCGATCATTTCCTTCTTGGCCTCGCGCGAGCTGGCTTCGCCCTCGTTCATGCGCTTGTTGATGGCCTTGAGCTCGTCCAGCGGCACCACCACCTGGGCCTGCAGGTCGATCAGCTTCTGCTGCAGGTCCTGGATCGGCGGGATGTTGCGCCCGATGATGGCGCTCCAGGGCTTGCCGGCGGCGGCCTGCTTCTCGGACCACTTGAGGTTCAGCAGGTGCGTCGGCGCCCGGTGACCGGCCTTGTCGCGCCCCGAGAAATCGGTGATGAACTGCTCCTGCGGATAGCCGCAGCGGTCGACGATGATGCGGCGCAGCTCGCGCTCGTAGCGACGCACGTCGTCCACCTGGCCGCGCAGCAGATCGCACAGCTTTTCGATGGTCTTGGCGGTGAAGCGGATCGTCATCAGCTTGGCCGACAGGGCATGCTGCGCCTTGGTGTAGGCGGGCGAACCCCAGCCTTCCTTGTCGTAGGCGCGGCGCACCTTGTCGAACAGGGCGGCGATCTCGTCAAAGCGCTCCAGCGCCTCGTTTTTGAGCTTTTCCAGCAGGCGCGTCATGGCCTTGGAGCCGCCCTTGCCGTCGTCGTCGTCTTCCTCGTCGTATTCGTCGAAATCTTCCTCGGCCACGTAGTCGTCGTTCTCGTCGGCGTCGGCAAAGCCGTCGACCACGGTGTTGATGACCACCTTGCCCTCGCGGATTTCACCGGCCATGCGCAGGATCTCGGCGATCGTGGTGGGGCTGGCGCTGATGGCTTCCATCATGTCCATCAGGCCGCCCTCGATGCGCTTGGCGATTTCGATCTCGCCCTCGCGCGTGAGCAGCTCCACCGTCCCCATCTCGCGCATGTACATGCGCACCGGGTCGGTGGTGCGGCCGAATTCGCTGTCCACGGTGGACAGCGCCGCCTCGGCCTCTTCCTCGGCCTCTTCTTCGGTCGCGGTGCTGGTGCCGGTGTTGGTCAGCAGCAGGGTTTCGGCGTCCGGGGTTTGTTCGTACACGGCCACGCCCAGGTCGTTGAGCATGGACACCACGGCTTCGAGCGTTTCAGTGTCGACCAGCTTGTCGGGCAGGTGGTCGTTGATCTCGCCGTGCGTCAGGTAGCCGCGCGTCTTGCCCAGCTTCAGCAGCGTCTTCAGGTTGGCGCGGCGGGTGGTCATCTCCTCCTCGGAGAGCACGCCTTCGTCCAGGCCGAACTCCTTCATCAGGGCGCGTTCCTTGGCCTTGCTGATCTTCATGCGCAGCGGCTTGGGCTTTTCCACCGCGCCCTGGTCGACCGCCACGTCCACTTCAGGCTCGCCTTCCAGGTCGGCCTCGATGTCGGACAGATCCTCTTCGTCCACTTCGCGTGCTGCCCCCTTGCCGGGACGGCCGCGTTTGGGCGGCGCCGATTTTTCAGCCGCCACCGCGCCCTTGGTCGGTCGCCCCGGCTTCTTGGCAGGCGCGGATTTGCCGGCCGCCGCCGTGGCTTTCTTGGCCACGGCCGCGGTCACGGGCTTTTTCTTGTCGAGTTCCGCGGCTTCAGGGTTGGCCGATTTCTTGGCGGCCGCCTTGACCGCGGTCTTTGCGGCGGGCTTGGGGGCGGAACTCTTGGTGGCAGGCTTCTGGCGGGTTGACATCAATGCACCTCGGGCTGGGAGCCGTCGCGCGCGCACGAGCAGGCGCCTCGCACAACGACTCGAAAACAACACACATGAAACGTCCTGGCTACGGCAGCGGCCACGATCGACGGACCGGCATAGCGTCAGGGGCAAGATGGGTGGGCGAACATTTGGGGTGCAGTCCTTGCGGTAAGGTGGCCGTCCCCGCTGTGGGGGTGTCGCGCGTGACGCGGGCGCGTGGCCGGTCCGGAGGTGCTGCTGTCGCTCTTGCCAGTGACAAGCTATTAATTATAGCACGATCCGCCTCATTTCAAGGACCCTGTGACGCCCAAACAGTAATGTCCCCTTTGCCCCAGATAGAAGTGTCCCCTTGTTGTCGACACGAAGGGGTACGAGGTGCAGGTGCTGATGAGTGTGAAGGAAGCGGGAAGGCTGGCCGTGCTGAGCCAGGTGCTGCAGCGGCAACTGAGCCAGGCGCAGGCGGCGCAGCAGCTGGGCCTGTCGGTGCGCCAGATCAAGCGCCTGTGCCGGCGGCTGCGCACTGAAGGTGAAGCAGGACTCATCTCCAGGCGGCGCGCACGGCCGAGCAACCGCAAGATCGCCCAGGCCGTGCGGGAATCGGTGCTGCAACTGGTGCGCCAGCACTACCGCGACTTCGGCCCCGAGCTGGCACGCGAGTACCTGGCGCGCGAGCACGGCTTTATCCACAGCAGCGAAACCCTGCGTGGCTGGATGATCGAAGCGGGCCTGTGGCAGCCCAAGCCGCGCCGGGCCGCTCGCGTGCACCCCGCGCGCGCACGCCGCGCCTGCCTGGGCGAGCTGGTGCAAATCGACGGCAGCCACCACGACTGGTTCGAGGGCCGCGCTGCCCGCTGCTGCCTGATTGCCTTCATCGATGACGCCACCGGCCGGGTGCTGGGCGCACGCTTTGAGGCCAGCGAGAGCACCCAGGGCTATCTGGGCGTGCTCGAGCGCTGCGTGGCTGAGCACGGCGCGCCACTGGCCATCTACAGCGACCGCCACGCCATTTTCACCAAGCATGACCGAGAAGATCCTGTCCCCACCCAGTTCGAGCGCGCCCTGCTGCAGTTGGGGATCGAGCCCATCTGCGCGCACAGCCCGCAGGCCAAGGGGCGGGTGGAGCGGCTGTTTCAGACGCTGCAAGACAGGCTGGTCAAGGCCATGCGGCTGGCGGGCATTGATGGCATGGCTGAGGCCAATGCTTGGCTGCCAGGGTATCTGGCCGCACACAATGCGCGCTTTGCGGTGGCGCCGCGCCAAGCAGCGGACATGCACCGGCCCTGGCTCGGTTCAAGGCACGAGCTCTCGCGCATCTGCGCGCTGCATCACCGGCGCAGCGCAAGCGGGCAGGGTGTGTGCCGTTTCGAGGGCGCCCTCTTGCAGATCGAGGCGGGTCAGGCGCATGCGCCGCGCGCCGGTGCGATGGTGGAGATCGTGCAGTTTGCCGATGGGCGTCTGGAGCTGTCCTGGCGCGGTCAAATCCTCAGGCATCGCGCCTGGGGCTGGCACGAGCACCTGAAGGGTGGCAAGACGGTCGATGCCAAGGCGATCAATGACCGCGTGGACGCCATCGTCCTCAAAGAACGCCGCCGCCTGGCCAGGCTTGCCGCGCAGATCGAGCATCAGGATGCGCAGCGCCGCGCGGGCATCTACATGCCCGATGGCGGCGCCGGCGCGCCGCGCGTGGCCGCACAGCGCTACGGGCTACGCCCTGCGCGCTCTGCGGCCACGCAGTCGCCTTGAATCATCCCTTCAAGGACACCCCAAAGGGGACATCTCTATTTGGGCTGAAAGGGGACATTTCTATTTTTTGGGTTGACACTCATTTCAAGGACCCATTTCAAGGTCCCCAAGGGATTGGCGACGCCGCCGCGCCCGCCGTCGGTGGGGAGTGGTTCGGTTCAGCGCGGGCGGGTGACCGGCATTTCACGCAACCGGGCGTAGGCGGCGGTGTCTCCGGCAGCCGCGGCGGCGGCCAGGCGCTGGCGCTCGGCGGCGTAGCGGGCGTCGTGCTCCAGCGTCAGGATGCGCGACAGTTCTTCGGCGTCGCTTTCGATGTCGGGCGGCAGGCGCTCCAGCAGCTCGACGGCAAAGGCCTCGTGGCCGTGGCCGCGCAGGGCTTCGCGCAGCGCGCTCCACGGCTGCGGACCGTGCTCCAGGTGCTGGCCGGCCAGCCAGGTGAACAGCGCGCCCAGGGGCGCCGGCAGGTCGCACAGCAGATGCTGGTCGCTTTGTGTCAGGCGGTCCCAGGCGCTCGGCTCGGTCAGCACGATCTGCAGGGCACGGCTGACGCGCGGCGAGGGTGCGCGCCGCGGCGCGTGGCGGACGGCCACGGCTCTTGCGGGTGTTTTTGGCTCTCTTGCCTTATGGGGTGAGCGCGAATAGCTATTGTTTTCAGAGCGTGCCGGGGGCGTTCGACGCAAGCCCCATAGTTGCTCCAGCTCGTGCGTGCCGATCTGCACCTGCGCGGCGATGTCGCCCAGCAGCTGTGCCGCCAGCGCCCCCGTGGGCAGCAACTGCCACAGTGGCCGGGCTCGGGCCGCGAAGCGCGAGCGGCCTTCGGCGGTCTGCAGGTCGCAGTCCTCGGCCGCGGCGTCCAGCAGGAAGCGCGACAGCGGCACGGCGTCACGCACCGCCTGGGCGAAGGCCTCAACCCCCTCGGCACGCACGAAGCTGTCGGGGTCGTGCTCGGGCGGCAGAAACAGGAACTTCACGCTGCGGGTGTCGGTGGCCAGGGGCAGGGCGGCTTCCAGCGCCTTGTGGGCCGCGCGTCGGCCGGCGGCGTCGCCGTCGAAGCTGAACACGACGTGGTCGGTGAAGCGAAACAGCTTGTGCACGTGCTCGGGCGTGCAGGCTGTGCCCAGGGTGGCGACGGCGTTTCCCAGGCCCTGCTGCGCCAGCGCCACCACGTCCATGTAGCCTTCCACCACCAGCGCGTAGCCCTGCTCGCGCAGCGCGGTGCGCGCTTCGAACAGGCCGTACAACTCGCGGCCCTTGTGAAACACCGGGGTTTCGGGAGAGTTCAGGTATTTGGGCTTATCGTCGCCCAGCACGCGGCCACCGAAGCCGATCACTTCGCCCTTGACCGAGCGGATGGGGAACATGATGCGGTCGCGGAAACGGTCGTAGCGCTTGCCCTCGTCGTCCTCCGACACGATGACCAGCCCGCTTTCCACCAGCAGGGGGTCGGCGTAGTCCGGGAACACGCTGGCCAGGCCGCGCCAGCCCTCGGGCGCGTAGCCCAGGCCGAACTGGCGCGCCACCTGGCCCGACAGGCCGCGCCGCTTGAGGTAGTCGATGGCTCGTGGCGAGGCCTTGAGCTGCTTGCGCCAGGCGTCGGCGGCGCGGGCCAGCACGTCGGTCAGGCTGGCGCGCTGCTCGGTCTGCTCGGCGGCGCGGGCGCGCTCGGCCGGGCTGCGTTCGTCCTCGGGCACCGGCATGCCGTACTGCTGGGCCAGCTCGTGCACCGTCTCGACGAAGCCGGCGCCCGTGTGGTCCATCAGAAAGCCGATGGCGTTGCCGTTCTTGCCGCAGCCGAAGCAGTGGTAGAACTGCTTAGACGGGCTGACGGTGAACGAGGGCGTCTTCTCGCCGTGGAACGGGCACAGGCCGGAGAAGTTGGCGCCTGTCTTCTTCAGCTGCACGTAGCGGCCGACGATCTCGACGATGTCGGCGCGCGCCAGGAGCTCCTGGATGAAATGCTGGGGGATGGCCACCCGGCTATTTTGCCCGGGGCGGTCCCGGCCGCGCCCTCAGGCCGGCGTCGGGCGCACGCGCAGCATGAGCTGCACGTCCTGCAGCTGCCAGCCGGCGGGCAGGCTCTCCAGACCCTCGACGCGCAGCGCCACGCCGGGCGGCAGGTCATGCACCTGGCCGGAGTCCACGTCCAGCCAGTGCGGGTGCAGCGTGGGGTGGCTGTCGTAGACCACCGCGCCGTCGGAGTGCAGCGCGCGCAGCAGGCCCGCCTGGGTGAACTGCGCCAGCGTGGCATACACGGTGGCGCGGGAAATCCGGGTGGCTTCGGATGCTTCAATATCGATAGCTGCTGGCGCTGATTGCGCATGGATCTGAAGCGCTTTGAGTACCTGATCTGCCGTCAGGTGCACGGGCTGGGACAGGATCACCGCCGCCACCGCAAGGCGCTGTCGCGTCGGCTGCAGGCCGGCGGCCCGCAAGCGTTGCACCAGCGCCAGGTCGGACGGTGGACGGCGGGCCATGGCGCTTACTTTCTGACCGGCGCGACGATGGGCGCGAACGGGTCTGGTCGCGGCGTCTTGTCGCTGGACACCGGCAGGATCGGCATCGTGAGTTGCGGCTGATCGCCGGTCAGCGTCTTCAGGAAGGCCACGATCTGCGCGTTTTCTTCCTGCGTGTAGACGCGGCCCAGCTGCAGCCGGCCCATGATGTCCACCGCTTCGGTCAGCGTCTTGGCGGCGCCGTCGTGGAAGTAGGGGTAGGTCAGCTCCACGTTGCGCAGCGTCGGCACCTTGAAGTTGAAGCGATCGATCTCGTTGCCGGTGACGGCCGAGCGGCCCTCGGCCGGGTGGTTGGTCTTGTATTCGGCCACCACGCCCATTTTCTGGAACATGTTGCCGCCGACATGGATGCGACGGGTTCCGTTGAACTCGAGTTCGCCGCCGACGGCCTTTGCGGTCTGCCAACCAAACATGCTTTCAAGGATGGCCAGCAATTGCTGGCGCGGCGTCACCGACTGATAGAAGCCAGTCAGCTGTTCAAGTTCGGCCGGGGGGACAGCCACACTGGCG
>CAUJHV010000026.1 GCA_963205115.1 Pseudomonadota bacterium | reverse complement strand
GGGCGGCACGGGCGTGGTGGGCACGCTGCGTGCCGGCACGTCCTCGCGTCACGTGGGCCTGCGCGCCGACATGGACGCGCTGCCCATCGCCGAGACCAGCGGCCGGCCGTGGTCGAGCAAGGTTTTCGGCAAGATGCACGCCTGCGGCCACGACGGCCACACGGCCATGCTGCTGTCCGCGGCGCGGCACCTGGCGGCCACGCGCCATTTCGACGGCCATCTGCACCTGGTCTTCCAGCCGGCGGAAGAGGGCTTCGCCGGCGCGCGCCGCATGCTGGACGATGGCTTCCTCGAGCTGTTCCCCTGTGACGCGATCTTCGGCATGCACAACATGCCCGGCGGTCCGGCCGGCCGCTTCACCGCCGTACCCGGCTTCGCGATGGCCAGTTCCGACACGGCCATCATCCGCGTGCGCGGCAAGGGCGGCCACGGCGCCATGCCGCAAGCCGCGATCGACCCGGTCGTGGCCGCCGCCAGCATCGTGATGGCGCTGCAGACCATCGTCTCGCGCAACGTGCCGCCGCTGCACACCGGCATCGTCACCGTGGGCGCGCTGCTGGCCGGCGAGGCACCCAACGTCATCCCCGAGACGGCCGAACTGCGCCTGACGATCCGCGCCTTCCGCCCGGACGTGCGCGACCTGCTCGAGAAGCGCATCGTGGAGATCGCCCAGGCGCAGGCGGCGGTTTACGGCGCCACGGCGGAAGTCGACTACCAGCGCCGCTATCCGGTGCTGCAGAACGATCCCGGCCAGACCGCCTTCTGCCGGCAGGTCATCACCGACTGGCTCGGCCCCGAGGGCCTGCTGCCGACCACCGAGCCGGTGACGGGCAGCGAGGACTTCGCCTTCTTCCTGGAAGAGATCCCGGGCTGCTATGTCTTCATCGGCAACGGCGAAGGCGAGCAGGGCGGCTGCATGGTGCACAACCCAGGCTACGACTTCAACGACGCCATCCTGTCCACTGGCGCCAGTTACTGGGTGCGGCTGGCCGAGAGCTATCTGGCTGCGGCCGCCTGAGCGCCGGCCCGGCCCGGTCTTGCCGGGCCCTATTCGGCCGGCCCGGTTGGCATCTGCGGTACCAAGACCGCATCAGCAGCCGGTTGATCCCCCAGTTCGACGCTTGGCCCCCCGGCGAGCCCACGGATAGTGTCGGGGTGCGCCGACCGACGCCACGCCGTCGACAGGCGCCTCTCCATTGAGCCGGACCGCAGCCCGGATCGGAAGAGACGTCCATGGGAATCTTTGACTTTCTGACCCGCGGCAAGCCCGCCGAGGTCGCCGCCGCGCGCGCCGAACGACGACCGATCGACGGCCGTGCGTCCATCAACAGTGCGGCCAACGCGGCCGTGGCGGCTTCCGCACTGCCAACGGTGGCGCCGGCGCCAGGGCCCGGCAGCGTGGCCTCTGCACCGGTGCCGGTGGAGCTGGCGTCCTTTTCGCCGATCCGCGCGTCGTCACTCGACCCCGCGCGGCGCCAGGCCATCACCAAGGTCTTCCGCGACGTGCCCCGGCCGCCGCGCCTGATGCACCAGCTGCTGTCGCCAGATTTCGTGACGAATGCGTCCTCGGCCGAACTGGCCGATCTGATCGTCGGCGAACCGCTGATCGCCGCTCGGCTTCTGGCGACCATCAATTCGCCGATGTACGGTCTGCGCTCGCCGGTGTCGAGCGTGGACCAGGCGGTGACGCTGCTTGGGCTGGACGCCGTGCGCGCGCTGTGCCTGCAGTACCTGATGATCACCTCGTTCCAGGCGGACACACCGGCCCGGCAACTGGTGTTGGACGCGACCTGGAAGGCCAGCGCGCTGGCCTGCGAACTGACCCAGCGCCTGGCGCAGGGTCTGGGCATTCCCGACGGCGGATCGCTGGTCAGCCAGGTGGTGCTGACCTTCCTGGGCCGGCTGGCCACGGCCGCGCGCATGCCGCGCGCGCTGCTGACGCAGATTCCCGCGCGCGGGCTGCTGGCGCGTGTGCGCATGGAGCAGGCCACGCTGGGCTTGATGTCTTCCGAAATCGGGCGTCTGCTGATGACCGACTGGGGCCTGCCGGAAGGCGTGGCCTCGGACGCGGCCGATATCGACTGGGTCCTGGTGACGCCATACCGCACGCTGGAGCCGGTACGCGCCAGCCGCCTGGCCCTGTGCTACATCAGTGCCCGGCTGGGCGAGCGCCTGGCTTTCGACCTCGACACCGGCCTGGCGCAGCTGGACATCCTTCAGGACGATGATCCCGAGCTCTACTTTGCCAAGCGCTATTTCGAGCACCCCGCGCTGAGCGGGCTGCCGCAGCAGTTGCGCGAGCCCTCGCTGCAGGAGGCGATGGACCGCATGCGCTTGGCGTCCGCACCCGCGCCTGCACCTTGAGGATGCGCCCCCGCGCCGCGCTGATCAGCGGCGCGTGTACTGGGTGCTGCCGAACAGCACCTCCCGCGCCTTGTCGTCGGTGATGGGTTTACGCAGCGTGGCCAGCACCTCGACGCCACGCTGCACGGCCGGCCGCGCGCCGATCTCGTCGAACCAGCCCTTGAGGTGCGGAAAGTCGTTCCAGTCGATGCCCTGGTTTTTCCAGCTGCGCAGCCACGGGAACACCGCGATGTCGGCGATCGAATAGGCGTCGCCGCCGAGGTAGCGCGACTTGGCCAGGCGGCGGTCCATCACGCCGTACAGCCGCTTCGCTTCGTTGGTGTAGCGGTCCACCGCGTAGGGGATCTTCTCGGGCGCATACATCCTGAAATGGTGCGCCTGGCCCAGCATGGGGCCCACGCCGCCCATCTGGAACATCAGCCACTGCAGCACCTCGTACTTGCCACGCGTGTCCGGCGGCAGGAACCGGCCGGTCTTGCCGGCCAGGTACAGCAGGATGGCGCCGGACTCGAACAGGCTGATCGGGCGGCCGTCCGGGCCGTCGGGGTCCACGATGGCCGGGATCTTGTTGTTGGGCGAAATGGCAAGAAATTCCGGTGCAAATTGCGCTCCGCTGCCGATATCAATCGGGTGGGCGCGGTACGCCAAGCCGCACTCTTCCAACATGACGTGCACCTTGTGGCCATTCGGCGTGGCCCATGAGTAGACCTCGATCATGTGTTTCTCCATATCAGACGGCGTTGGGAATTTTCGCGATCATGCTCGATTCGTTGAAACGGTGGTTGGGGCGCAAGCCCAAGGCCGACGATCCCTGGGGTGACATCCAGCAGTGGGCCGACGACCGGCAATACCACTGGCGCGATGTGCGCGGCACGGAGGGCGGCTTCGTCATCGATGGTCGCCACGGCACGCTGCCGTGGCGCCTGGAGTGGGGGCCGTCGCAACGCGACTACGTCAAGGGCCCGGAACTGCGGATACGGGCGGACGTCTCGGTGCCGCCCGAACTGCAGGCGCTGGTCTTGAGCCGCCGGCTGCAGGAGCGCATGGAAAGCGATGTCTTCGACCAGTTCGTCGAAGACCTGCAGACGCGTGTGGACGCGCGAACGCCGCCCGAGATGCGCTGGCTGGTCATGTACACGCCGCTGAACAGCACCGAGCTGCGCCAGCTGCGCGACCGTTGGGCCGGCGTTTCGAACGTCAAGGCGTGGATCGAGGCCTGGATGCACGGCGCGCTGGGCCAGGACCTGATGGCCTTGCAGGTGGATGCCGACGAGCCGGTGGTGCTGATGCTGGCGCGAGGCCGGCTGACGCTGCGTGCCGGCCTGACCGAGCCGACCATCCCGGCGATCGAATCCTGGCTGCACCTGTTCGAGTGCGGCATCCGCGAGGCGCGCCGCACCGGGTCGACCGGCTGCGACACCCAGGAGGATGTCACCGAGCCCGGGCTCTTCGTGCCGTCGGTGATGGCCAACGAACCGGCCAGCGCGCACTGAGTGAGCGACGGCGCTTGAGGCGCCTGGGGACACAAAAAAGGGCGGCCGCGAGGCCGCCCTTGTCCATTTGACGTGCCGGAATCAGCGCGGCGAATGGCGACCCAGCTCGAGCTTGGCAATCGCGCTGCGGTGCACCTCGTCCGGGCCATCGGCAAAGCGCAGCGTGCGGGCCTGGACGTAGAAATACGCCAGCGGGAAGTCCTGGCTCAAGCCGCCGCCGCCGTGCACCTGGATCGCCCAGTCGATGACCTGGCAGGCCATGTTGGGCGCAACGACCTTGATCATCGCGATCTCGGCCTTGGCGGCCTTGTTGCCGGCGACGTCCATCATCCACGCGGCCTTCAGCGTCAGCAGGCGGGCCTGTTCGATCATGCAGCGCGCTTCGGCGATGCGTTCCTGCGTGACACCTTGCTGCGCCACCGGCTTGCCGAAAGCCACGCGCGACGAGGCGCGCTTGCACAGCAGCTCGAGCGCACGCTCGGCCAAGCCGATCAGGCGCATGCAATGGTGGATGCGTCCCGGCCCCAGGCGGCCCTGGGCGATCTCGAAGCCGCGGCCTTCGCCCAGCAGCATGTTGCTGGCGGGCACGCGCACGTTGACGAAGTCGACCTCCATGTGACCGTGCGGCGCGTCGTCGAAGCCCATCACGCTGAGCGGGCGCAGGATCTTGACCCCCGGTGTGTCGATGGGCACCAGGATCATCGACTGCTGCGAATGCCGCGGCGCCGACGAGTCGGTCTTGCCCATGAAGATGAGGATCTTGCAGCGCGGGTCGCCGGCGCCGCTGGTCCACCACTTGCGGCCGTTGATGACGTACTCGTCACCCTGGCGCTCGATGCGCGCTTCGATGTTGGTGGCGTCCGAGGATGCGACGGCCGGCTCGGTCATCGCGAAGCCGCTGCGGATCTTGCCGTCCAGCAGCGGATCGAGCCATTGTTTCTGCTGCTCGGGCGTGCCGTAGCGCACCAGCACTTCCATGTTGCCGGTGTCCGGCGCGCTGCAGTTGAAGACCTCGGGCGCCCAGGGCACACGGCCCATCAGCTCGGCCAGCGGCGCGTATTCCTGGTTGTTCAGGCCGGCGCCACGGTCGCTTTCCGGCAGGAACAGGTTCCACAGGCCCGCCGCGCGCGCCTTGGGCTTCAGTTCCTCGATCACGTCCAGCGGCGACCACCGCCGGCCCGCGCGGGTATTGGCCTCGAGCTCCTCCCACCAGCGCCCTTCGGCGGGAAAGACGTGCTCCTGCATGAACGCGTCGACGCGTTCGCGCAGCTCTTGCGTGCGGGGTGAATAGCTGAAGTCCATGGTTGCTCCTGTGAGACTTTCGGTGTCGACCGAGCCGTGCGTGTGGCTTCGCTAGCGCGCCTTGCGGGCGAACGACCATCCCAGCTCGGCCAGGGGGCGGGCGCCGGCACCAGCGGCACGCGCCTCGGCGCTGGCCGCAGTTCCGTCGACGACCCGCCGGGCAATGCCCTGCAGGATGGCGGCGATCCGGAACAGGTTGTACGCGAGGTAGAAGTTCCAGTCTGCCGCCAGCGCGACAGCGTCGATGCGCGTTCGGCCCGCGGCCTTCACGCGCTCGCAGTAGCGCGCGATGTAGGCCTGCTCGGTGGGGATGCCCAGCGCGACCGGGTCCAGCCCGCCGATGCCGCGGCCCATGTCGTGCGGGATGTGCCAGCTCATGCAGTGGTAGCTGAAGTCGGCCAGCGGGTGGCCCAGTGTGGACAGCTCCCAGTCCAGCACGGCGAGGATGCGCGGTTCCGTCGGATGGAACATCACGTTGTCCAGCCGGTAGTCGCCATGCACGATGGAGACCATGGACGCGTCGCGCGCGCTCTCGGGAATGTGCGCCGGCAGCCAGGCGATCAATTCGTCCATGGCCTCGATGGGCTCGGTGATGGAGGCCTGGTATTGCTTGCTCCAGCGACCGATCTGGCGCTCGAAGTAGTTGCCGGCCTTGCCGTAATCGGCCAGGCCCACGGCCGCCGGGTCGACGCCATGCAGCGCAGCGATGACCCGGTTGAGCTCGTCCCAGTATGCAGCGCGCTCGGCCTTCGGCAGCTCAGGCAGCGCCTGGTCCCACAGCACGCGGCCCTGCACGTGTTCCATGATGTAGAAGGCGCGGCCGATGATGGCCTCGTCCTCGCAGAGCAGGTCCATGCGCGGCACCGGCACGGGGGTGTCGGCCAACGCGCGCATCACGCGGAATTCGCGCTCGATGGCATGCGCGCTGGGCAGCAGCTTCGCCACCGGCCCCGGCTTCGTGCGCATCACCCACGAGCGGCCCGGCGAAGACAGCAGATAGGTCGGGTTGCTCTGCCCGCCCTTGAATTGCCGCACCTCCAGCGGGCCGGCGAGGCCCTCCAGCCGCGTGTGCAGCCAGTCTTGCAGGGCGGCCACGTTGAAAGCGTGGCTGGCGGCCATGGCCTTGGTTCCGGTGAATGCTTCCATGTCGATGGTTTCCTGGGTTGCGCCTCAGCGCTCGGCGATGGCCATGAGCATGTCCTTCGAGAGCACCACCAGTCGGGTTGGTTCGACCCGGATGGCGCCCTCGCGCTCGAAGCCCTTGAGTTCCTGGTTCACACGCTGGCGCGACGCGCCCAGCAGCTGGGCGATGTCCTCCTGCGCCAGTTGCAGTCCGATGCGCACTTCGGGTCCCTGTTCGACCCCGTAGGCCCGCGCCAGCAGCAGCAGCTGCCGCGCCAGGCGTGCCTGCAGCGGTCGGGTGTTGAGGTCTTCGATGTGCTCGAACATCAGCCGCAGGCGGCGGCAGTTCAGGCGCAGCAAGGCATCGTAGAGCTCCGTATGCTGGGACAGCAGCGCATGGAAATCGGCCTTGGAGACGACCAGCAGCGTGGTCTCGCCGTGTGCGTTGGCGTCGTGCGTTCGCGGCAGGCCGTCGAACAGCGCGATGTCGCCGAACCAGGTGCCCGGCTCGGCGTAGGTCAGTGTGACCTGCTTGCCCGAAAGAGACACCGTGCTGATGCGCACCGCGCCGCGCGCCACGCCGCACCATTCGGCTGCTGCGGCACCGCGGGTGGCGACGGCTGCCCCGCTGCGGAAGCGCCGCACGCGCGTGCGGGCCAGAACCGCCTCCCTCAAAGGGGCGGACAGGCGTGAAAACCACGGCCCATTGTCGACAGCAGAACGTTCATCATCCGACAAACTCGAACCTGGATTCATCGCTGCGTGCCCCACAGGGGCGAAAAGTCGTCGTTACCGCTGCTCACCATACAAAGTACCGCGCCCGGAAAGCGGCGCTTTTCCCGAACAAGAATGTAAAGTCCGGATGCTAGAGTCGTTTCAACCCAATCGGAACTCGCCGCCAACCCGGCGCGTGACATGGCCAAGCGCCTTCTGACCTACTCCTCGATCGCGATTGCCTCCGTCCTGACCTGTCAGGGTGCGTGGTCATTGGGTTTCGGGCCGGTGCGCGCCACCGCCTATCTCGGGTATCCGCTGGATGTGAGCATTCCGCTGCACCTGCAGGCCGGTGAGACCATCGCCGATTCCTGCGTCAGCGCAACCGTCAGCTCGGGCGACGTGCTCTTGCCGGCCGGCACTGTCACGGCGAGCCTGGTGCAGTCGCCGGGCGGAGTCGATCCGCGTGTGCGCGTACGCACCACCGGCCGCATCGACGAACCCTTTGTCAGCGTCACGGTCCAGCTGGGCTGTGATGTACGCCTGTCACGCCAGTTCACGATATTTGCCGACCCGCCGCCGGTGACGCCGGTGATCGATTCGGGCTCGCGCATTGCTGCGCCCAGCGCCGGCACCGAAACCCGCACCGTGCAGGCCGCAGCGCCTGCAGGTGTGATGGCTGGCAACGTGGCGGCGCCCCCGGCGTCATCGCGCCGCGCGTCCAGCGGTGCCGTTCGACGCGAAGCCAAGGCGCCGGTCGCGCGCAGCGTGACCGCCGTCAACCGCGAGCGCGCGTCTGCAGTGCCCACCTTGGCAAGCGACAGCGCCAGCAAGACCGAATCCGCCGACGCCACGCGCGTGTCCAGCGGGCTGGTCGTCAAGTCCGAATCGGTGGCGCGTCTGCGCCTGGATGCCCCGGGAGTGATCGCGATCACCGATTCCGCGCTGGCCCAGGTCATGAAGAAGCGTGAAGAGGAGGCTCTGGCCACTGCGAAGATCGCCGTCGACGTGGCCGAGGCTGCCAACAATTCGGCCGCGCAGCGCGTGGCCGCCATTGAAGCCTCGCTGGCCAACCTGCGCAAGGAAAACGCCGAACAGCGTGCGTCCATGGACCGCATGCGCAGCCAGATCAGCGACGGCGGCATGGCCGATGGTCTGCTGCCCTGGCTGGCGGGTGCCTGCATCGCGCTGGCGGGCCTGGCCGGCTTCTTCTTCGTGCGCATGCGCAAGCTCGATGCGGTGCGCGCCCAGACCTGGCTGGACGAGCGCGGCCCGATCACGCGCCAGTCGGAATTCGACACCGTCGGCCCGGTGGCCGATTCGACCTTTGTCACTGCCCAGGCGCCCGAAGCGGCGCAAGCCGTCGCGGCCAACACCGCCGGGCCCCGGACCGAGCCCGATACGCTGCAGCCGCTGCCGCCCTTGATGCCCGCGTCTCGCTTCGCCGAGACCCAGCCGTCGTCGGCCTTCGAGCTCGACCAGACCACGCCCGCGCACGACATCACCATCGAAGAGCTGCTCGATGTCGAACAGCAGGCCGAATTTTTCATCGTGCTGGGTCAGGACGACGCCGCGATCGACCTGCTCACCAGCCACGTGATGGCTTCGGGTGGCGCCAGCCCGATGCCGTACCTCAAGCTGCTCGAGATCTACCGCCGCATCGGCGACCAGACCTCCTACGAGCGCACGCGCAAACGGTTCAATGCGCGCTTCAATGGCGTGGCGCCCGAGTGGAGCGCCGACCCCAACGGCGGCCGTTCGCTGGACGAGTACCCCGAGGTGATCCACCGCGTGCAGAAAGCCTGGCCGCGTCCGTTGGACGCGATGGCCGACCTGCAGACGCTGATGTTCCGCAACGATTCGAACCTGCTGTTCGAACTGCCGGCCTATCGCGACATCATGCTGCTGTTCACGCTGGCGCGTGACATGCACGACGCCAGCGCCGACGACCAGATGCCGGTGGACGTGCTGCTGCCGCTGTCTGTGCAAGCCGGCAATGCCTTGCCCGATCTGACCGACTTGCCCGACATGCCGGCTCCCGGCATCGAGACCTCGGCCGACGATGACCTGGGCCTGAGCTTCGCGTTCGAGGAAACCGGCTCGGGCGCACTGCCCGCCGGTCGGCAGACCCGCCACTGAGCGCCTGCTGCGGCGACACGACGGCCCGCCGGCGTGCGGGCGCATCCGCTGCGAAGATCCTGATAAACCCGTTGGCGACGGCCCGTGCGTGCGTGCGGGCCGGCCTGCGTGGGCCTACAGACGCGCCAGGCGGTCCAGTCCGCGCTGCAGCGTCTCGTCCTTCTTGGCGAAACACAGGCGCACGATGCCTTGTTCGAAACCGCCCTCGTAGAAGGCCGACAGGGGAATGGCCGCCACGCCGATTTCACGCGTGAGCCACTGGCAAAAATCAGCTTCCTTCTGGTCGCTGATACCCCGGTAATCCACGCACTGGAAATAGGTGCCGGCCGTGTGCAGCGGTTTGAGCCGGGTGCGCGAAAGTCCGTCCAGAAACAGGTCGCGCTTGCGCTGATAAAAGGCCGAGAGGCCGAGGTAGGGCTTCGGGTCGGCCAGATAACGCGCCAGTCCCAATTGCATGGGCGTATTGACCGTGAAGACGTTGAACTGGTGGACCTTGCGGAACTCCGCAGTCAGCGGCATCGGTGCGGCCACGGTGCCCACCTTCCAGCCCGTCACGTGGAAGGTCTTGCCGAAGCTCGAGACCACGAAGCTGCGCGCGGCCAGCTCCGGGATCGACGAGGCGCTCACATGCGTGACGCCGTCGTAGACCATGTGCTCGTAGACCTCGTCGGCGATCACCAGCACGTCGGTCGAGACCAGCAGCGCGGCCAGCTGCTGAAGCTCCGCCCGGCTCCAGACCGTGGCGGAGGGGTTGTGCGGCGTGTTGACGATGATGGCGCGCGTGCGCGGCGACAGCGCTGCGGCGATGGCGGCGAAGTCCGGGCGGAAGGTGCGCGGCGTCAGCGCCACACGCACCACGGTGCCGCCGGCGAGCTCGATATTCGGCGCGTAGCTGTCGTAGCAGGGCTCCAGCACGATGACTTCGTCGCCCGGGCCCACGCAACACAGCACCGCCGTCAGGATGGCCTGCGTGGCGCCCGCCGTGACGGTGATCTCCGTGGCCGGGTCGTAGCGGCGGCCGTAGAGCGATTCGATCTTGGTGGACACGGCCTCGCGCAGCGCGGGCAGACCGGCCATCGGCGGGTACTGGTTCCAGCCTTCGCGCATGGCTGCGGCGACGTGGTCCACCAGTGCGGGGTCGCAATCGAAATCCGGAAAGCCCTGGCCCAGGTTGACGGCCTGCCATTCGGCGGCCAGCGCGGACATCACGGTGAAGATCGTCGTGCCTACATGAGGCAGGCGGCTGGGGAAGGGCGGGATGCGGGCGGTGGACATGGCGTGGGCGGGCGGTGTGTCGTGTCGGGCAGGCCGTCTCACCCGCTGCAAACGAATCCAGGTTCGTTCACGGCGGGTCAGAGCGCGTAATCGTCGGCGTTGCCGTGCATGGCGCGCAGTATCAGGGATCGTGACAGGCGATCGGACAGCAGCTCGGCAAATGCGAGCTCGAACTCGCGCAGGTACACGCCGCGCCGGAAGGCCACGCGCGACACGTTGGTGCCGAACAGGTGCCCGGCCGGCAGCGACACCAGGTCGGCATCCGCGGCGGGGTCGCGGATCGCCATCTCGGCCACGATGCCCACGCCCAGGCCGACGCGCACGTAGGTCTTGATGACGTCGGAATCCAGCGCCTCCAGCGCGATCTGCGGGCGCAGGCCGACACGCTCGAAGGCCTGGTCGATGCGTGTGCGGCCGGTCACCGTGGGGTGGTAGGTCACGATCGGGTAGGCGGCCAGATCGACCAGGCTGACGCGCGTGCTGGCGGCCAGCGGGTGGTCTTGTGGGACGACGACGCGGTGCTGCCAGTCGTAGCAAGGCAGGGTGATCAGCCCTTCGTAACCCGGCAGCGATTCCGTGGCCAGGCCGATGGCGGCCGTGTCGTCCAGCAGCATGCGCGCCACCTGGTCGGGCGTGCCCTGGTGCAGCTCGATGTGGACATCCGGGTAGCGCCGCTTGAGCTCGGCCACGGGCCCCGGCAGCACGTAACGCGCCTGCGTGTGCGTCGTGGCGATGGACAGGCGCCCGGTCTGCTGCGCGCTGAAGGTGTCGCCGATGCGCTTGAGGTTGCCCACCTCCATCAGGATGTTGTCGATGGCGCGGATCACGTGCGTGCCGGGCTCGGTGACACTGCGCAGCCGCTTGCCGTGGCGCACGAAGATATCCACGCCCAGCTCTTCTTCCAGATCGAGGATGGCCTTGCTCACACCGGGCTGCGAGGTGTGCAGCACCTTCGCGGCCTCGGTCAGGTTGAGCTGGCTGCGCACCGCCTGCTGGACGTAGCGGAACTGGTGCAGGTTCACGGCGCGCCGTCCCCCAACCCGTCGACAGCCGCGCAGGCCATGGCCTCCATCACCGAGGGCGCTTCGCCGATGGCCGTGCGCAGCTGCCAGGTGACCCGCGGAAACTGCCCGCGCAGCGTGTCCATGAGCGCGGGCAGGTCGCGCCGCAGGTGCCCGCCGGTGCCCAGGAACATCGGCTGCACGGCGATGTGCCCGCAGCCCTGCGCCACGAGTGCCGCGGCGGCATCCGGCAGTGACGGTGTCATCAGCTCCAGGAAGGCCAGGCGCGCCAGCACGTCCGGCTGCAGCGTCTGCACGCGCGCGAGGATGCCCTCGAAGGGTTCGGCCCAGCGGGGGTCGCGGGCGCCATGGGCGAAGAGGATGAGGCCGTGGCGCATGATGTGGTGGGTTAGCGGTAGCGGACGAGCCAGGCAAAGGCCACGAGCGACAGGCCCAGGTAGGTCAGCGAGGGCATGGACGCGGCGACCCAGGGTGTCCAGTCGCGCAGCACGCCCAGATGGCTGGCGACATTGTTCAGCAGCACGAAGCTGATGCCCAGCATGATGCCGCCGAAGACCTTCAGGCTCGTGCCGCCGGCGCGCGACTGCAGGTAGGCGAAGGGCAGCGCCAGGGCGACCATGACCAGGCAGGCCAGCGGGTACAGCGCCTTCTTCCAGAACTGGATGGCGTGGCGTTGCGTGTCCTGCGCCTGTGCGCTCAAGTGGCTGACATAGCGCCACAGGTCGATCGTCGTCATCGTCTTCAGCGGTAGCACGGCCGAGCCGACAACCTCGGCCGACAGGCTGCTGGGCCAGGCCAGGCTGGGCAGGTGCTCCTCGCGCACCTGGGCCGTCGGGCTGCCCTCGATCGGCCAGATCGTGCGCGTCACGCCCTGCAGTTGCCAGACCTCGTGCGAGTCGACGTGCCCGCTGTCGGCTTCGATCTGCTTGAGCAGGCGGCCGCGCGCGTCGTGCTCGAAGATGCGTATGCCCTGCAGCGCGCCTGCGCCGCCGGCCGCGCCGATGTTGATGGCGATGCTGATCTCGCCCAGCACCGGGTCGATCCGACGCTCCTTGAGCCAGGCACCCGCGCGGCCGACGCTGAAGCCCTTGTCACGCGCCTGCAACTGCACGAACTGGCGCTCGGCGGCAGGCGTGACGTAGTCGCCCACCACGAAGGTCACGACCGCAAAGGCCGCGCCCAGCGCCGCCAGCAGGCCCAGCGCACGCCCCGGCCCCAGCCCGCCGGTGCGCAGGATGGTGAACTCCGAGGACTGCGCCATGCGCGACAGCGCATAGATGGTGCCGATCAGCACCGTGATGGGCATCAGCTCGTAGAGGTGGCTGGGCGCTTCCAGCAAGGCCAGCCGCGCGCCTTGCCAGGCGCTGAAGCCGGGGCGCCCGCGGGCGTTGAGCTCCTCGACAAAATCGATGAAGAAGAACAGCGCCAGGAAGGCCACGGAGACAAAGGCCACCGAGCCGACGATCTCCCGGTACAGCAGGCGTCGGATGGTCTTCATCGTGCGGCCGTCCGCGCGCCGCGGCGGAACAGGCTGAAGGTGGTGCCGTGTTCACGCCACCACAGCAGCAGCAGCGCCAGCACGAACACGCCGCCGTGCAGCCCCACGAGCGCGCCACCCATCGAGAAACGGCCTTGCGCGACCCAGTTCTGCGACAGCGTCACCAGGTTCAGGTAGACGATGAAGGCCAGCAGCGCAAACACCAGGTTCCAGTTGCCCGGGCGCCGAGGGTTGGTGGCCGACAAGGCGATGCCCAGCAGCAGGATGTTGAACGAGGCCAGCGTGAGACCCAGGCGCCAGACCAGTTCGCCCTGGTTGGCGGCCGTGGGCGTGCGGATCAGCTCGAGCGTCGGCGTGGCCTTGGGTGGCCGGGCTTCGGCACGCCGCACGCGTTCGTCCTCGGTCTGCAGCCGGTAGTGCTCGAAACGCGAGATCACGTGTTCACCCGACTGGGTGTCGCTCTGGTTGCGCTGGCCTTGCTCCAGCACGAGATAGCGGGTGTCGCCCTCGGTTTCCAGCCGGCCGCTGCGCGCGGAGATCACGCTCTCCTGGTCCTTGTCGCGCGTGAGGATGAAGACATTGCGCGCGTTGATGCCGTCCGGGCTCTCGCGCTCGACGAAGAAGACCCGCCGCCCGTCGGCCGAGGACTGGAACACACCCGGCGCCACGCGCGAGAGGTCCGAACGCTGCGTGTAGCGGTCGCGCAGTTCGGCGCTTTGCTGGTTGACCCAGGGCCACACCACCAGCATCGACGCGGCCACCACCAGCACGATGGGCAGCGCCATCCACAGCACCGGCCGCACGAAACGCGACAGGCCCACGCCGCTGGCGAACCAGATGACCATTTCGCTGTCGCGGTACATGCGGCCCAGCGTCACCACCACCGCGACGAACATCGACAGGCAGAGCATCGTCGCCAGATGACCGGCGGCCGTGAAGCCCAGCAGCAGCGCCACGTCCTGCGGCGCGACCACGCCACCGGCCGCCTGGCCCAGCGTGCGGATCAGGAACATGGTGATGACGATGGTCAGGATGACAACCAGGGTGGCCGCAAAACTGCGGGCCAGGTCTCGCCTGACGGATGAATCGAATAACATCGTTCAGCGTTCCAATTGGATGTAATTATGAACTTCAACACGCGTGTGGCTGCTCCGGCGGCATGGTCCCAACTGTCCTGCGATGCGCTGATCGTCGTGAGCGTGGGCGATGGCGTGCCCGCGGGCCTGGACAAGACCCTCGCCGCGGTCATGTCTGCCGCGATCAAGGCGGGCGATCTCGAATGCAAGCCGGGCCGCAGCCTGCTGCTGATGGGTGCGCCTGGCGTGAGCGCGCCGCGTGTGCTGTTCGTGGTGGCGGCCGACGCCTCGGCCAAGGCGTTTGGCAAGGCCGTGCTGGGCGCCGTGCAGACACTCAAGGCCGGCGGTGCGCGCGAGGTCGCTCTGGGTCTGGCGGGCGCGGCGGCCGGCGCTGCACATGCCGAGGCCGCGGTCTGCGCCTGCGGCGAAGCGCTGTACGTGTACCGCCACACCAAGCCCTCGGCGGCCGCGGCGGCGCCGCTGAAGTCGATGCTGCTGCTGTGCGAATCCGATACGCGCGCCGATCTGGACGAAGGCCTGCGCCTGGGTCGGGCCGTGGCCGAAGGCGTGGCGCTGGCGCGCGAACTGGGCAATCGCCCGGGCAACCATTGCACGCCGAGCGATCTGGCAGCAGAGGCGCGCAGGCTTGCCAAGGCGCACGGCCTGAAGGTCGAGGTGCTGGACCGCAAGGACTGCGAGAAGCTGGGCATGGGCGCCTTCCTGGCCGTGGCGCAGGGCTCGGACGAGCCGCTGAAATTCATCATCGCGCGCTGGAACGGCGCGGCCAAGTCCCAGGCGCCGGTGGTGCTGGTGGGCAAGGGCATCACCTTCGATTCCGGCGGCATCTCCATCAAGCCCGCGGCCGAGATGGACGAGATGAAGTTCGACATGTGCGGCGCAGCCAGCGTGCTGGGCACCTTGAAGGCCGTGGCTGCGCTGAAGGCCAAGGTCAACCTCGTGGGCGTGATCGCCGCGTGCGAGAACCTGCCCAGCGGCCGCTCGATCAAGCCGGGCGACGTGGTCACCTCGATGTCCAAGCAGACCGTCGAGATCCTGAACACCGACGCCGAGGGCCGGCTCATCCTGTGTGACGCGCTGACCTACGTCGAACGTTTCAAACCCGCGGCGGTGGTCGACATCGCCACGCTGACCGGCGCCTGCGTGATCGCGCTGGGCGGCGTGCGCAGCGGCCTGTTCACGCCCGACGACGCGCTGGCCGGCGAACTCACGCAGGCCGGCGAGCGGGCGGGCGACCCCTGCTGGCGCATGCCGGTGGACGCCGAATACGACGAGGCCCTCAAGAGCAACTTTGCCGACATGGGCAATGTCGGCCCGCGCGCCGGCGGCGCCATCACGGCGGCGAAGTTCCTGCAGCGTTTTGCCGGCCGCCTGCCGTGGGCGCATCTGGATATCGCCGGCTCGGCCTGGAAGTCGGGTGCGGCCAAGGGCGCCACGGGCCGCCCGGTCGGCCTGCTGACCCATTTCGTGCTGGGCCGCAGCAAGGACTGAGCACGTGGCCGCACCGGTGATCGAATTCCGCACCGGCGTGGATGATCCGGCGGCCTACGCCGCGCGTTGGCTGAAGGTGGCCGTTGCGCGCGGCGCCCGGGTGCGCGTGCTGGGCTCGCCTGAGCGCTTGCAGGGCCTGGATCAGCAGTTGTGGGTGGCGGACAAGGAAGGCTTCCTGCCGCACCTGCGCGCAGGCCCGGCCGCGTCGCGCGCGGGTCAGGACATCACGCCGATCTGGCTGGGCGAGGGCCCGGTGGCCGGCGCCGCGCCTGAACTGGCGCTCAGCCTGGGCGGTGACGAACTGCCCGCGCAGATCGCGTCCTACCGCCGCATCGTCGAGATCGTGGGCACGGACGAAGCCGCCGCGCAGGACGGCCGCCAGCGCTGGCAGGCCTACCGCCGCGCGGGCTTCGAACCGCAGCACCGCGCTGCCGAAGCCTGACTCAAGGTCTCCGCCGGCGTCAGGATGCCGCCAGGGCTAGGCGCTTCCCCCGATGGCGCTCCCGCGGGCCCCCCTACAATCGCGGCTTTTCTAACAGTTCCGGAGGAACGTCCCGATGAAAAACCACGCCCTGGCCTTGTCGCTGGTTTCCATTGCCACCCTGCTGGCCGCCTGCGGCAAGAAGGAAGAAGCGCCCGCTGCTGCAGCGCCCGCTGCCGCCCCCGCGGTGGCCTCGGCACCTGCTGCCCCGGCTGCTCCCTCGGTCATCAAGATCGGCCACGTCGGTCCCACCAGCGGCCAGATCGCGCACCTGGGCAAGGACAACGAAAACGGCGCCCGCATGGCGATCGAGGAACTGAACGCCAAGGGTCTGACGATCCAGGGCGTGAAGGTCAAGTTCGAGCTGCTGGCCGAAGACGACGCTGGCGATCCGAAGCAAGGCACCGCTGCGGCCCAGAAGCTGGTCGACGCCAAGGTCCATGGCGTCATCGGCCACCTGAACTCCGGCACCTCGATCCCGGCTTCCAAGATTTACAGCGACGCGGGCGTGCCGCAGATCTCCCCGTCGGCGACCAACCCGAAGTACACGCGTCAAGGCTACAAGACCACGTTCCGCGTGGTGGCTGACGACGTGCACCTGGGCGGCACGCTGGGCAAGTACTCGGTGACCGAGCTCAAGGGCAAGTCCATCGCTGTCATCGACGACCGCACGGCCTACGGCCAAGGTGTGGCCGACGAGTTCGAAAAGGGTGTCGCCGGTGCCGGCGGCAAGGTTGTCGGTCGTGAATTCACCACCGACAAGGCCACGGACTTCACCGCCATCTTGACCGGCTTGAAGGCCAAGAAGCCCGACGTGATCTTCTTCGGCGGCATGGACGCGGTTGCCGGTCCGATGATGCGCCAGATGAAGCAGCTGGGCATCAAGGCCAAGTTCGTCGGTGGCGACGGCATCTGCTCGAGCGAACTGCCCAAGCTCGCCGGCGGTGCGATGTCCGACGGTCAGGTGGTGTGTGCCGAGGCCGGTGGTGCCGAAGGCGAATTCAAGACCACGATGACGAAGTTCTACGCCGACTACAAGGCGAAGTTCAACGACGACGTCAAGGTCTACGCGCCCTACGTGTACGACTCGGTCAACGTGATGGTCGCGGCCATGCAGAAGGCTGACTCGGCCGATCCGGCCAAGTACCTGCCCGAACTGGCGAAGATCGAATACAAGGGCGTGACCGGCGCCATCGCCTTCGACGAGAAGGGCGACATCAAGAACGGCGCGCTGACCCTGTATACCTACAAGGGCGGCAAGCGCGAGCAGATCGCCGTGGTGCGCTGAGCCACCGCTGCTTTTTTCGCATCGAAAGGCGCCCTGCGGGGCGCCTTTTTCATGGGCGTTTGCACCGCATCGGGGCACCGGCGCCGCGGCTCATCTCGCCTGGGGACGGTACGTGCGATGGGCATCGACAGCGGCCCGCCGCGCCCATAGCATGCAGCGCTTGCGCAGGTGCCGCCGCTCGTGCGTCGACGGTGATGCATCGCGCGTCCACGCCTTGCCCAGCGAGTGCCCTCGATGCCCAGCTCCCGCACGTCAGCCACCGCCCCCGCACCCATCACCTTCGTGATCCCCGGCGCCGCACCGGTGCGTGGCAGCGGCAGCGGCGCTCAGCCGTCGAGCACGCCGCCGATGGGCATGGGCGGCCTGGTCAAGGCCTCCGTGCGCGTGGGCCTGCGCCGAGCCGACGGACCGGTGCAGCGCGTGCAGGCGCAGCCCGGCGAGGACGTGGTCGTGCTGCACATGACCGACGGCCCGACGCTGGTCCTGCACCCGGAAAGCGCACGCGACCTGCTGCAAGCCCAGGGCGAGCCCACACGCGGCGGGGCGCCGACCTCGCCCGACGTCGTCGATGTGCCTGGCGCGCTGCGCTGGCAGGGGCTGGAGTCGCCCGCGGTGGTGTCGCGCGGCGCCACGCGCGGGTTTCTCGGCCAGGCCTTGATGTCGCTGGTGGAGGTGGTCACCGGGCCGGCGAAGGACGAGATCCAGGATTGGGCGGCAGACCGCATCGGCGCGCGTGTGGACGCACAGGTGGTCGAGGGCGTCTACGCCTTGCTGCGTGACCGCCTCGAGCCGCTGAAGGGCCAGGTGCCGGTGCAGGGCACGATGCCGCCTGCGCCGAACGGCGGTGCGACGCTGGTGTTCATCCACGGCACCTTCTCGAATACGGCGGCCGGCTTCGGCGGGCTGTGGCTGAACCACCCGCAGCGCGTGCGCGCGCTGTTCGATCGCTATGACAACCGCGTCTTCGGGCTCGACCACGCCACGCTCACGCGCAGCCCCGTCGAGAACGCGCTGACCTTGGTGAAGCACACGCCGCCGGGTGCGCGGCTGCACCTGGTGACGCATTCGCGCGGCGGCCTCGTGGCCGAGGTGCTGGCGCGGGCGGGCGGGCTTGCCGCCTTGGATCCCGCGGCCGACGCCTGCTTCGATGTCGCGGCCTTGCCCGGCGGCGCGGCGCAGAAGATGCCGCCGCCCGAGAGGGCCAAGGCCCAGGCCGCGCTGCACGCACAGAAGGCTGCGCTGGCCGAAGTGATCGGCCTGATGCATGCCAACGACATCCGCGTCGAGCGCATCGTGCGCGTGGCCTGTCCGGCACGCGGCACCCTGCTGGCCAGCGGGCGGCTGGACGCCTACTTCTCGGTTCTCAAGTGGGCGATGGACCTGGCGCATGTGCCGGTGGCGCCGGCGATGGTCGACTTCATCGCCGGCCTGGCCCAGAGGCGTACCGAGCCGCAGCACATACCCGGCGTGGCGGCCATGGTGCCGGACAGCCCGCTGATCCGATGGCTGCATGCCGCGACGGCGCCCGTGGGTGGTGACCTCCGCGTGGTCGCGGGTGATTTGGAGGGCGACTCGATCGGCTCGTGGGTCAAGACGCTGGTCTCGGACGGCTTCTACTGGACCGACAACGACCTGGTCGTGCAGACGCGTTCGATGTACGGCGGTGTGCCGCGGCGTGCCGATGCGGCCTTCGTGCTGGACCGCGGCGGCAAGGTCACGCACTTCAACTACTTCAGCAACGAGCGCACGGCCGAGGCCGTGGTCAGCGGGCTGCTGCAGCAGGTGCCGGCGGGCTACCGGCCGATCGGTCCCTTGTCGGCGGGCGGTGCTTCGGCCACCGGCGTGCGGGCGGCCAAACGCCCGGTGGCCGATGCGGGCGAGCTGTCCGACAAGCCGGCCGTCTTCGTGCTGCCCGGGCTGCTGGCCAGCCACCTGGCGGTGAACGACGAGCGCATCTGGCTGGGCTGGCGGCTGCTCCAGGGGTTGCAGGCGCTGGAGCTCGCCCCGGGTGCGGCTGGCGGCGTGGTCAAACCCGATGGCCTGGTCGGCACGGGTTACGACGCGCTGCTGGCCTACCTGGCGCAGACACACGAGGTCATCGAGTTCCCCTACGACTGGCGGCTGCCGATGGAGCAGGAGGCCCGGCGCCTGGCGCGGGCCGTGCAGGACCGGCTGGCCGCGCGCGAGCGCAGCGGCCAGCCGGTGCGGCTTCTGGCGCATTCGACGGGCGGGCTGCTGGCGCGCACCATGGCCCTGGAATGCCCGGACATCTGGTCGCGCATGCTGGCCCATCCCGCCGCGCGGGTGCTGATGCTGGGCACGCCGCAGGGCGGCTACTGGGCGCCGATGCAATGCCTGACGTGTGACGAGACCTTCGGCAACGCGCTGGTGGCCTTCGGCGCACCCTTCCAGGACGCGCGCGTGCGCCAGTGGTTGGCGCAGTTCCCCGGCGTGCTGCAGACGCAGGCCGGTCTCGGCAAGGACGACCCGCGCCGGCTGCGCCAGGCCGCCACCTGGGCCGACCTGGCCCGCCGCGATCTGCAGGTGGTCAAGGGCGCCAAGTCCTGGCACGCCGATGAGCTTCAGCTGGCGGCCTGCGGCTGGGGCCTGCCCAGCCAGGCGACGCTGGATGCCGCCGCGGCCCTGCGGGACCGGCTCGATGCGCAGGCCGACGGCGCGCTGGCGAAGTGGGCGTCCCGGCTGGCCCTGGTGCAGGGCCGGGCCCCGCTCACGCCCGACGGCTTTGTCATCGATGACAAGGGCCTGGCCTACCTGGAGGCGCAGGATGATGGCGACGGCCGCGTGACCCAGGACCAGGCCACGCTGGCGGGCGTGCGTGCCTGGCGCGTCGATGCGTCGCATGACGCGCTGCCAGACGCGCAGGCGCATTTCGAGGCCTATCTCGAACTGCTCGAGCGCGGCGTGACCAACCGGCTCGACCGCGTCGCCGACACCCCGACGCGCGGCGACAGCGCGGGTGCGGGCACGGCCCTGGCGCATACCCGGCGCCGTCCCTCGCGCGAGCGCAGCGGCACGCCCACGCCGCAGGACGCCGGCCTGCAGGCCGTGCAGGTCACGAGCGCCGGCGATGCCACCGCGGCCGCACCGACGGCGCTGCGACTGAGCGTCCTGAACGGCGACCTGAAATTCGTGCGCGAGCCCCTGATGCTGGGCCACTACACGTCCAGCCGCCTGACGGGCACCGAGGCCGTCATGGACCGGCTGATCGGCGGCACGATGGGCCAGTCACTGGGCCTGCGGCAGTACCCGGACGTGCCCGGCACGCACCAGTGGTTTGCGCACCCGGTCGGCCTGTCCGACGACCCGCTGCAGCCGCCGCGGCCCGAAGCGGTGATCGTGCTGGGCCTCGGCCCGGAAGGCGGCCTGCGGGCCAGCGAGCTGAGCTACACGGTGCGCCTGGGCGTGCTGGCCGTCGCGCAGCGCTTCCTGGACCAGCCCGGCGCCGTGCCGGCGCAGTTCGAGCTGGCCGCCACGCTGATGGGCAGTGGCGGTGCCGGCATCAGTGTCGGCCAGGCCGCACAGGCCATCGCGCAGGGCGTGCGCGACGCCGACCAGGCGCTGGCCGATCTCAACGCCGCGCTGGAGCAGAAGCGCCCCGGCGGCGGCAGGCCGTGGCCACGGGTGGCGCGCCTGAGTTTCATCGAGCTCTACCTCAGCCGCGCCTCCGAGGCCTGGAATGCCCTGCAGCAGCAGGCCGAGTCATCGCCAGGGCACTTTGCGGTGGACGACACGGTGCGCGGCGGCAAGGGCGCGCTGCGGCGGCCGCTGGACGGCGGCTACCGCGGATCGAACTACGACTACATACGGGCGCTGGGTGTGGGTGGCGCACGCGGCGATGCGCGCGTGGACTTCACGATCGACACGCGCAAGCGCGCCCGCACCGAACAGCTCAACCAGCCGCTTCAGGCGCGGCTGCTGCGCCGGCTGGTGGCGCAAGCCTCGACCGACCAGGTGGGCGATCCGCAGATCGGCCGCACGCTGTTCAACCTGCTGGTGCCGCTGGAGATGGGGCCGCTGCTGGGCGGCAGCACCGAACTGCTGCTGCAGGTCGACCCCACGACGGCCGGCATCCCCTGGGAGCTGCTGGACACCGACGCGCAACCCGGCGGCGGTGGCGAACGCGTGCTGCCCTGGGCGATCCGCTCCAAGCTGATGCGCACCCTGACCACGGTGGATCACCGGCAGCAGGTCTCCGACGCCAGCCCGGATGCCCAGGTGCTGGTGATCGGCGAGCCGAAGTCGGACCCGAAGGACTACCCGGCGCTGCCGGGCGCGCGCGCCGAGGCACGTGCGGTGAGCGAGCTGCTGCGCCAGCCCGGTGGCCTGGGCGCCGAGCGTGTCGTCGACCTGATCGGTGGTGACGATGGCACCAGCGGTCCGGACGCGATGACGGTGATCAACACCCTGATGTCGCGCGACTGGCGCATCGTGCACATCGCCGGGCACGGCATGCCGCCGGAAGGGCAGCTCAGCGGGCCGGAATGGTGCGAGGCGCCGGAGCCCGCGGCCGATGCGGATGACAAGCCCGCGGCGAACGCCGCCGGGGCCGATCCACGCGGCGTGGTCCTGAGCGACAAGACCTTCCTGGGCCCGCGCGAGATCCGCAACATGCGCATCGTGCCGGAGCTCGTGTTCGTCAACTGCTGCCACCTGGCGGCGCGTGCCACCGAGCAGTTGCTGGAATCGCAGCGCTACGACCGCGCGCGCTTTGCCAGCGGCGTGGCCGAATCGCTGATCGGTATCGGCGTGCGCTGCGTGGTGGCCGCCGGCTGGGCCGTGGAAGACGAGCCGGCGATGGATTTCGCCACGACGCTCTATCGCGCGCTGCTGCGTGGCATGCGTTTCATCGATGCCGTGGCCGAGGCGCGTGTGGCCGCGCACCGTCCGGGCAGCAACACCTGGGCGGCCTACCAGTGCTACGGCGACCCGGACTGGGTGCTCAAGCGTGCCGGTTCCGACCCGCAGCAGCCCACGCCCTCGCTGGCCGACGAATATGCCGGCGTGAGCTCGCCGCCGGCGCTGACGCTGGCGCTGGAGACGCTGGCTGTCGAGTGCGAATACCAGGGGCGCGAGAAAGAGTCGCGCCGCGCCAAGATCCGCCACCTCGAGCGGCGCTTCGAGGCGCGCTGGGGCGGCATGGGCGCGGTGGCCGAGGCCTTCGGCGTGGCCTGGGCCGCGGCCGACGATCCGGCGCGGGCAGTGGACTGGTACGAGCGCGCCATGCGCTGCGGCGACGGCAGCGCGTCGATGAAAGCCACCGAGCAGCTGGGCAACCTGCGCGTGCGGCAGGCCTGGGCGCGCGCGCATGCGGCGCCTGCGAAGGGGCGCGACGCCGCCTTGCGCGCGGCGCGCGAGGAGATCGCGCAGGCGCTGGCGCTCTTCCAGCGCCTGGACGCGCTGGCGGAATCGGCCGAACGTGCCAGCCTGCAGGGATCGGCCTACAAGCGCCTGGTGCACATCGAGCGCCTGGCGCAGCAGCCGGCGGCCGCACGCACGATGCTCGATCGCATGGCGCAGGCCTATGGCCGGGCCGTGGCGATCGGCCGCGCGACGCAGGCGCCGGACCTGTTCTACCCGGCATTGAACCTGCTGAGCGCGCAGGTGGCGCGTGTGCGAGACCAGCCGCTGGCGCTGGATGCCGGCCTGGTGAGCGAGCTGCGGCACATGCTGGTGCAGCGCACGCACGAGGACCCGGAGTTCTGGAGCGTCCTGGGCCAGACCGAGCTGATGCTGTACGAAGCCGTGGCCGCACACCGGCTGGCGCATCAGTGCGAGGCCATCCTGCGCGGCTACACCGATCTGCACCTGCGTGCGCCGGGCAGCCAGAAATGGCGCACGGTCTGCGAGCAGGTCGATTTCGTGGTGGCGGAGCTGCTGGAGTCGGGGCCGCAGCGCGAGCGCGCGGCTGCCCGTGAACTGAAACGTCAGTTGCGCGCGCTGGTGGATGGCTGATCGACTGTCGATCACACGGACGGTGGCGCGGGCCGACCTTCCGTGTCAGAGTGGGGGCCCGATAGAAGGAAACCGGACATGGCCTATCTGATTCAGAACCGAGACCAGCACCTGGCCGCCGACGGTCGCCCCAAGCGCATCCTCACGCTGGATGGCGGTGGGCTGCGCGGCATCCTCACCGTGGGCATCCTCGAACGCATCGAACGCCTGCTGGCCGAGCGCCACGGCGCGGGTGACCAGTTCCGACTGGCGCACTATTTCGACCTGATCGCCGGTACCTCCACCGGGGCCATCATCGCTGCCGGACTGGCGCAGGGCATGCGCGTGAGCGAGGTGCTGGCCAAGTACAACGAGCTGGGCCGCAAGGTCTTCGAGAAGAGCCTGTTCCGCCAGGGCTTCTTCCGCGCCAAGTACGACGCCGACAAACTCAGCGCCGAACTGCGCAAGGTCTACGGCCCGAAAACCACGCTGGGCAGCGATTCGCTGCTCACCGGCCTGGTCGTGGTGACCAAGCGCCTGGACACGGGCAGCCCCTGGCCGCTGATGAACAACCCGCGAGGGCGCTATTTCGCCGGTGACGGCAAGGGCCGCATCGGCAACGGCGAGTTCCCGCTGTGGCAGGTGGTGCGCGCGTCCACCGCCGCGCCGGCCTATTTCGACCCCGAGACGCTGACCATCGCCGAAGCCAAGGACCGCCCGGGGCAGACCGGCCAGTTCGTCGACGGCGGCGTCAGCCCCTACAACAACCCGGCGCTGCAGGCGCTGATGGTGGCCACCATGGACGGCTACCGCGTGGGCTGGCCCACGGGTGCTGACAAGCTGCTGCTGGTGTCGTTGGGCACGGGCTCGCCCGACCCCAAGGTGGCGGCCACCGACATCACGGTGGGCCATGCGCTGAAGTCGGTGCTGGCACTGATGAATGACGTGGCCTCCATGCAGCAGATCATGCTGCAGTGGATGAGCACCAGCCCGACGGCACGTGTCATCGACCGCGAGATCGGCGACCTGCGCCACGACCTGATCGGCGGCTCGCCGGTGCTGAGCTACCTGCGCTACGACACGCCGCTCACGGCCGATGCGATCAAGGCGCTGGCGCCCGAGATCACCGACCCCAAGGTGATCGGCTCGCTCAGCGAGATGGACGCACCCGACAACCTGGAGGTGCTGCACCGCCTGGGCCAGTTGTGCGGCGAGCGTGACGTGAAAGCCCAGGATTTCCCGTCGGTTTTCGACCTTCCGCGCGTCTAGCAGGGGCTGCGATGATGGCGCCATGACTACCAGCACTTCGCGCCAGCGATTCCGGCGCCGCCCCGACCAGGCCGTGGCGGCCGTCCAGTTGAAACTCGATACCGACGGCCTGCGCTACCGCAAGTGGGGCGGCGAGCAGTTCGCCCGGCCGGGCGACTGGCTGGTCGACAACGGCGGCGATGTCTACACGGTCGAAGCGGAGAGCTTCGCGCGCACCTACCGCCAAGTGGGTGTCGGCGCCTATGTGAAGACCGCGCCGGTCTGGGCCGAGCGCGCCGCGCAAGCCGGTCACGTCGCCACGAAGGAAGGCCAGACGGCCTACGCGGCCGGCGACTGGCTCGTCAGCAATGACGAAGACGGCGGCGATGCCTATGCGGTGTCGGCAGGGCGCTTCGAGAAGCTCTACGAAATCGACGAGTGAGGGCCGGGCGGCCTCGCGCGGTCCACGACCGGAAACATCGGCTCGAAGTCGTCGAGCGTCTGCGCGAAGCGGCGCAGCAGCGCACGGTCGCCGCGGATGTCCAGCGTGCCGTCGTCGATGGCACGCAGCAACTCTCCCGCGCCCTGCAGCAGGCCCGCCAGCTGCTCGCGCGGCGTGTGGATGCTGGCGTCGGCGGTGCGACCCGGGCGGTCGGCGTGCCGGCCCGCGCGGTGGTTCAGCACGCCGTTGGACAGCGTGATGCGCTGGGCCTCGCCGTCCGGCAGGATCCAGTCGAAGCGCGCGTCCAGGTCCTGTGCACGCAGGCCGTTGACGCGGATCGCCAGGAACTCCAGGAATTTCTCCAGCGGCAAGAGCGCGACCACGTCGGGGCTGATCATGATGCTGCGTGGGGCGCTCAGCGGCCCTGGCGCACGCAATTCGCGCGCGCCTTGCAGGTAGGCGTTGCGCCAGGTCGCGGATTCGGCCTGGTAGCCCAGCTGCTCCATCGCGTCGGCACACAGCGCACGCGCGGCCTGGTGCTCCGGTTCGGCGAAGACCACGTGCGCGAGCACCTCGGCGACCCAGCGGAAATCGCCGGCCGCGTAATCCTGCGCCGCCTGCGCCACGACACGGTCCGCGCCGCCCATGTATCGCACGTAGCGCTGCGCCGCGGCCTGCGGCGTGTGCGGGTGCAGGTGCGCCGGGTGGCCGTCATAGGGGCCCAGGTAGTGCGCGACGATGGCCGCCACGTTGTGCACGACCGCGCCGTAGTAGCCGCGCGCGAACCACTGGCGTGACAGGCGGTTGGGCAGCAGCAGGGCTTCGCCGATCTCGCTGGCGCTCAGGCCCTGGCTCATCAGGCGCAGCGTCTGGTCGTGCAGGTAACGGTAGAGATCGCGCTGGCCGGCCACGTAGGCGGCGACGCGCGCGCCGCCCCACACGGGCCAGTGGTGCTGCGCCAGGACCACGTCGGCACGGGGCACGTCGGTCTCCAGCGCGTCGTCCAGGTAGCGTGCCCAGGCCAGTGCATCGCGCGTTTTCGCGCCGCGCAGCGGGCACAGGTTGTGCATCGTCTGGCAGGCGTTTTCGGCCAGGTTCAGCGCGCGCAGGTCCGGGAAGAACAGGTTCATCTCCGCCGGCGCCTCGGCGCCCGGCGTGAGCTGGAATTCGATGCGCACACCGTCGACGACATGCGATTCGCGCGGCGCACCGATCAGCAGCGTCGGCGCAATGAAGCCGTCGCCGCCGCGGCCCACAGCCTTGCCCAGTCCGCTGTCGACATGGCCCTGCGGGCCGGGCGGCAGCGCGGTACCAAACTGGAAGAGCGAGCGCCGGCGCATCGGCACGCCTGCCAGCATCGTTTCCGAAAAAGCCTCTTCGGTGAAGCCCTGCGGCGCGATGACGGGGATGCGCTCGTCGGCCACCTGCTGCGGGCTCACGACGCCGCGCACGCCGCCGTAGTGGTCGCGGTGGCTGTGTGTGTAGACCACGGCGGTGACGGGCCGGTCACCGCGGTGCACGCGGTACAGGGCCAGCGCGGCCTGCGCGTGCTCGGTGAAGGTCAGCGGATCGATGACGATCACGCCGCGTTCGCCTTCGACGAACGTGATGTTGGCCAGGCAGAAGCCGCGCACCTGGTACAGGCGCTCGGTCACCTGGAACAGACCGTGGATGCGGTTCAGGCGCGCCATGCGCCACAGGCTGGGGTTGACCGTGTCCGGCGGCGCGCCTTCGACGAAGGCATAGGGCCGCATCGACCAGGCCAGGCCGCCGGCCTGGGCGGGGATCTCGGCCTCGGGCAGCGTGGCGATGAATCCGCGCCGCGCGTCCTCGAAATCCTGCTCGTCGCTGAAATCCAGTTCGTCCGCCAGGCGCCGCTGTGCGGCCACCGTGGCGGGATGGGCGTCGCGGGGCGTCACTCGATCTTCAGCTTGATGGTCTTGGCCAGGTTCTGCCACAACTCGATGTCGGATTTCACCGTCGCCGCAAACTGGTCGGCACTCTTCTGCGTGGGCAGCAGCATGTTCTGCGCCGAGAACTTCTGGCGCATCTCGTCGGTGTAGAGGATCTTGTTGATCTCCTCGTTCATGCGACGCACGATGGGCATGGGCGTGCCGCCCGGCGCGAATACGCCGTACCAGCCGTCGGCATCGAACTTGTAGCCCTGCTCGGTGACGGTGGGCAGTTCGGGCATGGCCGGGCCGCGGCCCGAGCCCGTGGCGCCGATGGCCACCAGCTTGCCCGCGCGCACGTGCGGGATGGGCGAGGCGATGTCGGTGAAGCCGACCTTGATGTTCTCGCCGATCAGGTCCTGCACCAGCGCGGCCGTGCCCTTGTACGGCACGTGCGCCATGTCCAGGCCGTAGTGGGCCTTGATGCCCTCCATCGCGAGATGGCCGGTGGAACCGTTGCCCCAACTGCCGTAGGTGAGCTTGCCGGGGTTGGCCTTGGCGTAGCGCACCATGTCGGCCAGGTTCTTGAAGCCGCTGTTCGGGCTGGCGATCAGCAGGATGCCGGCCGCGCCGATCTGCGCCACCGGCGTCAGGTCCTTCTGCGTGTCGTAGGGCATCTTGGCCTGGATCACCGGATTGATGGCGATAGCCGACGACGGCGTGAACAGGAAGGTGTAGCCGTCCGGCGGCGACTTGGCCACGGCGTCGTTGCCGATGATGCTGTTGGCCCCGGCCTTGTTCTCGACCACGATGGTGGCCTTGAGCGCGGTCTGCAGCGGCGCCGCGATCATGCGCGCGAAGATATCCATGCCCGCGCCCGCCGGCCCGGCCACGATGAACTTGATGGGCTGCTTGCCGGGCCAGTCGCCGGACTGCGCCAGGGTCCCGGTGGCCAGCGACAGCAGCGCGGCGCCGAGAGCCGCGCGGCGGGAAAGGATCGTATCGAGCATGGGCGTTGTCTCCAGAGCGTGAACCGGCCGCGTCGGCGCGCAGCCCCGTGGAAGGAATTTACGTGCCGGAATGCATTCCGTCAAACAGAACTTGGGCGGATGGCGCTGGCGTGGCGCCATGCGTCGAGGGGGGCACGACTTTCAGAAGATTTCGATCAAGCCGGCGGCGCCCATGCCGCCGGCCACGCACATCGTGACCACGCCGTACTTCGCGCGACGCCGCCGGCCTTCCAGCAGCAGATGGCCCACCAGGCGCGTGCCCGTCATGCCGAAGGGATGGCCAATGGCGATGCTGCCGCCGTTGACATTCAGGCGCTCGTCGGGAATGCCCAGCCGGTCGCGGCAATACAGCACCTGCGAGGCGAAGGCCTCGTTGAGCTCCCACAAGTCGATGTCCTGCACGCGCAGCCCATGGCGGGCGAGCAGCTTGGGCACGGCGAAGACCGGGCCGATGCCCATCTCTTCGGGCTGGCAGCCGGCCACGGCAAGGCCACGGAAGGCCCCTAGCGCCTGAAGTCCGGCACGCTCGGCGGCGCCGGCATCCATCATCAGCACGGCCGCGGCGCCGTCCGCGAGTTGCGACGCATTGCCTGCGGTGACGAAGGCTTCCGGCCCCTTGACAGGCGAGAGCCCGGCCAGGCCGGCGAGCGTGGTGTCGGCGCGGTTGCAGGTGTCGTGGTCGACGGTCGCCTCGCGGTAGCTGACCGTGCCCGTGGCTTTGTCGGTCATCGCCATGCGCGTGGTCACCGCGACGATCTCGTCGGCGAACAAGCCCGCACGCTGCGCGGCTGCCGTGCGCTGCTGGCTCTGCAGCGAGTAGGCGTCCTGCGCCTCGCGCGAGACGCCGTAGCGTCGCGCGACGACATCGGCGGTGTCGATCATCGCCATGTACAGGCCCGGCAGCTGCTCGGCATTCCAGGGGTCGACGCCGTTGTCGCCGCCGTCGCCGGCCGGGCGCGGGCCCGCCAGACCGGAGATGCTCTCCACGCCCGCCGCGAGCATCACCGATTCACCGTCGGCGACGATGCGGCCCGCCGCCTCGGCCACGGCCTGCAGGCCCGACGCGCAGAAGCGGCTCACGGTCGTGCCGGCCACGCCGATCGGCAAGCCGGCGCGGATCGCGGTCTGGCGGCCGATGTTGCGCCCGGTACGGCCTTCGGGGTTGCCGCAGCCCACCACCACGTCGTCGATCGACGCAGGGTCGATGCCGGCACGCGCCACGGCCGCGCGTACCGCGTGCGCGGCCAGCGTCGGCCCGGGCGTGATGTTGAATTCACCCCGGTGCGACTTGGTCAGCGGCGTGCGGGCGGTGGAAACGAAGACGGCTTCGCGCATGAAAGGCTTTCGGCAGGACAGGGTGTGCGCAGGCGCTTGGGAGCGAACGGTGTCACGGCACGCGAGGGGTGTGCTGCGGATATCAGGCGTTAGAGTGACCGGCCAGCGGGGCCGCGACACCCGCCGCCGTTTCGCCGCTGTGCACCAGGCGAAAACGCGGCAGCGGCGTGTCGCCCTCCCAGCCGATCTGCAGCTCCAGCGGCGCATCGCCCACCAGCGCCGCGTGGCCGTCGACGATCTGCGACAGCAGCTGCGGGCCTTCTTCCAGGCGGACCAGGGCCACGTGGTAGGGCAGTCGATCGGCAAACGCCGGGTGGTAGGCCGTGTGGTAGACCACCCAGCTCAGCAGGGTGGCGCGGCCGCTGGCGCGCGTCCACGCCGCGCCGGGCTGCAGACACGATGGGCACTCCCGGCGCGCCGGCAGCCAGGCATGGCCGCAGCCGCAGCGCTGGAAGACCAGGTGACCGTGCCGCAGCGCGTCCCAGTAGGGGCGGCTGGTTTCGGTGATGTCGGGCGTGGGGAATTCCATCGCGTCAATTCCCCAACAGCAGCGTCGAATGGGTGTGCATGGTCCCGCCCTGGTTGCTGACCAGGCACAGCTTGGCGCCCGGCACCTGCAGCCGCGCGGTGCCGCGCATCTGGCGCACGCCTTCCATGAGGAGCTGCATGCCGGGCATGCCCGTTTCGGAGAGCAGGCCGCCGCTGGTGTTGATGGGTAGACGTCCGCCGTGTTCGATGGCGCCGTCGGCCACGAAGCGGGCGACCTCGCCCTTGCGGCAGAAGCCGTAGTCTTCCAGCGTCATCAGCACGGTGATGGTGAAGCAATCGTAGAGCTGCGCCACGTCCACGTCCTGCGGCCGCGCGCCGGCCATCGCGAAGGCCGTGTGTGCGGCGCGAGCGGCTTCGGTGTGGGTGAGGCTCTGACGCTGTGGGACTTCGAACGAGGTCTGCCCCTGGCCGAAGCCCAGCACGGGCACGGGCATGGGCACGCCCTGCGCGCGGGCGCGCGCCGCGCTCATCACGACGATGGCGCCGCCGCCGTCGGAAACCAGCGCGCAGTCGTCGCGTCGCAGCGGATCGACCACCCAGGGCGAAGCCAGGTACTGGTCCATGCTCAGCGCGGAGCGCAGTTGTGCGTGCGGGTTGCCGGCACCGTGCCGGCGGCTGGCCAGCGCCACCGCACCGAAGGCCTGCGGCGGCGTGCCGTACTCGATCATGTGGCGGCGCTGGATCATCGCGTAGCCGGCCGCGGTGGAGAACCAGCCCAGCACCGCATCGTCGCCGCGTGGACGCGCGAAGACCGCACGGTTGCCGCTGCGCGGGTTGTCGGCATAACAGACCAGCGCCACCTCGCACTGGCCGGCCTCGATGGCCATGATGGCGAAGGACAGCAGCGTGATGTTGGCCGCGCCGCCCTGGTCCCAGGCGCCGCCGATGCGCGGCGTGATGCCAAGGCCTTCGGCGACCTTCTGCCCGAACATGAATTGGTGCGCCGAGGTGGGCACCTTGACGAAGACCGCGTCCACTTCCGACTTGTCCACGCCCGCATCGGCCAGGGCCAGTCGACAGGCCTCGACGTTCAGCGACACCGTATCGCGTCCCGGCAGCTTGCCGAAGGCCGTGTGGCCGATGCCGGCGATGACGTGGCGGCCTGACAGGTTGGCGGTCATCTCAGTACGGCCGGGCCGTTGCCAGCGTGCAGGGCACGCGCGGGATGGACGGCGAAAGCAGCGGGCGAGGGCGCCACATGTCAAGAACCCTTGAACTGCGGCGGACGCTTCTCGGCGAAGGCCGCGCGGCCCTCGTTGGCGTCGGCCGTGTGGCGCAGGATGTTCTGCACGAACTGCTCGAAGCGCAGGCCCGCGGCCAGGCCGCCTTCACGGCCGCGCAGGGCGAGTTCCTTGGCCGCCTGCACGGCCAGTGGCGCGTTGGCGGCGATGCGGCGCGCGTAGTCGAGCGCGGCGTCCATCAGCTGCGCACGCGGCACCACGCGATTGATCAGGCCCACGCGCAGCGCCGTGGCGGCATCCATGGGGTCGCCGGTGAGCAGCATCTCCATCGCCAGCGCGTGCGGCAGCTGCTCGATCAGCCGCTGCGTGCCGCCGTTGGCCGCGATGATGCCGCGCTTGACCTCGCTGAGCGCGAAGCTCACGTCGTCGGCGCAGACGCGGATATCGGTGGCCAGCATCAGCGTCATGCCGCCGGCCACACAGTGGCCGTTGAGCGCCGCGATGACGGGCTTCCAGATCTCCAGCCCGCGGTTCAGCAGCATGCCCTGCTGCGTCTGCCACAGATCGGACAAGGGCGCGTCGCGGCCGACCCAGGTGCCCAGGTCAGCACCTGCGCTGAAGACCTTGTCGCCCGCGCCGGTGACGATGGCCACGCGGATGGCGTCGTCGTCGCGCACGCGCATCCAGGCCTCGGACAAGGCGCGGTAGTGTTCGGCATCCAGCGCATTGCGCTTGTCCGGCCGGTTCAGCGTGATGCGGGCGATGCCGCCGTCGAGCAGGTCGAGATCGATGGACATGGGGTGCGATTTTTGCGCTCAGCGCGCAGCGCCGAGCAGTTGCCGCGCCAGCACCATGCGGTGCACTTCCGACGGGCCTTCGCCGATGCGCTTGATGCGCAGTTCGCGGTACCAGCGCTCCAGCGGCAGTTCCTGCGAAACACCCAGGCCACCGAGGATCTGGATCGCGCGGTCGACCACGCGGCCTGCGGTTTCGGTGGCCATCACCTTGGCGATGGACGAGGCCACCTTGAGATCGCCGCGGCCGGAGTCGGCGATCCACGCGGCTTGCCAGGTCAGCAGGCGTGCGGCGCGCAGTTCCATTTCGCTGTCGGCCACCATCCACTGTACGGCCTGCTTGTCGGCCAATTTGGAGCGGAAGGTCTCGCGCTGGCGCGCCCAGTCGATGGCGATCTGCAGCGCCGCCTGCGCGATGCCGATGGTGCCCGCGGCGTAGGGGATGCGGCCTTCGATCAGCCACTTCTCGCAGATGGCAAAACCCTGACCCTCTTCCCCCAGGCGGTCCTCGACGGGAATCTCCACGTCCTTGAAGGTGATTTCGTAGGGCGCGTAGGAGCGGATGACGGGGATCGGCTTCAGGCTCATGCCCGCAGGCTGGCCGTTGACAATGAAGGCCGTGATGCCGCCGCGGTCGCCCTGTTCGCCGGTGCGTGCGAAGACGATGCCCCAGTCGGCACCTTGCGCGCCGGTGATCCACATCTTGCTGCCGTTGAGGACGTAGCGGTCGCCCTGGCGCACGGCGCGCGTGCGGATCGAACGTGCGGGATCGGCACCGCCGGAGGCTTCGCTGATCGCGAAATAGATCTTGCGGCCCTGCTCGACGCCGGGCACGCCATAACGCGCGATCTGATCGGCGCTGCCCAGCCAGATCGCGTTGGGCGGATCGGCACCGAAGGCCCCGCAGGCGGGCACGTAGGCACCCATGCGGCACTTGGCCGCCTCTTCGGCGACGACGGCCTGGCCCAGCTGGCTCAGGCCCGCGCCGCCGTGTTCCTGCGGGGAGCGCACGCACCACAGGCCGATGTCGCGCGCCTTCTTCTGCAGCGCCGACAGCACGTCAGCCGGCAGCTCGTAGGCATCGTGCGCCAGCCGGTCTTCGGCGGGCTTGACCTCGGCGGCCATGAAGCGGGCGACGGTGTCCTGGATCTGGCGGAGCTCTTCGGGCAGCTCCCAGCTGTCTGCGCTCATGGATGGGCCGGTGGGACAGGGGTGGTCATGCGAAATTCTTTCAAATGGAACTCGGTTCGTCAAATGGAATTCGCGTTGACGGGGCACAGCCGGGCTGAGGATAATGGACCGAAGTCCACCAAACGGAACATTGCCGCCGCATGGTCTCTGCGAAGGTCGCCCCGATACCCATCCACGCGCGCCCGCTGCTCGCTGCGCACGAGATGGCACGTCTGTTCGCGCCGCGCAGCATCGCGGTTGTCGGCGCATCGGCCACGGCCGGTTCCTTCGGCGCGGTCACGCTGGCCAATATCGCGGGGCCCGGGCGCTTCGAGGGCCCGGTCTACCGCGTCAATGCACGTTATGCGGAACTCGACGGGCAGCCCTGTTACCCGTCCGTCGCCGCCTTGCCGCAGACGCCGGACTGCGTCTTCGTGGCGGTCCCGCGCGAGGCCGTGGAGGCCGTGGTCATCGAATGCGCGCAGCGCGGCGTGGGCGGCGTGGTGCTGTTTTCTTCCGGCTTCGCCGAGACAGGCCGGCCGGAGCGCGTCGATCAGCAGCAGCGCCTCCTGACTATCGCGCGCGCGGCCGGCATGCGCCTGCTGGGGCCCAACTGCCTGGGCTTCATGAACTACGGCCTGGGTGTCATCGGCACCTTCGGCACGGCCACTTTCACGGGCAAGCCCGCGGGCCCGGCCATCGGCCTGGTCAGCCAGTCGGGCGCGGTGGGCACGGCGCTCGGTCAGGCCCAGGAGAACGGGCTGGTGCTCAGCCACCTGCTGACCTGCGGCAATGCGTCCGACGTGGACGTGGCCGACCAGGTCGCCTATCTCGCGGCCGATCCGGCCTGCAGCGCAGTGGCCTGTGTCTTCGAAGGCATGGCCGATCCGCGGCGCTTCCTGGAAGCCGCGGCGCTGTGCCACGCGGCGGGCAAGCCGCTGGTGGTGCACAAATTGGGCACCAGCTCGCGCGGCGCAGAGGCCGCGATGTCGCACACCGGCTCGGTGGCCGGCTCGCAGGCGGCGTATCGCGCGGCGTTCGAGCAGGCCGGCATCGTGATGGTCGACGAGATCGAGGCTTTGCTCGACACCTGCGCCTTTTTTGCCAAGGCGCCGCCGCCCCAGGCGCGCGGCGTGGCGGTGGCGGCGGTATCGGGGGGCGCCTGCATCCTGCTGGCCGACCAGGCCGAGCAGCACGGCATCGAACTGCCGGCACCGTCCGATGCGACCCTGGCCGTGCTGGACGGTCTGATTCCTGAATACGGCGCCGCCGGCAACCCCTGCGACATGACGGCCCAGGTGCTGGCTCGGCCGCAGGACCTGCACGCCTGCTTCGAGGCGCTGATGGCCGATGCGCACTACGGCGCGCTGGTGGTGCCGCACACCTTTGCGTACGCCGCGGCCACCGCGCGCATCGATACGATGGGCCGCGCGGCGGCCGCGCACGGCAAGATCGCCTGCAACGTGTGGCTCACGCAGCACCACGGCGGGCCGGGCACGTGGGAGAGCCATCGGCATCCGCACGTGGCGACCTTCCTGTCGATGCGTCACTGCATGGCCGCGCTGGCCGCCTGGCACCGCCGGGACGCCTGGCTGCGGCGGCGTGGCGGTGCGTCGGTGCGGCTGTCGGCAGCCGATGCCGCTGCGCGCGCCGCCGCCCTGATCGATGCCGCGCCGCACGACACGCTGTCGGAGCGCGAGGGCAAGGACGTGATGGCCTGCTATGGCGTGCCCGTGGTGCGCGACCTTCTGGTGCACGGGGCTGACGACGCCGAAGCGGCGGCGCTGTCGCTGGGCCTGCCGGTGGTGCTGAAGGTCGAATCGCCCGACATCCCCCACAAGACCGAAGCCGGTGTCATCCGCCTGAACCTGCGCAGCGGCGCCGACGTGCGTGCGGCCTTCGACGAAGTCATGGCCCGCGCGAAGTCGCAGGCGCCCACGCCGCGCATCACCGGCGTTCTCGTGCAGCCCATGGTCCCGGCCGGCGCGGAAATCATGGTCGGCGGGCGTGTCGATGCGCAGTTCGGGCCGATGGTGGTCGTCGGCCTGGGCGGCATCTTCGTGGAGCTGATGAAGGACACGGCCGTGCGCCTGGCGCCCGTGGGCGTCGACGAGGCGCTGCGCATGCTCGGTGAACTCAAGGGCCAGGCCGTGCTGGATGGCTTTCGGGGCGCTGCAGCCGTGTCACGCCTGCATCTGGCGCAAGCCATCGCACGCATTTCCGAACTGGCCGCCGATCAGCGCGGGCGGCTGCGCGAGTTCGACGTCAACCCGCTGATCTGTGCCGGCGAACACGTGGTGGCGGTGGATGCGCTGATGGCGCGTGCCGCGCCGCCGTCATCGACGGACGACACGACAGCGGCGCCACCACCAGCCGCCGACAGCGCCGAGACTTTGGCTGCGCCGATCTCGGCCGCTGCCGGCGCCATCGCGACGGGCCGCGACCCTCGCTCGAAGGAGCAACCATGACCGAATCGTCGGCCCCCGACGCCGCAGCTGCGGCATCGCCGCTGTCCATCCACCACCGCCATCTCGCCCGCGGCGAACTGGCCTTCCAGCGCGACGCCGATGGCCGCGCGCTGTTCTTTCCGCGTGTCGCCGCGCCGGCCGGCTACCGTGCGCCGCTGCGGTGGGACGTCAGCGCCGGGCTGGGAACGGTCTACGCCGCGACGTACATCGCGCCCAAGGGCGAGCCCGCCTACTCGGTGGTGCTGGTCGAGATGGATGACGGTTTCCGGCTGATGAGCCGTGTCGAATCATTGCCGGCCGAGCAGGTGAGCATTGGCCTGCGCGTGCGGCTGCGCGTGGTGCCGGGGCAGGGCGACGAGGGGCCGCTTCCCGTGTTCGATCCGATCGATGGCGATGTGGCGCCGGCCATCGCCGGGGCATCCGCGTGAGCGCCCGCCTGACACGCGGCGCCGCCGCCATCGTCGGCGCGGCGGAGTCGGACATCGGCGCGGTGGCCGAGGGCCTGTCGGTGATCGACCTGATGGCGCAGGGCGTGGAGCGTGCGCTCGAGGACTGCGGTCTGACGCTGGCCGACGTGGACGGCGTGTTTGCCGCCTCCGGGCAGAGCCGCATGGCCAGCACGGCGCTGTGCGAATACCTGGGCCTGCGCCCGCGTGTGCAGGACAGCACCATGATGGGCGGCTCGTCCTTCATGACGCATGTGGCGCATGCGCAAGCCGCCATCGAGGCGGGGCTGTGCGAGGTGGCCGTCATCGCCTACGGCAGCACGCAGCGCAGCGCCGGGCGGCGCAACGTCGCGGCACGCGAATACAACCCCTACGAGACGCCATTCCGTCCGGTGATGCCGGCCTCGGCCTACGCGCTGGCGGCCTCGCGCCACATGTTCCAGTACGGCACGACGCGCGAGCAACTCGCATGGGTCGCCGTGGCTGCGCGCGAATGGGCGCGTTTGAACCCCAAGGCGTGGGAGAAGGATCCGCTCAGCGTGCAGGACGTGCTGTCTTCGCGCCTGGTGAGCCACCCCTTGACCGTGCGCGACTGCTGCCTGGTCACCGACGGCGGCGGTGCGCTGGTGATGACCTCGGCAGCCCGTGCGCGCAGCCTGCGCCGGCCGCCGGTCTTCGTCCTGGGCGTGGGTGAGTGCATCAGCCACCAGTCGATCAGCAACATGCCGGACCTCACGGTCACCGGCGCGCGCGAGTCCGGGCGACTGGCCTATGCGATGGCCGGCCTGGGTGCCAGCGACATCGACGTGGTGCAGCTCTACGACGCCTTCACGATCACGACGCTGCTGTTCCTGGAGGACCTGGGCTTCTGCGCCAAGGGCGAAGGTGGGTCCTTCGTGGCCAACGGCGCCATCGGGCCGGCTGGACGTCTACCCGTCAACACCAGCGGCGGCGGCTTGTCGTATTGCCACCCGGGCATGTTCGGGCTGTTCGTGCTGATCGAGGCGGTACGGCAGCTGCGCGGCGAGTGTGGCGCCCGCCAGGTGCCGGACTGCGAGACGGCCATCGCGCACGGCAATGGCGGTGTGCTGTCGACCCAGAGCACGGTGATCCTGGGGACGGCGGCGACGGTGTGAGCAGCGCGCCCGGGAGCGGCCGGCGGCCAGGCATTTCGACAATCGAGGCGGACCTTCCATGAGCGAATCGAGCTTTGCCCTGCACGACGGCGTGGCCGTGCTGTTGATCGACAACCCGCCCGTCAACGGCCTGGGTCATGCGCAGCGCAGCGTGCTGGCCGCGCAGCTGGAACGCGCCTGGGCTGACCCGCAGGTGCGGGCCATCGTGGTGGCAGGCGCGGGCAAGCTCTTCTGCGGCGGCGCCGACATCAAGGCCTTCAACACGCCGGCCTCGCGTGCGGAACCCAGCTCGCGCACGCTGGTCAAGCAGATCGAGGCGTCAGCCAAACCCGTGATCGCGGCCATCCACGGCAATGCCTTGGGCCTGGGCCTGGAGTTTGCGATGGGCTGCCATTACCGCCTGGCGCTGCGCGGCGCGAAGCTGGGCCTGCCCGAGGTGAAGCTGGGCCTGCTGCCCGGCGGTGGCGGCACGCAGCGCCTGCCGCGCCTGGTGGGCGTGGAGGCGGCGGTGGAGATGATCGTTTCCGGCGCGCCCGTGGGTGCGGAACGCGCGCTGGCGCTGGGCTTGGTCGATGAAGTGACCGAGGGCGATCTGCTGCCGGCAGCGATCGACTTCGCGCAGCGCATGGCCGCGCGCACGGCGCACCCCGTGGTGTCGCGTCGCCAGGCCACGCCGCCGGCTGATGCGGGCTGGTTTGATTCGCAGCGCGCCCGCCTGGCGAGATCGCACCGCGGCCAGCCGGCGCCGCTGGAATGCCTGGCCTGCGTGGAGGCGGCCGTCACGCAGCCTTTCGACGAGGGTCTGGCCTTCGAACGCGCCCGCTTCGACGTGCTGGTCAATGGCAATGAATCGAAGGCGCTGCGCCACCTGTTCCTGGCCGAGCGCGCGGCCGCGAAGATCGCCGATCTGCCGGGCGATACGCCGCAGCGGCCCATCGCCCGCGTGGCCATCGTGGGTGCCGGCACCATGGGCAGCGGTATCGCGATGGGCTTTGCCAGCGCCGGCCTGCCGGTGACGCTGATCGAAACCGGCCAGGAGGCGCTCGACCGCGGCCTGGGCCACATCCGCCGCAACTATGCGGGCACGGTGGCCAAGGGCAAGCTCGCGCAGGCCGAGGCCGATGCGCGCATCGCCCGCATCACGCCCACGCTGGACCTGGCGCAGGTGGCAGACGCCGACCTGGTCATCGAAGCCGTCTTCGAGGACATGGAGGTCAAGCAGTCGCTGTTCCGGCGCCTGGACGCGCTGTGCAAGCCCACGGCCATCCTCGCGACAAATACCTCGCGCCTGGACGTGAATGCCATCGCCGCGAGCACGTCGCGGCCCGCGTCGGTCATCGGCCTGCACTTCTTCAGCCCCGCGCACGTGATGCGCCTGCTGGAAGTGGTGCGCGGCCGCGAGACGGCGCCGGACGTCATCGTCACCAGCATGGCCGCGGGCCGGCGCATCGGCAAGCTGCCGGTGCTGGTGGGCGTGTGCGATGGTTTTGTGGGCAACCGCATGGTCGCGCAGTACGCGCGCGAGGCGGAATTTCTGCTGGAAGAGGGTGCCACGCCGGCGCAGGTGGACGGCGCACTGCAGCGTTTCGGCTTGGCGATGGGGCGCTTCGCGATGTCGGACCTCGCGGGCCTGGACATCAGCTGGGCCAGCCGCAAGCGCGCGGCGCCCACGCGGCCCGCGGATCTGCGCTACTCGAAGGTGGCCGATCGGCTGTGCGAGATGGGCCGCTTCGGCCAGAAGGCCGGCGCCGGTTTCTACCGCTACGAGCCGGGCAGCCGCACGCCGCAGCCCGATCCGGTGGTGCAGCAGATCATCGAGACTTGCGCGGCCGAAGCGGGCATCACGCGGCGCACGATCAGCGACGAGGAGATTGTCGAGCGCACCATCTACGCGCTGATCAACGAAGGCGCCAAGGTGCTGGAAGACGGCATCGCTCAGCGTGCGTCGGACATCGACCTCATCTACGTCAACGGCTACGGTTTTCCGGCCTGGCGCGGCGGGCCGCTGTTCCACGCCGACACGATCGGGTTGGACAAGGTCCATGCGCGGGTGTGTGAGTTCCACCGGCAGCATGGTGCATTCTGGACGCCGGCGCCTTTGCTGGAACGCCTGGCGAAGGCGGGCAAGACCTTCGCTCGCCCCGACTGATCCCCCCGTCGGGTCAGGCCGCCGCGCCCAGCCCCGGCGTATGCTCGCGCGCCCATGGCACTCCCTTCCGGCAAGCCCCTCCATCGCCAGGTCGACCTGAACCTGCTGGAGCTGTTCGACACGGTCTACCTGACGCGCAACCTCACGGAGGCGGGCCTGCGTCTGGGCCTGTCGCAGTCGGCCATGAGCCACAACCTCGGGCGCCTGCGTCGCGTCTATGGCGACGAATTGTTCGTGCGCATGCCGCGCGGTGTGCAGCCCACGCCCTTTGCCGACGGTCTGGCCGGGCCGGTCCGCGCGGCGCTGGACATCGTGCGCGATACGCTGGGCCGTGCGGCCTTTGAGCCTGCGTCGAGCCAACGGGTGTTTCACGTCGCGATGTCGGATATCGGCGAGCGCCTGTTCCTGCCGCGCCTGCTCGCGGCGCTGTCGTCGCAGGCGCCGGGCGTGCTGCTGCACACCTCTTCACCCGACCTGCCGGCCTTGTGCGACGGGCTGGCCAGCGGGGCGGTCGACCTCGCGGTGGGCTTCATGCCGGGCCTGGGCAAGCGATTCCGGCAGCAGCGTTTGTTCACCGACCGCTACGTCTATGTGGCGGACGCCCAGCACACGCAGATGACGGAGCCGCCGACGCTGGTGCGCATGCGCAGCCTGCGCCATGTCGTGGCATGTCCACCCGGCACCCGCCATGCCGCCGCGGTGGAGGATGTGCTCACCAGCCCGCGCGTGCGGGCGCCTGTGGCGCTGCGCGTGGCCAGTTTCCTCAGCGTGGCACCCATCGTGTCCGGCTCGACGCTGGTGGCGCTGCTGCCGTCGAACCTGGCCCGCGTGGAGGCCGACCGGCTCGGCCTGCGGGTGCAGGTGCCGCGCGTCGCCTTCCCCAGCTTCGAGGTGTCGATGCACTGGCATCCGCGCTACCACCGCGAGCCCGGCAACGCCTGGTTGCGCGAGCAACTGCACCGCCTGTTCTTCGAGCGGGCGCTGTAGCCGACGGGGCTCTCGCCAGGCGCCGTGTCATCGATGTCATCGATGACAGGCAGCGCGCCATTTCATGACGCCGCACGGGGCGAGGGACCTACAGTGCATCCGGGCGCCGCCGAATCCGCGCGCCGCAGCCTGCGTGCACCCTTGCCGGGTGGGGCGCAGCACCGTGCCACCCCGAGGACCAGCAGGATGCATGAAGCGCAGGCAGATAAGGGTGTCGTCCCCGACGGGGCCGCGCAACGCCGCGTGCGCCAACTCGCACGTGCGCTGGGCCGCAGTGGGTTGTCGGGTCCTTTTGGCCACTGCAGCATCCGTCTCGACGAGCGGCAGTGCCTGGTGTGCGCGCCGCGTCCCATGGCGGCCATCGGGCCCGCAGACGACGGCAGCGTCGTGGCCCTGGACGGACCCTTGCCGGCCGGTGTGCTGGGCGAGGTGCGCATCCACCAGCGCGTCTACCGCATGCGTCCCGATGCTGGGGCTGTCTGCCGCTTCATCTCGCCGCAGATCACGGCACTGGCGGCGCTGGGGCGCACGCCCCGGCCGCGGCACGGCTTCGGCAGCTATTTCGCGCCCGCGGTGCCGTTCTGGCCGCATTCCGCACTGGTGCGCGACGACGCCGCGGCAGACGGGGTGGCCGCGCTCATCGGTACGTCGCCGGCCCTGGTGCTGAACGTCAATGGCGCGGTCACCGTCGGGCGCACGGCCGAGCAGGCGTTGGCACTGGCCTGGTTCCTCGAGGACGCCGCGCGCGTCGAGCTGGCGGCCCTGGCCAGCGGGCAGGCCGACAGCGCCGCCTTGCTGCTGGGTGACGCGGCCACGCAGCGCGCCACCTGGGAGGGCCGCATCGCCGAGCGCGTCTGGGAGTTCCTGACGATGGGCGACCCGGAATGAGAAGCCCGCACCGCCCCTGATCCATCCCCACCATAACGACGGAGACAAACGATGATGCTTTCCCACACCCGGCGCCTGGCGCTGCACACGCTGCTGGCCGCCGGTGCGCTGGCCGTTGCCGCGAGCGCGTCCGCGCAGACGACGGTTCTCAAGGTGCACCACTTCCTGGCGCCCACTTCCAACATCCACGAGAACCTGCTGCGGCCCTGGTGCGCCAAGGTGCAGAAGGAGTCCGGCGGCAAGCTCGAGTGCCAGATCTACCCCGCCATGCAGCTGGGCGGCACACCGCCGCAGTTGTTCGACCAGGCGCGCGACGGCGTGGCCGACATCGTATGGACCGTGCCCACCTACCAGGCGGGCCGCTTCACGAAGACCGAGGTCTTCGAAATGCCCTTCATCGCCGAGCACGCGGAGCGTGCCAGCCCGGCCCTCTGGGAGTACCTGCAGAAGAACGCCATGGACGAGTACAAGGGCGTGCGTCCGCTGTTCGTGCACCTCAATGACGGCAACCTGCTGCACATGGCCAAGGCCACGGTACGGCGCATGGAAGACCTCAAGGGCCTGAAGGTGCGCGCCCCCACGCGCATGGGCACACGCATCCTGGCGGCCCTGGGTGCCACGCCGGTGCAGATGCCGGTTCCGGCGGTGCCCGACGCCTTGTCGAAGGGTGTGGTCGACGGGGCGCTGCTGCCCTGGGAGGTGGCCACCTCGCTGAAGATGCAGGAGATCTGCAAGGTGCACGTGGAGACCCCCGCGGGACACCCCAAGGTGTCCACCATCGTCTTCGGTCTGCTGATGAACCAGGCCAAGTACGACAGCCTCAGCCCCGAACTGAAGAAGGTGATCGATGCGAACAGCGGCCTGGAGGCCTCGCGTTGGGCCGGCAAGGTGGCCGATGCGGCCCTGACGCCGGCGCGCCGCATCGCCCAGGACCGCGGCAATACGTTTGTCACCCTGAGCGCCGAAGAGGTCAAGCGCTGGGTCGGCGCGACCGCGCAGGTGGACGACGATTGGATCAAGGAAGTCGGCGCCAAGGGGTTGAATGGCGCAGCCTTGCTCGAGGACGCGCGCGCGGCCATCCGGCGCCACCAATGACAGCGGGTCGGCAACGTCAGACAACTGCAGGGCAGACGGCGCCGCGCCCGGCGCGGCGTTCGAGTGCACCACTGATCGACTGAGGAAACTCCATGGCTGAGATCCTGGGACTGGGACTTTCGCACTACCCGCCGCTGAGCGGTTTCGACGACCACATGGCCGGCATCCTGCGCGGGCGGCTGGCCGACCCGGACATCCCGGCCGAGGCCAAGGACCCGGCCAACTGGCCGGCGGCCATGCGCGCCGAGTGGGGCGACGACCAGGGACGTGCGGCTGCGGCGCGCCACCGCGAGGCCATGCTGCGCGGCTGTCGCCGCGTGCGCGAGGCACTGGACGACTTCGCGCCCGACTTCGTGCTCATCTGGGGCGACGACCAGTACGAGAACTTCAAGGAAGACATCATCCCGGCCTTTTGCGTGCAGGCCTACGAGGACATGACGGTCTACCCGTGGCGGCACGCGAGTGCCTCGGCGATGTTCGATGCCAAGGTCCAGGACGCCTACGGCGGCGGCAAGCCCAATGTCTGGAAGGAAGGTGCTGATACTTCGATGCAGGTGCGCGGACACCCGCAGGCCGCCCGGCACCTGGCCGAGCAGCTGCTGCTCGACGAATTCGACATCGCATACGCCTACAAGCCGCTGCACCACCCCGGGCTGGCGCACGCCTTCCTGAACGCGGTGCTCTACCTGGACTACGACCGCCGCGGGTTTCCGTACCCCGTGGTGCCCGTGCAGATCAACTGTTATGGCCGTGCGGTGGTGAGCTACAAGGGCTTTGCCAGCCCATGGGCGGAGCGCGGCCGACAGCTGGACCCGCCGTCTCCCACGCCACGGCGTTGCATGCGCTTCGGTGCGTCCATCGCCCGCATCCTGCGTGCCAGCCCTTGGCGTGTGGCCATCGTGGCTTCGTCCAGCTGGTCGCATGCCTTCCTCGTGGACAAGACCTACCGCATCCAGCCCGACGTGGCGGCCGACCGGCGCCTGTACGACGCGCTGGTGGCTGGCGATTACGCCGTCTGGGAGAACACGTCGCTGGCGCAGCTGGAAGAAGCCGCGCAGCAGGAAGTGTTGAACTGGTTCGCGCTGGTCGGCGCGATGCAGGAGCTCGGCCTGAAGCTGAGCTACAGCGAGTTCGTCGAGACCTGGGTCTTCAACTCCAGCAAGGTTGCGGCGATCGCACGCTGAAGCCTTTCAGGCGACTTTCGGGATGGGCGCGAGCGCCTTGCGACTGCGCGGGCCGCGGCGCCGCGCGTCGCCGGGACATCGGGCCGGTGGTGCAGCTGATCATCGAGACCAGCGCGGCCGAGGCCGGCTCCGCGCGGGGCGCTCCCGACATCGGCCGTATCTGTCTCAACGGCGTCGGCTTTCCGGCCCGGCGCCGCTGGCCGATGTGCGACGCGGACTGCGAAGGGCTGGACACGGTCTACCTACGCGCGGGCGATTTCCACCGCGAACACGGTGAATTCTGGACGTCCGCTCCCGTGCTGGAGCGCCTGGTGAGCGAAGGCCGCAGCTTCGCAAAACCGGACTGACCCGCGCGAGCGTCGCCCGCCCGGGCGGCCCACCGCATCGCCATCGTCTTGCCAAGTTGGCGCCGCCGCCGCGCGTGGTTATCGGCACGCATGCCTGCTTACGTTCGAAAGCCGGTCGTTGCAATAAGAGGCTCATTCCACGGCTGTTCGACGCCGACATCCCGACAGCACGCCTTCCGGTCGTGCGGCCCCTGATGGGAAAGCCGCCGCCGGCGCTGACGTGCGCTTTCGGGATGCCGCATGAACGCTTCGCCACGCCTTTGGATACTCGCCTCGATCACCCTCTCGCTTCTGGCCGGATGTGGAGGCCACGAAGAGCCTGCGGCCACCGCGCAGGCCGCCACGACCTCCACGGACACGGCACCCGCAGCGGCAGACGCGGCCGCCGCCGAGGCGACGGAAAACGCCTTGCTGCCCTCAGCCGACGCGATCGGCTTCAACGACGGCGGAAGTGCCATGGACGGCCCGCCAACGGATGCCGATCCGGCGGCCGGCACCACCGAACGCCGGGCGCGAGCGCTGGCCACGACGACGACCACAGCCTTGGTGAATTCCAGCTTCGAAGGTGCCTTCACCGCCTTCGCGCCTGGCTGGTGGCTCAACTACTGGGGCACTGGCGCGCCGAAGTTCGAGGCCGCGCGCGCCAGCGGCACCGGCCTGGTGTATGCCGGCTCCGGTTCGCAGCGCTTTCGCCTGTTGGCGCCGCCAGCTGGCGGTGCTGCGCACCTGGTCTACACGTACAAGTTCGTCGCGGGCACCGCCTACGTCAATACGATGTACCTGCGCGCAGACAGCCCGACGCAGGTGGCCGTGCAGTTCCGCCGCGACGCGCCGCCCTGGAACTTGGCCGCGCAGCAGACCCTCACGCTGGGCACGGGCTGGACGCAGGTCGTGCTGTCGGGCACCTGGAAGTGGTCGGAACTGGGTTCGATCCGCATCGTGCCCATCACGCTGGGCACCAACATCTATCTCGACGAGATGCGCATCGCGTCGCAGACCGCCGCCACGGATGGCACCAGCACGCCGGAGGCGAGCACCAACGCCCTGGCGCTGCAGGCGGCCGGTTCGGCAGCAGCCGAACTGCTGCCACTGCGCAGTTCGTCGATGGACGAGAGCTACACCACGACAGCGCCCGGCTGGAGGATCAACAGCTGGGGCTCGGCGGTAGCAGCGGCCTCGCGCGAGACACGTGCGGACTACGTCTACAGCGGTGCCGCGTCACAGCGCTTCCAGCTCGTCGCGAAGAATGCCGGCGATGCGCACCTGGTGCAGTCCTACGCCTTCTTGCCGGGCAAGACCTACCGCACGCGGCTGCGTGTGAAGGCCGATGTGCCGCAGGCCGTGCAGGTCATGATGCGCCGCGACGAACCGCCTTGGGATGCCTTTGCGAGCCGCACGCTGACTGCCGGGCCCGCCTGGCAGACCGTGGAGATCGAAGGCACCTTCCCCGCGGCAGCAGCGGGTTCGATCCGCGTGGCCATGGCTTCCGCCGCCGGCGCGGTGTGGGTCGACGACGTGGCGCTGTCGGAAGTCAGGGCCAACCCGATGGCCCCGCACACCACCCTTCCGATTCCGGACACGCTGTTCGGCATGCACATCAACAAGCTGGGTGTGCACCACCAGTGGCCCGGCATGGGCACACGCATCGTCCGGCTGTGGAATACCGGCACCACCTGGCGCGATCTCGAGCCCACCCAGGACGGATGGAACTGGGCCACCGGCAATGGCTACCGGCTGGACATGTACGTGAACCACGTGCAGTCCAAGGCGCCGGGCGCGGAGATCCTGTACACGCTGGGCCAGACGCCGCAGTGGGCCTCGACGACGCCCACGGTGACCGGCCTGTACGGCGCTGGCGCCAGTGGTGCGCCGCGTGACATGGCCGACTGGCGCGACTACGTGCGCACACTGGCGCGTCGTTACGCCGGCAAGATCCGCTACTGGGAGCTGTGGAACGAGCCTGACTATGCGCCGCACTGGAATGCACCGATGGCCACGCTCGCGCAGATGGCGCGCATTGCCCGCGAGGAGCTGCTGGCGGCCGACCCGAACAACCGCCTGGTCAGCCCCGGCATGACCAGCGACCAGGGCATGCGCGGGCTGGAGCAGTTCCTGGTGGCCGGCGGCGGCGACCACGTGGACGCCATCGGCTACCACTGGTACTTCCACACGCAGCCCGAGGGGCTGGTCCCTGGCATCGACAACGTGCACAAGCTGATGGCCACCTACGGCCAACAGGCCAAGCCGCTGTGGAATACCGAAGGCGCGTTCATCTGCAATCCCGCCGTCGCCAATTGCAGCACCGCGTACCCGACGCCCGCCGAGTCCCGTTCGGTCAACGCCCGCGCCTTGTTCATCATGGCCGCCAAGGGCATCGGCAACTACAACCCGCACACCTGGGAAGGCATCGACCACTACAGCCGCTTCGTCGAAGCCGACTTCGTGACGCCCACCGCCGCGGCCGCACCCTATGCCGAGGCCGTGAGCTGGCTGCGCGGTGCGCGTGTGCTGGACGGTTATGTGCAGGACGGCAAGGTCTACATGGTCAAGCTCGACCGCGCCGGCGAGACGGCCTACCTGCTGTGGGCGCCCGCCGGTTCGATCACCGTGAGCCTGCCCACGGCCTGGGCGGTCAGTCGGGTGCGCACGCTGGGTGCCACGGAATCGGCCTTGCCGACGACCCGGCAGCTGACGATCGGCGTCGAGCCGGTGATGTTGCGGCCCTGAGCGCCGCAGCCCCGGGGCCGTTCAGGCGGCCTTGGGGACCGGCGCGGCGGTCTTGCGCTTGCGCGCCGCCGACGCCGCGCGGGGCCCCGCACCCTCGGCCTTGGGGCCGGTCTTGCGTGCGGCGCTGCGCCCACGTGAGCGCGGTGCTGCCTCGTCTTCGGACAGCATCTTCAGGTCCAGGCTGTTGCCCGGACTCGCGCCCAAGCGCGTGGAGATGTCGCGGCCTGCCGTCATCATGATCTCGGCGAGTTCGTGGTCGCGCGGGTCCACGCGCACGCTCGGGCCGGTCAGCGACAGGCAGTAGTTGACCTGGTCGTGGATGTCGAAGATGGGCACCGCGATCGCGGTCAGGCCGGCCACCCGCTGCCCGCGTGAGATGCCATAGCCCTGGCGGCGGAAGCGCTGGATCTCGCGGTCGAAGGCCGCGCGGTCGAAATCGGGCGTTCGCACGTTGGCGGCCAGGGCCGCTTCCAGTTGCTCCGGCGTCATGTAGGCCATCAGCACGCGCGCGCTGGCGCTCAGCAGCAGCGGCATGCGCTCACCGGGGCGAACCATCGACATCAGCGGCGCCGGCGTGTCCACCACGTCCAGCACCATGCGGTCATGTCCGACGATGGCGTTGAGCGTGATGGTCTCCGACACCTGCTCGTTCACCTGCAGCATGATGGGCCGCGCCACGTCGCGGATGTTCAGTGTGCTGCGCACCAGGCCGCCCAGCCGCGCGAGCTTCAGTGACAGGCAGTAGCGCTGGTTGTCCATGCGCACCAGGAAACCGGCGCGTTCCAGCGTGTTGACCAGGCGGAAGGCGGTGGTCTTGGGCATCTGGATGCGCTCGGCGATCTCCTGCAGCGACAGGCTGAGGTGCTCGTTGTCGTAGGCGTCGAAGATGGCCAGCGCACGGCCCACGGCACGGATCATGCGGCTCTCCAATGGACTGCGTTTCGCATTGTGGAACTATAGCGCAGGCTCGGTATCCATCAGTGCGCCGAAGCGCTGCCGGTGCGCGCTGGCATTGCCCAGCCAGGCCGACAGCACCAGCGCACGCTTGAGGTACAGGCCTGCGTCGTGTTCGTCGGTGAAGCCGATGGCGCCGTGGAGCTGGATGACCTCGCGCGTTACGCGCAGCCCCGCGTCGCTGGCGCGCGCCTTGCAGCGGCTGGCCACGCGCGCAGCGGTCAGCGGGTCGGCGCCGCCATCGAGCGTGCGCAACGCGTCCTGCAGCACCGCCCGCACCAGCTCCTGCTGCACGTAGAGGTCCGCGGCCTTGTGCTGCAGCGCCTGGAAGCTGCCGATGGGCTGGCCGAACTGCACCCGCGTGCGCATGTAGGCCAGCGCCAATTGCAGCGCGGCCTCCATGACGCCCAGCATCTCGGCGCTGGCCAGCACCGCGGCGTCATCACGCGCGCGCTCCAAGGCGGCCAGGCCGTCGGGGGCAGGCGCGACGAACACGTCCTGTGCGCCGATGCCCACGCCGTCCAGTTGCAGCACGCCGCTGGGGGTCTGGTCGGCACGCCATTCGTGCCTGAGCGTCAGCCCAGCGGCTGCGGCCGGCACCCAGAACAGGCCGGGACCATTCGGTGCGACGGCCGAGACGATGAAGCCGTCTGCGCCTGCCGCACCGGCGACGAAGCGCTTGCTGCCCGAGAGCCGCCAGTTGTCGCCATCGGGCTGGGCTTGTGTGGCCGGCGCGTGCGGATCCAGTCCACCCAGGTCCTCCTGCCAAGCCACGGCTGCCAGCTGCGCGCCATCGGCCAGACCGGCTAACCGTGAGGTGCATGCGCGTCGCGCCGCGACGGAAGACGGCGCATCGCCGCCCCGCGCGATCGCATGCCACAGCACCCGCGTCGCAAAGGCTGCGGGTACCAGCGGATCGGCCATCAGGCCCTTGCCCAGTTCCTGCACCACCGCGGCGGCCTCGGTCAGGCCCAGGCCCGATCCGCCCTGGGCTTCGGGCACGAGCATGCCCAGCCAGCCCAGATCGGCCATCTGTTGGCGCAGCGCGGGGTCGTGGCCGGGCAGGGTGCCGCGGCGTTCGCGCAGACGGCGCATGTCGGCGCCGCGCTGCACGACATCGGCCGCGCTGGCACGCAGCATCTCCAGTTGCTCGGCGTCGCTGCCGGCGCTTCCCGGCGAATCAGTGTCGGACATGCGAATCCTCACGCGGGCAGGTCGAGCACGTTCTTGACCAGGATGTTGCGCTGGACCTGGCTCGAGCCGCCGTAGATGGTGAATGCGCGGCAGTCGAGGAAGGGGTAGAGGATGTCGATGTCCTGGCCCGCGACGTCGACTTCGCCGCCCAGGCCGCCCAGGTCGCCGGCGGCTTCGACCATCAGCTCGGTCACGCGCTGGCAGGTCTCGGTGGCCCAGATCTTCAGCATCGAGACCTCGAAGCCGAAGCTGCCGCCCGTGCGCATGATCTGCGCGAAGCGCTCGTAGGCCGCGCCCGCATCGAGCACGTCCATCGTGATCTGCGCCAGGCGGTCACGAAAGACCGGATCGCCCATCTTGCCGCTGGCCTGCGCGAGCTGGCGCAGCCGCAGCAGCGCCAGTGTGGACTGGCGTGGCGAGCCCGACCAGATGCGCTCGAATCCCAGCAGTGTCTTGGCCACCTGCCAGCCCTGGTTGAGCGCGCCCACCAGGTTGTCCAGCGGCGCGCGCACGTCGTCCAGGAAGACCTCGCACAGCTCTTCGTGCCCGGCGATGTTGCGGATCGGGCGCACGGTGACACCTGGCTGGCGCATGTCGATCATCACGAAGCTGATTCCGGCCTGCTTCTTCACCGTCTTGTCGGTGCGCACGAGCGCAAACATGTGGTTCGCGTCGAAGGCCACGCTGGTCCAGATCTTCTGGCCGTTGATGACGAACTCGTTGCCCTCGATGCGGGCCTCGGTGCGCAGGCTGGCCAGGTCGGAGCCGGCATTGGGCTCGGAGTAACCCTGGCACCACAGGTGCTCGCCGGAGAGGATCTGTGGCAGGAATCGCCGCCGTTGTTCGTCGGTGCCGCGCGCGATCAGCACCGGGCCCAGGTTCATCAAGCCCTGGTCCATCACGCGCGGCGCGCCGCTGCGCTCGAGCTCTTCCATGTAGACCAGCACCTTGCTCTGCGTCAGGCCCATGCCGCCGTGCTCGACGGGCCAGGCCGGCACCAGCCAGCCGTGGCGCGACAGTGTGAGGTACCACTCGCGCACCTCGGCCCAGCGCGGGCGGCGGCTGAGAAAGCGCAGGTGCCGGGGCACGTGCTGTTCGAAGAACTCGGCCGCCAGGCGGCGGAACTCGTCGTCGCCCAGGGCGTTCCAGTCGCGTGGGGCAGGTGAGGGGGTCATGGTGGCGGTCTATCGCTAACGGTCGAGACGAGTCTGCGCACGCGCCGGTGCGTTCAACGCCCCTGGAAGACTGGCTTGCGCTTCTCGATGAAGGCCATCGCCGCCTCGTGGTGGTCGTGCGAGTTGATGGACAGCATCTCGTACGCGATGGACGCGTCCATGATCAGGTTGAGCTGGTGCTTGATCCACTTGTTGACCGACAGCTTGGTCCAGCGCACGGCCAGCGGCGGCAGCGCGTTGAGTTCCTCGGCCATCTTCATCGCCGCCTCCATGACCTCGGCGGCCGGCACGACATGGTTGATCAACCCCAGCGCGTGCGCTTCGGTGCCGCTGACCAGACGCCCGCGCATGAGGAATTCCTTGGCGCGTGAGGGCCCCACCAGCAGCGGCCAGACCACCGCACCGCCGTCGCCGGCCACCAGGCCGACCTTCACGTGCGAATCGCCGAACTTGGCCGTGTCGGCAATGATGGCGATATCGGCAAACAAGGCGAGCGTGGCGCCCAGGCCGACCGCATCACCGTTGACGGCCGCGATGATGGGCTGCTTGACATCGAGCATGCCCTCGAAGAGCCGGTGCGTGGACGCCGGGATGGACAGCGAATGGTCCCAGCCTTCGTCGGTGCCGAAGCGCGCGGCCATGCGTTTGATGTCGCCACCGGCCGAGAAGGTCTTGCCCGCGCCGGTGAAGACGATCACGTTGACCTCGCGGTCGACCGACAGGTCGCGCCAGATCTGTTCGAGCTCCGCGTGCATTTCCATGTGCACCGCGTTGCGGTTTTCGGCCTGATTGAGCGTGAGCGTGGCGATGCCGCCTTCGCGACGGATGTCCAGGAAGCGGTAGCGGCTGTAGTCGGGGGTCATGTGGAGGCCTCGGGGTCTGCAGGAGTGGGCGTGAGTGGCGGGCGTGGTCGGCCGGCGCCGCCACAGCTTGCCGATTCGGCGGAGGCGATGTGCGCAGGGATCGACCTCATCGACACCGTTCCATTTTCTGCGTACATTCTCTGTTTGTGGAACTGGCGTGTCAAACCGGAATGCCGTCGTTCGGGCATTGCCGCCGGACGCGATGCCAACCCCGGAAGCCCGTGTCCCGCCGAGGAGAACCTGCATGATCAGCCGCCGCCGCAGCCTTCAGACGCTTGCCGCCGCCTGTGCCTTCCCGGGCCTGGCGCATGCCGCCTGGCCCGACAAGCCCATCCGCATCATCGTGCCCTACGCGCCGGGCGGCTTCACCGACATCGTCTCGCGCCTGGTGGCGCAGAAGATGAGCGCACGCTTCGGCCAACCGGTCATCGTCGAAAACAAGGCGGGTGGCTCGACCACCATCGCGGCTGAATACGTGGCCCGCTCGGCGCCGGACGGCCACACGCTGATCATGGCCGTGACCACCACGCTGTCGACCAACCCCTTCATGATGAAGAAGCTCAGCTACAAGATGAGCGACTTCGAGCCCATCGCGCTCACGGGGCTGACGCCCTTCGTGCTGAGTGCGCACCCCTCGGTGCCGGCGAACACGGTCAAGGAACTGATCGCGCTGGAAAAGGCCAAGCCGGGCGGCCTGAATATCGCCACGCTGGGCACCGGCAGCTCGACGCACCTGGTGGGCGAGATGTTCAACGGCGTGGCCGGATTGAAGATTCCCTATGTGCCCTACAAGGGCGCGGGGCCGGCCCTGGGCGACCTGATGGCCGGCCACGTGCAGCTGTTCTTCGACGGGATCGCCACGTCTGCGCCGCTGTTCCGCTCGGGCAAGCTCAAGGGCCTGGCAATATCGGCGCCGGCGCGCTCGCCCGCCGCGCCGGACGTGCCCACCTTTGCCGAATCCGGTCTGCCCGAGATGCAGGCGGCCTCCTGGTACGGCCTGCTGGCACCGGCGCGCACGCCGGCGGCCGTGATCGAGGCGCTGAACAAGGCCACCAACGAGGCACTGCAGTCGCCCGACGTGCGTGCGCGGGTCGAGCAGGACGGTGCGTCGGCCCCGCAGCTCACGCCGCAGCAGTTCGGTGAGCTGATCGAGCAGCACACCCGCACCTGGGGGCGCATCATCGCGCCGCTGAACATCCAGCTCGATTGAGTGAGAGACAGGACGGTCCGATGCCGACGAGCGAGCATCCGGCGGCCAGCGCGTCCGAGGGCGCGCAGGCGCCACACGCCGCCACGGGCGCGCTGTCGCACATCCGTGTGCTGGACCTCAGCCGCGTCTTCGCCGGGCCGTGGGCCGGCCAGATGCTGGCCGACCTGGGCGCCGAGGTCATCAAGGTCGAGCGCCCGCGCAGCGGCGACGACGCGCGCCGCCTGGGCCCGCCTTTCCTGCGTGACGACGCGGGCGAGCCGACGACGGAGTCCGGCTTCTTCATGAGCGCCAACCGCAACAAGCGCTCGGTCACCGTCGACATTGCGGCGCCCGAGGGCCAGGCGATCGTGCGCGCGCTGGCGGCGCAGTGCGACGTGCTGATCGAGAACTACAAGGTCGGCGACCTCGCGCGCTTCGGGCTGGATGCGGCCACGCTGCGCGCGGCTTTTCCGCGCCTGGTCTATTGCTCCATCACCGGGTTCGGACAGACCGGGCCCTACCGCGGGCGTGTGGGCTACGACTCCATCTTCCAGGGCATGGGCGGGCTGATGGCGGTGACCGGCCATGCCGACGACGCACCCGGCGGCGGGCCGCAGAAAGTGGGCCTGATCGCCTCGGACCTGATGGCTGGCATGTACGCCTCGGTGGCCATCCTGGCCGCGCTGAATCACCGCGACGCAGTTTCCGGCGAGGGTCAGACGATCGACCTGGCGCTGCTGGATGCGCAGGTGGCGGCCTTGTCGCATGCGGGCATGGGCCATCTCGTCTCGGGCGATCCGCTGCCGCGCTGCGGCACGCAATCGCCCACGGCTGCGCCTTCGCAGATGTACCGCTGCGCCGACGGACCGATCATGCTGGTGGTGGGCAATCCCGCGCAGTACGAGCGGCTGTGCGCGGTGATGGGCCTGCCGCAGCTGTTGAGCGATCCGCGCTTTGTCGACAACCAGGCGCGCATCCGCCACCGCGCCGAGTTGAACGCGATGCTCGAGCCGGTGTTTGCCGCCCGGCCCAAGCAGCACTGGATCGACGCGTTCGGTGAGGCCGGCATCCCCTGCGGGCCGGTGAACGAACTGCACGAGGTCTTTGCGGATCCGCAGGTGCAGGCGCGCGGCATGGTGGTGAAGCTGCCGCATCCGCGGCGCGCGGCGCTGCCGATGCTGGCCAATCCCATCCGCCTGTCGGAAACACCGGTGCAATACCGCCGCGTGCCGCCGGCGCTGGGCGAACACACGGACGAGGTGCTGGCCGAACTCGGCTACGGCGACGAAGAGCGCCGCGCGCTGCGTTCACGCGGGGTGCTGTAGGCGTCCCGCAGACAAAAGGGCAGCGGCCGATGCCGACGGGCCGCACGTTGGCCGATCCGCGGGATTTCGGACGACTAACGCCGGACCGCAGCCGTCACAGCACCTGCCGCTGGTGCAGCGCGGCGATCTGCTGCGCGTCCATTGACAGGCGTTCGGCCAGGATGCGGTCGGTATCGCCGCCCAGCGGCCGGCTGGGCTCGTAGGGCACCGTGCCATCCGCACCCTCGAAGCGCAGCGGCGAGCGCGGCACCACCATGCGGCCGTACTCTGGATGGTCGATCCACTGCAGCGAGCCGCGGGCGTGGAGGTGTGGATCGTCGACGACCTCCAGCAGCGTGCGCACCGGCGCGCAGGGCACGCGGTGGCGGATGAGCAACTCGAACAGCGCGGTCTTGTCGTGGCGCGCGGTGCGTTCGCCGATGGCGGCATCCACCTCGTCCATGTGCCGGCACCGGTCGCGCACCGTGGTGAAGCGTTCGTCCAGGCCCAGTTCGGGGCACTCCAGGGCCTGGATCAGTGCCCGCCAGTGCGCGTCGTTGTTGGTGATGATGGCGATGTAGCCGTCGGCCGCGGGGTAGACGTTGTACGGGCACAGCGACATGCCCGAATGCCGGTTGCCGGTGCGTGCCACCGCCTGGCCCCCGGAGCCGTAGAACAAGCCCAGGCCGGAGGCCAGCGTCGGGTAGACGGCCTCCATCATCGAGACCTCCACCGCGCGGCCGCGGCCGGTGCGCTCGCGTTCGAACAGCGCGGCCGAGATGGCGCCGAAGAGGTGGATGCCGGCCAGGAAGTCGGCGACCGCAGGCCCCGATTTCACGGGCGGCGCATCGGGGTAGCCGGTGGTGTCGATCATGCCGGCCATGGCCTGCACCGTGAGGTCCATCGCCGGGTAGTCGCGGTAGGGGCCGCTGTTGCCGTAACCCGAGCCCGAGGCCACCACCAGCCGGGGATTGCTGCGGTGCAGGACCTCGATGCCCAGGTCCAGGCGGTCCATCACGCCCGGGGCGAAGTTTTCGACCAGCACGTCGGCCTGTGCGACGAGCTTCAGCAGCAGCTCGCGCCCTTCGGGCGACTTCAGGTTGAGCGTCATCGTCCGCTTGTTGGCATTGAGCATGGCAAACGGCATGGCCGCGCCGCTGGCGCCCTGGCGCTTGCGCAGGTGCTCGCCGTCGGGCGGCTCGATCTTGATGACTTCCGCACCGCCTTGGGCCAGCAGGAAGGTGGCGTAGGGGCCGTTGTAGATCTGGGTGAGGTCCAGCACGACCACGCCGGAAAAGGGATAGGACATGGGTGCGGATCTCCGGAAGATGCCGGTCATGCTAGCGGCATTCCGTTTTTCCGCCAAATCGGCGATTTACGGAATGTCGATCCCCGAAGGGCGAGACGGGCCGCCGGTCTTGCAGGGCCGCCATGTTCAGCAACAGGCCGACCACCGCCAGCCAGGACGTGGCCAGACTGCCTTTCCAGCGGCGCCCATCGGTGTAGTAGAGCGGGTAGTCGGCTCGGTAGCCGCGCCAGTTGGCCCGGTTGGCCCCGGTGACGGACACCGTGATCGACGGCTCGAGGATGCGCGCCGAGTGCCACCAGCTCGAGGGCACGTACAGCGTCTCGCCGGAGTGCAGCAGGAAGCGAACCCCCGGGCCTTGCCGAACTCCGCGAAGTGCTCGCGATCCGGCGGGTCGATGCAGCTAGGCCGCGTGCACGGTGGCATCGAGCCGATTTCGCCTCGCGCCTCGGGCGGCAGCTGCGACAGCGGGTAGTTGTGCAGGTAGGGTGCGGGCCGCTCGGGCGTGGAGGCGAGGATGTCGGTGATCAGATCACCCGGGGTGTGCCGGGTGCCGCGCAGATCGATCGGGTGCGAGCCCCAGCGTTCGCGCAGCGACTGCAGCGTCCAGCGGTGCCGCGCCGGCCAGTGGTCGAAACCCCCGCGGATCACCACGGGGCGCTTGGGCAGCAGGTACTGTGCGCGGTAAGCCTGGACACCCAGGGTCGACCAGTCGTGACGATCGATCTGGTGGCTGTACAGGGGCCTGCCAGGCGTGGGCACGGATGGCCCTGGCATCGACAGGGTTCCCATGACGACCACGCTTCTTTTCGCCGGCTCGCCTGTGGCCGGCTGCTCCCGGACGACATGGTGATCCTACGCGCGGCGGATCACCATGCCCACCGATGAGGGTGGTGGGTGCGGTGAGGTGGGGCGTTCCGGGCTGGCTCCCGTCTTCTGTCAGACCGGGTCCGGCAGCATCTTTCCGGGGTTCATGATCCCCAGCGGGTCGAGCGCCCGCTTGACGGCCCACATCAGACTGACCGCCTCACCGTGTTCGGCACCCAGCTGGTGGATGCGGTGCAGCCCGATGCCGTGTTCGCCGCTGCAGGTGCCGCCGAAGCGGATGGCGCGCTGGGCCACGCGTTCGGCCAGCGCGTCGGCGCGTGGGCGCTGCAGCGGGTCGGTCGGGTCATACAGGATGCCCAGGTGGAAGTTGCCGTCGCCCACGTGGCCCACCAGCGGCGCGAGCAGGCCGGTGGCGGCCACGTCGGCCTGCGTCTCGGCGATGCAGTCGGCCAGCGCCGAGATCGGCACGCAGGCGTCGGTGCCGATCTGGCTGCACCCGGGCTGCAGCGCCATGTTGGCGTGGTAGCACTGGTGGCGCGCCTTCCACAGGCGCGAGCGTTCTTCCGGCCGCTCGGCCCAGGCGAAGCCCGATCCGCCCGCGTCCTGTGCCAGTGACTGCAGCGTCTCGATCTGCTCGCCGACCGCCGCCGGCGAGCCGTGGAATTCGATGAACAGCGTGGGCTGCGCCTGGAACTCGTCCAGCTTCGAGTAGCGGATGCAGGCGTCCATCTGCACGGCATCCAGCAGCTCGATGCGCGCGACCGGAACGCCCATCTGCAGCGCGGCGATCACCACCTGCATCGCCGCCGGCACGTCCGGAAACTGGCACACCGCCGCGCGCACGACTTCGGGCAGGCCGTAGAGCTTCAGCTGCACCTCGGTGATGACGCCCAGGATGCCTTCACTGCCGATGAACAGACGCGTCAGGTCCAGGCCGCTGGCGCTCTTGCGCGCGCGGGTGCCGGTGCGCACGATGCGCCCATCGGCAGTGACGACGGTCAGCCCCAGCACGGCGTCGCGCATGGTGCCGTAGCGCACGGCGGCGGTGCCCGAGGCCCGCGTGGAGGCCATGCCGCCGATCGACGCATTGGCGCCGGGGTCGATGGGAAAGAACAGCCCCAGGTCGCGCAGCTGCGTGTTGAGCTGCTCGCGCGTGACGCCGGCCTGCACGCGGCAGTCGAGCGCGTCGGCACTGACCTCGAGGACACGGTTCATGCGCGAGACGTCCAGGCTGATGCCGCCATGCACGGCGATCACATGGCCTTCGAGCGAGGTGCCTGTGCCGAAGGGAATGACCGGCACCTGGGCCTGCGCGCAGTGGCGCACGACGAAGGCGACTTCCTCGTTGTCCAGCGGGTGCACGACGGCGTCGGGCAGGCTCGCGTCGGGCACACCTTCGCCATGGCTGTGCTGCTCGCGCAGCGCCAGTGATGTGCTCACGCGTTCGCCCAGGCGCTCGCGCAGAGCGGGAAGCAGCGATTCGACGCGTCGGGCAACGGTCTCGCGGTCCAGGGGAAAGCTCATCGTTGAAGCCGGGCGCGGGTTCGCGGGGAGATGGGTTGAAAGCGACCCGCGCGGCGGCGCATCAAAGGGCCTGCACGAGACGCAGCACGGCCACCATGCCGGGGTCGTCGAGGCCGATCGAGCGTTCGCCGAACATGCGGGCACGGCCGATGCGATTGGGCTGCGGACGGAAGGTATCGAGCGCCCCCGCTGCCGCATTGACGGCAATGTGCGCCCACGCGGTGCGATCGTCCGGCTCGCAAGTCTGGAGCGCGGCCTGGATGGCCGCCAGACTGTCGAGCATCGTCTTGTCTCCGGGCTTGGCGCCGCCGCGCGCCGACAGCGTCTGCTGCACCTCGGCCAGCAGCGCGACCCAGGCGTCGAGATCGAGCGATTCGCGGTCTCCCGCCGTGCGGGAAGCGGTGAGCAGGCCCAGCGCGAGCAGCGTGCCGAAGCTCGACCCCGAGGCCTTGGCACAGGCCTGCGCGGCGGCCTTCAGCAGCGGGCCCGGTGTGGCGGCGGTCGAGGACGCCAGCACGCTGCGCACCAGCGTGGCGCAGCGCGAGAGCGTGACGCCCAGATCGCCATCGCCCAGTTGCGCGTCCAGTCGGTTGAACTCGTCGGCCGATGCCTCCAGCGCGTCGCAGCAGCGCGCCAGGGCGGCAGACAGCATCGTCACGTCGACGGATGCGGGCGCTGCACTCATCCGCGCACGCTCCAGAACGGGCACTCGGCAGGCGCACGCAGAAGGGCCTCGAGTTCGGCATCCAGCGGCATCAGCGTCAGCGATGCGCCCGTCATTTCCATCGAGGTGGCATAACGTCCCACCAGAGGCGCCACCGGCGTGACGCCGAGGTCGGCCAGGCGTTGCGCGAGTCGGCGGTAGAGGATGTAGAGCTCTTCGCCCGGCGTGGCGCCCAGGCTGTTGACGAGCACGGCCACGCGCTGCCCGCGCGAGAGCGCGAGCTCGGGCGCGATGCGGTCGAACATCTCGTCGGCGAGTGCGTCGGCGGACTTCACGGCGCCGCGCCACAGGCCCGGCTCGCCATGGATGCCCATGCCGAATTCGATCAGGTCGTCGGCGATCGTGAAGCTGGGCTGGCCCGACTCGGGAATCACGCAGGGCGTGAACGCGACGCCGATCGACCGGCAGGCCTGCGCGGCCTTGCGCGCGGCATCGCGCACCTGGGCCAGCGAGCCGCCGGCCGCGGCGCGGGCCCCGGCGATCTTGAAGGCGAAGACCATGCCTGCGACGCCGCGGCGCTTGTCGGCCTGGTCCGGCTCGGCGCTGGCCACGTCGTCGGCCACGCGCACTGACTCGACCTGCAGGCCTTCTTCGCGCAGGAACTCCTCGCACATGTCGAAGTTCATGCGGTCGCCGCCGTAGTTGCCGTACAGCTGCAGCACGCCAGCGCCGCCGTCGGCGGCGCGCACGGCGGCCTGGCAATCGTCGAGCCGCGGCCCGGCGAAGACGTTGCCCACGGCGCAGGCGTCGAGCAGGCCGTCGCCCACATAGCCGAGAAACACCGGCAGGTGCCCCGAGCCGCCGCCGGTGACGATGCCCACCTTGCCGGGGATGGCGCCCGTGGCGCGTGCGATCACGCGGCCGCCATCACCGAGCTGGCGGAAGGCCTGCGGGTGCGCCAAGACGAGACCCTGCAGCATCTCGTCGACATACGCGTCGGGCTGGTTGACGAACTTCTTCATGCGGCGCTCCGGCAGCGGGCGTGTGGTGATGCCGTGTTTACGGCTTGGTCTTGGCCACTTCGGTGGCCAGCGCCTCGAACTCGGGCCGCACTTTCGCGACGAAGTCGGTCAGCTCGCGGGTGTTCATGTAGCGGATGGTCAGCCCGCGCTGGGTCATGAAGTCGACGAAGGACTTCTCGCGCATGCCCTTGGCAAAGGCGTCGTGCAGCAGCTTCACGGCATCGTCGGAGGTGCCGGCCGGTGCGCCGATGGCGCGCCAGGTGCCGATGGACAGGTCGATGCCCTTTTCCTTGAGCGTGGGCACATCGGGGAAGGCGGCGTTGCGCTTGTCGGCCATGACGGCCAGGATCTTCAGCTTGCCGCCGGCCACCTGCGGCGCCACCTCGGGCGGGCTGGCCACGAAGGCCTCGATGTGGCCGCCGAGCACGGCCTGCACGGTGGGCGCGGCGCCGGCATACGGAATCTGCAGCAGATCGACGCCGGCCTTCTTCGCGAAGGCCGAGGCCGACAGGTGCCAGATGTTGCCGAAGCCGGAGTTGCCCACGCTAACCCGACCGGGTCGCGCCTTGGCCTCCGCGATGAAGGCCTCCAGCGTCGCGAACTTGGAGTCTGCCGGGACGACCAGGCAGGCCGGGTCCTCGTTGACCATGAGGATGGGCCTGAAGTCCTTGCCCGAGAACGGCGCCGGCGCAAAGATCGGCAGCGTGAAGATCTCCGAGGTGTAGGAGTTCAGGTTCAGGCCGTTGCCCGGCTTGGTGGCGGCCTGCGCCAGCCCCACCGCGCCACCGGCGCCCGGCAGGTTGGCGATCACGACGTTGCGGTTGAGGTGCGGCTTGGCGGCTTCGGCCAGCGCGCGGAAGGTCATGTCGGTGCCGCCGCCGACAGCCACCGGGATGATGAAGTTGACGTTCCCGTCCGGCAGCGCATCGGCCGCGTGAGCGGTGTGCAGCGGCGCAGCCATGGCGCACAGCGCGGTGATGCAAGCCGTCGAAAGGGTCCAGAACTGTCTGCGAATCATGGTGTGTGGCCTCCTCGTGGTGTGTGTGTGCGTGCGGATCAGCTGTCGAAGCGCAGGACGTTGTCCAGCTCGCGACGGATGGCGGCCTGTTGTGCGGGCGAGCTCGCCGGCATCGGCGCACGCGGCGAACCGGTGGCCACGCCCTGCAGTGCCAATGCGGTCTTGACGTTGGCCGGCAGGTTGTCGCCGACGATGACGTTCCAGAAGCGCAGCAGCGCGCGGTGGATCTCATGCGCCTTGGCGTGGTCGCCGGCCTGCACGGCATTCCACAGCGAGACGCAGGGGCCGGGCAGGGCGGCCGGATTCGCGGCGATGGTGCCGTGCGCACCCAGCATGAAGCCGAGGTACAGCAGCGCATCGACCGCGGTGTAGACCTTTTTGCCCGCGGGCAGGTCGAGCATCAGGTCGGCGGTGAGCTTGAGGTCGCCTGCGCTCTGCTTCACGCCGGCCACGCCGGGCAGCTCGTTCATGATGCGCACCAGCAGGGCCGGGCTGAGGTAGTTCCAGGGCACGACGTTGTAGATGACGACCGGGATCTTCGTGGCCTCGGTCAGCGCGCGGAAGTGGGCGAGCGTGGCGTCGTCGTCCGGCTTGAAGAGGTAGTGCACCGGCGTCACCTGCAGCGCGGCGATGTCCAGGTGCTCGACCGAGCGCGCGCGGGCGATGGCCTCGCGCGTGCTGTTGACGATCATGCCGGCCATCACCGGCACGCGACCGGCCACCTCGTCGACGCAGACCTCCATCAGGCGCTTGAATTCGGCCGCCGTGAGCGTGTGGCCCTCGCCGGTGGATCCGCCGACGCACACGCCGTGCACCTTCTTGGCGATCATGAAGCGGATGACGCCGCGGAAGGCCGCTTCGTCGATCTCGCCATCGGCGGTGAAGGGTGTGACGATCGGCGGAATGATGCCGCTCATGGCGAGGCTCATGTCAAGGTGCTCCAGTGGCGAAGAGGGCGGAACGAGACGGACGAAGACGGGGGCGACACCTGCCCGGAGGGCGTTGCCGCAGCCACCGTCGACCAGTCTGGAAAAACTCTACCATATCACTGACATGTCAGTCATCCTTCGGTGTCATCCCCAGGTCCGGTCATGGGCGTGTCGCGGCGCGCGTGCCAAGGGCCCGGCCGCCGTTTAGCATCGCGTCATGGTCAAGCGCTCGACTTCCGCCTCACCCCCTGCCGCCGCTCCCGCCACACGCCGCCGTGCACCCGCAGTCGCGGGGCCGGCAGCTGCACGTCGAGGGGCTTCGAAGGCAGGCGCTGCCGCGCCGGACGTCCCCGCGGCGCGCGTGCCGGCCACCACCCAGCGCGAGGTGGCCTATCAGCGCTTCCGCGACCAGATCGTCGAGGCCCGGCTGCGGCCCGGCCAGTTCGTCTCCCAGCGCGAGCTCGTGCGACTGCTGGACATGACGCTGGCGGCAGTGCGCGAGATGGTGCCCCGCCTGGAAGCTGCCGGACTCATCGTCACCGTGCCGCAGCGTGGCCTGCAGGTGGCGCCGGTCAACCTGCGGCTCATCCGCAATGCCTTCCAGGTGCGCCTGATGGTCGAGCGCGAGGCGGTGCGCCACTTCGTCCAGAACGTCAAGGATGAGGAACTCGACCGCATCGAGGCGGAACACCGGGCCATCCTCGATCGTGTGATCGCCGCGCGGCCCGACCCGCACCTCGACCGCGATGCGCAGGCGGTGGATTGGGGCCTGCACGACCGCATGGTCGATGCGATGGGCAACGACATCCTGTCGGAGATCTACCGCGTCAACAGCCTGCACGTGCGGCTGATCCGGCTCGATGCACAGCAAGTGCGCGATCGCCGCGTGCGGCCAGCGATGGAAGAGCACCTGGACTTCCTGGCCGCGCTGCGCCGTCGCGACGAGGCCGCGGCGGTTCGGGCCATCGAGGCCCACATCGAACGCTCGCGCCAGCGGGTGCTCGAAGCCATGCTGGACAACCCGCCGCCGGGAACCTGAGTTCCGGCATCCGCGCCGCGCGCGGCTGTCCTGCAGATGCCAGGCCGACTTCCGGGACGCACGGTCCCTGGCGATCGTCTGTCGCCACAAACATCGATTGACGAAACGCTGGTCACGAGATAAAACCTCTGACATGTCAGTGTGCGCACATGCTGACAGATCACCGCGGACCTGCCCCCCGGCACGTCGCTGCGTGTTTCAACCGTTCAAGATCGAGGCCAGCCAGACCATGCGAACTCTCGGAGGCGTCATCCCCGCCATCACCACCCCTTTCGATGCCGCGGGCGAGATCGACGAAGGGAAGTTCCGGCGCCAGATCCACTTCATGCTGGGCAAGGGTGTCCACGGGCTGTGTTTTGCGGGGTCCACCGGCGAAGGCCATACGCTGGACATCGACGAGTTCCGCCGTCTCACACAGATCACCGTCGAAGAAACGCAGGGTCGTGTGCCGGTGGTCGCCGGCATCATCGCGAACTCCACGCGTGACGCCATCCAACGCGGCCGCGCGATTGCCGATCTGGCCGTCGATGCCTTGCAGATCACGCCCGTGCACTACGTGTTCACGCCGGACGACGAATCCAACCTCCAGCACTTCAAGACGATCTGCGACGCGCTGCAGCGGCCGGTCCTGCTCTACAACGTCGTTCCCGGCAACCTGCTGTCGACGCCACTGGTGCTGCGCCTGCTGAACGAAGTACCGCTGGTCGTGGGCATCAAGCAGAGCCAGGGCCACATCACGCGCGTGGCCGAACTGGTGGCCAACGCGCCAAAGGACAAGGTGATCCTCGCGGCTGTCGACAACCTGCTGTACAGCTGCTTCTCGTTCGGTGCGCACGGCACGTTGGCCGCATCGCCCACCGGCGTGCCCGGGCCCATCGTGCGCCTGTGGGACGCCGTGAAGGCCGGCGATCACGTCACCGCGCTGGCCATCCACCACCTCCTGGTCAACTGGTGGTCGGTTCTGCCGCACGGCAACCTGCCGGCGTGCATCAAATACTCGCTGCTGCTGCAGGGACTGGATTGCGGCCTGGCGCGCCAGCCCATGGCGATGCCGGATGCGGCCACGCGCGCGGCCATCGAACGGACGATCCGCCCGCTGCTGGAATTCGACGTCGCCTGAGCGCTTGCCGCTTCCGCCACGTCCGCGATCCGGCAGTCCAGGTGATCTGACATGTCCCGAATCTTTCGCGCCCTGGACCTGCTGCTGGCCGGGCTTCTGCTGGCCATGGTGGTGATGGTGTTCGGCAATGTCGTGCTGCGCTACGCCTTCAACTCCGGCATCACGGTGTCGGAGGAACTGTCGCGCTATTGCTTCGTCTGGCTGACCTTCGCGGGCGCCATCGGGGCCATGCGCGAGAACGCGCACCTGGGCATGTCCAACTTCGTGGAGCGCCTGTCGCGCAAGGGCAGGGTCGCTTGCGCGGCCATCAGCCAGGTGCTGATCGTGGTGTGCTGCGTGCTGCTGGTGTGGGGCACCGCGAGCCAGCACGAGGTCAATGCCACGACCTTCGCACCCGTCACGCAGATGTCCCTGATCTGGATCTACGGCATGGGCTACCTGACCGGCGTGGCGATTGCCTTGCTGGCGCTGCACAAGCTCTGGCGCATCCTCACCGGTGCCGTCACCGATGCGGAACTCATCGGCGTGGCGGAGGACGAGGCGCTGCCCGCGCATCCGGTCTCGACGGGAAGCGCGCGATGACCGTCATGGTCTTCACGCTGGTGCTGCTGGGCACGATGGCCCTGGGGCTGCCGATCGCGTTTTCGCTGATCCTCACCGGCGTGGCGCTGATGCTGTCGTCGGGGCAGTTCGATGCCACGCTGGTCTCGCAGAAGATGATCGAAGGCACCGACAGCTTCCCGCTGCTGGCCATCCCGTTCTTCCTGCTGGCCGGCGAGCTGATGAATGCCGGCGGCATTTCCAAGCGCATCGTCAACTTTGCGCTGTCCTTCGTGGGTCATCTGCGCGGCGGTCTGGGCTACGTCGCCATCTTCGCCTCGGTGCTGATGGCCGCCATCTCCGGCAGTGCGGCGGCCGACACCGCGGCCCTGGGCGCGCTGCTCATCCCGATGATGCGGCGCGCGAACTACGACATCCCGCGCGCCTCGGGACTGATCGCCGCCGGTGGCGTGATCGCGCCGGTGATACCGCCGTCGATCGGCATGATCATCTTCGGCGTCATCGGCAACGTGTCGATCGGCAAGCTCTTCCTGGCCGGCATCTTTCCCGGCTTCCTGATGGGCGTGTCACTCGTGCTCGCCTGGGCCTTCGTGGCGCGGCGCGACAAGGTCGAGGTCCTGCCGCGACAGGGATTTGCCGAGCGCGTGCGCGCCGGCATCGACGGCATCTGGGCCTTGCTGATGCCGGTGGGTGTGATCGGCGGATTGAAGTTCGGCCTGTTCACACCGACCGAAGCGGGTGTGGCGGCCTGCGTCTTTGCCTTCGTGCTGGGCCTGTTCGTGTACCGCGACCTGCGCCTGCGCGACTGCCTGCCCCTGCTGGTGAGCGCGGCCAAGAGCACCTCGGTGGTCGTGTTTCTCATCGCGTCCGCGCTGGTGTCGGCCTACCTGATTGCGATGTCCGATGTGCCGGCGCAGGTGTCGGCCATCCTGCGCCCCTTCATCGACAACAAGATATTGCTGATGGCGGTGATCATGGTGCTAGTGGTGATCATCGGCACCGCGCTGGACATGGGCCCGACCATCATGATCCTGACGCCGGTGCTGATGCCCATCGTCAAGGAGGCCGGCATCGACCCGGTCTACTTCGGCGTGCTGTTCATCATGAACAACGCCATCGGCTTGATCACGCCACCGGTGGGCATCGTGCTCAACGTCATCTGTGGCGTGTCCAGGATCACGATGAAGCAGCTGATGACGGGCCTGTGGCCCTTCCTCTGGGCCGAGCTGGCCGTGCTGGCCTTGCTGGTGGCCTTCCCGCCCCTCGTGCTGGTTCCCTTGAAGTGGCTGATGTGATGCCTGCGTGACCGAGACCCATGGCTTGCCGGTGCGGGTGTCCACCCCACCCCTGTTCGACCCCCAAGACTGACTGGAGACATCGATGAAGACCCTCTCGACACTGACCCTGGCGATCACCGCCTTGCTGGCTGCCGGCGCTGCCCATGCGCAGTTCCAGGACCGCAACCTGCGCCTGGGCGCGGCCACACCCAAGGACCACCCGATGATGCAGGGCGTGCACACGATGGCGCAGTGCACGGCGACCAAGACCGGCGGCAAGATGAAGGTGCAGGGCTTCTCCGACGGCGTGCTGGGCAACGACGCCCAGATGGCCGCGGCCGCACGCACCGGCACGCTGGACATGGTGAATTCCTCTTCGTCGCCGCTGGCCAGCGTGGTGCCGGAGCTCGGTGTGTTCGACCTGCCGTTCCTGCTGAACAACACCAAGGAGGCCGACGCGCTGTTCGACGGCAAGGTGGGCGAGTGGTTCAGCGCCAAGATGCAGCCGGTGGGCCTGGTCAACCTGACGTGGTGGGAGAACGGCTTCCGCCACACGACCAATTCGAAGCGCCCCATCACCAAGGTGGACGACTTCAGCGGCATCAAGCTGCGCGTGATGCAGAACAAGGTCTACATCGATTCCTTCAACGCGCTGGGCGCGAATGCGGTGCCGATGGCCTTCACCGAGGTGTACTCGGCCCTGGAGACCAAGACCGTCGACGGCCAGGAGAACCCGTACCTCAACATCCAGAACATGAAGTTCTACGAGGTGCAGAAATACCTCACGCTGACCAAGCACAGCTACAGCACGAACATGCTGCTGGTGTCCAAGAAGGTGTGGGACACGCTGACACCGCAGGAGCAGGGCGTGCTGAAGGAGTGCGCCATCCAGAGCCGCGACGCCGTGCGCAAGGCCAATCGCGACAAGGAGGACACGAGCCTGGCGTTCCTGAAGTCCCAGGGCATGGCGGTCAACGAGATCGCGGGCCCCGAAATGATGCGCATCCGCGACAAGACCAAGCCGATCTACGAGAGCGCGGCCAAGTCCATCGGAACGGAGGCCATGACCCAGGTCTTCGACGAACTCAAGCGCATTCGCGCGCAGTGAGACTGCGCCTTTGGTGAACCCTTTGGTGAACCGTTAGCCGCGCGGTGGCCCGCGCGGCTTTCCTCACTCGACCTTCACACCTTTCCAGAAGGCCACGCGGCCCTTGATCTCCGCGGCGGCCTCGCTCGGCTCCGGGTAGTACCAGACCGCGTTTTCGTTCAGGTCGCCGTTGACGAACAGGCTGTAGTAGTAGGCCTGGCCCTTCCAGGGGCAACTGGTGCGGTGGTTGCTGAAGCTCACGTACTCGCGCTTCAGGCTGGACTCGGGGAAGTAGTGGTTGCCTTCGACAACCACGGTGTCTTCGCTCTCGGCGATGGTGACGCCGTTCCAGGTGGCTTTCATGGGGTTCTCCGTCGGCTGATGGGGTGCTGGCCTCAGCGAAGGCGCAGCATGTGGTCAGTGTCGCCCTTCTTGATCTCGACGACGGGGTCCATGGCTTTCACCATGTCCGAGAAGCTGGCGTGGCCATGGTCCTTGGGGTCGAAGGTGGCGTCCAGGCGCTTGATCATGTGCCAGACGGAGGCCTTGTTGACCCATGCCTCGCCCTGGGTCTCGGCGAGCAGGCGCACGGCGCGCTTGAGTATCTCGGCGGCCGGATCCAGCGGTTCGGCGGGCGGGTGTTCCTTCGCCTCGCCGGGCTGCGGCGCGCCTTCCGCACCAGGGGCGTCGATCAGGCTGTCGTAGTACCTGAACTCGTGGCAGCTCTTGGCCCAATGCTTGTTGGTGTTGCGACGGTTGCCGATGCCGATCAGCGTGCGGCCGGCGGCCTTGATCTTCTGGGCCACGGGCATGAAGTCGCTGTCGCCGCCGATGATGATGACGGTGCCGATGTGGTCGAAGCGGCCGATGTCCTCGGTGGCATCGAGGCAGAGCTTGATGTCGGCACCATTCTTGGCGGAGGCCCCGGGCGGGAAGAGCTGGATCAGTTCGACCGCGCACTGCAGCAGCGCATCCCGGTAGCGGCCGAAGTACTGCCAGTTGCAGTACGCGCGGTTGATCGCGACGGGGCCGAAAGAGGCCGCCAGCTCGGCCAGCGCCTGCACGTCGACCAGCGGCTCCTGGACCTTGAAGCGGTTGTCCTGCTTGGCGTACACGCCATCGCCGTACTTGGCCTCCACGAGGCCGGCGTGCAGGTTCTCGAAATCCCAATACAGGGCGACGGATCGGCCGTCGTGGTGGGTCGCGTTCATGGGTTGCGGCCAGCGGAGGCGGTCATTGGGGGGCGTTCGGTGGAGGCTTTGGAGTGGCCTGCTGGCCAGGCATCCAGCGGCTGGATGAAGAGACGCTGGGGCAGGGCGCCAAGGACGCCGCTGGCGGGACGTTGATCATGCCCTGATCTGGGTGTGCAAGGGCATCGTGGGTGCCGCGGGACGTTTGGCCAGGCGGCAGGCATGCCCAAACCCGATCGCTTCAATCGGCCACCGCGTGGCCGATCAGCCAGTCCCGGAATTGCCCGAGAACGGGGTAGCCGAGGCGATCCTGTCGGTAGCACAGGAAGTGCCCCTGATCGAGGAGGATAGGCGCCTCGATCAGCCGCTCGAGGCGCTGTGTGGCCAGTTCTTCGGTCACCAGGCAGTGCGGCACCAGGCCCACGCCCATGCCTGCGCACGCGGCGCTGATGAGGGCCGAATACTGATCGAAGCGTGGCCCGGTCGGTGGCCGCAGCTCCTTGAGTTCAAGTTGACGCGCGCAGGCTGACCAGGCCTCGGGCACCGCCTGGTGCTGCAACAACGTGGCGTCCGAGAGGAATTGGCGGTTGCGCCTGCCGCCGCGCAGATGACCCGGCGCGCAGACGATGGCGAACTCGCGTCCGGCGATGTACTCGGAAGTCACCCCGGGCCAATCACCCAAGCCGTAGCGTATGGCGGCATCGATCTCCGGCGGGTGCGGGTCGCGCCCTTCGAGGTGGCGGTGAAAGTTGAGCGTGATGCCGGGGTGCAGGCGGCGCAAGGCCGGCAAGCGCGGCACCAGCCACTTGGTGGTGAAGGTCGGCACGCTGGCCAGTACCAGCACGCCGTCGCCGTTGCGCCGCGCGTGCATTTCCAGCGACGCGCTTTCGAGCGCCCGCAACGAGGGCACGACACGAGCCAGGTAGTCCTGGCCATGCGCGCTGAGCCGAAAGCGGCGGCCTGCACGGTCGAACAGGGGCAGGCCGAGAAAACTTTCCAGCTCGGTAATGCTGCGGCTCACCGCGCTGGGTGTGACACACAACTCGTCGGCGGTGGCGGGCAGTGCCAGGTGGCGCGCCAGCGACTCGAACGCCAGCAGTTGTTGGATTGTGGGCGTGTTGCGACGCATGGCTTTCGTTGAGTTTGGCGCAACAGGCGATGCCGAATACTCAGGGCTTGCGTTCGCCCGGGCCTTCATACTTTCGCCATGCTGTTCGTGCAACATCGTGTCCGATGATCCGCATTGCCGCGTCGCTGTACGGCCTGTACCTGCTGCTGCCCATCCTGCTCTTGCTGGTCGGCTCAGTGGGCCAGCGCTGGACCAACACCTTCCTGCCGACCGGCTTCACGCTGGGCTGGTTCGGCGATTTGTGGGCTGACGGCAGCTTTCGCCGCGCCTTCGGCACCAGTCTGGCGGTGGCGCTGGGGGCCTGCGTGGTCAACACCCTCGTCGGCATGCCGCTGGCCTACGCACTGCACCATGGCGCGCGCCGGCGCGTGGCCGTCGCGGCGCGCCTGATTGCCGCGCTGCCCATCGCCGTGCCGACGATCACGCTGGGCTTCGGCTACATGCTGGTCTTCAATACCGACCTGATGCCGTGGCTGGGCTCGCTGCCTCTGCTGATCGCCGCGCATGCGGTGCACACCTTGCCCTACCTGACGCAGACACTCGTGGCCGATTTGCGTCATCTGCAGCTCGAGCGCCTCGAAGACGCCGCCGCCACCCTGGGCGCCACGCCCACGCAGCGTTTCATTGGCATCGTGTTGCCCAACCTGCGCCACAGTCTGCTCGCGGGTCTGGTGATGGTGGCATCCATCTCCATCGGCGAATTCGGGCTGTCCAACCTGCTCACCAGCTTTCAGACCCGCACCTACCCGGTCGTGCTGCTGCAAGCCTTCTATGGCGCCACCGGCTTTGCCTGCGCGGCGACCGTCGTGCTGCTGCTGTTGGCGAGTGTGGCCACGATCACTTCCACCCAGGTGGGCCGAGCCCGATGAGCCTTTCGATCGACAACCTGAGCTTTCGCTACGGTCCCGGCGGCCAGGGCGTGGAGGACATTTCGCTGCAGGCCGCTCAAGGCGAGTTGCTGGCCGTCATAGGCCCCAGCGGTTCAGGCAAGAGCACCTTGCTGCGCATCGTGGCCGGCCTGATCGAACAGCAGGCCGGTCGCGTGGTGCTGGCTGGCCGCGACCTCACCGGCGTGCCGGTGCACCGGCGCGACATCGGCGTGGTGTTCCAGAGCTACGCCCTGTTCCCGCACCTGAGCGTGCGCGACAACGTGGCCTATGGCTTGAAGATGCGCGAGATGCCCCTGGGCGAGCGCCGCGCCGCAGCCGACCGCATGCTGCATACGGTGGGACTGGCCGAATTCGCCGAGCGCTCGCCCACACAACTCTCGGGCGGCCAGCAGCAGCGCGTGGCGCTGGCCCGCGCGCTGGCCTTCGGTCCCAAGGCCTTGCTGCTCGACGAGCCGCTGGCCGCGCTCGATGCCGCCATCCGCGGACATTTGCGCGACGAGGTGCGGCAATTGCAGCGCCAGTTCGGCGCCACCACCTTGCTGGTGACGCACGACCAGGAAGAAGCGCTGACGATGGCCGACCGCGTGGCCGTGCTCGACGCCGGCCGGCTCTTGCAGTTCGACTCGCCCGAGGCGTTGTACGAGAGGCCGGCCAACAGCCGCGTGGCGCGCTTCGTCGGCCACTCGACGCTGCTGCCGGCCACGGTGCATGCACAGGGGCAGATCGACGTGGGCTTTGCGCTGCTCCATGCCGACACCGGCACGCGGGCCGTGGGCGCCAAGGCCATCGCGATGCTGCGCCCGGAGCGCCTGGTCGTCGACCCGCCTGCCGGGCAAGCCAACCGCATCGCGGGCGCGACCACCTTCACGCGCTATCTCGGCTCGATCGTGCGCTACGACTTCACGCCTCAGGGCGCCACGACAACGCTGCTCGGCGAGGCGGCCGTTGCACCCGCGGCGGCCGTGGCCGTCAAGCCCGAACACATCCGCCTGCTCGACGCATGACGCCGGGCTTTCTTCACCTCCAGAGAAGGAGACTGCAATGAACCTGATCCGTCGTCGAACCGTGATGGCGGCGCTTGGCGCGCTGGGCGCGCACGCGCTGCCCGCCCTGGCCCTGGAAGGCCCGGAGCTGTATGCCGGCGAGAAGGCCTTGTATGCCGAAGCCGCGAAGGAAGGCATCGTGGTCTCCTTCGACACGGGCCCCGAGTGGGCCAACTGGAAGGTGCTGTTTCGCGAGTTCAAGAAGCGCTATCCCGAAGTCGAGATGACCTACAACGACCTCGGCTCCGCCGCCACGGTGGTGGCGCTGGACAAATCGCGCCGCCGCCCGCAGGCCGACACGGCCTACTACTTTGCCGCCTCGGCGGTGGACGCCGTGAAGAAGGACGTGGTGGCGCCCTTCAAGCCGATCAACGTGGACAAGCTGCCCGCCGTCTTCCGCGAAGCCGAGAGCCGCTGGTTCACGATCCACACGCTCAACATCGCCTTCCTGGTCAACAAGAAGCTGGTCAAGAACACGCCGCAAAGCTGGGCCGACCTGCTCAAGCCCGAGTACAAGAACACCGTCGTGTATCTCGACCCGCGTTCCACCGGTGTGGGCCAGGTGGGCGTGATTGCGGCGGCCTACGGCGCGGGCGGCAGCATCGACAACATCAAGCCCGGCATCGATTACCTGGCCCAGTTGCACAAGGCCGGCAACGTGTTGCGCGTGGAGGGCACCACGCCGTACGCCAAGTTCCTCAAGGGCGAGATTCCGATCTGGATCGGCTACGAAAACGACGGCCTGAAGGCCAAGTACGTCGACGGCATGGGCGATGCGGTGGACGTGGTGATCCCGCGCGAAGCCAGTCTGGCCGCGCCTTACGCCATCAGCCTGGTCAAGGGCGCACCGAACCCGAACGCGGCGCGCCTGTGGCTGAACTTCACGATGAGCGATCTGGGGCAGACGCTGTTTGCGCAAGGGTTCGTGCGGCCCGCGGTGCCCGGCGTGGCGCTGCCCGCCGACGTGGCTGCGCGCATGCCGGCGGCGCCGCAGATCCGGCCGCTCGATGTGGTGAAGGCGGCCGAGCGCAAGGCCGAGATCGACCGCGAGTGGGCCAACAACGTGTTGTCGATCAAGTGAGCCACGCCAGCGCCCAGGTCTTGAGGCGCTTCGGCGCCTGGCCCGCCTGGGTGCTGCTGGGCCTGTTCCTGATCGCGCCGCTTGCCGCGCTGGTGCCCGAGGCGCTGGAGGAGCGCGGCGCGGCGGTGGGGCGGGTGCTGGCCGATCCCTTGTTTCGCGGCGCCCTGCTCAACACCTTGGTGCTGGGTGCGTTGACGGGTGCGTTGTCCACCGTCGTGGGCGTGCTGGTGGCCATCGAATTGGCACGCTGCACGGAGGGCGTGCGCCGTTGGCTGATTGCCGCACTCGGGCTGCCGCTGGCGTTCTCGGGTCTGGTCATTGCTTTTGGCTTCATCCTGGCCTTCGGGCGCGCGGGCTTCGTGACGCAGATCCTCGCTGCACTCGGCGCCGATCCGGCGCGTGTGGGGGCCTGGATCTACAGCGTGGCCGGCCTCGGCTTTGCGTACGCCTACTACCTGGTGCCGCGCGTCGCGCTGACGCTGTACCCGGTGTTCGCGAATCTCGACAGACGTCCCGTGGAAGCCGCACGCACCCTCGGCGCCACGCCCTGGCGCGCCTTCGTCGATGTGGTGCTGCGCGAGGTGGCGCCGTCGGTCGTGTCCACCGCCTGCCTGGTGAGCGCGCTGGCGATGGGCACCTACGGTACCGCGTTAGCCCTCGTGGGCACCCAGGTCAATATTCTGCCGCTCATGCTGTTGCTGAAGATCGGCGACAGCGGGGCGGACTTCGCGGCCGCGGCGGTCATTTCGCTGATGTTGCTGGCCCTGTGTTCAATCGTCATGGGAGCAGGAGATGTCCTTGCCCGGCAGTCCGAAAGCCGCCACTGAACTGCGCGGGCTGTCCGAGCCCTTGCGCATCCTGGCCGAGCGCCAGCGCGGCGCGCGGCGCCTGCGCCAACCGGTGGCGATCATCGGCCCGCGCGAGGCGAGCGCCGAGCAAGTGCAGGCTGCGCACGACGTCGCCTATGCACTCGCCAGCTGCGGCGTGATCCTGGTCTGTGGCGGCAAGATCGGCGTCATGGAAGGTGCCGCGCGCGGTGCGCAAGCGGGTGGCGGCATTTGCATCGGCCTCTTGCCCGAAGAAGAGGCCCGGCACGGCAACCCTTACCTCACCGTGGCGCTGCCCACGGGCATGGGCTTGAGCCGCAATGCCCTTGTGGTGCGTTCGTCGTTGTGCGCCATCGCCATCGGGGGCGGCCTGGGCACCATGTCGGAGATGGCGCTGGCACTGCAGTGGAAGCTCCCGGTGTTCGCCACCCTGGGTGCGCCGCAGGTACCCGGCGCCCAGTACTTCGACGTTGCTGACGGGGCGCTGGATGCGGCTGCCCTGTGGTTGGCAGCCGCCAACGACCGGCCCGTGGACGATCTGGGCGGATGACGCCGATCGGCTGAGCGCCTGCCGGGTCGCGTTGGCCCGGTCGCTTTCCGCAGCCCCGGCGCGTGAGCCCGGCCTGCAGGGAGCGGCTGGCAGGTTCTCCGCCGCGCGGCTCGCCGTCTCGCAGGGTCTGAGGCACACCACCGCCCTCGAGCCGCCAAACGCCTGGCTCCGCGCGGCAGCGGACAATGGCCCATGCCCGGCCCTGACCACCCGTTCGACACCTTGCCTCTTCCGCCACCGCTGCAGGCCACCCTGCAGCAGCTGGGCTACCTGGAGATGACGCCCATCCAGGCCGCCAGCCTGCCTTTGGCGCTGGCCGGCCGCGACCTCATCGCCCAGGCCCGCACGGGCAGCGGCAAGACCGTGGCCTTCACGCTGCCGCTGCTGGTCAACCTCAACCCGCGCCGCATCGCCGTGCAGGCGCTGGTGCTGTGCCCGACGCGCGAGCTGGCCGATCAGGTGACACAGGAGATCCGCCGCCTGGCGCGCGCGCAGGACAACGTGAAGACGCTGGCCCTGTGCGGCGGCAGCCCCATCCGCAACCAGCTGGCCAGCCTGGCGCACGGCGCGCACATCGTGGTGGGCACGCCGGGGCGCATCCTGGATCACCTGGGGCGCGGCACGCTGGCGCTCGATGCGCTGAATACGCTGGTGCTGGACGAGGCCGACCGCATGTTGGACATGGGGTTTGCCGAGGAGATCGCGCAGGTGGCCGAACGCTGTCCGAAGGCGCGCCAGACGCTGATGTTCTCCGCCACCTACCCGGAGGGCGTGGCCAAGCTCGCCGCCCGCTTCCTGCGCGATCCGCAGGAGGTGAAGCTGGCCGAGCGCCACGCGGCCGGCCAGATCCGCCAGCGCTTCTACGAGGTGGCCGAAACCGAACGGCTGCATGCCGTCGGGCTGCTGCTGCAGCATTTCAGGCCCGTCAGCACGCTGGCCTTCTGCAACACCAAGCAGCAGTGCCGCGACCTGGTGGCCGTGCTGCAGGCGCAGGGCTTCGTGGCGCTGGAACTGCATGGCGACCTGGAGCAGCGCGAGCGCGACCAGGTGCTGGTGCAATTTGCCAACCGCAGCTGCAGCGTGCTGGTGGCCAGCGATGTGGCCGCACGCGGGCTCGACATCGCGCAGCTGGAAGCGGTGATCAATGTCGACATCAGCCCCGACCCCGCCGTGCACACGCACCGTGTGGGCCGCACCGGCCGCGCCGACGAAGAAGGTTGGGCCTTCAGCCTGGCCAGCATGGACGAAATGGGTGCCGTGGGCCGCATCGAAGAGATGCAGGGCACGCCCAGCACCTGGCACCCGCTGTCGGAGCTGACGGCGCCGGCCGGCGCCGAGCCACTGCGCCCGCCGATGGTGACGCTGCAGATCCTGGGCGGCCGCAAGGAGAAGATCCGCGCCGGCGACGTGCTGGGCGCGCTGACCAAGGACCTGGGGCTGCCCGGCGCGCAGATCGGCAAGATCGTCGTCAACGACTTCTCCACCTACGTGGCGGTGGAGCGCGACGTGGCCGACCAGGCCTTGCGCGGCCTGACGGCCGGCAAGGTGAAGGGCCGGTCCGTGAAGGTGCGGCGGCTGTGAGCGTGAAGGGCCGTTCCGGAGCGATCACCGCGCAGCGCCGAAGGCGCGAGGTTGCCTTATGAGCGCGTTCGCGGCGCTGGGCCTCTCACCCCGGCTCTCGAAAGCGGCTGCCGAGCTGGGCTGGGTCGAGCCCACGCCCATCCAGCTGGCGGCGATCCCGCCGGCGCTGGCCGGGCGCGACCTGCTGGCCACCGCGGCCACCGGGTCAGGCAAGACGGGCGCGTATGCCTTCGCGACGCTGCAGCGCATCGACGACATCGCGCGCCCCAGACCGCGGCTTCCGCGTGTGCTGGTGCTGGTGCCTACGCGTGAGCTGGCGGCGCAGGTGGGCGACGCCATGCGCCAGGTGGAGGGCTTCCTCAACGTGCCGGCGAAGCTGCTGGTGCTGTACGGCGGCGTCTCCATCAACCCGCAGTTGATGGCCCTGCGGGGCGGTGCCGATGTCGTGGTCGCCACGCCGGGGCGGCTGCTGGACGTGGTGGACCACCACGCGCTGGACCTGTCGGGCCTGCACACCCTGGTGCTGGACGAGGCCGACCGCCTGCTCGACGGCGCCTTTGCCGACGAACTGGCGCGTGTGCTGGCGTTGCTGCCGGCACGGCGTCAGAACCTGCTGTTCTCGGCCACTTTCCCGCCCGCGGTGGACGCACTGGCGCAACAGTTGCTGCACGACCCCGTGCGCGTGGATGTGCGCGACCAGGTCGCGGCCGTGGCCACCGTCACCGAACGCGCCATCGAGGTCGACGTGGCACGGCGCACGCCGCTGCTGGCCCATCTCGTTGTGCAGGAAGGCTGGTCGCGCGTGCTGGTCTTTGTCGCCACGCGCTACGCCTGTGAGCATGTGGCCGACAAGCTGCGCCGCGCCGGGTTGGCGGCGGCGGCCTTCCACGGCGATGCCAGCCAGGGCGCGCGAACGCAGGTGCTGGCCGACTTCAAGGCCGGAAAGCTGCGCGTGCTGGTGGCCACGGATCTGGGCGCGCGCGGCATCGACATCGTCCAGCTGCCGGTGGTCGTCAATCACGACCTGCCGCGTTCCACGGTGGACTACGTCCACCGCATCGGCCGCACCGCGCGCGCCGGCGCGGCGGGGCTGGCCGTGAGCTTCGTGAGCGCGGCAACGGAAGCGCATTTCCGCCTGATCGAGAAGCGCCAGGGTCGGCGCGTGCCGCGCGAGCAGGTGGCGGGTTTCGAGCCGAAGGAACTCGCCTCGCCCGCGTCTGCCACCGGGGGCGTGAAGGGCCGGCGGCCGAGCAAGAAGGACAAGCTGCGCGCCGGCAGCTGAGGGCTGGCGGCTGCAGCCATTGCAGATGCCGCGACACCTGCGCCGGCAACCGGCCCCTGACTCGAATCCCACGTTCGATCCTTCTGCACACCATTTGGGACGTTGTGGGTGGTCCACTCGAGGCGTGCGCGACACCGAGCTGAAGCGATGAGACGGCGCTCCGGAAGTCTCGCACCTGGGTCTGGCGGTTTGATGATGAATCAGTCGCGGGCGTACCCGCAGACGAATCAAGCACGGCCGTCGCGCCGCAGCCAGCGAAGATCGTTCATCGTAGGGATGATTTCGTTGGCCAAGCGCTCCACCATGTCGCCATTGAGTCGACACGAAGGAGCGCGGAATGCGCATCGAAGACAAGCGGATCTGCCGCGACGAAGTTGGCCATGACGGCGGCGGAGGCCGCCCATTGGACGTTGATCGGGAGCAACTGGGCGATGGCCTGAGTGGTTTTGTCATCGTCCGGCTGTCGCGCGATCTGCAGCCCGGCAAGTCCAAAGACCTGCGTGCGGCGGCCGAAAGGCTGAAGCTGGTGGCGCTGGGCCAGCTGCTCGATCAGCTCGGCAAACCAGCCAGTGGCCGCCTCGTGACCAGCCTCGACCCTTCGAAGCTGCTGGCGATGGAGAAGGAGGTCGCCAACAGCCCGTGGCGACCACTCAACAGCCTGACCCAGTATTGGCGCGTCGACCTGCGGTCGCAGCCCGAGCCGCTGACCGAATGGGCCAGGCGCTTCGCCAGCCTGGATGGTGTCGAAACCGCGTACGCCGAACACGTGGTCTCGGACCCGGTCGTGAATGCCGCCAACGATACGTTCAATGCTCAGCAGAACTACCTGGACGCGGCGCCGACCGGCATCGACGCGCGCTGGGCGTGGACACAGGCCGGCGGCGAAGGGCAGGGCATCGGCATCGTCGACCTCGAGCAAGGCTGGCGTCTGGGCCACGAAGACTATGCCAGCAAGGCGCCGACCTTGATCTTCAACCAGAACCGGGACGGCGTCTCGGGTTACGTCGGTAACCATGGCACCGCGGTGATGGGCGTGATCGCGGCTGACGACAACACGCGCGGCGTGGTGGGTATCGCGCCGTCGATCAGTTCGCTGCGTGCGACCTCGCACTTCGACGGCGCGACGGCATTGCACGTGGCCGATGCCATCGTCGCCGCGTTGCCCAGCATGGCCGCAGGGCATGTGCTGCTGCTCGAGGTGCAACGTGGCGCGACGCTGCTGCCGACGGAGAGCGACGGCGGCGACTTCGACGCGATTCGCCTGGCCACCGCGCGCGGCATCCTCGTGGTCGAGGCGGCGGGCAACGGCAGCAACGACCTCGACAATTTCACCGACGCCGCCGGGCGCTTTCGGCTGCGGCGCGGACACGTCGACTTCCGCGACTCTGGCGCCTTGATGGTCGGCGCGGCGCTGTCACCGGTGGTGGGTGGTACGTCGCACACGCGCGCCGGTTTCTCGAACTTCGGCAGCCGCATCGACTGCTACGGCTGGGGCGAAAACGTCACCACCTGCGGTTACGGCGACCTCAGTCCGACGGCCGCGATCGACGCGTCGTACACCGCCAGCTTCAACGGCACCAGCAGCGCGTCACCCATCGTCGTCGGCGCGGCCGTGTTGACACAAAGCATGTACCTCGGTGCCACCGGCACCATGCTGTCGCCTGGACAGATGCGCGCGCTGCTGTCCAACCCGGCGAACGGCACGCCGCAGAGCGCTGTAGTCGCTGGTGCCATCGGCGTCATGCCCAACCTGCGCCGCATCGGCGAAGTCGCACTCGGTCTGGTGCCCGACATCTACCTGCGTGATGCCGTCGGCGACAGCGGCGCCGTGCCCAGCGCGGGCGCGCTCAGCACCAGCCCTGACGTGATCGTGCGCGCGGTGCAGGTCCCTAACCCAACGGCGAGTTTCGGTGAAGGCAGCGGTACCGAGAACAACGAGTCGCTGGGCTTCGAGGTCGAGGCAGGGCAGGACAACTTCGTCTACATGCGCTTGCGCAACCGTGGCGCGGCAGCGGCGAACGGTGTGCTCGCCACGCTGTACTGGAGCCCGGTGGCGACGCTGGTCACGCCCAACTTGTGGACCTTGATCGGAACCACAGCGCCATTCGACGTCCCCACCGGCAACGTGCTGGTGGTGGCGCCCGAGCTTGTCTGGCCGAAGGCGGCCGTGCCGGCGTCAGGTCACCATTGTTTCGTGGCACTGGCGCACCACGCGCAGGATCCCGCGCCGCCCGTGCCCGGGCCGACCGACTGGGATGGTTTTCTGGATCTGGTGCGCAACCAGAACAACGTCACCTGGCGCAATTTCAACGTCGTGAACGTCGTGCCCGACCCGAAGGCCGACCCCATCGCGATGCCCTTCCTGCTGACCGGGGACCCGGCCCGCGAACGCCGCTTCGATATCGAAATCGCGGTGCACCTGCCCGCCGATGCACGGCTGCTGCTGGAAGTCGAACCCGCGGCGGTGGGCGTCTTGCCGGCGGGCTGGCAGGAGCGCATCGTCTCGCGCGGCAAGGACAAGGCGGTGCTCGAGATGCCGCGTCTGCGCAGCAACGCCTTCTGCGGCGTGCGGCTGCCGGCAGCCGCGGCGCGGCGGTGCCGCGTCGGCCGGCAGCCGGCGAAGGGCCGTTCGGCCGGGCCGCACACCAGCACCCG
>CAUJHV010000025.1 GCA_963205115.1 Pseudomonadota bacterium | reverse complement strand
AAGGAACACGACCGCAAGCGCGCCTCGCGCGAAGCCGCCTGACGCCGTGCCCGTGCCGATGACGCACCGCAAGGCGGTGCTGCTCATGGTCGCGGTCACGCTGATGTGGAGCATCGCCGGCGTGGTGTCGCGCCACTTCGAGGCGGCGCGTGGCTTCGAGGTGACCTTCTGGCGCAGCGCCTTCAATGCGCTGGCGCTGGTCGTGATGCTCGGCTGGCTGCGCGGGCCGGCGACGCTGGTTTCGGCCATTCGCAGCGGCGGCCGCACGCTGTGGCTGTCGGGCCTGTGCTGGGCAGTCATGTACACCGCCTTCATGATGGCGCTGTCGCTCACCACGGTGGCCAACGTGCTGGTCACCATGGCGCTGGGCCCGCTGTTCACCGCGCTGATGGCGCGCTTCGCGCTCGGCCACCGGCTGGCTGCACGCACCTGGGCAGCGATCGTGCTGGCCGGGGCGGGCATCGCCTGGATGTACGCCCGCGAGGTCAGCGGCAGCGACCCGCGACACCTGGCCGGCACGCTGGTCGCGTTGGGCGTGCCGATCGCTGCAGCCGTCAACTGGACGCTGATCCAGCACAACCGCGGCGGCGAGAAGCAGGACATGCTGCCCGCCGTGCTGATCGGCGCCGTGCTCTCCGCAGCCGCCATGGTGCTGCCCTCGCAGCCTTTCGCCGCCACAGGGCGCGACCTCGCGCTGCTGGCCATGCTCGGCGTCGTGCAGCTGGCCATCCCGTGCCTGCTGGCCGTGACCATCGCCCGCTCGCTGAGCGCGCCGGAGATGTCGCTGCTCGGACTGCTTGAGGTGGTTTTCGGTGTGCTCTGGGCCTGGCTGGGCGCCAACGAGGCACCGGCCGTGTCGGTGATCGGCGGCGGCCTGCTCGTGTTGCTGGCGCTGGCCGGCAACGAACTGATGGCGTTGCGCGAACGCAGGGCCTGACGCTTTCGCGCCCGAACAGGGCTTCCCCTCAAGGCGGCGACTCTTGCGCGCGCTTAGCATCGGCGCAGACCGCGTGGGAGACGCCGATGAAACAGCTGTCCGGCCTGGACGCCAGCTTCCTGTACCTCGAGACCGCCGAGATGCCCATGCACGTGGGCGCCTTGCACCAGTTCGAGCTGCCTGCCAGCTACCGCGGTGACTTCCTCGCCGACATGCGTGCCCACATGGCCACGCGCGTTCCGCTCGCGCCTGCATTGCGTCGCAAGCTGGCATGGATGCCGTTGAACCTGGCCGCGCCGGTGTGGGTCGATGCCGAGCCCGACCTCGACGAGCACATCGTCGGCATCGCGCTGCCTGCGGGCAGCGGACTGGCCGAGCTGGAAGAGCAGGTCGGCGAGTTGCACCCGGTGCTGCTCGACCGCAGCCGGCCGCTGTGGAAGTTCCATGTCTTCGACGGCCTCGAGCCGGGGCCGAACGGCGAGAAGCGCTACGCCCTCTACACCCAGCTGCACCACGCCGCCGTCGACGGCCAGGCCGCGGTGGCGCTGGCGCAGGCCATCCTCGACCTCGGCCCCGAGCCGCGCGAGATCGCTGCGCGCCCGGCGCGCGAGCGCAAGGGACAGCTGGCGATGACGGAGATGCTGCGTGGCGCGCTGTCCAACCAGCTCGACCAGCTCGGCAACCTCGTCAAGGCCTTGCCCGCCGCGGTGGGCGCCATCTCCCAAGTAGCGGCGCAGACCGCGGGCGGCGCGGTGAGCGAGACGGCGGCCTCGGTGTGGTCGCGCATCAAGGGCGCGGGGCCGAAGGGCGGCAAGAGCGTCAGCAATCTCGGCCTGGCGCCACGCACGCGGCTGAACGCCACGGTGTCCGACACGCGCGCCTTCGCTGCGGTGAGCCTGCCGCTGGCCGAGCTGAACGCCGTGCGCCGGCGCCATCACGCCAGCCTGAACGACGCGGTGCTGATGATCTGCAGCAGCGCCTTGCGGCGCCACTTCGCCAAGCACGGGCCGCTGCCGCGCAAGTCGCTGGTGGCGGCGGTGCCGATCTCGCTGCGCTCCAAGGGCGACACGGCATCGAACAACCAGGCGTCGATGAGCCTGATCAGCCTGGGCACGCACATCGCCGACCCGGGCAAGCGGCTGGCCCACGTGATGGCGGCCAGTGCGTCGATGAAGGCGACGCTGGGCAGCGTGAAGAGCCTGCTACCCACCGACTTCCCGTCCATGGGCGTGCCCTGGCTGATGGAAGGCCTGACGGCGATCTACGGCCGCGCCGGCGTGGCCGACCGCATCCCGCCGGTGGCCAACGTCGTCATCTCCAACGTGCCTGGGCCCACCGTGCCGCTGTACATGGCCGGCGCGAAGATGCTCACCAACTACCCGACCTCGATCGTCGTGCACGGCGTGGCCCTGAACATCACCGTGCAGACCTACAACGATTCGCTCGACGTGGGCATCATCGCCTGCGCGCAGGCGATGCCCGAGGTCGACGAATTCGCGGCGCACGTCGAGACGTCCTTTCTCGAGTTCAAGGGGCTGCCGGTCGCAGCGGAACCCGTGCCCGCACCGCCGGCGCCCAAGGTAGCGGCGAAGAAGGCGGCGCCGAAGAAGGCCGTGGCCCCGAAGGCACCGGCGAAGAAGGCCCCTGCCAAGAAGGTTGCCGCCACGAAGGCGCGGTTGAAGACGCCCGCCGTGAAGAAGGTCGCCGCCAAGAAGGCCGCCAAACCTGTCCCGAAGGTGACACCGAAGGCTAGGGCAAGCGCTCCAACCGCAAAGCGGCCCAGCCGCTAACATGACCTGAACGCCGCTCCTTCACGCCGCATGCCCCGCACGCCGCCCGATCCGCGCCACCACCACTTCCACTTCGAAGACTTGCGCGCGCCCAATGCGCTGCTGCTGGCCATGGAGGGCCGGGCTCCCTGGGAGTACGCGGCACTGCTGGCCGCCACGCCCTGGCTGCGCAAGCTGCCACGCGGCGACGGCCATCCGGTGCTGGTGTTCCCCGGCCTGGGCGCCAACGACTTCACCACCGCGCCGTTGCGGCGATTCCTCGACGATCTGGGCTACGTCACCCACCCCTGGGGCCAGGGTTTCAACTTCGGCCCGCGCCAGGGCGTGCTCAAGCGCTGCAACGACGACGTGCGGCGCTTGTTCAACTCGCATGCGCGCAAGGTCAGCCTGATCGGCTGGAGCCTGGGCGGCATCTACGCGCGCGAGATGGCCAAGGAACTGCCCGACCATGTGCGCTGCGTCATCACGCTGGGCACGCCCTTCACCGGCCACCCGCGAGCCACCAACGCCTGGCGCTTCTTCGAACTGGTCAGCGGGCAGTCGGTGCACGACCCGGCGCTGATCGCGCAGATCCGCAAGGAGCCGCCGGTGCCCACCACCTCGATCTGGTCGCGCAGCGACGGCATCGTGGCGTGGCGTTGCAGCGTGGTGGCGCCCAGCCCGATGGCCGAGAACATCGAGGTGCACGCCAGCCACGTGGGCATGGGCATGAATCCGATGGCGCTGTACGCCGTTGCCGACCGGCTGTCGCAGCCTGCGGGGCACTGGAAGCCCTTCGAGCCGCACGGCGCAAGGCGCTGGTTCTTCCGCACGCCGAACGAGGCTCGCACCGCCTGATGCAGATCAGTGCGAACGGCATCTCGCTGGAAGTCGACGACCGCGGCCCGGCCAGTGGCCAGCCGCTGGTGATGATCATGGGCCTGGGCATGCAGCTCGTCGCCTGGCCCGAGGGCCTGGTCGACCAGCTCGTCGCCAAGGGCTTTCGCGTCATCCGCTTCGACAACCGCGACGTCGGCCTGTCGCAGCGCTTCGATCACCTGGGCGTGCCCAACATCGCCGCCGGGGCCGTCAAGCACACGCTGGGCATGGCGGTGGCCAGCCCCTACCGCCTGGCCGACCTCGCCGACGACACGGCCGCGCTGATCGATGCGCTGGGGCTGCAAAGCGCGCATGTGTGCGGCGCTTCGATGGGCGGCATGGTCGCGCAACACCTCGCAGCCAGGCATCCGCAGCGCGTGCGCAGCCTGACGCTGATGATGACCACCAGCGGCGCGCGCCGCCTGCCGCAGCCGGGATGGAAGGTGCGCATGGCGCTGATGTCGCGGCCGGAGAACGCGCGCGATCTCGACAGCGTCATCGAGCATTTCGTGCGCCTGTACGGCGTGATCGGCAGCCCGGGCTACCCGCCCGAACCCGCCACGCTGCGCGAGCGCCTGGCGATGTCCGTCAAGCGTTCCTACCGGCCGGCGGCCACGGCGCGACAGCTGATGGCCATCGTGGCCGACGGCGACCGCACGCCGATGCTCGCGCAGATCCGCCAGCCGACGCAGATCGTCCACGGCCTGGCCGACCCGCTGGTGCCCGTGGAGGCGGGGCGCGAACTGGCACGCCGCATTGCCGGCGCGCAGATCGACCTGATCGAGGGCATGGGACACGACCTGCCGCAGCCGCTGTGGCCACGCTTCGCGGCCGACATCGCAGCCGCGGCGGGGCGGGCCTGATGCGGCTCGTGCGACGGACTGTGTCTCCGGCGTAAAGCCCCATGAAGGCCGTCGGCAGCCTGCGCGGCCAGGGCGTTGCTGGGTGAACACCACCGCAGGAGTGCTCCATGGCCCAACCTTCCATCCGCAGGCTCGTGATGGCCACCGCGTGCACCGGCGCACTCCTGCTGGCCGGCTGCGTGGTCGCACCCGTCGGGCCGTACTACGGCTACGAGGGCGAGGTCGTGCAGGTGGCGCCGCCGCCGCCACAGGCCGAGTACTACGGCGCACCGCCGGTGGTCGGCCAGATCTGGATCGGCGGCTTCTGGGGCTGGCGGGGCGGTCGCCACGTGTGGATCGGAGGCCATTGGGATTCGCCGCGTCCCGGTCATCACTGGGTGCCGCACGCCTGGATCCGTCAGGGCCCGGGTTGGCGCCAGCGCCCCGGCTACTGGGAACGCCGCTGAGGCGCAGCGGCAGGGTCGTGGCCGCCCGATAATCCGGGCCGTGGAACCGAACCCCTGGCGCCTGTCGGTCGCGCCGATGATGGACTGGACCGACCGGCACTGCCGCTACTTCCATCGCCTGCTGACGCACCGCACCCGGCTGTACACCGAAATGGTGACCACCGGGGCGCTGCTGCATGGCGACGTGCCGCGGCACCTCGACTACAACGACGAGGAACACCCGCTGGCCCTGCAGCTCGGCGGCAGCGAGCCCGACGATCTGGCGCACTGCGCGAGGCTGGCCCAGCAATGGGGCTACGACGAGGTCAACCTCAACTGCGGTTGCCCGAGCGACCGCGTGCAGCGGGGCGCCTTCGGCGCCTGCCTGATGGCCGAGCCGCAACTGGTCGCCGACGGCGTGAAGGCGATGCGCGACGCGGTGAGCATTCCCGTGACGGTGAAGCACCGCATCGGTATCGACCGGATCGAGAACTACGAGTTCGTGCGCGACTTCGTCGGCACCGTGGCCGCGGCTGGCTGCGAAGTCTTCATCGTGCATGCGCGCAATGCCTGGCTGCAGGGCCTGAGCCCGAAGGAGAACCGCGAGGTGCCGCCGCTGCGCTACGAGTTCGTGCAACGGCTCAAGCGCGACTTCCCGGCGCTGACCATCGCGATCAATGGCGGCATCACCACCGGCGCACAGATCGAATCGCTGCTGGCCGAGGGTTTGGACGGCGTGATGGTCGGCCGCGAGGCCTACCACCACCCCTGGCTGATGGCCGACTGGGATTCACGCTTTCTCGGTGCCGAGCCGGTGCAGCGTGATCGCGAACAGGTCGAGGCCGCGATGATCGACTACATGGAGCGGCAATCGCGCGAGGGCGAGCCGTGGTCGCGCATTGCCCGGCACATGCTCGGGCTGTGGAACGGCCAGCCCGGCGCACGCCGGTGGCGGCAGGTGTGGTCGGACCACAAGCTGAAGGCGTTGCCGCCTTCGGCCGTGGCGGGCCTGGCCACGCAGGCACGCCGCCATCCGGCGGTGGCCGAAGCGGCCGCCTGATCGCAGGGCGCCTCAGGTGCGCCGCGACGGCCAGGTCGCGAGCATCACGCCGGCCAGCGCCAACGCAAAGGCACCGGCCTGCGCCGGACTGAAACGCTCGCCCAGGAAGACGATTCCTGTGGCCGCCGCAGCCACCGGCAGCATCACGGTGAACACGCCTGCCTGCGAGGCCGGCACATGCTTGAGACCGGTCATCCACAGCCACACCGTGACCATGCTGGCAGCCAACGAGTAGAAGACCAGCAGCCACCAATGGCCGGCGCTGACGCTGCCGAAATCGAAGCTCAGCGCCTGCCACAGGCCCAGCGGCGTGACGAGCAGCA
>CAUJHV010000024.1 GCA_963205115.1 Pseudomonadota bacterium | reverse complement strand
GCCGCCGATGCACAGCGAGGCCATGCCGCGCTTCTTGCCCTGCGCGCGCAGGGCACCCAGCAAGGTGACGACGATGCGCGCACCGCTGGCGCCGATGGGGTGGCCCAGCGCGCAGGCGCCGCCGTGCACGTTGACGATCTCGTGCGGCAGATGGAACTCGGCCATCGCCGCCATCGTCACCGCCGCAAAGGCTTCGTTGACTTCCCACAGGTCCACCTGCTGCGCCGTCCAGCCGGCCTTTTTCAGGGCCTTGTTGATGGCACCGGCCGGCGCGGTGGAGAACCACTCCGGCGCCTGCGCGTGCACCGCATGCGCGACGACGCGCGCCACCGGCTTCAGGCCCAGGCGCGCCGCCGTGCTTTCGCGCACCATCACCAGCGCGGCCGCGCCGTCGCTGATGCTGGAAGCATTGGCCGCGGTGATCGTGCCGTCCTTCTTGAAGGCGGGCTTGAGCGACGGGATCTTGTCGAGCTTGGCCTTGAAAGGCTGCTCGTCCCACTTGACCACCGTCTCGCCACCCCTGCCGGGCAGCTTCACGGGTGCCATCTCCCAATCGAAGCGGCCGTCTTCGTTGGCGGATTTGGCGCGTTGGGTGCTGGCGATAGCGTAGGCGTCCTGCGCCTGTCGCGTGAAGGCGTACTTCTCGGCGCAGCTCTCCGCGAAGACACCCATGGCCTTGCCGCGCTCGTACGCATCTTCCAGGCCGTCCATGGCCATGTGGTCGAAGATCTGCGCGTGGCCGTACTTGATGCCTTTGCGGGCAAACATCAGGTGCGGCGCGTTGGTCATGCTTTCCATGCCGCCGGCGACCATCACGTCCACCGAGCCCGCGGCCAGCATGTCGTGCGCAAACATCATCGCGCGCATACCGCTGCCGCACATCTTGCTCAGCGTCACCGCGCCGGCGCTCTGCGGCAGCCCGGCCTTCAGCACCGCCTGGCGCGCCGGCGCCTGGCCCTGGCCGGCCATCAGGCAGTTGCCCATCAGCACCTCGTCGACCGCATCGAGCGGCACGCCGGCGCGTTCGACGGCCGCCCGGATGGCCACGGCGCCCAGTTCCCAGGCAGCAAGGTTGGCGAAGTCACCCAGCAGGCCACCAATGGGCGTGCGGGCAGCGGAGACGATGACGATGGGGTCTTGCACGACGAACTCCTGAAACCACAGAGATGCCGCCATGATGCCAGCGACTGCTGGCAAGCACCGATGTCAGGCGCCCTTCTGCTTGAAAGCCTGTGCTGCAGGCCGACACGGCGCTGGGCGTAGCTGGTTCGATCGTCTGCGCCGGGATGATGGCCGTGGGCCTACAGCCGTGGTTGCAGGGCGTGCATACGCTCGCCGCGGGCTCGGCTCGCCTGCGCGGCAGCGGCCTGCAACTCGATATCGTCGAGGAACAGGCCGTCGACCAGGCCCTGCAGGCCGCCAAGGACCTGCCCGACCAGTCCTACCTCGTGCACGAGTTCGTACACCACCTGCAGCACCTGCAGCGCGGCGACGCGCTGTTCGAGGACTGCCCGAAGGTCCTGGCGGCCGAGACGCAGGCCTATGCCGTGCAGAACCGCTACCTCCAACGTTTCAAGCAATGGCGCCGCGTGGGCGAGATCCTGCGCTTCACGCATGGCCCGTTGCAGGCACAGGCCGAGCCGGAGATTCGCCCGGGCGAGGCCGGCCCGCTGGCCAGCCGTTCGCCGGTCGGGCCCTGAAGACGCCAGGGCCGACCGGCGCGGGCCGACGACGTCCGGGTCGCAGACGGCAGCTCGCGGCGCCCGCCTTCCTGGTGCAAACCGGCCGCTGGACGCGTGTCCCGCGCCCTGTTGTGGTGCATCACAGCAAGCCTGAGCGAATTGGTCCCCCTGCCCGTCGCTCATCTGCCCTTCGGCACGCGCTTGGGTCAGCGAAATTCCAGCCGCGGCCATCCGTAACGCCACCCTCGGGCCGGTGCCAGGATGCCCGCAAACACACGCAAGACCCACGCGCCGCGATGGCGCGACCGCAAGGGAGAGTAAGGAACATGAAGTCGCAGCCCCTGGGCCTCGCGCGCATGCCACACCTGCTGACCGGCATGAAGATCGGTCATCGGCTGGCGCTGGGTTCGCTCGCGCCGCTGCTGCTGTTTGCCGCTTTCACCGTGTGGTTGTGGATCAGTCTGGACGACGTGAGCAGCAAGCTCGAGCGCGACGTGAAGGTCGAGATGGGCTTCGCGCTGCTGGCCAAGGACATGCTGCGCAACGTCGCGCAGGTCCAGCAGTTCCTGTCCGATATTTCGGCCACGCGCGGCCAGGACGGGCTCGACGACGGCTTCAAGGAAGCCGCCCGCCACCGCGACGAATTCCTGGGCGGACTGCGCCGCTTCCGCCAGCGTGCGCTCGACGCGAACGACGATCGGACACTGGCCGAGCTGCAGGACATCGAGCGGCGCTTCGAGGCCTATGTCACCAGCGGCCGGGCGATGGCCGAGGCCTACATCGCCGGCGGCCCGCCGAAGGGCAACCCGACGATGCCCGCATTCGACAAGGCCAGTGCCGATCTGCAGGCCAGCCTGGCCCCGCTCGCGCAGGCCGCCACCGGGCGGCTCGAGGCGGGCGTCGACGACATCGGCCAGCGATCCCGCTCGATCCAGCAGCTGGCCATCGGCCTGGTGGCCGTGGCCATGGCCATGTCCGTGCTGCTGTCGTGGCGCGTGGGCCGCAGCATCCTGCAGCCGCTGCAGGATGCCACCGACGCGGTCCGGCAGGTGGCGCAGGGCGACCTCTCACACCGCGTGAACGCCCAGGGCCGCGACGAGTTGGCCGCCATGGGCCGCTTGCTGGAGGACATGAATGCCGGCCTGTCCAGCATGGTGGCCGAGATCCGATCGAGCGCGGTGCGCGTGGGCATGTCGGGCGAGCAGTTGACGGCAGCTGCCCAGGGGCTGGCGATCCGCACCGAGAACCAGGCCGCCAACCTACGGCAGACCGTCGCCGCTGTCGCGCAGGTCAGCCAGACCGCCAATGAAAACGCTCAGTCCGCCGCCACCGTGGAGAGCCTGACGGGACGACTGCGGGACGACGCCGAGGCCGGCGGTCAGCGCATGCACCAAGCCGTGGCGGCCATGCAGGGGCTGGAAGAGGAATCGCGTCGCATGGCCGAGATCATCGGCGTCATCGACGGCATCGCCTTCCAGACCAACATCCTGGCCTTGAACGCCGCGGTCGAGGCCGCGCGCGCAGGCGATGCCGGACGGGGCTTTGCCGTCGTGGCCAGCGAGGTGCGGCACCTGGCCCAACGCTCCAGTTCAGCGGCAGCCGAGGTGCGCTCTCTGATCACGCACTCTTCCGAGCAGGTGGCTCAGGCGGTCGTGCAGACGCGCGGCGCCGGGGAAAGCCTCGTCGGCCTGGTCGGCGGCATCCACGAGGTCAGCGATGCACTGCGCGACATCGCCCAGGCCAGCCAGCGCCAGAGCGTGGACCTGCAGGAGGCCACACGCGGCGCCGGGGCCCTGGACCACATCACGCGCGAAAACGCGAGCATGGTCGAAGAAGCGCTGGTGGCCTCGCACGACCTGGCGGACCGGGCCCAGGCCCTCACGCGGGCCGTCAGTGCGATCCGCCTGCGTCAGGGCAGTGCCGATGAGGCACACGCCCTGGTCGGGCGCGCCCTGGGCCTGATCGCGCAGGTGGGCTATCCGGCGGCCTGCGAGCGACTGCATTCGAGCGACGCGGGCTTTGTCGACCGTGACCTGTACGTGTTCGCGATCGATCGCGAAGGACGCTACCGGTTGCATGGCGCCAAGCCGGCGATGGAGGGCCGGCGCGTGCACGAGGTGCCGGGCATCGACGGCGATCGCTTCGTGGCGGACGCCTGGGCCGCGGCGCCGGCGGGTGGGTGGATCGACTACGACATCCTCAACCTCGACACCGGGACCGTGCTGCCCAAGACGTCCTTCGTCAAGGCCTTGAACGACCGCCTGCTCGTGGGCTGCGGTGTCTACCGCCACGACGCACCTGCCACAGCCCGTGCGAGGGCCCAAGCGCCGACGGCCGCCCGGCACGCCGAAGCCCTGGCCTGCTGAACGCCTCTGCCGCGGCGGCATCCGCGCCAGCACCCGACGGCGGGAACCCGACGCCGCGCAAGCCGTCGCGCGGACCGGCCGCGCGCGCCCGGCGATGCGTGGGCGACGATCATCCCCGGCACGCTGCACGCCGCCACAGCAGGTGGCTACAGTTCGCACATGCCCAGCACGTGCGCACCTCACCGGCCCTGAACGCTCATGACCACGCCCGAACCCGACATCCGACGCCTGCTGCAGAACGCACCGGTGATGCCCATCGTCACCCTGCACGACCGTGCGGTGGCGGTGGACCTGGCGCACGCGCTGGTCGCCGGTGGCGTGACCGTCTTCGAAATCGTCATGCGAACGCCCGAGGCGCTGGGCGCCGTGTCCGATATCCGCGCGCAGGTGCCTGCGGCGACGGTGGGCGCCGGCACGATCATGGGTGCGGCCGATGTGCGTCGGGCCCTCGATGCCGGCGCACAGTTCGGCGTCACCCCGGGCCTGAGCGACGAACTCGCGCAGGCCGCCGTGCGTCACCGTCTGCCGCTGCTGCCCGGCATCTGGACCGCCAGCGAGGTGATGCAGGCCGTCGCGTACGGCTTCGACACCGTCAAGGTCTTTCCGGCACACGGCCTGCAAGGCGCGGCGCAGATCGAGCAATTGCAGCCGGTCTTCCCTGCCGTGCGCTTCTGCCCGACGGGCGGCATCAAACCCGAGCACATCCCCCGCTACCTCGCGCTGAAGGGCTGCCTGACGGTGGGTGGCAGCTGGGTCACGCCGCAGCCGCTGATCGCCGCACGCGATTGGGCGGGCATCACGGCACTGGCACGGCAAGCCACGACATTCACGTCAGCGCGAGGCGCGGCCTGATGTCGGAGATGTCCGCGCGGGGCGCGGCGTGAAGTCGAGCACTTCCGCGAGACGCGTGTCGTGAGGCCACCACCGCGACGCCCGCGCGCCATCGCCCTGGGCGCCATCTGCGCCACGCGCATCTTCCAGGTGGACAGCATCCCGGCGCCGCCGGCCAAGGTGATGGCGCAGCGCCTGGTGCAGGTGATCGACGGCATGGCGCTGTCCGCCGCCTGTGCGTTTGCGCGGCTGGGCGGGCAGGCGGCCATCTGGGCGCGCTGCGGCGACGACGCGCAAGGCCTGGCCACGCGTGAATCGCTGCAGGCCGAAGGCATCGACGTCAGCGGGCTGCATGTCGTGCCGGGTTCGGCCTCGTCGCAGGCCAGCGTCATCGTCGACGGCCGCGGCGAGCGCCTGGTCATTCCCTTTCACGACCCGGCCGTCGACCGCTCGCCCGGCTGGCTGCCGCTGGCGCGTGTGCGCGAGGCCGACATCGTGCTCGTCGACGTGCGCTGGGACGAAGGCGCCGAGGCGCTGCTGCGCGCCGCACGCGAGGCCGGCGTGCCGGCGATGCTCGACGGCGACACGGCGCCGCACGAGGTGCTGGCGCGGCTGGTGCCGCTGGCCTCGCACGCGGTGTTCTCCGATGCCGGTCTGCTGGCCTTCACGGGGCTGTCGGATGTCGACACGGCGCTGCGCCAGGTGGCGCGCACGCATGCCGGACATGTCGGCGCCAGTTGCGGCGCGGCCGGCTACGCGTGGGTCGACGGTGACGGGATCCGCCGCGTGCCCGCGCCCGTTGTCGATGTCGTCGATACGCTGGCCGCGGGCGATGTCTTCCACGGCGCCTTCGCGCTGGCGCTGTGCGAAGGGCAGGCACTCGACGCCGCGGCGCGCTTTGCCTGCCACGCGGCGTCCCTGAAGTGCACCCACTTCGGCGGCCGCCTGGGTTGTCCGACACGCGACGAGGTCGAGGCCTCGCTGGCGCGCCATCCGCACTGACGCGGCCCGCGCGCTGGGCCTGGCCGCCCGATGCCACGAGGCGGCAACCGGAAACCACCGTTGACGCTGTCGGCGGCGCGGGGTAGAACCGATTCGGTTGTCAGACGACTGCCGCCACCTCGCCCACCCGGCGCGGCGCGGACGTCATGACCGCGCATCAAGAGAACCTACAGGAGACTTCAGCGATGAGCACACGTTCGGACCGTCGAACCGTACTGGGTGGCCTGGCGGCCGCCGGCCTGGGCAGCTTGCTGCCGTCCGTCGTCCGCGCACAGGCCGCGTGGCCCAGCCGGCCGGTGACCGTCGTCTGCCCCTGGGGTGCCGGCGGCGGCACAGATGCCACGGCCCGCATCGTCGCGGCCATCCTCGAGAAGAACCTCAAGCAGCCCTTCAACGTGGTGAACCGTACCGGTGGCTCCGGCGTGGTTGGCCACTCGGCCATCGCCACCGCACCGGCCGACGGCTACACGATCGGGATGATCACGGTGGAGATCACCATGATGCACCACCAGGGCCTGACCGAGCTGAACCCCACCAGCTACACGCCGCTGGCGCTGATGAATGTCGACCCGCCCGGCGTGCAGGTGAAGGCCGACTCGCCCTACAAGACCGTCAAGGCGCTGGCCGATGCCATCAAGGCCGCACCGGCCGGCAAGTTCAAGGCCTCGGGCACAGGCCAGGGCGGCATCTGGCACCTGGCGCTGATCGGCTGGCTGCAGGCCATGGGTCTGCCGCCCAATCACGTGGCCTGGGTGCCGTCCAACGGTGCCGCGCCGGCCATGCAGGACCTGGCCGCCGGCGGCATCGACATCGTGACCTGCTCGGTGCCCGAAGCCAAGGCCATGATCGACGCCGGCAAGGCCGTGAGCCTGGCCATCATGGCGCCGCAGCGCAACCCGTTGTTCAAGGACGTGCCCACGCTGAACGAGACCCTGGGCATCAACTACTCGGTCGGCGCCTGGCGCGGCATCGCCGCACCCAAGGGCCTGCCGGCGGACATCGCCACCAAGCTCACGGCCGAGCTGAAGAAAGCCTACGAATCCGCCGAGTTCCAGGACTTCATGAAAAACCGCGGCTTCGGCACGACCTGGGCCGAGCCCGCGGCCTTCGCCAAGTTCATGGACGATGGCAACAAGGCCATGGGCAGCGCGATGACCGCCGCCGGCCTGGCGAAGAAGGCCTGATCACCCGGTTCGTCCGAAGGTCCGGCCCTTGCCGGGCCTTTGGCGGACGCGGTCCGGCACCGCGCGCCTGCCTGCACGCCCACCACCGGTTCGAGGCCGGATCCCCATGCGCATCCACGACACCTTGCTGGGCCTGCTGTTCATGGCCCTGGCGGCCGTCTTCTACGGCTACACCTTCACCTTCCCGGCCTTCCCGGGCCAGCGCTACGGCCCGTCGCTGTTTCCGCGGGTGATCGCCATCGGCATCTTCCTGTGCGGCCTGCTCATCGCCGTGCGCGGCTGGCGCTCGGGCACGCCCTGGCTGCGCGTCGGCGCGGACCTGCGCCGCAGGCAAGGCCTGCTGTCCTTCCTGGCCATGCCGGCGGCCATCGTGTTCTACCTGCTGGCGGCCGAGCGCCTGGGCTTCATCCCGACGGCGACCGTCGTCGTCGGTGGGCTGGCCTGGTGGTTCGGTGTGCGCCCCTGGCGGGCGCTGCTGCTGGGCATGGTGGTGACGGCCGTCGTGCAGTGGTTCTTCGGGTCGCTGATGCGCGTGCCGCTGCCGCGCGGCCTGTTCATGCAACTCGTGGCGGGTGGGTAGCCGCATGGACGCGCTGACTGCCGCCTTCGGGCTGGTCTTCGATCCCTTCGTGCTGATGGTCATCGGGCTGTCGGCGCTCTTCGGCATCTTCGTGGGCGCCATTCCCGGCCTGACGGCCACGATGGCCACCGCGCTGCTGGTGCCCATCACCTTCTTCATGCCACCGGTGCCGGCGCTGGGCGCCATCGTCACGGCCACGGCCATGGCCATCTTCGCCGGCGACATCCCCGGCGCGATGCTGCGCATGCCGGGCACGCCCGCATCGGCTGCCTATGTGGACGAGAGTTATGCCATGGCCAAGCGCGGCATGCTCGAGCTCAACCTGGGCGTCAACCTGGTGTTCTCGGTGGCCGGCGGCCTGGTGGGCGTGGCGGTGCTGATCCTGGCGGCACCGCTGCTGGCCGAGGCCGCCATCAACTTCTCGTCCTTCGAGTATTTCTGGCTCGCCTGCCTGGGCCTGAGCTGTGCCACGATGATCTCCACCGGCCACCGCGTGCAGGCCCTGCTGTCGATGCTGCTGGGCCTGGCCGTCGGCACCGTGGGCATCGACCCCGTGGCCGGCCATCCGCGCTTCACCTTCGGCAACGTGGACCTGATGTCGGGCATCAGCTTCATCCCCACGATGATCGGCGCCTTCGCGATCTCGGAGCTGCTGCGCAATGCCGCCTCGTCAGAAGGCCACGGCGTGCTGGTGCAGGAAAAGGTCGGTGCGCTGTTTCGCGGCATCGGCGACGTGGCGCGGCGCTACTGGCGCAACTTCGTGCGCGGCTCCTTCATGGGCACGGCCATCGGCGCACTGCCCGGCGCCGGCGCGGATATTGCCGCCTGGGTGTCCTATGCGATGGCCAAGCGGCTGTCCAAGGAGCCGGAGAAGTTCGGCACCGGCCACATCGAAGGCGTCGTCGAATCCACCGCCGCCAACAACTCAGCCCTCGGCGGGGCCTGGATCCCGGCCCTGGTCTTCGGCATCCCGGGCGATTCGATCACCGCCATCGTCATCGGCGTGCTCTACATGAAGGGCATGAACCCGGGCCCGACCGTCTTCCTGCAGAACCCGCAGTTCATCTACGCGGTGTTCATCATCTTCATCCTGGCCAACCTGCTGATGCTGCCGCTGGGCTGGATGGCGATCAAGGGTGCGGGCAAGATCCTGCGTGCGCCGCGCCAGGTGCTGCAGCCCATCATCCTTCTGTTCTGCATCGTCGGCTCGTTCGCCATCACCAACAGCCCCTATGGCGTGCTGCTGATGCTGATCTTCGGCCTGGTGGGCTGGTTCCTCGAGGAACACGGCATCCCGGTGGCGCCGCTGGTCCTGGGCATGGTGCTGGGCGAGTTGCTCGAACAGAGCTTCATGACCTCGATGATCAAGGCCGACGGCGAATTCATGGTCTTCTTCTCGCGCCCGATCGCCGGCACGCTGGGTGTGCTGACCCTGCTCATATGGGGCTGGATGGGCGTGTCTGCGCTGCGCAGCCCGCGCCTGTCGCCCGCCTCGTGAAGCGGCTGCTCCAGGCGCCGAACCTGCCATTGGCCACGCTGTGGGCCGAACAACTCAGCGCGGCGGGCTTCGAGTCGCGGGTGCTGCGCGCCTACGCCAGCGGCATTGCCGGCGAGATCCCGCCGGACCAGGCGCTGCCCGAGGTCTGGCTGCTGGACGACAGCCGCTTCGACGAAGCCACCGCCTGGTTTGCCAGCTGGCTGCGCCCGGTCGAGCGGCGCTGGGCCTGCACGCGCTGCGGCGAGATCATCGAAGGCCCGTTCGAGACCTGCTGGAACTGCGGCGCGAGCATGCCCGGTTGAGCAGCGCCGGCAGGGCCCGCGGGCATGCGCAGCGGCATCAGGGCGCCGCCGCGCCACCCGACAGCATCTGCTCACGCCAGCGCATCGCGTTGAAGATGCGGGTGCGGGTGCTGGGGTGATCGAAGAACAGGAATTCTTCGATCGGGCCGGGGTCGGCCTTGCGGTACTCCACCAGCTTCAGCAGCACCTCGGCCTCGCCCATGGGCTCGCGTGCGAGGTTCAGCCCCCACAGGTCGGCCTCCACCTCCTGCGTGCGGATGAGCGTGTTGGTCACGGGTGTGACGACAAACAGGTAGGCCGAAAACACGGCAGCCAGCAGCGGCAGCGTGCCCACGTCACCGACCCCCGTGACGCGCCATCGCGTGCCGAAGCGGGCCAGCAGCCGGCGCATGGCCCAGGCCGAGAACATGAACCCGGCGGCGATGAGGACGCCGAGCTGCAGCAGCATCTTGGGAATGTGGTTCAGCGCATAGTGGCCGATCTCGTGCGCCATCACGGTGCGGATCTCGGGCTCGCTGGAGCGGCGCAGCAGGTTGTCGTTCAGCCGCACGGCGGCCGAGCCGAACAGGCCGCTGACATTGGCGCTGACGCGCGTGGTCTGGCGCGAGGCGTCGAAGACGTAGACGTTGTCGGCCGGCACGCCATTGGCCTGGGCCATGGCCAGCACGGCGCGCTTGATGGGGCCCTCTTCCACCGGCTTGTAGGTGTTGAACAGCGGGTCGATGTACAGCGGCCCCAGCGTGAGGCCCACGCACATCAGGCCCATCACCACTGCCGTGCCCCACAGCCACCAGCGTTCGCCGGCACGGCGTATCGCCGCATAGAGCAGCGCCACCAGCACGGCGGTGACCCCCAGCGAGACGGCCAGCTGCGTCAACTGCTCGCCGAACCAGGCACCGAAGTGCTGCGTGGCCATGCCGTACGCGTGCTCGCGCACGAAGCCCTGGTAGATGGTCAGCGGCAGCGCCAGGGCCCAGCCCACCAGCGCAAAGAAGGCGCCGTACACCGCGTCGGACAGCGCCATGTGCTTGAACCGGCGCTGCGCCCAGTCGCGCACGGCCGTGGAAGGCCGGCCCCACAGCAGCAGGCCCGAGATGGCCAGGCCCAGCAGCAGGTTCCACAGCTGCAGCCAGTAGCCACCCTCGAAATAGGAATTTGAGCGCGCCACCACGTCGGCTGGCAGGCGGTCCATCCAGGCCTGCGTGGCGGCCTGGGCCTCGCGCGGCAGTGCCGCGCGCCATGCCTCATCGACCGGGCGGATCTGGAACGCCGGCTGGCCGCTGGCAGCCGTTGCCGGGGCCGGCGCAGCGGCGGTCTGCGACCACGCGGGCAGGGCCGTGCTGGCGCACAGCAGCGCCGCGAAAAGGCCGCGGCGCAAGAAGGGGACGAGGTTCAAGTGGTTTCCTCCCAACGTGTGTTCGATGAAACGTCGATGCGCGCGGTGGCTGGCACTGGCGCGGCGCGTTGATCAACCCGCCATCAGCGGCCGGCCGCGCTCTTCCTGCGCCACGCGCCGGATATACGCCTGGAATTCCGGATCTTCACCGCGCAGCAGCAGCGGCAGCGCGTTGTGGAAATCCTCGCGCCAGCACCATTCGCGCATGTAGTCGTCCCAGCTGTTCCAGCGGCGCTGCTCGGTGGGTGCCATGTCGGGCTTGAAGGCCACCAGGTACGCGCGTTCGAACAGCGAAATCAGCATGTCGAAGATGACCAGCATGCGTTCCCTCTGCTCGGGCGTGGGGTCGGCCAGGGCCGCGTTCGTGCGCAGCTGAAGATCGGCGTTGGCCAGAACGATCTTCAGGAAGTCGTTGTACGCATCGGAGAGGTGCTGGTAGGCCTCCTCTTCCTCGTTCTCGCGCTCCTTGCGCTGCTGGCTGAAGAAAACCCAGACCGCGAATGGCAGGCCGACCACGGTGACCACGAAGCTCGCGAGCTCCAGCGCGTCGCGCAGGTTCATGGAAGGTCGGGTCTCAATCGTCGTCCGCGGGGTCGACCATGCGCGGATAGCGCTTGAGCGCCGCGCCGAAGACCTGCACCACCGTCTCCGGCCGCTCCATGGTCACGTCCAGGTCCTTGAGCAGGCCGTCCTTCAGGCCGTAGACCCAGCCGTGCACGGCGATCTGCTGGCCGCGCGCCCAGGCGTCCTGGATGACGGTGGACAGCGCCACGTTGCCGACCTGCTCGATGACATTCATCTCGCACAGCACGTCCTCCTGCTGCTCGGGCGGCAGGTGGTCCAGGCGCTTGCGGTGGCGCAGCCGCACGTCGTGCACGTGGCGCAGCCAGTTGTCGGCCAGGCCCACGCGCAGACCGCGCATCGCCGCGCGCACGCCGGCGCAACCGTAGTGGCCCACCACCATGATGTGCTCGACCTTCAGGTGCTCGACGGCAAACTGGATGGTCGACAGCGCGTTGAGATCCGAGTGCACGACGACGTTGGCCACGTTGCGGTGCACGAAGACTTCGCCCGGGTCGAGCCCGGTGATTTCGTTGGCCGGCACGCGGCTGTCGGCGCAGCCGATCCACATGTATCTCGGGCTCTGCTGCTGCGCCAGTCGCGTGAAAAACCCGGGCTGCCGCTGCGCAGTGGCCGCTGCCCAGGCGCGGTTGCGCTCGAAGAGATCGGTCAGCGTCGCTGTCATGTCACGAGTGTAGGGGGGCACCCTTCACCCGCATGGCGTGTGCGGTCACCCGCTGGCTGCAGGCGGGTCGCCGCCTGCAGGTTCGCCACCGGGCCTACATGGTCTCGGCGAAGAGCTCGCGGCCGATCAGCATGCGGCGGATCTCGCTCGTGCCCGCGCCGATCTCGTAGAGCTTGGCGTCGCGCCACAGCCGGCCCAGCGGGTAGTCGTTGATGTAGCCGTTGCCGCCGAAGATCTGGATGCCCTCGCCGGCCATCCAGGTGGCCTTCTCGGCGCACCACAGGATGACGCTCGCGCAGTCCTTGCGCACCTGGCGCACGTGCTCCGCGCCGAGCTTGTCGAGGTTCTTGCCCACGGTGTAGCAGAAGGCCCGTGCCGCCTGCAGCACGGTGTACATGTCGGCGACCTTGCCTTGGATCAGCTGGAACTCGCCGATGCTCTGACCGAACTGCTTGCGGTCGTGGATGTAGGGCACGACCTCGTCCATCACGCCCTGCATGATGCCGATGGGGCCGGCGGCCAGGACGGCGCGCTCGTAGTCCAGGCCGCTCATCAACACCTTGGCACCGCCGTTGACCTGGCCAAGCACGTTCTGCGCCGGCACCTCGACGTTCTGGAAGACCAGCTCGCCGGTGTGCGAGCCGCGCATGCCCAGCTTGTCGAGCTTCTGCGCGATGGAGAAGCCCTTCATGGACTTCTCGATCAGGAAGGCCGTGACACCGCGCGCGCCCAGTTCGGGTTCGGTCTTGGCATAGACCACCAGCGTGTCGGCGTCCGGGCCGTTGGTGATCCAGAACTTGCTGCCGTTCAGGACGTAGTAGCCGCCCTTGTCCTCGGCCTTGAGCTTCATGCTGATGACGTCGGAGCCGGCGCCGGGCTCGCTCATCGCCAATGCACCCACGTGCTCGCCGCTGATCAGCTTGGGCAGGTATTTCTGGCGCTGGGCCTCGGTGCCGTTGCGCTTGATCTGGTTGACGCACAGGTTGCTGTGCGCGCCGTAGCTCAGGCCCACGCTGGCGCTGGCACGGCTGATCTCTTCCATTGCGATCATGTGCGCGAGGTAGCCCATGTTGGCGCCGCCGTAGGCCTCGGGCACGGTGATGCCCAGCACGCCCAGCTCGCCCATCTTGCGCCACAGGTCCATCGGGAACTGGTCGCTGCGGTCGATTTCCGCGGCGCGCGGGGCGATCTCGGCTTCGGCGAAGGCGCGCACCGCATCGCGCAGCGCGTCGATGTCTTCACCGAGTTGGAAGTCCAGGCCGGGCAGGTTCATGGCAGGTCTCTCGCAGTCGCGGCGCGCGCGTGGGCATTGACGTTCACGTCACTCGGATGATAGCGGCAGGCATCTGCCCCGCCAGCGCACGCGGGGCGCGAAGCGCTCGCGCACCGGGCTGCTGGCCCACCTTCCAGGCAGCGAGGTAAGGCCGCAAATGCCGCAATTTCGCCCGACTGCCCCTGCGCGCACCCCGGAAGAATGGTGCACCCCAGTCCCTCTGGCCAGCCGCGCGCGAGTCGCTACGTCCACCCCACGCCGCTGTCCCGATCACCCTACCGAATGGCCCGCCACCATGACGATTTCCATCAGACAGGCATTTTTCATCGCCGGCGCCGCCGTGGTCTGCCTGGCAGTCACGGCAGGCGGCGCGGAATACGCCAGCACCCATTACGCGCGTCTGGCGCAAGAGGCGGCCCTGCAGCGCTACAACTCCTATCTGCTCGCCGATGAGCTGCGCCAGAGCTCGGACGACCTGACGCGCCTGGCCCGGACCTTCGTCGTCAGCGGTGGCGAGGCGAAGTGGGAAAAGCAGTACCAGGAGATCCTGGACATCCGCAACGGCACCCGCCCGCGTCCGGTGGCCTACGAGCGCATCTACTGGGACTTCAAGGCCGCAGGCAACGACAGCGTGCGCGCCACCGGCGAAACCGTGGCCTTGCTCGATCTGATGAAACGCGCCGGATTCAGCGCCGCGGAACTGGCCAAGCTGGACGAAGCGAAGGCCAACTCGGATGGGCTGGTCAAGACCGAAGTGGCGGCGATGAACCTGGCCAAGGGCCTGCAGGCCGATGGCAGCAAGGGCGATCCGGCCACGCTGGAGGCCGGCCGGGCCAAGGCCCGCGAGATGATGCACGACCTGACCTACCACCAGAACAAGGCCAGGATCATGAAGCCGCTGGACGAGTTCTTCGTCCTGCTGGACACCCGCACCGCCCAGGCGCTGGCGCAGCGCCAGGCTGCCGCGGAGACCTGGTCGCACATCAGCGCCGGCGCGCTGCTCGCGCTGGTGGCCGCCATGCTGGGTGCGCTCGTGCTCACCCGGCGGCGCGTGGGGCGCATGCTGGCCAACGTCAGCGACATTGCCCGCGCAGTCACCGCTGGCGACATCTCCCAGCGCTTCGACCACTCCGAGGGCGGAGAAGAAGGCGAGCTGCTGACCGCGCTCAGTGGCATGCAGGACCGGCTGGCGTCCATCATCTCCACCATCCGCGAAGGCAGCGAAAACGTGGCCACGGCCAGTGCCCAGATCGCCCAGGGCAACCTCGACCTGTCCGGCCGCACCGAACAGCAGGCCAGCGCGCTGCAGCAGACCGCCGCGTCCATGGAAGAACTGGGCACCACCGTGCGCCAGAACACCGACAACGCCAAGCAGGCCAACCAGCTGGCGATGAGCGCCAGCGCCGTGGCCACCAAGGGCGGCGAGGTGGTCAATCAGGTCGTCGACACGATGAAGGGCATCAACGACAGCTCGCGCAAGATTGCCGACATCATTACCGTGATCGACGGCATCGCGTTCCAGACCAATATCCTGGCGCTGAATGCCGCGGTGGAAGCCGCGCGGGCGGGTGAACAAGGCCGCGGCTTCGCGGTGGTGGCCGGCGAGGTGCGCAACCTGGCCCAGCGCAGCGCCGAAGCCGCCAAGGAAATCAAGACCCTGATCACCGCCAGCGTGGACCGGGTCGACGAAGGCACACAACTCGTGGACCGCGCGGGCGCGACGATGGAAGAGATCGTCAGCAGCATCAAGCGCGTCACCGACATCATGGGCGAGATCAGCAGCGCCAGCGTGCAGCAGAGCGCCGGCGTGGCGCAGGTCGGCCAGGCCGTCCAGCAGATGGACCAGGCCACGCAGCAGAACGCCGCGCTGGTGGAGGAAAGCGCCGCCGCGGCCGAGAGCCTCAAGCAGCAGGCACAGAACCTCGTGCAGGCTGTCGGCGTCTTCAAGCTGGCGGGCGGCGACAACCTGTACGCAGGGGCACCGACAGCACGCATGCGCCCCGCTCCCGCGACTGTGCCTCGCCCGACCCCCGCCCGGGCTGCGCCCGCGCCGCGCCACAGCGAAAGCAAGCCGGCCGCCGCGGCCGAACCCGCTGCGGCAACCTCCGCCACGGCGGACTGGGAAACCTTCTAAGCGCGCGCTTCGGCGCCGCCTACGCCGCGCGCTTGGTCCCGCGGCGCGGACCCTTGCCCAGCAGCAGGCGGCAGCGCGCCTCGTGCTGCTCGATCTCGCCCAGCGTGATCTCGATGTCCTCGCGCTGCTGCTCGAGCTGCCGCCGGTGCGCCGCCAGCACCGCCATGAAGGCCGTGAGCTGCGGCGCCGTATCGGCCGGCGACTCGTACATGTCGACCAGCTCCTTGATTTCCAGCAGGCTCAGTCCCAGGCGCTTGCCGCGCAGCGTGAGCTTCAGCCGTGTGCGGTCGCGGTGCGTGTAGACGCGCTGGCGCCCGGCACGCGCCGGGGCGAGCAGGCCAACGCCTTCATAGAAGCGGATGGCACGTGGCGTGACGTCGAATTCCGCGGCCAGTTCGGCGATGGAAAAGGTCTGGCCGGGTGTGTCGCGGCCTTTGGCGGCGGGAGCCGGTGACGGACGCGCGGATCGCAGGGAGGACGGCATGAGCGGGCTCGGCACACAGGTGGCAGACGAGCCGGAACTGTAGCCGCGCGCCGCGACCGATCACCAGCGACGATGCAGACGGGGAGGGATGCGCAAGGACAGGCGTGTCGACGGCGGCGGCCCGCCGGTCTTGGCCCTCCCCAGAACCAAAACCGTGGCCGGAGGCCCAAGGCCGCCGCGTCCGGGATGACAGCGTTCAGGTGAGTTTGCTGCGCTGCAGCGAACCTGGTCATCATCAAACCTGATGAGACGCGGTTCACTCCAGGGGGGGCAGTACCTCGTGGCGCAGCCGGCCACGCGCCTGCTCGTAATCCGGCAGCACCGAGCGCACGACCTCCCAGAAGGCGTCGCTGTGGTTCATCTCGCGCAGATGGGCGAGTTCGTGCGCGACGACGTAATCGATGACCGACAGCCCGAAATGGACCAGGCGCCAGTTGAGCCGGATCGAGCCATCGGCGCTGGCGCTGCCCCAGCGCGTGGCCGCCGAACTCAGCGACAGCCGCCGCATGCGCACGCCAAGGCGCTGCGCATACAGCGCGCAGCGCTCCTCGAAGATGCGGCGCGCCTGGCGCTGCAGCCAGGCCTGCACGGCCTCGCGCAGCTGCTCGGGCTCGGCGCTGTGGGGCAGGCCGACGTGCAGCGTGAGCCGCGGCACGCCGGGCAAGGCTTCGGCGGCGGTATTCAGCACCGCACCGGTGGTGCGCGGGTCGACGACGACGATCACCGTCTCGCCCAGGAAGGGCACGGCGGCGCCGTCGCGCCAGGTCACGCGGGATTGCGACAGCCGCCGCGTGCGTTCTTCGCGTTCATGCAGCTTTCGCAGGATCCAGCGGGCCTTTTCGCGCAGGGCGGCCTCGACCTCGCTGAAGCCGACCCAGCGCGGCGCGCTGACCGTCAGGCCCTCTTCGCCGATCACGAAACCGATGCTGCGCCGGCGCGCGCGCCGGAACGCGTAGGCCACGCGCTGGCCTTCGAGCAGCAGTTCGCGCTGCGCGCGCGGGTGGCGGAAGGCGCTGGGCTGCGGCGGCTCGGGTGTCGGTTCCGGCGCCGGCACGGCCACAGGCGCCTGCGCGCCCGCACCAGGGACCGCGCCGGGGGGCAGTGCGGTCGGCGCAGGCGCGGCCGACGGGCCAGCCAGGCTGGCGCCCATGCCACGCCCGGGCAGAACCGAGGGGGCCGGCGCGCGGGTCACCGGCGTGTGCGCATGGGGCGGCGTAGGGTCATCGGCTGCGGGCTCGCCGAACAGGGACAGCTGCAGGGGCGCGGCTTCCGCGGGCGTGGCGCGCGGGGCCGGGCGCATGGGCTCAGGCCCCCTCGTGCGCGTAGGCCTCGGGGTCGAGCCGACGCATCTCGGCCTCGATCCAGCCCTCGACCTCGCGCATCAGTTCGTCGGCCTGCCGGCCGTTGGAGGAAATCGGCGCGCCGATGGAGATGTCCACGACACCGGGGCGCAGCAGGAAACTCTTGCGCGGCCAGCAGCGCGCGGCCGTCACGGCGATGGGCACCACCGGAACGCCCGCATCGATGGCCAGGCGCGAGGCGCCGCTCTTGTAGACGCCCTTGCGGCCGCGGTCGATGCGCGTGCCTTCGGGAAACATGATCACCCAGTTGCCCTGGGCAAACAGCTCGCGCCCGCGCTTGGCCACCTTGTTCCAGGCCTCGGTGCGCTTGGAGCGGTCGATGTGGATCATGTCCATGCGCGCCATCGCCCAGCCGAAGAAGGGGATGTAGAGCAGTTCGCGCTTGAAGACGTAGGCCAGCGGGTGCGGCATCAGCACCGGGTAGGCGAAGGTTTCCCAGGTGCTCTGGTGCTTGGAGGCCAGCAGGACCGCCGAGGTGGCGTCCGCGGCCGTCGGCACGTTCTCCATGCCCTGCAGGCGCCAGCGCACGCCGCAGATCGCACGTGCGCCCAGGATCGCCACCCGCAGCCAGCCGACACAGGACCAGTAGATGGTCGTCGGGCTGGCAAAGATCGAGATCAACAGCACGGCCAGCGCCCAGGGCACCACCGTGACGGCCAGGTACAGCACGAACACCGCCGAACGCAGGGCCCAGATGAGGCGCATCAACGCAGCGCCCCCGGCATCGATTCGACGATGTGCTCCCGCGCAAGCAGGTGATCGGCAAAGGCGATGAGGTCGGCATGCACACGCGCACCAGGCACCTGGTCGACCATGGCCTGGATCTGCTCGGGCGTCAGTTCGGTCGCACGGCCGCTGCGCACCAGGTGCGGCTCGCAGCCTGCGGCCTGGGCGGCCTGCAGGTCGCGCAGGGTGTCGCAGGCCATCGGCACCGCAGCCAGTTCCACGCTGTAGCGCTTGCCGATCTCGAGGATCATGCCCGGCTTGGGCTTGCGGCAGTCACAGCCTTGCTCGGGCGTGTGCGGACAGAAGAAGACCGCATCCAGGCGCGCGCCTTCGGCCGCCGCGAGCCGGTTCATGTGCAGATGCACGGCGTTCACGCTGCTCATGTCGATCATGCCGCGGCCGATGCCGGCCTGGTTGGTCGCCACGACCACATGCCAGCCGGCATGGTTCAGGCGCGACACAGCCTCGAGCGCTCCTGGCACGGGCACCCACTCCTCCGGCGACTTGACGTGGTCGTTCCGGTACTGGTTGAGGATGCCGTCGCGGCCGACGATGACGAGTTTCACGGGCATCCATTATCGAGCCGAAGTGGCGCCCGGCCGTGGGGCTGCGGCGACACGGCCGGCGCGCGCCCTCACCCGGCCAGCCGCGCCAGATCGGCCACCCGGTTCATCGCCCCGTGCAGCTGCTGCAGCAGCGCCAGCCGATTGCGGCGCAGCGCGGGGTCATCGGCATTGACCATCACGTCGTCGAAGAAGGCGTCCACCGGCGCCTTCAGTGCCGACAGCGTCTGCAGCGAGGCGGTGAAATCGCCGCGGTCGAAGTCCGCCACCGCGCGCGGGGCGATCTCGGCCAGCGCCTGCGCCAGCGCGCGTTCGGCGGGCTCGACCAGCCGTGCGGCGTCCACGCCGGCCGAGGCATCCACCTCGTCGGACTTCTTCAGGATGTTGCCCACGCGCTTGTTCGCGGCCGCCAGCGAATCGGCTTCGGGCAGCGCCGCGAACGCCCGCACCGCCGCCAGCCGCCTCGGGATCTCACCCCAGCGCGCGGGACGCAGCGCGACGACGGCGTCCACTTCGCGCGCGGAATAACCTTGCTCGCGCAAGGCGCCCACCAGGCGGTCGTAGATGAAATGCGCGAGTTCGCCCTGCGCCTGGCCGTGCGTGGCCGGGAACGCGGCAAAAGCCGTGGCGATCAGCGCCGGCAGCGACAGCGGCAGGTCGCGCTCGATGAGCATGCGGATCACGCCCAGCGCGTGGCGGCGCAGCGCAAACGGGTCCTTGTCGCCGGTGGGGATCTGGCCGATGCCGAACAGGCCGGCCAGGGTCTCCAGCTTGTCGGCCAGGGCCACGGTGACACCGACCTCGCCACGCGGCAGCGCATCACCGGCAAAGCGCGGCTTGTAGTGGTCCTCGATGGCTTCGGCGATGCTGTCGCGCAGGCCGTCGTGGCGCGCGTAATACGCACCCATGATGCCTTGCAGCTCGGGGAATTCGCCCACCATGTCGGTCAGCAAGTCGGCCTTGGCCAGCGTGGCAGCCTCGTCGGCCAGGTCGGCCAGCGCCAGGCCGCCGATCTGCTGGCCGATCTGGCGCGCGATCTGGCGCACGCGCTCGATACGCTCGCCCTGCGTGCCCAGCTTGCCGTGGTAGACCACCTTGGCCAGCCCCGGCACGCGCGAGGCCAGCGTGCGCTTGCGGTCCTGGTCGAAGAAGAATTTGGCATCCGCCAGGCGCGGGCGCACCACACGCTCGTTGCCTTCGATCACGCGGCTGGGATCGGCCGGGCGGATGTTGCTGACGATCAGGAAGCGGTTCGTCAGCTGGCCTTGAGCGTCGAGCAGCGGGAAATACTTCTGGTTGGCCTTCATCGTCAGGATGAGGCACTCCTGCGGCACGGCCAGGAATTCCGGCTCGAAGCGGCACAGCAGCACGTTCGGGCGTTCGACCAGCGCGGTGACTTCGTCCAGCAGCGCCGGGTCATCGATCGGCTGCAGCCCCTCCTTGGCGGCCGCTGCCTGCAGCTGGCGCTGGATCTCCGCGCGGCGGTGCTCGAAGCCGGCGATCACCGCGCCCTGCTCCTCGAGCTGGCGCGCGTAGTGGTCGGCGTCCTGGATGACCACCGGGTCCATCGCGGCTTCGAAGCGGTGACCGCGGGTCTGGCGCTGAGACTTCAGGCCCAGGGCCGTGACCGGCACCAGGTCGGCGCCATGCAGCGCCACCAGGCCGTGCGCCGGGCGCACGAAATTCACACTGGTCCAGCCGGGTTGGAAGTCCGCGCCGTCGCCCGCTTCGAGCTGGTACTGCATGACCTTCGGGATCGGCAGCTTGGCCAGCGATTCGTCCAGCGCCTTCTGCAGGCCCGCGGCCAGCGTGGCGCCACGCTGCGTGCTGTCCAGGAACAGCGCCTCGGCCTTGCCGTCCATCGCGCGGCGCAGGCCCGGCACGGCCGAGGCGTCGGCGCCCACGGCGGCCAGCTTCTTCAGCAGCGCGGGCGTGGGCTGGCCGTCGGCCGACAAGGCCACCGACACCGGCATCAGCTTGGTCGACACCGCCTGGTCCGCGGCGGCGGCCGCGACGTGGCTGATGTGTGCGGCCAGTCGCCGCGGCGTGGCGTAGCCGGTCAGCACCGAGGTGGCGCCGGCCAGGCCCTGCGTGCGCAGGCCGGCCAGCAGCGCGGCGCCGAAGGCCTCGCCCAGCTTCTTCAGCGCCTTGGGCGGCAGTTCTTCGACGAAGAGTTCGACGAGCAGGTTCTTGTGGCTGTTCATGATCAGTGGCGCCCGGCTGTCCGAAGGTCGCGGCACGCTCCCGCGGAGGGCAGCGCATGCAGTGCAGGAAGGGTGTGTGCCATGTCAGGCCTCGGCCTTCTTGCTGTTCTTGTCGATCTGCGCGAGCACCTCGTCGGCCCAGGCGCGCGGTGCCATCGGGAAACCCAGGCGCGCGCGGCTGTCCATGTAACTCTGCGCGACGCTGCGGGCGAGGTTGCGGATGCGGCCGATGTAGGCCGCGCGCTCGGTCACGCTGATCGCGCCGCGGGCATCGAGCAGGTTGAAGGTGTGCGCCGCCTTGAGCACCTGCTCGTAGGCCGGCAGCGCCAGCTGCTGCTCCATCAGGTACTTGGCCTGCTTCTCGTGCGCACCGAAGGCCACGAGCAGGAAGTCCACGTCGCTGTGCTCGAAGTTGTAGGTGCTCTGCTCGACTTCGTTCTGGTGGTAGACGTCGCGGTATTTCAGGCCGTCGGTCCAGGTCAGGTCGTAGACGTTGTCCACGCCCTGCAGGTACATGGCCAGGCGCTCCAGGCCGTAGGTGATCTCGCCGGTCAGCGGCTTGCAGTCGATGCCGCCCACCTGCTGGAAGTAGGTGAACTGCGTGACCTCCATGCCGTTGAGCCAGACCTCCCAGCCCAGGCCCCAGGCGCCCAGCGTGGGGTTCTCCCAATCGTCTTCGACGAAGCGGATGTCGTTGGCCTTGAGGTCGAAGCCCAGCGCCGCGAGGCTGCCCAGGTAGAGCTCCAGGATGTTCTGCGGCGCGGGCTTGAGCACCACCTGGTACTGGTAGTAGTGCTGCAGGCGGTTGGGGTTGTCGCCGTAGCGGCCGTCCTTGGGGCGGCGGCTGGGCTGCACATAGGCGGCCTTCCAGGGCTCCGGGCCCAGCGCGCGCAGGAAGGTGGCGGTGTGGCTGGTGCCCGCGCCCACTTCCATGTCGTACGGTTGCAGGAGGGCACAGCCCTGCGCGTCCCAGTAGGACTGCAGCTTGAGGATGATCTGCTGGAAGCTCAGCATGGTGAGGTCCACACGGCGCAAGCCCCGCGACGGAGCGGCCGATGTCGTTGGCGAAAACCCTCAAGTTTACGGGGCGCGCTTGTCGCTAGCCTTGGCGTGCACCCGGGGGCGGCCGACCGGGGCGCCGCCAGCGTGTCTTCCATCGCCGGCACCCGACCCTTTCAGCCGCCTGCACCGGGGCTGCGCCGCCACCGGCCGGCGGCCCTGCACACGCGAAGCGACCGCCCCTTCATGAGCACCCAGCAGCTCGTCCTGAGTCTCGTCCTGGCCACCATGGTCTTCTCGGTGGCGCTCGAGTTGCGGCTGGCCGATTTCCGCCACGTGGCCGACGCGCCACGTGCCGTGATCGCCGGCCTGCTGCCGCAGTTCGTCTTCCTGCCCGGCGCCACCTGGCTGGCCACCCTGCTGCTCGATCTGCCGCCCAACACCGAGGCCGCGATGATCCTGGTGGCCGCCTGCCCGGGCGGTTCGCTGTCGAATGTCATCACGCACATGGGGCGCGGCAACACGGCGCTGTCGGTCAGCATCTCGGCCGTGGCCAGCGTATTGGCGCTGATCCTGACGCCGCTGAATTTCACGTGGATGGTGAGCACCAACCCGGCCACCGCGGGCTGGCTGCGCACGCTGGACATCGACGCCTCGTCCATCTGGTGGAGTCTGCTGGCGCTGTTGGCCGTGCCGATGGCGCTGGGCCTGTGGGTGGGCCACCGCTTCGTGCCGCTGACGCAGCGCATCCGCAAGCCGCTGGGGCAGTTCAGCCTGCTGGCGCTGCTGGCCTTCATCGTGCTGGGGCTGATCCGCGAGCGCCAGCTGCTGACCATTCACCTGCTGCCGCAGCTGGGCATCGTGATCGCACACAACGCGATGGGGCTGGCGCTGGGTGCGGCGACGGCGGCGGCCTTCCGGGTCTCCCGACGCGACTCGCGCGCCATCATCATCGAAGGCGGCATGCAGAACTCCGGGCTGGCGCTGGGCATCATTGCGGTGCAGTTCAACGCCGATCTCGGCATGGTCATCATCGCGAGCCTGTGGGGCATCTGGCATATCGTGTCGGGGCTGACACTGGCTGCACTGTGGAGACGTCAAGATGCTCGACTGGGTACTTGAAGGCGGCACCGTCGTCGACGGCAGCGGAAGCGCGCCGTTCACCGCCGACGTGGGCGTGCGCGACGGCCGCATCGCCGAGGTCGGCCGCATCACCGGCGCTGCGCGCGAGCGCATCGATGCCCGCGGCGCCTGGGTCACGCCCGGCTTCGTCGACATTCACACCCACTACGACGGCCAGGCGAGCTGGGACGAGACCTTCAGCCCCAGCATCCTGCACGGCATGACGACCGTCGTGATGGGCAACTGCGGCGTGGGTTTTGCCCCCCACGTGCCGGGCCGCGAGGCCGACCTGATCGCGCTGATGGAAGGCGTCGAGGACATCCCGGGTGTCGCATTGCTCGAAGGCGTGGCCTTCGACTGGACGAGCTTCACCAGCTACATGGACGCGCTGGATGCACGGCCGCACACGCTGGATTTCCTGACCCTGGTGCCGCACGACCCGCTGCGCATGGCGGTGATGGGCGAACGCGCGCTGGCCCAGCAGGCGGCCACGGCGGAGGACATCGCGGCCATGCGCGCGCAGCTGCGCGAGGCCCTGCTGGCGGGCGCCGCGGGCTTTTCCACCGGTCGCACCGACAACCACCGCACCAGCCGCGGCCTGGAGACCCCGGCCTCGGATGCGGGTGCGGCTGAATTGGTTGGTTTGGGACAGGCCTTCGAAGGGCTCTCGCACGGTGTCGTGCAGATGGTCAGCGACTTCGACCTGCTGCGCTCGCCCGATCGCTTCGACCCGGAATTCGACCTGGTCGAACAGCTGGCCCAGGCAGCCGGCCGGCCGCTGTCGATGACCTGGATGCAGCGTGATCCCGGCGGCGAGCAATGGAAGGCCATGCGCGCACGCGTGGACGCCGCGGTGGCGCGCGGCCTGCCGCTGTACCTGCAGGCCGCTCCGCGCGGCATCGGCGTGCTCACCGGTCTGGAAGCGGCCTTCCACGCCTTCATGGGCTTCCCGGGCTTTCGCGAGATCGCCCATCTGCCGGTGGCGCAGCGCGCCGCGGCGATGCGCGAGCCCGCGCGCAAGGCGCGCATCCTGTCCGAGAAGAGCGAGCGGCAATCGGGCGCCAACAGCGCCGTGCCGCCGATCGTGGACATCCTGCTGGCGCGCATCGAACAGGTCGCCTGGCGCATGTTCCCGCTGGCCGCGGGCGACGCGCAGCCCGACTACGAGCCGCCGGTGACGGCCAGCTTTGGCGCACGCGCCCGGGCACGCGGCTGCACCGCGCTGGAGACGCTGTACGACCACCTGGCCGCCGACGACGGCGGCAATCTCGTCTACTTCCCGATCTTCAACTACAACGACGGCAACCTCGAGGCCGTGCGCGAGATGCTGGCCCACCCGCGTGCGCTGTATGCGCTGTCGGACGCCGGCGCGCACGTGGGCACGATCTGCGACGCCAGCAGCTCCACCTTTCTGCTGACGCACTGGGTGCGTGACCGCGCCAGCGGCCGCCTGCCACTGGAAACCGCGGTGCACCTGCTCAGCGGCCGCAACGCGGCCTACCTGGGCCTGCACGACCGTGGCCGCATCGCGCCCGGCCTGCGTGCGGACCTGAACCTGATCGACCCGCAGGCCCTGGCCGTGGGTGCCCCGCAGATCGTGCATGACCTGCCTGCCGGCGGCCGGCGCTTCCTGCAGCGCGCCAGCGGCTACCGCGCCACCTGGGTGGCCGGGCGCTGCGTGCAGCGCGAGGGCGAGATCACGGCCGAGCGGCCGGGGCGGCTGGTGCGGATGAACGCGGGGCGCTGAAAGGGCGCAACGCCGGGCGGCCAGAACCGTCGCGGTGACGGCGCGCTACCAGTCGACGGCGCCGACCAGGCCAAACGGCCACGTCCGCCGGGCGCTCAACCGCCGAGCGTCGGCAACTGCCCCGGCAGCCCGTCGGGATCGGCCGGGCGGCGTGGCCGGGTCATCACCAGCGCGCAGATGGCCAGCACGAGGCCCACCAGCGGCCACAGGCCGAACCGGCCGGCCCAGGCCGCGTAAGGCGTCTGGCCGACACGCCCCTCGACCGACGATTCCAGCACGCCACGCGTGAAGGGCGCCAGCCGCGCCCGCACCTGCCCGCGATGGTCGATGACGGCCGTGACGCCGGTATTGGTCGAACGCACCATCGCGCGCTCGAATTCCAGGCTGCGCATGCGCGAGATGTTCAGGTGCTGGGGCAGCGCCTGCGAATCGCCGAACCAGCCGATGTTGCTGAGATTGGCCAGCAAGCTTGGCGCGTGCGCCGGGTCCACGAAGCGCACGGCCAGTTCTTCGCCGAAGAGGTCTTCGTAGCAGATCGTGGGCGCCACCCGCTGGCCGGCGACCACGAAGGACGGCGCGTTCAGCGGCCCGCGGCTGAAGTCGCCCAGCGGGATGTTCATCGCCTGCGTGAACCAGCGAAAGCCCGGCGGGATGAATTCACCGAAGGGCACGAGGTGCTGCTTGTCGTAGCGGTAGACGGGCCCGGCCGACAGACCGGCCACGGAGTTGGTATAGCCGCGCTCGTAGTCGCCCAGCGGCAGGCCGACCAACGCGAAGCGCCCGGGCGCCTGGAAGTGCTGGGTCAGCAGCTCCCACCAGCCGGGCGCGAAGTCCTGCAGCTGATCGGGCAGCAGCGGCACCGCGGTCTCGGGCGCGATCGCCAGGCCGGGCGGCGCCTGCTCCAGCGCATGGCCGACCCAGGCCAGCGCGTCGGGCATGCGCTCCAGCGCAAATTTTTCGTCCTGCGCCACGTTCGTCTGCAGCAGCGTGACGGTCAGGCGCCCGTTGCCGTCGGTGAACGACCGCGGTCCCATCCACCACGGGCCGATCAGCAGCAGCGCCAAGAGGCCCCAGCGCAGCGCCCGGGCCTTGTTGTCACCGGGCAGGCCGAGCAGCGCGGCGGCACCGGCCAGGCAGGCGCCGATGCCGTAGACCCCGATCCACGGCGCCAGCACCCCCAGCGGGCCGTCGATCTGCGAATAGCCCGAGGCGGCCCACGGAAAGCCGGTGAACAGCAGGGCGCGCGCGAGTTCGGCCGCCAGCCACAGCGCGGCGAACAAGGCCGCGTCCGGCAGCACCCGCCCACGCCGCCAGCGCGCAAACAGCGCGCAGGCCAGCGCCAGGTACAGCGACAGCACGGCGGCCAAGGCAAGGACCGCCAGCGCCGACAGCCAGGCCGGCAACTGGCCGTAGCGGTGCATGCTGATGAACAGCCACCACACGGCCGCGCACAGCCAGCCCACGCCAAACGACCAGCCCAGCCAGGCGGCGCGCCTCACGCTGGCGCCAGCCAGCTGCCGCGCCAGCACGGCGACGGCCAGCAGCGCCAGAGGCCAGATCGCGGTGTACACATAGCTCAGGGTGTGCAGCGCACCCAGCGCCAGCATGGCCAACAGCTGGGCGCGACCCGGCTCGCGCTGCGGCGCGCGCACGAACAGCAGCCGGCCGCCCATGGCCGGCCAGGTGGGTGATACGTTCACGCCGCGCTTTCGCCCGGGCGCGTGCCGTTGTCTTCGCCCTCGAGCGGCAAGCGCGAGACGCGATACCAACGCACCGCACCGCCGCGTGTGAGCATCACCGAGAAGCGCAAGGACGCCAGGTCCACCGACTCCCCGCGGCGCGGCACGCGGCCGAACTGGTCGGCCAGCACGCCGCCGATGGTGTCGAATTCCGCCTCGGGCAGGTTCACACTGAAGGCCTCGGCGACCGCCTCGACAGTGGCGTCACCCGCCACGCGGTAGGAGCCGTCGGCCAGGCTGACGATGCCGCTGGCATGCACGTCGCGCTCGTCGAATTCGTCCTCGATCTCGCCGACGATCTCTTCCAGCACGTCCTCGATGGTGATGAGGCCGGCCAGGTTGCCGAACTCGTCGATGACGATGGCCAGGTGGTTGCGGTTGGAGCGGAAGTCGCGCAGCAGCTCGTTCAGGCCCTTGCTTTCCGGCACGAAAACGGCCGGGCGCAGCAGCGTGCGCAGATTGAGCTCGGGCGCCCGCTGCAGCTTCAGCAGGTCCTTGGCCATCAGGATGCCGATGATTTGGTCGCGCGCGCCCTCATGCACCGGAAAACGCGAGTGCCCGGTCTCGATGACCGTGGCCAGGATCTCGTCGTAGTCGGCCGCGATATCCAGCAGGTCCATGCGCGGTGCCGCCACCATCACGTCGCCGGCCGTCATGTCGGCCATGCGGATGACGCCTTCGAGCATGGCACGCGACTCCGGCTCGATCAGCTCGCGGTGCTCGGCCTCGGCCAGGGACTCGATCAGTTCGTCCTTGGAATCAGGGCCCGGCGAGATGAACTCGACGATGCGCTCGAATAACGTACGGCGATCGGGAGAGCGATCACCTGGGCGGCCGGCGACGGATCGCGCCGGCCTCGGCGACTGGGGTTCGGACACAGCGGTGCCGGAAGTTGCAACAAGCAGAGAATACCTGAGCCGTCCTGCGGGGCAAGGCCTTGCCCTCGCGAGAACTGTCCCCATATGGCCTAGCTTCGGGTATTGGCTGCCCGGCAAGACAATGCCGGACCGCCCCCGACCGTTGCACGACGGCGCCCCCTACGAGAACACCCACCATGTCCACCGGCCTCATCCCCGCCACCATCCTCACCGGCTTCCTGGGCTCGGGAAAGACCACGCTGCTCAAGCGCGTACTTTCCGAATCGCACGGCCAGAAGATCGCCGTCATCGAAAACGAATTCGGCGAAGAGAACATCGATACCGACATCCTGGCCGTCGAGACGCAGGAACAGATCATCCAGATGAGCAACGGCTGCGTCTGCTGCACCATCCGCGAAGACCTGCGCACGACCCTGTCGGACCTGGCCGAAAAGCGCCGCAAGGGCGAGCTCGACTTCGACCGCGTGGTCATCGAGACCACCGGCCTGGCCGACCCCGGCCCCGTCGCGCAGACCTTCTTCATGGACGACGTCGTGGCCGAAAGCTACGTGCTGGACGCCATCCTCACGCTGGTGGACGCCAAGCACGCCGACCAGCAACTGGATACGCGGCAGGAAGCCCGCCGCCAGGTGGGCTTCGCCGACCAGATCTTCATCAGCAAGGCCGATCTGGTGGGCGCGCCCGAGGTCGACAGCCTGATCCACCGCCTGAAGCACATGAACCCGCGTGCGCCGATGCAGAAGGTCCACTTCGGCGAGGTGCCGCTGGCCCAGGTGCTGGACCTGCGCGGCTTCAACCTCAATGCCAAGCTGGATATCGACCCCGAATTCCTGAACGCGGACGACGGCCACGACCACGGTCATGACCACCACGATCACGGACACGACCATGACCACGAACATGGCGAGCACTGCGACCACCCGCATCACCACCACCACGACGACGACGTGAAGAGCTTCGTCTTCCGCGCCGACAAGGCCTTCAACCCGGCCAAGCTGGAAGACTTCTTGGGCGCCATCGTCCAGGTCTACGGCCCGAAGATGCTGCGCTACAAGGGTGTGCTCTTCATGAAGGGCAGCGACCGCAAGGTGATCTTCCAGGGCGTGCACCAGCTCATGGGCAGCGACCTCGGGCCCAAGTGGGCAGCCGGCGAGAAGAAGCAGAGCAAGATGGTTTTTATCGGGATCGACCTGCCCCGTGACGTGCTCCTCCAAGGCCTGGAACAATGTCTGGTTTGATGCGCTGCAACAAGCCCGTTGCGATGTGATGCAAACTGCGTCACGCCGCATGGAACGCGTGGCTACAATCCGCGCGCCTTTGGCCCCCCCGGCCGGGTTCGAACCACCCTCGCGGGTGGCCTGTCAGATTTACGTCCGCGTGCCCGACGCCACGGCCAGGAGATCACCGTGAGCAAGCCCCCAGCCAAGACCACCACCAAGATTGCCAAGCCGGCAGCCGCGGTCGTGGGCCACGAGCCGGCGGTCGCGCCAAAGGCTGCCACACGTGCGTCTGGTGGCCGCAAGTCGGCCGTGACGGAAATTCCCGGCGGCGCGATCTCGGATCCCCCCGCCCAGAGCGCGGCCATGCCGCTTACCCACGGTTTTGCCGACCGTTTCGGACCGGCCCGGCGGCCGGTCGTTCATCCTGAACCCATGAATCCAGTCAAGACCGTCACCAAGGCAGATCCCAAGCTCGTCAACGCCTGGAAGACCAAGGCCGGCCGTGACCTGACCGAAGCCGAACTGCTCGCGATGCCCGACAGCGAGTACATGAACGACAAGCAGATCGACTACTTCCGCGCCTGCCTGCAGGGGCAGAAGGACGATCTGCTGTCCAACGCCGGCGAGACGACCGAGCACCTGCGCGAAGACACCACCATCGTGCCGGACCCGGCCGACCGTGCGACGATCGAAGAAGAGCACGCCCTGGAGTTGCGCACGCGCGACCGCGAGCGCAAGCTGCTCAAGAAGATCAGCCAGGCGCTGTCGCGACTGGACACCGGCGAGTACGGCTATTGCGATGAAACCGGCGAGCCCATCGGGCTGCCCCGGCTGCTGGCGCGGCCGACGGCGACCCTGTCCCTGGAAGCCCAGCAGCGCCGCGAACTGAAGCAGAAGATGTTCGGGGACTGAAGCGGCTTCGCGCCCCTGCGCGAGGCCCTTTACCCTGTTCAGAACCGTACCCCGGATAGCCCGAAGCGCAGCTGCACCCGACATGGCGGAGCCCAAGGAAAACAAAAGCTTCTTCCGCAAGGTGGTGCAGTTCGTGTCGAACCCCACCCTGGAGTGGGCTGACCTGAATTCCCGCCAGGACGACAGCAAGGATCTCGAACGGTCCGAGCTGCGTGCCATGGTCGAGCGCAAGCGGCGCAACGATTTCGTGCGCAAGCGCGAGTTCGACATGCTGCGCCGCGTGCGGCGCGAGGGCCTCAGCGCCGAGCAGCTGGCCGCGCTGGGTCCGTCTTCGCGCCTGGACGAAACCGAGGCCCCGCGGCCCGGTGGCGATTCGATCAGCGCGCGCACGCAAGGCGTGGTCAAGGCCAAGATCGACCACATCGAACGCGAAATGGTCGGCGACACGCCGGGTTTCCGCGGCAGCAAGAACACCGCCTTCTTCGATGCCCCCACCGAACCGGGCGTGCTGTCGCGGCACGGTCCGGGATCCATGGCCGCGCAGCTGGGCCAGGAACTGCCCCAGGTCACCGATGTGCTGAGCGACGGCTCGCCGCTGGGCACCCGCGGCACCACGACGCGGCCCGACCTCGACCTGAGCGACGTACCCATCCTGCACGAGCCGGCGGCCACCTCGGTCATCATGAGCAACGGTCTGGGGCCGCTGACGCCGGAATCGATGGACAGCCGCCAGTCCATCGGCGGCGCCAATGAGTTCCCGGTCGGCCGCGAACCGCTTGGCGTGGAGGTCGAGACCACCGAAGTCGTGCACGACCCCGAGCTCGACGAGGCGGTCATTGCCTTTGCCAATGCCGATTTTTCGCAATGTGAGCGGTCGCTCCAACAACTGATCGGCCCGGGCGGTCTGCGTGCGCAGCACGCCGAGACCTGGCTGGTCATGTTCGACCTCTACCGCGCCACGGGCCAGCAGCAGAACTTCGAGAGCCTGGCGATGGACTACGCCCACCGCTTCGGCTGGTCCGCGCCGCAGTGGTTCTCGATGCCCCGGCTGGTGGCCGAAGCGGCAGCGGCGTCACCGGCGTCGGCCGTGGGCCTGAGCGCCGCCGCCGTCGGCGGCGATGTCGGCTGGATCAGCCCGGCGATCCTGGATACCGAAGCGGTGTCGCGGCTGCGCTCGCAGACGCTGCAGCTGCCGCTGCCCTGGGTGCTGGACTGGTCGGGCCTGAAACACGTCGAGGTCGAGGCGGCCACGCAGATGTCGACGCTGTTCCGGCTGTGGGCCGGGCAGGCCATCGAGATGCGCTGGATCGGCGGCGACCGCCTCTTCACGGCCCTGGCCGAAGCCGCGCCCACCGGCGTGCGCGATGCCGACCCGGCCTTCTGGCTGGCCCGCCTGGATGCGCTGCGCCTGGCCAACCGCGCCGACCAGTTCGACGAAGCGGCCATCGACTATTGCGTGACCTACGAGGTGTCGCCGCCGTCCTGGGAACCCACGCGCTGCACCGTGCGGCTGAGCGACCCGGGCCACCCGACGCTGTCGCCGCAGCTCTCGGTCTTCAGCGACGTCTCGACCTCGTTCCACGAATCGGGCCTGACCGATCCGGGCACGACCATCCAGATCGCGCATGTCGAGCTGTCGGGCCAGCTGGTCAGCGACCTGTCCCCCACGCTGACGCGCATCAACGCCAGCCTGGACACCGCACCGATCGTGACGGTCTCCTGCGCGCACCTGATCCGCGTCGACTTCATCGCCGCGGGCGACCTGTTGAACTGGGTGCTCGCACGGCGCAACGAAGGCCGCCAGGTGAGCTTCACCGACACCCACCGGCTCGTGGCCCTGTTCTTCGGGGCGATGGGCATCAACGAACACGCCAAGGTCCAGGTGCGGCGCGTATGAGCGGCGAATCCCCCGTTTTTCACGGCACGACGATCCTGAGCGTGCGGCGCGGCAACCAGGTGGCCATGGGCGGTGACGGCCAGGTCACGCTGGGCAACATCGTCATGAAGGCCAGCGCGCGCAAGGTGCGCCGCCTCTACCGCGAGCAGGTGCTGGCGGGTTTTGCCGGCGCCACGGCCGATGCCTTCACGCTGTTCGAACGCTTCGAGGCCAAGCTCGAGAAGCACCAGGGGCACCTCCTGCGTTCGGCCGTCGAACTGACCAAGGACTGGCGCACCGACCGCGTGCTGCGCCGCCTGGAGGCCATGCTGGCCGTGGCCGACCGCGAGACTTCGCTGATCATCACCGGCAACGGCGACGTGCTGGAGCCGGAACTCGGCATCGTGGCCATCGGCTCCGGCGGCGCGTATGCGCAGGCTGCGGCGCGGGCCCTGCTGGAACACACGCAGATGACGCCCGCCGAGATCGTCAAGCAGTCGCTCGCCATCGCGGGCGACCTGTGCATCTACACGAACCAGAACCACGTCGTCGAAATCCTGGAATGATGGGCTGATGCGGTCGCCCGGCAGTGGCCCCGCCCGCCCTCCCCCAGCGGTCTGCTGACCGCACGACGCCCCGATGCCCATGAAGAGTGCCATGACCCCGGCCGAGATCGTCTCCGAACTCGACCGTCACATCGTCGGCCAGAAGGCCGCCAAGCGCGCGGTGGCCATCGCGCTGCGCAACCGCTGGCGCCGCCAGCAGGTCGACGAGAAGCTGCGCGGCGAGATCACGCCCAAGAACATCCTGATGATCGGCCCCACCGGCGTGGGCAAGACCGAGATCGCCCGCCGCCTGGCGCGGCTGGCCGATGCACCTTTCGTGAAAGTCGAGGCGACCAAGTTCACCGAGGTCGGCTATGTCGGCAAGGATGTCGACACCATCATCCGCGACCTCGTCGAGGTGGCTGTCAAGCAGGAGCGCGAGCGCCAGGTGGCATCGCGCCGCCTGTATGCCGAGGACGGGGCCGAAGACCGCATCCTGGACGTGCTCGTGCCGCCGCCGCGCCATGTGGGTTTTGCCAGCGACAGCGCCCCGGCCGCGGACAACACCGCGCGCCAGGTCATGCGCAAGCGCCTGCGCGAAGGCACGCTGGACGACAAGGAAATCGAGATCGAACTGGCCGAGTCCAAGCCGACGCTCGAAGTCATGGGCCCGCAGGGCATGGAAGAGATGGCCGAGCAGCTGCGCGGCCTGTTCTCCCAGATGGGCGGCGAGCGCAAGAAGGCGCGCAAGCTGAAGATCCGCGACGCCATGAAGCTGCTGGTCGAGGAAGAAGCCGGCAAGCTCGTCAACGAGGACGAGATCCGCGCCGCGGCGCTGGCCCAGGCCGAGGGCAACGGCATCGTCTTCATCGACGAGATCGACAAGGTCGCCTCGCGCGCCGAAGGCCAGGGCGCCGAGGTCAGCCGCCAGGGCGTGCAGCGCGACCTGCTGCCGCTGGTCGAGGGCACGGCCGTGCACACCAAGTACGGCATGGTCAAGACCGACCACATCCTGTTCATCGCGTCCGGCGCCTTTCACCTGGCGCGCCCGAGCGATCTGATTCCCGAGCTCCAAGGCCGCTTCCCGATCCGTGTGGAGCTGTCGCCGCTGTCGGTCGATGATTTCGAGGCCATCCTGACGGCCACCCACGCCAGCCTGATCAAGCAGTACCAGGCGCTGCTGGCCACCGAGGGTGTGACGCTGGAGATCGGACCGGACGCCGTGCGGCGCCTGGCGCAGATCGCCTTCGACGTCAACGAACGCACCGAGAACATCGGCGCGCGCCGCCTGTCCACCGTGATGGAGCGGCTGCTCGACGACATCAGCTTCGACGCGCCGAACCGCGGCGGGCAGACGGTGCTGATCGACGCGGCCATGGTCGACCAGCGCCTGGCCGAACTGGCGCGCAACGAAGACCTGTCGCGCTACGTGCTGTAGCCGCACGGCGGGCTGACCCGCGCGCCGGGCGGGAGGCTGGTCAGGGCTTGCGGGGTTTCCTGGTGCGCGCGCCAGCCCGAGGCGCACGCACCGGCGTCACGGGCAGTCGACGACTTTCAGGTCGACACGCCGGTCGCCGGCTTCACGCATCTCGTCGGGGGCAGCGCCGGGCTGGGTCTGCGAGCGCCCCAGCGCCACCGTCGACAGGCGAGGCCCCAGCGCCGGCGCGTGTTTCAGCAGGATCCGCCGCACCGCCAGCGCACGCTGGTTCGACAGCCGGCGGTTGGCGGCCTCGTTTCCGGTGCGGCTGGCGTGGCCGACGATCTCCAGGCACTGGGTCGAACGCGACAGCTGATCGGCCACCTCGGCGAGCCACGAGCCGTAGCGCCGGATCAGCACCGGATCCGGGTAGAACTCGGAAGAGGCGGGTGCGAACAGCAGACGCACCGGCAGGTTGCGCGTGGCCAGACCCTCAGCCACGATGCGCTTGAAAACCGACTGCGCTTCCGTGTCCTTGCCCGCCTTGAGCAAGGCCACGTATTCGGCGTTCAGCGCGTGCACGCTGTCGCTGACCGGCAGCGGCGCGGGCGGGCGCTCCGCCGGGCGGGTGGCCACCAGGGATTGCAGCGACAGGTCGCGCACGCGTTCGCTGACGGCCACGATCAGTGCCCCGTCCTTCGCATCCAGCGCTTCCACCGTCAGCACGAAGGGCACCAAGCCGGCCGCTGGCGGCGCGTCTTCAGGCTCCAGGCGGGCGCGCAGGCGCACACGCGCGCTGGCGTCGCCTTCGGGCACCACCGCAAAGGCGCGGTGCTGCTCGGCGATGCGCTGCGCGATCCAGCGCGGCACAGGGACCTGCACCGCCTGCGGGCGGCGCTCGGCGGCATCGAGCATCAGGGCCGGCGCCACAGACACCGGCACGGCCGCGGGCGGCAGCGCTGTCGCGGGACGCAATTGCTGCGTCTGCGCGAGCACGAGGTCGGTCAGGCGGTCGGTGGTCTGTTGCAGCGGCGTGCTGGCGGTCGACGGCGGCGGCGCCGTAACCGGGGCGGCACAGCCGCCCAGGAAACCCGCCATCGCCAGGCCCAGCGCGAGTGCCGTGGCGGCCAGGAACCGGCGCGGCGCAGGCGCGTGCAGGGTCGATCGGAAAGGGTCGATGGTCATCGGCAGTGCTGGGCCACGCCCGCCGCGGCGGCATCCGTGCCCAGTGAGTGTTCGAGCAGGGCCTGGCTGCAACGCGACAGGCGCGGCGAGCCTGGCGCCGCGCGCGTGGCGCCGGCCAGACCGGAGGCCGTGGCCGCCACGGCCGCATCGCGCGCTGCCGAACGGGTTTCCGCGCGCGTGTCGCCCCTTGGGGCGGTGCGCGCGGATGCGAGGGGCTCGGCCGGCGGCACGGCGGCAGCCACGGCGGGCGTGCCGGTTGCAGCGGTCGCCACACCGGCGGTACCGCCGGCCACGGGGCCAGGCGTCGCGGCGTTGCCGGGCAAGGCGCCTGCCTGCGTGCGCCCCGCAGCTGGCGTGGCCGCCACCGCCGTGGACGGTTCCACCGCTGCCGGTGCAGTCCGGGGCGGGTTCGCTTGGGGTGTGGGCGCTTCTGCTGTTGTGCCTGGCGTCGTTGACGGGGCCGCAGCCGCCGGGCCGGGACCTGCACCTGGCGGCTGGGTCTGGAGCGTGCGTTCCGCTGGGGTGATGGGTTGCGGCGTCGACGTCGAAGGTCCGCGCGCAGCGGCAACTTCGGTGGGCCGGGGCGGCTCCATCACAAACAGCACCGCGGCCAGCGCAGCGGCGGCGAAGGCCGCCACGGCGGCGGCCCGCACCGACTGCTGGCGGCCCGCTGAGCGCGGATCCGGCGGCTGCGACGGCGGCAGCGAATCCGACCCCAGCGGCACGGGCAGACCCGCAGCCGACACCGGCACGAGTGCGCCCCGGGTCACGCCGGAGGCGGCCAGCCCGGACATCGGCAACGGAGGCGGCGGACGCGAGTCGCCGCCGATGCGGCTCGGTCGCGAATCCCAGCCCGACGGTGGCAGGGAATCCGCCCGCACTTCGCCCTTGGCACGCGTACGGCGAGGCTTCTTGGGGGCCACCTTGCGCGCCGATTCCAGCATGGGCTCCGCCTTGGCGACTGCGGGCGGCACACGGTCAGCGGCCGACGCGGGCGCGGACTTGACCGCAGTCACCGGTGGCACGGCCGCCGGGCGGACGGGCGGCGTCGTGCCCGCCGCATCGGCAGGTGGCGCCACCGCAGAGGCTGCAGCCGGCGGCACCTGCGCCGCCTCGGGCCTGGGCGCCGGTTCGTCGGCATATTCCTCGAGCGCGACGGTATCCGGCACGGTGTCCGGCCCGGCACGTTCGGCATGTCCGGGCGGCGCGGGGGCCAGGCCCGCCGACACGGTCGCTGCGGCCTCATCCGCGCCAGGCGGTGCGTTCAGGCCCATCATGGCCTTGAGTTGCGGAATGCCCTGGGGCCGCTGACGCGGGTTCGGCAACAGGCTTACCCGGATCGCAGCCATCAGGGCTGGCGGGACCTGGTCGACGGCGGGCGCGTCGCGTTCGCCCAACTTGGTGGGTGCGGACCAGCGTTGGCCCACCCCGCGGCGCGCAGCGGCCATCGGGCCCTGGCCGGTCAGCATGAAGGCTGCGAGGGCGGCAATGCCGAAGACATCGGTCCACGGACCCCGTTGCGTGCCGATGGGCGCCAGCGCCGTCTGTTCCAGCGCCTGCCAGGGCGAGCCGGGTTGCGCCCCGCCCTCGACGTCCGGCGGCGGCAGCACCAGACGGCCGTCATCCATCACCCAGATGCCCGTCGGATCCCAGGCGCCATGGACCTTGCCCTGGGCATGCAGCCACTCGGCGAAATCCATGCAGGCATTCAGCCAGGACCAGAAGCGCTCCGTGGGCAGGTTGCCGCCAGCAGACTGCACGACCTCGGCCAGCGAACGGCCCGCAGGTTCGGCCAGCAGCGCATAGGCCGTGCCCTGGCCCGGCCAGGCGTCCAGCAGCGTGGGCAATGCCGGGTGGCTCAGGCGCGAGAGCTGCCGCACGCGCAGCAGGAAGCGCTTGAGGCCCACCTGGTAATCCATCGTGCGATGGGGTTGCGCGACGACGCGGTCCCCTTCGCGCCGGGCCCAATCCGGCGGATAGAACTCCTGCAGCAGTGCCGTCTCGCGGCTCAGCGCATGCACCACGCGGTACAGGTGCCCCTCGGGCACCGCGCGCACCCATGCCTGAACGACCTGGTCCTTGACCTGCGTCCCGGCCGGCAACATCCCGCCGCCGGGGCCTTGCTCACTCGCATCCAATGCCATCACGCGATCGACTTCAGGTCCTGCCACTTCTGTGCGAGGCCGCACGGTATCCGCTGGCCCGCCTCGGCGCAGCCCCTGTATCCGACACCCCCCGAAGAGGGTGAGTGTGACCGAATGTACCTCTTCTTCGCCGAAAAGCCTCCTCGGGCGGGCCCGAGCGTCCGACCGCCGCACGGGGCCTTGCCGCCTGGTCGCGACGGACCTGACCGGCGTCAGAGCACGTGCGCGGGCAAGCCGCTAGCCTCGTGCGATGAAGCCGCCGCGCACCGCCGACCCGCCATCGTCGATTCCGCTCCGCCTGGGCCTGCACCTGCCGCCGGGCACACAGCCGCAGGCCCTGCGCGCCTACCGCCATGGGCGCTGGCCGGTCATGGTGGCACTGATGCTGACCATCCCCGCGTTCTACATCGACCTGCTGGGCGCATCCCAGGTCTGGATGGCCGATCTGGCCTATGTGGTGGCGGCCGCCGTGGTCGCGGCAGCGCTGGCCATGACGGCGTCCCACACGCCGCATCCCGCGCGCCACGTGCGGGCCAACGTGCTGGATCTGCTGCTCGTGGCCGGCCTGGTGGCTGCAGCCGTGGTGCCGCCCAGCACGGCTTCCTCGCCCGCGCTGATGCTGCGCCTGGCGGTCGCCCTGCTGACCCTGCTGCGCATGGTGTGGGCCGTGCAGCACCTGGTCAGCCGCGGCGGCACGGCCTACCTGCTGATCCTGTCCTTCGTCGTCCTGATGCTGTGCGGCGTGGGCTTCTGGTGGCTGGAGCCGACCACGCCCACGCTGGGCGACGGCCTGTGGCTGGCCTTCACGACGGCGGCCACGGTGGGCTATGGCGACGTGGTGCCCACGACCACGGCCTCCAAGATCTTTGCGTTTTTCGTGGTCCTGCTGGGCTTCGGGGTGCTCACGCTGGTCACGGCCGCCATCGCCACCGCGTGGATCGAGACCGAGGAGCGCCGCATCGAGCGCGAGATCCTCACCGACCTGCGCGCCCAGATGTCCAGCCTGCACGCCGACCTGGCGGCGCTGCACGCCGAGGTGCGCTCGGCGGCGCGGCTGATGCGACCGGACGCCGGCCACCACACACGGCTCAGCCCGAAGCCCGACGACGACTCGCGTTCAGCACCAGGAGACCATCGAAGATGAGCGAGTCCAGCAGCACATGCGGGAAGTTCATGTGCGGTGCGACCTTCCAGCCGGCGCCACCAGTCACCAGGGTCAGCGGCGCTTCGCCGCAGCGGGCCTGCAGCGCCCGGTACTGGTGCTCGATGGCCCCGGTGATGGCATAGGTGCCGCCGCTGGTCAGCGCATCGCTGGTATTGGTCGGGAATTCGACCACCTCGCCCGTGGGCACGCGCAGGCCGGCGGTGCCGCCTTCCAGCGCACGCAGCATGATGCCGTGGCCGGGCAGGATCAGGCCGCCGACGAAATGGCCTGACGTGTCCAGCGCGTCCACTGTGACTGCCGTGCCGATCATCACCACCAGCACGGGCCGGTCGGGCCCGCGCTGCTGCATGGTCCAGCGCGCGCCGATGAGCGACACGAAGCGGTCCACGCCCAGGCGTCCGGGATAGTCGTAGCCGTTGGTCACACCGCAGGCGCCGGGGCTCGAGTAGGCCCAGCGCGGCTGCAGGTCCCACAGCTCGAGCTGCTCTTCGACGCGGCGCCGCACGGCATCGCCGGCCACGTTGCAGCCCAGGATGCCCTCGGGCTCCGGCAACCGTGTCCACTCACTCTCCGACAGGGTGTCGATGTTCTCCAGGAACACCGCGCCCTGCTCGTCCGGCACGCCGCCTGGCGTGGCCTGCGAATACAGCGCCCACTTCAGGCGTGTATTGCCGATGTCGATGGCCAGGAAGCTCAAGGCGTGGTCTCCGTGGGGCATGCGCCGATGCACCCGTCAGTGGCTGGTCGCGCAGACTGGGAACTGCGGAAGGGGCTCGCGATGACGGTGCCGCGCGGCGACCCTCCAGGGCGGCACCCACCCGACTTTGTTGCGCGCATGGTAGCGACGTGGCGCTTAGGTGATAACCATGACCCGCAGCGGCGAACGTGATACGCGGACGTCAGGCGCGGGTGGCATGATTCAATTGACGCGCACGTCAATTGGAGTGCCGATGCCTGCCACCGCGCGGGCATCGTTTCCGCAGCCGCCCTTCTTCCGCGAGAACCGCCGCCATGACCGATCTGTCCGCCGAATTCCAGGCCCTGGCCAACTACCGCCCGACGCACAAGGTGCGCTTCGTCACCGCCGCGTCGCTGTTCGACGGGCACGACGCGGCCATCAACATCATGCGCCGCATCCTGCAGGGCATGGGTGCCGAGGTCATCCACCTGGGCCACAACCGCTCGGTCGACGAGATCGTCACCGCCGCGCTGCAGGAAGACGTGCAGGGCATCGCCATCAGCAGCTACCAGGGCGGCCACGTCGAATATTTCAAGTACATGATCGACCAGCTGCGCGCGCGCGGCGGCGCGCACGTGCAGGTCTTCGGCGGCGGCGGCGGGGTCATCGTGCCGGCCGAGATCCGCGAGCTGCAGGACTACGGCGTCACGCGCATCTACAGCCCCGAAGACGGCCAGCGCATGGGCCTGCAGGGCATGATCGGCGAGATGGTCATGCGCTGCGACACCGAGCTGTCCGCGCATGCGCCCAAGCACGCATCCGCGCTGCAGGGCCACAGCGACGCCGCCTGGCGCGCGCTGGCGCAGGCCATCACCGCGCTGGAAAACGGCAAGGCCGAGCCGGCGCTGCTGGAAAGCCTGGCGGCCGCAGCCGCGGGCACGCGCATCCCCGTGCTGGGCATCACCGGCACCGGCGGCGCCGGCAAGTCGTCCCTCACCGACGAACTGGTGCGCCGCCTGCGGCTGGACCAGGGCGACAGCCTGCGCATCGCCGTGATATCGATCGACCCGTCGCGGCGCAAGAGCGGTGGTGCCCTGCTGGGCGACCGCATCCGCATGAATGCGATCAGCGAATGGTCTTCACCGTCGCAGACCGCCGCGCCAACGACGCCGGCCGCGGATGGCGCCGCCCCCGGCACCGCCCGTGTCTTCATGCGCAGCCTGGCCACACGCGACTTCGGCAGCGAGATCAGCCAGGCGCTGCCCGACGTGCTGACCGCCTGCAAGGCCGCGGGCTTCGACCTGATCATCGTCGAGACCTCGGGCATCGGCCAGGGCGACGCGGCCATCGTGCCGCTGGTGGACGTGCCCATGTATGTGATGACGCCGGAGTTCGGCGCCGCCAGCCAGCTCGAGAAGATCGACATGCTGGACTTCGCCGAATTCGTGGCGATCAACAAGTTCGACCGCAAGGGCGCCAGCGACGCGCTGCGCGATGTCGCCAAGCAGGTGCAGCGCAACAAGGAAGCCTTCACCACGCCGCCGGACCAGATGCCGGTCTTCGGCACCATGGCCAGCCGCTTCAACGACGACGGCGTGACGGCGCTGTACCAGGCCCTGCTGCCGCGCCTGCAGGCGCTGGGCCTGACGCTCGGCGAAGGCCGCCTGCCGCGGGTGTCCACACGCCACAGCACGCACCAGACGCCCATCGTGCCGCCGTCGCGTGTGCGCTACCTGGCCGACATCGCCGACACCGTGCGCGGCTACAAGCGCCGCGCGCGCGAGCAGGCCCGGCTGGCACGCGAAATCCAACAGCTGCGCGAAAGCGCCCGCATGCTGCACGAGGACGACGCCACGCGCGACGGCGCACGGCAGACCGTGCTGAAGCTGGCCGATGCGCGCGAATCGCGACTCGACCCGAACGCCCGCAAGCTGCTGTCGCAATGGCCGGACATGCAGAAGGCCTACGCCGGCGACGAGTACGTGGTGAAGATCCGCGACAAGGAGATCCGCACCGCGCTCGTGCACACCACGCTGTCGGGCAACAAGATCCGCAAGGTCGTGCTGCCCAGCTATGAAGACCACGGCGAACTGCTGAAGTGGCTGATGCTGGAGAACGTGCCGGGCAGCTTCCCGTACACCGCCGGCGTCTTCGCCTTCAAGCGCGAGAACGAAGACCCCACGCGCATGTTCGCGGGCGAAGGCGACGCCTTCCGCACCAACCGCCGCTTCAAGCTCGTGAGCGAGGGCATGCCCGCCAAGCGGCTGTCCACGGCCTTCGACTCGGTCACGCTCTACGGCAACGACCCCGACCTGCGCCCGGACATCTACGGCAAGGTGGGCAACAGCGGCGTGAGCATCGCCACGCTGGACGACCTGAAGGTGCTGTATTCGGGCTTCGACCTGTGCGCACCCGCCACCAGCGTGAGCATGACCATCAACGGCCCGGCGCCGTCGATCCTGGCGATGTTCATGAACGCGGCCGTCGACCAGCAGCTCGAGAAGTTCAAGGCCGACAACGGCCGCGAGCCCACCGACACCGAAGCGCAGAAGATCCGCGCCTGGACGCTGGCCAATGTGCGCGGCACCGTGCAGGCCGACATCCTCAAGGAAGACCAGGGCCAGAACACCTGCATCTTCTCCACCGAGTTCAGCCTGAAGGTGATGGGTGACATCGCCGAGTACTTCGTGCACAACGACGTGCGCAACTTCTACTCGGTGTCGATCAGCGGCTATCACATCGCCGAAGCCGGCGCCAACCCGATCAGCCAGCTGGCCTTCACGCTGAGCAACGGCTTCACCTTCGTGGAGGCGTATCTCGCGCGCGGCATGCACATCGACGACTTCGCGCCGAACCTGTCGTACTTCTTCAGCAACGGCATGGACCCGGAGTACACGGTGCTGGGCCGCGTGGCGCGCCGCATCTGGGCCACCGCGATGCGCGACCGCTACGGCGCCAACGAACGCAGCCAGAAGCTGAAGTACCACATCCAGACCTCTGGCCGTTCACTGCATGCGCAGGAGATCGCCTTCAACGACATCCGCACGACGCTGCAGGCGCTGATCGCCGTCTACGACAACTGCAACTCGCTGCACACCAACGCCTACGACGAGGCCATCACCACGCCCACGGACGAATCCGTGCGCCGCGCGATGGCCATCCAGCTGGTGATCAACCGCGAGTGGGGCCTGGCGAAGAACGAAAACCCCAGCCAGGGCGCCTTCATCATCGAGGAGCTGACCGAACTGGTCGAAGAAGCCGTGCTGTCGGAGTTCGAGCGCATCGCCGAGCGCGGCGGCGTGCTGGGTGCGATGGAAACCGGCTACCAGCGCAGCAAGATCCAGGAAGAGAGCATGCACTACGAGATGCTCAAGCACACCGGCGAGTACCCCATCATCGGCGTCAACACCTTCCGCAACCCCAAGGGCGATCTGGTGCCCGACACCATCGAGCTGGCGCGCAGCACCGAGGAAGAAAAGCAGTCGCAGCTGCGACGCCTGGCCGACTTCCACGCCCGCCACGCGCACGAGGCGCCGGCGATGCTCGAGCGGCTGCAGCAGGCCGTCATCGACAACCGCAACGTCTTTGCCGTGCTGATGGACGCCGTGCGCTGCTGCTCGCTGGGGCAGATCACGAATGCGCTGTTCGAGGTGGGCGGGCAGTACCGGCGCAGCATGTAAGGCCGCGCGGGGCCTGCCGCGCCGGGCCGATGCCCGGCGGCGCGGGTGCACCTGCGTGGTCTCGCGCTCAGGGGTCGGCGCAGTTCCGCACCGCGCGCAGACCCGCATGTCCGTGGCGATCGCGCTGCGCTAGGCTGTCGGACAGGGTCCGGCCGCGCCACTCGCGCGCGCGGCGGCCGCCACGAGGAGAACCGACATGTCCCGCAAGACCGCCCCCGCGGCCCGCCTGGCCCTGGGCGCCAGCGCCGCCGCCCTGTTGCTGATGAGCGCCTGCAGCACGCCGATGTCCGGCAGCGGCGGCCCGCGCAGCGCCACCATCGAACGCACCACGCATGGCGTGGCGCACATCACCGCGCCGGACATGGAGTCCCTTGCCTACGGCGTGGCCTATGCCCATGCGCAGGACAACGTGTGCCAGACCGCGCAGCAGCTGGTCAGCGTGCGCGGCGAACGCGCCCGCTTCTTCGGCGGCGGCACCGCCAGCGGCCTGTTCGGGCTGCGCCAGCTGCCCAATGAGCAGATCGACTTTTTCGTCGGCGCGCACATGGACGACGCCGCGCTGGAAAAGGCCTGGGCCGCACAGAGCGCCGACGCGCGCCGTCTGGCGCAGGGCTACGTGGCCGGCTACAACCGCTTCCTGGCTGATCGCCGCAACCAGCTGCCGGCGGCCTGTGCCAACCAGCCCTGGGTACGGCCGATGACCGTGGCTGAATTCAGGCGCCTGGCGGAAGTCACCAGTGTGCAGGCCGGCATCGCAGCGCTGGCCGATGCGATGCTGGGTGCCCGGCCGCCGGCCGCAGGCGCGGCATCCGCCGAACCGGTCGCGCCGACCACACTCGCCGACGCCGCGCAGGCCATGCGTGAAGCGGGCCTGCTGGATTCACCCTTCGGCTCCAACGCCTGGGCCTTCGGGCGCGACACCACGGCCAGCGGCCGCGGCCTGCTGCTGGGCAACCCGCACTTCCCGTGGGTGGGCGTCAACCGCTTCTGGCAGATGCACCTGAAGGTGCCGGGCCGGCTCGACGTCATGGGCGCCAGCCTCGGGCAGAGCCCCATCGTGCAGATCGGCTTCAACAAGGACGTGGCCTGGTCGCACACCGTGTCCACCGGCAAGCGCTTCACGCTGTACGAGCTGACACTGGCCGCGGGCGACCCGACGGCCTACGTCGTCGACGGCCAGACCATGAAGATGGCCTCGCGCAGCATCGGCATCGACGTGCGCCAGCCCGACGGCAGCCTGCAGCGCAAGACGACCACCGTGTGGTCCACCCGCTGGGGTCCGGTCATCGTCAACCCACGCGCCGGGCTGAACTGGACGGCCAAGACGGCCTACGCGCTGCAGGACGCCAACAGCGGCAATGCCCGGTCCACCGACACCTGGCTGGCCTTCGGCCGCGCCACCAGCGTGGCTGAGATGCGCAGCGCCATGGGCAGCCTGGGCATCCCCTGGGTCAACACCATCGCGGCCGACCGCCACGGCCAGGCGATGTATGCCGATGTGAGCGTCGTTCCCGATGTGGACGCCGCGCAGCTGGAACGCTGCGCACCCAGCGCGCCGGCCAAGGCGCTGCTGCGTGCGGCCGGCCTGGTGGTGCTGGACGGCAGCAAGAGCACCTGCGACTGGCGGCGCGACAGCGCCTCGCCGGTGCCCGGCCTCACGCCGCCGGCGCGCATGCCCGTGGTGATGCGCAGCGACTGGGTCCACAACAGCAACGACAGCTTCGTCTACACGCACCCCGAGGCGCGCTTCAGCGGCATCTCGCCGCTGGTGGGCGATGCGCAGCTGAACCGCACGCGCACCCGCGCCGGCCTGTTCGAGATCCCGCTGATGCTGGCCGAGGGCAAGGTCACCGCCGAACGCGCACAGCGCCAGCTTTTCACCAACCGCAATTTCATGGGCCACGCGGTGATGCCCGACCTGCTGGTGGCCTGCGCGGTCACGCCGCCGGCCGACGCCGCCGCCGTCGAGGGCTGCAACGCGCTGCGCAGCTGGGACCGCACCAGCGACAGCGGCTCGCGCGGTGCACACCTGTTCCGCGAGTTCTGGCGCACGGCACGCAGCATCCCCGGCGTGCACCGCACGGCCTTCGACCCCGCCAACCCGGTGGCCGGTCCGGCGGGCCTGAAGATGGCCGACGCCGCGGTGGCGGCCAAGGTCTGGGAATCGCTGTCCGGCGCCGTCGCCAAGGTCAAGGGCGCTGGCTTTGCGCTGGATGCCCCGCTGGCCCGCGTGCAGCGTCCGGCCATCACCGACGCCGACATCGGCCTGCATGGCGGCGACGAGATCGAAGGCGTGCTGAACAACCTGGGCGACCGCGGCGCACCGGGCATCGGGCCCAAGGGCATCCGCATCGATTACGGCACGAGCTACGTGCAGACCGTCGGCTTCGATGACCGCGGCCCGGTGGCCCAGGCCATCTTGACCTACGGCCAGAGCACGGACCCGGCTTCGCCGCACACCACTGACCAGCTGCGGGCCTTCTCGGCCAAGCAGTGGCCCCAGCTGCCCTTCCATGCAGAAGATGTGGCCAAGGCGCGCATCGCGCCGCCGCTGGTGCTGACCTTGCCTTGAGGCGCCGTCTGCTGCGGCGGGCTTCGCCGCGGCGGCGGCTGCGGCTGAGGTCTAACGCCGTGGATCAGTTGCCGCCGGCGCGCAGGCGGCCCAGCAGCTTCTGGCCGGCGCGGCCGTCGACGGGCGTCAGGCCCAGCCGCTGCTGCTCGGCCTTGATGGCCGCGCGCGAGGCTGCGCCCAGCACGCCGTCGACCTCGCCAATGGCGTGGCCGCGCGCCAGCAGCAGGGTCTGCAACTCCCGGCGATCCACGCGCGACAGGCCCGGATCGTCCGTGGGCCAGGGCGTGACAAAGCGCGCACCGCCGCGCAGCCGGTCGGCCAGGTGCGCGATGGCCAGCGCATAGCTTTCGGCCGCGTTGTAGCCAAAGATGGCGTCGAAGTTGGAGAACACGACAAAGGCCGGGCCTTGCGGGCCGGCGGGCAGCAGCAGCGCCGCGCCCTCGGCCGGACCGTTGAGCGGCGAGCCGTCCACGCGCCGCACGCCGCGCGTACTCCAGTCGGCCAGGGCGCGCCTGGCCTTGCGGCCGGTGCCGCTGGTGTCGAAGCCGGCCGGCAGCTTGACCTCGTAGCCCCAGGGCTGCTGCGTGCGCCAGCCGCCGCGCGCCAGGAAGTTGGCCGTCGAGGCCAGCGCGTCGGGCACGCTGCCCACCAGGTCGCGCCGGCCGTCGCCGTCGAAATCCACCGCCAGGCGCAGGTAGGTGCTGGGCATGAATTGCGTGTGGCCGAATGCGCCGGCCCAGGAACCGACCATGGCATCGGCCGTCACGTCGCCGCGCTGCACGATCTTCATGGCCGCAAACAGCTCCGTGCGGAAATACGCCTGGCGACGCCCCGTGCACGACAGGTTGGCCAGCGAGGCCAGGATCGGCCGCTTGCCGAAGCTGCGCCCGAAATTGCTCTCCACGCCCCACACGGCCACCACGGTGGCCGGGTCGACGCCGTAGCGCTTCTCGACCTCCGCCAGCTGCGGCTGCCACTGCGCCAGCATCGCGCGGCCGTCGGCCACACGTTCGTCGTCCACCAGCGAAGCCAGGTAGTCCCAGATCGGCGTGCGGAATTCCGGCTGGTTGTCCAGCAGCTCCAGCAGGCTGGGATCCGGCTTGATGCCGGCAGTCAGCTGCTCGAAGGTGGCCCGCGTGACGCCCTCGCGCTGCGCATCGCCCTGCAGCCCGGCCAGGCAGCGCGAGAACGCCGCCTCGTCCTGCGCACGCGCCGACGCGCTGCCCAGGACCACGGCCGCAGCCGTCAGCAGGGGAAGAAGTGGAATGACCCGATCAGACATGCCGCCATGGTGGCACAGACGCCGGCCGCAGCGCCTGACCCGGCCGGGAAGCCGCACTCAGGGCGTCGCGGTCTTGCGCGGCTGGCAGCCGCGGCCGCCGCGCATGCAGGGGCCCGGCGACTGCACGGCCGCCGTCTTGACCTCGACCGTCTCGGCCTGCCGTGTGGACGGCGCAGGCGCGGGCTCCTGGGCCTGCACGAGAACCGTGAGGGCGCACAGGAAAACCAGACCGAAGGCAGTGGCGAGGTTTTTCATGGCACGTTGACGCCGAAGCGTATGCGTGCCGTTGTACGCCGTGAATCCCTAGCGACAGTAAGGAATTGTCAAACGCCAAGACCCAGCCGCACGCGCAGCAGCGCGCGCACGAAGCCGTGGTCGCTGCGCCAGCGTTCGCGGCTTTCGTGCAGGTGGTCGTTGAACACTTCGACACGCTTGACATCGCCGATGGCGAACCGCGAGCTGCCGACAAACTCCTCGCTGACCCAGATCTGGTCCAGCATCTCGGGCCAGCCCTGGTGCACGTGCGAATAGGCCATGTCGCGGCGCAGGGCCGGCTCGACCTGCACGTCCCAGGCGTGGAACAGCGCCGTGTCGCGCGCCTGGCGGTCGTAGGCGATGGCTTGCGTGGCCGCGATCATCTGGCTGGTCACCGAATGCGGGCCGTCGTTCATGTCGCCCAGCAGGATCAGCGGGTCGCGCGTGCGCTGCACCAGGCGCAGCACGATGCCGCGCATCGCCGCGGCCTCGGCCGCGCGCATGACCATCGAGCGCATCGTCGCGCGCACGGTGACCACCGGGTCGTCGCGGTCCTCGACCGGGTTGCCGTCGGCGTCCTGCAGGTATTTCGGCCGCTTGCTCTTCAGGTGCGCCACCAGCACGTGCAGGCGCTGGCCGTGTTTCATGCGCAGCGTGGCCTTCAGCACCGGGCGCTCGAAGCGCTGCTGCTCGCCGATCTCCGGCACCTGCACCCGTTCGTGCGGCGCAAAGGCCTCGATCGACTCGACGCTCTCCAGCGCCAGCCGCGTGGCCAGGCCCAGGCGCGGCGTGCCGGTGGCGCCGTTCTCCGCGCCGGGTGCGATGACGTGCGGATAGCGCATGTCGCTGCGGGCCACGGCCGCGCGCAAGGCCGCCTCGTCCCACACCTCCTGGAAGCCGATCACGTCGGCGTTCAGGCGCGCCACCATCGAGCCCAGCCAGTCGATCTTCTGGCGGTAGTCGTCCGTACCATAAGCTGCCTGGTTGGAGTAGAACACCCGGCCCGGCAACGCGAGGTTGAGCAGGTTGCAGCTGGACACCATCAATGTCGCCCAGCCCGGCGCCGCCGGCGCGGCGGATGGCTCACGCGCGACCGCCGGAATGGCCAGTGCAGCCGCGGAAGGCGGCACCTGCGCGGGCGCGCCCGTGGGTGCGGGCACGCCAGTGGGCGCCCCGGCAGCGGCAGCAACGGGCGCGGGCGTCGGCGCCCCGGGCAGGGTTGGTTCCATGCGGCCAGTGTGGCAGCACCGCACACAATTGGCCATGCGCGCGCCTGGCCACCCTACGGGCGATGAGCCATGAGTGACGCGCGCCGCACGAAGGCACTCCCCTGGACGCACCCCCGCCGACCCTGGTCCTGATCAACCCGCACGCCGCCGGCGGCCGTGGCGCGCGCCTGCACGGGCCGATCGAACGCCTGCTGGCCGCGCGCGGTTCCACGGCCCGCTGCCGCGTGGTCGACGGCGTGGACGCGGCGCTGGCCGACATCCGCGAACAGCCGCACGGCAGCCGCGTGGTGCTGGTCGGCGGCGACGGCACGGTGCACCGCATGCTGCCGGCGCTGCGCGACCGCCAGGCCGAAATGGGCCTCGTGCCCATGGGCAGCGGCAACGACCTGGCACGCGCGATGGGCGTGGCCGGCCGGCGCTGGGAGCAGGCGCTGGCCCATGCGCTGGACAGCCCCGCAGCGCCGATGGACTTGGGCGAACTGCGCAGCAACGGGCAGCACCTGCCCTTTGCCAGCAGCCTGACGGCGGGCTTCGATTCCGCTGTCGGCGCCCGCGCGCTGCGCGGACCTCGCAGCTTGCGCGGGCTGCCGCGCTACCTGTGGGCCACGCTGGGCGAAGTGGCGGCCCTGCGCAACTGGCCCGTGGCCCTGCATGATGCAAACGGCAGCCTGCTGCACGACGGCCCGGCCCTGATGGCCTCCGTGCTCAACACGCCCAGCTACGGCAGCGGCATGCCGGCAGTGCCGCACGCGCAGGTGGCAGACGGCCACCTGGACCTGCTGGTGGCCGGCCGATTCGGCCGCCGGGCCACGCTGGCGATGCTGCCGCGGCTGCTGGCGGGCCGGCACCTGTCGCATCCGCGCGTGCGCTGCCACGCCTTCACGGCGCTGCATGCGCAGGCGCGCGAACCGGTGCCGCTGGCGGCCGACGGCGAGGATCTCGGCCCCGCCCGGGCGTGGTCGGTGCATGTCCTGCCGGCCGCGCTGCGCGTGGTGCCGGCCCGGCCGTTCGCGCTGCCGTCACCCTCGCACGGCTAGGATGGCGCATGACTTTGCTGCCGCTGTACACCGCTCCCGCCCGCTTCGACGACGCCGATGCCGCTTTTGCGCGGGTCCAGGAGATCTACCAGACCAGCGTCGACCACCTGCGCAAGGCGCTCCAGGCCTTCGTGGCCGGCCAGGACGACGGGCAGCACGTGCGCGCCTGCTACCCCTTCGTGCGGGTGCGGGTGGACACCGTCGCGCGCGCGGATTCGCGCAAGGCCTATGGCTTCGTCGCCGGCCCTGGCACCTACGAGACCACCGTGACGCGGCCGGATCTGTTTGCCCGCTACTACCGCGAGCAGTTCCGCCTGCTGCTGAAGAACCACGGCGTGCCCATCGAGGTCGGCACCAGCACGCAGCCGATCCCCGTGCACTTTTCGCTCGGCGAAGGTGACCACCTGGAAGGCAGCCTGCCGCCCGAACGCCGCCTGCTGATGCGCGACCTGTTCGACCTGCCGGACCTGGCGTCGATGGACGACGGCATCGCCAACGGTACACACGAGCCGCGCCCCGGCGAGCCCGAGCCCTTGTCGCTGTTCACCGCGCCGCGCGTCGATTACTCGCTGCACCGCCTGCGCCACTACACGGGCACCGCGCCGGAGCACTTCCAGAATTTCGTGCTGTTCACGAACTACCAGTTCTACATCGACGAGTTCATCAAGCTGGGCCACGCGCTGATGGACGATCCCGACAGCCCCTATGTGGCCTTCGTCGAGCCCGGCAACGTCGTGACGCGGCGCAAGGGCCTGGAGGCCGAACCCGGGGACGCCCTGGGCACGCCGCCGCCGCGCCTGCCGCAGATGCCGGCCTACCACCTGATGCGGCCGGACAGCAGCGGCGTGACCATGGTCAACATCGGTGTGGGGCCTGCCAACGCCAAGACCATCACCGACCACATCGCCGTGCTGCGCCCGCATGCCTGGCTGATGCTGGGCCACTGCGCGGGCCTGCGCAACACGCAGCAGCTGGGCGACTACGTGCTGGCGCACGGCTACGTGCGCGAGGACCATGTGCTGGACGAAGAACTGCCGCTGTGGGTGCCGATCCCGGCGCTGGCCGAGGTGCAGGTGGCGCTGGAACAGGCCGTGGCCGAGGTGACGCAGCTCAGCGGTTGGGAACTCAAGGGCCTGCTGCGCACCGGCACCGTGGCCTCCACCGACAACCGCAACTGGGAACTGCTGCCGCACCCGGGCCCCGAGCGGCGCTTCAGCCAGAGCCGCGCCGTCGCGCTGGACATGGAAAGCGCCACCATCGCCGCCAACGGCTTCCGCTTCCGCGTGCCCTACGGCACCTTGCTGTGTGTCAGCGACAAGCCCATGCACGGCGAGATCAAGCTGCCGGGCATGGCCAACACCTTCTACCGCGAGCGCGTCGACCAGCACCTGCGCATCGGCCTGCGCGCGATGGAGCTGCTGCGGGCACAGCGCCTGGATCAGCTGCACAGCCGCAAGCTGCGCAGCTTCGCGGAAGTGGCGTTCCAGTAGGGCGGAGGGCCGCAGCTTTACACAGCTTGACCTGACGCAGGGCTGCGGGCAACACCGTGGGCAGAAGATCATGGCGTGCCCTCGACCACCCGTAGACCGGCCCCTCCCGCCCAACCTTGCACACCTGCAGGTGCAATCTTTGCCACACGCGCAACTGCGCGTTCAGCCGCAAGCGCAGCCGTACCTGCGCATTCGTCCACCGCCGCACCCACAACGGCGCCGAGCCCCGTGCGGACAGGCCCCGCACCGCGTGGTGCGCGGCTGCTCGGCTCCCGCCGGGGCCTGATTCCCGCTGCGGCGCTGGCGTGCCTGCTGGTCGGCTGCGCGGCGCCGACGGCACCTTCCCTGTCTGTTCCCGAAGTTCCGGCCACCTGGAACGCCGCGAACGTCGCAGCAGGCACGGCAGGTTCCGGTCCGGACGCCACACGCCTGAGTGCCTGGTGGGAGCGCTTCGCCGACCCGGCGATGGGCCCGCTGATCCAGCAGGCGCTGGCCGGCTCCACCGACATCGCCGGCGCCACGGCGCGGCTGCGTCAGGCGCGCGCCCAGCGCGACATCAGCGCCAGCGCCGGCTGGCCCAGCGTGGGCTCCAGCGCGTCGTCCCAGGTCAGCGTCGCCGAAGGTCGCAGCAGCGCGCGCCATGCGGCGCTGGGGCTCGACGCCAGCTGGGAGCCCGATCTCTGGGGCGGCACGGCAGCGGCCGCTGCCGCGTCCGATTTCAACCTGCGCGCCAGCACCGCCACGCTGGCACAGACACGGCTGGCCATCGCCGCCGAAACGGCCTTGCAGTTGCTGCAGTGGCGCGGCACGCAGGCGCGGCTGCAGATCGCGCGTGAGAACCTCGCGAGCCAGCAGCGCACGCTGCAGATCGCGCAGTGGCGGCTGGAGGCGGGGCTGGTCAGCAACCTGGATGTCGAGCAGGCACGCGCGGCGGTCGCGCAGACCGAGGCACAGATCCCGGCGCTGCGACAAACCGCCGAACAGACGCTGCACACGCTGGCCGTGCTGACCGGCCAGCCGCCTGGCCGCCTGACGATCGCCGACGGCCCCGTGCCTTCCGCACCGCCCGGTCTCTCGCTGGCCCTGCCCGCCGAGGTGCTGCGCCAGCGCCCCGACGTGCAGGCGGCGGAAGCCCGCGTGCGCGCCGCGGCGCAGGGCGTGCGGCAATCACAGGCCGATCGCCTGCCCAGCCTGAAGCTGGGCGGCTCGATCGGGCTGTCGGCGCTCAGCCTGGCCGCGCTGGGCTCCGGCGCCGGCGTGGCCTCGCTGGCCGCCAGCATCAGCCTGCCGGTCTTCGACGCCGGGCGCGGCGCCGCACTCGTCGAGGCACAGCGCGGCGCTTTCGACGAAGCCACGGCGGCCTACCGCGCGGCCGTCCTCGCGGCCTTGCAGGACGTGGAGGACACGCTCGTCGCGCTGCAGGCCACGCAGGACCAGATCGGCAGCCAGCAGCGCGCGCTGGCTGCGGCCCGCGCCGCGGCCGCGCTGTCCGAGCAGCGCTATGCCGGCGGCCTGATCGACTTCACCACCGTGCTGCAGAACCAGCGCACACGCCTGTCCGCCGACGACGCGCTGGCCGTCTCGCGCACCAGCCTCAATACGCTGCACGTGCGGCTGTACAAGGCCTTGGGCGGTGGGTGGCTGCCCGAGGAACCGGGTGCCGCGTCAAACCACGTGGAGCCGCGTCCGTGACCGGCGCGCCGGTCGGGCGCCGGCCCGCGACGCACACGTCCAAGCCCGGCGGGTCGCCGGTCAGAACGCCCTCGAGCACACCCCACGGCCGCGCGCCGGCCACGACCGCGCGCCCCACGGATCACCCCTGATGAGCACCACCGATCCCGCCCTGTCGCAACTTCTCGGCCCAGGTGCCGGACGCCGCCCCTGGTGGCGCCGTCCCACACCCTGGCTGCTGCTGGTGCTGCTGGCTGCTGCGGCGGCCGGCGCCTGGTACTGGCAGAACCAGCGCCGCGCGGCCGCCGTGCCGCACTACGAGACGCAGGCGGTCACACGCGGGGCGCTGAGCGTCACCGTCACGGCCAACGGCACGCTGCAGCCCATCACGCAGGTGGCCATCGGCAGCGAGCTCTCTGGCACGGTCTCGCGCGTGCTGGTGGACGTGAACGACAAGGTCCGCAAGGGCCAACTGCTGATCGAACTGGATGATGCGCGTTTGCGCGACCAGGTTGCCAGCGCGCGTGCCGCCGTGGCCGCCGGCGACGCCGCGCAGCAGCAGGCGCAGGCCACCGTGATCGAAACCCGCGAGGCGCTGGCGCGACTGAACGACGTGTTCCAGCGCTCCGGCGGCCAGGTGCCGTCGGCCACCGAGTTGTCGGCCGCGCAGGCCGCCGCGGCACGGGCGGTGGCCGCCGAAGCCAACGCGAGGGCCAGCATCGCACAGGCCCGCGCGACGCTCGCGTCCAACCTCACCAGCCTGTCCAAGGCCTCGATCCGCTCGCCCATCGACGGCACGGTGCTGTCGCGCGCGGTGGAGCCGGGCAATGCGGTGGCCGCGTCGCTGCAGGCCGTCACGTTGATGACGCTGGCGCAAGACCTCGCACAGATGAAGTTGCAGGTCTATGTGGACGAGGCCGACGTCGGACAGGTCAAGGCGGGCCAGCCGGCGCGCTTCACGGTGGCGGCCTACCCCACGCGGCGCTTCCCGGCCACGATCACACGCGTGGGCTTCGGCTCGACGGTGAAGGACAACGTCGTGACCTATCTCGCCGAGCTGAGTGTGGACAACAGCGACCTGAGCCTGCGCCCGGGCATGAGCGCCACGGCCACGGTGACCACGCTCGAGCGTGCCGATGCGCTGCTGGTGCCCAACGCGGCCCTACGCTACAGCCCGGCCACAGCGTCCACCGCGGCGGCGGCGTCGGGCGGCGGCGGCATCGTCTCGGCGATGATGCCGCGCCCGCCCCGCACGGGAGGCGCACCACGCCGCGCCGCCACGAATACCGCGCAGGCCCGCGAGGTCTGGGTGCTGGCCGATGGCCAGCCGCGCGCCGTGGCCGTGACGCCGGGGCCCAGCGACGGCCGCATGACCGAGGTCACCAGCGCCACACTCACCCCCGGCATGGCGGTCATCGTCGGCCAGGGCAGCGGGTCGGCAGCCGCGCGATGAACACCCCGACAGGTCCCACGAGCGCCGAGCCGCTGCTGATCCGGCTGCGCGGCGTGACCAAGGTGTACGGCGAAGGCGCGGCCGAAGTCGCGGCACTGCGCGGCGTGGATCTGGATATCGCCACAGGCGAATTTGTCGCCATCATGGGCCCCAGCGGTTCAGGCAAATCCACCGCGATGAACATCCTGGGCTGCCTGGACACGCCCACCGCCGGCGCTTATCTGTTCCGCGGCGTGCCGGTGCATCAGCTCGACCGCGACCAGCGCGCGCTGCTGCGTCGCGCACACCTGGGCTTCGTCTTCCAGGGTTTCAACCTGCTGCCGCGCACCAGCGCGCTGGAGAACGTCGAGCTGCCGCTGCTGTACCGCGGCGAAAGCGCGTCGGCACGGCGCCAGGCGGCGATGGAGGCGCTCGCCTCGGTGGGGCTCCAGGGCCGCGAGGGCCACACGCCGGCCGAGCTCTCCGGCGGCCAGCAGCAGCGCGTGGCCATCGCCCGCGCGCTGGTCACCCGTCCCACCGTGCTGCTGGCCGACGAGCCCACGGGCAACCTGGACAGCCAGCGCAGCCGCGAGATCATGGATCTGCTGGCCGTACTGAACCGCGAGCGCGGCATCACCGTGCTGATGGTCACGCACGAGCCCGACATGGCCGCCTACGCGCAGCGGGTGGTGCACTTCGTCGACGGCCTGATCGACAGCGACACGCGCCAGGCGCCTGTGGTCGCTGCCGCTGCCGCCTGAGGCACGCACCATGTGGTGGAACACCCTGTTGCTGTCCCTGCGCGAGATCCGCCGCAACCTGCTGCGTTCGTTCCTGACCATCCTGGGCATCGTCATCGGCGTGGCCGCGGTGATCACCATGGTGACCGTGGGCAACGGCGCCACGCAGGCGGTGTCGGACCAGATCTCCAGCCTGGGCACCAACCTGCTGCAGATCCGCCCCGGGCAACGGCTGGGCCCCGGGCGCGACTCGGGCGGCTCGCCACCCTTCCGCCAGGCCGACGCCGACGCGATCGCCGCGCAGATCCCCGGCGTGCGCGCCGTCGCGCCGCAGACCACGGCCGGCGTATCGGCCGTGCAGGGTGCGCGCAACTGGTCGACGGTGGTCTACGGCACCACCGACGCCTATTTCGAGACCAACAACTGGACGCTGGCCAGCGGCCGCATCTTCGAGCCGGCCGAAGAACGCGCCGGCGCGTCGGTCTGCGTCATCGGCGCCACCGTGCGGCGCGAGCTCTACGGCACGCAAGACCCGGTGGGCTCGCGCCTGCGCCTGCGCCAGATCAGCTGCGAGGTCGTCGGCCTGCTGCAGGGCAAGGGCCAGGCCGTCATGGGCAACGACCAGGACGACGTCGTCGTGATGCCTATCGCCACCGTGCAGCGCCGGCTGACCGGCAGCGTCAACGTCGGCACGCTCCTGGTATCGATGGAAGACGGCGCCGACGCCGAACGCATCAAGGCCGACCTCACGCGGCTGCTGCGCGAGCGGCGCAAGCTGGGCGAGAGCGACGAGAACAACTTCAACGTGCTGGATACGCAGCAGCTCGCCGAGACGCTGTCCGGCACCACGCGCGTGATGACCATGCTGCTGGGCGCGGTGGCAGCGGTGAGCCTGCTGGTGGGCGGCATCGGCATCATGAACATCATGCTGGTCAGCGTCACCGAACGCACGCGAGAGATCGGCATCCGGTTGGCCATCGGCGCGCTGGGGCACGAGGTGCTGCTGCAGTTCCTGATCGAGGCCGTCGCGCTGGCCGCTCTGGGCGGGGTGGTGGGCGTGGCCATCGCGGTGGGGGCCTCGATGGCGATCACTTCGCTGATGGGTGTGCCCTATGCCTTCGACACCACGATCAATCTGCTGGCGTTTGCCTTTGCCGCCTTGATCGGCGTGGTCTTTGGCTACTTTCCGGCGCGTCGCGCTGCGCAGCTGGACCCCATCGAGGCACTGCGGCACGAGTGATGCCGGTCGCCAAGGCCGGCGGCGAAAGCTGTCGCTCACGCCCGGGCGACTTGCGTTGCCGCAAGGCTTCTGTTCGGCCGCCTTGTGCGGCCCGGGCCGAAGGGATAGGCTGGGCCACATCACAACTCAGAGCAGCCGGCCCGGTCGCGCGCTGGGCGGCAAGGAGCACATTCCATGTCAAGCCCAGTCCATGGCGGCATCGCCGCCATCCGTACGCTTGCGCTCGTCGGTCCGGCGGCCGCGGGCAAGACCAGCCTCGCCGAGGCCCTGCTGCAGAAGACCGGTGCCATCGGCGCCGTCGGCAGCCTGGAGCGCGGCAGCACCGTCAGCGATTTCGACCCCCTGGAGCGCAAGTACCAGCACTCGCTGAACGCCGCGGCGATGCACCTGACGCACGCCGGCACGCGCATCCACCTGCTGGATACCCCGGGCGCCTCCGACTTCCTCGGGCAGAGCCTGCCGGCACTCGAAGCTGTCGAGACCGCCGCCATCGTCATCAATGCCGCCACCGGCGTCGAGCCCATGGCCGTGCGCATGATGGCGTACGCGGCCGAGCGCCGCCTCGACCGGCTCATCATCGTCAACCGCATCGATGCGCAGGGCGTGAAGCTGCAGCAGGTGCTGGAAGACATCCAGGCGGCGTTCGGCAAGGAATGCCTGCCGCTGAACTTGCCGGATGCGGGCGGCACGAAGGTCGTCGACTGCTTCTACAACCGCGCCGGCCACAGCGATTTCGGCAGCGTGGACGCCGCCCACCGCGCGCTGGTGGAACAGGTCGTGGAAGTCGACGGCGAGTTCGTCGACCGCTACCTCAACGACGGCGACATCGATGCCAGCGAACTGCATGCGCCGCTGGAGCAGGCGCTGCGCGAAGGCCATCTCATCCCCGTGTGCTTCGTCTCGGCACGCACCGGCGCCGGCGTGGCCGAATTGCTGGACGTGATCGTCAAGCTGCTGCCCAACCCCACCGAGGGCAATGCGCCGGACTTCCTCAAAGGCGAAGGCGACGACGCACAGCCGATGCACGCCGACCCGGTGGCCGACAAACACGTGCTGGGCCATGTCTTCAAGGTCACAGTCGACCCGTTCGTCGGCCGCATGGGTCTGTTCCGCGTGCACCAGGGCACCGTCACGCCGAACAGCCAGCTCTACATCGGCGACGGGCGCAAGCCGTTCAAGGTCGGCCACCTGTTCATGCTGCAGGGCAAGGAGCACGTGGAGGTCAAGCAGGCGCTGCCGGGCGACATCGTGGCCGTGGCCAAGGTCGACGAGATCCACTTCGACGCCGTGCTGCACGACGCCGCTGAGGACGACCACATCCACCTCAAGCCGCTGCCCTTCCCGGAGCCGGTGCACGGTCTGGCGATCAGTCCCAAGCGCCACGGCGACGAGCAGCGCATGTCGGAGATCCTGACCAAGCTGGTCGACGAGGACCCGTGCCTGAAGGTCGAACACGTGGCCGTGACGAACGAGACCGTGGTCTACGGCCTGGGCGACCTGCACCTGCGCGTGCTGCTGGAGCGGCTGCGCGAGGTCTACAAATTCGAAGTCGATACGCGCCCGCCGCGCATCGCCTACCGCGAGACCATCACGGCACCGGCCGCGGCCCAGCACCGCCACAAGAAGCAGACCGGCGGCGCCGGCCAGTTCGGCGAGGTGCACCTGCGCATCGAGCCGCTGCCGCGCGGCGCGGGTTTCGAATTCGTCGACGAGGTCAAGGGCGGCGTGATTCCCACGCAGTACATCCCGGCCTGTGAAAAGGGCGTGCGCGAGGTGCTGGCACAAGGCGCCATCGCCGGCTACCCGGTGGTCGATGTGAAGGTCATCGTCTACGACGGCAAGCACCACAGCGTGGACAGCAAGGAAATCGCCTTCGTCACTGCGGCGCGCAAAGCCTTCCTGGCGGCCATCCGCGAGGCACGGCCCATCGTGCTGGAGCCCGTGGTGCACGTGGAAATCACCGCACCCGACGCGGCGATGGGCGACATCACCGGTGACCTCTCCTCGCGCCGCGGCCTGGTCAGCGGCACAGCCAACGGTGTCAACGGCGCCATGGTCATCAAGGGCCAGGCGCCGCTGTCGGAGCTCTCGGGCTACCAATCGCGCCTGAATGCGATGACGCAGGGCCAGGGCCGCTACACCGTCGAGTTGTCGCACTACGAGGCCGTGCCGCCCTCGGTGCAGCAGCAGCTGATGGCGGACCACAAGGTGCGCGACGACGACTGAAGCTGCGGCCTCGCGACAGGTGTCTGCCAAGAGCCGGCAGACACCTCGTGCCTGGCGACTGCTGCGGCACAGCCCAGGCGGAGCCAACCCCGTGACTTCTGAGGGTATCGGCCCGCCCGCACAATCGCGCCTGTCGAGAGGGGAGTAGCAGGCGACGCCCGTCGCCGCGTGACCCCGTCAATACGGACTCTGGCCGCCCGGCCAGCAGCCCGGGGCCGCACGGACGCACCTGTCCGCGCAAGACCTTTCGGCGCTTTGTCGTTTCAACAATTGCGCCGAAAGGAGTGTCCGATGGACACCGTTGCACCGCCGTGGCTGTGGGCCGTCTTCGTCGCCATCGTGCTGATGGCCCTCTTTGTCGACTTCGTCGTGCTGAAGAAGCAGGGCGCCCATGAAGTCGGCGTCAAGGAAGCATTGAACTGGTCGATCGTGTGGGTCGCCCTCAGCTTCGCTTTCAACGGCCTGTTCTGGTGGGCCGCCCAGCAGGACCACGGCACCGCCGTGGCCAACACCCGAGCGATGGAGTTCCTCACCGGCTATCTCATCGAGAAGAGCCTGGCGGTGGACAACATCTTCGTCTTCCTGATGATCTTCACGTACTTCGCGGTGCCACCGGTCTACCAGAAGCGCGTGCTGATGATCGGCATCGTCGGCGCGATCGTGCTGCGCACGGCGATGATCCTGGCCGGCGCCTGGCTGATCCAGCACTTCCACTGGATCCTCTATGTCTTCGGCGCCTTCCTGGTGCTCACCGGCATCAAGATGTGGTGGGCCGCGGGCAAGGAGCCCGACCTGGAGAGCAACCCCGCGCTGAAGCTGCTGCGCCGGCTGATGCCGGTGAGCCCGACTTTCGACGGCGAAAAGTTCTTCACCGTTCAGAACGGCGCGCGCGTCGCCACGCCGCTGCTGCTGGTCATCGCGCTGGTGGGCCTGACCGACGTGATCTTCGCGGTCGACTCCATACCGGCGATCTTCGCGATCACGATGGACCCGTTCATCGTGTTGACGTCCAACGTCTTCGCGATCCTGGGCCTGCGCGCGATGTACTTCCTGCTGGCCGCGGTGGCCTCGAAGTTCCACCTGCTGAGCTACGGCCTGGCGGTGGTGCTGGTGTTCATCGGCACGAAGATGATGTTGATCGATGTCTTCAAGATCCCGGTCACGGCTTCGCTGGGCGTGGTGGTGGCGATCCTGGCCGTGACGATGGTGCTGAGCGTGCGCACCGCGGCGCGCACGCCGGCGTCCCCTCCAGCGAATCGGTGAGCGTCGCCGAGAGCCGACAGCAGGGCGGCGGGGCAGCCCATGGACCCCCGCCCGCCGGGCGCGGTACGGTCCTCGCTTCTGTTGTACCGTCTGTGATCCCCGACGGCGATTCCCGCATGCCCAGCCACGTATCGATCAGCGAAGTCGGGCCGCGCGACGGCCTGCAGAGTGTCAAAGCCACCATGCCCACGGCGCACAAGTGCGCGTGGATCACCGCACTGCACGCCGCGGGCCTGCGCGAGATCGAGGTCGGCTCCTTCGTGCCCGCCCGGCTGCTGCCGCAGATGGCCGACGTGGCCGAGGTCATTCGCCACGCGCTGACGCTGCCGGGCCTCACCGTGATGGCGCTGGTGCCCAACCTGCGCGGGGCCGAAGCCGCGATGGCCGCCGGCGTGCACCGGATCGCGCTGCCGGTCTCGGCCAGCGAGGCGCACTCGCTGGCCAACGTGCGCAAGACACGTGAGCAGATGGTCGACGAGGTGCGCCGCATCGTGGCGCGGCGTGATGCGCTCGCGCCCGGCGTGGGCATCGAGGCCGGTGTCTCGACCGCCTTCGGCTGCACCTTGCAGGGCACGGTGGCCGAAGACGATGTCCTGCGCCTGGCCGCGGATCTGGCCCGGGCCGGCGCCGACGAGATCGGCCTGTCGGACACCACCGGCATGGCGAACCCGGCGCAGGTGCGGCGGCTGTTCCAGCGTGTGCGCGCCGAGATCGGCGAGCGCACCGGCGCGGCGCATATGCACAACACGCGCGGGCTCGGCCTGGCCAATTGCCTGGCCGCCTACGACGTGGGTGTGCGCACCTTCGACAGCTCGCAAGGCGGCTTGGGCGGCTGCCCCTACGCGCCGGGCGCCTCGGGCAACGTCGTCACGGAAGACCTGGTCTACATGTTCGAATCGATGGGCGTCTCCACCGGCATCGACCTGGAAACCCTGATGGCCGCCCGAGCCGCGCTGCAGGCCGGCCTGCCCGGCGAGCCCCTCTACGGCATGACGCCGGACGCCGGCCTCGGAAGGGACTTCGTCTACGCCGACGGCCGCACGCCGCGCGACGGACGGCTGGGCGCCGCAGGGACAGCCGCATGACCGCCGACCACGCGGCGCAAACGCCCTCGCCCGCCAACCCGCTGCCGCTGGCCGGCCTGCGGGTCGTGGAATTCACGCACATGGTGATGGGCCCGACCTGCGGCCTGATCCTGGGCGACCTGGGCGCCGAGGTCATCAAGGTCGAGCCGATCGAGGGCGACAGCACGCGCCGGCTGATGGGCTCGGGCGCGGGCTTCTTCGGCACCTTCAACCGCAACAAGAAGAGCCTGGCGGTCGACGTGAAGGACCCGCGCGGCCGCGAGATCGTGCTGCGCCTGCTGGCCCAGGCCGATGTCTTCAGCGAAAACTTCAAGGCCGGCACGATGGAGCGCCTGGGCTTCGGCTACGCGGCACTGTCGCGGCTGAACCCGCGGCTGATCGCCGTGTCGCACAAGGGCTTCCTGCCCGGCCCCTACGAACACCGCACCGCGCTGGACGAGGTCGTGCAGATGATGGGCGGCCTGGCCTACATGACCGGCCCCGAAGGCCGGCCGCTGCGCGCCGGCGCCAGCGTCAACGACATCATGGGCGGCATGTTCGGCGCGATCGGCGCACTGGCCGCACTGGCGCAGCGCGAAAAAACCGGCCGCGGCCAGGAGGTGCACAGCGCGCTGTTCGAGAACAACGTCTTCCTGGTCGCGCAGCACATGATGCAGTTTGCGGTGACCGGCCAGCCGGCCTCGCCCATGCCCAGCCGCATCAGCGCCTGGGCGGTGTACGACGTGTTCAACGTCCTGGACGGCGAGCAGATCTTCCTGGCCGCCGTCAGCGACACCCAGTGGGCGCTGATGTGCGAGGAATTCGGCTTCGCCGACCTGCGCGCCGACCCGCGCCTGACCAGCAATAACGCCCGAGTTCAGTCACGCGACTGGATGATGCCGTTGCTGCGCGAGCGCTTCGCGGCATTCTCTGCCGCCACGCTGGCCGCGCGCTTCGAGAAGATCGGCCTGCCCTTTGCGCCGATCACACGGCCGCAGGACCTCTTCGACGATCCGCACCTCGCGGCCACCGGCGGCCTGGCACCCGTGACGCTGCCGCCCGACGCCAGCGGCGCAGGCCGCGCGATCGACACACGCACCGCCTTGCTGCCGTTGGCGCTGGGCGGCGAGCGCCTGGGCCTGCGCGCGCCGCCGCCGGCGCTGGGCGCGCACACCGACGCGCTGCTGCGCGAACTGGGTTATGCCGATGCCGACATCGAGACCCTGCACCAGGCCGGCGTGATCGGCGGCGGGTCCGGCGCATCGCCCTGAGCCACGCCCAGGGGCCACTGCCGGCCCATGCGGCCGGCGGCAGGAGCGGCCCGACGTCTGGTTGTCGAGACGATCAGGCCGTCACGCGACGCGTGGCGGCTTCCAGCCGCGCGCACACGGCCTGCGTGACCTGCTGCGTCGTGGCCTGGCCGCCCAGGTCCCGTGTGTGCAGCGTCGGGTCGGCCGTGACCTGTTCGATCGCCGCCATCAGCTGCCGCGCGGCATCGGCCTCGCCCAGGTGCTCCAGCAGCATCACCGCCGACCAGAAGGTGCCCACCGGATTGGCCAGGCCCTTGCCCATGATGTCGAAGGCCGAGCCGTGTATGGGCTCGAACATCGACGGGTAACGGCGCTCCGGGTCGATGTTGCCGGTGGGTGCGATGCCCAGGCTGCCGGCCAAGGCCGCGGCCAGGTCGCTGAGGATGTCGGCGTGCAGGTTGGTGGCCACCAGCGTGTCCAGCGTGGCGGGGCGGTTGACCATGCGCGCCGTGGCCGCGTCGACCAGTTCCTTGTCCCAGGTGACGTCGGGGAACTCCTTGGAAATCTGCAGCGCGATCTCATCCCACATCACCATCGCGTGGCGCTGCGCGTTGCTCTTGGTGACGACCGTCAGCAGCTTGCGCGGCCGCGACTGCGCCAGCCGGAACGCAAAACGCATGATGCGTTCGACACCGGCGCGCGTCATCATCGACACGTCGGTGGCCGCTTCGAGCGGGTGGCCCTGGTGCACGCGGCCGCCGACGCCGGCGTATTCGCCCTCGGAGTTCTCGCGCACGATGACCCAGTTCAGGTCGCCGGGACCGCAGCGCTTGAGCGGCGCATCGATGCCCGGCAGGATGCGCGTGGGTCGCACGTTGGCGTACTGGTCGAAGCCCTGGCAGATCTTCAGCCGCAGGCCCCACAGCGTGATGTGGTCCGGGATGTGCGGGTCGCCGGCACTCCCGAAGAGGATGGCGTCCTTGCCGCGCAGTGCGTCCAGCCCGTCGGCCGGCATCATCACGCCGTGCTGGCGGTAGTAGTCGCCGCCCCAGTCGAAATTCTCGAATTCGAAGCGGAAGGTCTGGCTGGAACGGGCCAGCGCCTGCAGCACCTGCTGGCCGGCCGGCACGACCTCCTTGCCGATGCCGTCACCGGGAATGGTGGCGATGGAATAGGTCTTCATGGCGTGTCTCCGTCGGATCGGGGCAAGGTGTTCGGTGGGGCTGCAGGCGTGACTGTAGGCAGGAAACGATGCGGCCTGGCCATCGCCTGTCGTGGGCACCCATTCTTGGCCCGAATCCGTTCGCCGCGAACACACCCGTGGCCGCGCGCAGCGGCCGGCGGCGGCCTGGCGCCCCAGGCCGCAAGCCCCGGCCGCTTCAGCCGTCCCCGATGGCCAGGCTGGCGATCGCCGCGCCCAGCATCAGATCGTCCTCGGTGCCGAAGCCGTGATAGCGCAAATCGCCCTGGCGGTCGATGAGCAACAGCGTCGGCGTGCCGCGCATGGCGTAGGCCCGCATCGTCAACGGGATCGGGTTGCCGGCCTCGGTGCCCGGCGCATCGACACCGACCGGAAATCCGATGCGGTACTCGTGCAGGAAGGCCCGCAAGGACACGGGTGTCATCGCCGCATGGTGTTCGAACACCGTGTGCAGGCCGATGACGGCGACGCCCTGGCCCTCGAAGGCCGCCTGTATCCGCCGGGCCTGCGGCAAGCCGTGGCTCACGCAGGCCGGGCACAGCATCTGGAAGGCATGCGCGACCACCACCTGGCCACGCAGTTCCTCCAGGCGCAGCGGTCGATCGCTGTTGAACCAGACCGTCGTGGTCCAAGGCGGCGCCGGCTGGCCGGGCGGCGCCAGCCCGAAACCGGTGCGCGCGCGCCGGCCGGCATCAGCGCTGGCCATGGCTCACTTCCCGAACGTCGAAAATACGAAGTCGTGGTCCTTGCGGGACGTGTGGCACGCGAAGCAGGCGGTCGCTGCGTTCGCGCCCACGGCACGCTCGGTCTTCGAATCGCCCTTGAAGGCTTCGAATCCCCAGCCCCCGGTGTCCTTGTACTTCCGCGCGTTCTTGACCATCACACCCAGCACCTTGCGCCCGCCTTCCTGGATGGTGTGGTCGACGGACTTCGCCTCCAGCAGGTCGAACACGATGACCGACCCGTCGGGGAATGTGCCTTGCCGGTAACCCTGTTCGGCCTTGCGGTTGGCGTACAGGTGATGGATGCCGCCGAAGGTCTCGTACAGCGCGTGGCCCGGTTCGATCACCATGCCCTTGACGTGTGTCCAGTGCCGCCAGCCCTCGGGGTAGGGCACCGGCGGTGCGGCGGTGGACGGCAGGGGCGCCAGCGTGAGCAGCGCGGCCAGAAGAAGCATCGTACGCATCGTGCACTCCTACAATTCCGGCTCGACAGGGCGTCATTGCAGCATGCAGGGTCGTGCCTGAACAGCGGGCACCAAACGGTGACCCGGTCACCTGGAGGTGCCTGCCATGAAGCCTGGCGACGCGTCGCCGCCCGCCCTGCCGTCGGTCTCGCGCATGGTCGAGGACATCGTGGGCTGCAAGTGGTCACTGGCCGTGCTGGGCGCCGTGCGGCGCGGTGTGTGCCGGCCCGGCGCGCTGGAACACAGCATCGAAGGCGTGTCCAAGAAGGTGCTGAACGAGCGCTTGAGCAAGCTCGTGCGCCTGGGCATCCTGGACAAGCAGGCCTACGCCGAACTCCCGCCGCGCGTGGAGTACCGCCTCACGGCCTTCGGTGACAAGTTCTGCGGCGTGCTGGACAGCGTCGAGGCGCTGCAGCGCGAGATCGACACCTGAACCGCCGCAGCCGCCTCAGCGCACGGCCAGCGGCCGGCGTTCGCGCGGTGCGGGGAAGTGGCTGTCGATCTCGGCCAGGTCGGCGGGCGACAGATCGATGCGCTGCGCCTCCCAGTTCTGTCGCAGGTGCAGCGCGTGCACGGCCTTGGGCACGGTCATGACGCCGGGGCGGGACAAGGTCCAGGCCAGCGCCACCTGCGCAGCAGTCGCCCCATGCCGCTGGCCGATGCGCGCGAGCACCGGGTGTCGCACCAGGTCGCCCTCGTCCAGCGGGCTGTAGGCCATCAAGGGCATCTGGTAGAGCTGCATCCACGGCAGCAGGTCGAGTTCGACGCCGCGCTGCGTGGGCGAATACCAGACCTGGTTGACGCTGCAGGCCGCACCACCCGGCACGGCGATCAGCTCGCGCATGTCGTCGATGCCGAAGTTGCTCACGCCCCAGTGGCGGATCCAGTGGCGGCGCTGCAGGATCTCGAAGCCGTCGATGGTTTCCTTCAGCGGCACGCTGCCGCGCCAGTGCAGCAGGTACAGGTCCACGCTGTCCAGGCCCAGTCGCTCCAGGCTGGCCTCGCACGACTTCAGCATGGCGGCGGGATGGGCGTTTTCCGGCAGCACCTTGGTCACGATGAACAGCTCGTCGCGTCGCAGGCCCGCAGCCATGGCCTCGCGCAGCGCGCGGCCCACCAGCGTCTCGGCGCCGCCGGCGCCGTACATCTCCGCGGTGTCGATGACACGGAAGCCCATGTCGAGCGCCGTGCGCAATGCAGCGAGCTCGGTCGCTGCGCGCGCCGCCGTCTCGCCCATGCGGGCCGTACCCAGGCCGAGCGACGGCAGCTCCTCCGCACTGGGGAGCATGACCTGCGGCGTCGGCGATGCCTCGAATTCCATGGGCACATGGTAGTGCGATGACCGGGCTGCGCACCCTCGGGTCAATGCGGCTTTATCATCATCGGCACATGCCCGATCCCGTTTTCGACAGCGCCGAACTGGCGCAGGTCCGCCTGGACAACGCACTGGCCCTCTTCGACGAATTTGTCGTCCAGACCGTGCGCACACCCGACGCCGCCGCCCTTCGCGGGCTCGAGCGGCGCTTCGCCGAACAGCTGCTGATCCAGCCCAGCTACTGGAGCCAGATCAAGAGCCGCACGCGCCAGATCGGCGAGCGACTGGCGCGCCAGTTCGAAAGCCGCTGCCGCAAGCCGCCCGGCTGGATGGACATCCGCCACGCGCGCGGCGCCACGCCGCCCCTGGCGCTGCAGGTGCCCGCCGAGCCGCCACCCGCCGATACCAGCAGCGTGCCACGCGACGACGACGAGCGCTTCATCGTCGGCCTCGTGCTGAGCTACTACCGCCGCCATCCGCAGCGCGCCCGCACGCGGCTGCTGGACCTGTTGTCCGAGGTGCTGTCGCCGCCGCCGGCCGCTCCGCCGCCGCCCGCCCCGGCGCCCGGCAGCGACGAGGCGCAGACGCTGTGGCAGCGCACCCGGCAAGGCGTGGCGCCGCTGAAGAAGCGGCGCTGAAACGGCAGCCGGCGACGCCGGTCGTCACGCCACCACGCTGGGTCGGCTCCGGCCGCGTGTGTCCGGCCGCGCACGACGTTGCGGCGGCGCCGCCGCCGCGCGAGCGCCTGCCAGTCGGTTGTGCCCCGCGCCACTGCCGTGTGGCCCCGCATTTGGGAACGCCCTTGCGAGGGATGACGGGCACGTTGTGCCCCCTGCGATCCGGCGCCCGCAGCCGCGGGCCCTCACTCGCGGGCCATGTGGACGGGCCGCGACAGCCATCGTCTATCCCTTGCTCTGACGAGAAATTATGCTTGCGCTTGCGCAATCTTTGTTTATCATTCGCGCCGTTGCACCGCCTCCTCGTCCCCGTGAATTTCCCGCTGTCCGCCTTTCAACCGCTGCTGCGCGCAGCCGCCGATCCGCCGAACGAACCCGGTCCGGGACGCCTCTGACGGCGTTCCCTCACCGGCAGCACGGCGGCCCGGGATGCGCAAGCACCCGGGCCGCTGCGCTTGGCGGGCATGACCCGCAGTGACTCGAACAACACCCGTGGAGAAATCGCCATGAAGAAGACCTTGAAGCCCCTGAGCATCCGCCTCGCCAAGCCGCGCAACCCGCACGCCGTGGCAGCCCGTGCCCGCAAGGCCGGTGCCCACCGCGTCAGCGGTTCCGGCCAACGCCATGCCGCGCGCCTGGCGCTGCGCAGCGAAATCGCCCGTCTTCATCCCCCGCCGACGCACTGAGCGCCGGCCGCCGTTCAGGAGTTCATCATGAGCAAGTCGTATCCCGGGGTCCTCGCCCCACCGTCCGGCACACACGCGGCACGCCGTGCGCTCGCACGCGTCCTGCGCCGGCTCGGCGCCGCGGTGGCGCGCCTGGCGCGTCGCCTGCACGTGCAGGAAGCACGAGGCACGGCGGCCTCGCCGCTGCTGGAGTTCCATGCCGAGGCCGGTGCGCCCGAAGGCGCCCTCTTCGTCGACGGCGTGCGCGTGGGCACGCTCGAAGGCGTGACCCGGCTGTGATGCGCGGCCGGCTGGAACGCGGCAACTGACCGCTTCCAGCCGGCGAATTGCAGGCATCACATGGCGGCGGGCGCGCTAACGTCCGCGCGTCCGCCCGGCCATCGAGGCTGCCTGATGACCCTTGCTCCTGCGTTGCCCGCCATGACCCGTCCGCCCCGCGACACCGCCGGATGGGCGCGCCTGTTCGAGCTCGACGCGCTGCCGGTGCTCGCCTGCACCGCAGACGCACTGGAAGAAGCCCGCGCGAACGAGGACATGGTGGACGCGCACCTGCTGGCCGAGAGCATCGCCGCCGATCCGGTGATGACGCTGAAGCTGCTGGCCCATCTGGGCTATCTGCGCCGCGGCCGCGACAGCGGCGAGCCCGAGACCGTCACCGCGGCACTCGTGATGCTGGGCATTCCGCCCTTCTTCCACCGCTTCGGCCCGCAGGCCGTGATCGAGGACCAGCTCGCGGGCCTGCCCGAGGCGATGGACGGCTACCGCGCGGTGATGCGCCGCAGCCAGCGCGCGGCCAACTTCGCCACGGGTTTTGCGGTGCAGCGCATGGACCACGACGTGGCCGTCATCCACGCCGCGGCGCTGCTGCACGATGTGGCCGAACTGCTGCTGTGGCTGCGCGCGCCGCAATGGGCCACGGCCATCGCGCACCGCCAGGCAGCCGAACCCACGCTGCGTTCCGCCGATGTGCAGCGCGAACTGCTGGGCGCGACACTGCCCGACATCCAGCATGCGCTGATGCTGCACTGGCGCATCCCGCGCCTGCTCACGCGCATCACCGACGACGCGCAGCACAACGACTCGGCGCAGGTGCGCAATGTGCTCCTGGCCGTTCGGCTGGCGCGGCACACGGCCACCGGCTGGGACAACCCCGCCGTGCCCGACGACATCCGCGACATCGCGCAGCTGCTGAACCTGGGTCTCGAACCCACGCACCGGCTGCTGCTCGAGATCGACGCCTGACGCGCCGGCGCCCGCTTGCGCGGGCCGCGTGACGCGCAGGGGCTCGACGGCCCCGCCAAGCACCGAGGCCCGGTTGCCCGGGCCTCGTCATCACCATGCACCGGCCGCGGACCGGCCGAAAGCGCCGCTACTTGGCGCCGCGCGTGACGATGGTGACCTCCACGCGCCGGTTCGGCAGCAGGCATTCCTGCAGCTCGGCCTGCGAGCGGTAGCCGCTGCGGCAGGCCTCGACCTGCTGCTGGTCACCGCGTGCCACGGTGGAGATGCGCTTCGCATCGATGCCCAGGCGCACGAGGATGTCGCGCACGGTGGCCACACGCTTCTCGCTCAGGCGCTGGTTGTAGTCCGACTGGCCGGTGCCGTTGAGGCGGTCGGCGTGACCGCTCAGGCCGATCGACACCACCTCGAGCTTGTCGCGCTTGATGCGCGCGACCAGGCTCTCCAGCTGCGCCAGGCTGTAGCTGCGGATGTCGCCTTCGGTGAACTTGTCGAAGTTGAAGACCACATGCGCACCCAGCTCGACCTCACGCACCGGCGGCAGCACCACCGGCGGCACGACCGGCGGCGCGACGACTTCAGCGGGCGCCAGCTCGGGGCAGGACTTGGCCAGCGCCTCGGCCTCGACCATCAGGTCTTCGGCGATCTGCACATAGGGCTTGGCGTGGCGCCATTGCTGCTGGTTGAACTCGTTGCCGGCGTGCACCAGCTCGACCTCCGAGCAGGCCAGCTTGTGCTGGGCGCAGATGAAGCCGCGCGTGCCGTGGATCTTGGTGGCGCGCTCCCACAGGTCCGGGCGCAGGCGAGCGGCGCCATTGACCAGCGGCGTCTCGGTACCGAGCTTGGCGCCCTTTTCCATGCCGACGATGAGCTTCTCGGATTCCGTCATCGCTTCCTGCGGGAAGGCGCTGCGGTCGTTGCGCGTGTACTCGTGGAAGCTCACGTCGAGCCAGCACTGGGCCTTGCTCAGGTGGTAGTCGCGCACCAGCCGGCCCTTGTCGTTGAGGCCCTTGATGCGGCCCTGCAGCGTCTCGTACGCCTGCTGGTCGGCCGCGATGGCGGCATCGCTGATGCGCTCGGCAGCCGGCTTCAGCTGCGTGGCCTGCGCCTGCGCGGCCAGGGGCAGCATCCCGGCCAGCGTGAAGGCCGCGGCGGCGGCGAGTGAAGAGAGGACTTGGGTTTTCATCGATCGAGACTCCGGTTGACCACGCGGTCGCCGCCTTTGAACAAGGTTTCGTCAAACTTGAAGCGCAGGCGCAGGTAGGCGCCCGAGCGGGTGTACTCGTAGCCCGCCAGGTCAGCGTCGCCGGAGAAGCCGGTGAGATTGACGCCCGCGGACAGCCACAGGTTCTGCTGCAGCAGATAACCCACCTCGACACCCAGGGCGTGCTGGTTCGCACCCGCCTGGCCGATCTGGACCGCGGCCATCGCGCCGATGTCCCAGTTCTCGGTGATGTCGTAGACCGCACGGCCCGACACCAGGCCGGCGCGGAAGCGGCTCTGTACACCCTGCTCGAAGGTGTCGTTCTGCCACTTCGCCGCCACGCGCCCGGTCAGCCACCAGGGCCGCTTCGGGTGCCAGTCGGCATGGGCACTGGCGATGATGGCGCGCGACTTCAGCTCGCCCACCGCCGCGTTGCTGCCATCGGTCTCGTGCTTGAACTCCACCTTGCCCAGCGCATTGATGCGGTTGGTGTCGGTGTCGCGGTAGGCCAGGCCCACCTGGAAACGGTCCTGCATCACGTCGCCACGTGCGGCGTAGTCGGTGCGCAGCAGGTAGTTGCGGCCCAGCAGGGTCCAGTCGCGATCGAGCTTGCGCGCCACCATCACCTGCCACAGCGTGGTGGTGAACCCGTCGTTGGCCGCGGTGCCCGAGACGTCGCCGGAGTGGCGGCGTTCGATGCGCGTGCTGCCGCGCCACAGCGGGTGCGCCGCGTAGTCGATGCCGGCGGCCACGGCATTCACCGTCGCCGTCTGGCCGGACAGGACCTTCACGCGCTCCAGCGCCAGGTCGGCGCGCACACCTTCGGCCAGGTCCCAGAAATGGCGCGCACCCGAGGCCAGCTGCAGGTCGCGTCCGGAGATCGCGTCGCGCAGGCGGTACTCGCTGAAGAGCTGCGTCTCGCGCAGCACGGTCGTGTCGATGCCCAGCGCCAGGGTATCGGCGCTGCGCTGTGTATCGGATACGCCGTTGAGTTGCACCCAGCCCGTCTGGTGCTCGGCACGGCCGTACAGGCGCGTGCGCGGGTTGATCGCGTAGTCCGCGCCCAGCGCGAGGCGCTTGCGCTCGTCGCCGCTGATGTCGGTCTCGAATTCCGCACCCAGGCGCCACTGGTCGGTGGCGCGGTAGCCCACGCCCAGGCGCACCGAGCGGCTGTCCAGCTTCGTGCCCACCGGCAGGCTGCTGGCCTGCGGCGTCAGGCCGGACTGCGTGATCAGCGGCAGGCCGGTCACCGGGTCCAGCGCCTGCGTGCCGAAGCCCACGGCACCGCCGCCCGAACCCGTGGCGATGCTGCCGCTCAGGCCCGAGGTCAGGCTGAAGGGCGAGATCACGACGCCGGTGGTGTTGGTGCCGATGGTTTCGCGGTTCAGGCGCAGGCTGCCGTCCACCGTGAGGCGGCTGTTGGGCAGCCACTTTGCGCCCAGCGCCGCGGCCTGCCGCTCGCCGCCGCTGGTGGTGCGGTCTTCGCTGTGCAGGGCCTCGGCGTAGATCTGCCAGTCGTCGGCCACCTTGACGGCACCGCGTGCGAGCAGTTCGTCGCGGCCGCCGGCCAGCGGCGCCGATGGGTTGTTGAACAGCGAGGAACTGCGGCCGAGCGAGACGCGGGCCTCGGCCTTCTCGCTCTGGTGCACGAACTCCACCCGCGCGGCCATGCCGTCGACTTCACCGACGGCATTCGCCAGCCCCGGCGCGATATTGCGGTTGGCCGGGTTGGTGTTGACCGTGCTGGTGCTCTGCGCGAGTTCGACGACCAGCGCCGAGCGCTCGTCGAACTTCATCGTGACATTGCCGCTGAGCAGCTGATACGGCGCCAGGCCGTTGCGGTCGCTCACCGCCGAGCCGCCGACCTCGATCTTCTCGGTGAGCTTGAACTGCAGGTCGCCGCCGCCGACCCAGAAGCGGTCGCCGCCCTGGTCGACTTCGTAGCTGACGCGCAGGCTCATCGGATTGAGGTTGGCGTCCACGCTGGGCAGGAAGCTGCTGAGCAGGATGCGGCCCGAGAAGGGCTCGAAGCTGTAGTCGACCAGCCGCACCAGCGGCCGCACCGCGACGATGCGCGCCGGCTGGCTGCGGTCGCGCACGATCACTTCGACCTTCTCGCTGCCTTCCAGCACCGCGTTGTGGCGCAGGCCGTAGGGGCCGGAGCCCTGGCTGGCAAATTCCTCCACGACCGCGCGCAGCGAGTCGTGGAAGACAAAGCCGTTGGCCGTCATGCGCTCGGTTTCGTGGTGCGCGCGCGCACCGGTGGCCGTGCGGTTGTACTGGCCCAGGCTGCGCTGCCTGAGCGACGCCACCGCCCCCTGGCCCTGCATCTGCGAGAAGCCGTCGCCGGTGACGAAGTCACCGTACATGACGTAGCTCTTGTCCTTGTCCAGCCGCACGTACAGGCGGTCACCAGAACGGGCGTCGTAGCTGCGCAGCGCCGAATCGCCGTAGACCGGGTAGAGCTCGTCGGTGCGCACGTCGCGCAGCAGGCGGGCGTGCGTGATCTTGTCGGAGTCGAAAGCCGCCGTGAGCAGCAGGTCGCCGCGGATCATGCCCTTGAGGTAGAAGGCCGCACGCGCGCCGACATCGGCCTTGCCGCCGCGGAATTCACGCGACCAGGCCTCGATTTCCTGCTCGAAGGCATCGCCGCGCCGCACCGGGCTCAGTGCCACCTTGTTGTGGAAGTTGATGACACCTTCGACCAGACCGGCGGCCACCATCGGGCGCAGGTCGGGCACGAAGCTGACCGTGCCGGCGGCCACCTGTCCGTCGGCGCTGACCCGCAGGCGGACCTCCTGTGCATCGGCCGGGGCCAGCAGGTGGAAGCTGGCCATGCCGTTCTTGACGGCCAGCTGGATGCCCGGCGTCGTGCGGTCGGCGTCCAGGCCGCGCGGGCCGAACTCGTCGGTGCGCGCGCCGGGAATCAGCACCCGCCCGCCCGAGTGTTCGATCGTCACGAAGCCCGATCGGGCCAGCGGCTTGCCGTCGGGTCCGAAGACGCGGACGGTCACCTTCACGGGCGACTGGCCGTCGGCCGGCACCTGGTTGCGGTCGAGCTCGACCACGATGCGGTCGATCGGCGCGGAGGCGACCGACAGACCCAGCGCGTCGAGGTCCGCCCGCAGGCGCAGGCCCTGCGCCCCGCTGTCGCCCGGCGCAGCCGGATACAGCGGCGAGTCGATGCCCGTGACCGGCGTGTAGCTGAGGTCCGGTCGGGCGCCGGCCAGGCCCTGGGCCTGGGTTGAAGACTGGGCGTGGACCGCCCCCATCACGCACAGCGTGGCGGCCAGCGCCACCGGGCGCAGCATCAGGCGTCGTTCAGCGCGTGCCATTCGAACCTCCGTTCGTGGACGCACCGGTGGTGTTGGCGCTGTCGGGCGGCTGGCCCGACTCGCGCCCGCGTGGCGGTGGCTGGTTCATCGGCAGATCGGGCGTAGGCACGTTCGTTTCGTCCTTGGAGGGCGTCGGCGGCACGGGCGTCAGGGGCCGGGGCTTGGGCGCCTGCTGGTTGGCGCCGTCCGTGCCCTGCTGCGGCGAGCGCAGGGTGTCGAGCTGGTGGGCCTTGCTGTCGAAGCGCAGCGCCGGACCGCCCTTCTTCTCGGTTTCCACGCTGCGTACCTCGCCTTGCGCGCGGCGCGCCTTGACCTGCTCGATCACCGAGTTGTTGCAGCTGCCCTCGATGAAGTCGGCGCGGTGCAGTTCGCCGTTCTTCAAATCGAGCCACAGGCTGCCCGCATCGCCGAGGTTGCGGTTGCTCGAGGTCGTCAGGCGCGAGCCGCGCGGCAGCGTGCCGGGATCGACCCGCATCACGTGGCTGCGCGGCGGCAGCCCGCACTGGCTGTACTTGCCCTCGGAATCCGAGATCAGCACCGTGCCGTCGGACAGCACCAGGCGCACGCCCGGGATGCCCAGCTCTTCAGGGTCCTGCACGTGGTTGTTGTTGCAGTCCACAAAGATCTTGCCCAGCACGCAGGCGTCGGTGGTGAAGACGCCGCCCAACACCCGCACGCGGTATTCGGCGGGGTTGCTGGCCACGGCCGAAGGCACCGGCGTGAAGCCCGCCGTCACACAGCCGGCGGGGATGCCGCAGGCGTGCGATTGCGCGCGGTTGATGCCGTCGCCCTGCTGGGCACCGACACCGACGCGTACGCGGTAGCGCAGCTCGAGCTGGTTGGTCACCGGCATCGCGCCGAGGTTGAAGGCCAGCGTCGGGCCCACACCGCCGGCCGGATCGGCGATCGGTACGCCGTTGACCGAGGCCGTGCCCGCGATGTAGGTGAAGCCCGCCGGCAGGCGGTCGACGACCGTGTTCTGCGCCGCACGCGCACCGGACACCAGGTTCAGCGTCAGCGTGTAGCGCACGCTGTCGCCGATTTCGGCCACCGAGCGGTCACCCGTCTTGCGCAGCACGGTGCTGCCCGGCGTGGTCGGGTCCAGCGGGATGTGGTTGTGCACCACGTTCGCGCCGGCCGAGCCGGTGGTGACCAGCAGGTAGTAGGCGGTCGCCGTCGCGGACGTGCCGGTCGGGGCGCCGGCCTGCGGCTGCACCGCGTAGACCGAGCCCGCGGCGCCCGGGGGCACCAGCGGTCCGGCCGTCGGCGGGATGGCCGTCGAGGCGAAGCTGTAGGTGCTGGGCGGGGTGACGCTCAGCGCGAAGGTGCAGCTCGCCGGGGCGGCCGGTGCCAGCAGGAACTGGTAGAAGCCGTCCGGACCCGTGGTCATCGAGATGCGGTCACCCGAGACGCTGTAGCCGCCGAGCGTGGCCGCCACGACCGAGGTCGCGGGGTTCCAGCCGGCGCAGGCGCCGCTGGGTGCCATCGTGACCACCGAGCCGGCCACCGATGCACGCGTGACCGAGTCGTAGACCACGCCGCTGGGATCGATCGGCAGGCTCTGCTGCGGCAGATCGGTACCCGCGGCCAGCACCACGACCAGCTGCGGGTTGGGGGCGCGCTCGACGCAGGAGCTCGCCGTGCCTGCTGCCGGCGTGCCGCTCACGCAGCGCGCGCCGGAGGTCTCCGGACCCGCTTCGCCGTTGACCGGGTAGCCGTAGACCACACCGGAACTCGGCTCGCGGAAGCGCACGGCCATCGGCACGCCCGGCTCCAGGCCGCCGACGCGGTAGCTGCCGTTCGTGGCCGTGGTGGCGCGCGCCAGCACGCTGCCGGTGGTCGGGTCGACGACCTCCACCAGCCAGCCCGCCATGCGCCGGTCGGCGCTGTCCAGCACGTGCAGCGAGGCGCCGGTGTCGGTCCACACCGTGCCCGAGACGCTGGCCGCCAGTTGCACCGGCGTCGGGTCGCGGCACACGTTGTGCGCGATCGCCGCGGTACACACCGGCAGCGCCGCCGGGTTGTTCAGGAACAGGTCGCGTTCGATGGCGCTGGGGCCGCGCGACGCGGTTTCGCCGCCGCCTTCGATCATCACTGCGTTGTTCACCGGCGAGACCGGCTGCGCGGCGGCGCCGACGTTGACCACCGCGGTGATCGCTTCGGCACCCGTGGCGCCAGCCGCGATCACGGCAGAGGACGTGCAGGCGAAGCTGCTCGCCCCGACCGCGCCCGTGCAGGTCCAGCCGTTGCCGGTCGGCGCAGAAGCCAGCGTCAGGCCGGTGGGCAGGCGGTCGCTGACCGTGTAGCTGCCCGCGGTGGCCAGCGAGCCGGCATTGCGCACCGTGATGCGGTAGCTGCCGGTGAAGCCGACCGTCAGGGTCGCCTTGGTGTGCGTCTTGCTGACCATCAGATCGGCGGAGTTGGGCACCTCGCCGAAGTTGTAGTCGGTGGCCGTCGCGCCCACCGTCAGCACGACACCGGAGATCGACGACGGCGTGGTCGCCACCGTGGTGGCGGTGCCGCCCGAACTGCCGGCCACGGTGATGCCGTTGGCGGTGCCTTCCGGCTGCGCGGGCTCGGCGACCTGGTAGGTGCCGGGACGCAGGTTGGTGAAGTTGTAGCGCCCGTCGGCGCCGGTCACCACGTTCTGGTTGATCGAGGTGCCCAGGTCGTCGACGCCGGTCAGCAGCAGGGTCACGCCGGCCAGGCCGCTTTCGGTGGCATCGATGATGCCGTCGTTGTCGAGGTCGGCCCAGACGCGGCCAGAGAGCTGCGCCGCGGTGATCTCGCCGAAGTTGTTCGCGCCGGCCGTCTGGCCGCCCGTCACGACGATGCCGGCGATCACGCTGGGCGTGGTCGACACCGCCGTGGCCGTGCCGCCACCGGTGCCGGGCACCGTGCGCCCGTTCAGCGTATTGGCCGGCTGCGTCGGCTCGGTCACCGTGTAGGTGCCCGGACGCAGATTGGTGAACGCATAGGTGCCGTCGGCCGCCGTCACGGTCGTGGCCGTGACCGCCGCGCCCAAGTCGTTGGTGCCCGCCAGGTTCAGCGTCACGCCGGCAATGCCCGCTTCGGACGCATCGACCACGCCGTTGTTGTTGGCGTCCAGCCAGACGCGGCCGGCGAGTTGCGCGGCCGGGATCTCGCCGAAGTTGTTGGCCGTCGAGCCCTGGCCCGCCGTCAGCACGATGCTGGCGATGGCGCTGGGCACGGTGGCCACGCCCGTGGGCGTGCCGCCGGTGCTGCCGGCCAGGGTCTGGCCGTTGAAGGTGCCGCTGGGCTGGTTCGGCTCGGTCACCGTGTAGGTGCCCGGGCGCAGGCCGGTGAAGGCATAGCTGCCGTCGGCGCCGGTGGTGGCGGCCAGCGTCACGCTCTGGCCGAGGTCGTTCGTTCCGCTCAGGGTGAGCGCCACGCCCGCCAGTCCGGTCTCGCCGGTGTCGACAACGCCGTTGTTGTTCGCATCGGACCAGACCCGGCCGCCGATCTGCGCCGCCGGGATCTCGCCGAAGTTGTAGTTCACCGCGATCTGCGTGGCGGCCAGCACCACGTTGGCGATGGTGCTGGGGGCGACGGCCGGCGTCGATGCCGTGCCGCCGGCGCTGCCCGCGACCGTGCGGCCGCTGAGCGTATTCGCCGGCTGCGTCGGTTCGGTCACCGTGTAGGTGCCCGGGGGCAGTGCATTGAAGGCGTAGCTGCCGTCGGTGCCGGTCGTGGTCGTCAAGGACACGGCCGCACCGGTGGTCGAGGTGCCGCTCAATTGAAGCGTCACGCCGGGCAGCAGCGTCTCCGCCGGGCCGACGAGGCCGTCGTTGTCGGCATCCAGCCAGACCCGGCCGGAGATCGCGGCGGTATTCGGAATTTCGGCGAACAGGTTGGCGCTGGAGACCGTTCCCGGCACATTGAGCACGATGCCGCTGATCACGCTGGGCGTGGTGCCCACCGGCGTGGCCGTGCCCCCGGCGGAGCCGGGAATGGTCTGGCCGTTGCCGGTGTTGACCGGCTGCGTCGGCTCGGTGAGCGTGTAGGTGCCGGGACGCAGGTCGGCGAAGGCGAAGCTGCCATCGGCCGTGGTGGCAGTCGTGCGGCTGACCGCAGCGCCGTTGTCGTCGGTGCCGCTGAGCGTGATCGTCACGCCCGACAGGCCGACATCGGCAGGCAGGTTCTGCACGCCGTTGTTGTCCGGATCGCTGAAGACCAGGCCGCGCAGGCTCACCGGCAGGATCTCGCCGAAGCGGTTGTCGATGGACAGGCCGCCGGCCGGCAGCACGATGCCGCTGATCACGCTGGGAACGGTCGTCGCCGCCGTGCCCGCGCCGGTGGGGGTGCCACCGATGGTGCCCGCCACCGTGCGCCCGTTGAGCGTGGTGGTAGCTGCCACGACGGGCTGCGCCGTCTGTTCGGTCAGCACGTAGCCGCCGGGACCGGAGGCCACCAGGTCGTCGAAGCGGAAGTTGCCGCTGGCATCGGTGGTCGCCGTGCGGCTGACCGCCGCGCCGGTGACATCCGTGCCGCTGAGGGTGACCACCACGCCGGGAATGCCGGTATCGGATGCACCGACGTTGCCGTCGTTTTCCGCATCCAGGAAGACCCGGCCGGCGACCGCTGCCGCGCGCTCGGCGAAGAGGTTGTTGCTCGATCCGCCGGCAGGCAGCGCGGTGATGGTGATGGCGTTGGCTGCGGGGCTGCTGCCGCTGGTGCCTGGGTTGACGCCGCCGTCCAGATAACCCGTCGGTTGCGTCTCGCACACCGTGTAGGTCAGGCCCGCCGTCAGCGACTGGAAGACATACGCGCCGCTGGCATCGGAGGTGGTCGTGGCCACCGGCGTGCCGCTGCAGGCGGTGCCCGCATACAGCGTGAGTGTCACGCCGGCCAGGCGGCCGTCGGTGGGCACGGGCTCCATCGTCACATTGGCATTGCGGTCGATGTAGACCGTGCCGCTGATGCTGGTGGACAGCGCCTCGGGGAAGTTGTAGTTCACACCGTCCACGCCGGACGCCACCGGGATGGCGGTGTAGCTGGAATTGCCCGCGACACCGCCGCGCGCATAGGTGCCGCCCAGGCTGGGCTGGCTGCCGCCGGCCGTCGGCGGATCCACCGGGCCATTCAGGAAGCCGGTGGGCTGGGTCTCGCTGAGTGCATAACCTGCTGCGTTGGAGGGCGACAGGTCGGTGAAGATGTAGTTGCCGCTGGCGTCGGTCGTCGTGCTGCGGTCCACGGCATTGCCGTACAGGTCCGTGCCCGTCAGGCGCACGCTCACGCCCGCAATGCGCGGCTCGCCCGCGGCCGCTTGCGGCGTGCCGGCGTTGGCGCCGGCAACGTCACGGTCCTCGAAGACCGTGCCCGCCAGCGAGGCACGCACCACCGGCACCGTGGAGGTGGCCGTGTGGTTGCCGCCGGGGAAGTCGTCCGCGCCCAGCTTGGAGGCGCTGACGTCCACCGTCGCGGTATTCGTCACCGAGCCGCCCGTGGGCATGCTGTCGATGCGCACCGGCAGCGTGATGGTCGACACGCCGGAGGCGGTGAGCGATCCCATCAGGCAGTTGATGCTGGCGCCACTCTGTGTGCAGCTGCCGCTGCCCGCGGGCAGCGTGCGTGTCCAGGTGATCGGACCGGTGACCACCACGCCGGACGGCAGGGTGTCGGTCAGGTCGATCAGCGCGGCGTCGCCGGGACCGTTGTTGGTCACGGTGATCGTCCACGTGAAGGGCTGGCGCAGGTTGACCGTGGCCACGCTGGGCGTCTTGGTCACGCGGATGTCCACGCGCTGGCGCGTCGTCGTGCGCTCGGTGATCGTGTTGTTGTTCAGGAAGGTGTCGGTCTGGTCGGAGGCGACCGTGGCGGTGCCCACGAAGACGTCGCCGGCGGACGGCGGTTGGTCCAGCACCTCGTAGCGCAGGAAGATGTCCTTGGATTGGCCGGTGACCAGCTCACCCTTGCCCAGGCCCGTCGTGGCGTTGCCCACGGGCACCTGGCAGCTGAAGGACAACGCCGTGCCGGCCACGGAGATTTCGTTGCGCACGCTGCACAGCTGGTCGGCGTTGCAGGTGGCGCTGCCGAAGCCGTCGGTGTCGCAGACGAAGCGGATGCGCTTGCCCGGGGGCGGCGTCATCGTCTCGGTGATGCGCACGTTGGTGCCGAAGGACGGCCCGTTGCTCGTGACACGCACGCTGTGATTGATGAAGGTGTTGCCCGGGATGTAGGCCACCGGGTCGACCGCGGCCGGCGGGTTGACGTCGGAGCGATTGACCAGCAGATCGATCTGGTCGGTCTGCACCCGCAGCGCGGCCGACTTGCGGTTGTTGGTGTTCGGGTGCAGCGGGTTCGCCACATAGGCGGACGCCGGATCCGGGCTCTCGACCACGCTGGTGGAGATGATCGCCTCGTTGTTGACGACACGCACCGGATTGCCGGCCTGCGAATTGACGCGGAAGACCACCGTCACCGTGTCGGCCTGACCGGCGGGCAGAAAGCCCTGGCAGGTCAGCGTATTGGCGGCCGGCGTGATGACGGCGCCGGCCGCGAGGTCGCAGCCCCAGCCCACGGCCGTGGGCGGCGTGATCGAGACCAGCGTCAGTCCGGGGTCGGCCGGGCTCGGGGTCGTGCCGTCGGCCTGGAAGAAACTGAACACGTCGCGCAGCACCGTGTTGTCCGCGGCGTCGGGTCCGTTGTTGCGGAACGAGACCACGTAGGTCACGTTCTCGCCGGCACGCGTGGTGCCCGGCGAGACAGTCTTGCCCGTCACCTCGACGTCGGCGATCGGCTCGACGAACAGCTCGGCCTGTGCCGAATTGTTGGCCGTGACGGTATCGGCCTCCCTGTCGTTGGCCACCGAGACGATGAAGCGCGCGCCACCCAGTCCGGGCCAGGTGCGGCCGATCGGACGCGTGAGCACGACGCTCAGCGTGGCGCTGTCGCCGGCGTTGAACGTGCCGCCGGTCTGCGTGCAGCTGCCGCTGGGCAAGGTGCCCGTGCAGCTGAACGTGGCCGTGCTGCCGTTCGTGGGCAGCACCGCGAAGTTCGAGCTCGTGACCACCGTGGAGCCGGCGGTATAGGCCTCGATGAAGTACGCCAGCCGTGCGCCCGTGGCGGCCGGGCCGGTGCCGGGCGCGCCGGTATTGGTGATGGTCGCCGTGAAGGTGGCCGAGGCCTCGGCCGCGGTCAACTGGTTGTCGCCGCCCACGGGGGTGGTGATCGCGGCCGTGATGCCCAGATCGGGATTGGCGCTGCCGACCGTCGCGGTGGAATTCGAGGTGAAGCAGTCGTTGGTGGTGTTGGGGTCGCCGCCCGTATTCGTCGGCGGCGTCGTGGTCGGACCGACCACGCCGGAGGGCAGCAGATTGGACGTGCAGGCGGTATTGGTGTTGTCGCCCGCTGCAGCGGAGGTCGTGGTCAGCACCAGCTGCGGCAGCGCCGCGCCCACGGCCAGGCCGCCGGCATTCGGGTGGTCGCAGACCACCACGTTGGCGCTGAAGGCCGCGCAGGACCAGCCCGAACCGGAAAACGCGCCGGCCGTCCAGGTTTCGCGCGTGAGCACTTCCACCACGCGGACGTTGCCCGTCGCCGTGCGCGGGCCGAAGTTGGTGACCGTGATGGTGGACGTCAGCGTTCCGCCGACCGCCACGAGGCCGGGCACCTTGAACTTGTCGATGCCCAGATCGGCGCCATCGCGCAGCACGCGGAAGGTGGCCGAGCCGCTGTTGTTGGTGCCCACCGGATCGGTCGAGCTGGCAGAGATGGTGGCCGTGTTCGTGACAGTCAGGCCGCCTTCCGGCACGGCGGCTGGCGCACGCGCGACGATGGTGATGTCGTCGGTGGCCCCGGCCGGCATCGTGGCACGCGTGCAGGCCACGGTCTGGCCGACAGGCGCCGGGCAGGTCCAGTTCGGACCCGCGGCGGAGATGAAGGACCAGCCGGCCGGCAGCACGTCCTCGACGCGCACCGACGTGGCGACCTGCGGGCCGGCATTGCGCGGGGCGATGACGAAGGTGACGTCGCCGCCTGCCGTCACGGGCAGGGCGGAGGTGACGGTCTTGGAGGCGATCTGGATATCGGCGCCGGCCAGGATCGTGGTGCGCGCGGTGACCGTGTTGTCCGAGGTATCCGGATCGGCCACGCCGCCCACGCCGGTGGAGACCGTCGCGGTGTTTTCGATGAAGCCCACCAGCTCGTTGGCACGCGCCACGATGGTGATGGCGGGAATGGCTGCGCCCACGGCATGCACCCCGAAGCGCGTGCAGGTCACGCGGCTGCCTGCGGCCGAGCAGCTCCAGCCCGAACCCGTGGCCGACACGAAGGTGCTGGTGGGCGGCAGGTCGTTGACGACCGTCAGGTCGCCCACGTCGTTCAGCCCGGGATTGGTCATCGTCAGGACATAGGTGACGTTGCCGCCGGTGGCCACCGGATCGGGCGAGTCGCTCATCACCAGCGACAGGTTGGCGCCGGGCACGACGGTCGTGCGTTGCGTCTGGGCGTCGTTCTCGACATTGATGTTGTTGTCCGCGCTGACCTGCGCGGTGGCATCGATGGTGTCCAGGCCCGGGATGGTGGCGCGCCAGGTCATCGTGACGATGCGCACGTCGGTCTTGCTGGCGCCCAGCGTGCCCAGGTTGCAGGCGACTTGCGTGGCGCTCAGCGGCGCGCAATTGGCGCTGGCCGGCGAGGCAGAAACGAAGGAGGCGCCGCGCGGCACCGAGACCAGCAGCCGCGTGTTGACCGCCGCATCGACGGCGTCGTTGTCGACGCGGATCGTGTAGGCGTAGAGCCCCCCCGCCACGGCGGGATCGGGGCTGTCGACAAACTCGGCAATCTGAGGATCGGCTGCCAGCGCCAGGCTGGGCAGGAGCAGCAGAGCGGCCGCCCATCGGCCGCACACGCGCAGAAATCGGTTCATCGAGTGGTTCCCGTCGGCTCACGCCTGTCATCCGGGAAGGCGGCCAGCGACCGACCCCCCCGTATCAGGTCGCCGGCATGCTAAGGGCCCCCCTCGGCACGACGGCCTCAAACTTGAGCCGTAATGAAATTGTTTTCGTGACTTGTTGCCACGTAACTTGAGTTTATGAGGCTTTTTTTAGAACCAGAGAGATAACAATTAGTTACGGGTCTGATATCTTAGGGGGAATTCCCCTGCCTTTGGGGGTACTCCGTTCGCAGCTCGGGCAGTGCCCGAAGGGCTGTCACCCGAGACGGCGGTCAGCCGGCGCGGTGCGATCATCGCCAGCGTCATGACCCCAGCGCGCGCACGCCAGCCCACACGCCGCCCAGGCTGCGCGACGCGCGGCCGCCCAGGCTGCTGGCCACCGATGGGCTGCCGCAACGGCCGGGTGCGATGAGCAGCAGCCCTGGCTTTTGCATCGTCGACGCCGACGCCACGCACGCGGCCTTGCCCTTCGCCGCCTTGCTGCAGGCGCTGCAGCAGGGCTTCGCCGACGGCTGCGAGGCCCCGCCGCGCCAGGTGCTGGAGCTGGCCGATCCCACGGGGGGCGCGTCCATGACCTCGCTGGTGATGCCGGCCTGGGTGCCGGGTCGCTACTACGGGCTGAAGTGCATCAACATCGCGCCCGCCAATGCCGCGCGCGGCCTGCCCGGCCTGCACGCCAGCTACCTGCTGCACGACGCCCGCACGGGCGTGCCGCTGGCACTGATCGACGGCGATGCGTTGACCGCACGGCGCACGGCCGCCACTTCGGCGCTGGCCGCGCGCTTTCTCGCGCGCGACGATGCCGCCGAACTGCTGGTGGTCGGCGCAGGCCGGATCGCGGCCTTGCTGCCCGATGCGTTTCGCGCGGCGCGCCCCGGCCTTCGACGCTTTCGCATCTGGGCGCGCCGGCACGAGCAGGCACAGACGCTTGCGCGGGCTTGGTGCGCGCAGGGCCTCGACGCAGCCGCCGTCAGCGACCTGCCCGCCGCCGCATCGACGGCCGATATCGTCAGCTGCGCGACCCTGGCCACCGCGCCCGTCGTGCACGGCGCGTGGCTGCGCCCGGGCACACACCTGGACCTCATCGGCAGCTTCACGCCCGCAATGCGCGAGGCCGACGATGCCTGCTGGAACGGCGCCCTGTGGTGCGTCGACACCGAAGAGGCGCTGCTCAAGAGCGGCGAGCTGCTGCAGCCGATGGCCAGTGGCGCACTGCGCGCGGACAGCCTGCACGCCACGCTGGCGCAGCTGTGCCGCGGCGAGCGCGTGGGACGCACGCGCGTCGATCCGCGCACGGTCTTCAAATCGGTCGGCCACGCGCTGGAGGACTTGGCGGCGGGCATGCTGGTGATGGACACGCTGCGCGCGAGCGAAGGCGCGCGTCCGCCATCGAGCGACCCGCGCACGCGCTGACCCGTGCACGTGCGCGCGCCCGCATCGGCGCGGACGGCTTCAGCCCAGCGCCATCACGCCAGGGTCATCAGGCTCGCATTGCCACCCGCCGCCGCGGTGTTGATGCTCAGCGCACGCTCGATCACCAGTCGCTCCACCGGCACGTGGCCGTCGCCGGGCACCAGGCCGGTCAGCGCCACCAACGGCCCCGGGCGTACAGCCAGCACCGACTGCGTGTGGCGCAAGGCCTCGGCACTGCCGTGCTGGAGCGCGGCGTCGAACGGGGTCTGCGGCGCACGCCAGTCCTGTGCGATGCGGATGCGCTCGCGCACCGCCGCGGGCAGGCGTTCACGCAGGGCCATGGCCTCGGCCGGCCACACGGCATGGCTGCCCACGGCCAGCACGGCCGCCAGTTGCGCCAGGCGGTCGGCTTCGGCATCGGCCAGGCACAGCACGGCTTCGCGCGGCAGCACGGCGTAGAGGTTGGCCTCGCCCGTCGGACCCGGCAGCGCCTGCCACGCGCCCACGGGCGACTCCGCCGCCGCCTGGTCGCACTGCGCCGCGAGCACACCCAGGCCCTGGTGCAGCGCCCAGGCGCGAAGGGCGTCCTGCGCCTCGGCGGTCTCGGATGCGGCAGCCCCATCGGGCAGCAGGCCCAGGCCGCGCACCGGCGGCGCAGCCGAGCTGCCGCTGCGCGCCACGGCCAGCCGCGCGGCCTGCGAGGGGCGGCGCGCCAGCAGGCGCAGCAGGTACAGCGGCCCCCCGGCCTTCGGGCCGGTACCGGACAAGCCGTCGCCACCGAAGGGCTGCACACCCACCACCGCGCCCACGATGTTGCGGTTGACGTAGAGGTTGCCCGCACGCGTGGCCGCCAGTACCTGCGCCACGGTTTCGTCGATGCGCGTGTGCACGCCCTGGGTCAGGCCGTAGCCGGTGGCGTTGACGGCGCGCAGCGTGGCCTCGAGATCGTCGCGCGCATAACGCAGCACATGAAGGACAGGGCCGAAGACCTCGCGCTGCAGGCGGTCCACTCGGTCGATCTCGATCAGCGTGGGCGCGACGAAGCTGCCCTGTGCCGTGTGGGCCGGCGACAGCGGCTGGCGCCACACGCGGCAGCCCTGTTCGGCCAAAACCTGCACATGCGTTTCGACAGCCGCGCGTGCCTCGTCGTCGATCACCGGGCCGACGTCGGTGGCCAGGTGCCGCGGCGCGCCGGTGTGCCACTGCGCCGTGGCGCCTTCGATCAATTCGACGATGCGCTCGGCCACATCGTCCTGCACGCACAGCAGGCGCAGCGCCGAGCAGCGCTGGCCGGCGCTGTCGAAGGCCGAGGCGACGATGTCGACCACCGCCTGTTCGGCCAGCGCCGAGGAGTCGACCAGCAGGGCGTTCTGCCCGCCGGTCTCGGCGATCAGCGGCACCGGCCGCCCGTGCGCGCCCAGTCGCCCGGCCAGCGCACGCTGCAGCAGCCGCGCGACCTCGGTCGAACCGGTGAAGAGCACACCCTGCACGCGCGCATCGCCCACGAGCGCGGCGCCCACGGTCTCGCCGCGCCCGGGCAGCAGTTGCAGCGCGCCGCGCGGAATGCCCGCGGCATGCAGCAGGCGCACGGCCTCGGCCGCCACCAGCGGGGTCTGTTCGGCCGGCTTGGCCAGCACCACGTTGCCCGCGGCCAGCGCCGCGGCGATCTGGCCCATGAAGATGGCCAGCGGGAAGTTCCAGGGGCTGATGCAGACCACCGGGCCCAGCGGCTGATGTGTGACGTTGTCGAAACCGGCGCGGATCTGTTGCGCGTCGTAGCGCAGGAAGTCCACCGCCTCGCGCACTTCGGAGACCGCATTGGCGCAGGTCTTGCCCGCTTCGCGCACCAGCAGCGGCACCAGGCGCGGGCCGGCGGCGTCCAGCGCGTCGGCCGCCGCTTCCAGGCATGCGGCGCGTTCGGCCACCGGCGTGGCGGCCCACGCCGGTGCCGCTTCGACGGCGGCCTGCAGCGCCGCCTGCACCTGCGCGGGCAGGGCCTCGACCACCGTGCCGACGACATCGGCCCGGTCGGCGGGGTTGGTGACGGCCTGCGGCTGCACCGTGGCCACCGCATCCGCCGGTGCGTCGGCTGCGGGATCGTCGGCCAGGATCGGCTGCGCGTGCCAGTGGCTGCCGGCGGTGGCTTCGAAGTGGCGCGCCAGCGCAGCCAATGTCGATTCGTCGGCCAGGTCCAGGCCGCTGGAGTTGCGCCGCGTGGCGCCATAAAGCGCGGCCGGCACGGGCACGGCCGGATGCGGCGCACCGACGCGGCCCTCGCGTGCCGCCGCGGCCTGGACCCCGCGCACGGGATCCTCGACCAGTTCCTCCAGCGGCAGGTTCTCGTCGGCGATGCGGTTGACGAAGGAGCTGTTTGCGCCGTTTTCCAGCAGCCGGCGCACGAGATAGGCCAGCAGCGTGTCGTGTGTGCCCACCGGCGCGTAGATGCGGCAGGCGCGGCCCAGCCCGCCCTGATCGACCGGCCGCACGACCTGCTCGTACAGCGGCTCGCCCATGCCGTGCAGGCACTGGAATTCGTAGCGCGTGCCCTCGGGGTCGTCGCCGGCCAGCGTGTGGATCGCCGCCAGCGTCTGCGCGTTGTGCGTGGCGAACTGGGCGAAGACGGCGTCGGGCGCATCCAGCAGCCGGCGCGCGCAGGCCAGGTAGGCCACGTCGGTGTGCGGCTTGCGCGTGTAGACCGGATAACCCGCCTGGCCGTCGAGCTGTGCGCGCTTGATCTCGCTGTCCCAGTAAGCGCCCTTGACCAGGCGCACCATCAGCCGGTGGCGGCTGCGCCGCGCCAGATCGACGAGGAAATCCACCACCGCCGGGCAGCGCTTGAGGTAGGCCTGGATGACGAAGCCGATGCCGTTCCAGCCGGCCAGTTCCGGCTCGTGGCACAGGCGCTCGAGCAGGTCCAGCGACAGGTCCAGCCGGTCGGATTCTTCGGCGTCGATATTCAGCCCGATGTCGTGGCGGCGCGCCAGCAGCGCCAGGTGCCGCAGCCGCGGGTAGAGCTCGGCCTGCACCCGTGCGACCTGCGACCGCACGTAGCGCGGGTGCAGCGCGGACAGCTTGATCGAGATGCCCGGCCCGCGCAGGATGCCGCGGCCGGCCGATGCCGCGCCGATGGCCTCGATGGCCAGCGCATAGGCCGCGAGATAACGCTGCGCATCATGCTCGGTGAGTGCCGCCTCGCCCAGCATGTCGTAGCTGTAGCGAAAGCCCTGGGACTCACGCGTGCGGGCATTGGCCAGGGCCTGTTCGATGGTCTCGCCGGTGACGAACTGCTCGCCCATCATGCGCATGGCCATGTCCACGCCCCGACGGATCAACGGCTCGCCGCCGCGCGTGAGCGCCCGGCGCAGCGTCGTGCTCAGCCCCGTGTCACTGTGCGTGGCCACCAGCCGGCCGGTCAGCAGCAGGCCCCAGGCAGCCGCATTGACGAACAGTGACGGGCTCTGCCCCAGGTGCTGCTGCCAGTTGCCGTGGGCGATCTTGTCGCGGATCAGCGCGTCGCGCGTGGCCGCATCCGGGATGCGCAGCAGCGCCTCGGCCAGGCACATCAGCGCCACGCCCTCCTGCGAGCTCAGCGCAAATTCCTGCAGCAGACCCTGCACCAGCCCGGCACGGCCGCCTTCGCGCGCACGCTCGCGCACGCCGCGCGCCAGCCGCAGCGCCAGTTCCTGCGTGCGCAGCGCGGCCGCGTCGTCCTGTCGTGCCTGCGCCAGCAGCGTGGGCAGCAGCTCCGGTTCCGGCGTGCGCGTGAGGGCACGGATGGCCGCGCGCAGCGGCGACGTGGCCAGCGCGGGCGTGAGGCCACCATCGGCAGGCGGCAGCGAGGAAGCAACGGTGTGCATGGGCGAACATTAGCGCGCACTGGCGCGCGGCGACATCGGGGCCTGCGCCAGAAGCCACCCGTGCGCCGTGGCCATCGGCAGGGCCTGGGCCAGGGCCGCGCCGGCGCCATGCGAGGAGCGCCGCGCGGGCTCAAGGGCGCAGGAACAGCCCGACGCCCCACCGAGAGGCCGGCCCCTCAGAGCCGTCGATGGCGCAGCGCCGGCAGCTGCGCGCGCACCTCGGCCAGCCGGCCGGCATCCAGATCCGCCAAGACCACGCCTTCGCCCTCGGTCTCGCGCTCGGCCAGGCGATCGCCCCAGGGCCCGACGATCAGGCTGTGGCCCCAGGTGCGCCGACCGTTTTCGTGCAGGCCGCCCTGCGCCGGCGCCAGCACCACGCACTGGTTTTCCACGGCGCGCGCGCGCAGCAGCAGGTCCCAGTGCGCCTGGCCCGTGGGGTAGGTGAAGGCCGAAGGCACGCACATCACGTCGCAGCGCGTGTCGCCGTCGAATGCCAGCTGCCGGTAGAGCTCGGGGAAGCGCAGGTCGTAGCAGACGCTCAGCCCGATGCGGTGGCCGCCGGCCGTGAAGCTCACGGGCTGCGAGCCCGCTTCGAGCACGCGCGCCTCGTCGTAGCTCTCGCGCCCGTTGTCATACGCAAAGAGGTGGATCTTGTCGTAGCGCGCCGCGCAGGCGCCGCTGGGGTCGAAGACCAGGCAGCTGTTGCGCACACGGTCGTCGCGCCCGGGCACGCGCAGCGGCAGCGTGCCGCCGACGATCCACAGGCCCAGGTCGCGCGCAGCGCGCGCCAGCGTCGACTGGATCGGCCCCTCGTCGCCGAAGGTCTCGGCCACGGCGAGCTTGTCGGTGTCGCGGCGGCCCATCAGGCAGAAATATTCCGGCAGCGCGGCCAGCGTGGCGCCGGCTTGCGCGGCCTGCTCCAGCAGCCGGCGCGCGGCGTCGAGGTTGCGGGCCACGTCGGGTGTGGAGACCATCTGGATCGCGGCCAATTTCATCCGGGGCGCTCGCTGGGGTTGGGGTTGGCAGGCGCCGCCGAGGGCGCGGGCGGAACGGGCATGGCGGGCAAAGGCGTCGGGGGCGCGGCCGGGTCGCTGCCGGGCAGCGGCGCCGTTGCCGAGCGTTCGACACGGTCGATCTTCGGGTCGGCCATCGGCCCGGTGATCGTGAATTCGCGCGTATTGGCCGCCCGCAGCGGGTCGCGCAGCAGCAGCTGTGCGAGGAAGGTGCCCAGGCCGACAGCGGGGTTGACGGCCAGATAGGCCAGCGAGGCGGCGCCGGCATTGATCTCGGGCACGATGAGCACACGCAGGTCTTGCGTCTCGCGCACCAGGTCCGCGTCGCCTTCGATGTAGACCGAGGCCTGCAGCCCACGCATGCGCAAGTTGCCGGTATGCGCGTGACCGCGCGCGACGCGGATCTCGCCGGTGACCTGGTCGAAGGCAAACCCCTGCTGGAAGACATCGCGGAAATCCAGCAGCAGCCGGCGCGGCAGAGACTGCAGGCTCAGCACGCCCAGCAGGCGGCCCACGCCCGGCTCGGCGCGCAGGAACTGCCCCTGCTCGAGCGCGACCTGCAACTGGCCGTCCAGGCTGGGCCAGTCGGGCGACAGCGGCGCGCCGTTCCAGGTGAAGCGGCCTTTCATGTGCCCCTGACCGCCGCGAATGGCTTCGACCCAGCCCAGCCGCGAAGCCAGCCGCCCGGTGTCCCCGAGCTCGAGATTCAGATCGGCCTCCATGCGGCCTGTCCCGCCGCTGCGGTCCGGCGCGCGCCACAGGCCCGTGCCGGTCAGGCGCGCCTCGGGCACGTTGAGCTCGATACGGTCGAGTTTCCAGTCACGGCTGACACCCGGCGCACGGCCCGAGGCCATCAGTTCCATCCGTCCCAGCCTGCGCTGCGCCATCTGGAAATCGTCGACCACGACGTCCAGCGCCGGCAGCCGCGACGGCGTGTTGTCCAGCAAGCCGTCCAGATCCAGCGGTTCCGCCGGCGGCAGCGCCAGCCGCTCCAGTCGCGCGACGATTCGGCCGCCGTCCAGCGCGCTGCGCGGCGGACGCCAGCTCAGGCGCCCGGCGGCCTCGTCGGCCTTGAATTGGCCCTGCCAGGCGGCGCCGGCAGACACCGCATCCTGGGCGATTTCCGCGCTGGCCGCGGTAAAGCGGCGCGACATCAGCAGCAGCTCCTGCACCTGGGCCTGCACCTGCAGACGCGGCCAGGCCGGCAAGGCAGCGGCTTCGGCTTCGGGCAGCCGCGCCAGGGTGCGTTGCCAGCGGTCGACATCCAGCCGTGCCAGCCGCGCGCGCACGGCCATGGTTGCGGTCGGCGATGTCAGTGGGGGCGCGGCTTCGCCGATGCCCAGTGCCCCGCCCAGCACGCGCACCTGGTCGCCCTGCCACTCGCGCTGCAGCCGCAGCTGCAGCACCGGGCCGACATCCAGCCGCAGCTGGTCGCGTATCGGATCGCCCGCGCGTGCGGTGGCCACCGGCAGGCTCTGCCAGCGCATCGGCCAGGCCGTCGCGGCGGGCTTGTCCATTGGCGCAGGCCATTCGCTGGACAGGCCGATCAGGTCGCTGGTGACCGTGACCTCCGGGCGGCCTTGCTGGATCAGCAGGTTGGCGCGCCAGCCGGTCTGGCCGCGCAGCGCACCGGCCACCAGGGGCAGCGGCGCGAACTCGACGGCGCGGCGCAGACCTTCGGCCGTGGCCGTGCCCTGCGCCGTGAAACGCAGGCTGCCATCGGGCTGCAGGCCGCCTTCGAAGGCCGCCTCGCCGCCCAGCGCGCGCGCGGTGGCGCCGACGACCTGGAAGCCCTTCTGGCTGAACTCCACCCGCCCGCGCGCACCGGCCAGCAGCGGCATGTCCGGGCGGATCTGCACGTCGTTGCCCGGCAGCGTGACGCTGCCCTGGACCTGCGTGGCATCGGCCCGGGCCAGCGGGATGCTCAAGGCCAGGCGCAGCTCGCCGTTCCCGGCGGCCTGCAGCGTCTTCAGCCCGCCGCCGATCCACTGACCCACCGGCGTGGCGTCGACGAAGCGCAGCATGTCGCCCACCGGCCCGCGGCCTTCGCCATCGACGCGCAGCACGCCGTCGTGGTTGAGCGAGGCGATGCGGGCGGTGACGTCGCGCAGCTGCACGCCCCACAGCTTGGCCTGCATCTTGTCCAGCGTCATCGAGGCGCGGTCGAACAGCAGGTCGCCGCTGACCTGCGTGAAGCCCGGCCAAGGCGAATCCCAGGCCGCCTCCGCCACGCCGCGCGGCACCGACGGCAGGTAGTCGAAGGCCCCGTCGCGCAACTGGCCGCTGAAGCGGAAGACACCCTCGGGGTGGTCGGCAAAGGGCACACGCCAGGCGTCACCCTTGATCGCAAAGCTGCCGTTGTCGATCTCGCCGGCGCGCACGGCGCGGGCCACGTAGTGCCGCACCGACGCCGGAATGCCCAGCGGCAGGTAGGCCGCCACGCGTGCGGCACGCGCCCGCGGGATGCGCCCGCTGATGTCGATCTCGCCGGGCAGGTAGCCCCCCGCGCCAAAGCCGCTGCCCTTGCCGGTGCGCCACAGGCCCTTGAGTTCGCCGCGGCCGTCGGCATTGGCAAAGCGCACGTCGTTCCGGCGCACCTCGAGGGCCGGCGGCGCCTGCGGGCGCGCGCGCACGCTCCACTCCAGCTGGCCCTGGAGTTCGTCCATGGCCAGGGCCGGGTCCTCGAAGATGCCGGGCAGGTGCAGCGCGCCCTGCTTCATCGCCAGCGTTGCCTTGCCGCCGGTGTTGCCGAAGTCGAACTGGATATCCGCGCCCGCCAGCCCCGGGCGTCCGATGCCGCCGGGCTGCGCCGCCGGCCGCGGGGCCAGCACCAGACGCGCCACGCGGCCCTTGGTCTGCCAGCCCTGCGGGGCATCCAATGGCCCGCTCCAGCGCAGGTCCAGGTCACTGACCAGACCGCCGGGGCTCAGGCTTTGCAGCGTCGACTCCAGCGCCTGGCCCAGCGGCAGGCGCACGGCCAGCGTACCCAGCACGCCCAGGTCAAGCCGGTCGGCGCGGAGGCGGCCGCCGGTGACTTCCGCCAGCACGTGGGCCGCGCCCGAAGCCGCCCCCGAAGCCGTGCCGGCCGCCGCCGCAACGGACGGGGCCGTTGGCGCCTTCTGCAGCCACTCCAGCATCAGGTCGCCCGAGGGCCACTGCACACCGTCGCCGGTGCTGAAGTGCAAGCCGCGGGTCTGCACTTCACCGCCCGCGACCGTGCGCGAGGCCGTCACACGCCCGCCCAGCCGGGCGATGGCAATCGGCTCGAGGTGTGCGGCCAGACGCAGGCTCACATCGGCCAGCGCCACATCGGCCGTGGCGCCGCGCCACTGCCCCTGTGCCAGGTCGATCCAGGCGCGCATGGCGCCGCGCCCGCCGGTCAGATCGAAGGGCAGGTTCACGTAGCGGCGCAGCTGCGCCACGTCGCCCGCGGGCAGCGACGCGTAGGCCGTGCCGCTCCACTCGCGCCAGTTGCCGCTGCGCTGCAGCAGGCTCTGCGTGAACTGGCCGATCAGCGTGAAACGCTCGCCCCAATCGGCCGGCGGCGTGGCGTCCAGCCGGAGCTGGTGGCGCCGCAGGCTGTTGCGCAGCACCAGGTCGGCATCGCTGAGCTCGAGCGGCGGCGCGTGGCGGCGCTCGTCGGTCCAGCGCACACGCGCGTGACGCACGACGATCTCGGGCTGCGCGAACAGCCAGTCGGCGGAGCGCCCGTCGTCCGCCCCGGCGTCGGTGGTGTCCTGCGTGTCGAAGCCGGCGATGCGGATACGACCATGGATGTCGCGGCGCACGTCCAGGTCCACACGTTCGACGTGCAGCTGGGCAAAGCGCAGCTGCATGGCCAGCAGCGAGCGGGCCGCCAGCGCGGCGGTGACGCGGCCCAGGCGCAAGACCGGGCGGCCTTGCGCGTCGAGCAGGCGCACGTCCTGCAGCTCGACGCTGGGCACCCAGCCGTGGCTGCGCACCTCGATGTGGCCGATGCGCACCGGCTTGCCGATGGCCGCCGATGCCCGCTGCTCGATGTCGGGACGCCATTGTTCGAGGCGGGGCAAAATCCCCCAGTGCAGCGTCAGCCACCCCAACACCGTTAGGCTGGCCAGCAAGACTAGCGCAAAAAGCAGCACATTCAGCGCCCTGCGCCACCAGGCGGGGCGGGGATGGGGCAAAACCGGCGCTGCAGGAGACGGAGTGGAGAGCATTCGTGAACCCGGCCGCCTGGCGGCCAGGCACCGTAACGGTCCACCGTTGCGGACAGACGACCGCAGCAGCCCGTCAGGGGGTCGCGGTCAATCTAGCACAGGGGCCGGCCGGCCCGAAGGCGGCCGGATGGGAGTGGGAACCCTGGTGGGATCGCGAACCCGGCCCATGGGTTCCCTGGACTTGCGCCCGTGCGCGCGACAGCCGCAAAGGACCTTGCCGTGAACGCGCCGACCGCCCTGCTGCCGCAAGCCAGCGCCGCGCACAGCCGCTTTGTCCAGCGGGTGCGCCGCCGTTACCCCGACGAAGCTGCCGCGCTGCCGCCGGGCACGCCCGGCACCGCGTCGATGCGCCAGGCCGTGCAGACGCTGCAGGCCAGCGGTCGCGACCTGGCCAGCGCGCTGCGTGTCATGCGGCATCTGGTGCTCGTGCGCCTGGCCGAACTGGATATCGAACAGCACGCACCGCTGGACACGGTGACGGTGGCGATGACGCACCTGGCCGAGGTCGCCCTGGACCTGGCCTTCCAGCAGGCCAGCCAGGAGTGCGACGCGCGCTTCGGCGCGCCGCTGGACGCGCAGGGGCAGCGCATCCCGTTCTGGATCGTCGGCATGGGCAAGCTCGGCGCGCGCGAGCTCAACGTCTCGTCCGACATCGACCTGATCTACGTCTACGACGACGAGGGCCAGACCGCAGGGCCGCAGGTGGTCAGCGCGCACGAGTACTTCTCGCACCTCGTCAAGCGCCTCTATGCGCTGGTGGGCGAGACCACCGACGACGGCTTTGTCTTCCGCGTGGACCTGGCCTTGCGGCCCAACGGCAATTCCGGGCCGCCGGTGGTCAGCCTGCCGATGCTGGAAGAGTATTTCCTCGTGCAGGGCCGCGAGTGGGAGCGCTTCGCGTGGCTCAAGAGCCGCATCGTCGCGCCGCAGGTGTCGATCGGCACACCGGCCGCGCTGAACCTGCGCTCGCTGGTGACGCATTTCGTCTACCGGCGCTACCTCGATTACGGCGTGTTCGAGGGCCTGCGCCAGCTGCACCGCAAGATCCGCGACGAGGCCATGCGCCGCGCGGCCGGGCGTCCGGAGCGCTCCAATGACGTGAAGCTCTCGCGCGGCGGCATCCGCGAAATCGAGTTCATCGTGCAGCTGATGCAGGTGGCGCGCGGCGGGCAGTGTCCCGAGATCCGCACGCGGCGCACGCTGGGCGCGCTGCAGCGGCTGGCCACCGCCGGCCTGATGAGCCCGCAGACCGCCGAACGCCTGGGCGAGGCCTACATCTTTCTGCGGCGCATCGAACACCGCATCCAGTTCCTCGACGACCAGCAGACGCACCTGCTGCCCACGGCCGACGGCGACCTGGTGTGGATCGCCGCCAGCATGGGGCTGAGCTGCCGCGCCGATGCCTGCGAACTGCTGGACCGGCTGGGCGAGGTGCGCGAACTGGTGGCCACCGAATTCGACGCGCTGCTGCACGACGGCCGCACGCCCGACCCGCAGGCCGCACGCACCGGTTGCGTCGCCTGCGGCCAGGGCCCGCTGGCCATCGACAGCGATGCCCTGCACGAGCAGATGCCGCCGAAGATCGCCGAGCGCCTGCGCAGCTGGGCCGCGCACCCGCGTGTGGCCAATCTGCGCGACGAGAGCAAGATGCGCCTGGGCCGGCTGCTGCAGCGCGCCAAGGTCTGCGTGAGCGAGGGCCAGTGCAGCCAGGACGCCGTGCTGCGCCTGATCGACTGGATCGAGCCGCTGCTGCGCCGCGAGAACTACCTCGCGCTGCTGGTCGAGCGCCCCGAGGTGCAGAAGCGCCTGCTGCGTCTGCTGGGCCTGGCGCGCTGGCCGATGCAATACCTGATGCGCCACCCCGGCGTCATCGACGAACTGGCCGACGGCCGGCTGCTGCACGAGCGCTTCGACCGCGCCGGCTTCGAGGCCGAGCTCGAAGAGCGCCATGTCGCCTGGGCACGCGCCGGCCAGGCCGACGAAGAGGCCTTGCTCGACACCTTGCGCCACGCCCATGACGCCGAGGTCTTCCGCACCCTGGTGCGCGACGTCGAAGGCGCGCTGACAGTCGAGCAGGTGGCCGACGACCTGTCGGCCCTGGCCGACGCGGTGCTCACGGTGGCCATCCGCTGGGCCTGGTCGCTGTTCCGCCAGCGCCACCGCAGCGAGCCGGCGCTGGCCGTCATCGCCTACGGCAAGCTCGGCGGCAAGGAGCTGGGCTACGGCAGCGACCTGGACGTGGTCTTCCTCTACGACGATGCCGACGAGGCCGACGCCGACCGCGCGCAGGAGATCTACGGCGCCTTCGTGCGCAAGCTGATCACCTGGCTGACCCTGCGCACGGCCGCCGGCGAGCTCTTCGACATCGACACCGCGCTGCGGCCCAACGGCAACTCGGGCCTTCTGGTGACGTCGGTGGCCTCCTTCGAGCGCTACCAGGCCGGCCGCGGCAACAACACGGCCTGGACCTGGGAGCACCAGGCGCTGACACGCGCGCGCTTTTGCGCCGGCGCGCCGGGCCTGGGCGAGCGCTTCGATGCGGTGCGGCACGTCGTGCTGAGCGCCGAGCGCGACCGCGCAGCGCTGCGCGAAGAAATCATGACCATGCGCGAGCGTGTGCGCAGCGCACACCCGCCGCGCGCCGGCCGCTTCGAGGTCAAGCAGGACAAGGGCGGCATGATGGATGTCGAATTTGCCGTGCAGTACCTCGTGCTGGCGCATGCGCGTGAGCACGCCGAGCTGATCGGCAACGTCGGCAACATCGCGCTGCTGCAGCGCGCCGAGGCCTGCGGCCTGCTGCAGCCGGGCTCCGGGCAGGCCGCCGCCGACGCCTACCGCGAGATGCGCCGCGCGCAGCACCGCGCACGCCTGGACGAACAGCCCACGCACTTCGAGCCGGAGGTGCATGCGGCGGGCCGCGAGGCCATCAACGCCGTGTGGCGGCAGGTCTTTGGCTGACCGCCGCGACGCGGGCCGGGCCTGGCCCGGTCTGGCGCTGCTGCTGCTGATGTCGAGCGTCATGCTCGCGGCGGCGCCGCAGGCGGCGCTGGATTGGCAGGCGGCCAGCACCTGGCGCGAACCCTGGCGCTGGTGGACTGCCGCGCTGGTGCATGTGGACAGCAGCCACCTGCTGGCCAACGGCCTGGGGGCGCTGGCCGTCGCCTGGTTCGGCCATGCGGCCGGCTGCGACCGGCGCGACACCGCCGCGTGGTTCATCGCCTGGCCGCTGACGCAGGCGCTGCTGGTGCTGGACCCGCGGCTGTCGCAGGCATTGGGGCTGTCGGGCGTGCTGCATGCGGGCGTGGCAGTGGCCGCGCTGTCCTTGGTGCTGCGCGGGCACGGCCTGCCGCGCCTGCTGGGCGCCGCGGTGCTGCTGGGGCTGCTGGCCAAGCTGGTAGGCGAAGCGGCCTGGCTCGCACCGGTGCGCATGATGCCGGGCTGGGACTTTCCGGTGGCGGTGGCGATGCACGCCAGCGGCGCGGCGGCCGGGCTGTTGTGTGCGGGGGTCGCCTGGGCGACACGGCCGCGCGGCCCGATACGGACAATGCCGCCATGAGTTCCACCGCCGAGCGACACGCGCACCTGGACGGCCTGGCCGTGACACTCCTGGTGAGCTGCAGCCTGCTGTGGGGACTCAACCAGGTGGCGGCCAAGGTGGCCATGGTGGAGGTGCCGCCGCTGACCCAGGCCGCCGTGCGCTCGCTGGGCGCGGCCGCGCTGGTGGCGCTGTGGGCCCGCCTGCGCGGCGTGCCGCTGTTCGGGCGCGACGGCAGCCTGCGCGGCGGCCTGCTCGCCGGTGCGCTGTTCGGCGCTGAATTTGCCTTCATCTTCGGTGGCCTGGCGCTGACCACGGCCTCGCGCATGGTCGTCTTCATGTACCTGGCACCCTTCATCGTGGCCATGGGCATGCCCTTCGTCGCCCCGGGCGAGCGCCTGCGCCCGGTGCAATGGGTCGGGCTCGTGCTGGCGTTCTCGGGCGTGGCTGCGGCCTTTGCCGAGGGCCTGTCGGCCAGCTCCGCGCCGGGCCAATGGATCGGCGACGCGATGGGCGTCGCGGCCGCCTGCCTGTGGGGCGCCGCGACGCTGGTGATCCGCGGCTCGCGCCTGACGAGCGTCTCGCCGGAGAAGACGCTGGCCTACCAACTGGCCGTCTCCGGCGTGCTGCTGGGACTGGCCGCCGCGGGCCTGGAGCACGCGCCGCAGCAGCTGTCGAACCTGTCGATCGCCTCGCTGGGCTTCCAGACCGTCATCGTCAGCTTTGCCAGCTACCTGGTCTGGTTCTGGCTGATTCGCCACTATCCGGCCACGCGGCTGGCCAGCTTCACGCTGCTGACACCGGTCTTCGGCCTCTTCTTCGGCGTGTGGCTGCTCGACGAGCCGCTGACCGGGCGGCTGTTGCTCGCGCTGGCCACCGTGGCGGCCGGCATCTTCCTGGTCAACCGGCGCTGAAAGCCGGCCCTGCGCGTCCCCACCACTTCCCCAAGCGACCCTCTGGAGACAACGAATGATCACGCTGTGCGGCTTCTCGCTCTCGAACTACTACAACAAGGTGAAGATCGTGCTGCTGGAAAAGCAGCTGCCCTTCGAAGAAGAGGTGGTGCCCTTCACCGCCAAGCCCGCCTCGGTCTACGCGGCCTCGCCGCTGGGCAAGGTGCCCTTCGTGCGCACGCCGCAGGGCACGATGTGCGAAAGCCAGGTCATCTGCGAATGGCTGGAGGCCAGCCACCCCGAGACGCCGCTGCTGCCGAAGGATCCGTTCGAGGCCGCCAAGGTGCGCGAGCTGACCACCTTCATCGAGCTGCACCTGGAACTCGTCGTGCGCGAGCTCTACGCCGAAGCCTTCTTCGGCGGCCAGGTCAGCGACGAGACCAAGGCGCGTGTGCGCAAGCTGCTGGACAAGAACATCCCGGCCTTCAAGCAGCTGGCGCGTTTTGCGCCCTTCGTGGCCGGCGCGCAGTTCACGCTGGCCGATGCCGCCGCCTGGGCCACGCTGCCGCTGCTGACCATGGCCACCAAGACGATCTACGGCGAGGACCTGCTGGCAGCGCACGGCATCGACGCCAAACCCTACCTGAAGATGCTGGGCGAGCGCCCGAGCGTCCAGCGCGTCGTGGCCGATCGCAAGCGCGACCAGGAAGCCGCCAAGGCCGCCGCGGCGCGCTGAAACAGGGTCAGGCGCGCATGACGCGCGCCTGTTGCCGCTGGCGTGGCACGCGCCACGCCGCCGCCGATGGGCTGCCGAGGCGACGCCCGGTGACGCCTCAGGCCGGCGCCGCGCCCGGCCGCAAGGCCGCCGCCTGCAGGGCGATGGACGCCGCCATTTCCTTGCGGAAGCGGTTGAGCTCTTGCACGCTGGCGAAGCTGCGTTCCATCAGCAGGCTCATGTTGTGCAGGATGCGGTCCACGACCTTGGTCTCCCAGACCGCATCGAACTGGATCTGGCGGTCCAGCCATTGCTCGAGCCAGGCGGGATCGGGCACGCGGCTTTGAATCGTGTCGCGCGGGAACAGCGCCTGGTTCACGTGCAGGTTGGTCGGGTGCAGCGCCTGCGCGGTGCGGCGCGCACTGGCCATCAGCACGCCCACCTTGGCGAAGGCGGCACGCGCCTCGTCGCCGAATTTGGCCAGCGCACGTTTCATGTAGCGCAGGTAGGCGCCGCCGTGGCGGGCCTCGTCCTTGGCCAGCGTCTCGTAGATCGCCTTGATGACCGGCTCGCTGTGCCACTCGGCCGCGCGGCGGTACCAGTGGTTCAAGCGGATCTCGCCGCAGAAATGCAGCATCAGCGTTTCCAGCGCGGGCGCGGGATCGAACTCGAAGCGCACCTCGTGCAGTTCGGCTTCGGTGGGCACCAGGTCCGGACGGAAGCGGCGCAGGTACTCCATGAGCACCAGCGAGTGCTTCTGTTCTTCGAAGAACCACACGCTCATGAAGGCCGAGAAGTCACTGTCGTCGCGGTTGTCGCGCAGGAACATCTCGGTGGCCGGCAGCGCCGCCCACTCCGTGATCGCGTTCATCTTGATCGTGTGCGCCTGCTCGTCGCTCAGGCGCGTGGCGTCGAAGGCGCCCCACGGAATATCGGTGTCCATGTTCCAGCGCACCGATTCGAGTTGTTTGAAAAGTTCCGGATACAGCATCACCAACGACTCCAGGCCGAAGTTTGCGATTCTAGGAACCCGGCGCGACATGTCCAAGTCCGGACATGCGAAGGGGCTGGTTTTCGATCCCCCTCTGGAGGGCGACGGGGCGGGCACTATTCTTTTGGCCAGATGTCCCAACCATCGGATCAGATCACCCTATTGCAAAGAAGTGTTGCGCCAACGGAACTATGGCGTCAGCATGCAGTCAGAGCTACATACAGTTTTTCTGTTACGCAGACGGTACCCACGGTATCTTCAATCTCCGGGTTGGTTCTCCTCCTCCTCCCTCCCTCCCTCGTTAGACCCGGAGGGGCTGCGTGACAGGCCTTTTTTCGCAAGGGCGCCCTGCAAACCAGGGCGCTTTTTGCTGTCTGGGGCGGCCGCGCAACGGGCGCCCCGGGCTTGCCGGTCAGCGAAGCCAGCCCTTGCGGCGGAAGTAGACGAAGGGCGAGACCACCGACAGGATCATCAGCCCGAGCGCAAAGGGGTAGCCCCAGCTCTGCTCGAGCTCCGGCATGTTCTTGAAGTTCATGCCGTAGATGCTGGCGATCAGCGTGGGCGGCAGCAGCGCGACGCTGGCCACCGAGAAGATCTTGATGATCTTGTTCTGGTTCAGGTTGACGAAGCCGACCGTCGCGTCCATCAGGAAGTTGATCTTGTCGAACAGGAACGCGGTGTGCGAATCGAGCGAATCGATGTCGCGCAGGATCTGGCGCGCCTCTTCGAACTGATCGGCGCTGAGCATGCGGCTGCGCATCATGAAGCTCAGCGCGCGGCGCGTGTCCATCACGTTGCGCCGGATGCGGCCGTTCAGGTCTTCTTCCTTGGCGATGGCGGCCAGCGCCTCGCCGGCCGTCTCGTCGTTGACGTCTTCCTTGAGCACCCGCGTGCTCACGCGCTCGAGGTTGTCGTAGATGCCTTCCAGCGCGTCGGCGGAATATTCCGCGTCGGCGTCGAAGAGCTTCAGCAGCACGTCCTTGGCATCTTCGATCAGCGCGGGAATGCGCCGCGCACGCAGGCGCAGCAGGCGGAAGACCGGCAGATCCTCGGCGTGGATCGAAAACAGCACGCCGTCCTTCAGGATGAAGGCCACGCGCACGCTGCGTGCGGGTTTGCCGTCGGGGCCGTCGTCGCCTTCGATCAGGAAGTCCGAGCGGATGTGCAGCTCGCCGTTGTCTTCCTCGTAAAAGCGGGCCGACTCCTCGAGGTCGTCGCCGACCACGTCATCGGGGATGTTCAGGCTGAAGCGGCTGGCGATCCAGCCCTTTTCCTGCGGGCTGGGCGCTTCGAGATCGACCCACACCGGACGCACGTGGGCCAACGCGTCGGCGTTTTCGATCTCTTCCTGGAACAGCCGGCCGTTGGCCAGCGAGAAGACGTTCAGCATCGGTGGGGGCGGCAAGTCTCGCGGGGCCGTGGGGCCGCACGCGGGCGAGCCGTGGCGGAAATCGGGGCAATGGGGTGGATCGGAACCGCCTCACTCCCTTGCGCGCCGCCGGCGCGGGGCCGGGATGCCAAAGCCGGAGTGGACGGTCACCGAGGGTGACTCTGGTCCAACACGGGTCTCCGAAAATCGATCCCGGGATTATGCCCCGCGGCTGCCGCTCAACGCCGTGTCGACGGCCGCGCCGGGCGCGGCGCCAGGGGCACCGCGGAGGGGTTCGGCCGTGCGTCCGGCGAGCCCGCCGGCAGCAACCCTGCCAGCAGCGCCGCACTCTCGGCATCGGGCTGGCCGTCGTGGCGCGCCGGACGGTATTTCATCTGGAAGGCTGCCAGCACGCGGCGCGTCGGCTCGTCCCAGCCGCCGTGGCGCGGCACCTCGTAGCCCACACCCGCCAGGGCCTGCTGGAACCACGTGGCATCAGGCAGTTGCCGCTCGAAGCCGGGCCGCGCCGCCGCCACGCGCGCCGCATCGGGCCAGGCCACCAGGCCACGCTCGGCCAGCCGCGCCCAGGGAAACAGCGGGCCGGGATCGACTTTGCGCTGCGGCGCGACGTCGCTGTGGCCGACGACGCGGTCCGGAGGAATCTCGTGGCGCCGCACGATGTCCGCCACCAGCGGGATCAGCGCCGCGATCTGGTCCTCGCGCCAGGGCAGGAAGCGCGGACCTTGCGGGCCCTGTTCGACGCCTGGGTGCACCACCTCGATGCCGATCGAGATGGCATTCAACGGCCCCGCGCCCTGCCACGAACTCTGGCCCGCGTGGTACGCGCGGCGGTTTTCGTCGACCAGCCGGTAGATGCGCGGCGGCGACTCGTCGCTCAGCAGGTAATGCACCGAGAGACCGCCACGCGCGAGGATCTGCATCGCGCGCGGGAAATCAGCCTGCGTGTAGTGCAGCACCAGCACGCGCACGCGGCTGTCCTGGCTGACCGCGACATGGCTGTCGTCGATGACCAGCGGTGCCGGTCCCGGCGCCGCACAGCCGGCCAGCAGCGCCAACGCGGCGGCCACGACCCCTCCCGCTGTGCGCCACCGGCGCGGCCCCGCGTGCGCGGACCGCACGCCGGCGCGGCGGGGCGGATGGCAGACAGGACACCTCATGCCCACCGATTCTGCGCGAGACGCGCCACGCCACAATGCCGCATGGAATGGCGGCCCGGCTTCATGCGTCTGCGGTGGACCGCGTGGCTGCTCGCGGCCGCGGCGCTGTCTGCCGGCCCGGCATGGGCCTGGGGTCCGCTGCCCGCGGCCGCCCGCGAGGCGCTGGCCCGCGCCGAGGTGCCCGAAGAAGCTTTGACCGGCATCGTGATGCCGGTGGACGGCTGGCGCTGGGGCCGCACCTGGGCACGCGAGGCCGACCGGCCGGTGCAGCCCGGCTCGACCATGAAACTGCTGACCAGCGCCGTCGCGCTGGACCGGCTGGGGCCGAATCTGCGCGGCCGCACACAGCTGCTGAGCGCCGCGCCGCAGGTCGGCGACGTCTTGCAAGGCGACCTCGTGCTGCGCGGCGGTGCGGACCCGGAACTCGGCTGGGCACAGCTCTGGCAGATGCTGCTGGAACTGCGCGAGCAAGGCGTGCGCCGGATCGACGGCGATCTCGTGCTGGACCGCAGCCTGTTCCGCCCCGCGCGCATCGACCGCGACCTGCCGCCCTTCGACGACACGCCGCACCTGGCCTACCAGGTGGTTCCCGATGCGCTGATGCTCACGGGCCAGTTGATGGGCGTGGAGATCACCGCCGGCGCGGACACCGTGCAGGCGCGCACCGTGCCGCACATCGATGGCGTCGAGCTGCTGGCGTCGTTCGAACCCGCGGACCGCCCCTGCGCGCAGTGGTCACGCGACTGGAACCCCGTGCAGCTGACGGACGACGGCACGCGCGTGCAGATCCGCCTGGGCGGGCGCTTCCCGCGCGACTGCCGCATCCGCACGGCGCTGCAGCTCGTCGACCGCGACCGCCTGGCCGAGCTGAGCCTGCGCACGCTGTGGACGCAGCTGGGCGGCACGCTCGGCGGCCGCGTGCGCGAGGGCGTGGCGCCGCCAGGCGCGCGTCTGTGGGCCGAGCATGTGGCACGCCCCTGGGGCGAGGTGCTGCGCACGATGAACAAGCAGTCCGACAACGCGCTGTCGCGCCTGCTGTTCCTGCAGCTGGGTGTGGTCGACGCGTCCGGCGAACAGGTCGGCGAACAGGTCCGCCAAGGGGCCAGCGACCCGCCCCTGAGCACCACCGAACGCGCGCAGCGCACGGTGCGCGGCTGGCTGGCCGAGCGGCAGATCGGCGACCGCGCCCTGGTGCTGGACAACGGCTCGGGCCTCAGCCGCAGCGAGCGGCTCACGCCCCGGCTGCTGGCGCAGGTGATCGCCGCCGCGCTGGCCGGCCGCCACGCGCCGGACTGGCTGATGAGTCTGCCCACCGTCGGCGTGGACGGCACGATGCGCAACCGCCTGAAGGACAGCCCGGCGGCGGGCTGGGCGCGGCTGAAGACCGGCACGCTGCGCGATGTCGCGGGACTCGCGGGCGTGGTGCGCGATACCGCCGGCCGCTCGTGGATCGTCGTCACGCTGATCAACCACGACCGCGCCGCGCAGGCGCGCCCGGCGCTGGATGCGCTGGTGGACTGGGTCGCGCGCGGCATGCCTGCGCCACAGCCGACCGACGCGCCCTGAGCCGGCGCACGCCGCTGCCGTCGGCCCTGCATGCACCCTTGCGGATCAGCGGCCTATCATCGGCCCATGGTCTCGACGCTTGTTCGACCACCCTCCGCGGGCCGCGCCGCACGGCGCTGGTTGCGGGCCTGGTGGCACATCGTGCACCTGGGCGCGCTGATCGTCGCGGTGGCGCTCACACCCTCGACCTGGCGCCGGCCCTGGCGCACGGCCATTGCCGCGCGCGTGTGGCGCGGCAGCGCGCCGGTGCTGCCGTGGTTCGGCGTGCTGTCCACGCTGATCAGCCTGGTCATCATGCGCATCGTGCTGGTCACGGCGCAGAGCTACGGCCTGTCGCAATACGCGCTGGAGATGATGGTGCGCGTGCTCGTGCTGGAGCTGATCCCGCTGACGACGGCCTTGTTCGTCGCGATGCGCGTGAGCCTGCCGGCCGCGGTGGAGCTGGCCCAGTGGCGCGAGCGCGGGCAACTCGCGGCCGCACGCCGCGAGGGTGTCGATGTCATGCGCCAGGAGATCGTGCCGCGTGCCGTGGCCAGCCTGTTTGCCGTGCTGCTGCTGGCCGCGCTGGCCGGCGTGGTCTGCCTGGTGCTGGCCTATGTGCTGGTGCACGGCTTCACGCCCTGGGGCCTGGACCGCTACACGCGTGTGGTCGGCCGGATCTTCACGCCGGTCGTGTCGCTGATCTTCGTGGCCAAGACCCTGGGCTTCGCGGCCGCGGTCTCGCTGATACCCATCGGCTCGGCGCTGCATGACCGCAGCGACGAGCGTGTCCCCTCGAGCCTCGAGCTGCAGGGCCTGGTGCGCATGTTTGCGGCCATCCTGCTGATCGAGTGTGTCTCGCTGGCGGGCAACTACATCTGACCGGGATGGACGACCGCGTGCCACCGACCGACGAACGACCCGCCACCCCACCCGCTGCGCCCCCCGAGCGTGGCCTGGGCCTGCTCGACCGCAACGACAAACCCGAGCGCTTCGAGCGCCGCGCCGCGGCGCTTCTGGTGCTGCTGGTGGCACTGGTGCTGGGGTCGGCGCTGTATGTGATGGCCGCTCGCGGCGCTTTCGACAAGACGCAGCGCGTCGTGCTGCTGGCCGACGATTCCGAAGGCGTCATCGTCGGCATGGACCTCACTTTCTCGGGCTTTCCGATCGGCCGCGTGAGCCGCATCGAACTGGCCCCCGAAGGCAACGCACGCATCCTCGTCGACGTGCCGCGCAAGGACGCGCACTGGCTGCGCCAGGGCAGCGTCTTCACGCTCACGCGCGGCCTGGTGGGCAACACCGCGCTGCGCGCCTACAGCGGCGTGTTGACCGATCCGGCCCTGCCCGACGGGGCCGAGCGTCGGGTGCTGGTCGGTGACGCCGCGGCTGAGATTCCCCGCCTGCTGGGGTCGATCCGCGAACTGGTGGCCAACCTGGGCGCCCTCACGGCCTCGGATGCCCCGCTGGCGCAGACGCTGGCCAACACGCAGGCGATCACCGGCAAGCTCGGCGGCCCTGGCGGCGCATTGGGCGTGCTGCTGGGCAACCCGAAGGACGCCGAGAAGGTCACCGCCACGCTGGACCGCGCGCAGCGCGTGCTCACGCGCATCGACGGCCTGGTCGCGCGGACCGACACGCTGGTGGCACACGCCGACGCGCAGGTCTTCGGCCCGCAGGGCCTGGGCAACGACGCCAAGGCCAATCTGCAGCAGTTGCAGGCGCTGCTGGGCGATGCGCGCAAGAGCCTGGAGAAGGTCGACGGCGTGCTGCAAGACGCGCAGGCGACCGCGCGCAACGTGCGCGGGGCGAGCACCGACCTGGACGTGCTGCGCGGCGAGGTCGAGAGCAGCCTGCGCAAGGTCGACGGGCTGATCCTCGAACTCAACCGCAAGTGGCCGTTCAAGCGCGACGCGGAAGTGAAGCTGCCATGACCGTCTCGACCGTGCCCGTGCGTACAAGCACCGCCTCCCGACACGCGCCGCGCGCCTGGCTCGTGGCGCTGGCCGCCGCCACGGCGGGCTGTGCCTCCTGGCCGCCGACGCCCGACTGGCAACTCGAAGCGCGCAGCGCGCTGGACCGCGCCACCGCGGCGCAGCTGTCCGGCGACAACCGCGTGGCCACGGCCGAATTCGAGCGGGCGCGGCGCGAGCTCGCGCGCACCGGCCGCGTGGACCTGGCCGCGCGCGGCGAACTGCTGCGCTGCGCGGTGGCGGTGGCCGCCCTGCAGCGGGTCGCGGGCGCCGAGGCCGTGTGCCCCGGCTTCGAGCCGTTGCGTGCGGCAGCGCCCGCCGCCGAGCAGGCCTATGCCGATTGGCTGCAGGGTCGGCTGGAGCCCGCGCGCATCCCCCTGCTGCCGGCCGAGCAGCAGCCGGCAGCACGTGCGGCGGACGACGCCGTGCGGCGCGAAGCCGCCATCCGCGCCATCGGCGACCCGTTGGCACGCCTGGTGGCCGCGGCCGTGGCCTTGCAGGCGGGCGCAGCCACGCCGGGCCTGCTGACGCTGGCCGTGGACGCCGCATCCAGCCAGGGCTGGCGCCGCCCGCTGCTGGCCTGGCTGGGCATCCAGCTGCGTCGCGCCGAAGCGGCCGGCGAGGTGCAGGCCGCGCAGGCCTTGCGCTTGCGCATCGGCCTGGTCGAAAGCTCCGTGGCCGGCAGCGCGAAGTCAAACCCCTGACATCAGCAGGCGCTTGGGCGCCGCGCACGGACCCGCGGGCTCACTGCGCCGACAAGCGCCGCGCCAGCGCGCGCATCAGCACACCCAGCAGCGGCAGCTGCGCATACAGCTCGCCCGCCACGTCCCAGTGGTCGCGGTGCGCGGTGACGCGGCCCTGGGCATCGAACTGCAGCTGCGAACAACCCTGGACACGCAGCTGCCGCGCGCCTGCGCGCCCCAGGCCGAAGTGGAAGTCCCAGGTCAGAAAGGCCTGGTTGCCCTGTTCGACATGGCCGGTGATCACGAAGCGCGGTGCGTGCGTGCGGTGGAACATGTCGTCGAAGATGACGAGGATGGCGGGCAGCCCGCGCACGTCGTTGAAGGGGTCGCGGAAGTGCGCCTGCGAGGCATACACCGCGGCCAGTTCGGTCGTGAGCGTGGCAGGGGCCAGGTTCTCGTAGCAGCGCACCAGCCGCAGCAGCGCCGGCGACATCGGCGCGGCCTGCGGCACGTAGGCGCAGCCCGGCGCGAGCGCGGCCTGCGCGGCCGACGGGATGGGCATCACCGGCGAGTCGCTCACAGCCCGGTCGCCCGTCGCACCGCGGCGAAATACAGCCCGTCCGGCATCAGCTTCAGCGCCTTCAGGCCCAGCGAAAAGCGCCGCGGAAAGTGGATCTCGAATCGCCCGCGCTCCCAGCCCTGCACGATGCGCTCGGCGGCGGCGGCGGGGCTCATCAGTGCCGGCATGTGGAAGCCATTCTGCGCGGTCAGCGTCGTCTCCACGAAACCCGGGTTGACGACCGATACGCCCAGGCCGGTTTCGTGCAGATCCAGATAGAGCGAGTCGGCCAGGCTGTTCAGTGCCGCCTTGGTCGGGCCGTAGGCCAGGGCCTGCGGCAGCCCGCGGTAGGCCGCCACGCTGCCCATCAGGCTGATGTGGCCGCGGCGGGCCGCCAGCAGCGCGGGCAGCGTCGCGGCCAGCACGTGCAGCGTGCCCACGTAGTTGACGGACTGGTGGCGCAGCATCTCCGCCAGGTCGAAGGTCGTGGCGCGCTGGGCGCGGTAGTGGCCCGCGCAGGCAAAGACCAGGTCCAGCCGGCCCTGCTGCGCGAGCACCTGCTGCGCGGCGGTGGCCACGGCGGATGCATCGGTCACGTCCAGCGGCAGGGCCACCGTGCCGGGATGCTCCCGCACGAAGCGCTCGAGTGCGTCGGCACTGCGCGCGGACACCACGAGCTGCGCGCCGCGGCGGTGCAGGGCTGCGGCGGTGGCGCGGCCGATGCCGGACGACGCGCCGACGATCCAGCAGACCTGGCCTTCCCACGACAGGATGCGCGGGTTCAAACTCACGACTGGTCCTGCTTGCGGAACGCCAGCTGGACCTCGCCCAGGCGGATGCCGAACTTGCTCATCGTCGCGCGGTTGAGCATCACGCGGTCGTCGATGAGGTACATCCAGTCGTCGAAGTCCACCTCCCACACCCGGCCGTCCACCGGCAGCCGCAGGCGGTAGCGCCAGCGAAAGGCATTGCCCGCCGTCTCACCCTGGGCCTGGCCCACGACGTCGTCCGCGCGGCCGGTGTAGCGGCCCTCGCCGAGATGGGTCAGCCGCCAGATGCGGCGCTCGGTGGCGCCATCGGCGTACCGGAAGGTCTCGTCGAGCACACCCTCGTCGCCCGTCCAGCGGCAATCCATGGCCACGGTGAAGCGGCGCCGCACGTGCCCGTTGCGGTCGCTGAACTGGCCGTGCGCCTGCACGGGCCCGTCGAAGTAGCGGCGCAGGTCCAGCAGCGGCCGGTCTGCCGCGTGGTCGCTAACGGCGGGCGATGAGGCACAGCCGGCCAGCAGCGTGGCAGACGCCCCGGCCAGCAGACAGTCACGTCGGGTCAGGTTCATGCAGTGGCCCTTCCAGGCTCGTCGTTCCAGTCTTGCCGCCAGGTCCATACGAGGGCCACGGCCACGGCCTTGATCACGCACGGCACCACGGCGTAGGCCAGGGCCAGCGCCAGCAGCGGCTGCGGGTCGCGCCCGCCAGGCACATAACCCAGCGCCTGCACCAGCGGCAGCGCCAGGCCGGCGGCCAGCGCCAGGTTCAGCTTCGTGGCCATGCTCCACCAGCCGAACCAGCGGCCCTCGGCCTGCCCCTGCACGCCCGCCGCGCGCAGCACACCGGCCAGCAGTGCGGCCGGCGCGACGAGATCGGCACCGAGCGCCAGGCCGCTGGCCAGGCACACCACGGCGAAGGCGATCGCGTCACCGGGGCCCAGCGCCGCCGCGCCGGCGAACGCCGCGATGGACAGCACCATGCCCATCAGCCAGGCACGCACCAGGCCGTGGCGCGCCACGACCCGGATCCACACCGGCACGCCCAGGGCGGCCGCACCGAAGTACGCCGCGAGAAAGGCCCCTTCGAGGCTGGGCGGCACCTGCAGGCGGTCACGCAGGAAGAACAGCACCAGGCTGGCCGGCAAGGCCGATGCCAGCCCGTTGACCAGATAGGCCACGAGCAGCCGGCGAAAGGCCGGCACCTGCCAGGGCGACGCGGATGAGGCAGCACGCGCCTGGCGGTTGACGCGTGCGACGGCCGCGGCCATCGACCGCCCGGTCGCGGCTGCCGCTGCCGCGACCGGCAGTGCATCCGAAGCACCGTCCGCCCGCGCCAGTGCTTCGCCGCCATCGTCCGCAGTGACCGGCAGGCCCCGCAGCAGCGCCAGCGCCAGCACCAGCAGCAGCCCCAGGGCCAGCGTCGTCAGCGGCCAGCCGATCCACCCCGGCAGCACGCTGGCCACCAGCACGCCCAGCAGCGCGCAGGCTTCGCGTGCGCCCACCCAGCGCGCCCGGGTCGCCGCGTCGCCGCCCAGCCGCGCCGCCCAGGCCTGGTGAACGATCTGCGCCACGCTGTAGGCCAGCATCGTCACCCACAGCGCCGCGGCGGCTGCCGCAATGCGCGCGGCCATCGGCCACGCGCCCCAGGCGCCGGCCGACGGCAGAAACAGCGCGGCAAATCCGCCCACCAGCACCAGCGACGCCCCCGCCAGCGCCCACCAGGCCGTGCGTGCCGAGCGCGCAAACCAGGCATCGGCGCGCCGGCCGATCCACGGGTCGATCACCGCGTCCGACAGCCGCACCAGCAGCAGCAGTGCCCCCAGCAGCGCCAGCGACAGCCCGCTGTGTGCGGCGGCATGCGCCGGCCATTGCACGACCAGCGGCAGCGCGACAAAAGCCAGCGGCAGACCGAGCGCGCCGTAGCGCAGCAGCGGCACGGCCATCGGCGTGCGCGCGGCGGTGCGCGGGTCCTGGGCCTGCGCGAGGGGCGGCGCGCCGAAGTCGCCCGCCGGGCCGCCGAGCCGTGATGCGCCCGGCGGCGCGGTGGCGGCCATGGCGCTCACGCCTGCCCCAGCAACTGCTGGCGCATGGCCGGCTGCGAGCTGTGGGGCGCCAGCCAGATACCGAAGAAGCGCGACCCGAAGGCCGCATCGACCAGCGCCACGGCTGCGCCGCTGTTCACGTGGAAGGCCGTGCGGCTCGCCGGCGGCTGCCAGGTGCCGGTGATGCGGTCGCCGCTGTCCACGTCGGGAAACGCCTGGGTCATGAAGGCCAGCCAGCGGGCACGGTCAGCCGCTTCGATCGGCCCGCCGCGCGCCATCTCGTCGATCGAGCGGTCGGCGATGCGCGGGCCGCTCAGGCTGCGTGCGTAGACCAGTTCGAGGGCCAGCATCGAGCGCTCGAAGCGCGTGGCGTCGAAGCCTTCGCCCACCCACAGGCGCGCGTCGTAGATCGACAGGCCCAGCATCCGCAGCCGCCCCGCACCCTGCAGGCGCACGGACGGGCCCAGCAGCTGGCGCGCCTCGACCGGCGGCGCCGGCGCGGCCGCGCCCGCCGGCTGCGCACGCACTGGCACGATCGGCGCCAGGCCGGCCGCCAGGATCCAGGTGCGACGGCGCCAGATGGGCGGGCCGCAGACGTCCTGACCATGCGGCACGCCGCCGGGCGTGCGTGGAGACGCGTCGGGCGTCACCGGTCGGCACGCGTCCAGGGGACGGCCCGGCAGGCTCATCGGGCGTGCCGCAAGGTGAACTGCATGACGTCCGTATTGCCGGTGCGGAAGGCCGCCTCGCAGTACGCGAGGTAGAACTCCCACAGGCGCACGAACCGCAGGTCGAACCCTTGCGCGCGCACCTGCGGCAATTGCTCCAGGAAACGCAGCCGCCAGCGGTCGAGCGTGTGTGCGTAGTCCACACCGAAGGCCAGCTCGTTTTCGATCACGAGGCCGGCCCGCTGCGCGGCCGCGCGGAAGGCCGAGGGCGACGGCAGCATGCCGCCGGGGAAGACGTACTGCTGGATGAAGTCGGTCGAACGGGCATAACGATCGAACAGCGCATCGGCCACCGTGATGGTCTGGATGCAGGCCCGCCCGTGCGGCGCCAGGCAGCGCGCCAGCGTCTGGAAGTAGCCGTCCCAGTATTCGCGGCCGACGGCCTCGAACATCTCGATGGAGACGATGGCGTCGAACGGGCCGTCGCCCGCGGCGGGCAGGTCGCGGTAGTCCTGCAGCCGCAGGTCCGCGCGATCGGCCAGCCCGGCGCCTGCCAGCCGCGCCTGCGCATGGGCCAGCTGTTCGGTCGACAGGGTCACGCCGGTCACGTGCGCGCCGCGCGAGGCGGCCAGTTCGGCCACTGCGCCCCAGCCGCAGCCGATTTCCAGCACGCGCTGGCCAGCGACCACACCGGCCTGCGCCAGCGCCCGCGCCATCTTGGCCTGCTGCGCGTCTTCCAGGCTGCGCGCGGCATCGCCGTCGAACCACCCGCTGGAGTAGTTCATCGACGGGTCCAGCCACAGGCGGTAGAACGCATTGCCCAGGTCGTAATGGGCGTGGATGTTGCGGCGGCTGCCCGCACGGGTATTGCGCCGCAGCAGGTGCACCAGGCGGTGCAGCAACGCGCTCCAGCGGCTGCCGTAGATGGCCCGCTCCAGTGACTCGCGGTTGAGCAGGCCCAGGGTCAGCAGCGCCGTCAGATCGGGCGTGGTCCACAGGCCTTCGAAAAAGGTTTCCGCCAGGCCGATGTCGCCCGATTGCAGCAGGCGGCGAAAGACCTGCGCGTCGTGCACGGTCATGCCCGCGCGCACGGCCGACGGCTCTTGCGAACCCACCACATGCATCAGACGGCCGTCCGGACCTTGCAGATCCAGCGTGCCGTGCGTGAGGCGGCCCAGCATGGCCCGCACGGCACGTTCGGCGCGGCCCGGCGGGCTCAGCGTGCGGTCGGTCGGGGAAGGGATGGTGCGTGCATTCATCGGGTCACCCACGTGGCCGGAGCGTCAGGCTTGCGGAAGAAGGGCACGCGCTTGCGCCACAGCGCCAGCGCCTGCCAGTGGATACGGGCGGTCACGCCCCAGGTCAGCAGCGGCATGTCACACAGCGCGCGGCGCACCGCCGCTGCGGTCAAGGGTTGGAGCACGCCGCTGACACTCGTCACGATCAGCGGCCCGTGTTCGTCGTGGTGTTCGACACGTGCCACCAGGCGGTCGTGGCTGCGGCCGAAGCGGAAGCGATAAAAGCCCCGCACCGCGCAGAACGGCGAGACGTGGAAGACCTTGCGGGACTCCAGCGTGGCGCCCCACTGCACATCGGGGCCGTCCAGCAGGTAGGCGTGACGCTCGCCGAAGGTGTTGTTGACCTCGGCGACCACGGCCCGCAGACGGCCGTCCGCCGCGTGGGCATACCAGAAGCTCACCGGCTTGAAGGCGTGTCCGAAGACACGCGGGTAGGTCTGCAGCCAGATCTCGCCGTCGACGCCGTCCACCCCTTCGCGTTCGAGCAGCCCTTCGATCCAGACCAGCGCGTCCGGGCCGCCGTAGCCGTGGTCCCGGTCGGCAAAGCCGAACAGCGCGCGACGGTTGCGCGACAAGGCCTTGCAGGGGTCGGCACGCAGGCTGCGCATCGGCAGCATCAGGAACAGCGTCGGGTACGAGAAGGCGTGGCTGGCCGGACGCAGCCGTGCATGCCGCACCGTGCCGCGCGCCAGCCAGGGGCGGTCTTGGGCCGCAAGTGTCTGCGGATCGCTCATGCCGCGGACCTCTCGGTGTCTTCGGCCCATTGCGTCAGCAGACCATCGGCCGCCGTCTGGCCCGCGCACAGGCCGTCTTCGTGAAAACCGTAGCCGCACCAGGCACCGGCGTACCAGGTGCGCCAGCGGCCCTGCAGTTCGGGCAGGCGCTGCTGCGCATCGATCGCTGCGGCATCGAAGACCGGGTGCTGCCACTCGAAGCGGCCGAGTGTGGCTTCCGCGGGAATCTCGCGCACCGGATTCAGCGAGACGATCACCGGCTGCGCAAAAGGCAAGGGCTGCAGCCGGTTGATCCAGTAGTGCAGGCACACGCTGCGGCTGTCGCTCGCGTGTCCGCGCGGCGCACGCTCGAAGTTCCACGCCGCCCAGGCCTTGCGGTGCTGCGGCAGCTGGCGGGCATCGGTGTGCAGCACGGCGAGATTGGCCTGTGTGCGCAGGCCGCCCAGCACGTCGCGCTCGGCGGGGCTGGCCTGGTCGCCGAGCAGGGCCAGGGCCTGCGGCGCGTGGCAGGCCAGCACCAGCGCGTCGAAGGCCTCGGTGCCCGCGGCCGTGCGCAGGCGCACACCGTCGGCCAGGCGCTGCACGCCCAGCACCGGCGTGGACGTGCGCACGTCCGGCAGGCGGGCCGCAAGGGCATCCACATAGTGGCGCGAGCCGCCGTGCACCGTCAGCCACGCGGGCCGATCACTCACCTGCAGCAGGCCGTGGTTGTGGCAGAAGCGGATCAGCGTGGCCACCGGAAACCGCAGCATCTGCTCCAGCGGACACGACCAGATGCAGGCGATCATCGGCAGCAGGTAGGCCTCGCGGAAGGCCTGGCCGAAGCGCTCACGCGCCAGGAAGTCGGCCAGCGGTTCCTGCAGCTGCTCGGCTTGGCCGCTGGTGGCCAGCGCCGTGGCCAGGCGGTTGAAGCGCAGGATCTCGCGCAGCATCCCCCAGAAGCGCGGCGAGACCAGGTGGCGCCGCTGCGCAAAAACCGTATCCAGCGAGCTGCCGCTCCACTCGACGCGCGCCGATCGGCCGTCCAGCCCGTCCGGCGCCTGTACCGAGAAGGACATGTCCGAGCCCACGGTGCGCACGCCCAGCGCCTGGAACAGCGCGATCAGCCGCGGATAGGTGCGTTCGTTGTAGACCAGGAAGCCGGTGTCGACGCCGGCCGTCACGGGGCGGCCGTCAGGCCCGGCCAGCGTGACATCCACCGTGTGGGCGTGACCGCCCAGCACGGGCTCGCGCTCGAAAACCGTGACCTGCACGCCGGGCTGCTGCTGCAGCTGCCAGGCCGCGCCCAGGCCGGAAATGCCGGCGCCCACCACCGCCACACGGCGCGGCCGGCCGATCGGGGCGGCGCGTGGCCCGGCGGAGGGAATCGAGGACGAGACTTGCATGGATCGGAAATATACCGATCAGTTCATCTTTCGATCCAGTTCGTTCAAATACCCGACTAGCCAGCATGCCCAGCGGCCGCGGCGGCCCGGCCGGCTGTCGATCAGCGCTGCACCAGACCGTTGAAGCAGGTGCTCAGCAGCCAGTCCAGGATCTGCTCGCGCCCGTACTGGCCGCTGCCCTTGAGCACCGGCAGCACCGGATCGCAGGCCCGCGCGTACAACGTGAACAGCACCACCTCCACCGGCAGCGCCGCATCCAGCTGGCCCTGCTGCTGGCACTGCTGGATCCAGCCGCCCAGTACCTCGGAGAGTTCGAGCACATGCGAGACATAGGCCTTGTCGGCCATCAGCACGGTGCGCAAGGTGGAGTTCTCGGCCGGCAGCGAAGGCATCTGGCCGTCGTACTGCATGTTCATGGCCCAGCGCACGACCGCTTTGAGTCGGTCCAGGGCGTCCGGATAGCGGCCGCCGTCCTGCGCCACCGCGTCCAGGTAAGCCCGCGCCCGCTCGAGCATCCGCACCATCGCCGCGGCCGCCAGCGCCTCCTTCGATGGGAAGTGCTTGTACAGGCTCGCCTTGGCGATGCCGACTTCGGCGGACACCTCGTCCACCGTCATCGCCTCGTAGCCCTTGTCGGCCAGCAGGCGGTTGACGACGTCGATGATCGCCTCCTCGCGGACGCGCAACATGCGCTGTCGGACACTGGATGCGCTCATGGACGGATTGTAGGCAGCGCATGTCCACGGCGTCGCTGCGGTACCGACCGTACGCCTGCGCTGACCGGTGTCTGCGGTCGATCGCCGCCTGGGGTTTGTCCCGGGGCCATTCCATTACGGCTCGTTACACTCGGCGCCAGGGGGCGGCTCTTGGCCGCTGTTGGGGTGCTGCGTCCGTTGATCGGTCCGGCATGCGCGCGAGGAGGAGAACTCATGTCAGGACTGTCCTGTGTCCTTTGGTGGCTCGTGCTCGGAGGCCTTCTGGGCGTCCTGGCCAGCTGGTTGCTGGGTCGCATGTTCCGCCGTGAAATGCCGCCGCCCACCGAACGAGTCGTCGAGGTGCAAAGGCTCGTCGACCGACCCGTCGAAAAGATCGTCGAGGTCGAGAAGATCGTCGAGAAGGTCGTCGAAAAGCCGGTCGACCGCATCGTCGAGAAGGTGGTCGAGAAGCCTGTCGAGCGGGTCGTGGAGAAGATCGTCGAGAAGAAGGTCGACAACCCCGACCTGCTGGCGCAGATCGCCACCCTGACCGCCGCCGCTGCCGCGCTGCCCCTGCTGCGCCAGCAGCTGGCCGACGCGCAGGCCGCGCCGCCGAAGGTGGTGGAAAAGATCGTCGAAAAGCCCGTGGACCGCATCGTCGAGAAGGTGGTCGAGAAGGTCGTGGAGAAGCCGGTCGACCGCGTCGTCGAGAAGATCGTCGAAAAGCGGGTCGACAACCCCGAGCTGCTCGCGCAGATCACCGCGCTGACGGCCACCGCCGCCCTGGTGCCCACGCTGCGCAGCCAGCTCTCGGCCGCGCAGTCCGTCCCGCCCCGGGTGGTGGAGAAGATCGTCGAGAAGCCGGTCGACCGTGTCGTCGAGAAGGTGGTCGAAAAGATCGTCGAAAAGCCGGTGGACCGGGTCGTCGAGAAGATCGTGCCCGATCTGGCCGCGCTGGAAGAACGTGACCGCCGGCTGCGCGCGCTGCAGCTGCGCATCGACGAGCTCGAGGCCGCCGCCCGCACACCCGCCGCGCCGGTCCTGGACCAGGCCGCGGCCAAGGCAGCCGGCTTCAGCGTCAAGGGCTGGGACGACCTCGAGATCGTCGAAGGCATCGGACCCAAGATCGCCGGCCTGCTGCGCGCCAAGGGCATCACGACCTTTGCGCAACTGGCCGACACCTCCCCGGCGCAGATCCGCCAGATCCTGGACGAAGCCGGCCCGAATTACCGCATCGCCGATCCGGGCACCTGGCCCGAGCAGGCCGACCTGGCGGCGCGCAACCGCTGGGCGCAGCTGCGCGATCTGCAAGGCGTGCTGGACGCCGGCGTCCGCGTCAGCGGCGCGCCCAAGGCAGCCGCTGAGTCGGCGCCAGCAGGCACGGCGGATGCCGCGGGCAGCGTTGCGGCCGCAGCCGCCGCGCCGCAGGCCCCGGCCATCGATATGCAGGCCGCACGTGCCGCGGGATTCGCGCTGAAGAGCGCGGACGACCTGGAAATCGTCGAAGGCATCGGCCCGAAGATCGCGAGCCTGCTGCATGCGGCGGGCATCAAGACCTTCGCACAGCTGGCGGCCACGGCGCCGGCGGCGATCCAGCCGATCCTCGACCGCGCGGGTCCGAGTTTCCGCATGGCCAATCCGGCCTCATGGCCGGAGCAGGCGGCGCTGGCCGCGCAGAACCGCTGGCAGGAATTGAAAACCCTGCAAGACGCACTGAACGCCGGCAAGCGCTGAACAGGAGGAGGCAAGCATGAGCAACGACAACCTGGCCCTGACACCCGATGGCCTGCGCGCCTACAACCGCTGGCACCTGATCCTGGCGGCGATCCTGCTGCTGCTGCTGTTCCTGCTGCCGGCGTTCTTCGGCATCGGGCCCGGCAGCTGGCGCCAGTGTGGCGCGCCGGCGGTGACGGCGGCTGCGGCACCCGCCGCGGCGCCTGCACCCGCACCGGCGCCTGCGCCGGTGGCCGCAGCGCCCCGGGCAGCCGCAGCCGTGCAGGCCCCGCCGGCGGCGAAGATCTATTTCGCCTCGGCTGCCACCGAGCTGCCGGCCGACAGCGGCGCCAAGCTGGCCGACATCGTCACCTACCTCAAGGCCAACCCGACGGCCATGGCCGTGCTCAGCGGCTACCACGACCCGCGCGGCAGCAAGGAAACCAACGAGCTGCTGGCGCTGAACCGCGCACGCGCCGTGAGGGCCTCGCTGGAGGCCGCGGGCATCGCCAAGGAGCGCATCGACATGGCCAAGCCGCAGGTCACCACCGGCTCGGGCCCTGACGAAGAAGCCCGCCGCGTCGAGGTCACGGTGCGCTGAGCGCAGCCAGCTCCCCCGCGGCAGCCCTTGCGCAAGGGCCCGCCGCCTGCCCAGGGGCGTCGATTCGACGCCCCTTCTTTCTTGGCCGCAGCGACGACGGACATCGGCGTGACCCACCCGGAATTCGCGCGATGATCGCCGCGGCGCCGACCCGCTCGACCGCCGGTCTTCCCGCCCGACCGCCTGGGCGCGGCGCCTCCCGAGGGACACCCTGTCGACGATGACGGTCTTGCGTGCATTCGGCCTGGCCTGTTGGCGTGCATGGCATCGGCGCGCATCCGCAGCGGCTGGTGGGGTCCTGTGGGCAGCGGCGATGACCCCCCACGCGGCGGCACAGGCCCCGGCAGCCACCACGGCCTCTGCCGCTGCACCCGCCGCGACCCACCGGCCGGCCAAGGTGCTGCGCCTGGCCAGCGAAAGCGAGACCGGCTTCGACCCCGCACGCATCGGCGACGTGCGCTCGCTGCGCGTGACCGCGCACATCTTCGAGACGCTGCTGCAATACGACCCCTTGGCGCGTCCGGTGAAGCTGCGGCCGAACACGGCGCGGGCCATGCCCGAAGCCTCCGCCGATTTCCGCACCTGGACCGTCCGCCTGAAGCCCGGCATCCGCTTCGCCGACGATCCGGCCTTCGGCGGGCGCCCGCGTGAGCTGGTCGCGGCGGACTACGCCTACAGCATCCGCCGGCTGGCCGACCCGGCCACCAAGAGCCCGAGCTGGAGCTCGCTCGAACAGATCGGCATCCGCGGCATGGCTGCCTTGCGCCAGGAGGCCCTCGCGCGCCAGTCGGCTTTCGACTACGACCGCCCGCTCCCCGGCCTGCAGGTGCTGGACCGCTACACGCTGCGCTTCGAGCTCGATGCGGGCCGGCCGAGGTTTGCACAGTGGCTGGCCGAAGCCGCCACCGGCGCGGTCGCGCGCGAGGTGATCGAGTCCCAGGGCGAGCTGTCCATGCAGCACCCGGTGGGCACGGGCCCTTTCCGTCTGGCGCAGTGGCGACGCGCCTCGCGCATCGTCCTCGAACGCAACCCGGGCTACCGCGAGGTGACCTACCAGGCCGAACCCGCGCCGGACGACGCGGCCGGTCAGGCCCTGCTCGCGCGGTTCAAGGGCCGCCGGCTGCCCATGATCGACCGCGTCGAGATCGCCATCATCGAAGAGAAGCAGCCCACCTGGCTGGCCTTCCTCAACGGCGAGGCCGACTGGGTCGAACTGCCCGACGGCTTCGTCGGCACGGCCATGCCGCACGGCCGACTGGCGCCGCACCTGGCCCGTCGCGGCATACAGGCCGAGCGCGTGGTGATGCCATCGACCTACTACACGATGTTCAACATGCAGCATCCGCTGGTCGGCGGTTATGCACCCCGGCAAGTGGCGCTGCGGCGGGCCATCGGCCTGGCCATCGACGTCTCGCGCGAGATCACGCTGCTGCGCCACGGCGCAGCCATTCCCGCACAGTCACCCGTGACCGTCCACCTCAGTGGCTACGACCCGGCCTGGCGCAGCGAGATGAGCGAATACAGCCCCACCAGGGCCCGTGCGCTGCTCGACCTGCACGGCTACCTGGACCGCGACGGCGACGGCTGGCGCGAGACACCCGAGGGCGCGCCAATCGTGCTGGAGATGGCCACGCAGCCGGGCATCGAGATGCGCCGCTTCGACGAGCTGATGACGCGCGACATGGACGCCATCGGGCTGCGCGTGGTCTTCCACACGGCGCAGTGGCCGCAGCAGTACAAGGCCGCGCGGGCGGGCAAGCTCATGCTGTGGTCGGTCAGCGGTCGCGCCGGCACGCCCGACGGCATCCAGGGCCTGCAGCGCTACGACGGCGCGGCCGCCGGTGGCATGAACCTCGCGCGCTTCGACCTGCCGCAGATGAATGCGCTCATCGCGCAGCTGCTGGCGCTGCCCGACGGGCCGCAGCGCGAGGCCGTCTTCGACCAGGCCAAACGCCTGACCGTCGCCTGGATGCCCTACAAGCTGCGTACGCACCTGGCCGCGACGGCCTTGTCGCAACCCTGGCTGATCGGCTTTCGCCGACCGGTGTTCGGCCACAACTGGTTCGAATTCGTCGACCTGGAGCCGCCGCCGCATTGAGTGCCCACGGCGGCTGGCGCCGGGTCGGGCGCGGCGCGCAAGGCGCGCGACCTGCGCGGCTCGACGCCGCTCAGCGCGGCAGCCGGTAAGACGGCGCGCGCTTTTCCATGCGGGCGCGCACGGTTTCGATCTGCTCCGCACTGCCCAGGATGCGGTGCTGTTCACGCGCCTCGGCCAGCAGCAGCTCGGCTGGCGGGACGCCGTCGAAGGCGGCATTGATCAGGCGCTTGGCGGCGCGCACGGCCTGCGGGCTCTGGGCCGCGATCTCGGCAGCCAGCACCATCGCTTCGGCCAGCGGGTCCTGGCACACCCGCGTCACGAGATGCCGCGCCAGCGCCTCCTCGGCATCCAGTTCGCGCGCGGTGTAGACCAGCTCGCGCACGCCATCGGCACCCATCAGTTCGCGCAGCAGCACCATGCCGGCCATGTCCGGCACCAGGCCCCAGCGCATCTCCATCACCGATACCCGCGTGTCCGGCGCGGCCAGGCGCAGATCGGCCCCCAGCGCCAGCTGCAGCCCGCCGCCGTAGACGGCGCCTTGCAGGGCCGCGATGACCGGCACGGGCAGCTGCCGCCAGGCCAGCACCACCTGCTGCGGGCCGTTGGCGATGCCATGTGTCCGCGTCTCCAGCGTGATGCCTTCGCCGCCGCTGCGCTCGCCCATGTCCACACCCACGGCCTGCCCTTGCAGCAGCCGCTTGAAAGTGCCGGTGTCCAGCCCCGCGCAGAAGGCGCGCCCGGCGCCGCTGATGACCACGGCGCGCAACCGCTCGGGCGGCATCGAGGACAGCCCGTCGGCCGTGTCCAGCAGGGCGTCGAACATCGCGCCGTCCAGTGCGTTCATGCGCTCGGGTCGGTTCAGCCGGACATGCGCCACGCCCTGGGCGTCGATGGCCAGTGTCACGGGTTCGGGGGCGGTGGCATTCATCGGCGGCTCCGGATGCGAAGGACAGGGGGCCGACGATTCTGCATCCGGCCCTGCAAGCCCGCATGGCCGGCAGGGGACCGCCGTGCACCGGCAGCCGATCAGCGACAGGCGCGGACCCTTGCCGTGCAGGGCTTGGCGCGGTGGCCGCGCCACGACGGGATCAGGCGCTGACCGGATCCGCCGCGGGCGCCGCCACGGGCGGACCCGAGGCAGGCGCCTGGCCGGCCTGCTGCGCAGCCGCGCCGCGCAGCAGCCCCTCGATCACTTCTGCGGGCGCCGGGCGCCCCAGGCCGAAGCCCTGGCCCGTGCTGCAGCCCAGTGCCTTCAGCGCGGCCAGCTGCTCCGCGGTCTCGATGCCTTCGGCCGTGACCGACAGGCCCAGGCCCTGCGCCATCTGCACGATGGCCTTGACGATGCTGGCATTGGCGTCGCTGGACATCATGTCGCGCACGAAGGAACGGTCGATCTTCAGCACCGACACCGGGAAGCTGCGCAGGTAGGCCAGCGACGAATAGCCCGTGCCGAAGTCGTCGATCGCCAGTTCCACGCCGTGATGGCGCAGCTCGTTGAGCAGGCGCTGGCTCTGCGCGCTGTCGGTCATCAGCGTGCTCTCGGTGAGCTCCAGCTGCAACTGTGCCGGCGGCAGCCCGGTGCGCTGCAGGGCGCCCCGCACCGCATCCACGAAGTCCAGCTGGCGAGAAAACTGCAGCGGCGACACGTTCACCGAGACCTGCAGCGCCAGCAGCCCCTGCGCCTGCCAGCGGCACAGCTGGGCGCAGGACTCGTCCAGCACCCACTGGCCCACCGCGTGGATCAGGCCCATGCTCTCGAGCACCGGGATGAATTCGAGTGGCGACACCAGCCCGCGCGTCGGATGCTGCCAGCGCAGCAGCGCCTCCACGCCACGCAAGGCGCCGGTGCGCAGATCGACCAGCGGCTGGTAGTGCAGGCGGAACTCGTTGCGCTCCAGCGCGCCGCGCAATTCGTCTTCCAGGTTCACGCGCCGCAGCACGCTTTCTTCCATCGACTCTTCGTAGACGCGGCAGGCGGACCGGCCGCTGTTCTTGGCCACGAGCATGGCCGTGTCCGCGCAAGCCAGCAGCCGGTCGGGGTCATCGCCGTGGTCGGGCGTGACGGCCACACCGATACAGCACCCCAGCCGCCACGGCCGGCCGGCCACCTCGAAGTTCTGCTGGAAGCGCGTCAGCACGCTCTCGCCCAGCTGCTTGGCGGACACCGTCGGTGAATCCACGACGATCGCAAATTCGTCGCCCGACAGGCGCGCCAGCACATCGTTGGCGCGCACGCAGTGGCGCAGCCGCTCGGCCACGGCACGCAGGGCCTCGTCGCCCGCGTCGTGGCCCATCGAGTCGTTGATGCTCTTGAAGCGGTCCAGGTCGATGAACAGCACGGCCAGGCGACGGCGCTCGCGTCCGGCACGCGCCACCGCATCGGACAGCAGCCGCCGGAAGGCGTCGCGGTTGAGCAAGCCGGTCAGGTCGTCGTGGTAGGCCTTGTGGGCCAGTTCGTCTTCCATCGACCGCAACTGGCGCAAGGGCAGTTTGGTCAGCAGCACGGCGATGCACACGGCCAGCAGCAAGCTGGCGCCGCCCAGCACCGCAGCCTCGATCACCAGCAACCGCATCGAGCGCTCGATCACCAGGTAGCCGGCCAGCTGGCCGTTCTCGAACAGATCGACGCGCTCGCGCAGCACCGGGGGCGCGACTGCGCCGCGCTTCAGCGTCTCGACAATGGTCCGCTCCTTGTCGTCGACGACGGCACGGCGATCGCCGCGGCCTTCAGGCAGCAGGTCCTTTTCCAGGGCCTCGAGCAGCCGGAATTCCTCGAAACGCCAGAACTGCGGATTGGCCGAGATGCGGTTGCCCACCAGGAAGGCGCGGGCCTGCAGGTCGCTGCGCAGCATGCCGCGTTCGTACTGGTAGTCCAGCGAGGCCTTGGTCAGCGGCAGCGTCAGCGCCAGCGTGAGCAGCACGCCCCACACCAGGAACTGCAGGACGGCCGCGGCCGAGATGCGTTTGAAGAGCTGGCTCAAGCAGCCCGCTCCCGGGCCGACTGACGGCACAGTGGCGCAGCCGGCCAGCGGAGCGCGCCTGGCTGATCGCCAGAGCCGCGCACCGCCACAGCGGGGGCTGCCCGGCTCATCCGGCCTGCCCAGGCAGGCAGCCCAGCGTGGCCCAGCGGGGCGCCATGCTGCGGCTGCCGAGCATCGTGATGAGGGTCTGTGCCGCCGGCGCGGGTGCGCCGCGGGTGACCAGGTAGACCGTCTTGGCGTGGGGGTAGCGGCCGCGGGCCAGCGCCTCCAGGCTGGGCTGCACGCCGTCGAGCGCCAACGCGCGCAGGCGCCGGCTTTCGGTGGCCAGCATCGCCGTCGTGGTCACGCCCAGACTGCCGCCGATGCGCTCCATGGCCTCGGTGGCGTCGCCGTCGGTCACGGCCACGAAGGTGCCGGGCCGCGCCTGGGCGGCCTTCAGCGCCTGGCTCATGGCTGGGCCGAGACTGCGCACGAAATCCGTGTCGGAGTCCTTGTCGGGTCGCAGCACGGTGCGCACCGGCGTGCCATCGGGCCAGGGATGCCCGCCAAAAAAGCCCGCGAGTTCGGCGATGGTGGCGCCCGTGGCGCGCACCGCATGGTGCACGGCAAAGACAAAAGGCGTACGAAAAAGCGGCTGCGCAACCAGACCGGCCTGGGTCTCGGCGGCCGTGATGTTGCGCGACGACAGGGCGATGTCGATCGCTCCCGCGTTCAAGGCCATGAGCCCGCCGCCGGTGCCCAGGTTGGGCACCACGCGCACGCCTGGCGTGCCTTCGAGCAGGGCGCGTACCGGGGCCACACCGGCGCCCGTGCCCCCGATGCGCACGTCGTCGGCCGCCTGACCGTACACGCGGGGCACGATCAACCCCGAGCCTGCGGCGAGCAAGGCGAGGAGGGCCGGGCGTCGGCCGGACGGGGGCAAAGGAGTCGGTGGTGTGGGCATCTGCGTGGGCGACATGGCGATCGATGCGCGCCGAGTGCACGCCCTTCGCATTGCATGGCATCCACGCCGCGCCGATGGGCCGAGAAACGCCCGGCTGGCCACCCAATTGCCCGACGCCAGCCGCGGAAAAACATCGATGTACGGCCCAGAAGCCGTGAGCGCATCCCGCGCGCCTGCGCACGCCCGGCCCGTGGCGCGGCCTCTCAGCGCTCGGTCACCTTGCCGCGCAGGGCCTTGATGCCGGCGCGCACGCCCTTGGCTTCCAGCCGCCGCTGCCGGGACCCGTAGGTGGGCTTGGTGGCGCGGCGCTGCACGGGCACGTGCGCCGCCAGGTCGACCAGCGCCTGCAGCCGCGCCTTGGCATCCGCCTTGTTGCGCTCCTGCGTGCGGGCGGACTGGGCCTTGATGACGACCACGCCCTCGTCGGTGATGCGCTGGTCGCGCATCGCCAGCAGGCGCTCCTTCACCGCCGCGGGCAGCGAGGAACGTGCAATGTCGAAGCGCAGGTGCACGGCCGACGACACCTTGTTGACGTTCTGGCCACCCGGGCCTTGCGCGCGCACGGCGGAGAACTCGATCTCGCTGTCGACGACGTTAGGACTCACTGGAATGCCTTCGTGCGGCGCACGGCGTGGGGCGACGGGACCGATCGGGACACGGCCGCGTGCGGGGCCGGCGTCAGGGGCAATGACACTCGGCCCGGCTCATGATACGCAGGCCCTTCGGCCATCGCCCCGCCGTGGCCCTTGCGGCAACCCGCTCGCGCTGCGACGCCGCAGAATCGACCCGGATGACGGTCCCACGCTCGCGATTCGTTCGACTGCTGCGCGCACGGCCGCGGCTGCTGTTCTCGGCCGCCACGGCGTGTGCGGTGGCCTGGCTGCTGCCGGTGGGCGTGGCCAGCCATTCGGTGACCCGTGCACTGGTCGCCTGGAACGTGGGCACTTGCCTGTATGTGCTGCTGGCCGTGGTCATGATGCTGCGCTCCAGCGAGCACCACATCCGCTACCGCGCGCAGCTGCAGGACGACGGCCGCATGATCATCATCGTCCTGGTGGTGATCGCCAGCATCGCCAGCCTGGCGGCCATCGCCGGGCAGCTGGCCCTGGCCAAGGACCTGCAAGGCCTGCCCAAATACAGCCACATCGCACTGGCCGTCTTCACCGTGGTCTCGTCCTGGGCGTTCATCCAGGTGATGTTCACGCTGCACTACGCACACGAGTACTACGCCGAAGTGGCCGCCCATCGCCCGCCGCCGCTGCAGTTTCCGACGGCCGAGGCGCCGACCTATGGCGACTTCTTCTACTTCGCCGCCGTCATCGGCACCTCGGGCCAGACCGCCGATGTGGCCTTCACCGGGAAGGCGCTGCGGCGCGTGGGCACGATGCACTGCATCCTGGCGTACCTGTTCAACACCACCGTTCTGGCGCTGCTGCTGAACGTGGGCGCCGGCGTGCTTTGACGAATCCTGGGGCGACCCTTCGAACCGTGGGTCGTCCAGCTGCACGCTGCCGCGACCCTGATGATCGAAACCAACCAACGGAGCCTGCCTCGCCGGCGGCGACCAGTCCGCCTGTGTCACCGAGTGGAACGGCGCCGGCGTGCCGTCCGCGCGAAAGCGGCGCACGCCGTTGGCGCGCCCGTGGGCGGCACCAGCGCCGGCCTCCATGTGCTGACGCCGTTCATGTTCACGGCCCAGGCCTCCAAGGGCGTGGCCTCCGGCCAAGCGTTGATCGACAGCAGCGGCCCGGCTTCCACCTGGGCACCTGGACCGGCCCTTCGGGTGTGGGCTATTCGATGTCCGCAGATCGCGGCGCCTTGAGCGCTTCCACCGGCTCGATCCACTGAGCGCCCGCAGGGCTCGAGGCGTCCCGCGCCTGGAGCCTCACTTCTTCGTCGACTTGGCCTTGCTCTTCTCTTCCGGCTTGGCGCCGGCGGGCGGCGCGTCGCCGATCACGCTCTTGAGCGGGCAGATCGACAGTGCGGGGCACTTCTGGCATCCGGCGACGATGGCAATGGGACAAAGGGTCATGCAGATCTCCAACGATTGATGGTGTCGCACACTACACGAGTCTGACGCCCTTGCCGATGGGGCCTGTGCCGGTGACCGCGCCTGCGTCCCGCACCAGCAGCGATCACGCCGCCATTCGGGCGCTGATTTCCCCTGCCGCACGCATCACCAGCGTGGCCAGCTTCTGCGCATCGATCACCGCCATGCGCTGCACCGTGGTGACCAGCGACAGCGCGCCCGCCACGCGCCCGTCGGCATGCAGCACGGGTGCGGCGACGGCGCCCAGCGTGGGCTCGAGTTCACCGTGCGAGGCGTAGAAGCCGGCCTTGCGCACCCTCGCGAAGTAGCGGCGGAAGCCCGGCCAGTCGGTGGGCAGGCCGGCCTGTGCCACCTCGTGCGTGCGGCTGTCCAGCAGGCGGTGCAGCTGCGCCGGCCCGAACCGCGCCAGCACCACCTTGGGCGCGGCGCCCAGGAACAGCGGGCGCGGCCGGCCGCGTCCGTAGCTCAGCGGCGCGGGCTGGCCGCTGTATTCGCGGTGGATGTCGAGCATCTGCTCGCCGTACAGCGCGGTGGCCACGCAATCCAGGCCGGTGGTGGCCACCAGTTCCTTCATGAAGGGCACGGCGTGCTGCAGCACCGGGTCGTCGCGCCGCATCAGGTGGTCCAGCACGATGATGCGCGGCCCCAGCGCGTAGCCGGCCGCGCTCTCGCGCTGCAGCAGCCCGGCGTCGGTCAGCAGCTTCACGTAGCGGTAGGCCGTGGGCAGCGAGATCTGCACGGCTTCGGCCACGGCCTCGGGTGTCAGGCGCAGGTGCTCCTCGTCGAAGAGGTCCAGCACCGCCAGCAGGCGGGCCAGGCTGGAATCGGCCTTCGGGTTCATGTGTCAGGCGGTGGCTTCAGGCCCGGCAGGGCCACGACCAGGCGGTCCAGGCCGGCAGCGTCCGTGGCGGTGCCGGCAATGTAGCGGTCCGGTCGCAGCATCACGGCCGCCACGCCGTGGCGAGCCAGCCAGTCGTGCAGGGCCGGGTCGGCAGCCGGCAGCGTCACCACGCCGTGCCAGTCCCACCAGCGGCGCGTGGCCGGCGCCACGGCGGCCAGCACCTCGGGCGTGGCCACGACGGCCAGGTGCTCGCCGATCACGGCATCCAGCGCACGGCCGTCGGCCAGCGTGGGCTGCGGGAAGACCTGCGCCACCGGCGCGGCGTCACCGAGCCACACGCCCGGGCCCAGCCGCGGCGCGGGGAATTCGAAGATCTCGGGCGCGCCGGCCGTGAAGCGCGCGTCGCGCGCCCGTGCCGCCTCGGGGTCGGTGGTCTGGATGATGGCGCCCAGCTGCACGGCCAGGTCGATGAAGGCATGCACATGCGGTGCGCGCTCGCTGCCGTAGCTGTCCAGCAGGCGGTCGTCGGCCCGACCCTGCACGATGGCATCGAGCTTCCACGCCAGGTTGGCCACGTCGCGGATCGCCGCGCACATGCCCTGGCCCAGGAAGGGCGGCGTCTGG
>CAUJHV010000023.1 GCA_963205115.1 Pseudomonadota bacterium | reverse complement strand
TGTCGGGCCGGCAGCTCGACGGCGCCTACGAGTTCATCAACTGGTTCCTCGACGGCTGGGCCGGCGCCTACCTCAACCGCCAGGGCTACTACAGCGCCGTGCTGGACACCGCCAAGGCCCAGATGGAGGCCTACGAGTGGGCCTACTGGATGGAAGGCAAGCCGGCGGCGCAGGACATCAAGAGCCCGAACGGCGACCTGCTGGCCAAGGCCGGCTCGGTGCGTGACGGCGGAAGTTATGAGCAGCGCATGGGCGGCATTGCCTGCTGGAACGCGATCATGGACGAGAACGTGTACATGGTCCAGAAGTGGAATGAGTTTGTAGCGGCGTAGGCATCTTCCTGCTGCGCGTGCCGATCTTGCGCCTGCGATGCTCGCCGTACGGGAGTACGGCTGCGTGTCTCGGCGCAACCTCGGCCCGCTCGCGACGGAAACTGCCCACGCCGCGCGCGGCTTGAACACATTGACATGAACACCCGTCGTCCGCTTTTTGCCTGGCTGCAGGCCGCGCCGCTGGCGGCGGTGTTTGTCGTGTTCTTTCTCGTCCCGCTGGGGCTGATCGTGATGGTCAGCTTCTGGCAGGCGACCGATTACGAACTCATTCCGGCGTTCACGCTGCAGAGTTATCTCGACATCGGCTCGGGCTGCGGCGATGGCGGGCCGTGCGTGATGCTGCGCACCTATCTGTCGACGCTGAAGTTCAGTCTGCTGACCTGGGCGATCACCTTCGTGCTGGGCTTTGCGGTGGCCTACTTCCTGGCCTTCCATGTGCGCAGCACGATGTGGCAGACGGTGCTGTTCATCGTCTGCACCGTGCCCTTCTGGACCAGCAACGTCATCCGCATGATTTCGTGGATTCCGCTGCTGGGTCGCAACGGGCTGGTCAACGACACCTTGATGGCGGCGGGCCTGGTGCAGCAGCCGGTGGAGTGGCTGCTGTTCTCCGACTTTTCCGTCGTGCTGGCCTTCGTGCACCTGTACACGATGTTCATGATCGTGCCGATCTTCAACTCGATGATGCGCATCGACCGCGCGCTGATCGAAGCCGCGCGTGACAACGGTGCCACGGCCTGGCAGACGGTGTGGCATGTGGTGCTGCCGCTGAGCAAGACGGGCATCGTCATCGGCTCGATCTTCGTCATCGCGCTGGTCATGGGCGACTTCGTCACCGTGGGTGTGATGGGCGGCCAGCAGATCGCCAGCGTGGGCAAGGTCATCCAGACCCAGGCCGGCGTGCTGCAGTTTCCCGCGGCCGCGGCGAACGCCGTGGTGCTGCTGGGCGTGGTGCTGCTGATGATCGTGGCGCTGACACGCCTGGTCGATCTGCGCAAGGAGCTCTGAAGCTGTGAACGAACCCAATACTCCCGCTCATGCCCCGCAAGCGGGCCATCTCTGCGTTGCAAATGCTCGCCGTAGCCCGGGCTACGGCTGCGCTTTGCGTCTTGATCTGACCCGTCTGCGGGGCCTGCTCGGGCGCGCTGGGTTCATTCACAGCTTCTGAGTCGCCATGTCGGGCAGCGGTCGTCGATCCCTGGGCTTCTGGCTGTTGGCCGCGCTGTTTGGCGCCTTCGTGCTGTTTCTCTACGGGCCGATGCTGGCCATCGTGGTGCTGAGCTTCCAGGGGCCGGAAGGGGGCCTGACCTTTCCGCTGCGCGGGGTCTCGCTGCACTGGTTCCGCCAGTTGTGGGAAGGCATCGGCACGGTGGACATCGGCGGCGCATTCCGGCGATCGCTGCTGCTGGGTTCGGTCGTCATGGGTCTGACGGTGCTGTTGTCGCTGGGCGCGGGCCTGGCCTACCGCAAGCGGCTGCCGGGCGGCACGGCGCTGTTCTTCGTGGTTGTCGCGAGCCTGGTGATGCCGTCGATCATCGTCTCGCTGGGCATCGGGTTGCAGTTCCGGCTGATCGACACGGGGCTGAAGGCCTGGCTCGAGACCCACGCGCCCGCGCTGGGCGAAACGTACGGCACGGCGCTGGGCCTGTTCACTTCGGGCCTCGGCGCGCAGTTGACCTGGACGCTGCCCTTCGGCCTGCTGATCATGTTCGCGGTCTTCAACCGCTTCAACCCCGCCTACGAGGAAGCCGCGCGCGACTTGGGTGCCACGCCGGGCCAGACGCTGCGCCACGTGGTGTTGCCGCTGATCGGGCCCAGCCTCGTGGGCATCGGTATGTTCGGTTTTACGCTGAGCTGGGACGAGATCGCGCGCAGTTCGCAGGCCATGGGTGACCTCAACACGCTGCCGCTCGAATTGCAGGGGCTGACCACCACGGTCACCACGCCGGTGATCTATGCGCTGGGTACGGTGACGACGGTGGTCTCGTTTGCGGTGATGGCGCTCACGGTGGCCATCGTCATCCTCTGGCGCCGCGCGCGGGGCGGGGGCCATTCATGAGCGCGCCGGGACGTTTGCGGCGACTGTCCGCGTCAGGTGTCGGCAGCGAAGCGCGAGTCCCGCTGCGCGCCGCTCGGAGGGCCGCTTGAGCCTCGCCGGCGCGGCGCCACGCGCGCCCACGGCCACCGAGCAGGTCTACCGTGGCATCCACGCGGCGGTGATGGAGCGCCGCCTGGCACCCGGCGAGTGGCTGCGCGAGGAAGAGCTGGCCACGAGCTTCGGTGTCTCGCGCACCGTGGTGCGCCAGGCCTTGCAGCGGCTGTCGCAGGACCAGGTCGTGGAGCTGCACCACAACCGCGGCGCGCGTGTGCCGCTGCCCGAGCGCGACGACGTGGCGCATGTCTTCGAGGCGCGCCGCGTCTGCGAATGCGAGATCGCGCGCAAGCTGGGCGGCCGGCTGACGGCCGCCCAGCTGGAGGAGCTGCGCGCGCTGGTGGAGGCGGAAGAGCGTGCCTCGGCCGACGGTGATGCCGCCGCGGCCGTGCGGCTGTCCGGCGAATTCCACCGCCGGCTCGCGCTGCTGCACGGCAACCCGGTTTTCGTTCGGCTGCTCGACGGGCTGCTGCCAACGACCTCGATGCTGATGGCGCGTTTCACCGCGCAAGGCGGCGCGGTGTGCGTCGCGCACCGGCACGTGGAATTGGTGCAGGCCCTGGCGCGCGGCTCACGTCCTGCAGCCGCCGAGATGCGCCAGCACCTGGACGAACTGGAGCGCTCGCTCGCCAAGGAGGCCAAGGCGCCCGGGCGGCGGCTGCGCGACGCGTTTGCGGGCTACCGCGACGCGGACAGAGCCGAGGTGGGCTGAAACGTCGCGGACCGCGGCATGGGCTGAAGCGGCACGGTGTGCCAGCGGCGGCGGGCGCCGCCCGCGGCTCACTTCACGCCGAGGATCGCCATCGCCTTGGCCAGCGTATCCACCGATTCCTGGTGCTTGCCGGCCTTGTGCAGCGTCTCGCCTTCGGCGCGCAGCTTCTTGGCTTCTGTCAGCTGCTCGGCACTGACCTTCGGGCCGGCGGACAGCGCGGCATCGATCTTCTTCATGTCCGCGGGGCAGTGGAAGGCCAGCGCAGCGGACGACGCAAACAGGGTGATCGCGGAAACCAGCAGTCGAGGTGTCATGGTGCGCTCCTGAATGGCCGGGGAAAGCCCGGCGGACGCGCAGTCTAGGCCGCGTCCGCCCGCCATGGGTCGGTACCCCCAGCGGCAATGCAGTTATGTGGGTCGCTGCTGGCGGTTGCGCTGCAGGGCCTGTGCATCTGAACGCCTGGCCGCACGGCCGCGCCCGAGCGGGTGGTTGCCGGCCTTCGAGCGGGCGCGTCGATGCAGATTCCCCGACCGCACCGGTTGCGGTACTGGCCCGCGCTCAGCCGACCGTTCCCCTGGCCACGCCGCGACCCGACGAAGGCCTTCAAGAAGTCAAGCCGACGGCCGATACGACGATGGAACGATCCGGGTTGTTGGATTCAGCCCGATCGACTCTCGAGCCCAACCTTCCTGCGAAACGCCCCGCGCGGGCGCTTGTTGACATGACATCCGGACTCATCCACTGCGTCTACGCCAGCGCAGCCAGTCGCGACTTCTCTCACGAGGAACTCGCCGCACTGCTGGAGTCTGCGCGAGAGAACAATGCCAGGCTCGGCCTGACCGGGATGCTGCTGTATGCCGAAGGCAGCTTCTTCCAGGTGCTCGAAGGCCAGCCCGATGTGGTCGATGCGCTGTACGCCAAGATCGAACGCGACACGCGGCACGACCAGATGACGCTGATCATTCGGGAGCCGATTCCCAAGCGCCACTTCGACGCCTGGACGATGGGGTTCTACCGGGTCTCGCGCGAAGAGCTGGCCGGGATAGCCGGCGTCAACGATTTCTTCGGCAAGGACCGCGCCATCGTCAGCATGGACGCCGGCCGCGCGATGAAGCTGCTGGCCGCCTTCCGCGACGGTCGCTGGCGCAAGAAGCTCACCGGCGGGCGCCGCACGGCATCCGCCTGAGATGGACATGCGCTTGCCGCCGGGTGTCGCCGGCGAGGAAGGGCCACGCGTCCCGGCGCTCATGCCGGCCTTTTCGTACGCATTCCAGCCCATCGTCGATGTCGGGGCACGCGAAGTCTTCTCCTACGAAGCCCTGGTTCGCGGAACGGCCAATGAGCCCGCGTTTCGCGTCCTCGAGCGTGTGCCCGCGCATGCCCGGTACCAGTTCGACGAAGACAGCCGCATCGCGGCGATTGCGCTGGCGGTCCAGCTCGGGCTGCGCAGCCACCTCAATCTGAATCTGTTGCCGCGGGGTCTGCATGAATCCGACACATCGGTCACCAGCACCTTGGCTGCGGCTGCGCGGCATGCGCTGCCGATCGATCGGATGATCCTCGAAGTCACCGAGGGCGAAGTCATCGCCGATTACGCCCAACTCGGCCGGCAACTCAACGAATTCCGCAGCATGGGGCTGAAGGTCGCCATCGACGACTTTGGTGCTGGCTATTCGGGACTGAACATGCTGGCCGACTTCCAGCCCGACCAGATCAAGATCGACATGAATCTGGTCCGTGGCATCGAAAGGCATGGCCCGCGCCAATCGATCGTTCGTGCCGTCGTGCAGGTCTGCGGTGATCTGGGCATCGACGTGATCGCCGAAGGCGTCGAATCGCTGGCGGAGTACACCTGGTTCGCCGAGCAGGGCGTTCGCCTGTTCCAGGGCTACCTGTTCGCCAAGCCGGGCTTCGAGAGCTTGCCGGCCGCGCAGTTTCCCGACTGCGACTGACGGCCAAGAGTCGGCCGCTCACCCGGCCTGGAAGCGCCACGGCATGTCACGCTCGGCTCTGTCGCGCTGGCGAAATTCCCGCGGGGACAGGCCGGTCGTGCGCTTGAAGACTTTGGAGAAGCCGAAGGCGTCCTGGTAGCCGACGGCGGCCGCGATGGCTTCGAGCCGGTCGTCCGTGTCGACCAGCAGGTTCATCGCGCGCTGCATGCGCACGGTGCGCAGGTGGTTCAGCGGCGTGTCGCCCATGCTGGCGCGGAAGCGCTCGGCCAGGCTCGTGCGCGACAGGCCCGCGTGTTGCGCCAGTGACTCCAGCGTCCAGGCCTGCGCGCAGTCCTCGTGCATCAGGGCCAGCGCGCGGCGGATCTGCGGGTCGCGTGCGGCCTGGCTCCAGCCCGGGTGGGCGCTGGCGCAGCGCGATGTCACCTCGCGCAGCGTGCAGGCGAAGACGACATCCAGCAGGCTGTGCACGATGACCTGCCGGCCCGGGGCGTCGCTGCGCAGCTCGCCGTCGATCAGGCCGCTGGCCAGCGCGATGGCGCCCAGCCGCGGCAGCTCGGCCGCGCGCAGCACGGTCCAGGCCGGGATCTCGTCGAAGAAGGGATGCAGCGGCTTGGCCCACAGCTGATAAGCCCCGCTGATGACCGCGCTGCTGCCGGGCTGCGGGTCCACCGGGCCTGCCGAGCCTGCCGTGTGGGGCTGCACCGGCAGGCCGCGGATGTCGGCCTGCGTGCTGAGCCCGTGTGTGCAGCCGCGCGCCATCAACGCCACGTCGCCGGTGTCCAGGATCAGTGGCGCCTCCAGCCCGGGGGCGTGCACATGCACTGGCCCGCGCACCGCCAGGTGCAGGCCGATGCTGCGGTCGCAGGGGAACTGCAGCACGGCATCGGGCGGCACGGTGTGGCGGCCGAGCAGGCGGCGGCGCAGGCCGGTCTCGCGCAGCAGGTCGGTGAGCAGGTCGTCGATCATCGTTGATGGTCCTGGTATTCAGGACGATTGGACATGAAAAACGTACGTAAGTCCATTCAACGTACGGACACCGACAAGCATCATGAACGCCTCTGTTCAACTTTGCATCGGAATCCCACCATGTCCACGTATCTCGTCATCGGCGCCAGCGGCAATGTCGGCGCGGAACTCGCCCGCCTGCTGGCCGAAGCCGGCCATACCGTGCGCCGTGCCACCAGCCGCGCGCCCACGGCACCCGACCAGGTCCGCATCGATGCCGCCAGCGGCGACGGCCTGGCCGCGGCCATGAAGGGCGCGGACGGCGCCTTCCTGCTGGCGCCGCCCGGATTTGCCCAGCAAGACCGCCTGCTCGTGCCGATGATCGATGCGGCCAAGGCCGCGGGTGTCGGCAAGGTGGTGCTGATGTCGGCCATGGGCGCCAATGCCGACGACAACGTGCCGATGCGCAAGGCCGAGCTGCATCTGGAAGCCTCGGGCCTGGCCTGGAACATCATCCGGCCCAACTGGTTCATGCAGAACTTCCACACCTTCTGGCTGCACGGCATCGTGGCCGAAGGCGCCATCCAGCTGCCGGTGGGCGCCGCCAAGGGCAGCTTCATCGATGTGCGCGACATCGCCGATGTGGCCGCGCGGCTGATCACCAGCCACGAACTCGACGGCCGCGACTTCGACCTCACGGGCGCGGTGGCGCTGGACCACGACGCCGTGGCCGCCATCCTCAGCCGCGAGACCGGGCGCTCGATCCGCTTCCAGGACATCCCGCCCGAGGCCATGCGCCAGGGCCTGCTGGGCGCCGGCCTGCCGGCCGACTATGCCGAGTTCCTGGTGACCATCCTCGGCTTCTTCAAGGCGGGTTACGCCGAGCGGGTGACCGATGCGGTGGCGCGCATCACCGGGCACGCCCCGCGTCGCTTCGAGGACTACGCACGCGAGCATCGCGCGGCCTGGCTGGTCTGACGCGGTGGGCTCTCGCGCGTTGCCGGGCACGCGGCGCGCGGCGGCCTTCCGCGGCAGTGGCGACTGTCGACACGTTCGATTTGTCGGCTTCCCGCCAAGCGCGGGTGGCCGGCACCGCACGCCTAAGTGCTTGATCCACCAGCATTCCCGCTCGGCGCGGGTGCTGGCACCGAACCTGCAATGACATCCGGGAACGCACACCGGAGGTCCGCATGTCGCCATCGCTGAACGCCAAGATCGCCGAGGTCTTCGACGAGCCCGGCTGCGACATCAACCAGTCCAAGGGTGCCAAGGAACGCAAGAAGGGCTGCACCAAGCAGCTGACGCCCGGTGCCGCCGCGGGCGGCTGTGCCTTCGACGGCGCCAAGATCGCGCTGCAGCCCATCGTCGACGTCGCGCACCTCGTGCACGGGCCGATCGCCTGCGAGGGCAACGCCTGGGACAACCGCCACAGCGCGTCCTCCGGCCCGCAGACCTACCGCACGGGCTTCACCACCGACATCACCGAGCTCGACGTCATCTACGGCGGCGAGAAGCGGCTGTTCAAGGCCATCCGCGAGGTCATCGAGCGCAAGGACCCGGCGGCGGTCTTCGTCTACCAGACCTGCGTCACCGGCATGATCGGCGACGACATCGAGGCCGTTTGCGCGCGCGCCAGCGAGCGTTTCGGCAAGCCCGTGATCCCCGTCAACGCGCCGGGTTTTGCCGGCCCCAAGAACCTGGGCAACAAGCTCGGGGCCGAGGCGTTGCTGGATTACGTGATCGGCACGATGGAGCCCGCATACACGACGCCCACCGACATCAACATCATCGGCGAGTACAACCTCAGCGGCGAGCTGTGGCAGGTCAAGCCGCTGCTGGACGCGCTGGGCGTGCGCGTGCTGTCGTGCATCAGCGGCGACGGGCGCTATGCGGACATCGCCTCCGCCCACCGCGCGCGCGCCAACATGATGGTGTGCAGCAAGTCCATGATCAACGTGGCCACGCGCATGCAGCAGCGATGGGGCATCCCGTACTTCGAGGGCTCGTTCTACGGCATTGCGGACATGAGCACGACGCTGCGCGAGATCGCGCGGCTGCTGGTGGCGCAAGGCGCGCCGGCCGATCTGAAGGACCGCGCCGAGGGGCTCATCGCGGCCGAAGAGGCGCGGGCCTGGGCACGCATCCGCGCCTACCGCGAGCGCCTGGCCGGCAAGCGCGTGCTGCTGATCACCGGTGGGGTGAAAAGTTGGAGTGTCGTCTCCGCGTTGCAGGAAGCCGGGCTGGAAGTCGTGGGCACCAGCGTCAAGAAGAGCACCCAGGAAGACAAGGAAAAGCTCAAGGAGATCCTGGGCGAGGGCGCCGACGCCCACATGATCGACGACCTGAGCCCGCGCGAGATGTACGCGATGCTCAAGAACGCCAAGGCCGACATCATGCTCAGCGGCGGCCGCAGCCAGTTCGTGGCGCTCAAGGCCCTGATGCCCTGGATGGACATCAACCAGGAGCGCCACCACGCCTTTGCCGGCTACGAGGGCATGGTCACGATGATCGCGGAGATCGACAAGGCCTTGTTCAACCCGGTGTGGCAGCAAGTGCGCACGCCGGCGCCATGGGACATGCCGTCTGCGGATGTGGCCTACCGCGTTGCGCCCCCGGCGGGTGCCGTGCGGGCGCCTTCGGGCGGCTCGCCCGCGTCCGCGCCAGCGGGGGTGTGACGCCATGGCCCATGTCACCGAAACCAAGAAGGCCTGCGCGGTCAACCCGCTGAAGATGAGCCAGCCGCTGGGTGCGGCCTATGCCTTCATGGGGCTGGAGTCCTGCATGCCGGTGATGCACGGCTCGCAGGGCTGCACCTCCTTCGGCCTGGTGCTGCTGGTGCGCCATTTCAAGGAGTCCATCCCGCTGCAGACCACGGCGATGAACGAGACGAGCACCATCCTGGGCGGCTACGACAACATCGAGAAGGCGGTGCTCAACATCCGCCAGCGCGCGCAGCCGGCGTTGATCGCCATCTGCTCCACCGGGTTGACGGAGACCCGCGGCGACGATGTGCAAGGGCATCTGAAGCTGATCCGCCAGCGCCACCCGGAGTTGGCCGATACCGAGATCGTCTACGTCTCCACGCCCGACTACGTGGGCGCCTTCCAGGACGGCTGGGCACGCGCCGTCACCGCGCTGGTCGCGCAGGTGCCGCTGGTGGATACGCCGCGGCGCGCGCACGCGGTGAACGTGCTGCCGGGCAGCCACCTGACACCCGGCGACCTGGACGAGCTGCGCGAGCTGATCGAGGCCTTCGGCTTGCAGCCCACCTTCGTGCCGGACGTCTCGGGCTCGCTGGACGGCCACATCCCCGAACGCTGGCTCGGCACCACGCTGGGCGGCACGCCGCTGGCCGCGCTGCGGGCGCTGGGTGGCGCCGTGCACACCCTGGCCGTCGGCGAGCAGATGCGGCCGGCCGCGATGCAGCTGGAATCGCGCTGCGGCGTGCCCTATACCGTGTTCGACCGGCTCACGGGACTGACGGCCACGGATGCCTTCATCGCCCAGCTCGCGGCGCTGTCGGGCCGCCCGGTGCCGGCGCGCATCCGCCGCCAGCGCAGCCAGCTCGTCGACGCCATGCTCGACGCCCATTTCCACCTCGGCCATGTGCGTGTGGCGCTGGCTGCCGAACCCGACCTGCTGTGGAGCACGGGCAGCTTCCTGGCCGAGATGGGGGCGGAGCTCGCGGTGTGTGTGACGACGACGAAGTCACCGCTGCTCGAGCGCCTGCCGGTGGCCGAGGTGCTGATCGGCGACCTCGAGGACTTCGAGCAATCGGCGGCAGCGGCCAACTGCGACCTGCTGATGACCCACTCGCACGGCCGGCAGGCGGCGCAGCGCCTGGGCAAGCCGTTGTTCCGCATCGGCATCCCGATGTTCGACCGCATCGGCAATGCACACATCTGCCATGTCGGCTACCGCGGAACGCGGCAGTTGGCCTATGAGGTCGGCAACCTGCTGATGGACCAGATTCCGCATCACGGCCCGGACGATTGGCCCCTGCCGTCCGCGTCGCGCGCGGCCGCCGTGGCGCATGTGCCGGCCGTGATCCCCCACCTTCGCCGGCCCGACGAATCGCCCGCCGCCGCGAGCGCCTGACCCCCATCTTTCTAGAGGAGCGTCCATGAAAGTCGCCTTCGCCACGCAAGACCAGCAGCGCGTCGACGCGCACTTCGGCTGGGCCAAGCACCTGGCCGTCTACGAGATCTCGCCCACGGGCTACCGCTTCCTGCAGGACTTCGGCTTCGGCGAAGACCTGGCCGAGGACGGCAACGAGGACAAGCTGAGCCCCAAGCTCGCGGCCATTGCCGATTGCGCCATCGTCTACGTCGCGGCCATCGGCGGCTCGGCGGCGGCGCGCGTGGTGGCCAGCAAGATCCACCCGGTGAAGGTGGCACAGCCCGAGCCCATCCTCGACATCTTGGACAAGCTGCAGGACACGCTGGCCGGTACACCGCCGCCCTGGCTGCGCAAGGCCTTGATGAAGGACCAGCCGCGCAGCCACGATTTCGAGGAAGACGACGAGGTGAACAAATGAGCGACACGATCGAGGCGCCTACCGACGCCGAGGCCGACCTGCTTCAGGACGACTTCGTGCGTGAGCTGATCAAGCAGATCCGCGCGCAGGACACGCACGGCACCTGGGAGGGCAAGAGCGATGCGACGCTGCTCGAGCCCTACATCGTGACGGCCGAGCAGCGCCGCGCGATGCCCATCATGGGCGACCCGGACCCTGACACGCTGTGGCGCCTGGACCTGTTCCACAACGCCGTCGGCCTGTCGATCGAAAGGGCCACGAAGTGCATGGTCTCGCCGATGATGAAGATGAGTCACGAGGGTTTCGGCCGCGCCGTGCTCACCACCGGTCGCCTCATCGTCGTCAACCGCTACCTGCGCGACGTGCACCGCTTCGGCTTTCCGAGCCTGGCCAAGCTGGCCGAAGCCGGCCACAAGCTGGTGAAGGAGGGCACGGACCTGATCGAGAAGTACCCGGAGGTGGCGCACTATGGCTGAACGTGAGCCCCCACGCGAACAGCGTTCGCTGCCCCCCGAGGGGTCGATCGCCGCCTTGGGGCGGCCCAGCGGCGGCGACGTCGACACCCTCAAGGCCGAGCTCCGAAAGCTCAATGCCCGCGCGACGCAGGCCAAGATGGACCTGCACGACCTGAGCGAAGACCTGCCGACGAACTGGGAACGCATCCCCGCCGTCGCCAAGCTCGCCCACGAGGCCCATGCGGCGCTCGCCGCGGTGCGCCAGCAGCTGAAGGAGGCGGGCGCATGAACACGCCGGGCCGTTCCCAAGCGTTCATCCCGCAGCCCGCAGGGCGGAGGGCAGTCCCATGAGCCACTTCAGCGTGACCCTGCCGTCCGGCGCAAGCTGGACGCCCACCTTCGTGCAATCGATCGACGAGACCAAGTGCATCGGTTGCGGCCGCTGCTTTCGTGTGTGCCCGCGCGGCGTGCTCGAGCTCGTGGGTCTGGACGACGAAGGCCAGCGCATCGCGCTCGACCCCGACGGCGACGAGGAAGAAGAGTACGAAAAGAAGGTGATGACGATCGCGCACCAGTCGCTGTGCATCGGCTGCACCGCGTGCTCGAAGATCTGCCCGAAGAAGTGCTACACGCACGCGCCGGCGAGCGTCTGAGGCGCAAGTCATGGGCGGGCGCCAACTGATCTTCCCGCTGCACCCGCTGGTGCAGGCACGCCGGGCCACGCGCGACGACGAAGTCGCCGATCTCGTGGCCTTGCTCACGGCGCACGGCGACCCCGCGGCCGGCACGCCGGACGAGATCGCGCGCGTCGCGCTGACGGTGGCCGTGGCCAGCCTGGGCGACAACCACTTGTGGCAGGACTTGCAGCTGGGCTCGCGCGCCGAGTTGTCGGCCTTGATGCGCCGCTGGTTTCCAGCATTGGTGGCCCGCAATGCCGGCGACATGAAGTGGAAGAAGTTCCTCTACCGCGAGCTCTGCGCGCAGGCCGACATCCTGATCTGCAAATCGCCGAGCTGCGCGGTGTGCACCGACCGCGCGGTGTGCTTCGGGCCGGAAGACTGATCGCGCCGCGCCGCAGTTTCCGCGAGCCGACGGCGCCTGCAACTGCCACGCAGTTTCGAAATTTCATATGGCCACCGCGAAGCCTTGGTGATACAAACCGCATTCACGCCCGTCAGCTGCATCGGGAGGCTCCATGCGCGGTCTGCCCATACTGGTCGTCACGCTTGCACTGCTCGTGCCGGTCTCCACGCCCTTTGCGGGTCTGCTCACCAGCCTGGCCCGTAGCGCAGGATCGGCAGCCAAGGTCGAGCGCGCGGCGGCCACGGCGATCTCTTTGGAAAAGGCGGGCGCGAGCGCGAGCAAAGCCGGCATCACGGCCGAGCGCGCGGCGGCCGCCCTGTCGGCAGACCAACGGGCTGCCGGTCTGGTGCGCGAGGCGAGGGAACTGGGCCTGCAGCGCGCAAAGGACGGGCGGTTCATGCTCGCTGCCGGGGCCGCGTCGGCGCGGCTGGTACACCGGCGTGTGCTGGGTTCGGTCCTGGAGTCGCAGCCGCTGGTCAAGAGAGCTGCCGACGGGCGCTATGTCGACATCGCCGGCCTTGACCCGATGGAGTCGATGCACCTGCCTGGCCTGGTCCTGGTCGCGCAAGGCCGGCCCACGGTCAATACCAACAACACCCTGATCATCGCGGCCACGCAGGCCATGACCGACACCATTGCCACGGCGTTCCGCGCGGCGGTCTTCGAAGTCCAGGCCTTGGAGGACATCGCACGCGCGAAAGGTGGTCATGACCGGCCACTGCCTAACAAGTCAGCCCAGCTGATGGCGCTGACGAAGGAGGTGCTTCGCGCCATGCAGGACGATGCGGTACTGCTCGAGGCGCAGAAGGTGTCCGTGGTGCGCGAATCGGGCGTGGGGGGCGCTTCGCTGTGGGGGGTGGAAGCCGTCTACCTGTTCGAGAAGAAGAACGCGCCCGCGGCCTTGTGGATCCAGATGGTCGATGTGCCGAAACAGCGGCAACAGGGGCTGCGTGCGCGGGTGAATCTGGACGAGGTGCTCGCGCGGATTCCCAAGGAAGGCCTGTGAAGGCTCGGTGCCAAGGACTGGCAACGCGCTAGCGGCACTTCGCGTCGATGCTCAGCGGCTTGCCTTCTTCGCTGGGGTAGAGCTCGGTCAGGATGGCCCAGCTCTCGCGCGCCAGCTCGGCAATATCGGCGGCGTCCCGCATGGGCACGCATTTCAGCAGGTTTTCTTCGGGTGTCGCCTGCACAAAGTTCAGCTCGCCGGTCAGGTGCTGCAGCTGCAATTTGCCCAGTCGCCGGCCCTTTTCCAGGTAGACATTCGACAGCACTTCGACCACCACCGACGATTCGTCCAAGGCGGGGTGGTAGAGGAACTGGACGTAGTAGCTGTCGCAATCGAAGACCGCGAAGCCAAGGCTGCGCGTGTGCTGTTTCAGCCGCAGCAGCTGGCTCTCGATCTCGGCCACCGCCATGTGGGGCGGAACCAATGCCCCCCATTCCGCGAGCTCGCCCGGGACAGGTTCCGGGTCGCCGTCCGACACATCAGGTGAGACCTTGTCGTCGACGGCCCTCGATTCGAGGATCAAGCCCTGGGCGGCACCACCCGCCACGGTTTCGGGGCCTGGGCCGCCGTCGTTGGCAGCATCGACCAACCGCAGCAGTTCAGCCTTCACGCGTTTGGCCAGCTTGACGTAGAGCCTCTGTTGCTGGACGGCGTCCAGCTGCATCAGGGGTTCTTCCGGCGGGTTGACGAACTGCAGGTCGGCCACACCGCTGAGTTCGAGGTCGACCGGCCCGACAAGCATCGGCAGGATCGTCAACTCGCCCGCACGTTCGCGCGCCCGCAGGCGGGGCAGTTCGTTGTTCGTGATGAAGCTCGAGGCCATGAAGTCCACGCTCATCAGCAGCACGGCAAAGCGGGCCTTGGACAGCGCGCGCTCGATCTCCGCCAACCAGGCATCACCGGTGCGGATCTGCGTGTCGTCCCACAGGACCTTGCAGCCGAAGGTCCTGTCGAACGGCATGAAGAACTTGCGCAGTTGGGCCACGAAGGCCGCGTCCTCATGCGCGTAGCTGATGAACAGGCTGTGCTGGGGCAGGTCGCGCGCGTCCATGCGTCCTCCTGATCGTTGACGGGCCGGCCCCCGGATCCTGGGACCGGCCGAAGCGCCGCCCAGCTCGGGTGGCAGGCAGGGCAAGCCGGCCACGACGGCCCACCGGTGTCGCATGGCTGAGTGTCGCATCACCGGCGGTGGACATCCGTATCGCACCGCCGCAGTCTGGCGCTCTCGCGGACCACGGGCCACGCCCTGTTGCTGCGGAACGAGACGGTGGAAACCGGCCGGGGGTTCCGCCCCGACCCGTTGTTCAGCGCCTACTTGCCTTGGACGTCAGCCATGCGCAGCGAGGCATCGTCCGACCGTCCATGCGAGGCGTGTGTGGCATGCTCAGTCGGTGCTGGCCGCCGCCACTCAACGCATGCCCACCCGCACGTCGCCAAACAAGCTGCCATGTCCCCGCGGCAGCGAGCGCCAGTATTGCGGCGGCGCCTGCACCTGGGCGCCCAGTCGGGCCGCTGCGGCCCAGGGCCAGTGGGGGTTGAAGAGCACGGCGCGCGCGATGCCGACGAGATCGGCACGCCCTTCGGCGACGATGGCCTCGGCCTGTTCGGGCTCGGTGATCAGGCCCACGGCCACGGTGGGCGCTCCGGTGGCGGCCCGCAGCTGTTCGGCCAGGTGCACCTGGTAGCCGGGGGCCAGGGGGATCTTCTGCAGCGCACTGACACCGCCGCTGCTGACATGCAGGAAGCCCAGCCCGCGCGCTTGCAGCTCGCGCGCGAAGACGGTGCACTGTTCGACGTCCCAGCCGCCGTCCACCCAGTCGGTGGCTGATACACGCACGCCCACGGGCATGCTGGCGGGCACGGCTGCGCGCACGGCGGCAAAGACCTCCAGCGGGAAGCGCATGCGGTTGGCCAGGCTGCCGCCATAGGCGTCAGTGCGGTGGTTGGCCAGCGGTGACAGGAACTGGTGCAGCAGGTAGCCGTGCGCGGCGTGGATCTCGATCGCATCCAGCCCTGCGCGGTGGGCGCGGCGCGCGGCATCCGCAAAGCCCTCGCGGATGCGGGCCAGGCCGGCATCGTCCAGCGCAGCCGGCGGCGCCTCGCTGGCGCCATGCGGCAGGGCCGAAGGCGCCACCGGCACCCAGCCGCCGGGCTGGTCGGCCGGTATCAGCTGGCCGCCGCGCCAGGGCACTTCGCTCGATGCCTTGCGGCCGGCATGTCCCAGCTGGATGGCCAGCGGCATCGCCGAGTGCTGCCGCAGTGCGCGCACGATGCGCGTCAGCGCCGCTTCCTGTGCGTCGTTCCACAAGCCCAGGCAGCCGGGCGTGATGCGTCCTTCGGGCGTGACGCCGGTGGCTTCGAGGATCAGCAGGCCGGCGCCCGACAGCGCGAGCGCGCCCAGGTGCATCAGGTGCCAGTCGCCGGGAACGCCGTCTTCGCAGCTGTACTGGCACATCGGAGCGATGACGATGCGGTTGGGCAGCGTCAGCGGGCCCAGTGGGTAAGTGGAGAACAGGGCGCTCATCGGGTGTTGGCGGAAGTCAAGGGTTGGGGATGCGGGCAGCGACCACGGTGTCCAGCGCGCCCTGGCCGCGCGCGATGGCCTCGTCGAACAGGCGGGCGATGGCCGGCGTCACGTAAAGGTCCACGCCGCCGCGCGCGGCGTCTTCGATCATCAGGCGCAGGTCCTTGCGTGCCATGGCCAGTTCGAACGACGGCTGCGTGACATCGGCCGAGACGATACGCTCGGCGCGCTGCGGCAGGGTGGCACCCGGGTTGAAGTGCTTGAACAGCGAAAACGCGTCCGCCGTGCCGATGCCCAGCGCGTGGGCCAGGCGGTTCACATCGGCCAGCACGCCGATGAAGCCCAGCAGCGTCATGTTGCCGAAGAGCTTGAAGGCCGCTGCGCGCGAGGGGTCCTCGCCGAGATAGGCCACGGTGCCGGTCATCTGCTGCAACGCGGGCAGCAAGGCCTCGTGGCGTGCCTGCGTGCAGGCCAGCAGCATCAGGCCCGTGCCTTCGGCGCAGTTGGCGGGGCCCATGAAGACCGGGGCATGCACGAACTGACGCCCGCGCGCCTGCCAGCGCGCGGCGCGCTCGGCCGTGGGGGCCACGGCGGTGGTGGTGTGGTCGACGATCCAGGTGGCGGCGGGCACGCTGCTCGCCAGCGGCTCCAGCACCGCGTCCACCGAGGCGTCGTCGGCCAGCGAGAGATGGATGCGGTCCACGCCCGCGATGGCGTCGGCGGCGTTGGCAAAGGCGTGCGCGCCGTCGGCCTCGAGCCGGCGCGCCTTGTCGGCGCTGCGGTTCCACACGTTCACCTCGTGGCCCGTGGCGCGCAGGCGGCGCACGAAGCCCGTGCCCATCAGGCCGGTGCCGAGGAATGCGATCTTCATGGGGTGTCTCCTGATGCGGGAGGCTGCACGATAACCGGGCGGCCCGCCGCACGGTACCGAACGGCGCCAGCAGCGCCCCCTCGAGGCCGTATTCCGACGATTGACGCGCCGCAAGCACTGCTGCGCCGGAGGGTGTCAGCGCGCCCGTGCAGGCATAGGATGGGCCCGTCGCTTCAATTTCGCGGGCGCCAGACAGGGGGCCGTGCTCATGCAGCCCATGCGTGATTGCTCAATTCCACACGCGACGGTGCCTGACACCGTTGCTCCCGACGGGCGCCCGCAGCAGGCGGGGTCGCCATGACCGCCGCGACCGCGCGGTCGAGGGCACTGCCGCCTGCGCCGTCGGGCGCCTTGCCGTCCGCGCCGGACGACCCGTCCTTGCGTGATGTCGATGCTGTCGCGCGGGCCCTGGGCTCCGATCTGCAGCGCGGCTTGAGCTCGACGCAAGCCGCGCAGCGGCTGCTTTCTGACGGCCCCAACGAGTTGCGAGCCGTGCCGCCGGTGCCGGTCTGGCGCCGGGCTCTGGCGCAGTTGGATGATCCGCTGGTCTACCTGCTGGGCGCCGCTGCCGCCGTGGCCCTGCTGGCCTGGTGGTTCGAACACCGCGGCCAGGCAGGTGCCACCGGCGTGGCCAGCTGGCCGCTGGACGCCATCGTCATCGCCGCGGTAGTGCTGTTGAATGCGCTGCTGGGCTGGCTGCAGGAGTCCAAGGCCGAGGAGGCCGTGGCCGCGCTGGCGAAGATGACCACGGCCACCTCGGCCGTGGTGCGCGACGGCGTCGTCACGCGCGTGCCCAGCGCCGAACTGGTCAAGGGCGACCTGCTGGTGCTGGCCGAAGGCGATGCGGTGGGGGCCGATGCGCGGCTGACCCAGGCCGCTGCGCTGCGCCTGCTGGAGGCGCCACTGACGGGCGAGAGCGAGGCTGTGCTGAAGGATGCCGCGCCGCTGTCGGCGCCGGCCGCGCTGGGCGACCGGCTGAACATGGTGTTCAAGGGCACCGCGGTGGCACAGGGCACCGGGCACGCCGTGGTCACCGCCACCGGCATGGCCACCGAGATGGGCGGCATCGCCACCTTGCTGGACACCACGCCCGACACGGCCACGCCACTGCAGCGCGAGATCGCCTACCTCGGCAAGGTGCTGGGCCTGACGGCGGTGGCCATCGCCACCGTGGTGGTGGTCAGCGTCCTGTTCATGTCCGACATCCACGGCCTGGCCGATGTGGTGGCGGTGCTGCTGATGGGCGTGTCACTGGCCGTGGCGGCAGTCCCCGAAGGACTGCCGGCCATCCTGTCGGTGGTGCTGGCGATGGGCGTGCGCCGCATGGCGCGCAACCACGCCATCGTGAAGAAACTGGCCTCGGTGGAGACGCTGGGCTCGGCCTCGGTGATTGCCTCGGACAAGACCGGCACGCTGACACGCGGCGAGATGACGATCCAGCGCGTGATGACGGCCAGCGGGCGCAGCGACATCACCGGCGTGGGCTATGCGCCGGATGGTGGCGCCGAGGTTGGCGGGACCGCATTGGCCGACGGTCCGCAGCGCCAGGAGTTGATCGCGGTGCTGGACGGTGGCAGCCAGGCGGGCAATGCCCACTTGCAGCAGGACGAGGCCGGCGCCTGGATCGTGCAGGGCGACCCCACTGAAGCGGCCTTCCTGGTGGCCGCGCGCAAGCTCAATGGCGCCGGCGAGGCGGCCACACGCCAGCAGCGCTATGCGCGCATCGGCGAGATCCCGTTCACCTCGCAGCGCAAGATGATGTCCACCCTGGAGGTGGACCATGCGGCAGCCGACGCGCGTGTGCTGCTGGCCAAAGGTGCCCCCGACGTGCTGCTGGCGCACTGCACGCGGGTGCTGCAGGGCCAGACCTGTGTGGTGCTGGATGACGTGACACGGGCGCGCATCGTGGCCGATGTGGACAGCATGTCCGATGACGCGCTGCGCACCCTGGCCGTGGCGCGCCGCACCCTGGATGCCGACGCGCAGATCCCGGCCGACGCCGATGACGCTGCGCGCCTGGAGCACGACCTGGACTACATCGGCACCGTGGGCATCATCGACCCGCCGCGTGCCGAGGCGGCCGTGGCCATCGGCGAGGCCCGGCGCGCCGGCATCCGCATACTGATGATCACCGGCGACCACCCGCGTACGGCCGCACGCATCGCGGCCGACCTGGGCATCGTCGAGGCCGGTGCACCGGTGCTCAGCGGCATGGAACTGGACGCGCTGGACGACGCGGCCTTCGCCCGTGCCGCTCGCGATGTGTCGGTCTTCGCCCGCGTGGCGCCCAAGCACAAGCTGCGCATCGTCGCGGCGCTGCAGGCCGCCGGCAATACGGTGGCGATGACGGGTGACGGCGTCAACGACGCGCCGGCATTGAAGGCCGCCGACATCGGCATCGCCATGGGTATCGCCGGCACCGAGGTGACGAAGGAGGCGGCCCGCATGGTGCTGGCCGACGACAACTTCGCCACCATCGTGAAGGCGGTGCGCGAAGGCCGCGGCGTGCTGGACAACATCCGCAAGTTCCTGCGCTACCTGCTGTCGTCGAACCTGGCCGAGGTGTTGACGGTGTTTCTCGGCGTGATCGGTTCGGGGGTCATCGGACTGACGGCCGTCGCCACAGGCACCGGCGGCGCGGTGGTGCTGCCCTTGCTGGCCACGCAGATCCTGTGGATCAACCTGATCACCGACACCGGCCCCGCGCTGGCCATGGGCGTGGACCCGATCGCGGACGACGTGATGCGCCGCAGCCCGAGACCCCGCACGCAGCGGGTCATCGACCTGCAGATGGGCCTGGGCGTGGCCGAGACCGGCGTGGCGATGGCGCTGCTGACCCTGCTGACGCTGGACCTGTTCCTGCCCGGCGGGCTGATCGAGCCGGTGCACGCCTGGGTGGGCGCAGGCCCGCACAGCCTGGAACTCGCGCGCACGGCTGCCTTCAACGTGCTGGTGCTGACCCAGTTGTTCAACTGCTTCAACGCGCGGTCGGAAACGGTCTCCGCGTTCCGCGGCCTGTTCTCGAACCCGTGGCTGTGGGGCGCGGTGGGCTTGTCGGCCGTGCTGCAGGTGGCGGTGATACACCTGCCGGTGCTGAACCTCGCCTTTGGCACCGTGCCCTTGTCTGCCGCGCAGTGGGGCGTGTGCGTGGTGATGGCCAGTGGCGTGCTGTGGTTCAGGGAGTGCACGAAGCTGGCGCGGCGCGCCCTGTTGGCGCGCAAGGGCCCGGCCCCGTTGACCGGGCGGCCGTGATGGCCACCGCAACCGTGCATCGCTGACATGCCCGCGCCGGATCGCACCCCGCAGCCGCTGCTCACGCCCGCGGAAGTCGCCGGCGAGATGCTCTTCAGCAGCATCATGACCTTTTCCATCCTGTCCGCCCAGCGGGTGGCGCAGGCCGATCAGGTGGACGTGCCGGTACTCGTGGGCACCGTGGCCAGCTGCAACATGGCCTGGGGCCTGGTGGACGGCGGCATGCGTCTGTTCCAGGCGCGGGTCGGCAAGGTCGAGCAGCACCGTCGCCGGCAAGCCTGGTTGCAGGCGCCCGATCTGGGCGCGCTGCGCGGGCTGCTGCGTGCCGACCCGGCCAGCGCCGATCTGGCCGAGATGGACGACGCGGCGCTGTTGGCCTTCCTGCAGCGGCAACAGGCCGCGCCGTACGCGCAAGGGCCCCGCCTGGATTGGCGCGATGGGGCCTCGGCCGCGCTGGTCTGGTTGTGCGTGCTGCTGCCTACCGTGCCGCTGCTGCTGCCTTTCCTGGTGCATGCGGATGCGGCGCGTGCGATGCGCAGCGCCCAGGTCGTGGCCGTGGGCCTGATGTTCCTGCTGGGCGCACGCGTCTCGCGCGGGCTGGGCACCCGCCCCGTCATGGGCGGAATGCTGTTTGCGGGTTTTGGCGTGGTGATCACGGTCCTGTGCATCGCCCTGGGCGGCTGAACGTGCGCGCCGACCCGTCGATGGGCATCACGTCACGGATGAGCCGCTGTCCCATGGCGTTGGCCACCCTGGCCCTGACCGCTGCAGCCCTGGCGGCAGCGCCGGACGAAGGTGCCGCACCTGCCCTCGCCGGGGCGCCCGGCCACATGGCGCTGCCGGGGACGCCGGCTGCAACCGCGGGGCCGCCGGTTGCCGGGTCATTGCAGAACGCGGCGGCGCGCGAGGCCGCACACGCGGCTTCCGGCCAGAGCGCCGCCTGGATGCTGGCCGACGGCCGGGCCGCGCTGGCCGCACGGCTGCGGCTGGTGCAGCAGGCCGAACACCGCCTGGACCTGCAGTACTACATCTGGCACGACGACACCGCGGGCGCACTGCTGTTCGACGCCTTGCGCCAGGCCGCCGACCGTGGCGTGCAGGTGCGCCTGCTGCTGGACGACAACCACACGGCCGGCCTGGAAGGCCTGCTGGCGGCCCTGGATGCCCATGCGCGCATCGACGTGCGACTGTTCAATGCCAACCGCCACCGGCGTTGGCGCTGGCTGGGTTACCTCACCGACTTCTCGCGCATGAACCGCCGCATGCACAACAAGTCGATGACCGCCGATGGCGTGGCCACCATCGTGGGCGGGCGCAATGTGGGCGACGCGTATTTCGGGCTGGGTGACGGCACGCTGTTCGCCGACCTGGACGTGCTGGCGGTCGGCCCCGTGGCGCGTGAGGTGACGCAGGATTTCGAGCGTTATTGGTCGAGCCCGTCGGCGCAGCCCGTGGGGCCGCTGCTCGGCCCGGCCGAGCCCGGTGTGCTGGATGCGCTGGCCATCCGGGTCCAAGCCCTGCGGCAGACGCCTGGCGCGCGCAGCTACATCGAAGGCCTGGCCGCCGAGGGCGCCGTGCAGCGCATGCGGGACGGGCTGCCGCCCGATGCCTGGGCGGCGATGCGGGTGGTCAGCGACGATCCGGCCAAGGGCCAGGGTCCGGTGCCACCGCAGAGCCTGCTCACGTTCGAGCTGGCCCAGGGGCAGCAGCCGCCGCGCCAATCGCTGCACCTGGTGTCGCCCTACTTCGTGCCGGGCGTCGCGGGCATGCAGTGGTTCCGCCAACTGCGCCAGCGGGGCGTGCAGGTGGTGGTCTTGACCAACTCGCTCTCGGCCACCGACGTGGCCGTGGTGCATTCGGGCTATGCCCGCTACCGCCGCGAACTGCTGGACATCGGTGTGCAGCTGTGGGAACTCCAACGCACGTCTTTGGCCACCTCAGCGCGGGGCGCCTCGTCCTTTGGCGCCGAAGGCAGCTCATCGGCCAGCCTGCACGCCAAGACCTTCGTGGCCGACTGCGAGCGCCTGTTCGTGGGCTCCTTCAACTTCGACCCGCGCTCGGCACGCCTGAACGCCGAGATGGGTGTCACCTTGCAGGCCCCCGAACTGGCCAGCCGCTTGTGCGCGCAACTGCAGGCCGAACTGCCGTTGCGCGCGTATCGCCTGCACCTGCAACCGGATGGGCAGTTGCAGTGGTGGGAAGACACGCCGCAAGGCCGCCAGGTCTGGACCGATGAACCCCACACCTCCGCCTGGCAGCGGGTGGCGGTGACCGTGTTGTCGTGGTTGCCGGTGGAGTGGCTGCTGTAGCTGCGGCAGGTGCCGCCGTGCCTGTCTGCGCGGGCGCGAGGGCAGCGGACCGCCCGCAGGTGCGGGCGGCTCCCAGCATCAGTCCGGGGCCTGCGTGCTTCCGCCACTTCCGGCGTTGCCGGGGATGGGCGCTTGCCGCCGGTTGCGCAAGCCCGCCAGCATGCCGTCGGCCAGAAAGCTGATGAGCGCGACGAACAGGCCCACGGAAACGACGATGTAGAGCGTCGTGAACAGCTTGCCGAAATCGGTCTTGGGCGCCAGATCGCCGTAGCCGACGGTCGACATGGTGGTCACGCTGAAATAGAAGGCGTCGATCCAGCCCCAGCCCTCCACGCCGTGGAAGAAGATTGTTCCCGAGGCCAGCGTCAGCGCGACCAGCACGAGCACGCTGCGGAAGTCCGGTATGGACCAGGCCGCACGCACGCCCCGGAAGAATCGCAACAGGGTCAGCAGCAAAGAGGTCATGGCAACTCCAAAGGCCCTCCGTGGACGGTGAGGGCATTGTGGCGCCGCGCCTGCGTTTTCTTCCGTTCGCGGCGGCCGGGTCAGGTCGGGCCCGCATCTTGCAAGCAGGGCGTTGTGTAGTAAGGTACACAACCATGGAGCCGCCATGCACCGCGCGTCCCGCTTTCTCCTTGTCGCCTCGCTGACATTCGCGACACTGTTCGCCCGCGCCGCTGAGGTGCAGGTGGCCGTGGCCGCGAACTTCGCGCCCGTGCTGTCGCGCATCGGTGCCGGTTTCAGCGCCGCGACGGGCCACACACTCAAGCTCTCGGCCGGGGCGACGGGCAAGTTCTATTCGCAAATCCTCGCCGGTGCGCCTTTCGACGTGCTGCTTGCCGCCGACGAAGAGACGCCCAGGAAGCTCGTCGCGGCAGGTCTGGCCGTGGCCGGCAGCAACTTCACCTACGCGATCGGCAGGCTGGTGCTGTGGAGTGCCCAGCCCGGCTTTGTCGATGACCAGGGCGCCGTGCTGGCCTCGGGCCGGTTTGCGCATCTGGCCATCGCCAACCCCAAGCTGGCGCCTTATGGTGCTGCCGGACTCGAGGTGCTGAAGGCCCGCGGATTGGCGCAGGCGCTGGCGCCCAAGATCGTCACCGCCGAGAGCATCGCGCAGGCCTTCCAGTTTGTCGCCACGGGCAATGCCGAGCTCGGCTTCGTCGCCTTGTCCCAGGTGGCCGTGCCGGGCCAGCCGGCCACGGGCTCGTACTGGCTCGTGCCGTCCAACCTGTATGGCCCGATCCGCCAGGACGCCGTGCTGCTGAAAACCGGCGAGAAGAACCCGGCCGCGGCCGCGCTGCTGGCCTACCTGAAAAGTGCCGCGGCCAAGGACGTGATCCAGTCCTTCGGTTATCGCCTGTGAGGCCGGGCGAACCCACATGACACCCGCCGACTGGACCGCCGTGCGCCTGACCGCGCAGCTCGCTGGCCTGACCACGCTGCTGCTGCTGCTGGTGGGCACGCCCATCGCCTGGTGGCTGGCGCGCACGCGCTCGGCGGCCAAACCCGTGTGTGCCGCACTGGTGGCGATGCCGCTGGTGCTGCCGCCCACGGTGCTGGGCTTTTACCTGCTGCTGCTGCTGGGGCCGCAAGGGCCGGTGGGGCAGGCCACGCAGGCGCTGGGGCTCGGGCGCCTGCCCTTCACGTTTGCCGGGCTGGTCGTGGCTTCGGTGCTGTATTCGCTGCCCTTTGTCGTGCAGCCGCTGCAGCAGGCCTTCGAGGCGATTCCCGAGCGGGTGCTGGAGGCCGCGGCCAGTCTGCGGGCCGGCCCCTGGGACCGCTTCTTCAGCGTGGCGCTGCCGCTGGCGCGTCCCGGCCTGCTCACGGCCAGCGTGCTGGGTTTTGCGCATACGGTGGGTGAGTTCGGGGTCGTGCTGATGATCGGCGGCAACATCCCGGGACAGACCCGTGTGCTGTCGGTGGCGATCTACGACCACGTCGAGGCACTGGAATTTGCCGACGCTCACCGCCTGTCGGCCGGCATGGTGGCTTTTGCGATGGTGGTGCTGGTCACGCTGTACGTGCTGCAGCGGCCCACCGGTGCGGCGGCGGCGTCACGCGGAGCGGCGCGGTGATCGGCGCCACGCTGCGCCTGCCGCGCGAGGGCTTCACGCTCGATGTCGATCTGGCGCTGCCCGCGCGCGGTGTGAGTGCCTTGTACGGTCCCTCGGGTTGCGGCAAGACCACGGTCCTGCGGGCGCTGGCGGGCCTGGAGCGTGCGGCCGGCCGCATCGCACTGGGGGACGAGGTTTGGCAGGACGATGCGCGCGGCCTCTTCGTGCCCACGCACCAGCGCGCGCTGGGCTACGTGATCCAGGAATCCGCGCTGTTCCCGCACCTGGACGTGCGGGGCAACCTCGACTACGGCCGGCGCCGCATCGCGCCGGATGCACGGCGCATCGCGCTGGACCAGGTGGTCGATCTGCTGGGCATCGGCGGCTTGATGGCGCGGCGACCCGATACGCTGTCCGGCGGCGAACGCCAGCGCGTGGCGATCGCGCGCGCGCTGGCCACCAGCCCGCGCCTGCTGCTGATGGACGAGCCGCTGGCTGCCCTGGACGCCGCGCGCAAGGCCGAGGTGCTGCCCTTCCTGGACCGGCTGCACGAGGAACTCGCGATTCCCATCGTCTACGTCAGCCATGCGATCGAAGAGGTCGTGCGGCTCGCGCACCACCTGGTGTTGATGGAGGCCGGGCGCGTGGTGGCCGCCGGGCCCGTGGCCGACGTGATGGCGCGGCTGGACCTGCCCACCGCACGCGGCGAAGGGGCAGGCGTGGTGCTCGATGCCGTCGTCGCGGAGCACGACAAGCCCTGGCAACTCGCCCGCTTGACCGTCGGTGGCGGCGACTTCAGCGTCTGGGCGCGCGACCACGGCCTGCCCCTCGGCCGCGCCGTACGCGTGCGCCTGCTGGCGCGCGACGTGAGCATCACACGCGCGCCGCAGACCGGCACCAGCATCGGCAACCAGCTGCGCGGCACGGTCGAAGCGATTGCCGATGACGAACACCCTTCGCTTGCGCTGGTGCGCGTGCGCGTGGGTGCGAGCCCGGTGGTGGCGCGGCTGACGCGCCGCTCGGCGCACGCGCTCGAGCTCGCGCCGGGCATGCCCGTCTGGGCCCAGGTGAAGACCGTGGCCTTGATGGAATGAAGCCGTCGACAGCAGGCGCGCTGCTGACCGGCGAGCTCCAACTCGCCGGACGACTGGATGCGCGCTTCTTTGCGCTGCTGTCGGCCATCGAGGCCACCGGCTCCATCAGCCGCGCCGCGGCCACCGCGGGGCTGAGCTACAAGGGCGCGTGGTTGATGCTGGAGTCGGCCAACAACCTGTCGCAAGCGCCGCTGCTGCAGACCGCCACCGGCGGCAGCGGCGGTGGCGGCACGCGCCTGACGGCATCCGCGCAGGCCCTGCTGGCGGCCTGGCGCCGCCTGCAGACCGCGCATGCCAGCTTCCTGCGCGAGCAGGAGCAGCAACTCGCCGCCGACCCCGCCCTGCACGGACTCATGAGGAGACTGTCGATGAAGACCAGCGCGCGCAACCAGTTTGTCGGCACCGTCACGGCGCTGTCGCTCGGCCCGGTGTCGGCCGAGGTGACGATCACGCTGGCCAGCGGCGACGAGATCACCGCGACCATGACCACCGGCGCGGCCAAGCGGCTGAAGCTCAAGAAGGGCAAGGAGGCGCTGGCCCTGATCAAGGCCTCGGCCATCGTGCTGGTCACGGATTTCGCGGGCTGGAAGCTCTCGACGCGCAACCAGCTCGAAGGCACGGTGTCGCGCATCGAGCCGGGCGCCGTGTCGTCGCTGGTGGTGCTGACCTTGCCGGGCGGCGCCACGCTCACGGCCAGCGTCACCCACGAAGGCGTCGAGGCGCTCGGTCTGAAAGTCGGCATGGCCGCCACGGCGGTGTTCAAGGCCTATGCGGTGATGGTGGCCGCGCAGGCCTGAGTGCGGACCCGCGCCGGCAGGGCCGACAAGCCCGCACGCGCCCCATGGCCTGCCCGCCGCCAGTCGAACCATGAGGCCTTCGGGGATGGCGGGCCGCGCCTAAGATCCACGCGTCACCACCAAGAGGAAGCTGCCATGGCGCTGGCCGATCAAGTCCCCATCCGTTCGGAGCTGGGCGCAAAGTCCAAGGGTGCCGACGTGATTGCCGGATTCGATCTGTCGGGCAAGGTGGCCATCGTCACCGGCGGCTACAGCGGCATCGGCCTGGAGACGGTGCGCGCGCTGGCGCGCAAGGGCGTGCGCGTGATCGTGCCGGTGCGTGACCGCGCCAAGGCCACGCCCGCATTGGCCGGCATCGCCGGAAAGGTGGAGATGGCCGACATGGACCTGGGCGATCTGTCTTCGGTTCGCCGCTTTGCCAAAGGCATGGCGGCTTCGCTGCCCCGGCTCGATTTCCTGATCAACAACGCCGGCATCATGGCCTGCCCCGAGACCCGAGTGGGTCCGGGCTGGGAGGCGCAGTTCGGCACCAACCACCTCGGCCACCTGGCACTGACGCTGGGGTTGATGGACCTGCTCGTGAAGAGCCCGGGTGTGCGGGTGGTCGCCCTGTCGTCCACCGGCCACAAGATCAGCGGCATTCGCTGGGACGACATCCACTTCCGCACCACGGCCTACGACAAGTGGAAGGCCTACGGCCAGTCCAAAACCGCCGACGCCTTGTTTGCGAATGCGCTGAGCCGCCGGCTGCAACCAACGGGCGGCCTGGCCTTTGCCGTCCACCCGGGTGGCATCTTCACGCCCTTGCAGCGGCACCTGCCCATCGAAGAGCAGGTGCGCCTGGGTTGGGTCAACCCCGACGGCTCGCCATCCGAGCTGGCCAAGGCCGGCTTCAAGACCACCGAACAAGGATGCTCGACCACCTTGTGGGCGGCAACCAGCCCCGCGCTGGCCGGCAAACCCGGCGTCTACTGCGAAGACTGCGACATCGCTGCGCCCACGGACCCGGCCAGCCCCCTGGCCCGATTCCGCGGCGTGGAGCCGCATGCCTGCGATGACGAGGGTGCAGAACGGTTGTGGACGGTGAGCGAGAAGATGCTGGCCGAAGCCTGAGGGTCGGCCTGGCGCCGCAGTTGTGCGCCCGCAGGCAGGGCCTGCCGGGCTGCGCCGTGTTCGCCCTGTGCACGCCGCTGTAGGCGTTGCGACAAAGGCGACAAGGCCGTCGCATCCCGCCGCACACCGGCACGTCGCCGCGCGCGCAGGACCGCGCCAAGTGCCTGATTCCACGCGTCTTTCCGGTCCACGGCCGCCCTGGCACGGTCCATGCGAAGTGACATCGCCGCCACACGCGATGGAGCACCGACGATGGACCCGCAGGACAGCAAGCCGATCTACCTGGATTACGCCGCCACCACCCCGGTGGACCCGCGCGTGGTGCAGCAGATGCTGCCCTACCTGTACGAGCAGTTCGGCAACCCGGCCTCACGCAGCCACGCCTACGGCTGGGCGGCCGAAGAGGCGGTGGAGATCGCCCGCGAAAACGTCGCGCAGCTGATCGGCGCCGACCCGCGCGAGATCGCCTGGACCTCGGGCGCGACCGAATCCAACAACCTCGCGATCAAGGGCGCCGCGCAATTCCACAAGTCCAAGGGCCGCCACCTGATCACGCTGAAGACCGAGCACAAGGCCGTGCTGGACACCATGCGCGAGCTCGAGCGTGAGGGCTTCGAGGTGAGCTACCTGGACGTGCAGGCCGATGGCCTGCTCGACCTGGAGGTGCTGAAGGCGGCGATCCGGCCGGACACCATCCTCGTCTCGGTCATGTACGTGAACAACGAGATCGGCGTGATCCAGGACATCCCGGCCATCGGCGCGCTGTGCCGCGCGCGCGGCATCCTGTTTCATGTCGATGCGGCGCAGGCCAGCGGCAAGGTCGCGATCGACCTGTCGACCCTACCGGTCGACCTGATGAGCCTGTCGGCGCACAAGACCTACGGCCCCAAGGGCATCGGTGCGCTCTATGTGCGGCGCAAGCCGCGCGTGCGCATCGAAGCGCAGATGCACGGTGGCGGCCACGAGCGTGGCATGCGCTCGGGCACGCTGCCCACGCACCAGATCGTCGGCATGGGCGCGGCCTACCGCCTGGCGCGCGAGACCATGGGCGCGGAGAACGAGCGTATCCGCACGCTTTGCCAGCGCCTGCTCGCCGGCGTGCAGGCCATCCCCGAGGTGCGCATCAACGGCCATCTCGAGCAGCGGGTGCCGCACAACCTGAACGTCAGCTTCCAGTTCGTCGAGGGCGAATCGCTGCTGATGGGCATGAAGGGCATC
>CAUJHV010000022.1 GCA_963205115.1 Pseudomonadota bacterium | reverse complement strand
GTTGCCGACCACGGCCTGTTCGGCGTCCAGGCCGGCGCGAATGGTGGCGTCGATGCCCGCCTGCTGGACTGCCGCGTTCGGGCCCAGGTCCCAGTCGATCGGCAGGGCAGTGACAGCCTTGTTGGCGCGCCACCAGGTGTCGGCCACCACGGCCACGGCGTTGTCGCCCACGCGCACGACCTTCTTCACGCCGGGCATGCCCGCGACCTTGGCCGCGTCGAAACCCTTGACCTTGCCGCCGAAGACCGGGCACGCGCGGATCGACGCGTGCAGCATGCCGGGCATCGTGAGGTCGGCGCCGTAGATCTGCTTGCCGGTGGTCTTGTCCACCGTGTCCAGGCGCGCCAGACGCCGGCCGGCGATCGTCCAGGTCTTGGGGTCCTTCAGCGCGGGCTTCTCGGGCGGTGTGAGCTTGGCGGCGGCGCCGGCCACGGCGCCGTAGGTCGTGCGGCGGTTGCTGCCGGCGTGGGTGATGACACCCTTGCTGACCGAGCACTCTGCGGCCGGCACCTTCCAGCCGTCGGCCGCGGCCTGCACCAGCATCGTCCGCGCGGCTGCGCCGCCCTGGCGCACGTATTCGTGCGACTCGCGGATGCCGCGGCTGCCGCCGGTGGAGAAATTGCCCCACACGCGCTTGCGCGCCAGGTTCTGGCCCGGCGTGGGGTATTCGGTGGTCACGCGCGACCAGTCGCACTCGAGCTCCTCTGCCACGAGCTGCGCCAGGCCGGTCAAGGTGCCCTGGCCCATCTCGCTGCGCGCGATGCGGATGATCACGCGGTCGTCAGGCTGCACCACCACCCAGGCATTCACTTCCGGCGGCAGGCCCTGCGCGGCGGCGCGCGTCGGAAAGCCCAGCACCAGCGAGCCGGCCGCAGCGGCGCCGAGAAATTCGCGTCGATTCAGGCTGAGTTGCATCAGGCGCTCCTGGGGGTGACGTGCACGATGTCCACGGCGACCGAGGTGGTCATGCCGGCGGCCTGCTTGATGCCGGCCTTGACGCGGTTGTAGGTGCCGCAGCGGCAGATGTTGGTGATGGCCGCGTCGATGTCGGCATCCGTGGGCTTGGGCTTGTCCTTCAGCAGCGCGGCCGCAGCCATCAGCATGCCGCTCTGGCAGTAGCCGCACTGCGGCACGTCCAGCGCCACCCAGGCCTTTTGCAGCGGGTGGTCGCCGCGTGGCGACAGGCCCTCGATGGTCACGATCTTCTGGCCGGGCTGCACGCCGGCGACCGGCATCGCGCAGCTGCGGATCGGCGCGCCGTCGATGTGCACCGTGCAGCTGCCGCATTGGGCGACACCGCAGCCGTACTTGGTGCCGGTCAGGCCCAGCTGCTCGCGCAGCACCCACAGCAGCGGCGTATCGGGTTCCGCCTGGTGCTCGCGGACCTGGCCGTTCACATTCAAACTGGGCACGATGATTCCTCCGTCGGTGGGCCTGCGCGGGATGCGCTGCGCCGTCCGGCATGCGGGCGGCCGGCGGCCAAGGGCGCAAAGCGGCGATCATCCGTTGACCGCGCCGCGGCGACATTCGGGCAAAGACCGATGCGCAGATCGCCCGCCGGCGTCATGCAAGCCGGCACCGGAAGCCCGACCCGCCGCGCGGGGGGGCCGTGACGCGGCACACTTCGGCTGTCGATGCACACGCCGTTCCCGCCCTCCGATCTGCTGCCGCCGGACGACCCGGCGCGGCGCAGCCTGCACAACGAGGTGCACGCGCGTCCGTCGCCGCGGGTGCGCCTGCCGGCGCTGCTGGTCTACGTGGCCGTGCTCAACGAGGGCGTCACGCGCGAAGACGAGCTGAGGCACCTGCGTGAGCTGCCGGGCCAGGGCGGGCTGACGGCGGCCGAACTCGGTACGCACTTTGCGCTGCTGGAACTGCCCGGCGCGCAGCTGCAATGGGAACGCCACACGGAGTTCACGCGCTACGCCTGGATCCAGCCGCTGCCGGCGGACACGCCGGTGGATGCCGATGCAGCTGCGCTGATGGATGCGCTGCCGCTGGCCCGGGGCTGGCTGCGGCACATCCCGGGCCGCACGCTGGCGGCCATCAAGCTGGTCATGGTGAAGGCCGACCTGGCCGATCCGCATGCGGTGCTGGCCCAGGCACGACGCGGCTTCAGCGAACCGTCGCTGGTGGCCTCGCTGGTCGGTGGCCACGGGCACTCGTGCGCGGTGACCGATTTCCAGCTGAGGCCCAGCGGGTTCGAGCGCATGCGCGTGGTCACGCAGCCGGACACCACCCCCACGCGCGCGGGCCGCGTGACGCAGCGCCTGCTCGAGCTGGAAACCTACCGCCTGATGGCTCTGCGCGGCCTGCCGGCGGCCAAGGCCCTGGGGCCGACGCTGGCGCAGATCGAAAACGAGCTGTCGCAGGTGACCGCGCAGCTCGAGGATGCGGCGGTCGCCGACCGCGACCTGCTGGACCGCCTGACGGCGCTGGCCGCGCGCGTCGAACGCGCCACCGCCGACAACGCCTACCGCTTCTCGGCCACGCAGGCCTACGACGCCATCGTGCGCCAGCGCATCGCCGAGCTGCGCGAGCGCCCCATCCAGGGCACGCAGACCATCGGCGAATTCATGCAGCGGCGGCTGTCGCCGGCGATGGCCACGGTGAGCTCCACCGCGCAGCGGCTGGCCACGCTGTCCGAACGCATCGCGCGGGCCAGTGCGCTGCTGCGCACGCGGGTGGACATCGCCACCGAGACGCAGAACCAGCAGCTGCTGGCCCAGCTCACACGCGGGCAGGAACTGCAGTTGCAGCTGCAGAGCACGGTGGAGGGCCTGTCGATCGCGGCCATCAGCTACTACGTCGTGAGCCTGGTGCTCTACGCCGCCAAGGCCGCGCAGAAGATCGGCCTGCCGATCCAACCGGAGCTGGCCGCGGGCCTGTCGATCCCGGTGGTGCTGTGGGCCGTGTGGCGCACGGTGCGGCACATCCACGCCAAGCTGCACCACGGCGCGGACGGCGCTGCGCATTGAAGCCGCCAGCCCGCGCGCAGCGCCGATGCTGAACCTGTCACTCGGGCCGCTGGCCTTGCCGCTGAACCCGCTGCTGATGCTGGCGGGCTGGTGGCTCGCGGGCTGGGTGGCCGATCGGCTGCTCAAGGCCAGGCCCGCGGGCGCGGCACATGACACGTATGCCGAGTCGGCCCCGCAGGCCCACCGCCAGGTCGGCCGGGCGCTGACGATGGCGGCCGTGGTGGGCCTGCTGGCCGCGCGCGCCGGTTTTGTCGCGCTGGCCTGGTCGGCCTATGCGGCGCAGCCACTGGTCATGCTCGACGTGCGCGACGGCGGCTGGATGCCGATGGCCGGCGCGGCCGCGGCCCTCGGTGTGCTGGGCGGTTTTGCGTGGCGGCACCGCGCCATCGCCCGGCCCCTGGCGGCGGGGGTTGCTGCCGGCGTGGCGCTGTGGGCCGCCGCCAGCGCGGCACTGGGCGTGCACGCGCGCCCGCCGCTGCCGGCCCTTCAACTGCCCACGCTGGACGGCCTGCCCGGCGAACTCCTGGCGCACGACGGCCGGCCCACGGTCATCAACCTCTGGGCCACCTGGTGTGGGCCCTGCCGCATCGAGATGCCCGAGCTGGCGGCGGCGCAGCAGCGCCATGCCGGTGTGCGCTTCGTCTTCGTCAACCACGGCGAAAGCCCCGAGGCTGTGCGGCGCTGGCTCTCGGGCCAGCCCTACCGGCTGACCCACGTGCTCAGCGACAGCCGCATGCAGCTGGCGCAGGCCGTGGGCACCAGCGGCCTGCCCACGACGCTGTTCGTCGATGCCCAGGGCCGCATGGTCGAACGCCACTTCGGCCCGCTGAGTGCAGCCTCGCTGGAGGGCAAGCTGCGGGAGTTGCTGGACGAACACGCTGCGAAGCTGTGAACGAACCTCCCGCGCAAGCCGTGCCTGCCAAGAACCGACGCCATGACCGAGACCGTCCTGCACCTGCTCATCCACGGCCGCGTGCAGGGCGTGGGCTACCGGTGGTCGATGGCGTCGCAGGCGAAGCAGCTGGGCGTGTGCGGCTGGGTGCGCAACCGCCCCGACGGCACGGTGGAAGCGATGCTGGCCGGCCCGCCGCCCGCGGTGGAACGCCTGGTCGCGTGGGCGCACCAGGGGCCACCGATGGCATCGGTGTTGCGCGTGGATGTCGCGCCTGGCGCCGGTCGGTTCGAGCGCTTCGAGCAGCGGCCGACCGGCTGACGCGCGCGGACAGGCGGCGCCTGGCGCACAGGGCTCATCCGCGCGCCGACTGGCACGCGGATGTCGCCAGGGCCTACTTCAGCGACTCGATCAGCTCGACATATTCCTTCATCGCATCGTCGGCGCTCTTGCCTTCGAGCTTGGCCCAGGCGTCGTACTTGGCGCGGCCGACCATGTCCATCATGCCCGGGCGCTTGCCCTGCACATCGCCTTCGGTGGCCTGCTTGTAGAGCGAATAGATCTGCAGCAGCGTGGCGTTGTCCGGCTTCTCGGGCAACTGTTTGCTGTCCTTGACGGCTTTGTCGAACGAGGACTTCAGCTTGGCGGTGGCCATCGGGGCGTCTCCAGTGTGGTGCACACTCATGTTATCCAGCATCGTGCGCCGCACCGCACGCCAAGAGCCTCAGGAGAATCCCCCAATGCCGCCCGTCGCCGAACGCATGTCGCGCGTGGACACGTCCTGGCTGCGCATGGACAACGACGTCAACCTGATGATGATCGTCGGGGTCTGGCTGCTGACGCCGGGTGTGGCCGTCCAGGCCGTACGTGAGCGCATTGCCGACAAGCTGCTGAAGTACGACCGCTTCCGCCGCAAGGTGGTGCACGACGCGGTCGGCGCGCAATGGGTCGAGGACGAGGCCTTCGACATCGAACACCACGTGACGCTGGCGGCGCTGGAAATCAAACCCGGCCAGACCGAGCGTCAGGCCCTGCAGCACCTGTGTGGCGACCTGGCCGCCACGCCACTGGATCCCCGGCGGCCGCTGTGGCAGTTCCACGTCATCGAACACTACGAAGGCGGCAGCGCACTGGTCATGCGTGTGCACCACTGCATCGGCGACGGCATCGCACTGACCTCGGTCGTCATGAGCATCGCCGATGGCGGGGCCGATCCGCCGCGCCGCCGTCGCACGCCCGCACATGGTCACGACGAACACGACTGGCTGGCCGATGCGGTGATCAAGCCGCTGACCGAGATCACGGTGAAGGCCATCGGCCTGTCGGGCGAAGGCGTGGCGCGCTCGCTGGATGCCATCGCGCACCCGCCGTCCGCGGGCGGCGGACTGGACATGGCGCGTGCCGGTTTGCAGATCCTGCAGGACGTGGCCGCACTGGCGCTGATGCCCGACGATTCGCACACGCAGTTCAAGGGCCGCCCTACGGGCCGCAAGCTCGTGGCCTGGAGCGAACCGCTGCCGCTGTCCGAGGTCAAGGCCGTGGGCAAGGCGCTGGGCTGCTCGGTCAACGACGTGCTGCTGTCATGCGTCGCGGGCGCGCTGGGCCACACGCTGCGCGCGCGCGGCGAGGACCCCACCGACAAGGCCATCCGCGCGATGGTGCCGGTGAACCTGCGTCCGCTGGACAAGGCCTGGCAGCTGGGCAACCGCTTCGGGCTGGTGCCGCTGGTGCTGCCGGTGGGCATCGAGAACCCGATCGAGCGGGTCTACGACGTGCGCCGTCGCATGGCCGAAATGAAGGGCAGCTACCAGCCGCTGCTGGCCTTTGCGGTGCTGTCGGTCACGGGCCTGTTCGTCAAGCCGGTGCAGGACTCGATCCTCGGCCTGTTCTCGCGCAAGGCCACGGCGGTGATGACCAACGTGCCCGGCCCCACCGAGCCGCTGCGCCTGTGCGGATCCACCCTGCGCCAGACCTTGTTCTGGGTGCCGGCCTCGGGCGACATCGGCATGGGCGTGTCGATCCTGTCCTATGCCGGCGGTGTGCAATTCGGTCTGATCACCGACGCGCAGCTGTGCCCCGACCCGCAGGCAGTGATCGACGAATTTGCGCCGCAGTTCGAGCAGCTGATGCTGCTCACGCTGATGCTGCCGTGGGCCTGAGGTGAACGGATCAACAGCGCAGGGCACGTGCGCGGCGGCAGCCGGCCGCGCCGCACGCGGCACCTGCAAGGACGAGGGAGAGTCGACATCATGAGCGTATCGGTCGATATCGATCTGGGCTACGAATTCGCCGTGCAGGCGCCGTATGCCGAGGTCTATGGCGTGCTGGCGGACGTGCCGGAGTCGGTCAGCCATTTTCCGAAGGTGCAACGCCTGGTGCCCATGGGGCGCGGCGTCTACCGCTGGGAGATGGAACGTGTGGGCACCGAGCAGGTGCACATCCAGACGGTCTACGCCTGCAAGTACGTCTGCAGCAAGGCCAAGGGCACGGTGGTCTGGACGCCGGTCGAAGGCGTGGGCAACGCCCAGGTGCGCGGCAGCTGGACGATCGTCAAGCACAAGGACCGCACGGCGCTGACGCTCGACATCAGCGGCACCCTGCAGATCGAGCTGCCGGCGCTGATGAAGCCGGTGGTCGTCGCCGTCGTGCAGGCAGAGTTCGAACAGCTGGTCGAGACCTACATCGACAACCTGATCGAGCGCTTTGGCGGAGAAGTGGAATGAACGCGCCGATAGGGGCCGCGCGCGTATGGGCCGCGCGCGTGCAGGCTGTGCTGGGGCGCGCCGGGCGGGCGCTGACCATCGTGGGCTTGTGCGTGGCCGGTGCCACGGCGGGTGCCGCCGATGGGGCTGCACCGCCGGCACCCGCATCAGGCGCGGCGCCTGCGACGGCGGCGTCTGCCGCGGCAGCCCGGACCTTGCCTGCGCTGGAACTCTTCTTTCGCCATCCCAAGGTGCTGGCGGCGGTGCTGTCGCCCTCGGGGCGCCGTCTGGCGGTGACCACCGCACAGGGTGCCGCGCGGGTGGGCCTGATCGTCGTCGATCTGGACGGCACGATGAGCGCGCGTCGCGTCGCCAGTTATGCCGATGCGGACGTGGCGGAAGTCCAATGGATCAACGACGATCAGCTGGTCTTTTCGGTGGTCGACCTGGCTGCTGGCAGCGGTGAGGACCAGCGCCAGGCGCCGGGTTTGTTCACCGTCCGCGCCGATGGCTCGGGACTGGACACACTGGTGCTGCGCCAGGGGCTGCCTTTTGTGCGCATGGGCGCCCCCACCCCGCGCGAGCCGCTGCCCTGGAACCACCGCGTGCTGGCCGTGCCGCCGAACCGCGACCCGGCAGCGGCGCAGGAATTCCTGCTGGGCGAACTGCACGTCTTCAACCACGAGATACGGGAAATCACGCCGTATTGGTTCGACGTGAACACGCGGCGCAAGCGACGCTTGAACGTGCCCACACCCGATGGCGCCGTGCAATGGCATTTCGACAGCACGGGCGAGCCACGGCTGGTGGTCACGTACAGCAAGGGCCGCACCGGCGTGCACTGGCGGGGCCCGGGGCAGGACGCCTGGAAGCAGATCGACGACAGCGACGCGCTGCAGCCGCGGTTCGTGGCTCAGTTTGTCGACGATGCAGGACAGCTGTACGTGACGCGCACGGGCGGACCCAAGGGGCTGTCGGAACTGACCCGCTTCGACTTCGACAAACTGCGGCCTGTCGAGCCGGCTTGGGTCAGCGTCGACGGTTTTGACTTCCGCGGCAGGGTCATCCCCGGTGGACGCGGCGAACCGGCCCTGGGCGTGCGCGTGGAAGCCGATGCGGGCACGACGGTCTGGCTGCACCCGCGCCTCAAGGCGCTGCAGCAGCGGGCCGATGAGCGCCTGCCCGGCCGCATCAATGCGCTGGATTGCCGGCGGTGCACGGCGGACGATGCGGTCGTGCTCGTGCGCTCGGCCTCGGATACCGACCCGGGCAGCCTCTGGCTGTATACGGCCGCGAACGACCGTTGGAGCATCGTGGCGCGGCAGATGGAGGGCCTCGATCCAGCGCGCATGGCCCGCGTGGACATGCACCGCATCCGCGCCCGCGACGGCCGGGAGATCCCCGTATGGGTGACCGTGCCGCCGGGCGTGAAGCCGGGCGCCAGCGCACCCGCCGTGGTGCTGGTGCATGGCGGCCCGTGGGTGCGCGGGGGCTTCTGGCGCTGGCAGCCGATGGAGCAGTTTCTGGCCTCGCGCGGCTACCTCGTCATCAGCCCGGAATTTCGCGGCAGCATGGGCTACGGCGACGCGCACTTCAGGGCCGGTTGGAAGCAGTACGGCCAGGCCATGCAGGACGATGTGGCCGACAGCTTGTTGTGGGCGCGCCAGCAGAGCCTGGCCGACCCTGCACGGGCCTGCATTGCCGGCGCCAGCTACGGCGGCTATTCGACCCTGATGGGCCTGGTGCGGCACCCGCAGCTCTACCGCTGCGGCGTGGCCTGGGCAGCGGTCACCGACCCGTTCCTGTTTCTCGAAGGCTCCTGGTGGGTGCGCGACGACGTGTCCAGCGAGGGCCGGCGCTACAGCCTGCCCGAGCTGGTGGGCGACGTGCAGCGCGACGCCGAGATGCTGCGTGCGGTGTCGCCGCTGGAGCAAGCCGCCCGCATCCGTGCGCCGGTGTTGCTGGCCTTCGGCGAGCGCGATCTGCGTGTGCCGATCCAGCACGGTGAGCGCCTGCGCGCGGCGATGCGCAAGGCGGGCAATGACCCCCAGTGGGTGAGCTATGCGGACGAGGCGCACGGCTGGCGCAAGCCGGAAAACCAGATCGACTTCGCGCGGCGCGTGGAGCGCTTTCTGGCCGAGCACCTGAGCCCGACACCATGACGCGCCGGATGGCGGCGCGGTGCCTGTCGTGGCGGGTGCTGGCCGTCGCCGTCGCGATGGGCCTGCAGCCATTCGTGCCCGATGCGCGGGCGCAGACGGCGCCCGTGCCCGCTGCCGTGTGGGTCGGCCGCTTCGACGACCCCGCGCTGCAGCCCTGGCGCGAGGTGCGCCTGAAGGCCGATCTCAAGCCCAACCGCTTCGAGCGCCGCGTGTGGGACAGCGTGCCTGCGCTCGAGGTGCATTCGGCCGGCAGCATGTCACTGCTGGCCCGCCCCTTGGAGACCGACCTGTCGGCGACGCCGGTGCTGTGCTGGCGCTGGCGCGTGGACGCGCCGCTGGACAAGGCCGACTGGGCCACCCGCGCGGGTGACGACTACGCCGCGCGCCTGTATGTGAGCCTGCGCATGCCCGATGCACGCAAGAGCCTGGTGTTGCGCGCGCAACTGCGCATGGCGCGTGCGATCTGGGGTCCGGACGTGCCCGATGCGGCGCTGAACTATGTCTGGGACAACCGGCACCCCGTGGGCGCCGAGCGCCCGAATGCCTACACCGACCGCGCGGTGATGATCGTGCAGCGCAGCGGCAACGCGGATGCCGGGCGCTGGGTGACTGAGCGGCGCGCGGTGATGCAGGACGCGCTGCGCCTGTTCGGCCCCGGTGTGGAGCCCGTGCAGCTGGCGCTGACGGCCGACACGGACAACACCGGCGAAGCGGCACATGCCGGCTTTGCCGACCTGCATTTCGTGGCGGCCGATGCGCCCTGTCGCTTCGACCGCTGACCGCCTCGGCGCCTTGCCTTAGCATGGCCCGAAACGACCCACACGCGAGCGAATGCCCATGGCCGAGAAGATCCTGCCCGAAGCCGCCTACCTCATCGACAAGCACCATGTCCCGCACGCCACCGCGCTGACGCGTGGGCCCTGGGAACCGACGCACCAGCATGCCGGTCCGCCCATCGCGATGGTCTGTCGCGCCATCGAAACGGCGGCCGCGGCGCACGGCCTCACGCACCTGGGCCGCCTGACGGCCAACCTGCTGCGCCCGGTGCAGATCGGCCTGGTGCACATCGAGGTCATGCCGGACTACGTCGGCAAGAGTGCCGGACATTTTTCGGCCCGAATGGTCGTGCACGGCAAGGAAGTGCTGCGCGTGACCGCCCTGATGCTGCGCGAGGTGGACCTGCCGGTGCCGCCGGATGCGCGCGGCCATCCGCTGCCGGCGCCGCCGCTGGCCGTGGCCGATGCCATCGCCGTGGACATGCCCTTCAAGCAAGCGGAACACGCGGGTTATGCCGATCTCGTCGAAAACCGCAGCCGCGACGGCCGCACCTTCGACGGACCTTGCACGGTGTGGTTTCGCATGCGCTATCCGCTGGTGGCCGGCGAGCCCACCTCACCCTACCAGCGTGTGATGGTCGCCGCGGATTCCAGCAACGGCGTGAGTGCCTCGCTGGACTTCCAGCGCTACACCTTCGTCAACAGCGACCTGACGGTCAACCTGATCCGCCGGCCCGTGGGCGAGTGGGTCTGCCTGGACGCGCGCACGGCGCTGGGCGGCAACGGCTGCGGCATGGCCGAATCAACGCTCTACGACGAGGCCGGCTTGCTCGGACGCGCCACGCAAAGCCTGGTGGTGCGCGCACGATGAGCCCGACCACACCGACCCGCCACCTGGACATCGGCTGCGGCCTGGCGCCGCGCAACCCGTACCACCGCGACCAGCTTGTCGGGCTGGACGTGCGTGCCCTGGCGCCCGGCCAGGCCTTGCCAGGGGGCTTCGAATACGTGCAGGGCAACTTCGTGATCGAGCCGCTGCCCTTTGCCGACCACCACTTCGATTCGGTCTCGGCCTACGACGTGATCGAACACGTGCCGCGGCAGTTGTTCATGCCCGGCGAAGGCCTGGTCTACCCGTTCATCCGCGTGATGAACGAGATCCACCGCGTGCTGCGGCCTGGCGGCCTCTTTCTCGCATCGACGCCGGCCTATCCACGGCCCGAGGCCTTCCAGGACCCCACGCACGTCAACATCATCACCGTGCGCACGGCAGAGTATTTCTGCGGGCCCGATCCCAAGGGCCGCATGTACGGGTTCAACGGCCGTTTCGACGAGCAGATCAACCGCTTCTGCACGCGCAACAACTACGTGGACCGTGACCTGGCCGCCACGCGCATCTGGGCCCGCCGCTGGCACCGCAAGCTGCTGCGCGGCGGCTGGAGCGACCTGATCTGGGAATTCAAAGCAGCCTGAGCAGGCCCTGATCGCGCGCTGCGGCGGCAAACGCCGCCGCACGCCACCCGTGATCGGCTGCGGGGTTTGGCCCGACGCGCGAAAGCCGGGCTGACCGGATACTGCCCGGACCATGGAAGTCCAGTTCACCGAAGAGATCGAACAGCTGCGCCTGGGCGACGGAGCGCTCTTCCATGGCGAGGGCATCCTCGCGATCACGAAGGCGCTGCTGCAATCGGGCGTGGCCTACGTGGGCGGCTACCAGGGCGCGCCGGTGTCGCACCTGCTGGACGTGATGGTCCAGGCGAGGCCCTATCTCGATACGCTGGGCGTGCATGTCGAGGCCTGCTCCAACGAGGCCTCGGCGGCGGCCATGCTGGGTGCGTCGCTGCACTACCCGCTGCGCGGCGCGGTCACCTGGAAGAGCATCGTCGGCACGAATGTCGCGGCCGATGCGCTGAGCAACCTGGCCTCGCCGGGTGTGCTGGGCGGCACGCTGATCATCGTGGGCGAGGACTACGGCGAAGGTGCCAGCGTGATCCAGGAGCGCACGCACGCCTATGCCGCCAAGAGCACGCTGGCGCTGATCGACCCGCGGCCCGATCTGGCCAACATGGTGCGGCTGGTCGAACACGGCTTTGCGCTCAGCGAGGCCAGCCACATGCCGGCCATCCTGGAGCTGCGCATCCGCGCTTGTCATGTGCGCGGCACCTTTACCGCCAAGGACAACGTCGCGCCCACCCGCGGCACGCACCACCTGATCGACGAGCCGGCGGCCTTCGACTACATGCGCTTGGCCCATCCGCCGGTGACCTTCCGGCACGAGAAGCTGAAGATCGAGCAGCGCATCCCGGCCGCGCAGGCCTACATCGCCGCACACGGGCTGAACGAGCGCTTCGCGGCCGAGGGTGCGCGTCACGCCGACCTGGGGCTGGTGGTGCAGGGCGGCCTCTATCCGGCGCTGGTGCGTGCGCTGCAGCTGTTGGGGCTGGCCGATGCCTTCGGCGACAGCCAGATCCCGATCCACGTGCTCAACGTCACCTACCCGCTGGTGCCCTCGGAGATGACGGATTTCTGCGCCGGGCGGCGCGCGGTGCTGGTGCTCGAAGAGGGCAACCCGGAGTACATCGAGAAAGACCTCGCGCAGCTGCTGCGCCGCGCCGATCTGCACACACCGCTGCACGGCAAGGACCTGCTGCCGGCGGCCGGCGAATACACCGTGGAGGTCATCGCGCAGGGTCTGCTGGCTTTCTCCGAACGTCACCTGCCGGCGCTGGACATCTCGGCCGCGCGTGCCTGGCTGGCCGGCAATGCACGGCGCCGCGCCGACGTCGCGAAGGCCCTGGGTCCGCTGCCCGCGCGCCCTCCGGGCTTCTGCGTCGGCTGCCCCGAGCGGCCGGTCTTCGCGGCGCTGAAGCTGGCGCAGCAGAACGTCGGCCCGGTGCACATCGCCGCCGACATCGGCTGCCATGCGCTGGCCACCTTCGAGCCGTTTTCTTCCGGCCATTCAATCCTGGGCTACGGCATGAGCCTGGCCAGCCGCGCAGGGGTCTCGCCGATGATGCAGCGCCGCGCGCTGGCCATCATGGGCGACGGCGGTTTCTGGCACAACGGCCTGCTCACGGGCGTGCAGGCGGCGCTGTTCAATGGCGATGATGCCGTGCTCGTCATCATGAAAAACGGCTACACCTCGGCCACCGGCACGCAGGACATCCTGAATACCCCGGACGACGAGGCCAAGGCCGAGGCCGCGGCGCAGGCCAACCTGCACCAGAGCCTGGCGCACAAGAACCAGACCATCGAAGACACGCTCAAGGGCATGGGCGTGCCCTGGATGCGCGTGGTCCACACCTACGAGGTGGATGCCATGCGCCGCACCTTGCAGGAAGCGCTGACGACCGACTTCAGCGGCTTGAAGGTGGTGATCGCCGAGGGCGAATGCCAGCTCGAACGCCAGCGGCGCGTCAAGCCCTGGACCGCCGCGCGCCTGAAGCGCGGTGCGCGTGTCGAGCGTGTGAAGTACGGCGTCGACGAAGACGTCTGCACCGGCGACCACGCCTGTATCCGCTTGTCCGGGTGCCCGACGCTGACGCTGAAGGACAACCCCGATCCGCTGCGCGAAGACCCGGTGGCCACGGTGATCGACGGCTGCGTGGGCTGCGGCCTGTGCGGCGCCAATGCCCATGCCGCCACCTTGTGCCCGAGCTTCTACCGCGCCGAGGTGATCCAGAACCCGCGCTGGCACGAACGCCTGCGCGCGGGCCTGCGCGCGCGCCTCACGGGCTGGCTGCGCCCGAACTGAACCGGCCCCGACCCGACGAAGGAGACCCCATGATGATGACCACCCGAGGATGGGCCCTGGCCTGTGCGCTGGCCGCTGCCGGCCTGGTCGCCGCGCCTGCGGCCCTGGCGCAGGCTTTCCCGAGCAAGCCGCTGCGGCTGATCGTCAACTTTCCGCCGGGCGGCGCGGCCGATGTCATCGGCCGCTCGGTGGCGCAGGTCCTGTCGGAGCAGCTCAAGCAGCAGGTGGTCGTGGAGAACCGCCCGGGTGCAAACGGCAACCTGGGCGCGGATGCGGTGGCCAAGTCGGCTGCCGATGGCCACACGCTGCTGATGAGCAGCGCGGGTGCGGTGACGGTCAATCCGTTCCTCTACCCGAACATGCCCTTCGACCCGGTGAAGGACCTCACCCCGGTGGCCAGCGCCGCGCGTGTGCTGGTCTTCCTGATGGCGCATCCCTCGGTGCCGGTGTCGGGTGCAGCAGAATTTTTTGCCTACGTGAAGGCCCGCCCCGGCCAGCTCAGTTATGCCTCGGCCGGCAGCGGCAGCTCGCCGCATCTGGCGGCGGAAATGATGAAGCGCCAGCTGGGCCTGTTTGCCGTGCACGTGCCCTACCGCGGCGCCGCACCGGCGCTGACCGACCTGCTGGCGGGCCAGGTGCAGTTCATGTTCGATCCCGGCCCGGGCCTGCGGCACGTCAAGGACGGCAAGCTCAAGCTGCTGGCTGTGGGCAGCCCGCGGCGCGCCAGCGCCTACCCGGACGTACCCACGCTGGCCGAAAGCGGCGTGGCCGGCTTCGATGCCGACAGCATCTTCGGCTTCTTCGCGCCGGGCGCCACGCCGCCCGCGGTGGTCAACCAGCTGCATGCCGAGATCAACAAGGCGCTGGCCACGCCCAAGGTGACGGAGGCGATCCGTTCGCTGGGCGCTGAGCCGATGATCGTCTCTCGACAGGACTTCATCGACCGCTCGAATGCCGACCGCGCACGCTTCGGTGCCTTCATCAAGGAAGCCGGAATCCGGGTCGACTGATGCCGATGCCCCGCGATTCCGGCCTGTCTGCCGCGACCTCTGGCGCCGGGCCGGCTGTGGCGTCCCGGCCGCTGGCCGTGCTGGTCTGCGCGCTGGGCGGCGAGGGCGGCGGCGTGCTCTCCGAGTGGCTGTACCACGCGGCCGTGCGCGCGGGCTTTCCGGCGCAGAGCACCTCGGTTCCGGGCGTGGCCCAGCGCACCGGTGCGACGACCTACTACATCGAGATCTTTCCCCAGCCGGCCGCGCAACTGGCGGGGCGCCGGCCGGTCTTCAGCCTGAATCCCGTGCCCGGCGCACTGGACCTGCTGGTCTCTTCCGAGCTGCTCGAGACCCTGCGCCAGGTGGGGCAGGGCATGAGCGACCCGCAGCGCACGCGTGTCATCAGTTCCACGGCGCGGGCCTTGACCGTGGCCGAGAAGATGCAGATGGGCGACGGCCGCGCCGATGCCGCCGCGCTGGCCGCGACGCTGCAGGCGCATTGCCACAGCGTCGAGCTGCTGGACCTGGCCGAGCTGGCCCGGCAGGCCGGCACGGTGATCAGCGCCGTGCTGCTGGGCGCGATTGCCGCCAGCGGCGTGTTGCCGATGGCGCGTGAGGCCTACGAAGCGGCCATCCGCCACGCAGGCAAGGGCGTGGACGCCAGCCTGCGTGGTTTTGCGCTGGCCTTCGATGCCGTGGCGGCGCGCCGCGCGCAGCGCGAGGCGGTGGAGGCGGCGCTGCGTCTGCCGCCGGCCGTTGCGCCTTCCGCGCCTGTGACGTCCGCAGGTTCGCTGGCGGCAACGCGCGGCGAGCTGTCGCCCGTCGAGCTGCGACGGCTCGGGCGCGAACGCCTGACGGCCTATCAGGATGCCGCCTATGCGCGGCTGTACGACGATCGTCTGGCGCGGCTCGACCGCGCGGCGGGTGCCGGTGCCGAGCCGTCCACGGCTGATGCATCGCCGGCTGGCCAGGCGATTCACGAAGCCGCCCGCTGGCTGGTCCTGTGGATGGCCTTCGACGATATCGTGCTCGTGGCCTCGAAGAAGCTGGCTGCTTCGCGCCAGCAACGCGTGCATCGCGAGGCTGCCGCGCAGGCGGGCGACGTCGTCAAGGTCTTCGACCATTTCAAGCCGGGCGTGCCGGAACTGGCGGCCTTGTTGCCCGATGGCGGGGCGAAGCAGCTGCTGGCCTGGGATGCGCGGCGCGTCGTGCACGGGCAGGAACCCTGGTCGCTGCCGCTGAAGCTGGGCAGCCACACGCTGCGCGGCACGCTGGCGTTGCGGCTGCTGGCCTCGATGAAGCGCTGGCGGCGCCACGGCAGCCGCTTTGCGCAGGAGCAGCGGCAGATCGAGGCCTGGCTCGAGGCGGTCGAACGCGGCCTGCGCGAGGCGCCCTCACTGGGTCTGGAGGTGGCGCGCTGCGGGCGGCTGGTCAAGGGCTATGGCGAGACCTGGACGCGAGGCCAGACCCACCTTAACCACATCCTGCAGCACCTGGCCTTCGGCCCGGCGCCCGCCGCCGAACGGGCGCAGGCGGTGAGGGCGGCGCGCGAGGCGGCCCTGGCCGACGATACGGGCCGGCGCCTGGACGAGACCCTGCAGGCCCACGGCGCACCCGCGCGGCCGCCGCGCGAGCAGGTGGTGCGCTGGTTCAAGCGCCGGCCGTCAGCCGGCTGAGCCCGGGTTCGCCCCGCGGGTGTTGCGGGACGCCGATGCCGAGGCCCGTGCCGACGCGCGCAGCCGCCGCAGCAGCCGCCAACCCAGCAGCAGCGCCAGGATCACCGCATACAAGGCCACTTCGCCGTACAGGCGCTTGCCGGCACGCATCCAGAAGAAGTGCAGGATGCCTAACGGTGCAATGATGTAGATCAGTTGGTGCAGCCGCTGCCAGCGCGCCGCACCCAGGCGCCGGATCGCGGCATTGAACGAGGTGGCCGCGAGCGGCAGCATCAGCAGCAGCGCCGTGCTGCCCACCAGGATGAACGGGCGCTTGCCGATGTCCTTGACGATGGCCGCGGGGTCGAAGCCCATGTCCAGCCAGGCGAAGGCCAGGAAGTGCCACATGGCGTAGAAGAAGGTGAACAGACCCAGCATGCGGCGCATCCGCGCCAGCGCATGCCAGCCGGTGGCCTGACGCAGCGGTGTGACGGCCAGCGTGAACAGCAGCATGCGCAGCGTCCAGTCGCCGGTGCCGCGCACGAGCGCCTCGGCCGGGTTTGCGCCGAGGCTGTTGGTCAGCGCCCCGACCAGCAGCCTCGCGAAGGGCCACAGGCACAGCAGAAAGAGCACGGGCTTGGCGGCCTTGTGCAAGAGCAGCCGGTTCATGGGCGGTGGGCCTGGAGCGTGGCTGCGCACGGCGACGCGAGGGTGGGTGCGCCGCGCAGGTATCGGGGCGATGAAGGGCGACCGGTCATCCGCTCAAAAGAAACGTTTGAGGTCCATGCCGGCGTACAGCTGGCCGACCTGCGACTCGTAGCCGTTGAACATCAGCGTCTCGCGCCGCTTGGTCAACAGGATGTTGCCTTCGCCGATGCGGCGCTCGGTAGCCTGGCTCCAGCGGGGGTGGTCCACGCGCGGGTTGACGTTGGCGTAGAAGCCGTATTCCTCGGGCGCGCTTTCTTCCCAGCTGGTCTTGGGCTGCTTCTCGACGAAGCGGATCTTGACCAGCGACTTGCCGGACTTGAAGCCGTATTTCCAGGGCACGACCAGACGCAGCGGCGCGCCGTTCTGGTTGGGCAGCGTCTCGCCGTACATGCCGAAGGCCAGCATCGTCAGCGGGTGCATCGCCTCGTCCAGGCGCAGGGCCTCGGTATAGGGCCAATTGAGGATGGGCTGTCGGAGGCCGGGCATCTGCGCCCGGTCGGCCAGGGTCACGAACTGCACGAACTTGGCATTGCCCGTGGGCTCGACGCGCCGGATGAGCTCGGCCAGCGACCAGCCGATCCAGGGGATCACCATCGACCAGCCTTCGACGCAGCGCAGGCGGTAGATGCGTTCCTCCATCGGCGCGATCCGGGCCAGTGCATCGAAGTCCAGCGTCTGCGGCTTGCGCACCTCGCCCTCGATGGCCACGGTCCAGGGACGGGTCTTCAGGCTGCCGGCGTTGCGTGCGGGATCGCTCTTGTCGGTGCCGAACTCGTAGAAATTGTTGTACGTGGTGGCGTCCTCGTAGGGCGTGGGCTTGTCCATCGTGGCGGCGCCCACGAGCGCGCTGCGCACGGCCGGCAGGGCCGGGCGCTTGCCGGGACCCGCCGTCTGGGCCAGCGCCGGGTCGATGAGCCACGGCGCCAGCGCTGCACCGGCCGCGCCCTGAAGCCACTCCCGGCGTCGCAGGTACTGCGCGCGCGGCGTGATGTCCGCGGCGGGCAGTTGGTATCCGAGAGCGGTGCGGTTGCGCATGCCAGGGTCTCCTTCGGGTGTCTATCCATGGATTCGCCGGCCGGCGCCCGTGGGTTACATGGCCGGTGATCGCCGGCCGCCGTCATTGTCCGGGCCGCCGTGCGCGCATGAAAAAGGCCGGTCAATGACCGGCCTGTTCCGAGGGGTACGGGCTGCTGCTGTCTTATTGCAGGCCGGCTGCGTAATCGGAGACGGCCTTGAGCTCCAGATCGCTCATCTTGGCGGCAATGGCCGTCATCTGGGCGCTGTTGGTGCGTGCGCCGCTGCGGAAGGCCGTCATCTGCGACTCGAGATAGTCGCCGTGCTGGCTGGCCAGCCGCGGGAACTGCGACGGGATGCCGGCGCCCGTGGGGCCGTGGCAGCCGGCGCAGGCCGGGATCATCTTGTCGGCGATGCCGCCGCGCCAGATGCGCTCGCCCAGACGGATGGTGTCCTTGTTGCGCGCGGCGCCGGGCTTGGCCGACTTGCTGGCGTAGAACGCAGCGACGTTGCGCATGTCGTCTTCGCTCAGGGCGGCCACCATGCCGCTCATCACGGCGTTCTTGCGCTTGCCGGACTTGAAGTCCATCAATTGCTTGACGAGGTATTCGGGGAACTGGCCCGCGATGATCGGGTTGGCGGGCGCACCGCGCGAACCGTCGGACGTGTGGCAGGCGCCGCAGACCTGGGTCGCGATGGCCTGGCCTTTGGCCGGGTCCGGCTTGGCAGCGGGTTTGGCTTCGGCGGCCCAGACCGAGCCGGCAATCAGCAAGGAGGCCGCGCTGGCGCAGAGGGCAAAACAGGAGGCGTGGAGCGACTTCATGTCGTTGTTCGCCGGCAAAGTCGGCGGCAAGAGGGCCAAAACCGGGCAATTTTACAATGGCCCATGACCGATCCCTTACCGCCTGTTCCTCCGCCCCCCGCGCTGCCCGCCGAGACCGCCATTTCGACCCCTGCCGCGGTCGACCCGAAAGGCGCCGGCGCAGCCCGTTCGCGGCCGGCTGGCGCGGCGGCATCGCCCGAAAAAGCAGCCCTCGGATGGACCCACACGGCGCGCTTCGTGACCACGGCCGCACGGCTGGATCAGGTGCCGGTGTCGGAGCTGCCGGAGATCGCGTTCGTGGGGCGCAGCAACGCCGGCAAGTCCACGGCCATCAACACGCTGGCGCAGCAAAAGCGCCTGGCCTTTGCGTCGCGCACGCCCGGACGCACGCAGCACATCAACGTGTTCGCGCTGGGTCCCAAGGACGAGCCGGATGCCTGGTTCGCTGATTTGCCGGGTTATGGATATGCCGCCGTCGAGCGCAGCGCCAAGCTGCGCTGGCAGGAGGTGATGGCCGAGTATCTGGCCGTGCGCCGCAACCTCTCCGGCGTGGTGCTGATGGTCGATTCGCGCCTGGGCCTGACCGACCTGGACCGCCAACTGCTGGAGTGGATCCGCGCGCGCGTGGCCAGCGGCGAGGTGCGTCTGCTGGTCCTGCTGACCAAGGCCGACAAGCTCAACCGCCGCGATGCCCAGAAGGTGCTGACCGCCACGCAGGAGGCGCTGGGCGACTTGAGCTCGACCTCGGCCGACATTGGCGTCACGCTGTTTTCGGCGCTGTCGCGCCAAGGCTTGGGCGATGTGGCCGTGGCTTTGCGCGAGTGGGTGCATCCGACGCCGCCGACCGCCTGATCGGGGTCGGCCGCCGGCGCCGGCTGGTCTTTCCCCAGCGTCGGTGTGGGCTGCCGTGCGCGCAGCCCGGGCGCTCAGGGGCGGCCGATGAAGAACATGATGCCGCTGTCGCCGCGCGAGGCAGTCGTCAGGGCCAGGTACATCGGGCCGATGCCGGTGTCGGCGCCGAGGAACAGGCTGGCGCTGCTGCGCAGATCGGACCACGCGATCTGTGACCGGCGCTGCCAGGCATTGCCGGCTTCCAGCGTGCCGCCCAGGAAGAAGCCGCGTGTCACCGAGGCCTCGCGCTGCAGCCGCATGTACCAGGCCAGCCGGCCGAAGACGAGCTGGTTGCCGCTGAGCTGCCCCGGCTGGTAGCCGGACATCATGTGGAAGCCGCCCAGCGAGCGGCGGCCGGCTGGGGTCTCCACCGACGGCACGTCGCCCAGATCGACCAGGCCGAACAGGTTGACCGTGTGGCGGCCCCAGCTGCGGGCCACGCTGGCATTGGCATGCAGCCGCTGGAAGCCTTCGACGCGTGTATCCGTGCGCCGCTCGCCCGCCAGCATCAGGGCTTCGACGCGGTAACCGCGTTGCGGGAAGAGTGCGTAGTCGAGCTGGTCCACGACCACGCGCACACGTGCAGCCGTTTCGTGTTCCAGCACGCGCGCGACCGGGCCGGTGAACGACCGCCCCAGCAGATGCGCGCTGATGCGCCGGCTTTCGCGCTGCAGGCCCACGCGCACCTCGCCGAGCTCGGCCCACGGTTGGCCGAAATCCGCGCCGACACGCAACTCGCTGCGATCGAACAGACCCAGTTCCGTGCCCTGCAGGTTGTAGACGCTCAGCCGCCGGCGTTCCGCCGCCGCCCATCCGGACACGAACCAGTCCTTGTCCAGGCGCGCGGCCCAGCGCAGCGGGTGGTAGATCTCGGTGGACACCAACGGCGCCTCGCCCAGATTCACGCGGTTGCGCCACTCGGTGCCGTTGTCGGTGAGCCAGTGGCGCTCGTGCGAGAGCTTCAGGTTGAAGCGGCTGCGGCCGGCGAAATTGGTCGACAGGTCCAGGCCCACGCGCAGCAGGTTCGGCCCCCAGGGCTTGTCCTCGAGGTCGAAGATCAGGCCCTCGCCGGCGGGTGTGTTCTCGATGCGGTAGTCGGCGCGGATGTAGTCGCCGCGCGCGGCCAGGCGTCGCGCGTCGCGCTCGGCCTTGCCGGCGTCGAAAGCCTGGCCGGGCTTGGATTCGAGCAGCTGCGTCAGGCGTTGCGGGTACGTGGCGGTCGTGCCTTCGAAGGCCACGAAGCCCAGCGTCACCGGCTGCGGGGACGGCGGGCCGTGGCGCTGCGTCCATTCGGCATAGGCCGGCGCATCCAGCGCCAGCGCCGCCCAGCGCGGGGCCAGTGCGATAGCCGCCTCCTGGCCGATCGCGATGAAGCGCGCGGTCTGCTGGAAATCGCCGGAGGTCAGCGTTCCCAGCGGCGGCTTGACGAGCACATCCGTCGCGCGCAGCGAGGCCAGGCTGCGCTGCACGTTCTGCTCGGTCAGGATGTTGATCATCTGCGCCGTCACGCCGACCACCGAGCCCAAGGTCTCGCGGCCGGCCAGCGGCGTGCCCACGTTGACGGCGATGACGATGTCCGCGCCCATGCGCCGCGCCAGATCGACCGGCAGGTTGTTGACCAGGCCGCCGTCGCCCAGCACCCGGCCCTCGGTCTCGAACGGCGCGAAGACGCCGGGCACGCTCATGCTCGATCGCAGCGCGGTGGCGAGGTCGCCCGTCGTGAGTTCGACGGCCTCGCCGCTTTCCATGTCGGTGGCGACGGCCCGGAAGGGGATGGGCAGCTGGTCGAAGCGGTCCACCGTGCGCACGGGCAAGGTGTAGCGGCGCAGCAGCGACTCGAGGCCGCGGCTGGACACGGCCGCTTGCGGGGCGCGCAGTTCGCCGTCGCGCCAGCCCAGTTCGAGCACGGCGGAGAGGTCGAAATCTTCTTCCTTGCGCCGCTGCGACAGCTCCTGGCGGTTCACGCGCGGCGCGAAGACTTCGTCCCAATTGACGGCCAGCAGTTCGCGCTCGATCTGCTCGGCCCGCATCCCCGAGGCATAGAGGCCGCCGATGATGGCGCCCATCGACGTGCCGACCACCAGATCGACGGGCACACGCTCGCGCTCCAGCACCTTCAGCACACCCACGTGAGACAGGCCGCGCGCGCCGCCGCCGGACAGCACCAGGCCGATCCGGGGGCGCGTGGTGGTCGCCTGCGCCGCGGTGGCGGCTGCCGCTGCAGGCGGCGCCGGCGAAGGCGTGGCTTGTGCCCGCACGAGGCCGGCCGTGCAGGCGCACAGCCACAGGACGAGAACGGACTGGCGGGCGGTCATGGCGCCATTGTGCCCAGCGCCCACGGCACGCTGCCGCGGGGGGCGGGCCAGGCGCTGCGGCCATGAAAAAGGCCACCCGAAGGTGGCCTTGGTGTCGCAGCGGGAGCCACGCGCCCTCGCGGGCTCGCAGCTCCTGACGCGGACGGGTCTTACATGTCCATGCCCATGCCGCCCATGCCACCCATGCCGCCACCGGGCATGCCGCCGCCGGCCGACTCTTCCTTCGGCGCTTCGGCGACCATGCACTCGGTCGTCAGCATCAGGCCGGCCACGGAGGCGGCGTTCTGCAGGGCGGTACGCGTGACCTTGGTGGGATCCAGGATGCCCATCTCGATCATGTCGCCATACTCGCCGTTGGCGGCGTTGTAGCCGTAGTTGCCCTTGCCGCCCAGCACCTTGTTGACCACCACGCTCGGCTCGTCGCCAGCGTTGGCCACGATCTCGCGCAGGGGCTGCTCGACCGCACGCAGCACGATCTTGATGCCGGCGTCCTGGTCGTGGTTGTCACCCTTGAGCTTGCCGATCTGGGCACGGGCGCGCAGCAGCGCGACGCCACCACCGGCCACGATGCCTTCTTCGACGGCCGCACGCGTGGCGTGCAGGGCGTCTTCGACGCGGGCCTTCTTTTCCTTCATCTCGACTTCGGTGGCGGCACCGACCTTGATGAC
>CAUJHV010000021.1 GCA_963205115.1 Pseudomonadota bacterium | reverse complement strand
CCGGCCTGGGAGCCGCCAGCCTGTACGCGGTGAAAGAACAGCAGACGGCGCTGGCCACGACCACACGCGACGCCGTGGCCATGCGCCACCACCAGCAAGGCGACATGATGCACGACGCGCTGCGCGCGGACGTCTTCGCAGGCATGCTCGCGGCCAAGGCGGGGCAAACCGCAGGCATCGCCGAAGCGACCAAGGACGCGCTCGAACACGCCAAGGAATTCGAGGAAAACCTGGCCGCCAACCTGGCCACGACCCTCAGCCCCGAGATCGATGCCGCGCTGAAGGCCCTGCGCCCGGATGCGCAGGCCTACATCGCACTGAGCCACACGCTGCTGAAGAGCCTGGCCGCAGACCCTGCCGCGGCCGATCAGCAGCTCGGTGGCTTCATCGCCCAGTTCGAGAAGCTCGAAAAGTCGCAAGGCGCCGCGCGAAAGCTCCTGGAGACGCAGGTGGCCGCGACACTGGAAGACGCCACTGCCAAGACCGCGCGCGCGGAGCTGCTGGTAGCCGGCGGCGGCTTCATCGCCGTGGTGCTGGCAGGCCTGTTCGGCGTGGCCCTGTACCGGCGGATCACGCAGCCCCTGGGTGAACTGCGCGCGGTGGTCGACCAGGTGAACGCGGGCGACATGGCCGCCCGCGCGACCCTCGACCGGAAGGACGAACTCGGCGCCTTCGCCGGCGCTTTCAATCGGCTGCTGGACGAGCGGATTGCCAGTCTGGAGCGGGCTTCACAGGAAAACGAGCAGCTGAACAACTCCGTGATCGCCTTGCTGCAGACGGTGTTCCAGCTCTCGAACAACGACCTCACGGCCCGTGCGCTGGTGACCGAGGACGTGATCGGGACGCTGTCTTCGTCGATCAACCAGTTCTCCGACGCCACGGGCCAGACGCTCAGCGAAGTGCGCGACATCGCGGACCGCGTGCGCGAGGCCAGCGAATTTGCGCGCCAGCAGGCCGACCGGGTGGACGAAACGGCGCAGGGCGAACGCCAGGCGCTGGAGCGCATGTCGCACGACCTGGCGCGTGCCGTCAAGCAGCTGGTGAAGGTGGCACAACTCTCCGAGAGCTCGAACCAGGCGGCCGAACGTGCGTCGGTCGCCACCGAAGGCGCGCTGAAGGCGGTGTCGGCCACGGTACGCGGCATGGACGAGCTGCGCGATTCGATTTCCGAGACGGAAAAGCGCTTCAAGCGTCTGGGCGAGCGCAGCCAGGAAATTTCTTCGGTGGTGAGCCTGATCAGCACCATTTCCGAACGCACCCACATGCTCGCGATGAACGCCTCGATGCAAGCCGCGACTGCCGGCGAAGCCGGCCGCGGATTTGCGGTGGTGGCCGAGGAAGTACAGCGCCTGTCGGAGAGCTCGCGGCAGGCGACGCAGCAGATCGGCCAGCTGGTGCAAAACATCCAGGTCGAGACCAACGAGACGCTGTACACGATGAACCGCCTGATCAGCCAGGTCGTGGCGCAGTCCGAGCAGGCGCAGAAGGCTGGCGAGCAGATGACGATGACGCAGGACACGACCACGCAGCTGGTTGAACTGGTCAAGCAGATCGCCACGTTCTCGGATCAGCAGTCGATCCTCGCGCGCGAGCTGCAGCTGTCGGTGACCAAGCTGAACAAGGGCTCCGAGCAGACCGTGACGGCGATCAGCGAGCAATCGCGGTCGACGAATACGCTGGTGGACTATTCCGCGCGGCTGGCTGAAGCGGTGGGCCGCTTCAAGCTGCCCGAACCGGCCTGAACGGCCACGATCGACAGGCCATCCGCCCGCCGCCTCGACCGGTGGCGCACGGCACCTCCCACACTTGACGCTGCACGATGCGACTGAACGATTTTCTCGAGGTCCTGCGCGCCGAGTTCGACAGCGCCGCGGACGACATCGACGCGGCACTGATGGCCTGGCTGGACAGCGGGCCCGAGCAGGCCACGGCCTGCGCCGAGCCCGTGGCCACGACTCTGGGCCGTCTGGCGACGGTGGCACGCATGGTCGGCCTCGAAGGCCAGGCGGTGGCGGTCGAGCAATTGCGCGATGCCGCACAGCTCGCGGCCTTCTCCGACGAGGCCGGCATCGCAGCCACCCTGGGCTGGCTGGTGGCCTGGCGCATGGCGCTGGGACCTGCTTTCCAGCAGCCGGGCGACGCGGTGGCTGCCGTTGGGCTGGTCGACTACTTCCGGCAGGCGCCGACCCCCTTGCCCGAATCGCTGCTGGACACGCTGGGCGAACTGCTGCAGCGCAATCCGCAGATGCCGCAAGAGGACGAGGACGCGCGGGCCGCGGCCTTTCCTGAACCCAGCCCCGAGGACGTATCACTCGAGGTTCCGGCCGACACCGATGTCGATCTGTACGACGCCTTTCTGGCCCAGGCGCCTGACCAGCTGGCGGGGCTGGGCGATGCCGTGCGCGCACTGGCCGACGGCAGCTGTTCGGCGGAACGCCTGGCCGAGGCGCAGCGCGTGGCGCACACCTTCAAGGGCAGCGGCAACATCATCGGCATCCGCGGCATCGGGCGCCTGGCGCACCGGCTCGAGGACGTGCTGGACTTCGCCCAGGCACAAAACGGCGCCCTGCCCGCACCCATGGCCCAGGACCTGCTTCTGGCCACGGGCACGCTGGAACAGATGGTCTACGCGCTGCGCGGCGAGGAGTCGCCACCGGCCGATGCGCTGGACTGGCTCAAGCGCCTGACCGAATGGGCGCGCGCCATCGACGACGGCACATGGGCCGACTTGGCGCCGCACCCGGCTGCGGCCGAAACTTTGCCGGCTGCCGCAGACACCTCGCAGGCGATCGCGCCCGAAGGCGCGGTAGCCGAGCCCGCCGCGCGCACGGCGGATGCGGTGGAAGCTGCGCCGCACCTGCGCGTGGAGGCCGCACGCCTGGAGCGCATGACCCGCCGCGCCGGCCAGCACCTGGTGCAGCAGGGCCGCCTGGCCGACCGTCTGCAGCATCTGGAAGGCCGACTGGCCGCCCTGCTGGAGAGCCACCAGGCACTGGACGTTCGTCTGGCGGAATTGCAGGCGCAGATCGACCGCCAGGGCGTCAGTCTGCAAAGCCGGGCCGATGAAAGCGGCCAGGCCTTCGACGCGCTGGAGATGGACCGGTACAACGAGCTGCACAGCCTGGCACGGCTGGCCGCGGAAATGGTGGCCGACGGCCTGGACCTCTCGCGCGAGGCGCGCCAGGACGCCCGCGCCATGGCCGGCCTGATCGTCGAGCAGGAACAGGGCTTGAAACTGCAGCACGCCGAGTTGCAGGACACGCGACTGGTGCCCTTCCGCCAGATCGTCTCGCGGCTGCAGCGCAACGTCACGCAGACCGCCGCCGCCACCGGCAAGCGCGTGCGCCTGGTGGTCGAGGGTGAGTCCACGATGATGGACGCGGCCGTGCTGGACGCGCTGACCGAACCGCTGCTGCATCTGTTGCGCAATGCCGTCGACCACGGCATCGAAGCCGCTGAGGCACGCGAACAGACCGGCAAACCCGCGCAGGGCAGCGTCCGCCTGCAGGTGCAGCGCGTGGGCCATCAGTTGCGGGTGCAGTGCCAGGACGATGGCCGCGGACTGGACCTGTTGGCCATCCACGCCAAGGCCGTCGAGCTGGGCCTGGTCGATCCGGCCCAGGAACCCGATCCACAGGACGTGGCACGCATGATCCTGCTGCCCGGCTTCTCCACGCGGGACACCGTCAACGACATTTCCGGCCGCGGCCTGGGCATGGATGTGGTCGCCCAGCGTGTGCGTGCGATGAAGGGCCGGCTGGACATTGCCAGCGAGCCCTTCGAGGGCACGCGCTTCACGCTGGAGCTGGCGGCCACCACCGGCACGGCGCACGTGCTGGTGGTCCAGGCCGGCGGCGAGACATTTGCACTGCCGTCCACCGCCGTGGTCGCGGCCCTGCCGGCCGTGGCCGTGCGGCTGGACGGCGGACACCTCGCCACCGACACCGGCCGATGGCCCGGTCGCTCACTGGTGCATGCCGTGGGACTGGCCGACTCGCCATCGCCCAACGGCGGCATGCCCGTCGTGGTGCTGCGCATCGGGCGAGAGGAAGTGGCCTTCGAAGTGGAGGCCGTGCTGGATACGCGCGAGCTCGTGCTGCAGGACGTCGGCCGCCTGCTGCGCGAGACCCGCGGCGTGGCCGGCGGCGCCATCCGCGCCAACGGCCGTGTGGTGATGCTGATCGACACGGAGTCGCTCGGCGGCGAGCACACGCGTATCGACCATTCAGCCATCCGCGCGCTGCGTGAGCGGGCGCGCAGCCAGCAGCGCCGCGCCCTGGTCGTCGACGATTCGCACACCGTGCGCAAGCTGCTGGCCCAGGTGCTGGGCGATGCCGGCTGGGACGTCATCGGCGCGCGCGACGGCTTCGACGCGCTGGCCCAGCTGGCGCGCCAGCCGGTCGACATCGAGCTGACCGACCTCGAGATGCCCCAGCTCAACGGGCTGGAGCTGACCCGCCAGATCCGCGCCCAAGCGCAATGGGCCGGCCTGCCGGTGCTGATGCTCACCTCGCGGGACACCGACAAGCACCGGCAGAACGCGCGTGCGGCCGGCGTGGACCGCTACCTGACCAAACCGTATACGGACGACGATCTGCTGGCCAGCGTACGCGAGCTCACGGCGGCAGGGGCCCCGGTGCCAACAGCGCCCACGGCGACCTGAGGGCAGGCGCGGGGCCTGCCGCGCCGCCGTCCATCGGCCGGGCTTGCAGCCTGTCCCGCGCGGCAGCCGGCGCATCGCGCCGCCCGGACGGGCCGAGGCCGTGTGCGTACAGTGCGCAGCACGCACCCGAAGCACGCCCATGAACTTTCCGCCGTCTCCGCCTCCCATCCGCCCGCAACCGAGCTGGCGCCAGCAGGCCGAGCCCTACGTCCAGTCCTTCCTGCGCGGCTACCACCGCTACGCCAACTGGCTGGTATCGATCAGCTGGAAGCGGTTTTTCGTGCTGGCGATCCTGCTGATCGCCATCACGGCCATCCTGCAGTCGCTGCCGCCGTTCAGCTACAAGGTCACCGAGTGGGTCGACGAGCCCATCGAGCTGCCGCAGTTGCCGCCCCCGCCGCCCGAACCGCCAGCGGCGCCGGATTCGTCGTCGACAAGGCCGTCCAAGAGCAAGGGACGCGAGCCGGTCATCAAGATCGAAAAGCCCGCGCCGGGTGCCAGCGGCAGTACCGAAGGTGTGGACATCTCGATCGACGAACGCGGCATCCGCATCCGGCCACGCAAGCCCGCGGCCGCGGCATCTGCCGCCGCGCCGGATAGCGCCGCTTCGGCGGCGGCGTCGCCGGACGAGAAGACGGTGACCATCGACGTGCCCACCAGCGCCACCCGCGAGGCCGTGCGTGAAGCCATCGACGAAGCCCGCCAGGCGGTCAAGGAAGCCGTGCGCGAGGCCGATCGGGCGCGCGCCGAGGCCGAGCGTGCGGGCGAGGACGCCAAGCGCGAGGCCAGCCAGGCCGCCCGCGAGGCGCATGAGGCCGCCCGCGCGGCACTGCAGGACGCCCATCGCGCGCTGCAGGACGCGGGCATGTCCGGTGCCACGCGCCGCGTCAAGAAGACACGCACCGTGCACTGGGGCGACTTTCTGACCGACCTGGCGCTGATCTGGGTGCTGGCCTCCATCATCATCAAGGCGACCTACAAGGGGCGGCTGCAGGCCGAGGTCAAGGCCGCGCAGGCCACCGAGACGGCCGAGGCCGAATCGCTCAAGCGCCAGGTCATCGAAGCGCGCATGGCCGCCATGCAGGCCCAGATCGAACCGCACTTCCTGTTCAACACGCTGGCCAGCATCGACCACCTGATCGAGACCGATCCGCGGCGTGCCAGCCAGATGCAGAAGAATCTGATCGCGCTGCTGCGCGCGAGCATGCCCACGATGCGAGAGACGCAGGACAGCAGCGCGCCGCGCGACCTGGCGCGCGAACTGGGCGTCATCCGCCCTTACCTGGAGATCCTGAAGGTGCGCATGGAAGAGCGGCTGGCCACCGAGATCGACGTGCCCGACGGCCTGCTGTCGGCGGAGTTCCCGCCCATGATGATCCAGACGCTGGTCGAGAATGCCATCAAGCACGGCCTGGAGCCCAAGGCCGACGGCGGCAGCTTGAAGGTCAAGGCCGAGATCGTGCACGGCAAGCTGGCGGTGAGCGTGGCCGACACCGGGCTGGGCTTCGGCAGGGCCGCCACGGCGGGTACCGGCGTGGGCCTGGCCAATATCCGCGAGCGGCTGCAACTGATCTACGGCCCGCGCGCCGCGCTGAGCGTGACGGCGAATCCCGTCGGCGGCACCATCGTCACGATCACCGTGCCGTATAAATCGCTGGAAGGAGAACCGGCATGAGCAGCGCACCATGAGCGACACACCCGCAGCCCCACCCGCCACCAGCGGCCCGGCCGGCCCGCGCGCCGTGCTAGCCGACGACGAGCGCCTGATGCGCGACCAGTTGCGCACGCGGCTGGCCGAGGTCTGGCCGCAATTGCAGATCGTGGCCGAGGCGCGCAACGGCCTGGAAGCCGTGCAGATGGTGGCCGAACACCGCCCCGACGTGGTCTTCCTGGACATCCGCATGCCCGGCCTGACCGGTGTGGAGGCCGCGCGGCAGATCGCGCAGATGGAACTCGCGCCGGAGGAATTGCTGCCCGAGATCGTCTTCATCACCGCCTACGACCAGTACGCGGTCGAGGCCTTCGAACAGGGCGTGGCCGACTACGTGCTCAAGCCGGCCGATGCCGCGCGACTGCAGCTGACGACCGGCCGCATCCGCCAGCGCCTGGCCTCGCGCGGCACGCCGCAGGAGCTGCCCGCGCCACCGCTGCAGCAGCTGCTGCACCAGCTCTCGTCACGCCTGAATCCTGGCGGCGCGCCTTCGCACCTGCAATGGATCCAGGCCAGCGTGGGTTCGAGCATCCAGATGATTCCCGTCGAGGAGATCCTGTTCTTCATCAGCGACGAGAAGTACACGCGTGTGCAGACGGCGCAGATCGAGGCGCTGATCCGCAAACCGATCAAGGAACTGGTCGACGAACTCGACCCGCAGCTGTTCTGGCAGATCCACCGCTCGACCCTGGTCAACGTGAAGGCCATCGCCGGCGTCTCGCGCGATTTCCGCGGGCGGCAGATCGTCGCCGTGAAGGGCCACCGCGAGCAGCTGGAAGTCAGCCGCAGCTACGGCGGTCTGTTCAAGGGCATGTAGCGCGCAGCCGGCGCGTGTGTGTCGGGCGCGACCCGCGGCGAGCTGAAGGCCGCAGGTGCAGCGGTCAGCCCCGCGATGGTGCGCCGCTTCGACCGACTCAGCGAACGGGCGCCAGGCGGATGGGCGCACCTTCGGGCGACAGCCAGCTCGCGATGCACCACTGTGCGGCCCAGTAGCTGGCCAGGATCCACAAGCTGGCCAGCGGCAGCGTGGTCGCAAATTTGTCGGTCGCCAGCAGCCCGTCCGAACACACGAACAGCGCCCCACCCAGCGCCAGCACCGCGCCGCGCGGCGCGCCCGCCAGCCACAGCACCGCCGCCTGCGCCGCCATGGCCGCCAGGAACACAACATAGCCGCCCACCGGCCCGCGCATCTGCACTGGCACATGGGGCCAAAGCAGGCTGAAGATGCCCCCGGCCACCAGCGCATAGGCGGCAAACGGCAGCACACGCGCCGCCAGCCGGTGGTCACGCGTGAAGGCCACGACATAGGCCGCGTGTGCCAGCAGGAAGCTCACCAGTCCGGGCAGGAAACCCTGCTGCGGCCACAGCAGCGCGATGTCGCCGACCAGCGACAGGAACAGGCCGATCAGCACCCAGCGGCGCTGCACCGGACAGTCACGCCCGCGGTCCCAGGCGTAGGCGATGACACCCAGCGTGGCCAGCGGCTTGAACACCGCGTTCAACACCGGCTGGGCCAGGGCCCAGGGGGCCGACAGGATGGCCAAGGCGCCGCACACGACGGTGAAGACGGTCAGGTTTCGCGTTCTTGCTGTCAGCTGGACCATGCCTCACTCCGCTTGCGGAATCGATGCCTTCGCGGCGCTTTGCGCCGCGAGCTGCTCACGCAGCCGGCGCAGCTGCTCGCGAGGATTCTCCTTCACCACGCCTTCGTTGAGTTTCATCTCGGCAATGAAGCGGCTGGGCACGCCGGCCACCGTGTCGCGCCCGCGCTTGCGCCGGCGCAGGGTGCTGACCATCAGCGTGGTGCGCGCGCGGGTGATGCCCACATACATCAGGCGCCGTTCTTCCTCGAGCCGCTCGGGCGTCATCTCCTCGTCGCCGCCCTTGAAAGGCAGCAGGCCTTCGTTGATGCCCACCAGCACCACGTGCGGCCATTCCAGTCCTTTGGAGGCATGCAGCGTGGACAGCGTCACCACGTCCTGATCCTGGCCGCGCTCGGCCAGGCTGAGGATCACGCTGATGGTCTGCGCGACCTGCAGCACGGTCTGCTTCTCGGTCTCGAAGGTGCCGCCTTCCTGGGTGATCTCGCCGCCGCAGCGCCGGGCCATCCAGTCGATGAAGTCCAGCACGTTGGTCCAGCGCGCAGCGGCGAGCTTCTCGCTTTCCTCGCTGTCGAACAGGTGCTGCTCGTAGCCGATGTCCTTGAGCCAGCCCAGCAGCATCACGCGCGCATCCTCGGCGCCGGCGGTCTGGCGCGCGCGGTGTTCCAGGTCGTTCACATAACGTCCGAATTCGTGCAACGAGCCCACCGCCTTGGCGCCCAGGGCGGCGCCCAGGCTGTCGGCGAACAGGGCCTCGAACAGGCTGGTCTTCCACTTGCCGGCAAATTCGCCCAGCTTGGCCAGCGTGGTCGTGCCGATGCCGCGCTTGGGCGTACCGATGGCGCGCAGGAAGGCCGGGTCGTCGTCCTGGTTGACCAGCAGCCGCAGCCAGGCGCACAGGTCCTTGATTTCCGCGCGGTCGAAGAAGCTCTGGCCACCCGAGACCTTGTACGGGATCTGCGCCGCACGCAGCTTCTGCTCGAACACGCGCGACTGGTGGTTCGCGCGGTACAGGACCGCAAAGTCCGCGAACTTGACCTCGCCGCCGCGGGCGCGCAGCGCCTGGATGCGCGCCACGGCGCGCTCGGCCTCGTGCTCCTCGCCGTCGCACTCGGCCACGGTCACGGGTTCGCCGTCGCCGAATTCACTCCACAGCTTCTTCTGGAAGATCTTCGGGTTGGCGGCAATGACGTGGTTGGCCGCGCGCAGGATGTTGCCGGTCGAGCGGTAGTTCTGCTCCAGCGGAATGACCTTCAGCGAGGGGTAGTCCTGCGGCAGGCGCTTGAGGTTGTCGATGGTCGCGCCGCGCCAGCCGTAGATGCTCTGGTCGTCGTCGCCCACGGCGGTGAAGATGCCCTCGTCGCCGACCAGCGCCTTGAGCAGTTCGTACTGCACCGCGTTGGTGTCCTGGTATTCGTCGACCAGGATGTGGCGGAAGGTCTGCTGCCACTTCTCGCGCGCTTCGGCATCGCTTTGCAGCAGCTTCAGCGGCAGGCCGATCAGGTCGTCGAAATCCACCGCCTGGAAGGCCTGCAGGCGCTCTTCGTACCGCTGCATCACCTTGGCCGCGATCACCTCGTGGTCGTCCTGCGCCACGGACAACGCCTGGCCGGCATTGAGACCCTGGTTCTTCCACAGGCTGATGGTCCATTGCCAGCCGCGCGCCAGCTTGGCGTCCGTCGTGCCGCCCGCGTCGCGCAGCACGCCCAGCACATCGTCGCTGTCCAGGATGGAGAAGTTTTCCTTCAGGCCCACGCGCGTGCCGTCGGTGCGCAGCATGCGCACGCCTAACGAGTGAAATGTGCTGACGGCCAGGTCCTTGGCCGCACGCGAACCGACACTGGCCTTGGCACGCTCGCGCATCTCCTGCGCCGCCTTGTTCGTGAAGGTGATGGCCGCGATCTGCTTGGCCTGCAGACCCGATTGCAGCAGCCGCGCGATCTTGTGCACGATGACCCGCGTCTTGCCCGAACCCGCCCCGGCGAGCACCAGGCAGGGGCTGCGCAGATGGTGCACGGCCTCGAGCTGCGCGTTGTTCAGGGTTTCGGCCATGGGGCGTGGAGGCGGTGCGGCGGCGGGCCGTGCAGCGAGGTCGCAAAGGGCGCGCATGATAACGAGTGGCCGTCGGCCGCCTGACCCTTCTGTTGACATCCCGACACAGCGGTTCCATGCCCTCACCATGGGGGCCTGGCCGACCCGCCGACCGCTGGGGTGCCTGGCGGCGCACTATGCTGGGGACCCCGAGCTCGTCCGCGGATCGATTGTCATGACCGGCGCACAGATCATCGTCCTGGCCACTCCCATCTTCCTGGCGCTCATTGCGCTGGAATGGTTCGTGGGCTGGCGCCGCGGCCGCAACACCTACCGCTGGAACGACGCGCTGAACTCGATTGGCCTGGGCATCCTCAGCCAGGTCACGGGCGTCTTCGGGCGGCTGCTGCGCATCGGCATCTATGTCGCGCTGTACCAGCACGTGGCCCTGTGGACACTCGATGCCGGCGCGTGGTGGGTGTGGGTCTTCGGCCTGGTGGCCTACGACTTCTGCTACTACTGGAACCACCGCCTGGGCCACACCTGCGCGCTGTTCTGGGCCGCTCACGTGGTGCACCACTCCAGCGAGGACTACAACCTTGCCACCGCGCTGCGCCAGACCTCCAGCGGTTTTCTCTTCGGCTGGATCTTCTACCTGCCCATGGCTGTGCTGGGTGTGCCGCCGCTGGTCTTCGCCACCGTCGGGCTGATCGACCTGCTCTACCAGTTCTGGGTGCACACACAGCAGATCGGCCGGCTGGGCGCCTTCGACCGCTGGTTCTGCTCGCCCAGCAACCACCGCGTGCACCACGCCGTCAATGACCGCTACCTGGACAAGAACTACGGTGGCATCTGGGTGGTCTGGGACCGCCTGTTCGGCAGCTTCGTCGAAGAGGACGATCGCGAGCCCATCGTCTACGGCACACGCGCGCCGCTGCGCAGCTGGAACCCGCTGTGGGCCAATCTGGAGGTCTACGCGGCGCTGGCACGCGACAGCTGGCACACACGCGCCTGGGCGGACAAGCTGCGCGTGTGGTTCGGCCCTCCGGGCTGGCGGCCGGCCGATCGCATCGCGGCCGATCCGCGCCCGGCCTTTTCGCTGCAGCGCCCGCGTTACGACCCGCCGGTCGCACGCGGCGCGCAAGCGCTGGCGATCGTGGTCTTTGGCGGCGTGCTGGCCAGCACCACGGCCTTCCTGTGGAACGCCCATCTGCTGAGCGGCCTGCAGCAGGTCGCCGGCGCCGCCGCCATCTGGGGCGGGCTGATGCTGGTGGGCGCCCTGATGACGCCGCGGGCGCCCGCGGTGACGGCGTCCGCCGCCGCTCCACACTGAACGCCGCTACGCGCGCCGGCGTGGCCGCGCCGGGCTCTGCTGGCCCTACTGGGCCGGTCCGCACAGGCAGTGAACCGCCGCTTCCAGCGGCCGCCGGCCCTGCGCCATATCGGTCAGCCAGGACAGTTCGCCGCTGGCCTGGCGCAGCGGCGCAGGCACGGCCGCCAGCGGCGTCACGCCCGAGACCTGCGCGAGCCAGCCCGACGCGACGCTGTCGACCGCCGGCAGTTCCACGCCAACCATCTCCAGCAGGCGTTGCAGCCGTCCGCCCTCGGGCTCCAAATAGACCACGCGCGACTCCGTGCCGAGCTTGGCCCGCGTGCGTGCCGAGGCCAACGCATCGGTCAGCCCACCCAGGCGATCGACCAGCCCGCGCTCCTTGGCCTGCGCGCCGCTCCACACGCGGCCTTGCGCCACCCCATCGATCTTCTCGCGCGTGGTCTTGCGCGCAGCCGCGGCCTTTGCGGTGAAGTCGCCGTAGACATGGTCGATGACCGATTGCAGCAGCTTGATGAAGCGCGGATCGGGCGGCTTGCGCGGATCGGCCGCATCGGTCAGCCACGTGGTGCCCGCGCCTGCACTGTGCAGTGACAGCTTGTCCATCGCACCGGCAGCGATGGGCAGGGCCGCGATCACGCCGATGGACCCCGTGATGGTGGCCGGGTCGGCAATCACCTCGTCGGCCGCCAGGCTGATCCAGTAGCCGCCGGAGGCCGCGACGTCGCCCATCGAGACCACCACGGGCTTGCCCGCGGCGCGCGTGAGCTGCAACTCGCGCCGCACCAGCTCGCTGGCCGCGGCGCTGCCGCCCGGCGAATTGACGCGCAAGACCACCGCCTTGATCTGCTCGTCCTCGCGCGCCTTGCGCAGCAATTCCGCCGTCGCGCGGCCGCCCACGCCCGCGCCCGACGATTCGCCGTCGAAGATCGCGCCTTCGGCCACCACCACGCCCACGGCGTCACCCTCCTTCGCCGGCTTGATCAGGCGCAGGTAGGCGTCGAGTTCGACACGCCGGAAGCTCTTGGTGCGCTCGTCGCGCGCGGCGCGGTCGATCAGCATGGTGCGCAGCGCGTCCGGCGTCATCAGCCCGTCGACCAGCTTCTGGTCCAGCGCCAGGCGCGCCGGGTCGCCGTCCGCGGCGATCAGCGTGTCGGGCAGGCCGTCGATCAGCGTGCGCAGATGGCCGGCCGGCAGGCGGCGCGCCTTCTCCACGCCCTCGACATACTGGTCCCACAGACCCTTGTAAAGCTCCGCATCGGCCTCCTGCGTCTCGGGCGACGGCGCGTTGGCCGTGAAGGTCTCCAGCGCGTTCTTGTAGCGGCCGGCACGCACCACGTTGACCGAGATGCCCAGGCGGTCGAGCGCGTCGCGGTAGTAGTTGCGCCGCCGTCCATAACCGTCGAGATACACGGCACCCATCGGGTGCAGGTAGACCTCGTCGGCATGCGCGGCCAGGAAGTAGGCACGCTGGTCGTAGTTCATGCCCCAGGCCACGACCTTCTTGCCGGTCGCGCGAAAGCGGGTGATGGCCGAGGCGATTTCGCGCTGCAGCGGCAGGCCGCCCCCGGACAGCCCGTCGGTCGTCAGCAGCACGCTGTTGATGTCGCGGTCCTTGGCCGCATGGTCCAGCGCCAGGATGATGTCGCGCAGGCGGATCTGCGCCGTGCCACCGCCCTGCACACCTTGCAGCACGGCCAGCCGCGCGTCGCCGCTGCGCTGCTCGACCAGCGCGCCGTTCAAGTCCAGCACCAGCACCGTGCGCGCCTTGACGCCGCCGGCGCGACTGCCCCACCAGGCCACCGCGGCCAGCACCAGCAGCGACAGAAACAGCAGATTCAGCACCAGCTTGCGCAGGCCGTTCACCACGCCCCACAAGCCGGCGAAGAACCTCATCAGGCCCCGGCCGCGCGGCTTCTCCGTCAACATCATTCGGTCCTCTCCAAGGTCGCGTGCGACACATTGTGGCGTCCTGGCACCGTGGGCCAGGCGGCGATACTCGGGCTTACATGCAGGCCATTCTGAGCGTGACCGTCCCGTTCTTTGCCCTGGTGCTGTGTGGGTACCTGGCGGCGTGGCGGCGCATCCTGCCCGACAGCGCGATACCGGGGCTCAACGCCTTCGTCCTGTACTTCGCGCTGCCCTGCATGCTGTTCCGCTTCGGCCAGAACACGCCGATCCTGGAGATGCTCAACCCGGCCGTGCTGACGGTCTATCTGTTGAGCGCACTGGCGATCGTCGGCGCCACGGTGTTCTTCAGCCGCGGGCCGGCGGTCAATCTCAAGGACGCTTCCTTCGGTGCGCTGGTCGCCGCCTTCCCGAATTCGGGCTTCATGGGTGTGCCGCTGCTGGTGGCCCTGCTGGGCCCGGCGGCCGCTGGGCCGGTGATGTGCACCTTGCTGGCGGACCTGTTCGTCACGAGCTCGCTGTGCATCGCACTGGCGCAGATGCACGACGCCGGCGGCCAGGGCTCGCGTGCCGCGGCCTGGCGTGCGCTGCGCGGCCCGCTGAGCAACCCGCTGCCCTGGTCGATCGCGCTGGGCACGGCCCTGGCGCTGGCGGGTGGACGCCTGAGCGGCCCGCCCGAGGTGGTCGTGCGCATGCTGGGCGACGCCGCCACGCCGGTGGCGCTGTTCACCATCGGCGCGGTGCTGTGGCGGGCCGGGCAGCACGCCCATACACGCACGCCGGCGCGGCGCTTCGTGCCCATCGCCCTGGTCAAGCTGTTCGTGCACCCGCTGCTGGTCTTCGGCGGCGCGACGCTGGCGCAGAAACTGGGCGCCAGCCTGTCGTCCTTCCAGATCATGGTGCTGACGTTGGCCGCCGCGCTGCCCAGCGCCAGCAACGTCTCGCTGCTGGCCGAGCGCTACGGCGCCGACGACGGGCGCATCGCGCGCATCATCATGACCAGCACCGTCGTGGCCTTCGCCAGCTTCAGCGCGCTGGCCTGGTGGTTCGAGGCGCAAGCGCGCTGAGAGGGCTGGCGCTGGCCGTCGCCCGCACGCGACACGCGGCACGTGGAACGCGCCCGCCCCTGGGCGCTCAGATCGCCAGCGGGTCCACGTCCAGGGCCCAGCGCAGCACGCCGCGGTGCCGCCCGCGCAGATCCAGCAACGCCGGCTGCCAGGCGGCCAGCAGCCGCTGCAGCGCGGGGCGCGAGGCCGACTCCACCAGCATCTGCATGCGCTCCACATCCGCCACGCGGGCGATGGGCGGCGGCACGGGCGGGTAGATCGTCACGCGGGCAGCGTCCGGCAGCTCGGCCGCACACGCCGCGGCCTCGCGCAGGAAATCCTGGCCCGCCTGCGCGCTGCGCGCATCCGCCCGCAGCAGCGCCAGGTGCGCGAAAGGCGGCAGGCCGGCCGATCGGCGTTCTTCCAGCTGCTGGGCGGCAAAGGCGGGGAAGTCGTTCTTGCGCAGCGCCGCGAAGATCGCGTGCTGCGGGTGCCAGGTCTGCAGCCACAGCTCCGCCTGCTCGGCGACTTCGGCGTCGCGTCCCGCCCGGCCCGCTGCCTGCAGCAGCAAGGCAAACAGGCGTTCGGCGGCCCGGAAATCGCTCGCAAACAAGGCCCCATCCGGATTGACCGCAGCCACCAGCGTGATGCGCCGGAAATCGTGGCCCTTGGTCACCATCTGGGTGCCCACCAGCACATCGACATCGCCGGCATGTACGGCCGCCAGCTGCGCATCGAGGCTGCCCTTGAGCCGTGTGGTGTCGGCGTCGATACGGGCCACGCGGGCGCCCGGCAGCAGCGCCGCGAGTTGCTCCTCCAACCGTTCGGTGCCTCGGCCGATCGGCGCGATGTCCAGGTTGCCGCAGTCCGGGCAGGCACGCGGCACCCGCTCAGCCAGGCCGCAGTGGTGGCAGCGCAGGGTGCGGTCGGCCTTGTGGAAGACGCGCCAGGCGCTGCAGTGCGCGCACTGGCTCTTCCAGCTGCAGGCGCCGCAATGCAGGACGGGCGCATAGCCGCGGCGGTTCAGCAGCAGCAGGCTCTGCTCCTGGCGTTCGATGCGCTGCTCGATGGCGCGCAGCAGCGCCGGCGCCAGCACCGGCGCGTGTTCGCCGCGTTCGCGCGGCAGCTGCGACATGTCCACCAGCCGCAACGCCGGCATGCGGCCGCCGCCGACGCGTGTGGGCATGTCGATGCGCCGGTAGCGCCCTTCGATGGCCCGCTGCCAGGACTCCAGCGACGGCGTGGCCGAGCCCAGGATGACCGGCACGCGGTCCAGATGGCCGCGGTAGACCGCCAGGTCGCGCGCGGAGTAGCGCGCGCCCTCCTGCTGCTTGAAGCTGGGGTCGTGTTCTTCGTCGACGACGATCAGCCCCGGTCGCGCCAGCGGCACGAAGACCGCCAGCCGTGTGCCCAGCACGACATCGGCCAGGCCCAGGTGGGCCATCAGCCAGTGGCGCAGCCGCTGCGCGGGGGTCAGCCCGCTGTGCAGCGAGACCAGCACCCGGTCCGGGAAACGTTGCGCCAGGCGGGCTTCCAGCTGCGGCGTGAGGTTGATCTCGGGTACCAGCACCAGCACCTGGCGGCCGTCGTCCAGCGCCTGTTGCGCCTGGCGCAGATAGACCTCGGTCTTGCCGCTGCCAGTGGCGCCGAAGAGCAGCGCGGGCCGCGGGTCGGGCTGCGCCAGCAGAGCCAGCGCGGCGGCCTGCTCGTCGCTGGGTTCGGGTGGCACGTCGTGGGCCGCGCTCGGCACCGGCGCGGCCACCGCCGGTGCGCGGACTTCGCCGGTGGCTGGGTCAATCGATTCGGCGATCGCGGCTGCAGGTGCATCCGCGGGCGGCGACCGGCGCTTCGCGGCCTCGGCCTGACGTCGGTGCAGCCGGGCCACCCGCTGGGCCATCTGTCGCCCATCCAGGCGGCGCAGTTCCGGCGGCAGGACCGCCAGCGCCAGCTCGCCCAGGCCGCGCTGGTAATAGCCGGCGGCAAACTCCACGAGCTGCAACCAGCTGGCCGGCAGCGGCGGTATGCAATCGATCACTTCGGCGATCGGCTTGATCTGGGCTTCGTCGATATCGCCCATGTGGTCCGCGGGCCAGCTCAGGCCCGTGACCGTGCGCCGGCCCAGCGGCACACGCACCAGGCGGCCCGGCTCCAGCGGCGTCGCTGCCCGGTAGCTCAGCAGCCCCGACAGCCCGGCGTGCTGCGGCAGTTCGACCGCCACGGCGGTCAGGCTGTCAAGCAACACGTGTGCCTGCATCGCGGTTACCGACCGTGAGATCCGGCACACAAGAGAGGGTCAATCGAGGAATTAACGCCAAGTCTCTGATCTATATGGCTTTTTAAGCCTGTCCACGGATGCTGTGGATAACTTTGTGGGTAAGCACCGGTCAAATGTCCCAAACCCTTGATCCGCCTTGTCTTTGGCTGGGTTGCCCGTTTTCGCAGCAGCAGCCGACCGCTTGAAAAATCAATGACTTAGCGACAGCAGGGGGCTGTGGAAAGTAACCTCTGCATACAACTTGAGGTCTTGGCAAATGGTCGGGATTTGGGGATAAGTGGAGCCCTGAGCACTCACTCCCCGGCAATAGCGCACATCAGGCGCTTTGTCGCTGCAAGCGCCCATGGCTGTGCACGGCCTCGACGAGCGCCGACACGTGTTCCGGGGGTGTGAATTGGCTGATGCCGTGCCCCAGGTTGAACACGTGGCCGTCCCAGCCGCCATCCGCCCGACGCGGAGAACCGAAACTGTCCAGCACCGCACGGGCTTCGCGCTGCACCGTTTCCGGCGGCGCAAACAGCACGTTGGGGTCCAGGTTGCCCTGCAAGGCGACTTGCGCGCCCACGGCGGCCCGCGCCTGGCCCAGGTTGACCGTCCAGTCCAGGCCGACGACATCCGCGCCGCAATCGGCGATCTCACGCAGCCATGGGCCGCCACCCTTGGTGAAGACGATGACCGGGATGCGCTGGCCGTCCACCTCGCGCCTCAGGCCCGCGACCACGCGCCGCGTGTAGTCGAGGCTGAAGCGCTGGAAGGCGCCGTCGGCCAGCACGCCACCCCAGGAGTCGAAGATCATCACGGCCTGCGCGCCGGCGGCGACCTGCGCATTCAGGTAGGACGCCACCGCGCGGGCATTGATGTCCAGGATGCGGTGCATGAGGTCCGGGCGCGCATAGAGCATCGTCTTGACCTGGCGGTAGTCGTCCGAGCCGCCGCCTTCGACCATGTAGCAGGCCAGGGTCCAGGGGCTGCCCGAAAAGCCGATCAGCGGGACGCGCCCGGCCAGCGCGCGGCGGATCGAGGTCACGGCGTCGAAGACATAGCGCAGCTTGTCCAGATCGGGCTCGGCCAGTGCGGCCACGGCGGCTTCGTCGCGCAAGGCGCGTTCGAACCGCGGGCCTTCGCCGGCGGCAAAGCTCAGGCCCAGCCCCATCGCATCGGGCACCGTGAGGATGTCCGAGAACAGGATCGCCGCATCCAGCGGGTAGCGCTCCAGCGGCTGCAGGGTCACTTCGGTGGCGTAGTCCACGTTCGTGGCCAGCCCCATGAAACTGCCCGCCCGCGCACGCGTCGCGCGGTACTCGGGCAAGTACCGGCCCGCCTGGCGCATCAGCCAGACAGGTGTATGGGTGGTGGGCTGGCGCAGGCAGGCGCGCAGGAAGGTGTCGTTGGTCAGCGGCGCATACATGCGCGCATTATCGAGCGCGCGTCCTTCAGCGTTGCGGCGAACGCCAGGGCGCTGGCGCAGGGCCCTCGGCGCCGATGTCGCGCCGCAACGACGCGGGCAGACGCTTGAGCAGCCAGTTGATGGCCAGCGGCACGAGCACGATGTCGTCCATGACACCCAGCACCGGGATCACGTCAGGGATCAGGTCCACTGGCGACAGCAGGTACAGCACGATGCCGGCCGCGCCCGCCTTGAGCCAGCCCGGCGCCTGCGGGTGACGCAGCGCGCGCCACAGCAGCCGCGCATCGCCCTTGACCACCGACCACAACACCGAAAGGCGCTTGAAGGCAAACATCGTGCTTCTCCATCGGTCCCGGGAAGTCAGCGGGTCCGTGTCCACAACGTGGTGGTCAGCCGGGGGATGACAAGAGGCCGCACGCGGAAGCCATGTCGCGTGTCGACCCGAGAGTCCCTGCTGACGCATGCACAATGGCGCGCATGCATATCGGCATCCTCACCGGCGGCGGCGATTGCCCGGGCCTCAACGCCGTGATCCGGGCAGCCACATTGGCTCTGCTGGACGCGGGCGTGCGTGTCAGCGGCATCGAGCGGGGTTTCATGGGTCTGATGCGCGGCCGCATGCGCCCGCTCACCGCCCCCGATGTGGTCGACATCCTGGACCAGGGCGGCACGATCCTGGGCACGCACAACAAAGCCGATCCGTTCCACGACGTCGGCCACGGTGGCGCCGATGTCAGCCAGCGTGTGCTGGCTTTCGCGCGCGAAAAGGCGCTGGACGCGGTGGTCGTGATCGGCGGCGACGGCACCATGACGATCGCGCACCGGCTGCACCAGATGGGCTTGCCGATGCTGGGCGTGCCCAAGACCATCGACAACGACCTGGCGCTGACCGAGCGCACCTTCGGATTCGACAGCGCGGTGGCCGTGGTGGCCGAAGCCATCGGCCGGCTGCGCACCACGGCGCGCGCGCACGGCCGCGTGATGATCGTGGAGACCATGGGCCGCTACGCCGGGTGGATCGCGCTCGAAGGCGGGCTGGCCGGCGGCGCAGACGCCATCCTGATCCCCGAGATCGGCTTCGATCCGCAGGCCGTGATCGCACGCTGCCAGCAACGCGAGCGCGGCGACGACGACGACAGCCCGTCGGCACGCTTCGCCGACGGCAGCACGGTGATCTGCGTGGCCGAGGGTGCTGCGCCCATCGGGGGCTCGATGACCGTCGCGCAGCGCCTGGACGACAGCCCCGATCCGATCCGGCTGGGCGGCGTGGGCGAACACCTGCGCGCCATGCTCGAGCCGCATCTGCGCAGCGAGGTGCGCACGACGCTGCTGGGGCATGTCCAGCGCGGCGGCCACCCCACGCCCTTCGACCGCGTGCTGGCCACGCGCTTCGGCCATGCCGCGGCGCAGATGGCCCTGCGGGGCCAGTTCGGCCAGATGGTGGCGCTGCAGGCCGATGCCTGCGTGGCCGTGCCGCTGGAGTCGGTGGCCGGTCGTACCCGCTGCGTGCCGCTGGACCACCCGCTGGTGGGCGCTGCGCGCAGCCTGGGTGTATGCCTGGGCGAGCCCTGATGCGTTGAGGGTCCGGCCTGCCACCGGCAGCGGCTTGACCCCACCCGGGGAGCCGCTACAGTGGGCGGCACTTGAAAAACCCGCGAGGCCCGTCATCTGGCGTGCCGCGTCATAACGTCATCGTTGGAGGACCACCCCATGTCCCGTCGTTTGCTCGCCACCCTTGCCCTTGCCTTGTCGGCCACCCTGACCGGCTGCGGCTACAACGATTTCCAGCGCCTGGACGAGACGGTGAAGTCGTCCTGGAGCGAGGTGCTGAACCAGTACCAGCGCCGCGCGGACCTGATCCCCAACATCGTCAACACCGTCAAGGGCGAGGCCGGCTTCGAGCAGGACACGCTGACCAAGGTCATCGAGGCGCGGGCCAAGGCCACCTCCATCCAGGTCACGCCCGAGACGCTGAACAACCCCGAGGCCTTCGCCAAGTTCCAGAAGGCGCAGGGCGAACTGACGGGCGCCTTGAGCCGCCTGATGGTCGTGGCCGAGCAGTACCCCAACCTGAAGGCCAACCAAGCCTTCCAGGACCTGCGCGTGCAGCTCGAAGGCACGGAAAACCGCATCACCGTGGCGCGCAACCGCTACATCAAGTCGGTGCAGGACTACAACGTGCTGGCGCGACAGTTCCCGACCAACCTGACCGCGATGATCTTCAAGTACGACGTGAAGCCCAGCTTCACGGTCGAGAACGAAGCCGCCATCAGCACGCCGCCCAAGGTCGATTTCGGCGGCGCGGCCAAGCCTGCTGCGCCCGCCGCCAGCCGCTGAGCGCGGCAACCGGAGTCCCCGATGTTTTTGCTGCGCCTGCTGGCGCTGCTCGCGGCTCTTCTGGCCGGGTCGGCTCACGCCCAGGATCTGCAGCCGATCCCCGTGCTCTCCGCGCGGGTGATCGACCAGACCGGCACGCTGGCCGTGGGCGATCGCAGCTCGCTGGAGGCCAAGCTCGCGGCCTTCGAGGCGCAGGCCGGCCCGCAGATCGTCGTGCTGATGGTGTCCACCACGGCGCCGGAAGACATCGCGTCCTACGCGCAGCGCGTCGGTGATGCCTGGAAGATCGGGCGGCGCGACGTCGGTGACGGGCTGCTCATCGTCGTCGCGAAGGACGACCGGCGCATCTGGGTGGCCCCGGCCAAGGCACTCGAGGGCGCCGTGCCCGATCTGGCCGCGCGTCAGATCATCCAGAACACCATTTCACCCGCCTTCAAACGCGGTGATTTCAGCGGCGGCCTGTCTGCGGGCGTCGACCAGCTGATGGCGCGCATCAAGGGCGAGGGCCTGCCGACACCGCAGGCGCGCCAGACGCCGGCCGACAGCCTCTTCGGCGGTGCGGGCTTCCAGGAACTGCTGATCTTTTTCTTCGTCGCGATCCCGGTCATCAGCATGGTGCTGACCGGCATCTTCGGGCGTCGCCTGGGTTCGCTGCTGACGTCCGGCGCGGCCGGCGGCATCGGCTGGGCGTTCACCGGCAGCGTGGGCATCGCGGTGGCGGCCGGTGTGGTGTCGTTGATCGTGGTCGGTGTGCTGGGCATCGGCTCGGCCCTCAACCGCGCCGGCAACCTGCGCCGCGGCCGCGCCGGCCCGGTGATCTGGGGCGGCGGCACGGGCGGCTTCGGCGGCGGAGGTGGCGGGTTTGGCGGCGGCGGCGGTGGCTTCTCGTCGGGCGGCGGCGGCGACTTTGGCGGCGGTGGTGCCGGGGGAGACTGGTGATGGGCCGCCTGATGCGCATCCTGCGCCACCGCTGGTTCGACGAAACCGACACCCGGCGCGCGCTCGGCGAGGACGCGCTGGACCGCCTGGCGCAACGCGTCAAGGACAGCGAAAACCGGCACCACGGCGAGATCCGTGTGTGCGTCGAGGCCGGTCTGCCGCTGAGCTACCTGTGGCGCGGCGCGACCGCGCGCGAGCGCGCCGTGGCCGTCTTCGCCAAGCTGCGCGTGTGGGACACCGAGGCCAACAACGGGGTGCTGATCTACCTGCTGCTGGCCGAACATGCGATCGAAATCGTCGCTGATCGCGGCGTTTCGCGACATGTGGCGCCCGAGTACTGGGCGCGCATCCTCGAAGACATGCGCGCGGACTTCCGCGCCGGCCGATACGAGGCCGGTCTGGGGCGCGCTGTCGATGCCGTCGACCACATCCTGCTGCAGCACTTCGGGCGCTCGCCTGGCAGCCCGGATCGCGACGAGTTGCCGGATCGGCCGGCCTTGCTCTGAGCGGCCCGCTGTCGCCGGCCTGATCGGCTGACACGCGCCGCTTGCGGCCCGCGTGCGCCATGGCGGCGCCGTCACACCTGGGCAGTAGCGGTGGCCGCGGCGGGTGCTTGGACCGCCGCTGCTGGCGGCAGCAGATTTGGCCGTCGAATGCGCGCCAAGTCCGGCGAGCACGCGCGGCACGGGTCGCCACAGTATGGGCTCCCTCGAAACCATACGCCGGCAGTCTGTGTGCCGGTCTTCCGGAGAGCCCCACATGTCCCTCGACGCCAAGCTCAGTGCGCTGGTCAATACCATTCCCGAGTGCGTCGGCGCCGGGTATGTCGACATCGGTTCCGGCATGCTGCTGTCGATCAAGACCGTGGACTCGCATCCAGGCGACGTGATCAACCTGGTGGCCGCGGCCACGGCGGATCTGTTCGCGGGCTCCAACGTGTCGACCATCGAGAAGATGTTCAGGAAGGCCCGCGGCATCGCCGACGACGGCCACCACTACTTCCAGGAAATCGTCGTCAACAGCGACAACCTGATCCACGTCTTCCTGCGCGGCAAGAAGTACCCCGACTACGTCGCCGTGTGGGTGTGCCGTCGCACGGCGAACCTCGGCATGGCGCTGACCAAAGCCCGGCTGGCGATGCCGGAGCTCGAAGCTGCGATGTGATCACCCATGCGCGGTCGTCCGGGCCCGCGATGTGGCCCGTGCCGCGCCTGAAGACGGGCCGCGCCTGCTTGGCGCACTCGTCGCCGAGGAGTTGCCTTGAGTCTTGAAGCATCCGGCGGCACGCTGCTCGAGTTGCGCGGCTTCGGCTTGTGCTTCGGCACACGCGTCGTGCTGGCCCACGTGGACCTGGTTCTGCCCGTGCCCGGCGTCGACGTACTGATGGGGCCGGTCAAGTCCGGCAAGTCTTCCCTGGTTCGTGCCCTGGCGGGTCTGCAGACCCACAGCCGCCTCGCCCGCTCGTGGGGCGAAGCCTTGCTGCACGGCCAACCGCTGGCCGAAACCGATCGCCCGGCCCTGGTTCAGCAGCATGCCGCGCATCTGGGCGGCTCGGTGCGCGACGCCCTGGTCGCGCCGGCCCGCGCGCGGCGCGAACGCAGCGGACAGGCCTGGACTGCTTTCGCCAATGAGGCCCTCGGCGCCTACGGCCTGGAGGAACTGCGGCCGCGCATGTCGGGGTCCGTCTTTGACTTGACGGCGGCACAGCAACGTGCCGTCAACATCCTTGGGCACGCGCTGGCGGCTCCTCCGCTGCTGATGGTCGACGAGCCCACGTACGGCCTGGCCGAATCCGAGGCTGATTGGCTGATCGCGTGGCTGGGCGCACTGGGCCGACGCACGCGGCTGCTCGTGGTCTTGCACCACCAGGGACAGGCGCGCCGCCTGGCCGACCGCATCGTGTTGCTCGGCGGAGGCCGCGTGCTCGCGCACCAGAGCACCCAGGCCTTCTTCGCGCAGCCGGCGAATGCCTGGGTCGAGCAGTTCGTCCGCACCGGCAGTCTGGCCATTGCGTCGCCCGGCACCAACCCCGACGAGTTGAGTCCGGACGTGGAGGCGCCGCCGCCGCTGTCCTCGGCCGCTCTGGCGGCCTTGGCCGCCATCCGACAGGCGTCGGCTGCTGCGCCGGAAGCCGGCTCGCCGGCGCCGGCCGCTGTCGCGCCCATGGACCCGCCTGCCGCGCAGCCGTTTCGTGCTCCCGCGTCATCGGCCTTGCCGGTTGCTGCGAGGCCCGGGCCGTCGACTGCCGGGCCGGGTTTGGCGCCCGCTCCTTTGGCCGCGCCCTCTGCGATGCCTTCGGTCGCACCCGTGGCGGCAATCTCCAGGCCTGCCCCCGCGCCTGCGGCTGTTGCCGACTCGGCGACCGTCGCCGCTTCGGCCGCGTCCGCGGCTGCTGTCGATGCCGCCCCAGCGGTTCGAGCCGCAACGTCGGCGTCTGCCGCACCCGCACCTGCATCGGCAACGCCGGCTCGAAGCATCACGGCGCCAACGACTCGCCGTGCGGCCCTGCCGCCCGTGTCGCGCACCGGTGTCGAGGACGCCGCGACGGTCGGACGCGCGATCCTCGTGGATCACCGGGGGCCCTATGGCTTTCACTGGGTCGTGCCGGGCAAGCTCGCCGGCTGTCCGGAGCCCGGCATCGTGCACGACATCGACTACGACCTCGACCTGCTGTCACGGGTGGGCATCCAGGTGCTGGTCACGCTCACCGAACACGACCTCGATCAGGTCTCGCTCACGCGCCATGGCCTGAGCAACATCCACCTGCCCATCTTCGACCGCGAGGCGCCTTCGCTGGCGCAGGCCTACATGCTGGTGCGCCGCATGCAAAAGCTGATGGACGAGGGCAAGGCCCTGGCCGTCCACTGCAAGGCGGGAATCGGCCGCACCGGCACGATTCTGGCGGCGTGGATGATCCGCGAAGGCGGCTTCAGCAGCGCCGGCGCCATCGAACTGCTTCGCAACGTCAACAAGAGCTACGTGCAGTCCGCGTCGCAGGAGTCCTTCCTGCAGACCTTCGAAGCCGACATCGTGCAGCGGCTCTGAGCGCCCGAACGCGGGCCGCTGAGCCGGTCACGCGGGCTCAGGTCTCGAACAGGCCGCCGAAGGTCTGGCGCAGCTCCCGCTTGAGCAGCTTGCCGCTCGGGTTCTTGGGCAATGCGTCGACGAAGACCACCTGCTTGGGCACCTTGAACGAGGCCAGCAAGGTCTGGCAATGGGCCAGCACGGCATCGGCGTCCAGCGCCGCGTCGGGCTTGCGCACGACCACGGCCACCACCGCCTCGACCCAGCGCGGGTGGGGCACGCCGACCACGGCCACCTCGCTGATGCCGCCGAGGCGGTAGATCGCCTCTTCGACCTCGCGGCTGGCGACGTTTTCGCCGCCGGTCTTGATCATGTCCTTTTTGCGGTCGACCACCGTGATGAATCCTTCGTCGTCGATGGTCGCCAGGTCGCCGGAGTGGAACCAGCCGCCTTCGAAGGCCGCCGCGGTGCGTTCGTCGTCGTGGAAGTAGCCGCTGAGCAGTTGCGGGCTGCGGTGCACGATTTCCCCGACCTGACCGGGCGCCACGTCGTTCATCGCATCGTCGACGACGCGGGTCTCCACGTTCAGCACGGCCCGGCCGGCGGACCCCGGTTTGCGCAGCTGGTCGTCGGGGCCCAGCATCGTGGCCAGCGGCGCGATTTCGGTCTGGCCGTAGAGGTTCCACAGGCGCAGCGCCGGCAGTCGTTCGAGGATTTCCTGCATCACCGCCACCGGCATGATGGACGCGCCGTAGTAGCCCTTCTTCAGGCTGCTGAGATCGGTCTGGTCGAACAGCGGTGAGCGCAGCAGGGCGATCCAGACCGTCGGCGGCGCAAAGAACGAGCTGATGCGGTGCTGCGCGATCAGCGCCAGCAGGTTGTCGGGCACGGGCTTGGCGGTGATGACGTTGCTCGAGCCCACGTAGATCGCCGGGCCGAAAAAGACGTCGAGCTGGGCGCAGTGGTACAGCGGCAGGGCATGCAAGGCCAGGTCGTCGCCGGCGATGCTGGCGTCGACCACACAGCTGACGTACTGCCACATCACGGCGTCGTGCGTCAGCATGGCGCCCTTGGGCAGGGATTCCGTGCCGCTGGTGTAGACGATCTGCGCAACGTCGGTGCCGCTGATGTCCACGGCGGGCAAAGGCTCGCGGCAGGCGGCCAGCGCGTGGAAATCCAGCATGCCGTCAACCGGCTCGGAGGGGTCTTCCGCGGGCATCCACAGGAACTGGCGCACGGCCGTGTCCAGAGCCGCCGCCGCCTGCGCCAATGCGGCCAGGCCGCTGTCGGTGGCGAGCATGCGGGCGCCCGCGTGCCGCAGGATGTAGGCCGCTTCTTCGGCCTTCAGCATGAAGTTGATAGGCACCAGGACGGCACCCAGCCGGGCGAGCGCAAAGCGCATCGCCGCGAACGCATGAGAGTTGCGCGCCAGCAGCGCGACCCGGTCGCCTTTGCCGACGCCTTGCCCGGCCAGCCCCGCCGCCAGGCGGTCGCACAGCGCGTCGAACTCGGCATAGGTCCAGCGCACCTCGCCGCAGGTCACCGCCATCTTGCGCGGGTGCCGGGCAGCGCTGCGATGCAGGAGATCGCCCAAGGTCTGGCGGCGGATCGGCGACGAAGGACTGGCGGTGGGCAACGGGCTCATGCCCGGCAGCCTATCCCTTGGCCGTCCGAAATGAAAACGGGGCCGACCCGCATGCGGTGTCGGCCCCGTGTCCGGGACGCCGCGGCACAAGCCGCCGGCTTATTTCTTGCGCAGCTTGGCGATCGCGGCGATCTGCGCGGCCATCATCGCAAACTCGCTCTGCGCGCGGGCCAGATCGATGTCGCTCTTGGCATTGCGCATGGCTTCTTCGGCCAGCTTCTTGGCTTCGGCCGCCTTGGCTTCATCGAGGTCGTGCCCGCGGATGGCGGTATCGGCCAGCACGGTGACCGTGCCGGGTTGCACCTCGAGGATGCCGCCGGCGACGAAGACAAACTCTTCTTCGTTGTTATCGGCCCGCTGGATGCGCACGGCACCCGGCTTGATGCGCGTGATCAGCGGCGTGTGGCGCGGCAGGATGCCCAGCTCGCCGTTTTCGCCCGGGAGCGCAACAAACTTGGCCTCGCCCGAGAAGATGCTCTCTTCGGCGCTGACGACGTCGACGTGGATGGTGGCCATCGGGTCTCTTTCCAGATCGTTGAAGAAGGTTCAAGAACCAAGCAGACGGGTGCCGGGCTGGGCGCGCCCCACAGCCGTATCAGGTACGGCGAGGAACGCAACGGCGCATGGCGCCCGTGTGCGCCGGTTATTGGATCTTCTTCGCCTTTTCAAATGCCTCGTCGATCGTCCCGACCATGTAGAACGCCTGCTCCGGCAGGTGGTCGCACTCGCCGGCCACGATCATCTTGAAGCCGCGGATGGTTTCCTTCAGCGGCACGTACTTGCCGGGCGAGCCCGTGAAGACTTCGGCCACGTGGAACGGCTGGCTCAGGAAACGCTGGATCTTGCGCGCGCGGGCCACGGCCTGCTTGTCTTCCGGCGACAGCTCGTCCATGCCCAGGATGGCGATGATGTCGCGCAGTTCCTTGTAGCGCTGCAGAGTGCCCTGCACGGCGCGGGTCGTGTTGTAGTGCTCTTCGCCAACGACGTTCGGGTCGATCTGGCGGCTGGTGGAGTCCAGCGGGTCCACGGCGGGGTAGATGCCCAGCGAGGCAATGTCACGTGACAGCACGACGGTGGCGTCCAGGTGGGCGAAGGTCGTGGCAGGCGACGGGTCGGTCAGGTCGTCCGCAGGGACGTAGACGGCCTGGATCGACGTGATCGAGCCGACCTTGGTCGACGTGATCCGCTCCTGCAGGCGGCCCATTTCTTCAGCCAGCGTCGGCTGGTAGCCCACGGCGGAAGGCATGCGGCCCAGCAGCGCGGAGACTTCGGTGCCGGCCAGCGTGTAGCGGTAGATGTTGTCCACGAAGAACAGCACGTCCTTGCCTTCGTCGCGGAAGGACTCGGCGATCGTCAGGCCGGTCAGCGCCACGCGCAGACGGTTGCCCGGGGGCTCGTTCATCTGGCCGTAGACCATGGCCACCTTGGACTGGCTCAGGTCCTCCTGCACCACGACCTTGGAGTCGCTCATCTCGTGGTAGAAGTCGTTGCCCTCACGGGTACGCTCGCCCACGCCGGCGAACACGGACAGACCGCTGTGCGCCTTGGCGATGTTGTTGATGAGCTCCATCATGTTCACGGTCTTGCCCACGCCGGCGCCACCGAACAGACCCACCTTGCCGCCCTTGGCGAACGGGCAGATCAAGTCGATCACCTTGATGCCGGTCTCGAGCAGTTCCTGCGACGGGCTCAGCTCGTCATACGACGGTGCCTTGCGGTGGATGGAGGCGGTGAGCTCCTGGCTCACGGGGCCGCGCTCGTCGATGGGGTTGCCCAGCACGTCCATGATGCGGCCCAGCGTGGCCTTGCCCACGGGCACGGTGATGGGGGCTTTGGTGTTGGTCACCATCAGGCCGCGGCGCAGGCCGTCGGAGCTGCCCAGCGCAATGGTGCGGACCACGCCGTCGCCCAGCTGCTGCTGCACTTCCAGTGTCAGCGCCGAGCCTTCCAGCTTCAGCGCGTCGTACACGCGGGGCATCTGGTCGCGCGCGAATTCAACGTCGACGACAGCGCCGATGCACTGAACGATCTTGCCCTGTGCTTGGGTGTTGGCCATGTTGCTTTCCTTCAATCAGTATTCGTTGCGGTGCGGCTGCATCAGCCGCTGATGGCGGCGGCGCCGCTGACGATTTCGGACAGTTCCTTCGTGATCGCGGCCTGGCGGGTCTTGTTGTAGACCAGCTTCAGCTCGGCGATCAGGGTGCCTGCGTTATCGGTGGCAGCCTTCATGGCCACCATGCGGGCACTTTGCTCGCTGGCCATGTTCTCTGCCACGCCCTGGAACACCAGGGCCTCGATGTAGCGGGTCATGAGGTCGTCGATCACCGATGCGGCATCGGGCTCGTAGATGTAGTCCCAGCCGTACTGCGACTTCTCGGCCGTGCTCTGCTGCAGGCGCTCAGCGCCCAGCGGGAGCAGCGGCTCCACCTGGGATTCCTGGCGCATGGTGTTGATGAACCGCGTGTAGCACAGGTACACCGCGTCCAGCTTGCCTTCGGTGAAGGCATCCAGCATCACCTTGACCGGACCGATCATCTTTTCCAGCTGCGGCGCGTCGCCCAGCTGGGTGACGTGGCTGACGACCTGCGCGCCGATGCGGTTCAGGAAGTTGAAGCCCTTGTTGCCAATGGCCACTGCCTGCACCTTGCCGCCGGCGTCCTGCACTTCACGCATCTTGTTGGTGACAGCGCGCAGCACGTTGGTGTTCAGACCGCCGCACAGACCCTTGTCGGTGGTGACGACGATGAATCCCACCGCCTTGGGTGCACCTTCGGTCTTGCGCATGAACGGCGAGCGGTACTCCGGATTCGCCTGCGACAGGTTGGCCGTGATGTTGCGGATCTTGTCCGCGTACGGCCGCGCCGCGCGCATGCGGTCCTGCGCCTTGCGCATCTTGGACGCCGAGACCATCTCCATGGCCTTGGTGATCTTCTTCGTATTCTCGAAGCTCTTGATCTTGCCGCGTATCTCTTTGCCGACTGCCATGATTCAACTCCTGGAGGTGGGCACACCCGGCCGCCGCCGCGCCGCGCCGAGGCGGCTTGAGCCCCCTCGAGGGGCAGCGAACGAAGCGGGCGTGGGGGTTGTCATGTCAGGCGAAGGACTTCTTGAACGCCGCGATGGCGCCCGTGAGTTCTTCTTCGGCGGCCTTGTCCATGGCCTTGTCTTTTTCCATCTTGGCCAGCAGGGCCGCGTGGCTGCTCTTGAGGTGCTGGTGCAGGCCGTGTTCGAAGGGCAGAACCTTCTTCACGTCCAGATCGTCCAGGAAACCCTTGTTCACGGCAAAGACCGAGGCGGCCATCAGGCTGATGGGCAGCGGCAGGTACTGCGCCTGCTTCAGCAGTTCGGTCACGCGGGCGCCGCGGTCGAGCTGCTTGCGCGTGGCGTCGTCCAGGTCGGACGCAAACTGAGCAAACGCGGCCAGTTCACGGTACTGGGCCAGGTCGGTACGGATACCGCCGGACAGTGCCTTCACCAGCTTGGTCTGGGCCGACGAACCCACGCGAGACACCGAGATACCGGCGTTGATGGCAGGGCGGATGCCGCTGTTGAACAGCGACGTTTCCAGGAAGATCTGGCCGTCGGTGATCGAGATCACGTTGGTCGGCACGAACGCCGACACGTCACCGGCCTGCGTTTCAATGATCGGCCGCGCGGTCAGCGAACCCGTCTTGCCCTTGACTTCGCCCTTGGTGAAGGCTTCGACGTAGTCGGCATTCACACGAGCGGCACGCTCCAGCAGGCGGCTGTGGAGATAGAACACGTCGCCGGGGAAGGCTTCGCGGCCCGGCGGGCGGCGCAGCAGCAGCGAAACCTGGCGGTACGCGACAGCCTGCTTGGACAGGTCGTCATAGATGATCAGCGCGTCTTGACCGCGGTCGCGGAAGTACTCGCCCATCGTGCAGCCCGAATAGGCCGACACGTACTGCATGGCCGCCGATTCCGAAGCCGAAGCCGCCACCACGATGGTGTAGTCCATCGCACCGGCCTGCTCGAGCGAGCGCACCACGTTCTTGATGGACGACGCCTTCTGGCCGATGGCGACGTACACGCAGGTCATGTTCTGACCCTTCTGGTTGATGATCGTGTCGATCGCCACCGCCGTCTTGCCGGTCTGGCGGTCGCCGATGATCAACTCGCGCTGGCCGCGGCCGATCGGCACCATGGTGTCGATACATTTCAGGCCGGTCTGCACCGGCTGGTCCACGCTCTTGCGCGCGATCACGCCCGGGGCGACCTTTTCGATCACGTCCGTCATCTTGGCGTTGATCGGGCCCTTGCCGTCGATCGGCTGGCCCAACGCGTTGACGACGCGGCCGATGAGTTCGGGGCCGACGGGCACTTCCAGAATGCGGCCCGTGCACTTCACGGTGTCGCCTTCGGAGATGTGCTCGTACTCGCCCAGAATCACGGCGCCGACGGAGTCGCGCTCGAGGTTCAGCGCCAGGCCGTACGTGGCCTGGCCACTCGCGGTGGCGGGGAACTCCAGCATTTCGCCGGCCATGACGTCGGACAGGCCGTGGACGCGGACGATGCCGTCGGTCACGGACACGACCGTGCCCTGGTTCTTGATGTCCGTGCTGGTCGACAAGCCTTCGATGCGGCTCTTGATCAGCTCGGAAATTTCTGCGGGATTGAGTTGCATGCTTTTCTCCTGGAGGCGCCGATAACGCGAAGCGTTATGCGGTCAGCGCCGTCTTCATCTGTTCCAGACGGGCCTTCACCGAGGTGTCGAGCACCTCGTCGCCGACCACCACACGAATGCCGCCGATCAGTTCGGGCTTGACCGTCACTGTCGCGTTGAGCCTGCGCGCAAAGCGCTTCTCGAGGGAAGCGACCACCTCGGCCAGCTGCCCGCCGTCGATCGGGAAAGCGCTCTCGATCAGCGCATCGGACACGCCGCTCTGGGCACTGACCAGCGCGTGAAACTGCGAGGCGATCTCGGGCAGCGCGCCCAGGCGGCCGTTGTCGAGGATGGCGCGCAAGAAATTCTGCGTGCCTTGCCCGAGCACGACGCCCTTGCGGCCCAGCACGTCGCTGACGACGTTGAAGACCGTGGCGACGTCGACCTTGGGGTTGTCCGCAAACTGGCGCAGCACCGGGTCGCCGGCCACCGAGGCCAGCGCACCGATCTCGGCGACCAGGCCTGCGGCCTGACCCTTGGCCGACTTGTACAGCGCTTCCGCGTAGGGGCGGGCGATGGTGGCGATCTCAGCCATGGGCGTCCGGCTCCTTACAGCTCGGTCTTCAGGCGCGTCAACAGCTCGGCGTGAACGCCGGCATTGACTTCGCGCTTGAGGATCGATTCGGCGCCCTTGACGGCCAGCGCAGCAACCTGCTCGCGCAGCGCCTCGCGGGCCTTGACGGACTCCTGTTCGGCCTCGGCTTTTGCAGCCGCGATGATCTTGGCGCCTTCGTCGGACGCGCGGCCCTTGGCCTCTTCGACCATCTGCTGCGCCAGACGCTCGGCGTCAGCCAGGCGCTTCTGCGCATCGCCGCGGGCGGCGGCCAGCTGCTGTTCGACACGCTGATTGGCCGCAGCCAGATCGGCCTTTGCCTTGTCAGCGGCGGACAGCCCGTCGGCGATCTTTTTCGCGCGTTCGTCCAGGGCGGCCGTGATCGGCGGCCAGACAAAGCGCATCGTGAACCAGACCAGGATCGCAAAGACGATCATCTGGACGATCAGGGTGGCATTGATGCTCATGGGTCTACCTTCGTGCGTCGCACTCCGGTCTCGCCTGCGGCAGCCTGTGAGGCGCCCGGCGGGCTCGGCACTGCATTCGTCGTGGGGATCGACGGCGGCGCTCCGGGCCTCAGCCCGGAATCGCGCGCCACGGAACCTGCAGCGGCGAATTAATTAGGCAGGTTGGCGTTCTGGCCCAGGAACGGGTTGGCCGTGGCGAACCACAGGGCGATACCGGTGCCGATGATGAACGCCGCGTCGATCAGGCCGGCAAGCAGGAACATCTTGGTCTGCAGTTCGCCCATCAGCTCGGGCTGGCGCGCGGCGGACTCGAGGTACTTGCTGCCCATGATGCCGATGCCGATACACGCACCGATGGCGCCCAGGCCGATGATCAGGCCGGCGGCCAGTGCGACAAAGCTGATGACTTCCATTTGTTTGCTCCTGTTGGAAGGTTAGGTGAGAAAGGGAACGAAAGAAGAACGGGAAACGCGGATCAATGTGCGTCGTGAGCCTGGCCCACGTACACAAGGGTCAGCATCATGAACACGAACGCTTGAAGCACGACGATCAGGATGTGGAAGATCGCCCAGGCGGTGCCGGCGATGACATGGCCCAGCGCCAGCGGCAGACCGACTGCGGTGAACCAGGCGCCGCCCATCAACGCGATCAGCATGAAGATCAGCTCGCCTGCATACATGTTGCCGAACAACCGCATGCCGTGAGACACGGTCTTGGCGATGAATTCGATCAGCTGCATGCCCAGGTTGAAGGGCGCGAGGTACCACTTGGCACCGAAGGGCGCGGACACCAGTTCGTGCACCCAGCCGCCCATGCCCTTGATCTTGATGTTGTAGAAGATGCAGATCAGCAGCACCGTCACCGACAACGCCATCGTCACCGACAGATCGGCCGTGGGCACGACGCGCATGTAGTGAAGGCCAACCGCGCCGCCGGCCTTGGGCAGCAGGTCGACCGGCAGGAAGTCCATGGCGTTCATCAGCACGATCCAGATGAAGACCGTCAGCGCCAGCGGAGCGACCAGCTTGCGGCTCTGCGCGTTGTGCACGATGCCCTTGGCCTGCGTATCCACCATCTCGACGAGAAATTCGACAGCCGCCTGCAGACGCCCCGGCACGCCCGAGGTCACGCCTTTGGCCACCAGCCAGAGCACGGAACAACCGACCAGGCCCATGGCGACCGACCAGAAGATCGAGTCGAGGTTGAAGGTCCAAAACCCCGTGCCGACCTGCAGGTGGTGCAGGTGGTGAATGATGTATTCGCCGGCGGTGGGTGCTTGCCCGGTAGCTGCAGCCATGTCGAATGCTCGTCCTGGTCCTCATGGCGCCGCGCCTGATGGGGCGCGACACCGCTTTGTTCTTCTCTACCGACCGCGCCAGAGCAGCGCGAGCCAGTAAACCTTGATGCACAGCACCAGCGTTGCCAGCAAAGCCGGCCAACTCAGGTCCTGCACCAGTTTCGGGGCGAGCATGAGCATCACGACCGAAACGCCAATTTTCACCATTTCCCACAACATGAAGCTGACGGCACTGCTGCCGGCATTCATGCTGCTGAAGCGACTGGTCATGCCGCGCGCCATGAGCACAGCCGGCACCACCACCACGGCCGCACCATACAGCGCGGACAAGGCCATCGACTTCTTCTGCCAGATCAGCCACACGAGCGCTGCTACTGCCAGCCCGACCGCCACCTGAACCACCACCACGCGCCAGGGCGAGACAGTGGGTTGCTTGGCGATCAGTTCCTGCGCCTCTTGCCGGGTCAATGCCTTGTAGGGCGGAAGACCATCGTCATCTGCAGTGTCTGCCCACGAATCGGTCCGGGGTGTCGCGCGAGGCACCTGTCCCGCCTGGTGGAGGGAGGCGCCCTGCTCTTCCGGTTTCATCGCGAGTACACGCCTGCAGCAAGGAGCAAAACCTGCGCATTATAGGGGGTTGCCCAGGGTCGGCCCGAAGACCCCCGAAGGGCGGTCCGTCGGGACGCCGGCATCCGCGCCATGGCCTGCTGCGGACGCTCTCGCGGAACCGAATGCACCGCCCGCTGTCACAAGACAGCGCGGGCCGCCACGGGCTTCTCCACCGGTCGATGCGCAGCACCACGCACACAATGCGCACCATGTCGAGTCGAATGATCCCCATACGCGCGGCACTGGCTTTTGCGGGCCTGTGGCTGGCGTCCTCGGCCGCCCTGGCCGCCGCGCCGGCCACGGCCATCGTGAAGACCGAACAGGCCACCGCCGAATTGCTGGCGCACGCGCCCGACGGCGTGCAGGCCGGTCAGGTCATCTGGCTCGGACTGAAGATCGAACACCGCCCGCACTGGCACACGTACTGGAAGAACCCGGGCGATTCCGGCCTGCCCACGACGCTGAGTTTCGAGCTGCCCGCGGGCTTCACGGCGGGCGAGATCGCGTGGCCCACACCGCGGCCGCTGCCCGTGGGGCCGCTGGTGAATTTCGGCTACGAAGGCACGCTGCTGCTGCCGGTGCCCGTCACCGTGCCGGCCGGTTTTTCCGGCGACAGCGTGAAGGTCAAGCTGCGCGCCGACTGGCTGATCTGCAAGGACGTCTGCATTCCCGAAGGCGGTGACTTTCAGCTCTTGGTCCCGACGCGCGCAGCCACCAGCGCGCAGGCGGCGCTGTTCGATGCCGCACGCGCGGCCGCTCCGCAGGCGCTGGCCTCTGCCGTCGCCACGGCCGATATCCGCGACGGCACGGTCGCCGTTGATGTCAAAGGTTTGCCATCGGCCTGGCACGGAAAGACGCTGCAGTTCCTGCCCGAACTCGCCGGCGTGATCGACAACGCCGCCAAGCCCTCGGCGCGCTGGCAGGACGGCGTCTGGCAGGCCCGCGTGCCGCTGTCGCCCCAGCGCAGCGAGAGCCCGGCTTCGCTGCCGGTGGTGCTGACAGCACCCGGCGTGCAGGCCGGCATCGCCGTGCCGGTGGCCATCCAGGGCACGTGGCCCGCGCCCGGCACAACGCCCGCGCCCGCGCCTGCACCTGCGCCCGCGCCCGCGTCAGCCGAAGGCACCGCGGACTTCGGCCTGTGGGCCGCGCTCGGGGGCGCCTTGCTGGGCGGCCTGCTGCTGAACCTGATGCCCTGCGTCTTCCCGGTGTTGTCGCTGAAGGTGCTGGGCTTCGCGTCGCACGCCTCGCAGCGCCGGCAATTGCTGGCCGGTGGTCTGGCCTATGCAGCGGGCGTCGTGGCCAGCTTCGTCGGGTTGGCGGCGCTGCTGCTGGCCCTGCGCGCGGGCGGCGAGCAGGTGGGCTGGGGCTTCCAGCTGCAGTCGCCGGGATTCGTGGCCGCGCTGGCCGCCCTCTTCACGCTGATCGGCCTGAACCTGGCCGGCGTGTTCGAGTTCGGTGGCTTCCTGCCCAGCAGCTGGGCCAGTGCGCGCGCGCGCCATCCGCTGGTGGACTCGGCGCTGACCGGCGTGCTCGCCGTGGCCGTGGCCTCGCCTTGCACCGCGCCGTTCATGGGCGCTTCGCTGGGTCTGGCGGCCACGCTGCCGACGGCGCAGGCACTGTCCGTTTTCGCCGCACTGGGCCTGGGCATGGCCTTGCCCTACCTCTTGGCCAGCGCCTGGCCCGGGTTGGCCGCCCTGCTGCCGCGGCCGGGTGTGTGGATGGCGCACATGAAGACGCTGATGGCATTCCCGATGTTTGCCACGGTGGTCTGGCTCGTGTGGGTGCTGGGCCAGCAGGTGGGCATCGACGGCGCGGCCGCGCTGCTGGGCCTGCTCGTCGCGATGGGCCTGGCGGTATGGGCCTTCGGCTCGCCGGCGGTGGCCGGGCGCGCGCGCGCCGTGCTGGGGGCGATCTCCGCCGTGGTCCTGGGCAGTGCACTGGCCTGGGCCTGGCCGGCCTTGGGCGAAGCGCCGCCCGCCGCGCCGAGCACCACCGGCAGCACCGCCACGAATGCCATCGACTGGCAGGCCTGGTCGCCCGAGCGTGTGCAGGCGGGGCTCGCCGAAAACCGCCCGGTTTTTATCGATTTCACCGCCGCCTGGTGCGTGACCTGCCAGTACAACAAGCGCACGACACTGGCCGACGCGCAGGTGCAAGCCGACTTCGTCCGCAAGCGCGTGCTCATGCTGCGCGCCGACTGGACCCGCCGCGACCCGGCCATCACCGCCGAACTCGCGCGCCTGCAGCGCAACGGCGTGCCCGTCTACGCGCTGTATGCCCCAGGCTCGACAGGGCCACGGCTTCTGAGCGAAATTCTGACCGTGCGCGAAGTGCGCGACAGCCTGGGAGGATTGCCATGACGATTCGTTCGATCGCCTGCATGGCAGGCGCCGCGCTGGCCCTGATCGGCCAGGGCGCGTGGGCCGCCGCAGCGCTGGGCCAGACTGCGCCGGCCTTCACGGCCACGGATGTCGCCGGCAAGCGCGTCACGCTGTCCGAACTGCGCGGCAAGACCGTGGTGCTCGAATGGGTCAACCCGGGCTGCCCGTACGTGCGCAAGCACTACGGTGCGGCCAACATGCAGGCCACGCAGCGTGCGGCGGTCGACAAGGGTGTCGTGTGGCTGGCGGTGAATTCCACGGCCAGCGAGGCGACGGACTACCTGCCGCCCGAGAAGATGGCCGCATGGATGCGCGAGCAGAAGGCCGCCGCCACCGCCACGCTGATGGATACGGACGGCCAGATCGGCCGCGCCTACGGTGCGCGCACCACTCCGCACCTGTACGTCATCGACACCAAGGGCACGCTGGTCTATGCCGGGGCCATCGACAGCAAGCCCACCGCGCGCGCGGCCGACATCGCCACGGCCACGAACCACGTCAACCAGGCCCTGGGCGAGACGCTTGCCGGCAAGCCGGTCAGCGTGCCGGCGACGCAGCCCTACGGCTGCACAGTGAAGTACTCGGCGATGTGAGGCGCGCGCCGCGGCGGCGCGCCTGCGGCCTTCAGGACAATTGCGAATAGGCCGAGGCCAGCCCGCGCAGCGCGTCGGCCGAGGCCTGCGCGTCGAAGCCTTCGCCGAGTTCGTCGGCCAGGATCGCGGCCACGGCCTGCGCCTGCCGGCCGGCCTCCTGCGCATCCAGGAACAGCAGCCGGCTGCGGCGCGCGAGCACGTCTTCCACGCTGCGCGCCATCTCGTGGCGCACCGCAAACCGCACCATGGCTTCGCTCATGCCGCCCAGCCCGCTCTCGGCGTCGCGCCACAACCAACGCCCCGCGCCCGGCAGCTCATGCAGGCGCGCCACCTCGCTGCCGTAGAGGTGCTCGCCAGGCGGATCGGCCAGCGAGCGCCCCGGCGCCGCGCCCAGCAGCGGCAGGTGTTCGGTCAGGCCCGAGGCCTTCAGCGGCAGCAGGCCGTGTTCCATGCAGCGCGACAGCACGTCCTCGGCCATCGCGCGGTAGGTGGTCCACTTGCCGCCGGTGACCGTCACCAGGCCGGTGGTCGAGACCAAGATGGTGTGTTCGCGCGACAGGCTCTTGGTATCGCCGGCCTCGCCCGTGGGGCGCACCAGCGGCCGCAGGCCGACCCAGGCCGAGCGCACGTCGCTGCGCTGCGGCGCGCGCTGCAGGTAGCGGGCAGCTTCGTCCAGGATGAAGTCGACCTCGTGCGTAAAGGGCCGCGGTTCGGCCGCGAGGTCCTCGCGCGGCGTGTCGGTCGTGCCCAGCAGCGTCTTGCCCATCCAGGGCACCGCGAAGAGGACGCGGCCATCGGCCGTGCGCGGCACCATCAGCGCATGCTGGCCCGGCAGGAAGGCCCTATCGACGACCAGGTGCACACCCTGGCTGGGCGCGACCATCGCCTGAGGTGCGGCCTGGCCTGCGGTGCGTTCCATGCCGCGCACCGTGTCCACCCACACGCCCGCGGCATTCACGACGCAGCCGGCTTCGACCTCGAAGGTCTCGCCCCCGATGCTGTCGCGCAAGGCCAGCCCGCGCACCTGCCCGCGCTGGTGGCGCAGCGCCGTGACGGCCAGGTGGTTGAGCACCGTCGCGCCGCGCGCCGCAGCCGTGCGGGCCAGCAACACCGCCAGCCGCGCGTCGTCGAACTGGCCGTCCCAGTACAGCACGCCGCCGCGCAGGCCCTCCTGGCGCGCGCCGGGCAGCAGCGCCGCGGTCTGCGCGGCAGACATCCAGCGTGTCGCCCCCAGGCCGCGGCGTCCGGCCAGCGCGTCGTAGAGCTTCAGGCCCATGCCGTACCAGCCCGGCTCCCAGGCCTTGTAGCCGGGCACGACAAACGCCAGCGGCTGCGCCACCTGCGGCGCATTCTTCAGCAGTGCGGCGCGCTCGCGCAAAGCCTCGCGCACGAGCGAGATATTGCCTTGTGCCAGGTAGCGCACACCCCCGTGGACCAGTTTGGTTGCGCGCGAACTCGTGCCCTGCGCAAAGTCGCCGGCCTCGGCCACCAGCACGCTGAAGCCCCGCACGGCGGCGTCCAGCGCCACACCCAGCCCGGTTGCGCCGCCACCGATCACCGCCAGGTCCACGCGCGCGCCGGCGCGCAGACGCGCCAGCGCGAGCTCGCGTTCGTCCGGCCCCCAAGGCGGGCTCGTGGTCGGGACCGGCAACATGGCGTCCGAGCTCACGCCGGCCATCTCCCGCCGTGTGTGGGCCCGGGCTGGCGCACGGTGCTCAATCCCGGGCGTAGTTGACCGGCAGGCCCGGTACGCTGACGCGCATTTCCAGCACCTGCCCGGCCCAGGGCTCGCGCGCGAGTTCGTCGGCCGGCCGCTTCTCGCGCGCTGTCGTGACGTACAGCGTGCGCAGGTCCGCGCCGCCAAAACACGGCATGGTCGGGCAGGTCACCGGCAGGCGGATCTCGGCCAGCTGCCGCCCTTCAGGCGACAGGCGCAGCACGCGCGCGCCTTCGAACATCGCCACCCAGTAGCAGCCCTGCGCATCGACCGCCGCGCCGTCGGGCCGGCCGCCATAGGCGCTCAGCGGCTTGCTGGGGTCACGCAGCGGAAACTGGGCAAAGACGCGCCGGTTGCGGATGCTGCCGCCCACCGGTTCGTAGTCGAACGCGAAGACCGTGTGCGCCTTGGTGTCCGTCCAGTACATCGTGCGGCCGTCAGGGCTGAAGGCCAGGCCGTTGCTGACGGTGATGCCCTCGGCCATGCGCTGCATGCGAAAGCCCGTGTAGCGGTACAGCGCGGCCGCCGCCGGTTCACGCGGCTCGTATATCGTGCCCACCCAGAAACGCCCGGCGGGGTCGGCCTTGCCGTCGTTGAAGCGCTCGACCTTCGTGTCGTAGGGCACGTCGGCCAGCTTGTCCATCTGGTGTGTTGACGGGTGGAAGCGGTACAGCCCGTCGCGCATGGCCAGCATCACGTTGCCGTCGCGCAGCGGCGCAGCGCTGCAGGGTTCGACGTCGAAATCCCACCAGGCATGCGCGTGACTCGCGGGCTGAACCGCATGCAGCGTCTTGCCCGGGATGTCGCACCACCACAGCCAGCCGCCCGACGTCGGTTCCCAGTAGGGCGATTCGCCCAGCTGCGACACGCCCAGGTTCAACGGCCGGATCTCTCCGATCTCCATGCGTGCTCCAGGCTCAGATCGGCGCGACGTCCAGCCGCATCCAGGCCTCCATGCGCTGCTGCGGCTCCAGCGTGCGCAGCCCGTGCGCGCGCGGATCGGCCATGTGGATGGCGTTGCTGACGTGGCTGACGGGCTCGACGCAGAAATAGGGCTTGTGCTCGGGCGTGTAGACGACGAGGTAGGGTTCCGACGAGGTCATGCGGACGGACAGCTTCTCGTCGCGCACGCGCGCCGCTCCCCGCCAACCTTCGAAACAATGGTCGAAGGCCAGGTGCGCCACGTCGGCATCGATGCCCGGCTGAGCGACCTTGCGCGTGGGCAGCTGTGTCGACGGATCGGACTCCCAGCGGTCGGTCAGCTCCACGTGCAGCCGGCTGCGCTGGCGCTTGGGGAAGTACGGGTGCCATCCCAGACCGGCGGGCGCGGCGCGCTTGTCGGTATTGGTCAGCGCCAGGCGCAGCGTGAGCTGGTCGGCCGTCAGCTCGAACGTCTGCTCGGCGATGAAGGCAAACGGCCAATCGGCGTCACCGGGGTGTTCCAGCCGCAGCAGCGCCTGCGTGGCCGACTGCTCGACCAACTGCCAAGGACGCTGCCAGCCCACGCCGTGCACCGAGTGCGGGCTGTTGTCGAAATTGGGCCGCGTGGTGTATTCGTGCCCTTGCCAGCGGAAGCGGCAGTAGCCCAGGCGGTTCGAATACGGCACCAGCGGGTAGCTGGCGCTGGGCCGGGCGGCGGTCATGGCCGACGCATCGGCGCTGAGCAAGACCGGTAAATCGTCGCACCAGAAGCCCGCCAGGCAGCCTCCGAGGTCAGGCCGCACGGCCAGGCGCAAAGCGCCGGCGTTGAGTTCCACGACAGAGGCAGCATGCATCGCGGCATCCTACCGTCCCCGAAGGGCCATTCCCGGTACGCCCGAACTCAGGACATGCCCAGGGGCCCTACCAGCGCGAACCGCCCGCGCCTTCCAGGTCGACCTTCAGGTAATGGGCGCCGGGCAGCGGGTTGAAGTAGTAGGGCGGGATTTCCTCGAAGCCCAGCGTGGCGTACAAGCCCCGCGCGGCTTCCATGTCGTCCAGCGTGTCCAGCAGCATCGTGGAGTAGCCGGCGCGCACGGCCTGGTCCATCAGCGCCTGCGCGATCTGCCGCCCCAGGCCGAATCGGCGGAACTCGCGGCGCACGAACAGGCGCTTCATCTCGCAGGCGTTCGGGTAATCCACATCGGGCAAGGGGCGCAAGGCGCCGCAGCCGGCCAGGGCCTGGTCCACATAGGCCAGCAGCAGGGTGCCCGCCGGCGGCGCGTAGACACCCGGCAGGCCCGCAAGCTCGGCCTCGAAGCCCTGGAAGCACAGGTCGACACCCAGCAGCCCCGCGTACTCGGTGAACAGCGCGCGCACGTCGTCCATCTGCGCCGGCTCGCACGCCTCGATCAGATGGATGGCGGGCTGGTCGTCCATGCCAGGCCGTTCAACGCGCCATCGACGCCACGAAGGCCGCCAGGCCCAGACAGCCGACCAGCAACACCGCCGCGCCCAGCCGCGTGCGGCTGTCGTCGCGCGAGGGCGGTATATGCGGCGGCAGCAGCTTGTCGCCGCGCAGCATCGGGCCCACGAGGTCGGTGTTCTTGCGCACGCGGTAGAACACGATGGCGCCGACGTGCAGCACGATCAGCGCGATCAGCAGCAGCTTGCCGGGGCCCTTGTGCCAGCCCGTGGCCAGCGCGGCGACGTTCGACGACACGAGGTGGTTCAGCGGGCCGACGTTGGCGATCTCGTCGTCGGCCACCAGGCCGCAGGCCACCTGCACGGCCAGCAGCCCCAGCATGGCCAGCACGGACAGCGCGCCCAAGGGGTTGTGGCCCACGTGGTGCAGTTCGTCGGCCGCCGACTGGCCGCGCAGATGGCGCAGGATCGTGGCCGGCCCGTGCACGAAGCTGCCGAAGCGCGACCAGCGTCCGCCGGCCAGCCCCCACAGCAGGCGGAAGACCAGCAGCGCCAGGACCAGGTAGCCCAGCCGGAAGTGCCATTGAAGTGCGCCGCCGCCGATCTGGCCGGTGATCGCCAGGCCCACCACCGCGCCCACCAGGAGCCAGTGGAACAGGCGCGTGGGCAGGTCCCACACCCGCACCGGCCTCAGCGGCGCCGCGTCCTTGACTTGTCGTGACGTGTCCATCCGCCGCGACGATACCGCGACTTGCCGCCTGCGCCGAAGTGCCGCCGTCCCGAAGGCGCCAATCCCGAGCGAACCCCAAGGCCATGTGCCCTGCCTACACTGCGCCTCGCTGTTCGGCTGGAGCCGACGGCACACACGGTCAAGGGCCCGCACGGTGCGGGTCTACCGTCAAGGCACCACAGAGGAAATCGAACATGAGCATGACGCGTTTGTGGACGGCACTGGCCCTGGTCGCGGCCGCCGGGGTTTCGCTGCCCGCAGCAGCCCAGTTCGCCAAGCCCGAAGATGCGGTGAAGTACCGCAAGGGTGCCTACCAGGTCATGGCGGCCCACTTCGGTCGCATCGGCGCCATGGCGCAGGGCAAGGTGCCCTTCGACGCCGCAGCGGCGGCGGCCAACGCGGACCTCGTGGTCACGATGTCCAAGCTGCCGTTCACGGCCTTCGTCGAAGGCACGTCCGGCACCGACAAGGGCAGCCCGAAGGCGTCCATCTGGACCGAACGCGCGAAGTTCGACGAAGCGGCCAAGAAGATGCAGGACGAAGTCGTCAAGCTGCAGGCTGCGGCCAAGACGGGCAATGCCGAGCAGGTCAAGACCGCCTTCGGCGCGGCCGCCGGCACCTGCAAGAACTGCCACGACACCTACCGCAACTGATCCCCTGTCGCAGGCAGGTATGCGGGCGCTCGCTGCTGATGGCAGCGCGCGCCCGCGGCGCTTTTGAAACAGCGCGTATCAAGTCGAACCGGGCGCCGGGCGCTTGCTAGACTTTTTGGGTGTCCGAATCCGATGCATTCTTCACGCAATCCATCGTCGGCGCACCCTTTTCCATCGTGCTCGGTCGGCGTGTCGTCACGCAGACCGTGCACGGCATCGAGGTGCCGCTGGACGGTGCGCCCGCGCGGCTGAGCCGCGCATGGCGCGAGCAGGTCCTGCTGCAGACACCGGGCTACCTCGCCGGTCCCCGTCCGCAAGGCGGCCGCGTGCGGCGCTGGCTCGAGCGGCACGCGCTGGTCATCGCGGGCCTCGGTCTGGTCGCCCTGGCAGCCGCGTTGCTGTGGACTGTCTTCCTGGCCGTGATGTCCGGATGACACACGGCCCGCAGGACGTCATGACCCTGGACCCGACCACGATGAACGTGGTCAGCCGGGTCGCGGCAGGCAGCCACCTGAACGGCCGCCTGCTCTTCGACGGCGGCGTGCTGGTGCAGGGCGAGCTCAGCGGACACATCGTCGTGCGCGGGCATCTCGTCGTGTGGCACGACGCCACGGTGCGCGGCCGGCTCAGCGTGCACGGCGACGTCTACGTCTTCGGCAAGCTGGGCGACACCGACGCGCCCGAGGCCGCCACGTCGGTGGAGTGCAGCGGCATGGTCTGCGTCGCGCAGTCCGGTCGATCGAATGCCACGCTGCTGGCGCGACGCCTGCAGCTGTACGAAGGCGCCGACGTCAAAGGCGCGTTCAAGACCCTGCGCGCAGGCGAAATCGTCCCCACGCTGCAAGACGCCCTCGCCACGGCCACGCCCTGACGGCCGCGCCGACGGCCTCGACCCGTTCCTTCCTCCCACCCGAGGCTCACCATGTCCAAGATCCCCGACCCGACGCCCGGCCCCGTGCTGGCCGACGCCCCGACCGAGACGCTGCAGGTCGGCATGGGCAAGCCCCTGCCGCCCACCGCCACTGCTGGCGTGCCGGTCCTGCGTCCGCAGGTCCAGGGCCTGACCCCAGCGCGCAACCGCGGCCTGCCGCCACCGGACTGTTCGACCATCGCCGAAGGCATGCAGTTCACGGGCCAGGCGCGCCTGGCCGGTGCCTGCTCGGTCGGTGGCGTGGTGGAGGGCAATCTGACGCAGGCGCCGGGCAGCAACGTGTCGGTCGTGGTGACCGAAACCGGCCGCGTCAAGGGCGATATCACGGCCCAGAAGATTTCCGTGATGGGACAGACCGACGGCCTGTTGGATGCCGGCACCGGCGAGGTCTCGCTGCACGACAACGCCCGCGTCCAGGGGCGCGTGCGCTACGGCCGCATCGTGGTCAACGGCGCCGACCTGAACGCGACACTCGAACGTGTCACGCCGGGCGCGCCGAGCGGCCGCAGCTGAGCCCGTCATCGGCACCACCGTCCACACCTGGCCGCGCCGCACCCGTGACGACCCCGCCGATGGCCCCGGGGGCGAGCCTGCCCGACACCGAGGCCCTGCGTCGCGCCGCGCTGCAGGCGAGCTGGGCGCGCGACCGCGCGGTCGGCGGGCGCCGACTGCGCTGGCGCTGGTTCACCTGGGTCGCCACGCGTCTGCTGCTGCCGCTGCTGGTGGTGGCCGGCGTGTTGCTCCTGGGTCATCTGCTCGTCCGGCATTTCGGCCTGATCGACGCGCCCACAGCGCCGTTCGACGCCGCCGTTACGCCATCGACCGGCCCAGCCGCCAGCAGTGCGGCCAGCATGGCGGCCGCGGACGATCGCCCGGCCGCAGCCCCGGCAGCGGCCATGGCGCCCTCATCGCCCTCAATGCCCACAGCCCCCACTTCGCCCGCAGCGGCCGACGACCCGCCGCGGGCACCCCTTCTGCGGATGGACCTGGGACTCGCCCCGGTCCGTCCGTCCCAATCCGCTTCACCGCAGAAACCACCCGGAGACCTTCGCCCATGAGCGCCGAACGCATCACCCGCCTCGTTCCCGTCGAACGCCTCAGCGCCATCAGCAGCCTGATTGCCGAAGGCGCGGTCTTCGAAGGCAACTTCCACACCGCACAGGACCAGGGGCTGAAGGTCGACGGCAAGCTCACTGGCAACGTCACCTTCGAGTCTGGCGGCACGCTGCACGTGGGCGCCACGGGCGTCATCGAGAGCACGCGCCTGGAGGCTGACTATGTCTTCATCGAAGGCAAGGTGATCGGCTCGGTGGTGGCGCGCAAGGCGCTGGAAATCGCCGGCTCCGCCACGCTGGTGGGCGACGCCGCCTACGACGAGCTGATCGACATGCACCCGCGGGCACGCGTGCGCGGCAAGCTCGAATACCGCGGCGACATCGACGCCAAGTAGGCGCGCATCAGGCAGGCAAGGGCTGCAGGCCGCGCCGGCCAGCGGCCCGCGCAGTCGGTCCGGTCCTGCGCTGTCGTGCGCCTGTCGTGCGTCTCAGGCCTGCGGCGCGAAGCCCAGCACGACTCGGCGCGTGCGGGCCGACTTCTTCTCGATCTTCGTCACCACCACGGCGCCGATGTCCGCGGTGTTGCTCACGTGCGTACCGCCGCAGGGCTGCAGGTCGACGCCCTCGATCTCGAGCACACGGATGCGCCCCTGGCCACGCGGCGGCTGCACGCTCATGCTGCGCACCAGTTGCGGGTTGGCGTCGAGCTCGGCCTCGCTGATCCAACGGTGGCGCACCGGGTGCGCCTCGGCCACCAGGCGCGCCAGGCCCGCCGTCAGCATGTCCTTGTCCAGCGGATCGGTCATGTGGAAATCCAGTCGCGCATAGCCCGCGGTGATCGAACAGCCGTCCACCGGATGCGGCACCAGCGCGCACAGCAGGTGCGTCGCGGTATGGAAGCGCATGTGGGCGCGGCGGCGCGCTTCGTCGACGACAGCCGTCACGACCGTGCCTTCGGGCCATGGCTCGCCGGCGGTGTCGGCAGCCAGCACGTGCAGGATCTCGCCCGGCGCCTCGCCCTTGCGCGTATCGACCACCACCCGCTCGCGCCCCGCGGCGTCGCGCAGCACGCCGGCATCACCCGCCTGCCCGCCACCCTGCGGATAGAACACAGTGCGGTCCAGCACGATGCCGCCTGCATCGTCGCGCCGCACACGCGCCTCGCACTGCAGCAGGTGGCTGTCTTCGCGGAACAGGTCTTCGGTCATCTCGTCGAGTCCTCGTGGGTGCCACACTTTTGGCCGAGGTCGATGCTACGTCTGCAGGGCGGCGGTCGCCCTCGCCGATCGCAGCGCCGCGCCTGTGGGCATGTGGATCGCGTGCCGCCGCCGAATCGCGGACGCGGCACACGATTCGGCCCTCACACGCGCAACTCGCCCTCGATGCAGATCACCACGTCGCCGCCGATCCAGATGTCCTTGCCGTCGCGCTCGACGTGCACCCGGCCCGCGCGGCCCATGGCCGTGCCTTGCGCGGCGAGGTAGCGCGCAGGGGCCAGGCCCTCGCCGATCAGCCACTGCGCCAGCCCGGCCTGCAGGCTGCCGGTGACGGGGTCTTCGTTGACGCCCAGCGTCGGCACGAAGGCGCGCACCTCGAAGAGAAACTCGGTGTCGACAGACGGTGCGATGACGCCGATCTCGAGATCACCCATCGCCGCAAAGTCGGGCTTCAGCGCCAGCACTTCATCGCGCGTGCGCATCATCACCGCCACCCAGTTCGGACCATTGACCAGCCACTGCGAGGCGATGAAAGCCTCGGGTCCCACACGCAGTGCGCGGGTGATGCGCGCCAGGGTCTCGTCGTCGACACGGCCGGTGCGGCGCAGCGGCGGCGCCGCGAAGGCCAGCCGGCCATGCGCGCGGCGCACACGCACCAGGCCCACGCCACATTGCTGCACAACCGCCGCGGCCTCGCGCGGCTGCCCGCCGGCTGCCAGCCAGGCCGCGCAGGCACCCAGCGTCGGGTGGCCAGCAAACGGCAGCTCGCGGTCGGGCGTGAAGATGCGCAGCCGGTAGTCCGCGCCGGCCTCGGTGGGCGGCAGCAGGAACACCGTCTCGGACAGGTTTGTCCAGCGCGCAAAGGCCGCGAGCTGCTCGTCGGACAGGTCCTGCGCGCCGTGCACCACCGCCAGCGGGTTGCCGCGCAGCGCGTGATCGGTGAAGACGTCGACCTGGTGGAAGCGGTAGCGGCGCATCATGCGGCCTTCCGTGTGTCCAGCGCCTGCGCGATCACGCCGGCCAGCGCGCGCACGCCTTCGTCGATGCGCTCGGGTGTGACGGTGACGAAGCTCAGCCGCAGGCAGTCGCTGCGACCGCCATCCGAGAAGAACGGCGCGCCCGGCACATAGGCCACGCCGGCCTCGACGGCGCGCGGCAGCAGCGCGGTGGCGTCCACCGCCGGCGGCAGCTCGACCCAGAAAAACATGCCGCCATGCGGCTTCTGCCAGCGGCAGCCCGCGGGCAGGTGCGCCTGCAGGGCCGCCTGCATGGCGTCGCGCTGGCGCTTGTAGCGCGCGCGCACGGCCGGCAGATGTGTATCGAGAAAACCGTCGCGCACCACCTCGTAGGCCACGCGCTGGTTGAAGCCGGGTGTGTGCAGGTCCGCGGCCTGCTTGGCCTGCAGCAGCTTGGGGAACAGCGCGGCCGGCGCGACGACAAAGCCCAGCCGCAGGCCCGGCGCGAGCACCTTGGAGAACGAGCCCAGATAGACCGCGCCCTCGCCGGCCGCGGCGCTCAGCGGCGGGGGCGGCGCCTCGTCGTACCAGAGCTCGCCATAGGGGTTGTCCTCGACGATGGGCACGCCATGCGCCGCGGCCTGCGCGACGATGGCCTCGCGTCGCGCCGCCGGGATGCTGCGGCCGCTCGGGTTCTGGAAATTGGGCAGCAGATACGCCATGCGCGCCCCGCGCGCGGCCGCAAAGGCCTCGGGCAGCGGGCCTTCGTCGTCGCAGGCCAGCGGCTGGAATTCCGGCTCGAAGGGCGCGAAGGCCTGCAGCGCGCCCAGGTAGGTCGGCTGCTCGACCGCCACGCGCGAGCCCGGATCGACCAGCACCTTGCCCACGAGGTCCAGCCCTTGCTGCGAGCCGGTGGTCACGAGGATGCGCGCGGGGTCGGCCTTCAGGCCGTCGCGCGCCAGCTGCGCGGACAACCATTCGCGCAGCGGACCGAACCCCTCGCTGGCCGCATATTGCAGCGCCTCGCGGGGTTGATCGCGCAGCACACGCGCGCTGGCCTCGGCCATGGCCTCGACCGGAAAACTCTCCGGCGCCGGCAGGCCGCCGGCCAGCGAGATGATGCCCGGCAGCTCGGTGAGCTTGAGGATCTCGCGGATCGTCGATGGGTTCAGCCGCGCGGCACGCCGCGCGAGGGTCCAGGGGGAAGCAGGATCAGACATGGGCGCCCTCCGGGGCGGTGGTGGAACGGGATGGCGGCGTGGGGGCCACCGGCATGCGCTTGCCGACGAAGACGATGGCCACGACCAGCAGCGTGAAGACGACCGTGGCGGGCTGCAGCGCCTCGCCCAGCAGCGGCACGGCAAACAGCAGCGACAGGAAGGGCTGCACGAGCTGCACCTGGCTCACGCGCAGCACACCGCCCGTGGCCAGCGCGCGGTACCAGGCGAAAAAGCCCAGCCACATCGAGAAGACCGAGACATAGGCGAAGCCGGCCCAGGCCGCAGCCGATGCCGTGTGTGTCGGCCAGACCCAGGCCGTCACCGGCAGGGTCAGCGGCAGGCTCAGCACCAGCACCCAGCCGATGGTCTGCTGCGCGGGCATCTCGGCCGATACACGCGCGCCGGCCACGTAACCGGTGGCGGCACTGGCCACCGCGGCCAGCAGATAGCCGTCCGCTCGGTGCAGCGACCCGCCGCCCACCCAGGCCGCATAGCCGATGACCGTCGCACAGCCCAGCACCGCGCAGAGCCAGAAACCCAGTGACGCCCGCTGGCGCAGGGCCAGCGCGGCCGCCACGGCGGTGGCCAGCGGCAGCACGCCCGTCACCACCGCCGCGTGCATGGACGGCACCTCGCGCAGCGCCAGCGCCAGGAACAGCGGAAAACCCACCACCGTGCCGCAGGCGCACACCGCCAACGCCGGCCACAGGTGCCGCCGCGGCCGGGGCGCGCGCACGGCCAGCAGCCAGACCACGCTGAGCAGGCCGGCCACGGCCGCACGCCCGGCCGTGACGAAGGCCGGCGGCAGCTGCGGTGCGCCGGCATCGCCGACGGCCATGCGCGTCATCGGCAAGGTCATCGCGAAGATCGCCACACCCAGCAGGCCCAGCAGCAGGCCGCCGGTGGGGTATGCGGCATCCGGCGTCTTCACAGCCGCGCCATCCAGATCGCGGTGGCCAGCAGCACGGCCGCCAGTGCACGGTTGAACATCAACAGCCGGCGCCCTTGCGCCAGCCAGTGCCGCAGCGTGGAGCCCACCAGCGCATAGGTCAGGTTGCTGCAGAAGGCATAGGCCAGCATCAGCGGCAGCACGATCGCCACGCGCGCGGACCAGTCCGGGCCGACGGTCACCCAGCCGGCGGTGATCAGCAGCGCATTCATCCAGGCCTTGATATTCACGAATTGCAGCGCCACGCCTTGCCAGAAGCCCACGCGCAAGCCGTCTCGCGCCTGGCCCAGGGTGGACGCGCGCGCCAGGCGCCAGGCCAGCCACAGCATGTAGGCCAGGCCCAGCACCTGGATCGTTCCGCGCAGCATCGGCGCGGCCGCCAGCAGCGCGCCCAGACCGCCCACGCAGGCCAGCAGCAGCAGACCCCAGCCCACCGGCACCGAGACCACGAAGGGCATCGCCGCGCGCAGGCCGCCGTTGGCCGCGAGCGCGGTCGACAGGGTCGTGTTGGGTCCCGGCGTGAAGGCCATCGCGGTGGAGAAGGCCAGCAGGGCCCAGAGTTCGGCGGCAGGCATGGGCGCAGTCTAGCCGCCGGCAACGATACAGAAGCCATACACTTGTCCAGACACTTCAAGATTCTGTGTGGGTCACACGCATGGCACAGCTGACAGACACCGGCATCGACGACGCCCTCGCGCGGCAGGGCAGCCAGGGGCTGTCGGAGCAGCTCGCGCAGCGGCTGGCCGAGTCGATCGGGCTGCGCGCGCTGCCGCCGGGCGGGCGCCTGCCCTCGGTGCGCGAGGCGGCGCGGCGCCACGGCGTGAGCCCGTCCACCGTCGTGGCGTCCTACGACCGCCTGCAGGCCATGGGCCTGATCGAGGCGCGCCCGCAGCGCGGCTTCTTCGTGCGCGAACCCGCGGCACGCACGCGCACCGCACCCACTGCCGCGCCCACGCCGGTGAGTCAGGCGCCGGTGGACACCACGGCGCTGATACGCGGCATGTTCAGCCCGTCCACGGGGCCGCAGTCGCCGGGCATCGGCACCCTGCCGGCCAGCTGGCTGGATGGCGAGCTGCTGCTGCGCGCGCTGCGCCACGTCACGCGCCACACGCCGGCCCAGACCTGGCTGGGCTACGGCGAGCCTGCGGGCGACCTGTCGCTGCGCGAGGCACTGTCCGGACGGCTGGCCGACCTCGGCGTGGCCGCCAGCGCGCAGCAGATCGTCACCACCGTCGGCGCCACCCACGCGCTGGACATCGTCTCGCGCACGCTGCTGCAGCCGGGCGACGCGGTGCTGGTCGACGAGCCCGGCTGGGCGGTCGAATTTGCGCGGCTGCAGCGCATGGGCGTGCGAATCCTGCCCGTACCGCGCGGCATCGACGGGCCCGACCTCGCGCGCCTGGAGGCACTGGCGCGCGAGCACCGCCCGCGCATGTATGTCACCGTCTCCGTCTTGCACAACCCCACCGGCGCGTCGCTGACCGCCGCGTCGGCACACCGCGTGCTGCAGCTGGCCGAGGCGCACGACTTCACCATCGTCGAGGACGACAGCTACGCCTGGTTCGCGCCGCCGCACGCGCTGCGCCTCTCAGCCCTGGACGGGCTGCGGCGCACGGTGCTCGTCTCGGGCTTCTCGAAGATCCTCGCGCCGCAGTGGCGGGTGGGCTTCCTGGCCGCGCCGCCCGCGCTGGCCGAGCGTCTGATCGACACCAAGCTGCTCGCCACCCTGACCAGCCCAGCGCCGCTGGAGCGCGCCGTGGCCTGGTGCCTGGAGCAAGGCGCGCTGCGGCGCCACGCGGAGCGCATCGTGGAACGCCTGGCCGGATCGCGCCAGCGCGTGCAACGCCAGGCCGAGGCCGCAGGCTGCCGCTTCGTGGCGCCGCCGCAAGGCCTGTTCGGCTGGGTGGACACCGGCATGGATACCGACCGCCTGGCGTTGGCCGCGCACGAGGCCGGCTGGCTGCTCGCACCGGGCTCGCTGTTCCACGCAGGGCGGCGGCCCAGCACGCTCATGCGCATCAACTTTGCGTGCTCCCAGGACCCGCGGTTCTGGCGCCTGTTCGAGGGGATGCGGCACCCCGGCTGAGCGGACATGATCGGACGTGTCCCCTGTTTCCGGCCCCGGATGGTCACGCACCGGTGCCGCCCCGCATGTTCCAGTCCACCCTGTCCGTTGCTGCCCCCGATCTCGCCCGCGTGAGCGTCTTCCTGCGGCAGCTCAACGAATCGCACCCGCGTGTCCAGGGCCACGCCGCACATCTGGCAGCCTTGCCGCCGTCATTGGCCGGTGACCTCAAGCGCTTCGATCGCAACGGCATCCAGACCGAACTCATCGAGGTCGTGGCCGCCGCCATGCGCCACGGCCGCGCACTCCTGATCCAGGTGGAATACGGCCGCCGCGTGCTGCCGCTGACCATTTATCCCGACCGCCGGCTCGTGCATGCGCCGCTGCCGCTGCGCAAGCTGCTGAAGCTGCGGCTGACCGATTTCTTCGTGCTGCGCGTGGCGCCCGCACTCACCAAGGCGCCGTCACTGGACGACCCGGCCATCTCGGCCGAGGAACGCGCGCTGTATGCACCGCTGGGCGTACTGGCCTGGGAACTGGCCATGCGTGGCGCGCGCGCCGAATTGCTGCCGGAAATCCCCGTGCATGCCGCTTTCCGCATCCCGCCCGGCGTCTCCATCCGGGGGATCGAGCCCAGCGGCACGATCGCTGCGGCGCTGCACCGCCTCAAGCGAGAAGCCACCAACCTGAAGGAAATGTCGGGCTGGGCCGGTTTCGACCGCGAGCGCGCGATGCGGCTGCTCAACGGCCTGTACCTGCAGTCGGCCCTGATGGCCACGCGCACGCACCCGGCGGCCAGCTCCGACGTCTGGGCCTGAAAACGCGCCCAGGACCGCTCGTGCGCTGCACGGGCGCACGAAGTTCGTTCACAGCTCCCGAGGCCCGCGCCTCACACGCTCAGGCGCGCGCCGACAGCGCTTCCCAGCGCTCCAGGCAGCCCATCAACTCTTCTTCGATCGCCGCCCAGCGTGCGCTCATCTGCGCGCCGCGCTGCGGATCGGCGCGAAACAGCTCCGGGCGCTCCATGTCGGCCGCCAGTTGGCGCTGCTCGGTCTCCAGCGCCTCGATGCGCTGCGGCAGTTCCTGCAGTTCGCGCACCTCGCGGTAGCTGAGCTTGGCGCTGCGCGCCGCGCCCGTTGCCGCAGCAGCATCCGGGGCCGTCACGACCGAGGCTTTCGGCGCCGCGGCCGTCGGTGCGACACGCTGGCGTTCGCGCTGGCGCCGCCACTCCTCGTAGCCGCCTTCGTATTCGCGCCACAGGCCGGGGCGGCCCCCGAAGACCGGGTCGCCCTCCCAGGCGATGGTGCTGGTGGCCACGTTGTCGAGAAAACGCCGGTCGTGCGACACGAGGAAGACCGTGCCGGCATAGCCCTGCAGCAGCTCTTCGAGCAGGTCCAGCGTCTCCACGTCCAGGTCGTTGGTCGGCTCGTCCAGCACCAGCACATTGGCCGGCAGCGCAAACAGGCGCGCCAGCAGCAGCCGGTTGCGCTCGCCACCGGACAGCGTGCGCACCGGCGCATTCGCGCGTTCCGGCGCGAACAGGAAGTCGCTGAGGTAGCTCATCACGTGCTTGCGCTGCCCGGCGAATTCCACCCACTCACTGCCCGGGCTGATGGTGTCGGCCAGCGAAGCCTCCAGGTCCAGCCCCGCGCGCATCTGATCGAAATACGCCACCTGGATGCGCGAACCCTGGCGCACGCGGCCGGCCGTGGGCGCCAGTTCGCCCAGGATCAGCTTGAGCAGGCTGGTCTTGCCGCAGCCGTTCGGGCCGATCAGGCCGACCTTGTCGCCGCGCAGCAGCGTGGCGCTGAAACCGTCGATCAGCAATCGGCCGCCGCGCTGCAGGCTCACGCCGTCGAGTTCGGCCACGATTCGGCCTGACGGCAGCCCGGAGTCGACCTCCAGCCGCACCTGGCCCAGCTGCTCGCGGCGCAGCCGCCGCTGCTCGCGCAGCTGCTCCAGCCTCGCCACGCGGCCCACGCTGCGCGTGCGACGGGCCTCGACGCCCTTGCGCACCCAGACCTCTTCCTGCGCCAGCAGCTTGTCGGCCCGCGCCGCGGACTGTGCCTCGGCCTCCAGTTCGCGCTCACGGGCGCGCTCGAAAGCCGCGTAGTTGCCGGGATAGGACCGCAGCCGGCCGCGGTCCAGCTCGACGATGCGCGTGGCCACCGCATCGATGAAGGCGCGGTCGTGCGACACCAGCGCGAGGCTTCCACGCCGCCCGGCGAGTAACTCTTGCAACCATTCGATGCCGTCGATGTCCAGGTGGTTGGTGGGCTCGTCCAGCAGCAGCAGGTCGGGCTGCGTGACGAGCGCGCGCGCCAAGGCCACGCGCTTGCGCACGCCGCCGGACAGCGCATCCACCGCGGCCTGCGGATTCAGACCCAGGCGGTGCAGCTGCTCGTCCACGCGCTGCTCCCAGGTCCAGCCGTCCAGCAGTTCGATGTCGGCCTGCAGCGCGTCCAGGTCCGCGCCGGCCTCATGGGCCTCGTAGCGCCGGCGCAGCTCGCGCACGACCGACAAGCCCTCGGCCACTGCGTCGAAAACGCTCGATCCCGGTGCAAATACAGGCTCCTGTGGCACCAGCACGCGGCGCAGGCCCTGGCGCACCTGCAGGACGCCGCCATCCACGGCGTCGATGCCGGCCAGGATCTTCAGCAGCGAGGACTTGCCACTGCCGTTGCGGCCGATGAGCGCCACCGCCTCATCGGCCTCCAGGCTCAGGCTCGCGCCGTCCAGCAAGGGCAGGTGGCCAAAGGCCAGGTGGGCATCGGACAGGGTGAGCAGGGCCATGACGGCATTGTCGTCCGCCGTCCGCAAGCCCTCGGCGAGCCCTGCGCAAACCCTCGACAAGGTTTTTGGCGGCTCGTGCGAGGGTCCGATCCGGGCCACTTGGCAAGACCCCCACGAGGGGGCCAAAGCTATACTTCGATTCCCCGCGTCCACCCGGTCCGGGGCCCGGAACTCCGCCCTGCGGCGGCACCCGCGGCCCGCGGCTCACCCACATGAAGTCGTCCCTCTGCTTCCCAGCCGGCCCCGTGCTGCGCGCCTCCGTCCTCGCACTGGCGGCCTTGAGCTGCAGCCCCTGGGTCGCTGCCCAGCAGCCGCCGATGGACAAACAGGTCGCCAGCCTTCTTGCCGAGCAGAAGTGGGGCGAGGCGCTGATGCTGATCGACGCGCAGCTCAAGACGAAGCCCAACGACACGCAGCTGCTGATGAACCGCGGCGCGGTACTGTCCAACCTCAACCGCAACAACGATGCGCTGGCGGCGTTCCAGAAGGTCGCCACGATCAACCCACAGCTGCCGGCGGTGCACAACAACATCGCCGTGATCCTCGCGGCGATGGGGCGCTACGAAGAAGCGAAAGCCTCGCTGGAGCGCGCGATCCGCACGCATCCCACCTACGCGACGGCCTACGAGAACCTGGGCGACCTGTACTCGCACATGGCGGGTGACGCCTACCGCAAGGCGCTGCAGATCGACAAGAACCTGAAGACGGCCAAGCCCAAGCTCGAGATGGTGACCGAGCTGACCGCGCTGGCCGCGACCGGCGCCCCGGCGACCCCGGGCCGCGCGTCGCCGCTGCCGGCCGAGCCCACGACTGTCGCGCAGGCAGCGGCGCCCGCACCGGCACCTGCCGCAGCCCCGCTGCCTTCGGCGGCTCCGAAACCGCCCGAGCCGCCGAAGGCTGCACCCACCCCGGTGCCCGCGCCCGTTGCGCCTCCTGTCGCCGCCCCGAAGCCCGCGGCTGCGCCCGCGGCTGCGCCCGCGGCTGCGCCTGCGGCTGCACCGGCCGCAGCGCCGGCCCCGGCCCCGGTTGCAGCCCCCGCTCCGGCGCCCAAGCCGGCAGTGGCCGACAAGGCCGACGCCGGCGAGGTCGAAGCCGCGCTGAAGGCCTGGGCGCATGCCTGGTCCAGCCGCGATGTCAACGGCTACGCCAGCGCCTACACCCCCGACTTCAAGGGCAGTACGGCCGACCACGCGGCCTGGCTGAAGGAGCGCAAGTCGCGCATCGAGGCGCGCTCGCGCATCAATGTGTCGGTTTCCGACGTCAAGGTCACGCTCAATGGTGACCGGGCCACGGTGCGATTCCTGCAAAACTACCAGTCCGATGGCCCCAGTGCGCGTTCGCGCAAGGCCGTCACCATGCAGAAGGTGCAAGGCAAGTGGCTGATCCAGGAAGAGTCGGGGCGCTGAACGCCTGGCCCGACGAGCAGGCCTCGTCGGGGCGGCTGCGCTCCTGGCGCTGGGCTTGGCTGGGCGGCGGCGGGCTGGCCCTCGTGGCCGCTTGCAGTGCCGTGCTGGCGCCGCTGGGCGCGCCGGGTCATGAGCGTTCGAGCGACGCGTCCCGAACCGCCGCGTTGCCGGCGCCCGTTCTGCGCGGCGACGTGCGTGCGCCGCTGGGCCCCGACGACGTGGTGCCCGGCCTGCCCTTCCTTCGCACCACCGGCGAAGGCGCGGAAGGCCGTCTGATCGCCGCCTATGCTGCGCTGGGTGAAGGCCGGGGCCGGGAGGCCTTCGAGATGGCCACGGCGCTGGTGCACGATCACCCGACCTTCGCGCTCGCCCAGATGCTGTATGGCGACCTGCTGGCCACGCGCGCCGGCTGGCCCGCAGCATTCGGTGTCGATGCCGGCAGTTCGGCCGACACACAGGACCCGCGGCGCCAGGGCCTGCGCCTGGAAGCGCAGCGGCGCATCGCCGCGCTGCGCGACCGGCCGCCCACAGGCATGGTCCCCGCCGAATTTGTGCGTCTGGCCCCGGGCATCCACCATGCCGTCGCCGTCGACGCTTCCCGGTCGCGGTTGTACGTCTTCTCGAACGGTCCTGACGGCATGCGCCTGGAACGCGACTTCTACGTGTCGCTGGGCAAGCAGGGCGTGGACAAACGCGCGGAGGGTGATCGCCGCACGCCGTTGGGCGTTTACTGGGTCACCGCGGCCCTGCCGAAGGCGCAGCTTGACGCACGCTTCGGGCACGGCGCGCTGCGCTTCAACTACCCGAATGCGGCCGACCGCCTGCAGGGACGCACCGGCTCGGGACTGTTCCTGCACGGCGTGCCCGCCGAGACGCTGAACCACGAGCCCTGGGCCACGGACGGCTGCGTGGCGATGTCCAACACCGATGTCGAGCAGCTGCTGCAGACGCTGGATGTCGATGCCACGCCGGTGGTGATCGCCCAGTCGATCCGCTGGGTGTCCGCGGATGCCGCGCGCCAGACCGCGGCCGAATTCCTGCCGGCCTGGCAAGCCTGGAGCAGCGCCCGGCGCGAGGCCGACGAACAGGAAACGGCGCGCTGGTACTTGCCCGGCGCGACGGAAGCGCGGCGCTGGAAACCCGCCGCGGACGACGCGCGCGAGCGCGTCAGCCTGCTGTCCTGGTCGACCGACAGCACGCCGGTGATGGTCGTGACCTCGCACGCGGCCGCGGGCCCGGCGCCGGCCACCTACCGCCAGTACTGGACGCGCAGCAACAACCAGTGGCGCATCGCCTTCGAGGGGCCGGTGGCGGTCACGCCGACGGACAACCATGCTGCGGCGCGGCAGGCGGCCCTCACAGGGGCATTGGAGCTCAACGGCGATGTCGCCACAACCGAGTCGCCCGCGCCGGCCTCGGCCGCCGCAGACCGCAAGGCCCGCACGCGTACGCCCGTCGAAGGCCGGGCTGCCAAACCACGCGCGGCGGTCGAGCGTGCGGTGAGCGCGCAGCCAGCGAGGCCCGAAGGCCCGACGACGGACAGCTGATCGGCTGCCGCGCGACCCTCGCCGGCAACCACCCCATTGTGCCGGCGCACGGGCGCTGAAGCCGCGGCCTCAGGCGCGCTTCACCGCGGCCTCCAGCGCGTCGACAAAACGCCCCGCGACATCGAAGCCGGTCTGCTGCATGATCTCCTGGAAACAGGTCGGGCTGGTCACGTTGATTTCCGTCAGGCAGTCGCCGATGACGTCCAACCCCACCAGCAGCAGGCCGCGCGCGGCCAGCACCGGGCCGATGGCTGTGGCGATCGCGCGGTCGCTGTCGCTGAGCGGCTGCGCCACGCCCTTGCCGCCGGCAGCCAGATTGCCGCGGATCTCGCTGCCCTGCGGGATGCGCGCCAGGCAGTAAGGCACGGGCTCGCCGTCGATCACCAGCACGCGCTTGTCGCCCTGGGTGATCTGCGGCAGGTAGCGCTGCACCATCACGGTCTGCGCGCCACCGCGGTTGAGCGTCTCCGCGATGCTGCCCAGGTTCAACCCGTCGGGCCCGACGCGGAAGATGCCCATGCCGCCCATGCCGTCCAGCGGCTTGAGGATGATGTCGCGGTGCTCGGCGTGAAAGGCGCGGATGTCGTCTTCGCGGCGCGTCACCAGGGTCGGCGCGATCCACTGCGGAAATTCCAGGATCGCCAGCTTCTCCGGGTGGTCGCGCAGCGCCGCGGGCTTGTTGAAGACCCGCGCGCCTTCGCGTTCGGCCTGGCCGAGCAAGTGCGTGGCGTAGAAATACTCGCTGTCGAAGGGCGGGTCCTTGCGCATCACGATCGCCTGCGTATCGCACAGCGGCATCGCCGCATGCGTAGCGCGCGTGTCGAACCAGTGGTCCGCCTCGCCCGTCAGCACGATCTCGCGCACGGTCGCGGTGACACGTTCACCGCGGCGCCAGCGGATGTCGGCGGGCTCGCAGGCCAGCAGCGTGTGGCCGCGCGACGCGGCCTCGCGCATCATGGCGAAGGTCGTGTCCTTGTAGGTCTTGAACGACTCCAGCGGGTCGGCAACGAAAAGCAGCTTCACGGTTCAGGGCTTCCGCTAAAAAAGTGCCTGCGCGACGTGCAGGCCGTGTGTCGAGCGTACCGGGATGCGCCGGCGGTGGCGGTGCAGCCACGAGCGATCGGCCCGCGGACCGCAGGCCTTCAGCGGCCGGCGCGCCAGCGGTACTGTTGCACAAGCCACGCAGTCGTGCCGGCGACCACGCCCCAGAAGGCCGAACCGACGCCCCACAGCGTCAGACCCGACAGCGTCACGAGGAACGTGAGGCCGGCCGCGTCGCGCAGGCGCTCGTCCTTCAGCGCGGCGGCCAACCCGCCGGTGATCGTGCCCAGCAGCGCCAGGCCCGCCACGACCAGCACCAGCTCGCGCGGAAAGGCCTGCAGCAGGCCGACGACCGCTCCGCCGGCCAGGCCGACGGCCACGTAGAAGAGGCCGGCCGCGGCGGATGCGCGCCAGCGCCGAGCGGGGTCTTCGCCGGCTTCGCGCCCCATGCAGATGGCTGCGGTGATGGCCGCGAGGTTCAACGCATAACCCCCGAAAGGCGCCAACAACACGGTGGCCAGGCCGGTCACCGCGACCGGCGGCGAGACCGGCGTGCGGTAGCCGGCCGCACGCTGCGCGGCCACGCCCGGCAGGTTCTGCGACGCCATGGTGACGACAAACAGCGGCAGCGCCAGGCCGATCAGCGCCGAGGAGGTGAACACGGGCGTGGTCCACACCGGCACGGCCCAGGCCCATTGGATGGCCGAGCCCGCGATGCGGCCTTGTGCAGCCGCCACCGCGATGCCCACCACCAGCACCACCGGCACCGCGTAGCGCGGCCAGGCGCGTCGCCCGACGAGAAAGGCCAGCGTCATCGCCAGCACCAACGGCGGATTGCCCTTGAACGCGCCCACGGCATCGAGCCCGAAGCGCGCCAGCACACCGGCCAGCAACGCCGCGGCGATGGCCTGTGGGATCTTGTCCATCGCCCGCTCGAACAGGCGCGTGACGCCGAAGAGGGTGATGAGCCCGCCGCTGACGACAAAAGCCCCGACCGCCTCGGCCATGCCCACGCCGCTGGTGGCGGCGATCAGCGCCGCACCGGGCGTCGACCACGCCGTCAGCACCGGCTGGCGGTAGTGCCAGGACAGGCCGATCGAGGTGATGCCCATGCCCAGGCCTAACGCCCACATCCATGAGACGGTCTGCGCCGGCGTGGCCTGCAGGGCCTGCGCCGCCGCGAACACGAGCGCCACCGAGCTCGTGAAACCCACGAGCACCGCGACGAATCCCGCGACGACGGGCGGCAGCAGGTCGCGGGTCAACACACCCAGCCTCCGGCCGAACAGGTCGAGCCGACCGGCCCTTTCGCCGCGCGCACCGGCCGGGAATCAGGCGTGGCGACCGCCACTCAGATCTCGACTTTGGCGCCCAGCTCGACGATGCGGTTGGACGGCAGGTTCAGGAAGTCCGCCGCGGCGGCCGCATTGCGGTGCATGCTGGCAAAAAGCTTCTCGCGCCAGATCGCCATGCCCGCGCCGAAGGTCGGGATGACGATGTCACGGCTGAGGAAGTAGCTCGTGTCCATGTCGGGCAGCGGGATGCCGCGACCCTCGAGCAACTGCAGCGCCTCGGGCACGTCCGGGTCGTTCTTGAAGCCGAAATTCAGCACCACCTGCCAGCAGTCGTGGCCCAGCGGCTCGAGCTCCAGGCGCTTGTTCAGGCCCACCCAGGGGATCTCGTGGTGGCGCACGGTCACGAACAGGTTGTACTCGTGCAGCACCTTGTTGTGCTTGAGGTTGTGCAGCAGCGCATTGGGCACGAGGCCCTTTTCGGCGGCCAGGAAGACGGCCGTGCCCTCCACGCGTGTGGGCGGGTCGATGAAGACGGCGTCCAGGAAACCCTTGAGTTCGATGGCGTCTTCCTGCAGCTTCTCGGCCATCAGCCGCCGGCCCTGCTTCCACGTCAGCATCAGCAGGAACATGCCCGAGCCGATCAGCAGCGGGAACCAGCCACCGCCCACGAGCTTGAGCAGGTTCGACGCAAAGAAGGTGATGTCGATGACAAAGAAGATGCCGGTGGCCGACAGGCACAGCGCCAGCGGGTACTTCCAGCCGTAGCGGATGACGAAGAAGGTCATCACCGTGGTGATGGTCATGTCCAGCGTCACCGCGATGCCGTAGGCCGACGCCAGGCTGGAGGAATTGCGGAACAGCGCCACCGCCAGCACGATGAACACGAACAGCGTCCAGTTGATGAAGGGCACGTAGATCTGGCCCGTGTCGCGCACCGAGGTGTGCTTGATGGCCATGCGCGGCAGGATGCCCAGCTGGATGGCCTGCTTGGTCACCGAGAACGCCGCGGAGATCAGCGCCTGCGAGGCGATGACCGTGGCGGCCGTGGCCAGAAAGACCAGCGGCAGCCGCGCCCAATCCGGCGCCATCAGGAAAAACGGGTTCTCCACCGCCTTGGGGTCCTGCAGCAGCATCGCGCCCTGGCCGAAGTAGTTCACCACCAAGGCCGGCATCACGAAGGCATACCAGGCGATGCGGATCGGCTGGCGTCCGAAGTGGCCCATGTCGGCATACAGGGCCTCGCCGCCGGTGACGCACAGGACGACCGCCCCCAGCGCGATGAAGGCCACCAGCGGTTGCGAGGCGAAGAAGCCCGCGGCGTGCATCGGATTCAAGGCCACCAGCACCGAGGGGTTGGCCAGGATGTGCGGCATGCCCAGCAGCACGAGCACGATGAACCACACCAGCGTGATCGGCCCGAAGAACTTGCCGATGCCGCCGGTGCCGAAACGCTGCACGCCGAACAGCCCGGTGAGCACGACCAGCGTCAGCGGAATGATCCAGCTGTGCAGGGCCGGCGACGCCACCTCCAGGCCTTCGACCGCCGAGAGCACCGAGATGGCCGGCGTGATGACACCGTCGCCGTAGAAGATGGCGGTGCCGAACAAGCCCACCACCATCAGTCCACGGCGCAACTTCGGCCGGTCGTTCACCGCCGTCGTGGCCAGCGCCAGCATCGCGATCAGGCCGCCTTCGCCGTTGTTGTCGGCGCGCAGGATCAGCAGCACGTACTTGAGCGAGACGATGATGGTCATCGTCCAGAAGATCAAGGACAGCACGCCGATGATGTTCTGCGGCGTGGCCGGGACATGGCCCGCGTGGAAGACTTCTTTCAGCGCGTACAGCGGGCTGGTGCCGATATCGCCGTAGACCACGCCAAGGGCCGCCAGGGTGAGGCTGGCCAGCGCGGCGGGCGAGCGCTGTCGGGAATCGTTCTTCACATATTGGCCCTGCGCGGGCCCCGGCACCCGCGGGCGGGCGAAGCAGGCATTGTGCGTCGCAGCAACTTCGGCCGCAAGACAGGAACGCAACACCGCCCCTGGACGCCGCCCCGTGCCCGCGGCGTCCCGGCCGATGGGATCAGTCGTAGACCTCGGCTTCGGGATCGGTGGCTTCGAGCTCGTACGACGCGGCCAGCATCGCCAGACGACCGATCACGCCGTACATGTAGAAGCGGTTCGGCGCACTGGCGCCCGGCCGCTCACCCGGCTTGGGCAGCTGCGTGGATTGCGCGAAGGCCAGCGGCACGTAGGCCGAGCCTGGTGCGTTGAGGTTCTCGTCGATGCCACGCTCGGCGTGCACGCGGTAGAAGCCGCCGACCACGTAGCGGTCGATCATGTAGACCACCGGCTCGGCCACCGCGTGGTTCACGCGCTCGTAGGTGGGCACGCCTTCCTGGATGATGACTTCCGTGGCCTGCCGGCCTTCGCGCACGGCACGCAGACGGCGCCAGGTGGGGCCGTCGGGATCGTCCAGGTCCTTGGCGTCGCGCACGCTGGCCAGACCCAGGCCGTGCGTGCCGTTGTCGGCCTTCACGACCACGAAGGGCCGCTCGTTGATGCCGTATTCCTTGTACTTGCGGCGGATCTTGGTCAGCAGCGCATCGACCTGGTCCTTGACGCAATCGGGGCCGGCCGGCGTGCCCGGGTCGACCTCGCCGCAGTGGCCGTACATCGGGTTGATCAGCCACGGGTCCATGCCCAGCAGCTTGGCGAATTTCTTGGCCACTTCCTCGTAGCTGCGGAAGTGGTTGGATTTGCGCCGCAGGCCCCAGCCCGCGTGCACCGGCGGCAGCAGGTACTGCTCGTAGACATGCTCCAGCACCTTGGGCGTGCCGGCCCACAGGTCGTTGTTGAGCAGGATGGTGCAGGGGTCGAAATTCTTCAGGCCCAGCCGCCCGCGGTTGCGCAGCAACGGCTCGAGCGTCAGCTGGCTGCCGTCGGGCAGGTTCAGCGCCATGGGCCCGTCGATCATCTCGTCGAGCGTGCCCAGGCGCACGTTCAGGCCCGCCTGGTGGAAGATCTGCACCAGCCGCTGCAGATTCATCAGGTAGAAGCTGTTGGCGGTGGACTTGTCGGCCACCAGCAGCAGGTTGCGCGCCTCGGGGCAGATCTTCTCGATGGCCGCCATCGCCGCCTGCACGCACAGCGGCAGCATGTCGGGCGCGAGGTTGTGGAAGCCCGCGGGGAACAGGTCGGTGTCGACCGGCGCCAGCTTGAAGCCGGCATTGCGCACGTCCACGGCCGAGTAGAACGGCGGCGTGTGCTCCATCCATTCGAGCCGGAACCAGCGCTCGATGGCCGGCATCGACTCGAGGATGCGCTGCTCGAGCTCGTTGATGGGGCCGGTCAGGGCAGTGGTGAGATGGGGGACCATAGGGTCTCAGATGGGGCTGATCGCGTCCGATTCTAGGAACCTGGCCCGCATTTCCCCACAATGGGCTGGCTCGGCGCTGCGATTCTCGATTCCGCGACGCGCGCGCGGGCCCACACCGGCGCGTCAGCGGGACGCAGGGCGCAACCGTTGAGGATCGGCACACCTGCACCATGGATTCTCCCTCTTCCATCGCCGCCCACCGCTTCGGTCTGGGCGAAGCCGATCTGGCCGTCATCGGTTCTGACGCCCATGGGTGGCTGCGCCGGCAGATCGGGCCGGCCGATCCCCAGCCCGGCGCGGGCCTGGCCACGCTGGCCGACGGCATCCGCACGCATGCACGCTTCGTGCAATTGCAGCGCCGCCCGGCGCCTGCGGCCGGGGCGGAGATGGCGGCGCAGGCTGCCTCCGCGCCAGCAGCTGAACTGAGCTTCGCCGAGCAGTTTCGCGAGATCACGCAGGCCGACCAACGCGCACACCTGGGCGCGGCCATCGCCACACAGCGGCCGTTTGCCGAGCGCCTGGCGCTGTTCTGGGCCAACCACTTCACCGTCTCACTGGCCAAGGCGCCCGTACGCGGGCTGGTCGGCGCCTTCGAGCGCGAGGCCATCCGCCCGCACATCGCCGGGCCCTTCCGCACGCTGCTGAAGGCCGCCGTCACGCACGGTGCCATGCTGCGCTACCTGGACAACGACCGCTCCGCGGGCCCGAATTCACGCGTGGCGCGCCAGCGCGCTCGGCGCACGGCAGATGCCGAGACACTGCGCGCACAGCCCACGGGCCTGAACGAAAACCTCGCGCGCGAAGTCCTCGAGCTGCACACGCTGGGCGCCGCGAGCCACGCCTACACGCAGGCCGACGTCACGGCCTTCGCCGCGGTTCTCACGGGCTGGCGTCTGCTGCCGCGGCCGGCCGACTGGCTGGACTTGGCCTCCGGCGCGGCCGTGGCCGGCTTCGACCCCGCGTGGCACGAGCCCGGGCCGAAGCCGGTGCTGGGGCAGTCGATTCCCGACGGCGAGGCCGGCCTGGAGGCCGTGCTCGACCTTCTCGTGCGGCACCCGGCCACCGCACGTTTCATCGCGCTGAAACTCGCACGCCACTTCGTCGCCGACGACCCGCCGCCGGCGCTGGTCGACCGGCTGGCGGCACGCTTCACCCGCAGCGGCGGCGACCTCGCCGCGGTGTACACCGAACTCATCGACGCGCCCGAGGCCTGGGCGAGCGGGCCGGCCAAGCTGAAGACGCCGCTGGAAATGGCGGTGTCCAGCGCACGGCTGCTGGGCCTGTCGCCCGAGGTGCTGCAGCGCCAGCCCGACGCCGGCATCTCCCGCATGGGCCAGCGGCTGCAGGCCGCGCCCTCTCCGGCTGGCTGGCCCGATCGCCAGGACGAATGGCTGGGCCCGGACGCCCTGTGGAAACGTGTCGAGTGGGCCACGCGCCTGGCCGACCGCTACGGCCGCTCGCGCGACGCGCGGGCCCTGGCGCGGCGCGCCCTGGGCGAGCGGCTGAGGGCCGCGACCGAGACCCAGATCGAACGTGCGGCCGACGGCCCGCAGGCCCTGGCGCTGCTGTTGCTGGCGCCGGAATTCCAGCGCCGCTGAGGCGCAGCAAGGACCGCACGATGGCTCGCAGCCCCAAGCGCCTGATGGCGCCGCCGAACCCGACGCCCGGGCCTGGCGAGGATCCACATGTCCTGTCGGCGCCCGACGGCGCCCCGCCGCGATCGCTCCACCGGCGCCGGCTGCTGCAGGGCTTCGCGCTGGCCGGCATGGCGGCAGGCGCACGCCTGAGCTGGGCCGCCGGCAGCACGCCCGCACAGGACCGACGCTTGATCGTCGTGCTGCTGCGCGGCGGCCTGGACGGCCTGGCGGCCGCGCCGGCCCCGGGCGACCCGGCCTTTGCCGACGCGCGCGGCGTGCTGGCGCAGACACCGGCCCCCACGCTGCCGCTGGCCGGCACCCCGTTTGCCCTGCACCCGAACCTCGCCCAGCTGCATGCCATGTACGGCCGCGGCGAAGCACTGGTGGTGCACGCCACCGGCCTGCCCTACCGCGAGCGCTCGCATTTCGACGCCCAGCAGGTGCTGGAGTCCGGCGGCGCGCGGCCTTTCGAACTCGACACCGGCTGGCTCGCACGTGCGCTGGCGCCCGAACGCCGGCGCGCGATGGCACTGAATACCGCCGTGCCGCTGCTGCTGCGCGGGCCGGGCGAGGTCGACACCTGGGCGCCGTCGGCGCTGCCGGAGCCGTCGGCCGACCTCGTGGCCCGGCTGTCGCGTCTGTACGCGACGGACCCGGCGCTGGCGCAGGCCCTGGCACGCGCGCAGGCCTTGCACCAGGACCCCGACATGGCCGGCTCGATGGCCATGGCCGGCGGCATGGCGCCGGCCGGCGGGCGCGCCGGGCTGATCGCGCTGTTCCGGCAGGCGGCCAGCTTTGCCGCACAGCCGCGCGGGCCGCAGGCGCTGGTGCTGGACATGGGCGGCTGGGACAGCCATGCGAACCAGGCGGCGCCCCAGGGGGCGCTGTCCAACAACCTGGCCACGCTGGACGCCGGCCTGGCCGCCTTGCGCGAGGTGCTGGATGCGCCGCCGGCCGGCGGCATGTGGTCGCGCACCGCCGTGTGGGTGGTGACCGAATTCGGCCGCGAAGTGGCCATCAACGGCACGCAGGGCACGGACCACGGCACGGGCGGCGCGGCCTTCGTGCTGGGCGGCGCGGTGCGCGGCGGGCGCGTCCTGACGGATTGGCCGGGGCTGTCCAAGGCCCAGCGTCACGAAGGCCGCGACCTGCGCATCACGACGGACCTGCGCGCGGTGGCCAAGGGCCTGCTGGGCACGCACCTGCAGGTCCCGTCTGCGCGACTGGACCGCGAGGTCTTCCCCGGCAGCGCGGCCGTGCGGCCGCTGGATCTGCTGCGCGGCTGAGGCCTCCGCGACGCGCGTGAGAAGGGCTGCCGGAGCAGCCCTGATGAAAGGGAAAAGGCTGCCGGAGCAGCCCTTGCGGAATGAAAAAGGGCCGCCGAAGCAGCCCTTGGGGAATCGAAAAGGGCTGCCGGAGCAGCCCTTGGATTTGCCATGCACCTGCGTCCACCGGAAGGCGTTGCGCAGGCCGGGGGCCGCAGCCCCCGTGGGCGATCAGCGGTGGTACGCCGTCTCGCCGTGCGAGGTGATGTCCAGACCTTCGCGCTCGGACTCTTCCGAGACACGCAGACCGATCACCAGGTCGACGATCTTGAAGGCCACGAAGGACACGACAGCCGAGACGACGATGGTGCTCAACACACCCTGGAACTGCACCCAGACCTGGGCGCCGATGCCGCCCCACTCGCCGCACTTGTTGCTGACGTAGTTGCAGATGCCCGTGCCGCCCAGGCTGGGCGCGGCGAAGACGCCGGTCAGCAGCGCGCCCAGGATGCCGCCCACGCCGTGCACGCCGAAGACGTCCAGCGAGTCGTCGGCACCCAGCATGCGCTTGAGGCCGTTCACACCCCACAGGCAGATCACGCCAGCCAGTGCGCCGATGACCAGCGCGCCGCCCACACCCACGAAGCCGCAGGCCGGCGTCACCGCCACCAGGCCGGCCACCGCACCGGATGCAGCACCCAGCATCGAGGCCTTGCCCTTCATCAGCGCTTCACCGGCGGCCCAGGACAGCGTGGCAGCTGCCGTGGCGACGATGGTGTTGATGAAGGCCAGCGCGGCCAGGCCGTTGGCTTCCAGGTTGGAACCGGCGTTGAAGCCGAACCAGCCCACCCACAGCAGCGAGGCACCGACCATGGTCAGCGTCAGGCTGTGCGGCGCCATCGATTCCTTGCCGTAGCCCACGCGCTTGCCCAGCATGTAGGCACCCACCAGGCCCGCGACCGCGGCGTTGATGTGCACCACCGTGCCGCCGGCGAAGTCCAGCGCGCCCTTGGCCCACATGAAGCCGGCATTGGCGGTGACCGCAGCCAGGGACTTCTCGTCGGTGATGGCGTCAGGGCCGTCCCAGTACCAGACCATGTGCGCGACCGGCAGGTAGCTGAAGGTGAACCACAGCACCGAGAACAGCAGCACCGCGGAGAACTTGATGCGCTCGGCGAACGCGCCGACGATCAGCGCGGTCGTGATGGCCGCGAAGGTGCCCTGGAAGGCCACGAAGGTCAGCTCCGGCAGCACGACGCCCTTGCTGAAGGTGGCGGCGATGGAGTCCGGCGTGATGCCCTTGAGGAACAGCTTGTCCAGCGTGCCGAAGAACGGGTTGCTCGCCGTGAAAGCCAGCGAGTAGCCGTACACGACCCACAGCACGGAGATCAGCGCAAAGATCATGAAGACCTGCATCAGCACGGACAGCATGTTCTTGCTGCGCACCAGGCCGCCGTAGAACAGCGCCAGGCCGGGGATGGTCATCAGGATGACCAGCGCCGTGGCCACGGTCATGAAGGCCGTGTCGCCCTTGTTGGGCACTGGCGCTGCGGCGGCCGAGGCCGCGGGAGCTGCTGCTGCCGCCGCCGGTGCCGCCGCAAACAAGGCGATGTCGACGCGGCGCGACTGCTCGCCCTTGCCGGCGGTGATGTCCTCGGGCTTTTGCAGCACGATGCGGTCTTCGGCAATGCCGGCGGCCTTCAGGGCCTCGCGCACGGCCATGGCGCGCTGCTTGGCCAGCTCCTTGTTGACGTCGGCCGGGCCGGTGTCATCGACGAAGCCGGACAGCTGGACCTTGGCGTCCTTGTTTTCCGTGAGGAAGGAGACCACGGCCTTGACACCACCGGCGGCCGTCTCCGACAGCTGGGCCGAGCCGCTGTCGAACATGACCTGCGTGGCAGGGAAGTCCGCGGCGCGAGCGCCGCCGGACAGGACGAGAGCCAGGGCTGCCAGGATGCAGGCGCCCCACAATCGGAAGAGTTTCATCGCAGTAGATCCTCGGGAATTCTTCGGGTTTTGGTGGCGGGTGTCAGAGGGCGTCCTTGCCGGTCTCGCCGGTGCGGATGCGAACCACCTGCTCGAGCGCGGCGACGAAGATCTTTCCGTCGCCGATCTTGCCGGTGCGCGCCGCGCCTTCGATGGCTTCGATCACGCGGTCGACGAGGGCATCGTCGACCGCCGCTTCCACCTTCACCTTGGGCAGGAAGTCGACGACATACTCCGCGCCCCGGTACAGCTCCGTGTGGCCTTTCTGTCGGCCGAAGCCCTTGACTTCGGTCACCGTGATGCCCTGGACGCCGATGGCGCTGAGGGCTTCACGGACTTCGTCGAGCTTGAACGGCTTGACGATCGCGGTCACCATCTTCATGGTCGTTTTCTCCTGCCTGCTGAGGTGAATCGTTGGCTGTTCAGAAGGCGAACTTGGCGCCCAGCACGAGGCTGCGCTTGCCCAGGTCCTTGCCGCCCGCGCCCACATAGGCCGCGGTGTTGGTGTCCACCACGGCGGCGCTGAGCGACAGGCCCTTCATGACTTCCTTGGAGACGGTCACCGAGGCGTCGGTGTAGTACGCGCCGGCGTTGTTCTTGACCGTCTGGCGGCCGATGTGCGGCGTCACGGCGAAACCCGCGACATCGAACGTGGCGCTCAAGTCGAGATAACCGCTGTTCTTGCTGTCGGCGAAGCCGAACAGGTTGCTCAGGCTGTGCGAGTACTTCAGCGTGGCCGGGCCGTAGGTCAGCGCGCCGTAGATTTCCGTGGTGTTCGGGCTGGGGTTCAGGTCGTGGCCGGCGTAGATGTAGCCCAGCACGCCCACGTCATAGGCCAGATCCTTGACGATCTCGCCCTTGTAGCCGCCGTACAGGTCGAGCTCGAGGTTCGCACCACCGCCGGCGTCCTTGATCCACTTGATCGTCGACGCCCAGGCGCCCACGTAGAAGGGGCCGTTGCTCCAGTCCACGCCGCCCTGCAGCGCGGGCTTCAGGCGCGTCTGGCTGATGCCGCGGTAGCGGTAGTCCGTGACGACACCGACGTTGTAGGCCACGTCGGCATAGGAGATCGAGGGCAGGGCCGCGGTGGTGACCAGGGCTGCTGCGGCGAGGAGGGTCTTGATACGCATCGTGGGGTTCTCCGTTGAGTCGAGTGGGTATAGGTTCGGAACCTCTTGTGCAGCTTTCATGCCAAGGTTTTGCGCCCGCATCTGGTGCGCAAACGTGACCGCCCGTAAGGAGCGCCCTCCGCAGGGGGCCCCGCTTCGGGGCGCACCACCGTGGTGCTCTCGAACGGCGCGCGCATTTCCAAAATGGCCGCCAGGTGCGGATCGATGGTCGAGCCGCCGGCTACCCAGAAATGACCCTGCGATGTCCCTGGCCGTGGTGATGAGCCGTTCGCTCGACGGATTCGAGGCGCCCGCCGTGCGCGTGGAGGTGCACCTGGCCAACGGCCTGCCCAGCTTCACGCTGGTGGGCCTGGCGGACACGGAGGTCAAGGAATCGCGCGAGCGGGTGCGCGCCGCGCTCGCGCAAAGCGGCTATGCCTTCCCGCACAACAAGCGCGTGATCGTGAACCTCGCACCCGCGGACCTGCCCAAGGAATCCGGGCGCTTCGACCTGCCCATTGCGCTGGGCATCCTGGCCGCCGGCGGCCTGCTGCCGGTGGAGCGCCTGGCCGGTCACGAGTTTGCCGGCGAGCTCTCGCTGGCCGGCGACCTGCGCCCGGTGCGCGGCGCACTCGCGCTGGCCCTGGCCGTGCGGCGCGAGACCGCGGGCGGCGCGTCGCGCACACTGGTGCTGCCGATGGACAGCGCCCGGCAGGCCGTGCGCGTGCCGGGCGTGGACGTGCGCGGCGCGGCGCACCTGATGGACGTGGTCGCGGCGCTGGCACCCGCCGCCGCTGACGGCGCCCCGGCCGCGAGCCTGCAGCGCCCCACGCCCGCGGCGACAGAGAACCCCCGCGACGCCTATCCGGACCTCGCCGACGTGCGCGGCCAGGCCGGTGCGCGGCGCGCGCTGGAGATTGCCGCAGCCGGTTCGCACAGCATGCTGCTGGTCGGCCCGCCCGGCACCGGCAAGTCGATGCTGGCCCAGCGCCTGCCGGGCCTGCTGCCCGCGATGGACGAAGAAGAGGCCCTGGCCAGCGCGGCAGTCGGCGGGCTGGGGCGATCGGACATGGCGCTGCGCGCGTACGGCTTGCGCCCGTTTCGCAGCCCGCACCATTCGGCCAGTGCGGTGGCGCTGGTGGGCGGTGGCAGCCCGCCGCGGCCGGGCGAGATCTCACTCGCCCACGGCGGCGTGCTCTTCCTCGACGAACTTCCGGAATTCCCCCGCGCCGCGCTGGAAGCCCTGCGCGAACCGCTGGAAACCGGCCAGGTCACCATCTCGCGCGCCGGCCGGCAGGCACAGTTTCCCGCGGCCTTCCAGCTGGTCGCGGCGATGAACCCCTGCCCTTGCGGCTGGCTGGGCGCACGCGCCGGCATCGGCCGCGCCTGCCGCTGCACGCCGGACCAGGTGTCGCGCTACCAGTCGCGCCTGTCCGGCCCGCTGCTGGACCGCATCGACCTGCTGGTGGAGGTGCCCGCGCTGCTGCCGCAGGAACTGCTGGCGCTGCCGGCGGCGGAGTCTTCGGCCGCCGTGGCCGAACGTGTCGACGAGGCCCGCGCCTGGCAGCAGGCCCGCCAGGGCCGCCCCAATGCCCGCCTGGACGGCCCTGCGCTGCAGACCGGCCTGAGCGCCGACCCGCAGGCCCTGCAGTTCATCGAAGCCGCGGCGCAACGCCTGGGCTGGTCCGGCCGCGCGATCCACCGCGTATTGAAGGTCGCGCGCACGATCGCCGATCTTGCCGCCAGCCCGCAAATCGGCGTGGCGCATGTGGCGGAGGCGGTGCAGTACCGCCGGGCCTTGGGGGCCTAGCGCGCGGCCGGTCGATGCCCCGCGCACAGCCGCGCTGACCGGCACGTGACAGCCCGCGCGCCGCATCGCCGCTATAAGGCGCGATTCGCGCGCGCCTGCCCCGTCGTCGCCAGGCGCGACACGCCCCATCCCTGACCCCAGGAGAACCGATGACCGACAAACACGCTGCCATCCGCCAATCTTGGCTCGACACCGAAGCGGCCGTGCGCGAACGCCTGGCGCAAGGCGTGGGGCCGGGCGTGGCCAAGCCCGAGCAGCTGGCCGGGCGCAGTGGCCTGGAGATGATGCTGGCGATGCTGGCCGGCGAACTGCCCTATCCGCCCATCGCGCAGACGCTGGACTTCGCGCTGGTAGAGGTCGAGCCGGGCAAGGCGATCTTCCAGGGCACGCCGCGCCGCGGGCATCTCAACCCCTTGGGCACCGTGCATGGCGGCTGGTATGCCACGCTGCTGGACTCGGCCGTGGGCTGCGCCGTGCACACAATGATGCCGCCCGGCCGCGGCTACACGACGGCCGAGCTGGGCGTGAATATCGTGCGTGCCGCCCATCCCGACCGCGAACCGTTGCGGGCCATCGGCCAGGTGCTGCACGTGGGCAAGCAGCTCGCGACGGCCGAAGGCCGCATCGTCGATGCGCACGGCAAGCTGTACGCCCACGCCACGACCACCTGCCTGGTGTTCGAGGTGCCGCCGCGGGCCTGAGGCGGGCGATTTGGCAGGCGGCCAGGCAGGCCTGAGGGCCCGGCGGTCAGGCGATCTGCCGTTCAGGCCTGCAGGGCATGCACGTCCTGTTCTGACGCCTCACCGTCGGTGGCGCCGGGTGCCTTCGCCACCAGCTGCCGCAGCGTCGGCAGGCAGCTGCCGCACTGTGTGCCGCAGTGCAGGGTCTGCTGCAGCTGCTGCAGGCGCGCCTCAGCTGTGCCGGCGCAGCGGCCCAGCTCGTGCACGATGGCCAATTCGCTGACCGCGTGGCAGGCACAGACCTGCGGGCTGCTGGGCGGCACGGCCTGCGGCGGTTGTGCGCGCGCAGCCAGCAATGCGCGGCCGAAAGCCGCGGCGGGGGCGCCCGCGCGCAGCAGATCGAACACCCAGTTCTGCGCGGCCAGATCGCCAGCCAGCACGAAGGCCTGCAGGCTGCCGTCGGAGGACAGCCGCAGCACGCGTTGCTGGCCCGAGCGTCGGTCGGCATATCGCAGCGCGCCCTCCCCGGCCAGGCCCAGCGCGGCTTCCAGCGGCGCCAGGGCGGCGTCCAGATCACCCGACGCGGGTGCGGCTGCCCGCGCCGCGCGGAACAGCAGGCCCACGCGCCCGGCAGCGCCCTCGCCTTCGGTCTCGCGCCCAAACGGCACGCACATCGCAAAGCCGTGCGCATCGAACTGCGCACGCAGGTCCTGCTGCAGCGCCAGCGCCTGATCGGCCGGCAGCCAGGCTGCGGCGACCACACCCCAGGGCAGCTCGGCCGGCTCCAGCCGCACCGCCGCATGCTTGAGCTCGGGCTGGCGCGATTGCGGGCAGCTCGCCGGCGGCATCAGCACATTGACACCGCCGCCCGACACCCACTCCGGACCCCAGTGCATCGCGATGAAAGCCTGCGCCGGCACCAGCGCGTCGCTGGCGCGCACCGGCAGCACCAGCGCGCCACGGCGCGAGCGCACCCGCACGAGCTCGCCTTCGCGCCAGCCGCGGCGTTGCAGGTCCTGTGGATGGATCTCCAGCGCCGGCTCCGGCGTGTGCGCAAACAGGCGCCCGAGCGTGCCGCTGCGGCTCATGCCGTGCCACTGGTCGCGCAGCCGCCCGGTGGTCAGTGAGACCGGGTAGCGCGCATCGCGCCCTTCGGCCACGGGCCGCCAGGCGGGCGCGGCCAGCAGCGCGCGGCCGTCGGCCGTGGCAAAGCGGCCGTCGCCGTACAAGCGCGCGAGGCCTTCGGAGGCGCCCGTCGGATACGGCCACTGCTCGGGCTGCGCGTCCAGCGCCGCATAGCTCAGGCCGGTGATGTCCAGGTCGCGGCCCCGGGTGCTCTCGCGGTGTTCGCTCCAGACGGCCTCGGCGCTGTCGTAGCCGAACATGGATTGGCCTTCCAGGCCAGCCACGCGGCGCGACGGCAGGCGGCGTTCCAGCCGCTGCGCCACCGCGGTCGCAATGCGCCAGTCATCGCGCGCCTCGCCCGGTGCCGCCACGGCCGGGCGCACCCGGCTGATGCGGCGCTCACTGTTGGTGACCGTGCCGTCCTTCTCGCCCCAGGTCGTGGCCGGCAGCAGCAGGTCGGCGTGTGTCACCGTGCCCGGCGTGCGGTAGGCGTCCTGCACGACGACAAAGTCCGCGCGCTCCAGCGCGCGCCGCACCGTCGTGCTGTCGGGCAGTGAATGGATCGGGTTGGTGCAGACGATCCACAGTGCGCGCACCTGCCCGTCGGCCGCGGCTTCGAAGAGTTCCACCGCCGTGCGGCCGGGTGCGGCGGGCACGTCCTTCACACCCCACAGCGCGGCCACCTCGGCGCGGTGCGCGGGGTTGGCCAGCTCGCGGTGCGCGCTCAGCAGGTTGGCCAGCCCGCCGACTTCGCGCCCGCCCATGGCATTCGGTTGGCCGGTCAACGAGAAGGGCCCCGCGCCCGGCTTGCCGATCTGGCCCGTGGCCAGGTGCAGGTTGATCAGCGTGCGGTTCTTGTCGGTGCCGCTGCTGCTCTGGTTCAGGCCCTGGCAGTACAGCGACAGCGTCGGCTCACGTGGGCCGTTGGACAGGCCCGCAAACCAGCGCGCGGCTTGCACGATATCGGCCTCGGGCACGCCGCACACGCGCGCGGCCTGCGCCGGGCTGCAGTCGCGCACGCGGTCGCGCAGCGCGTCGAAGCCCGTCGTGTGCGCGGCCAGGTAGGCGGCATCGGTGAGGCCTTCCCACAGCATCAGGTGCAGCAGCGCGTGGTGCAGCATGACGTCCGTGCCGGGCAGGATGGGCAGGTGCAGATCGGCGCTGCGCGCGGTGTCGGTGCGGCGCGGGTCGACAACGATCCAGCGCTGGCCCGGCCGGGCGCGGCGCGCGTCTTCCAGCCGGCGGAAAAGCACCGGGTGCGCCCAGGCCGTGTTGCTGCCGGTGATGAAGACCGTCTGCGCGTGCGCCAGGTCCTCGTAGCAGGCGGGCGGCGCATCCGCGCCCAGGCTGGCCTTGTAGCCGGCCACCGCGCTGCTCATGCACAGGCGCGAGTTGGTGTCGACGTTGTTCGTGCCGATCAGGCCCTTGCCGAGCTTGTTGAAGACGTAGTAGTCCTCGGTCAGCAGCTGGCCGGACAGATACAGGCCCACGGCATCCGGCCCGTGCGTGTCGATGGTCGCGGCGAAGCGGTCGGCCGCCTCGTCCAGCGCCTCGTCCCAGCCGATGCGCTGCAGTGGCGCACCGCGCGATGCACGTCGCATCGGGTGCAGCGCGCGCACCTGGGCCTGCAGGTGCGTGGCGGCCGTCAGGTGCAGCGTGCTGCCCTTGGTGCACAACCGCCCCAGGTTGGCCGGGTGCTCGGGGTCGCCGCGCACACCGGTGATCTGCCCGCCCTCGCTGCGCACGATGACGCCGCAACCGACGCCGCAGTACGGGCAGGTGGTGCGGGTCTCGGTCATGACGCGGGGTTTCCGGGCGGGGAGTCGGCGTTGGCGGGGGAGGTTCTCAACCCACCGGCACGATCCGCGCGGCGCACGGCCCGGCCACCGGCGGCTTGAGGTCCAGCGCGCGCGTGGCCAGTTCGTAGGCGTCCAGCAGCACCTCGCCGTCCACGACGCGGCAGGTGAAGGTGGGCGTGCGGCCTTCGTCCGGCGCCCGCGCCAGGCCGTCGGCCAGGCCGATGGTCCAGTTGTGCAGCGGGCAGGCCACGCTGTCGCGGAAGACGATGCCCTGGCTCAGCGGCCCGCCCTTGTGCGGGCAACGGTCCAGCAGCGCGAAGACACGGTCTTCGTCCGTGCGGAACAGGGCCACGGGCATGCCGTGCGGTCGGTCCAGGCGACGTGCACCAAGCACGGGAATGTCCAGGACGCGGCACACGGCCTTCCAGGCGGGGCTCATCACACTCATGCAGTCTCCTTCGTGACCGAATCCGTTGCGGGCAGCGGCTGGAACTGGCGCAGGTCCACCCGCGCCTGATCGAATGCAAACCAGGGGTCGGGCTCGCCGTCCAGCGCAAATTGCAGGCGCTCCCACAGGGCCTGTCGCCCGGGCGCGTCGTCCAGGATGCGCTTCTTCACATGGTCCAGGCCGACGCGATTGACGTAATGCACGGTTCGTTCCAGGTACCAGCCTTCCTCGCGGTAGAGCTGGATGAACGCGCCTGAGAACTCCAGCACCTCGGCCGGCGTCTTCACCTTGACGAGAAACTGCGCCACCTCGGTCTTGATGCCGCCGTTGCCGGCGACATAGATCTCCCAGCCGGAATCCACGCCGATCACGCCGACGTCCTTGATGCCGGCCTCGGCGCAGTTGCGTGGGCAGCCGCTGACGGCCAGCTTGACCTTGTGCGGCGCCACCATGCGCCACAGTGCGCGCTCCAGGTCCTTGCCCATCTGCGAGCTGTCCTGCGTGCCGAAGCGGCACCACTCGCTGCCCACGCAGGTCTTCACCGTGCGAAGGCCCTTGGCGTAGGCATGGCCGCTGGGCATGCCGATGTCCTTCCACACCGCCGGCAGGTCTTCCTTCTTCACGCCCAGCAGGTCGATGCGCTGGCCGCCGGTGACCTTGACGGTCGGGATCTGGTACTTGTCCACCGCATCGGCGATGCGTCGCAATTCATCGGCCGTGGTCTCGCCGCCCCACATGCGCGGCACGACGCTGTAGCTGCCGTCCTTCTGGATGTTGGCGTGGCTGCGCTCGTTGATGAAGCGGCTCTGCGGGTCGTCCTGCGCCTCCTTGGGCCAGGTGCTCAGCAGGTAGTAGTTCAGCGCCGGGCGGCAACTGGCGCAGCCGCTGGGCGTGCGCCAGTCCATGCCGCGCTGCACGGCGTCGATCGTCAGCCAGTGCTCGCGCTTGATCGCGTCGCGCACGTCCTGGTGGCTGTGGTCGGTGCAGCCGCACATCGCCTTCTTCGACGGCGCGGCGCTGTAGTCGCCGCCAGCCGTGAACATCAGCAGTTGCTCGACCAGCCCCGTGCAGCTGCCGCAGCTCGCGCTGGCCTTGGTGTGCTTGCGCACCTCGTCCAGCGTGAACAGGCCCTTGTCCTTGATGGCCTTGCAGATGGTGCCCTTGGTGACGCCGTTGCAGCCGCAGACCTCGTCGCTGTCGGCCATGGCGGCGGCCTTGTGGTGGCCCTCGTGGCCGACGTCGCCGATATTCGATTCGCCGAACATCAGCCGGTCGCGGATGTCGGCGATCGAGCGGCCGTCGCGGATCAGCTTGAAATACCAGCTGCCGTCGACCGTGTCGCCGTACAGGCAGGCGCCCACGAGCTTGTCGTCGCGGATCACCAGCTGCTTGTAGACGCCGCCGTTGGGCGCCGTGGGGTCGCTCAGCACGATGTCCTCGTCGCCGTCACCGCCGATGAAGCGGCCGGCCGAGAACAGGTCGATGCCCGTGACCTTGAGCTTGGTGCTGACCTGGCTGCCCGTGTAGCGGCCGATGCCAAATTCCGCCAGGTGCGTGGCGCAGACCTTGCCCTGTTCGAACAGCGGCGCCACCAGCCCGTAGGCGACGCCGCGGTGCGCCGCACATTCGCCCAGTGCATAGACGCGCGGGTCGGTGACGGTCTGCAGCGTGTCGCTGACGACGATGCCGCGCTGGCAGTGCAGGCCGGCCGATTCGGCCAGTGCGGTGTCGGGGCGGATGCCGGCGGCCATCACGACCAGGTCCGCGGGAATCTCGCGGCCGTCCTTGAAGCGCACGGCGCCCACGCGCGGCGTGTCTTCGCCTGCGGCCGGCAGCAGGGCCTCGGTCTGCGCGCCGATCTCGAAGCGGATGCCGCGCTGCTCGAGCGAGCGCTGCAGCAGCCGGCCGGCCGTTTCGTCGAGCTGGCGCTCCATCAGCCACGGCATGATGTGCACCACCGTGACCTGCATGCCGCGCTTGAGCAGGCCGTTGGCGGCTTCGAGTCCCAGCAGGCCGCCGCCGATGACCACCGCGTGGCGGTGACGCGTGGCGGCCTCGATCATGGCCTGCGTGTCGGCGATGTCGCGGTAGCTCACCACACCGGGCAGGTCCTTGCCCGGCACCGGCAGCACGAAGGGTTTGGAGCCGGTGGCCAGAAGCAGCCGGTCGTATCGAGCGTGCGTGCCGTCGGCGGCCACGACGCGGCGGTGCACGCGGTCGATGCGCTTGACCGTGGAGCCGGCATGCAGCGTGATGCCGTGCTGCGCATACCAGTCCAGCGGGTTCAGCACGATCTCGTCCAGCGTCTGTTCGCCGGCCAGCACCGGCGACAGCAGGATGCGGTTGTAGTTCGGGTGCGGCTCGGCACCGAAGATCGTGATGTCGTAGAGGTCAGGCGCGATCTTCAGCAGCTCCTCGATCGCGCGGACACCAGCCATGCCGTTGCCTACGACGACGAGCTTGGGCCGCGCGGCGCCACGCAGATCGTTCTTCATCGCGGGATCTCCTGCGAAGCGGCGCACGGAGCGCCGATGGCCATGGGGTCAAGCAGCCGCCGCGGATCCGGCTCGGCCGGGCCGGTGGCGGCGCCCCCTGGGGGGAGGCGCCGAAGGCGCTTCGGGGGGGGTGTGGTCACGCGGCCACCTTCTCCACGTGCGCCTGCTTGCTGTAGAGGAACTCCAGCACGGCCTCGCGCGAGCGCAGGTAGTCCGTGTCGTGGGCCAGTTCCAGCCGCTGGCGCGGGCTCTCGCGCACCGGCGGCAGGGGCACGTCCAGTACCTCGCCGATGGTCGCAGCCGGGCCGTTGGTCATCATCACGATGCGGTCGCTCAGCAGCACGGCCTCGTCGACGTCGTGCGTCACCATCATCACCGTCGAGCCGGTGGCCTGCACGATCTTCATCAGCTCGTCCTGCAGGCGTGCGCGGGTCAGCGCGTCCAGCGCGCCAAAGGGTTCGTCCATCAGCAGCATCTTGGGCTCCATGGCCAGCGCGCGTGCGATGCCCACGCGCTGCTTCATGCCGCCGCTGATTTCACCCGGCAGCTTGTCCTTGGCATGCGCCAGACCCACCAGGTCCAGCGCCGCCAGCGCGCGCGCCTTGAGCTGCGCACGGCTCTCGGTGGCGCCGAAGACACGCTCCACGGCCAGGTGGACGTTGTCGGTGCAGCTCAGCCAGGGCAGCAGCGAGTGGTTCTGGAAGACCACACCGCGGTCCGGCCCCGGGCCCTTGAGCTCGCGGTCGTCCAGCAGCAGCAGGCCTTGCGTCGGCGTGGTCAGGCCGGCCACCAGGTTCAGCAGCGTGCTCTTGCCGCAGCCGCTGTGGCCGATCAGCGCAACAAATTCGCCGCGCTTGACCTGCAGGTCGATGTCGCGCAGCGCCACGAAGGGGCCGCGCCTGGTGGCGAAGGTCATGCCCACGCCTTCGATCTTCAGCATCGGTTTGGTTGACATCGCGTGCCCTCCCGATTCAGTTGTTGGCGTAGTCGAAGCGCCGTGCCACCGCCAGCAGAGCCCACTCGAGCAGCAGGCCGACGATGCCGATCACGAAGATCGCCACGATGATGTGGGCGACGTTCAGGTTGTTCCACTCGTCCCAGACCCAGAAGCCGATGCCCACGCCGCCGGTCAGCATCTCGGCCGCGACGATCACCAGCCAGGCCGTGCCCACCGACAGGCGCACGCCGGTCAGCAGGTAGGGCATCACCGCCGGCAGCAGGATGCGCGTGGCGATGCGCCACTCGCTGAGGTTGAGCACGCGCGCGACGTTCAGGTAGTCCTGCGGCACCTTCTGCACGCCCACGGCGGTGTTGATCACCATCGGCCAGATCGAGCAGATGAAGATGGTCCAGATGGCCGCCGGGTTGGCCGCCTTGAAGACCAGCAGCCCGATGGGCAGCCAGGCCAGCGGCGACACCGGCTTGAGCAGGCTCACGATGGGCGAGAACATCGCGTTGAGCGTCTGGAAGCGGCCGATCAGGAAGCCCAGCGGAATGCCCACCAACGCTGCCATGCCAAAGCCCAGCGCCACGCGTTCCAGCGAGTTCAGGATGTTCCAGCCGATGCCCTGGTCGTTGGGCCCGTTGCGGTAGAACGGGTCGGCGAAGAGCTTGACGGCCGCCTCGAAGGTGGCCCCCGGCGTCGGGAAGGCGCCGCCCTTGGTCGTGAGCAGGCCCCAGATGCCGATCAGCAGCGCCAGGCCGACCAGCGGTGCCAGCACCTTGCCGGCCAGCGCCTTCCAATCGATGGGGTCGCGTGCCGCACGGGCGACGGGCTGCGCCGGCGGTGCGGTCGGTGCGAGGGCACCGGGTCGCGTGGCGCCGGGGGCTGCGGCGGCGGCCTGGGCCTCCCGCCACTGCGCGCCCGCTTCACCCGGCGAATGGAAAACGGCTGAAACCATGGGCAGATCTCCGGTCGGTGTGTGATGCCAGCGCGATTCAGCCCAGGGCCGACGCACGAATCTTGAATCCATCGGCATAACGTGCGGGATCCTTGCCGTCCCAGGTGATGCCATCGACCAGCTTGCTGCTGCGCATGTCGCTCTTGGGCAGGCTGACCTTGGCCGCAGCGGCGGCCTGCTTGAACAACTCCGTCTGGTTGATCGAGCGGGCCACGCCCAGGTAGTCCGGGTGGTCCTTGAGCAGGCCCCAGCGCTTGTGCTGCGTGAGGAACCACATGCCGTCGGACAGGTACGGGTAGTTCACCGCGCCGTCGTTGAAGAACTTCATGTGGTTCGGGTCGTCCCAGGTCTTGCCCATCCCGTTCTGGTAACGCCCCAGGATGCGCTGGTTGATGGCATCCACGCTGGTGTTGACGTACGCCTTGTCGGCGATGGTCTCGGCCATCTTGCTCTTGTTGGACAGGCTCGCGTCGATCCAGCGGCCGGCCTCCAGCACCGCGGCGATGACCGCGCGGCAGGTGTTGGGGTACTTCTTCGCAAACTCCGCCGTCGTGCCCAGCGCCTTCTCAGGGTGGTCGCGCCAGATGTCCTGGGTGGTCGTCGCGGTGATGCCGATGCCGTCGATGATGGCGCGGTGGTTCCAGGGCTCGCCCACGCAATAGCCGTCCATGTTGCCCACGCGCATGTTGGCCACCATCTGGGGCGGCGGCACGGTGATGACCTTGGTGTCCTTCATCGGGTTCACGCCCGCCGAGGCCAGCCAGTAGTACAGCCACATGGCGTGCGTGCCCGTCGGGAAGGTCTGCGCGAAGGTGTATTCGCGCTTGTCGGCGGCCATCAGCTTGGCCAGCGACGCGGCATCCACGGCGCCCTTGTCCGCCAGCTTCTTGCTCAGCGTGATGGCCTGGCCGTTGTGGTTCAGGTTCATCAGGATGGCCATGTCCTTCTTCGGCCCGCCCACACCCTGGTTCACGCCGTAGATCAGGCCCCATAGCACGTGGGCCATGTCCAGTTCGCCGTTGACCAGCTTGTCGCGCACGCCGGCCCAGGAAGCTTCCTTGGTCGGGATGATCTTGACGCCGTACTTCTCGTCGAACTTCAGCACCGAGGCCATCACGACGCTGGCGCAATCCGTCAGCGGGATGAAGCCGATGCGCACTTCCTTCTTCTCCGGCGCGTCGGACCCGGCCGCAAAGACCGCCGGGGTCTGGCCGATGCCCACGGCGCCGGCCGCCACCGCCGCACCACTCCTGATGAATTGACGACGTTCCGCGCTCATCAAACCCTCACGTTCAGCTGTCATGACCTGCTCCGCTCACGAGATGGACAAACCAAAAAGAAAAAGGGCGCCGCGATGTCCCGCTGACGCGGCGCGACTTGCGCGCACGCCTTCAGCGAAGCATCGGACGCCCTTGCCCGATCAGTGGATGCACCCCACGCCGTTGTGCGGTGCCTGGCTTGGAGTTAGCAGGACGCGTGCCAGCTGGATCAGCCGGGTGCAGCGGGCTTTGGGGTGCTCGCGCGCACCAGGGACGCGCGGATCGGGCGCGAAATTCGCAGGGTTGCGCGCCGGTTTGGTGCGTTGCAGCATGCCGGGGCACGTGGCGGTGATCCGCGCCGCCGGGGGCGCCCGCATCCCGATTCACGCCGCTGCGCAGCGGGCCTGCGCGGGCACGGCGCCGCTCAGCCTGGCTTCAGCAACGCATGTACGTCGATCACGCGTTGGGCCACATCGGCCAGGCGCTGCCCGCGGTCCATGGCGAGCTTGCGCAGATGGGCGTAAGCCTGTTCTTCGCTCAGGCCGATCTCGCGCATCAGCAGGCCCTTGGCGCGTTCGATCGACTTGCGACCGCTGAGCTGGGACTGCGCGTCGTCGAGCTGGCTGCGCAGCGCACGCTCCTGCTCGAAGCGCGCGATGGCCACACGCAGCACGGGCGCCACACGCTGCGGCTTCAGCCCGGCAATCACATAGGCGCTGACGCCGGCACTCAGTGCCTGGCGCATGGGGGTTTCGCTGGCGTCTTCGCTGAAGACCACCATCGGCCGGGGATGCTCGCTGGAGACCGCGGCCAAGCCTTCGAGCGTGTCGCGCGACGGCGATTCCGCATCCACGATGACCACGTCGGGCTGCAGCCGCTGCACACAGTCGTGGATGGCCATGGCCGCGTCGACCACGCCCACCACCGTATGGCCGCTGGCCGCGAGTTCGTCGCGGATCAGCCCGATGCGCTGCGCGCCGTCGTCGATCAGCAGCACGCGCAGCGGCGCGGCAGGCGCTTCGCCCACGGGTGCTGCCGGGCGTTCGGACCCAGCGGTCGGTGCGGGCGAAGGACGGCGGGCCATGCCCGACATGCCGCAAGATCCGTGCCCCGCCGGCCGCGGGCCAGGCACCGCCGGCCCTCCCTTGCCGAGCAGGGCCCGGCTTTCGCGGCCCCGCGGGCGACTTACTTCGCCGGGCTGGCGGCGGCGATCTTGACGACCTTGTCGCCCTCCACACGCACCACCTCGCCGACCTTGATGCCGGGATCAGCCGAGGCTTCGACCGTGAGCGTCTTGCCGTCGCGCTGGGTCACGGTGGTGATCCAGACCCGGTGGCGCTTGACCTGCTTTTCGATCTCGCGGCCCAGCGCCGCGCCGGCGACCGCGCCCACGCCGGTGGCCAGCACGCCGCCGTCACCGACCTTGTTGCCCACCACGCCGCCGACGACCGCGCCGCCGGCCGTGCCGACCGCCGTGGCCTTGCCCTTGCGCTTCTCGCTCTTGGTGGCGGTGACGATGGCGCAGCCATCGCACAAGGCCGCCAGCTGCTTGGCGGTCGGCGCCGCGGGTGCGGCGGGCGCCGCAGGGGTCTGGGCCTGCGACAGGGCGCTCAGGCCCAGGGCCAGAGCCAGGACGGCGGGTTTCAGGATCTGCTTCATGGGGGTCCTCCTAGGCGGCGCGCGGCACCTGGTGGCCACGGCCTGGAGGCTCAACGCGCGGCCACAGGCCGCGGAGGACAGGTGCAGCGGCCACAGGCCGCGGAGGACAGCTGCAGCTGCAGCGGCCACAGGCCGTGGCCGACCGAAGCAGCGACCGCAGCGCCGCGGTCTACAGCTGCGGCGCCAGCGCGCGCCGCGCCTGCGCCTCGTCCAGCGCCATGCGCCGCGCCCAGTCGAGCAGCTGGTCGTCGCCGATGCGGCCCACGTTGAAATAGCGCGCCTGCGGATGCGCCAGGTAGAAGCCGCTGACGCTGGCCGCCGGCGACATCGCCAGGCTCTCGGTGAGGTCCATGCCGATCTCCTGCGGGTTCAGCAGGTCGAACATCGCGCGCTTGACGCGGTGGTCCGGGCAGGCCGGATAACCGGGTGCAGGCCGGATGCCGCGGTAGCTCTCGGCAATCAGCTGCTCGGTGGACAGCGCCTCGTCGGGTGCGTAGCCCCACAGCTCGGTGCGCACGCGCTGGTGCAGCCGCTCGGCAAAGGCCTCGGCCAGGCGGTCGGCCAGCGCCTTGAGCATGATGGCCGAGTAGTCGTCCTGGTCGTCGAGGAACTGGCGCTCCTTCTTGTCCACGCCCAGGCCCGCAGTCACGGCGAACAGGCCGATGTAGTCCGGCTGGGCGCCGGGGCCGGTCTTCGGTGCGATCCAGTCGGCCAGGCATCGGTTCGGCCGTTTGACACCGTCGATGACCGGGCGCTCGCTCTGCAGGCGCAGCGGGTTCCAGCGCAGCAGCACCTGCTCGCGCGACTCGTCGGCATAGACCTCGATGCAGTCGTCGTCCACGGTGTTGGCCGGCAGCAGCGCGATCACGCCGCTGGCCTGGAGCCAGCGGCCTTCGATCAGGCGCTGCAGCAGGCGCTTGCCGTCGCTGAACACACGCGTGGCTTCTTCGCCGACCACCTCGTCGCGCAGGATGTCCGGATAGCGGCCGGCCAGGTCCCAGGTCTGGAAGAAGGGTGTCCAGTCGATGCAGGCGGCGAGTTCGCCCAGGTCGTAGTTGCGGAAGACACGCCGGCCGATGAAACGCGGCTTGGGCGGCTCGTAGTTCGCCCAGTCGACTGGCGTCTTGTTGGCGCGTGCCTGCGCCAGCGTCACCAGCGGCGTCTGCTTGCGGTTGGCGTGCTGCTCGCGCACCCGGGCGTAGTCGGCATTCAGGCCGGCGATGTAGGCCTTGGCACGTTCGTCGCTGAGCAGCTCGCTGCACACACCCACGCTGCGCGAGGCATCGGGCACGTAGACCACGGGGCCCTCGTAGTGCGGCGAGATCTTCACCGCCGTGTGCACGCGGCTGGTCGTGGCGCCGCCGATGAGCAGCGGGATCTTCTTCATGCGGAACCACTCGTCGCGCTGCATCTCGGCGGCGACGTGCTGCATTTCCTCGAGGCTGGGCGTGATCAGGCCCGACAGGCCGATGATGTCCGCACCTTCCACACGCGCCTTGGCGAGGATGTCCTGGCACGGGACCATGACGCCCATGTTGACGACCTCGAAGTTGTTGCATTGCAGGACCACGGCGACGATGTTCTTGCCGATGTCGTGCACGTCGCCCTTGACGGTGGCGATGACGATCTTGCCCTTTGGCTTGGCTTCGCCGCCGGCGTCGACCATCGCCTGCTTCTCGGCCTCGATGGCCGGCAGCAGCTGCGCCACGGCCTGCTTCATCACGCGTGCGCTCTTGACGACCTGCGGCAGGAACATCTTGCCCGCGCCGAACAGGTCGCCGACGACGTTCATGCCGGCCATCCGCGGGCCTTCGATGACGTGCAGCGGCCGCCCGCCGCCGTCGCGGATGGCCGTCCAGGCTTCTTCGGTGTCAGCCGCGATGAAGTCGTTGATGCCGTGCACCAGCGCGTGCGACAGGCGCTCGTTCACCGGCAGCGCGCGCCAGGCCAGCCGCGCCGTGTCGTCCTTGGCCGCGCCCTTGGCGGTCTCGGCGATCTCGATCAGTCGCTCGGCCGCATCGGGGCGGCGGTTGAGCACCACGTCCTCGACGCGCTCGCGCAGCTGCGGCTCGATGTCGTCGTAGACGCCGATCATGCCGGCGTTGACGATGCCCATGTCCATGCCGGCCTGGATGGCGTGGTACAGGAAGACGGTGTGGATGGCCTCGCGCACCGGCTCGTTGCCGCGGAAGCTGAAGCTCACGTTGCTGACCCCGCCGGAGACCTTGGCGCCGGGCAGGTTGGCCTTGATCCAGCGCGTGGCCTCGATGAAGTCGACCGCGTAGTTGGCGTGTTCCTCGATGCCGGTGGCGATGGCGAAGATGTTGGGGTCGAAGACGATGTCCTCGGGCGGGAAGCCGATCTCCTCGACCAGCACCCGGTAGGCGCGCGCGCAGATCTGCGTCTTGCGCTCGAAGGAGTCGGCCTGGCCCTGCTCGTCGAAGGCCATCACCACGGCGGCGGCGCCGTAGCGGCGCACCAGGCGTGCCTGACGTTTGAACTCCGCCTCACCTTCCTTCATCGAGATCGAGTTGACGATGCCCTTGCCCTGCAGGCATTTCAGGCCGGCCACGATGACCTCCCACTTGGAGGAGTCGATCATGATCGGCACGCGCGCGATCTCGGGCTCGCTGGCGATCAGGTTCAGGAAGCGCACCATGGCGGCCTTGCTGTCCAGCATGGCCTCGTCCATGTTGATGTCGATGATCTGCGCGCCGTTTTCGACCTGCTGGCGCGCCACGGCCAGGGCCTGCTCGAAATCACCGTTGAGGATCATCCGCGCGAAGGCCTTGGAGCCGGTGACATTGGTGCGCTCGCCGACATTGACGAACAGTGCGCCAGCTTGCAGGGTCATCGGCTCCAGGCCGGACAGGCGCATCGGCGGCGCGGCCAGGCGCACGGCAGGCTCGGTGGGGGCGGGGGTCGGGGCGACGCTCATGCTCATTCACTCGGGTGCAGTGGATGAGCGCCGTTGATCTTCGCCGGCAGCTGGCAGCCGGTGACTTCCCGAGCCTGGTGGCCTGCCAGACGGCGGCCATCGCAACGCTCCTCGGGAAACCACCAATTCTAGGCGGCTGCGCGTCCCTGCCGAGGCAGGGGCTGTTACCCGCGCCGGCCCTGCGGCGGCAAGGGCCGTTGCAGGTCAGCGGCTGTGCGAGGTCAGGCGCGACAGCGGGCCGGCGGTCGTGATGCCGGGGCCCACGCGCTGAACCGCGGCTTCCCCGTCGCCCGGTGCCGGGTCGGCGCCGTCGTCCGGCGCGGCGGCGTCGGTCTGCGGCGCCTCGAAGCCGTTGGTGTCGACCGGGCCATCGCCGCGGCGCATCGCCACGCCCACGGCCAGGATGTCGATGACCAGCAGGTGCAGGATGCGGCTGACCATCGGCACCTGCGTGGCCACGTCCTCGATGTGGTCGACCACCAGTGCCACGTCGGCCTTGCGCGCCAGCGGCGAATGGCCTGCGGTGATGGCCACCACGGCCGCGCCGCGGGCCTTTGCCGTGTCGGCCACCTCGATGAGTTCGTCGATGCGCCCGCTGCTGCTGATGATGACGGCCACGTCGCCGGGACGCAGCACCTTGGCCGCCAGGATCATCAGGCGCGGATCGGTGCAACTGGAGCTGGCCACGCCGAAGCGCAGGAACTTGAACTGCGCATCGTCGGCCACCACGCGGTAGTGCCCGACGGCATGGAACTCGATGCGCTGCGCGCTGGACAGCAGGTCGATCGCGCGGTCGATGGTCTCGCGGTTGAGGTGGTCGCGCACCTGCAGGATGGCCGCCGCGGTATTGCCCAGCACCTTCTCGCCGAGCTCCAGCATGCTGTCCTCGCCGGTGACCTGCGTGTGCATCACCGGGATGGTGCCGGTCAGGCCGGAGGCCAGGCGCAGCTTGAAGTCAGACAGGCCTTCGCAGCCCAGCGTGCGGCAGAAGCGGATCACCGTGGGCTGGCTGACCTCGGCCGCCTTGGCGATCTGCACGATGGGCTCGTTCAACGCCGCACGCGGATGCGCCAGCACGTAATCGGCCACGCGGGTTTCGGCGGGCGAGAGGTTCGGCCGCGCGCGCTGGATCTGCTGCAGGATGGCCGAGCCGCCGGCCGCTTCCAGGCCCTTGAGCTGCTCGGCCAGGATGGCGGACACGCCCATGAAGGTGGCGTGTTCGGCGGTCACCACGTAGGTCGGGATTGCCTTGACGTAATCGCCGAAGCGGCCCTTGTCCTCGAAGCGGGCGCGGAAGGGGCTGCGGTCGAAATAGTCACCCAGGCGCGGCACGATGCCGCCGCCGATGTAGATGCCGCCCAGCGCGCCCAGCGTCACCGCGAGGTTCGCCGCCGCCGTGCCGAGCATCGCGCAGAAGGCCTCCAGCGTCTCGGCGCAGCGCGTGTCCTGGCCCGACAGCCCCAGGCGCGTGATCTCCGGAGCCGCCAGCGCCGGCTGCGCCGCACCGTCGCGCTCGCACAACGCGCGGTGGATCAGCTCCAGACCCGGGCCCGATACCAGCCGCTCGAAGGACACGTGGCTGAACTGGCGCTGGGCATGGGCCAGGATGGCCGCCTCGCGCGCATCGCGTGGCGCAAAGCTGGTGTGGCCGCCTTCGGTACCCAGCGCCACCCAGCCGTCGCCGGCGGGGATCAGCCCCGACACGCCCAGGCCCGTGCCCGCGCCCAGCAGGCCGACGACGCTGCGCTCGCGCGGGCTGCCGCCGCCCACCTGCCGCCGCCCGGCCGCCGGCAGGCGCGGCAGCGCCATCGCCAGCGCGGTGAAGTCGTTGACGACCACCAGCGTGTCCAGCTCCAGCCGCTGGCGCATCTGCTCGATCGAGAACTGCCAGTGGTAGTTGGTCATGCGCACCTGGTCGCCTTCGACCGGGTTGGCGATGGCGATGGCGGCGTGGTGGATGTGACCCGGCGGCAGCGTGGCCAGGTAGGTGCGCACGGCGGCATGAAAATCCGCGTGGTCCGCGCAGCGCAGCGAGGCCATGTGCTCGAAGCGGCCACCCGCGGTTTCCACCGCGAAGCGGGCGTAGGTGCCGCCGATGTCGGCAATCAGCCGGGGGCTGTCAAAGCGGTTCACGACGGACCTCCTGGCGCACCGCTCGGCGCAGCCGCGGCACGTGTGGCAGACTTCGAATGCGTAGCTTCACTACAGGAAATACCCGATCACCAGGGAAAGCCAGTGATCTTCGGTGTTCTTCTCTTGTCCGGGTATTGTAGTTTTGCTACCTTGCAGCAAGACGCCAGCAGTCACGGGCGGCCGGACCCTTCCGCTGCCGCTTCCCCATGAACGCATTCAACGACGCCTTGGAACCCTCCTCGATCGCCTCGCAAGGCCCTGCCGGGACGCCATGGCTTGTGGCCGACATCGGCGGCACGAACGCCCGATTCGGCTGGGTGGCCGCACCCGGCGCGCCCGTGACGCAGGTGCGCACGCTGCCCGTGTCCGCATTCTCCGGCCCGGCGGACGCGGCAGCCGCCTACGTGGAGCAGGTGCGCGCCGCCTGCGACGGCACCTGGTCGCCACCGCGGCGCGCGGCCCTGGCCGTGGCCACCGCCGTGCTGGGCGACGAAGTGGCCATGACCAACAGCCCCTGGCGCTTCTCGCGCGCCGGGCTGCAGCAGGCCCTGCAGCTGGAACAGCTGCGCGTGCTCAATGACTTCGAGGCGCTGGCGCTGTCCCTGCCGCGCCTGGCGCCTTCGCACTACCGGGCACACGGGCCGGCGCCGCTGGCGCGGGGCACGCTGGCCGTCATCGGCCCGGGCACGGGGCTGGGCGTGGGCGGGGTCATGCACACGCCTGCGGGTTGGATCGCGATGCCCGGTGAAGGCGGCCACGCGACACTCGCACCCATGGACGATTTCGAAAGCGAGTTGCTGCGCCACGTGCGCGGGACGCACCCGCATGTCTCGGCCGAGCGGCTGCTGTCGGGCATCGGGCTGCCGGTGCTGCACGACGCCGTGGCCGCGGTGCTGGGGCACAACGTGCCCACGCTCTCCGCCGAGGCCATCGTCGAGCAGGGCGCGCACGGCACCGACCCGCTGTGCCGCTGCACCATCGACACCTTCTGCGCGCTGCTGGGCGGCTTCGCCGGCAACGTGGCGCTGACCTTGGGCGCGCGCGCCGGCGTCTACATCGGCGGCGGCATCGTGCCGCGCTTCGGCGAGCGCTTTTTCGAGTCCCACTTCCGCGAGCGCTTCGAGGCCAAGGGCCGCTTCCGCGGCTACCTCGAAGGCATCCCGACGGCCCTCATCACCGATACCCTGGCGGCGCTGACCGGCGCGGCCCACGCGCTGGAACAGCCCGGGTACTGAGAAGCTGTGGAGCCGGACTCGCAGGGCGACGCGGCCGCGTCGGGGGATGCGCCCGGGGATGCGCCTGGGCTGTCACTCACGCGCCGGAGCGTCCTGGAAGGCGCCGCACTCGCTGCGCTGTGGGCGCTGGGCGGCTGCCAGACCGCGCCTTTCGGCGCTGCCGATTCGCACGCGCGCATGCCCGTGCCCTTGGAGGCCGGCCGCGCCGACCCCGACGGCCCGATGCCCGACGACGCGCTGGTCGACGACCTGTCCTGGCGCAGCTTCCGCTATTTCTGGGAGTTGGGGGATCCGGCCACGGGGCTGATCCCCGACCGCTGGCCCACACCTTCCTTCGCCAGCGTGGCCGCGGTGGGTTTTGCGCTGATGGGCTACGCCGTCGCGGCGAACCGGGGCTGGGTCACGCGTGCCCAGGCGGCGCAGCGCGCCCACGCCACGCTGCGCTTCTTCCACGATGCGCCACAGGGGCCGCAAGCGCACGGCAACACCGGCTACAAGGGCTTCTACTACCACTTCCTGGACATGCGCGACGGCCACCGCTACGGCCGCGTCGAGCTGTCCACGGTGGACACCGCCATCTTCCTGGCCGGTGCACTGTGCTGCGGGGCCTGGTTCGACGGCAACGACGCGCAGGAGGCCGACATCCGCCGCCTGGCGGAGGCCTTGAACGCGCGTGTCGACTGGACCTGGGCCCAGGTGCGCCCGCCGTCCATCAGCCTGGGCTGGCACCCGGAAACGGGTTTCATCCGCGCCGACTGGAAGGGCTACAACGAATCGATGCTGGTCTACCTGCTGGCCCTGGGTTCGCCCACCCACCCCGTGGCGCCCGACGCCTGGCAGCTGTGGTGCAGCACCTACGACCGCAAGAGCTGGGGCGATGCCCACGGCTACGCGCACCTGCGCTTTGCGCCGCTGTTCGGCCACCAGTTCTCGCACCTGTGGGTCGATTTCCGCGGCCTGCAGGACGACTACATGCGCGGTCGCGGCCTGGACTATGCCGAGAACACGCGGCGCGCCACCTACGCCCAGCGCGCCTACGCCATCGCCAACCCCGAGGGCTGGGCGGCCTACGGCGCCGACATCTGGGGCATCACCGCCTGCGACGGCCCGGCCGACATCCGTCGCGCCTTCGGCGGGCGCATGCGCCGCTTCAGGAGCTATACCGGCCGCGGCATGGGCGAACACGACGATGGCACCGTCGCGCCCTATGCCGCCGCCGGCGCGGTACCCTTCGCGCCCGAGATCGCCCTGCCCGCGCTGCAGGCGATGCACCGCCGCTACGGCCGCGAGATCTACGGCCGCTATGGATTCATGGCCTTCAACCCGAGTTTCACCTTCACCGACGTCCCGCTGATCCACGGCCGCATCGCACCCGATCTGGGCTGGGTCGGCACGGACTGGCTGGGCATCGAGACCGGTCCCACGCTGGGCCTGCTGGCCAATCAGCAGGACGGCTTCGTGTGGACGGCGATGCAGCGCGTGGCCACCTTGCGCCACGGCCTGGAACGGGCCGGCTTCCGCGGAGGCTGGCTGGGTTGATGCCGCCACAGGCGCCGGCCCGGTCGATGTCCACTGGCGAGGCTGTGCAGGGCTGCGACCGTCGCACCTGGATCGGCCGCGCGGCCGCGACCGTCGCCGCCGGGCCGCTGGCACTGGCCGGCAGCGCCTGCGCGCGGCGCGACGACGGCACGCTGCGCTTCTGGGCCATGGGCCGCGAAGGCGAGGTCGCCACCGAGTTGCTGCAAGGCTTTGCCCGCGAGCGCCCGGACATCCGCGTGCGCATCGAGCAGCTGCCCTGGTCGGCCGCGCACGAAAAGCTGCTGACGGCCTTCGCCGGCGACGTGCTGCCCGATGTGGCGCAGCTGGGCAACACCTGGCTGGCGGAATTCGTCGCGCTGGGCGCGCTGGAGCCGCTGGATGCCCGTGCCGCGGGGCCCGAGGGCGTGCCGGCGGCCGACCACTTCGACGGCATCTGGCAGACCCACCGGCTCGACGGCCGCCTGTGGGCCCTGCCCTGGTACGTGGATACGCGGCTGCTGTTCTACCGCCGCGACCTGCTGGCGCAGGCCGGCTTCGACGCCCCGCCGCGCGACTGGGCCAGCTGGGTGACGATGCTCAAGGCCCTGACCCGACGCGACGGCGACTCCCAGCGCTGGGGCGTGCTGCTGCCGCTGAACGAATACGACCCGCTGGTGGCGCTGGCTCTGCAGCAGGGTGACCCGCTGTTGCGTGAAGACGGCCGTTATGGCAATTTCCGCAGCCCCGGGTTTCGCCGGGCCTGGGACTTCGTGCGCACGCTGTTTGCGCAGGGCCTGGCGATGCCGGCGACCAATACCGAGATCGCCAATCTCTGGAACGAATTTGCCCGCGGCACCTTCAGCTTCTACATCAGCGGGCCCTGGCAGATCGGCGAATTCCGCCGGCGCCTGCCGCCCGCGATGCAATCGGCCTGGGCCACGGCGCCCCTGCCCGGCCCCGAGGGCCCGGGCGCCTCGATCGCCGGCGGCGCCAGCCTGGGCGTGTTCGCCGGCTCGCGCCGCAAGGACGAGGCCTGGGCGCTGCTGCGCTACCTCACGCGGCCCGACGTGCAGCAGCGCTTCCACGCGATGACGGGCAACCTGCCGGCACGCCGCAGCGCCTGGGACAGCCCCGCGCTGCGCGCCGATGTGCCCTCGCAGGCCTTTCGCGCGCAGCTCGAGCGGGTGCGGCCGGTGCCCCAGGTGCCGCAATGGGAGCGCATCGCCACCGAGATGCGTCTGGTGCTGGAGCTCGTCGTGCGCGGACGCATGCCGCCCGAGGGCGCGCTGGCCGAACTCGACGCGCGTGTCGACCGGCTGCTCGAAAAGCGGCGCTGGATGCTGGACCGCGCCGCATGAAAGGCTCGCGCGCCGGTTGGTGCTTCGTGGCACCTGCAGTGATCGCCATCGCGGTGTTTTTCGTGGGGCCGGTGCTGGCCGCGCTGGCGATGAGCTTCACCGATTTCGACATCTATGCCCTGGCCTCGCTGCGCAACCTGCGCGTGGTGGGCCTGGACAACTACGTGCAGCTGCTGCAGACGCCGCTGTTCTGGCAGGCGCTGGGCAATACGCTGTTCTTCGTGGTCGTGGGCGTGCCCTTGTCCATCGCAGCGTCGCTGGCGGCGGCGCTGCTGCTGAATGCACCGCTGGTGCGCTTCAAGGGCTTCTTCCGCACGGCCTTGTTTGCGCCGGTGGTCACCACGCTGGTGGCCGTGGCTGTCGTGTGGCGCTACCTGCTGCACACCCGCTACGGGTTGATCAACCAGGGCCTGGGCTGGTTCGGCATCGGCCCGATCGACTGGCTGGGCGACCCCTTCTGGGCGCTGCCGGCCCTGGTGCTGATGTCGGTGTGGAAGAACTTCGGCTACCACATGATCATCCTGCTGGCCGGCCTGCAGGCGATTCCCAAGGACCTGTACGAAGCCGCCAGCCTCGAAGGTGCGAGCACCTGGCAGCAGTTCCGCCACGTCACGCTGCCCACGCTGGCGCCGATACTGGCGATGGTGAGCATCCTGACGATGGCCGGCTACTTCCAGGTCTTTGCCGAGCCCTATGTGATGACGCAGGGCGGCCCGGCCCAGCGCACGGTCACGGTGCTCTACCTGATGTACGACGAAGGCTTCAAGTGGTGGAACCTGGGCGCGGCCTCGGCGGTGGCCTTCGTGCTCTTCGCCTTGATGTTCGTGGTGACACTGCTGCAGATGCGCGTGGCGCCGCGCACGGTCTGAACGGGCAAAACCATGCGACGCCGCACCGCCCACGCCCTGCTGCTCAACGGCCTGCTGGCCGTCATCGCCGTGCTGACGCTGTTTCCGCTGGTGTGGATGCTGTCGGCCTCGCTGATGGCCCCGGGCGAGGCCAGCCAGTTTCCGCCGCCGCTGCTGCCGCGCGCGCCTTCGCTGCAACAGTACCGCGAGCTCTTCGCCACCGCGGGCCTGGGCCGGCAGCTGATCAACAGCGCGGTGATGGCCACCGGCGCGACGCTGCTGTCATTGGCCTTCAACCTCACTGCAGGCTATGCCTTCGCCAAGCTGCACTTCAAGGGCCGCGACCGGCTGTTCCGCGCGCTGCTGGGTGCGATGGTCATTCCGGCGCAGGTCACGATGCTGCCGCTGTTCCTGATGCTCAAGCAGATGGGCCTGGTCAATACCGTGCCCGGCGCGCTGGTGCCCTGGCTGGCCAGCGTCTTCGGCATCTTCCTCGTGCGCCAGTATGCGCAGGGCATCCCAGACGAACTGCTCGAGGCCGCGCGCATGGACGGTGCGGGCGAGTGGCGCATCTTCCGCCTCGTCGTGCTGCCGCTGCTGCGGCCGGTGATCGTCACGCTGGCGGTGCTGAGCTTCCTGGGCGCGTGGAACGATTTCATGTGGCCGCTGATCGTGCTGACCGACCGCGAGCTGCAGACCCTGCCCGTGGCGCTGGCCGGCCTGTCGCGCGAACACGTGCAGGACGTCGAGCTGATGATGGCTGGCGCCGTGCTGACCGTGCTGCCGGTGCTGCTGCTGTTCCTGGCGCTGCAGCGCCACTACATGCAGGGCCTGCTGATGGGCGGCGTCAAGGGATGACGCACCGGACATCCTGGGCGCGCCAGGTCCGCATGGCCGTGTGGCCGGCGCTGCTGTGGGCATCGATGCTGCCGCGGGCCGGTGCCGCGGCGGGCCTGCCGGACGCCACGGCGGCGATGGGCGCGGGCCTGGCCGCGGGTGTATCCGCGGCCGCACCGGCCGCGCTGCGCAGCGAACGCCTGGCCGACTTCCGCGACGCCGACGCCTGGCAGGTCTCGGCATCGGACCAGGTGCAGGCACGCACACGGCGCGACGCCGACGGCAGCCTGTGCCTGGATGTCGACTTCAGCGGCGTCTCCGGCTATGCCGTCATGCGGCGCGAACGGCCCGTGGACTGGCCGGCGGACTTCGATCTGGGCCTGCGCCTGAAAGGCAGCGGCGCCGTCAACGACGTGCAGCTCAAATTTGTCGATGCCAGTGGCGACAACGTCTGGTGGGTCAACCGGCCGCATGCCGCCCTGCCCGGGCGGCTGATCGATTGGCGCCTGCGCCCGCGCCACCTCGGCTTCGCCTGGGGCCCCACCACCGACCAGCGGCTGCGCCGCACGCAGTTCATCGAACTGGTGGTGGCCGCGGGGCGTGAAGGCGGGCGCAGCACGCTGTGCGTCGCCGCGCTCGATCTGCGGGAGCGCGCGCCCGAGCCGGCCGATCCCCCGCCGCTGAAGGAGCGGCGCATGGCCGATGCCCTGTGGATCGACGCCGGCTTTGCGCGTGAGTTCAACGGCTTGCTGCTGGACTGGCCCGTCGCCCGCGACCGGCGCCTGGCCTATGTCATCGAGACCTCCGACGACGGCACCCGGTGGCAGCCGCTGGATGCCGTGCAAGGCAGCGACGGCGGCACCGACGCGCTGTGGCTGCCCGACGCGCAGGCGCGCTGGCTGCGCGTGCGGCGCACGGCCGGCGCCGGGCTGCCGCGCCTGACCTGGCGCACGCCGGCGCAATGGCCCGACCGCCACGCCCTGCTGGCCGACCTGGCCGCGGGGCTGCCCCGCGGCGAAGTGCCGCGCAGCTTCCTGGGCCAGCAGCACTACTGGACGCTGGTCGGCGTCGATGGCGGCGGCGCACGTTCGGGCCTGATCGGCGAGGACGGTGCGATCGAGCTGGGCCGCGCCGGGCCCAGCATCGAACCGCGCGTGCAGCTGGCCGACGGCAGCACGGTGACCTGGGCACAGGCCGGCGCCACGCAGAGCCTGCGCGAAGGCTACCTGCCGCAGCCGCGTGTGCAGTGGACGCATCCGCGTGTGGGCCTGGCCATCGACACGGCGGCTGACGGTCCGGCCGGGTCACCCACGCTGCTGGCGCGCTACACGCTGCACAACCCCACGGCGCAGACACAGACGCTGCACCTGGTGCTGACGCTGCGGCCCTGGCAGGTCAACCCGCCGCAGCAGCAGCTCACCACGCCCGGCGGCATCGCCCCGGTGCGCCGCCTGCGCTGGGACGCCGCGCAACTGGCCATCGACGGCCGCGGGCAGGTGGTCTTCACCGCAGCGCCCGCGCGCGCCACGGCCTGGGCCTTCGACAGTGGCCTGGCGCTGGACGACCGGCTGGACACGGGCAGCGCACGCGCGGTGGACGACCCGTCGGCGCTGGCCAGTGCAGCCGGTCGCTGGACCGTCACGCTGGCGCCGGGGGCGCAGGCCCGCGTCGGCTGGGCCTTCTCGCTGGGGCCCGAGCCCACTGCCGCCGAACGCGCCAGCGCGTCCGCCGCATCGGCCGAGCGGCCTGCAGGCCCGCAGGCGCTGCGCGCGGCGAAGAAGCCGGCCGCCCGCCGCACGGCCGCGGCCCTTCTCACGCCGGCCGAACTGGACACGCGCATCGACCGCGCCGCCGAGCCCTGGCGCGAACGGCTGAGCCGGCTGACCCTGCAGTTGCCGACCGAAGGCCGTGCCCTGGTGGAGACCCTGCGCAGCGCGCAGGCACAGATGCTGATGTCGCGCGCCGGCCCCGCGCTGCGGCCCGGCACACGCGCCTATGCCCGCACGTGGATCCGCGACGGCGCCATGATGGTGGGCGCGCTGCTGCGCCTGGGCGAGGCCGACGCCGCACGCGACTTCGTCGATGATTTTGGGCGTTATCTCTTCGACAGCGGCAAGGTGCCCTGCTGCGTGGACCACCGCGGCGCCGACCCGGTGGCCGAGAACGACAGCCACGGCCAGTACCTGTTTGCCGTGGCCGAGGTCTGGCGCCACACGCGCGACCGCGCCTTTCTCGAGCGCCACGCCGCACGCGTCGCGCGTGTGGTCGACTACCAGGATCGCCTGCGCCAGAGCACACGCACCGAAGCCCACCGCGCGCCCGGCCGCAGCCACCTGTTCGGATTGCTGCCGCCGTCGATCAGCCACGAGGGTTACTTCGACAAGCCGGCCTACTCGTACTGGGACAATTTCTGGGGCCTGCGTGGCCTGCGCGATGCGGTGCTGTTGGCCGAGGCGCTGGGTCAGGCCGGCGACGCCGAGCGCTGGCGCCGCATGGCCGACGCCTTCGAATACGAGCTGGCCGGCTCGATCGAAGCCAGCGCACGTCACCACGGCCTGACCGTCATCGCCGGCGCAGCCGACCGCGGTGATTTCGATGCCACCTCCACCAGCGTCGCGCTGAGCCCCGCGCAGGTGCGCGTGCCCGAGGCCCTGCTGCGTCAGACCTTCGCGCGCTATGCGGACGAGGCCCGCGCGCGCGCCGCCGGCACGCGGCCATGGACCGACTACACACCCTACGAATGGCGCAACGTGGGCGCGCTGCTGCGCCTGGACCGCGGCGCGGACGTGGTCATGCTGACCGACTTTCTGATGGGACACCGGCGCCCGGCCGGCTGGAACCAGTGGGCCGAAGTCGTGCTGCCCGACGCGCGCCAGCCGCGCTTCCTGGGCGACATGCCGCATGCCTGGGTGGCGTCCGACTTCGCGCGCGCGGCCATCGACCTGTTCGCCTACGAGCGTGATGCGCAGCGCCAGCTGGTGCTGGGCGCCGGTCTGCGCGGCTCATGGATGCGCGCCGGCGACATCGCCATCGACGGCCTGTCCACGGCCTTTGGGCCGCTGTCCTGGCGGCTGCAGCGCGTGAACGGCGGCTGGCGGCTTCACCTGCCTGCGCGGCCTGTCGGCGCGGCCAGCTGGGTCTGGCGTTGGCCGGATGACCTGCCGTTGCCGGATGTGCGCCACGGCAGCCGGTCGCTGGTCTGGTCTGCGGCGCGCGAACTCGTCCTGCCCGATGGCCCTGCGGTGCTCGAACTTGTCAACGCCCTGACCCCTTCTGCGCCGCTGCCGCGATGACCGATCCCATGTCCACGTCTAACTCCCAACCCCAGCGCCAACTGTGCAACGCCTGCGGGCTGACCGTCGAGGGGCTGTGGCACGGCGGGCTGCGCCGCATCAGCTGGCAGGGTGTCACGCTGAACCTGTTCCCCGGAACCGCGGCCGAGGCCGGGCCGGCCAACCGGTGGCTGCGCCTGCTTGACGACGATGGGCAGGTGCGCATGGTGCAGGCGCTGCAGGGGCCGGGCGGCATCCTGCGGCCGATCGATACGACCGATGCGCAGGCTGGGGGGTCGAACGCTTCGCGGAACGATGCGCCACCCGCAGCGCCCGCGCTCCACGCGCAGGGCACATTCGAGGGCCTCGTCGTCGACGAGGTGCTGCAGCTCGCGGCCGACCAGCCCTGCATGGCCTGGCACCTGCGCATCACCAACACGGCAGCGCATGCGCAGAACTTCGACCTGCAGGCGCTGCAGGACATCGGCCTCGCGCGCTGGGACGCCATCCGGCTCAACGAGTACTACGTCAGCCAGTACGTCGACCTGCAGCCGCTGCAGCACGCGCAGGCCGGCTGGGTGGTCGCGGCTCGCCAGAACCAGGCTGTGGACGGGCGGCACCCTGCGTGCCTGATGGGTTCGCTGGGCCACGCCGTCTCGCTGGCCACCGATGCCTGGTCCTGGTGCGGCACGGCCCTGCGCTGCGGGGATATGCCGCCCGCGCTGCTGGAGGGCCTGCCCGGCACGCGCCTGCAGCATGAACATGCACTGATCGCGCTGCAGGAGGCGCCCGTGCGGCTGGCGCCCGGCCAATCCTGGCAGGGCGGCTTTTTCCTCGTGCTGCAGGCCGACCACCCGTTGGCCAGCGGGCCGCAGGATCTGGAGCAGGTGGCACTCGCACGCGCCGCGCTGCCTGCGCCGTGGACGGCGCAGGGTCTGGCAGTCTCGGCGGCCGCTGGTAGCGGTGCTGGTGCGGATGTGGATGCGAATGCGCAACCCCGCGCCGACAAGGGCGCCCCAGTCGGCACGCGCGACAGCGCCAGCCGAGTCACGCAAGCCAGTCTCTTCGCCCGCGCACCCTGGCTGCGCGCCGATGCGCTGACACCCGACGAGATCGCCCGGCATTGGCCCGGTCCGCGCCTGCACGAAGAGTTCGACGACGGCGGCCGCCTGCTGGCCTTCTTCCGCGAAGACGGCACGCACGTGGTCCTGCGCGACAAGGAGCGGCTGGTCCAACGCCCGCACGGCCACCTGCTTCGCAGCGGCCATCACCTGGTGCCCGACGAAACCGCGCTGACCTCGACGGTGTGGATGGCCGGCAGTTTCCATTCGATGCTGACCCAGGGCCACGTGGGCATCAACCGCTGCCTGGGCACGGTGCGCAGCGGCCTGGGCCTCTACCGCAGCCAGGGTCTGCGGGTGTTTGTCGAGGGTGGCGATGGCGCCTGGCAACAGCTCGGCCTGCCCTCCGCCTTCGAGATGCAGGACGACCGCTGCTGCTGGTGGTACCGCCACGGCGCGGGCCTGCTGCGCGTGATGTCCTGGGCCGGACACGGGCCGCAGGCGATGGGCCTGTCGCTGGAGGTGCTGGACGGCCCGGCTCTGGCCTGGCGGCTGACGCACGACATCGCACTGGGCGGCGAAGACCACTGGCCGCCGCGCCCGCTGCAGCCGCGGCTCGACGACGATGCCGTCTTCGTGCCGGTGCCTGCAGGCAGCGAACTGGCCGAGCGCTTTCCCGCGGGCGGCCTGTGGCTGCGGCCCGAAGGTGGCATGGCCGGTCTGCAGGTCGGCGGCGACGAGCGCCTGTACGCACACGGTGGCGGCTGGGGTGAACCGTTTGTGGTGATCGACACCGATGCCCGCACGCGCTTCGTGCTGCGCCTGGTGCCCCAGTTGGTCGAGGCCGAGGCACCGCCCGCCGATGCCCTGCCCCTGCCGCGCTGGACGCCGGCGCCGGCTTCGGGCACCAGCACCAGCACCAGCACCAGCACCAGCGCCAGCACGAGCACGCGCACGAGCTCTGGCATCGGCACAGACGCCGACGCCGCGCGGCGCCTCGCGCAGATCGTCCCCTGGTTTGCCCATAACGCCCTGGTTCACTATCTCTCGCCGCGCGGGCTGGAGCAGTTTTCCGGCGGCGGCTGGGGCACGCGCGACGTCTGCCAGGGGCCGCTGGAAATGCTGCTGGCGCTGGACCGTCCGCAGCCGGTGCGCGACCTGCTGTGCCGCGTCTTTGCCGCGCAGGACCCCGGCGGCGACTGGCCGCAGTGGTTCATGTTCTTCGCGCGAGAGCAGCACATCCGCGCCGGCGACGCACACGGCGACATCGTCTTCTGGCCGCTGCTGGGCCTGGCGCGCTACCTGGTGTGCACCGAGGACGCGTCGATCCTGGACGAGCCGCTGCCCTTCTACGCCCGACCGGGCGAATCCGTGCAGACCGCGCCGCTGTGGCAACACGTGCAGCGCGCCTGGGCCGTCGTGCGTGCGCGGCAGTTTCCCGGCACGCGCCTGGTCAACTACGGCCACGGCGACTGGAACGATTCGCTGCAGCCGGCCGACCTCACGCTGCGCGAGCGCCTGTGCAGCAGCTGGACCGTCACGCTGCACCACCAGGTGCTGCGGACCCTGGCGCAGGGTCTGGCGGCCTGCGGGCGTGTGGGCGCGGCGCGCCCGCTGCGCGAGGAGGCCGGCCGCCTGCGGGCCGACTTCCGCCGCCTGCTGTGGCGCGACGGCACGGTCGGCGCCTATGCGCTGTTCGACGAGGCGGGCAGCGAGCCCGCATTGCTGCTGCATCCGCGCGACGCACGCACCGGCGCGCAGCACAGTCTGCTGCCGCTGATGCATGCCGTCCTGGAAGACCTGCTGTCGCCCGACGAGGCGCAGGCGCAATGCGCGCTGATCGAGCAGCACCTGATGGGGCCCGACGGCGCACGCCTGTTCAACCGGCCGCTGGCTTATCTCGGCGGCCCGCAGCGCCTGTTCCAGCGCGCCGAAAGCAGCGCCTTCTTCGGCCGCGAGATCGGGCTGATGTACATGCATGCGCACCTGCGCTATGCCGAGATGCTGGCGCACCTGGGGCAGGCGCAGCGCTTCTTCGAGGCGCTGCAGCGCATCCACCCGATCGGGCTGCAGCAGCTCGTTCCCGCAGCCACGCGTCGCCAGAGCAATTGCTACTACTCGAGCTCGGACGCGGCCTTTGCGGACCGCTACGAGGCATCGGCCCAGTACAGCCGCATTGCAGAGGGCACCGTGCCGCTGGACGGCGGCTGGCGCGTGTATTCCAGCGGGCCGGGCCTGGCGCTGAGCCTGCTGGTGGGCGGCTTCCTGGGGTTGCGCCGCACGGGTCCGCGGCTGGTGATCGACCCGGTGATGCCGGCGACGCTGGACGGCCTGCAGGCGCAGGTGGAGATGGACGGCCTGCAATTGCAGGTCACGTACCGACCCGGACCGCAGGGCCACGGTCCGCGCGAGCTGCTGATCGACGACCAGCCGCTGCCGGCCGGATCGGTGCAGCGGCTGCCGCATGCCTACCGCAAGGGCGGCCTGTCCGTGCCTTTGCAGCTGCTGCATGCCCGTGCCCGCGAGGGCATCGTGCGCCTGTCGATCCACACCGATTGATGCGCGCACCAGCGGGTGTGGCGGCAGGCCTCACAGGCGCTCAGAAGCTGTGAATGAACCCAGCGCGCCCGAGCAGGGCCCGCAAACGGGCCAGATCAAGGCGCAAAGCACAGCCGTAGCTCGGGCTACGGCGAGCATTTGCAACGCCGAGCTGGCCCATTTGCGGGTCAAGAGCGGGTGTGTTGGGTTCGTTCACAGCTTCAGACTTCGTGCAGTCGCCGCAGATGCCGGTGCGCCGCACGCGCATGCGGCACCCAGCCCTGCGTGACCCAGCGGCGCCACATCAGCAGGCCGCGCAGCCACTCGTCGGCGGCATAGGCGATCCACACGCCCGGCAAGCCCCAGCCCAGGTGCAGGCCCAGGAACCAGCTGCCGCCGGCCAGGACGATCACCATCGACGCCGCGCCCACCTGCACCGGGTAGCGCGCGTCGCCCGTGGCGCGCAGCGCATTGATCACCACGAGGTTGAAGGTGCGGCCGGGTTCCAGCAGCAGGTTCCAGAGCATCAGCAGCGCGCCGCCAGCGATGATCGAGGCATCGGCCGTGAAGCGCGCCATCAGCCAGGGGCCGGCCAGCGCGGTCAGCAGCGCCGCTCCCGTGCTCACCGCCAGGCCCAGCCCCAGCGCCCGGCGCACCAGGCGGTGTGCGTGGTGCAGGCGTCCGGCGCCGACCAGGTGGCCCACGACGATCTCCACCGACAGCCCGGTGGCCACGCCGAACAGCATCACCAGGTGGTTGACCTGCAGCACATAGGCCTGCGTGGCCAGCGCCGTGGCGCCCATCTGGCCGACGACGGCCACGCTGGCCATGAAGGCCAGCCGCCAGGCGATGTTCTCGGCGGCACCGGGCAGGCCGATGCGCAGCACCGGCGCCAGCACGCCATGGGGCCAGCGCCACCAGTCCGCGGCCCGCGGCCGCAGATCCAGCCGCCAGCGCCACAGCAGCAGGTGCAGCAGCAGGCCCAGGCCGCGGCTGATCGCCAGTGCCACCGCAAATCCCGCCAGCCCCCACAGCGGCATGAGCAGCAGCGCGCCGGCCAGCAGGACCAGGTGCATGGTGACGATCACCGCCAGCGTCTCGCGCACGCGCAGGTAGGCGCGCATGACGCTGGCCATGCTGGCATTCCACGCGTCCAGCATCAGGGACGGCGCCAGCGCCACCAGAAAGGGCGCGGCATGCGCCAGCACATCGGCCGGGGCGTTCAACACACGCAAGAGCGTGTCGGCCCCGATGACCGCCAGCGCCGCCGTGGCGCCGCCCATCCAGGTGCTGGCGCCCAGCGTGCCGCGCGCCACCGCGGCCGCGGTCTCGCGCCGTCCGCCCCCCAGGCTTTGCGCCACCACCACGCTGACCCCCGCGCCGACGATGCGGAAGACGACAAACAGCATCGCCAGCACCTGGTTCGCCATCGCATAGGCCGCGCCGTGGGTGTCGGACAGCCGCGCGGCGAGCACGGTGCCGATCACGCCCACGCCGATGCCCAGCACCAGCTCGACGAACATCGGCCCGGCGATGTGCAGCAGGCGCGGCGGCGGTGTGGCCGCGTGCGAGGCGTGCGCCGCAGCCATCAGGGCAGCACGACGACCGGGCTGTCGTCCATCACGCGCGCGCCGCGGTCCGGATCGCCACCATGGATGGCGTGCGGCTGAGGCTCGCGCGACAAGGCGCGGTAGCCGGCGTCGTAATCCCAGGTGTTCACGTGGATGCGCGCACCGGAGAGCGAAGGCAGTCCGCCCAGCAGCGCCGCGGGCAGCAGCAGCCGGATCGTCTGCGTCGCGGGGTCCACCTCCAGCCGCGCACCGGGCGTGACCGGCGTGCCTTCCTGCGTGGCGCTGGCGCCGGCATCGCTGAAGGCGGCATTCGTCCAGCCGTTCACGCGCACGCGGCGGTGCCAGCGCATGCCACCGGGCAGTTCGGCCTGCTGCAGCGGCATCACGCGCGCGCCGGGCGACGGCTGGCCGGGCAGTTCGACGAAGACGGTCAGCGCCAGGTGGTCGAAGCCATTGGGCGGGTTCCAGCTGCGCAGCAGGCCGGCCATCGTGATGTCCAGGCGCAGTGCGCCGCCCGAGGTCTGCACGCGCAGGTGGCGCAGGTCCATGCTGCGCGCGGGCGCATAGCTGGGGTCGGTCGGGTAGCGGTAGCGGCCGTCAGGCCCGTGGTCGTCGCCGGCCGGGTCATCGATGTCGGCCACGGTATTCCAGCGGCGTTCGACGCGGAAGCGCGCCGTGACGGAGGCCGTGCCGGTCGACGGCTGCCACGCGACCAGTGTGTGCGTGACGGCCGGATCGACCAGGTCCGCCGTGGCCACGCGCGCGGTCCACCGGCCCTGCGCGTCGGGCTGCACGGTCTGCGCCGAGGACAGGCGACCATCGAGCACCAGCTGCACCGGGCCGGGATGCGGGGCGTGGCCGCTGGCCTCGACATCGCCCGCGACCTGCGGCGCGATCGGGTCCAGCGTCGGCGCGGGCGCGGATGCGGATGCGGATGCGGATGCGGATGCGGTTGCGGATGCGGATGCGGTTGCGGATGCGGTTGCGGTTGCAGCGGATGTCGGCTCGGCCGCCTTCACGCCCGGGCTCGCTGTCGGGCGATCGAACGGGCTGTCGGCCTGCCACACCACGGCCGCGCGAGGCGGCAGCGCCATCGTCAGCCGGCCGTCGGCCGGGACCCGCCATTCGCGCGGCAGGTCGTCGGCACCGAAGCGCGCCACCAGGCGCGTGCCCGGCGGCAGATCGAGCGGCAGCTTGTCCAGCAAGGCAGGCTCGTCGGCGGTATTGAGCACCACGAAGGCGCTGGGCCGCCCCGGCGCGTCCATGCGCCAGGCCAGCACGCCAGGGCCGGCATCGGTCTGCGCGATGACCCGTGGCGTGCCGCGCGTGAAGACCGGGTCGCTGCGCCGCAGGCTGCTCAGCGACGCGATCAGGCGGTACAGCGGCGATCGCGTATCGAAGTGGTCGCGGCCGCCGGCGCCCCAGCCCGCGGCAAACATCGACGCGCGTGGCTGCGTGAATCCCTGCTCGGTGCCGTAATAGACCACCGGAATGCCCGGCAACGTGAACAGCGCCAGCAGCGCCTGGCGCAGCGCGGCTTCCGACGCGCCGGCGCGGAAGCGGTCGACATCGTGGTTGTCGATGAAGCTGGGCATGCGGTGCGGCCGCGCGTGCAGCCGCATCATGCGTTCGATGCGCCAGCCCAGTTGCGCGGTCGGCGCGCCACGGGCCAGCACGTCGCCCAGGCTGCCATAAAGTGGAAAGTTGAGCATGCCCGGCATCTGCGCGGGCGGGCCCATGTAGCCCTCGATCTTGCGCGACTGCGCGTCGGCAAACGGCTTGTCGATGGCGAAGCCTTCGCCGAAGACGAGGAAGTCGCGCCGCCCCGTCTGCCGCGCCACGGGCAGGATGCCAGGCGCGCGCCGGTCCTTCGCGTGCAGGAAGTCGGCCACGTCCGGCGGCGGCACGTAGAACAGCGTGTCGACACGGAAGGCGTCCACGCCGGCCTGGCGGATCCAGTGGCCGTAGCTCGCCCGCAGCGCGCGGCGCACAAGCGGGTTTTCGGTGGCCAGGTCGTCCAGTCCGGACATCTGGAAGCGCGCCTCCTGATCGGGGTCGTTGTAGTCGCGCACGGCCGGCGTCCAGTGGTAGATGCCGGCGCGGCGGTCGCGCACGCGTCGCGGGTCGTTCATGTCGAAGGGCGGCTGCGAGGGCCGCGGGCCCGGCCGCGCGCCGGCCTGGGGCACGTAGAAGCGCGTGGGGTCCCGCGGGTCCCAGCCGCCGGCGTACTCGAAGAAGTTGCCGGTGTGGTTCAGCACGATGTCCTGCACCAGGTACATGCCACGGCCGTGCAGGTCGCGTGAGAGGCCCTGCAGGTCGGCCAGCGTGCCCAGGTGGCGGTCGACACGCGCGAAGTGTTCGGCCCAGTAGCCGTGGTATCCCGTGCCCGTGCCGCCGGCGTCGAGCCACTGGTTGGCCACCGGCGGCGTGATCCACACGGCCGTCGCGCCCAGGCCGCGGATGTAGTCCAGGCGGCGGCGCAGACCGGCCAGGTCCCCGCCGCTGTAGTGCGATTCGCGTCGCGGGTCGTATTCGCCGGCGCCCTGGTCGTTGTTGCGCGGGTCGCCGTCGTCGAAGCGGTCGGTCATCACGAAATAGATGACCTGGTCGCGCCAGTCGGGCGACGGCACGTGCAGCGGGCCGGGGCCCGCGGCCCACGCGGCCATGCTGCCCAGCAGGCCGGCCGCCCAGGCCGTCAGCCGCGCGCGCGCGGGCCTGCGCCGGGATACGGCGGCCTGCACTTCGTCCAGACGAATCGCTGTCACATTCCCTCGTCGCAGATGTAGTTGCACTACACGACCTCCCCGCAAGCTTTCCCGAACCGCGCCCGAGCACCCCTGGAAACCCGGCCATTCTCCCTTGGTTGACCCCAAATCGATGCGTGCCTGCAACAGTTCATAGGGTTTGTCCAAGGAGATCGATATAGCTAGTTTTGGTACAAATTTGATCGACAGACCGCACCTGACATGCGGCCAAAACCGTGCGCCAGCGCGTGCCTGGGCCGTCCGGCCAGGCCGATAACAGCGCCCATACGATTCGTCCCACCGAGGAGAACCACCGTGAACAGACCTCACCCCGCCCACGGGTTGCCGCGCAGCGGCGCCACGCGCACGGCGATCGCCAGTGCCATCCTCCTGCTCGGCTCGGGCGGGGTCCTGGCGCAGAGCGCGCAGACCATCACGGTCACCGGGATCCGCACCGGCATCGAAAACGCCATCAACGTCAAGAAGAACTCCGATTCCATCGTCGAAGCCATCTCGGCGGAAGACATCGGCAAGCTGCCCGACACCAGCATCGCCGAGTCCATCGCCCGCCTGCCCGGCCTGGCCGCCCAGCGCAGCGGCGGCCGCGCCTCGCAGGTCAGCATCCGCGGCATGGCGCCGGACTTCTCCACGACCTTGCTCAATGGCCGCGAAGTGGCATCCACCGGTGACAGCCGGTCGGCCGAGTACGACCAGTTCCCGTCCGAGCTGGTCAACGGCGTGACCATCTACAAGACACCGGATGCCGGCCTGATCGGCCAAGGTCTGTCTGGCGCCGTGAACATCCAGACGATCCGCCCGCTGGATGCCAGCCGGCGCACCATCGCCGTCAACTACCGCCAGCAGCGCACGGGCGTGGGCGCCGTCGCCGAAGGGGACGGCTCGCGCTTCAGCCTGGCCTATGTCGACCAGTTCGCCGACCGCACCGTGGGTATCGCGCTGGGCTTTGCGCGCCTGGACGAGACGGGCGCATCGACCAGCCGCACCGACAACTGGGGCGGCGGCGTCTACGACCGCACGGCCGATGTCGGCAACAACGGCTGCACCGTCGGCACCGGCGGCTGCGTGAGCGTGCCGTTCAATGGCTATGGCCTGTTCGTCGACCAGACCACGCAGAAGCGCGACGGCATGATGGCCGTGCTGCAGTACCGGCCGAACAAGTCGTTCTCCAGCATCGTCGATCTCTACCACTCCAAGTTCGACCAGACCAAGTCGACCAAGGGCTTCCAGATGCCCTTGAATGACTCATGGTCAGGCGGGCAGTACGACGCGCCGGGAAGACTGGTCAACGCCACTGTCAACGGCTCCAGCGTCACCGCTGGCAGCTTCACGAACGTGCGCGCCGTGGTCCGCAACGACGCGGAAACCTTCAACGACAAGATCACCGCCGGCGGCTGGAACGTCAAGTGGAATTTCGCGCCCCAGTGGTCGTTCTCGTCCGACATCAGCGCCTCCCGCAGTGAGCGCAAGGGCGGGATCGTCGAAACCACGGCCGGCACCGCGCAGGCCACGGGCGGCGCCGCGCAGCTGGACACCATCGGCTTCACCGATCAAGCGGTCTTCACGCCCACGCTGAACTACACCGACCGCAACATCGTGCGCCTGACGGACGTGCAGGGCTGGGGCGGTGGCGTGGCCACGCCGCAGGCCGGCTACTCGAAGCTGCCGAACGTGACGGACGAAACCCGCGGCCTGCGGCTGTCGGTCAAGAAGGACCTGCCGAACAACCCATGGCTCGCCGGTGTGGAGGCGGGTGTGCACGTGGGCGAGCGGGACAAGACGCGCGCCTTCGTGGAAGGGCGCCTGGTCGTCGCGGGTGACACCACGGGCTACGGCTCGGCGGCCATGCCGGGCACGAGCACGGTGACGGTCAACGGCATCAGCTTCGCCACCTTCGACCCCAGCAGCACCATCGGCTCCATCTACAACGTGGCGGCCAAGCAGCACCCGGACATCTTCAACAAGGACTGGACCGTCAACGAACGCGTTACCACGGCCTTCGTGCGGGGTGACATCGACCGCCAGCTGTTCGGCCTGCCGGTACGCGGCAACGTCGGCGTGCAACTGGTGCACACCCAGCAGAACTCGACGGCCTTCAATGTCGACCGCGCCAGCTGCGCGAACGACGTCTGTTCCCGCGCCGGCGACAACAGCGCAGGTACCAGCTATTCCGATGTTCTGCCCAGCCTGAACCTGGTGGCGGACCTCGGCAAGGACCAGGTCCTGCGGTTCGGTCTGTCGCGCGTGATGGCACGCCCGACCATGAACGACATGCGCGCCAGCCTGGGCTTCGGCGTCGATACCGGTCTGGGCATCCTGAAGGGCGACGCGGGCAATCCCAACCTGAAGCCCTTCCGCGCCAACGCGGTGGACGTCTCCTACGAGAAGTATTTCGGCACCAAGGCCTACTGGGGCATCGCCGGCTTCTACAAGGACCTGCGCACCTACATCCTGAAGAAGGACACGGTCGTCGACTTCACGCCCTACATCACGGCCGGCACGGTGCTGCCGCCCGGCGGTGCGGTCCTGGGTCTGCTGAACATGCCGATCAACGGCAGCGGCGGCAGCATCAAGGGTGTCGAGCTGACCGCTTCGATTCCGCTGAACATGCTCACGCCGGCGCTCGACGGCTTTGGCGTCCAGGCCAGCTACTCACGCACCAACAGCTCGATCGTCCTGCCCACCTCGGGTCTGGCGGTCGACAACGTGGCCACCACCAGCGTGCCGCTGCCAGGCCTGTCCAAGGATGTCGCCAACCTGGCCTTCTACTTCGAAAAGCGTGGCTTCTCCGCACGCGTGGCCGCACGCTACCGCTCCAACTACGTGGGCGAAGTGGCCGACTTCGCGGGCGATCGCCGCCTGACCTACATCAAGGCGGAAACGGTCACCGACCTGCAGTTGGGCTACGAGTTCCAGAGCGGCCCGGCCAAGGGGCTGTCGATCCTGCTGCAGGCCAACAACATCACCGACGAGCCCTACATCCGCTATCGGCAGGAGCCCGTGACCGTGGCCAACGAGGTCGAGCGCAAGAAGTTCGGGGCCACCTACCTGATCGGCCTGAACTACAAGCTGTAGGACCGGGCAAGGCGGCATCCCGCGCGGATGCCGGTGGACGTTTCCTGGTGCCCCTGGCTGCTCGCGCGCCCAGGGGCTTGTTTTTCGGCGTGCAGCCGCCGCGGCACGCCCCGCATGTGCCTCTGGAGTGAGCCATGGTCAAGCACAAGCTCCTGGACGGGATCGTGGTCGTCGGCGGTGGTACGGCCGGCTGGATGACCGCGGCCGCGCTGGCCAAGGTGCTGCAGGGTCGCTATCCCATCACGCTGGTGGAGTCCGATGACATCGGCACCATCGGCGTGGGGGAAGCCACGATCCCGATGATCCAGCTCTTCAATCAGGTGCTGGAAATCGACGAGGCGGCCTTCATGCGCGCCACCCAGGGCACCTTCAAGCTGGGCATCGAGTTTGTCGACTGGGGACGCCCGGGTGACCGCTACATGCACGGCTTCGGGCGCTTCGGCCAGGACCTGTGGACCGTGCCCTTCGACCAGTACTGGCAGCGCAGGCACCAGGCGGGCCGCGCAGACCCCTTGGAGCGCTACTCCATCAACCGCATGGCCGCGTTGTCGAACCGTTTCATGCGGGCCGACCCGACCATGGGCAATTCACCGCTGGCCGAGATCGTGCATGCCTACCACTTCGATGCCGGTCTCTACGCCCGATTCCTGCGCGACTATGCCGAGGCGCGCGGCGTGCAGCGCGTGGAGGGCCGCATCGAGGACGTCTGGTTGCGCGCCGGCGACGGGCATGTCGCCGCGGTGCGGCTCGAAGGCGGGCGGCAGGTCAACGGCAGCCTGTTCATCGACTGCTCGGGCTTTCGCGGGTTGCTGATCGAAGAGGCGCTGAAAACCGGCTACGAGGACTGGAGCCACTGGCTGCCCTGTGACCGGGCCGTGGCCGTGCCCTGTGCCTCGGCGCCGGATCTGCTGCCCTACACACGCTCCACGGCCCTGCGCGCCGGCTGGCAGTGGCGCATCCCGCTGCAGCACCGCATCGGCAACGGTCATGTGTTCTGCAGCCGCTACATCAGCGAGGATGAAGCCACGGCCACCCTCATGGCAGGGCTGGACGGCGAGCCGTTGGCCTCGCCTCGCACGCTGCGCTTCGTGACCGGCATGCGCAAGCAGGCGTGGAACCGCAACGTGGTGGCCATCGGGCTGTCCAGCGGATTCCTGGAGCCGCTCGAGTCCACCAGCATCCACCTCATCCAGACGGCCATCGCGCGGCTGCTGACCTTCTTCCCGGATGCGGGCTTCTCGGCCGAGGACATCGACGAGTACAACCGGCAAAGCCGCTTCGAGATCGAAAAGATCCGCGACTTCATCATCCTGCACTACCACCTGAACCAGCGCGAGGACGCACCGTTCTGGGCGGCGTGCCGCGACATGCCGATTCCCGAGTCTCTGCAGCGCCGGATCGCGCTGTACCGCCGCCACGGGCGCATCGTGCGGGAGAGCAACGAGCTGTTTGCCGAGATGGCCTGGCTGCAGGTCATGCACGGGCAGAACCTCGAGGCCGAAGGCCATCATCCGCTGGCCGACCTCATCGACGAGCGGGAGGTCGACAGCTACTTGCAGAGCATCCGCGACGTGATCGGCAGCTGCGTGAACGTGATGCCCACGCATGCGGATTTCATCGCCGGCCACTGCAAGGCTGCGGTCCTGCCGCAGGACCTGCGCCGCCATTGAACGGCCTGCGCGACACGATCGACCCCGTCATGAACGGCCACTGCCGCACACCTGGGTCCACACCCGCAATCGATTTCCAACGCCCGAACCGCCGGCGCTGGCTGCAGCTGGCCAGCGGCGCGCTGGTGCCGCTGGCCCCGGCCTGGGGCGCGCCGACGCGCCGGCAAGCGCCTCTGACGGTCTGGTTCACCGTCGAAGGCGCCAAGGCCATGCGCCAGCTCGGCGAGCAGTTCACCGCGGACACCGGCGTGCCGGTGGTCGTGGACACACCCGACGACGGCCCGCAGAAATACCAGCAGGCCTCGGCCGCGTCCAAGGGCCCGGACATCTACATCTACGCCCACGACCGCATCGGCGAATGGGCCGCGGGCGGCCTGATCCAGGCCGTGCAGCCCGCGCAGCGGCTGCTCGACGACATCGACCCGCTGGCCTGGAAAGGCTTCACGCGCGGCGGGCGCATCTGGGGCTATCCGTATGCGGTGGAGGCCGTCACGCTGGTCTACAACAAGGCCCTGGTGAAGACGCCGCCCCGGACCTTCGACGAGGTCTTTGCGCTGGACCGGCAACTCGCCGCCCAAGGCCGCAAGGCCATCCTCTGGGATTACACCAACAACTACTTCACCTGGCCGCTGATGGCCGCGCATGGTGGCTATGCCTTTGCGCAGCGCCCGGACGGCAGTTTCGACCCGCGCGACACAGGCGTGACCCACGTGGGCGCGCTCAAGGGCGCACAGCTGCTGGCACGCCTGATCCGCGAAGGCCTGATGCCCGTGGGCAGCGGCTACCCGGAGATGGAGGCCGCGATGGCGCAGGGCCGCGTGGCGATGATGATCAACGGGCCCTGGTCCTGGGTGAACCTCGAGCGCGTGAAGCTGGACTTCGGCGTGGCGCGCATCCCGTCGGTGGACGGCCGGCCGGCCGTGCCCTTCGTGGGCATCAAGGGCGTGATGATCAACCGCGCCAGCCGCCTGCGCGAGCTGGCCGTGGAGTTCATCGAACACTACATGCTGTCGCCGGCAGGCATCCGCCTGATCGACCGCGCCGAGTCCATCGGCGCGCCGGCCAGCCGCAGCTTCTACGCCGAACTGGCCGCCGACCCGCGCGTGGGCAGCCAGGTGCGCGGCATCATGGCCTCGGCGCGCGACGGCGTGCCCACGCCCAGCATCCCCGAGATGGGCCGCTTCTGGGCCGCGATGAAGAGTTCGCTGACCAACCTCAGCGAGGGCCGGCAGACGCCCGAGCAGGCGCTGCAAGCGGCCGCGCGCCGCATCACGGCGGCGTGACGCGACATGGCGAACGCAGCCGCTCTCCCCCGGCCCGCGGCCACGCCTTCGCGCCTGCTGCCGCGGGTGCTGGCGATGGCCGCCGCGGCCGCGGGGCTGGCCGCCGTGATGCAGGTGCATGCCGCCGGCGAGACGCTGCTGGCCACGACGCTGCTGGTGATCGTCGCGCTGGCGTGCTGGACCTACACCAGCCCGCGCACGCACGCGCTGCGCTACCTGTTTCCGGGCGTGGCCGCGGCGCTGGTCTTCGTGGTCTTTCCGATGCTCTCCACGGTGGGGCTGGGCTTCACGAACTACAGCTCGCGCAACCTGCTGGAGCGCGACCAGGTGCGGCGCTACCTGCTGGAAGAAGCGGTGCCGGTGTCCGGCACCCGGCACGCCTTCAGCCTGCACGGCGAGCCCGCCGCGCTGCGCCTGCGGCTGGTGGCGCCCGGCGGCCGGGTGCTGGCCACGCCGCCGCTGGCCTTGCCCGAGGACAACGGCGCCGCCGCGCCGGCGATGCTGACCGTGCCGCTGCAAGCGGAGGCCGGTGACGCGGGCCCCGAACTGCCGATGCGCGCACGCGTGGCGCGCCTGGCCGCACTGCGCGCGCTGACCCTGCGCACGCCCGAGGGCCTGGAATTGCGCTTGACCGGGCTGCGCGATTTCACGGCCCTGCAGCCGCTGTACCGCGCCGAGCCCGACGGCGCACTGAGCGACCGCCTCAGCGGCAAGCGTTACCACCCGGATGCGCAGCAGGGTTTTTTCACCGCCGACGACGGCAGCACGCTGACCCCCGGCTACCGCGTCTTCGTGGGCCTGCGCCACTACGCCACCGTCTTCAGCGAAGGCAAGTTCCGCGAGCCCTTCCTGGGCGTGCTGCTGTGGACCGTGAGCTTCGCCGCGCTGAGCGTGGCCTTCTCCGCCGCGCTGGGCCTGCTGCTGGCGGTGCTGTTCAACTGGGAGGCGCTGCCGTTCAAGGGCGCCTACCGGCTGGTGCTGTTCCTGCCCTATGCCGTGCCGGGCTTCATCAGCATCCTGGTCTTCAAGGGCCTGTTCAACCAGAACCTGGGCGAGATCAACCTGATCCTGCAGGCGCTGTTCGGCGTGCGGCCGGCGTGGTTCTCCGACCCCTTCCTCGCGCGCACGATGCTGCTGATCGTGAACGTGTGGCTGGGCTTCCCGTACATGATGGTGCTGTGCACCGGGCTGATCAAATCGATCCCCGCCGATCTGTACGAGGCTTCGGCCATCCTGGGCGCGGGTCCGTGGGTCAACTTCCGGCGCATCACGCTGCCGCTGATCCTCAAACCCCTGACGCCGCTGCTCATCAGCGCCTTTGCCTTCAACTTCAACAATTTCGTGCTGATCAGCCTGCTGACCGGCGGTCGCCCGGACCACCTGGACAGCACACTGCCCGCGGGCACCACCGACATCCTGGTGTCCTACACCTGGCGCATCGCGTTCCAGGATTCCGGCCAGCAGTTCGGCCTGGCCGCGGCCATCTCCACCGTCATCTTCCTGCTCGTCGCAGCCGTCACGCTGCTGCAGATGCGCTTCACGCGCATCGCCGATCAGGACGCGCGTTAGCCCCGCCACCGAGCCGACACCCATGGCCATCGTGCAACCCCGCTCCCAGCGCTGGCGCCTGCTGGCCGCGCACGTCTTCCTGCTGACGCTGTGCGCTGCCGTGCTGTTTCCCTTCCTGATCGTGCTGTCGGTGTCGCTGAGGCCGGGCAACTTCGCCAGCGGCTCGCTGATCCCGTCGAGCATCAGCCTGGAGCACTGGCGCTATGTGCTGGGCTTTCCGGTGCCGGGGCCCGACGGGCAGCTGATCGCGCCGGATCTGCCGGTATTGCGCTGGCTGTGGAATTCCATCCGCGTGGCGCTGGCCGCCGGCCTGGTCACGCTGGCGCTGTCCACCACCGCGGCTTACGCGCTGGCGCGCCTGCGCTTTCGCGGCCGCCGGCAGATGCTCACCGGCCTGATGCTGATGCAGATGTTCCCAGCCGTGCTGGCGCTGGTGGCGCTCTACGCCATCTTCGACCGCATCGGCGCGGCCTGGCCCTTCCTGGGTCTCAATACCCACGCCTCGCTGGTGCTGGCCTATTCGGGCGGCATCGCGATGCACGTGTGGACCATCAAGGGCTATTTCGACACCCTGCCGCTGGAGATCGAAGAAGCCGCGCGCGTGGACGGCGCCACGCCCTGGCAGAGCTTCCACCGTGTGCTGCTGCCCATGGCGGTGCCCATCCTCGTGGTCGTCTTCCTGCTGGCCTTCATCGGCGCGATCATCGAATACCCCGTCGCCTCGGTCCTGCTGACCCAGCAGGACCAGCTCACCCTGGCCGTGGGCAGCAAGCTCTTCGTGCACGAGCACAACTTCCACTGGGGCGACTTCGCCGCAGCCGCCATCCTCTCCGGCGCGCCGATCACCGCGGTCTTCCTGCTGGCGCAACGCTGGATGATCTCCGGCCTCGCAGCAGGAGGGGTTAAGGGGTGAATGTGGACGAAGAACAGTCCCCTACGGACTGTTCTTCGCCTCATTCACCGGTCGAGCTCTGCGAGACCGTGGGCTGAGTGTGGACGTAGAACAGTCCCTGCGGACTGTTCCACGCCTCATTCACCGGCTGAGCTCTGCCAAGCCGCGGCGCGAGTGAGCTCCACAGGATGATGGAGGCTCGAATGCCCCGCCGGTGCTTCAATCCGACCCGACCCACCCGCGAGTGGCTCGGGCACTGGATGCGCAAGCACTGACGACCTGGCGCCGGCCAGGTCCCACACGCACGGCCCCGAGCGGAATGGGCCGTCCGCGCCAGCACCTGAACCGTGGTCGGCACGCGCCTGCTGGCGCGCCGCATCCGCTGCGCGGGTCCACGCCACGTCGCCGGTCAAAAAAGTTTGAACGGCTTCGCGACATCTCGCGATTCACGAGCCAGTGGTTCATCGAAGGAGCAGCGGTGAAAGACATCGAACCCGAACGTGCAAGACAGCTGATGCGGCGCATCGTCGCGCGGGACGAACGCGCGCTCGCCGAACTGCACCCGCTGATCGCGCGGCGCATCTACGCCTTTGCGCTGAACCGCCTGCACGACCCCGACGAGGCCGAGACCGTGGTCAGCGACACGGTCATGGAAGTGTGGCGGCAGGCCGCGCGCTGGGACGGTGTGTGCAAGCTCTCGACCTGGGTGCTGGGCATCGCCAACAACAAGGTGCGCACCGCGTGGCGCAAGCGCGAGCCCTTCACCGACGAACTCGACGAGGACATCGAATCCGACGATCTCGGGCCCTTCGGCGTGCACCTGCGCACCGAAGAGAGCCAGCAGCTGCGGCATTGCATGGGACGGCTGTCCGACAGCCACCGCGAAGCGCTGGAGATCGTCTACTTCCACGAGCTCTCGGTCGACGAGGCGGCCCAGTCGTTGGGCTGCCCGACCGGCACGGTCCAGTCGCGCCTGTTCCACGCGCGGCTGGGTCTTCGCAAATGTCTGGAGCGTTGCCTCGGGCGGCGCGAGCACCAGTTCGAACGGCAGCCCATCGGTTGATTTGCAGCGAGGCCCCCCATGATTTCCACCATCGTCCCATCCCGCCGGCGCTTCGACAGGCTGGTGCCGTTCTACCTGACCGGCCGCATCGCGCCCGACGACCGCGCCTGGGTCGAGCAATACCTCATCGCCCACCCCGGCGCGGGCGCCGAACTGGACTGGCACCGCGACCTGATGACCGAGGTCGTTGCCAAGGCCGAAGCGCGTGCCATGCAGGCCCCCGAATCCGTCGGCTGGGCGCGTGTCCAGGCGGAGCTGCGTGCGACGCGTCCGGCGCCCTCGCCCTCCTGGGCCGATCGGCTGCACGCCTGGTTCGGCTGGATGGCCGCACGCCCGCTGGCGCCGATTGCCGCGGTGGTGATCCTGGTGCAGGGCGGCGCGATCGGCACGCTGATGAGCCGCTCGCCCGACGAGCCGCCGCAAGCCACCCGCAGCGTGGCCAGCGCGGCCGCACGCGACGTGCTGCAGGTGAGCTTCAAGCAGGCCGCCACCGAACACGCACTGCGCGCGCTGCTCTACGGCGCCGGCGCGCGCATCGTCGACGGCCCCGATCAGCTCGGCGACTACGTGGTCGAGCCGCGCCGCGGCCCGCTGGCGGCGCTGCAGACGCAGCTCGAGGGCAGCGAGCTCGTGCAGCGCGTGACGCTGCTGAAAGCCTGGAAGGCCGATCCTCGTGAGGACTGATGAGGAATGGCGCTCGCTCGGTTGAATCTCACCGTCCGGCTCCGTACGATGAACCGCATGACATCACCCGCCCTGCTGCGCGCCTGGCTGCCTGTGTGGCTGGTCGCATCGCTCGCCGGTCTCGGCCTGGGTGATGCGGCGCGCGCGCAGGCCCGCCCGGAGCGCGTGGCCATGGTCATCGGCAACGAGAGCTATGCGCGGCTGCCGCTGAAGAACCCGGTGAACGACGCGCGTGCGGTGGCGCAGGCCTTGCGCGCGGTGGGCTTCACCGTGATGCTGCGCGAGAACGCGGGTTATGGCGCGATGGTCGACTCGATGCGCGAGTTTCTCGATCGATCGAGCGAGGCCGAGGTCCGGCTCGTGTATTTCGCCGGGCATGGCGCGCAGTTCGACGGCAAGAACTACCTGATCCCGGTCGATGCCACGCTGCAGCACGACAAGGAGCTGACCACCAAGGCGGCCAATGCGACCGAGCTCGCCGCCAAGCTGGCGCAGAACAAGACGGGGGTCAACATCATGATCCTCGACGCCTGCCGCGAGGCGCCGTTTCCGCTGGTCTCCACGCGCAACCCGCTGCGCGCGCGTGCCATGACGCCGGGTCTGGCCGGCGCCAATGCGCCGCAGGGCACCTTGATCGCCTTTTCCACCGGGCCCGGCGGCATCGCCATGGACGGCCCGGCCGGCAGCAACAGCGCCTACACGCGCCACCTGGTCACGCATCTCGCCGAGCCCGGCCTGGCCGTGGAGCAGCTGTTCAAGCGCATCCGCATCGGCGTGGCGCGCGACACGCAGCAAAAGCAGATCCCCTGGGAAACGTCCAGCCTCATGGGCGACTTCTGCTTCCGGCCCGCGGCCGACGGCTCCTGCCCGTCACCCGCCGTCTCGGCACAGCCGCCCAACGACATCGGCGCGCTCGCGTCGCGGCGGTTCTAGTCGCAAAAAAGTTTGAACCGGTCGCGCGCCGCGCGCGATCCATGGTCGGACGCCACGACGCGCCGGCCATGCCCAAAGGAAGAGACCATGACACGCCAGATCGCCGCCCTCGCTGCCAGCTGCCTGATGTCGTTTGCCTGTCTGGCGAACGACCTGCGCTTCTACGGCGAAGACCAGGTTCCCACGCCCGCGGACATCGCCGCGCTGCTGGCCGCACCCGCGCAGGCGGTGGATGCGCCGTCCGGGCTGGGCGGGCGCACACGTGCCGCCAGGCTGCTGGACACGCAGACGACACCGCACCGCGTCGCGACGCCCGCGCCGCAGCCCGCGCCCGGCCCCGTGGCCAACGATGCAGCGCCGCTGCAGGTGGCCCGCTTGTCGTCGGTCGGCTCGGTGGCGCTGGCGCTGCGCTTCGGCACGGACGCGACCCAGGTGCATGCGCAGCACCTGGCCAAGCTGGATGCGCTGGCCCAGGGCATCCAGCAGCTGCCCGAGCAGGCCATCATCACGATCGCCGGCCACACCGATGCCTTCGGCTCGGCGGCCTACAACATCGATCTGTCGCTCAAGCGCGCGCTGGCCGTGCGCGCCTACCTCGTGCAGGTCCACGGCATCGCGGGGCGCCGGCTGGTGGCCCTGGGCAAGGGCAAGTCCGAGCCGCTGAACCGCGCCAACCCCTACGCGCCGGAAAACCGCCGCGTGCAGGTGCACGCCGAATACGAGACGACGCAGTCCGGCGCGGTGCTGCTGTCGGACGCCACCGGCACACAGGCCGGCGCGACATGCCCACGCGCCGCCGCGCCGCGCGTGCCGCGGGGCCGGCCGTGCGAGCTGTCGTGATCACGTCCCGCTACCCGGGCGCCCGCGTGCGCACCGCACGACAACAAGGCCAGCCGCGATGAGCGCCATGTGCCTCCCGGCCCCCCGCGCGAGCGGCCTCGCCGCGCTGGCGTCGCTGATGGCCTTGATCGGCACGCCCTTGCGCGCCCAGCCGGCCCAGCCCGCGCCCGCGGTGCCGTCGACCGTGGCGCCCGGCAGCATCGAGCGCCAGTTTCAAACCCCGCCGCAGCCGCGCTCACGGGCGGAGCCGGCACCGCAGCTGCAGCCACCCGCGCGCACGCCGGGACCAACCGATGGGCTGCGCTTCGTCGCCGAGCGCATCGAGGTCGACGGCGCCCAGGCCTTGCCGCCCGACACCCTGCGTGCACTCGTCGCTCCGTGGGAGGGCCGCGACATCGGCCTGGCGGACCTGCACACGCTGGCCGCCCGGATCACCGCCACCTACCGCAACGAAGGTTATGTGCTGGCGCAGGTGATCGTGCCCGAGCAGCGCATCGAGCCGCGCGATGCCGTCGTGCGGCTGCAGGCCATCGAAGGTTTTGTCGACGAGGTCCGCTTTGCCGGCGACGTCGGCAGCGACCTCCCGCGCCTGGAGGCCGTCGCACAGGCGATCCGTGCCACCCGGCCGATCACGGCCACGGCGCTGGAGCGCTACCTGCTGCTGCTCAACGACATCCCCGGCCTGCGCGCGGCCACGACGCTCACGCCCTCGCCCACGCAGGCCGGCGCGGCCGATCTGGAGATCCGCCTGGCCCGGCGCGCCGGCGCCGGGGAGGTGGTGATCGACAACCGCGGCAGCCGCGCGGTCGGGCCCTGGCGGGCCACGCTCGATCTCGAGGCCTTCGGCCTGACCGGCGCCAGCCGCACGGCCGCCAAGCTGGTGAGCACCGGCGACCGCCAGCTGCAGTTCGCCAGCGTGCAGCACGAGCAGCTGCTCGGCCAGGAAGGCACCAAGCTGGTCCTGGGCATCGGTGCGACACGCGCGCGGCCCGAGCTGCCGGCCTCACTCGGTGCCTTGTCCTTCGAGACCGGCTCTCGCTCGGCCAGCCTGTCGGTGCAACACCCCCTGATCCGCAGCCGCGCGCAGAACCTGTACGTGCGGCTGGGCTTCACCGGCTACGACGGCCACACGCAGGCGAATGAGGTGCGCACCAGCGAAGAACGCATCCGCGCGTTCCGGCTCGGACTCACCTGGGACCGCGCCGACCTGCTGCAGGGGCTCAACGTGGTCGATGTCGAACTCTCGCGCGGCGTATCCGGCTTCGGCGCCAGCGCCGTCGACAACCCGAACCGCTCGCGCAGCCACGGCCGCCCCGATTTCCTGAAGGCCACGCTGTATGCGGCGCGGCTGCAATCACTCGCGTCGCGCTGGTCGCTGCTCGTCGCCGCGACCGGTCAATACGCGTGGACCGATCTGCTGGCGCCGGAGCTCTTCGGCGTGGGCGGCGAAACCTTCGGCCGCGGCTACGAACCTTCCGAACTGCTGGGCGACCACGGCGCCGCGCTCAAGCTCGAGCTGCGCTACAGCGGGGTTGCCGAGTGGCCACGCCTGGGCAGCTACACGCTCTACGCCTTCTATGACGCCGGCGTCGTGCGCCGGCGCACACCGCTGAACGAAGCCGTCAGCGCCTCGCTCGCATCGGCTGGTCTGGGCATCCGCTTCGGTGCGGAGCGCGGCCTATCCGGATTTGTCGAAGTCGCACAGCCCCTCACGCGCCCCGTCGCTGCGCGCGGTGACCGCGACACCCGTTCGCAGGCCGGTGTGGCCGCGAAGTTCTAGCCAGGAGCCCCACCATGCTGCGCCCCACCCCCACGGCCCTCGCGGTCTGCGCGCTGTTCCTCGTGTCTCCAGCCCTGCAGGCCGGCCCGGTGGGCGGGACCGTCGTGGCCGGCCAGGCGGGCATCCGCAGCAACGGCAGCCAGACCGACATCGTGCAGACCAGCGCCCGCGCGGTGATCGACTGGAGCCGCTTCGACATCGGCAGCGGCGAGTCGGTGCACTTCCGGCAGCCCGATGCCCGCAGCGTCACGCTCAACCGCGTGACGGGCGGCGACCCCTCGCAGATCCTGGGCACGCTGACGGCCACCGGGCAGGTGATCCTGCTGAACCCCAACGGCGTGCTGTTCGGCCGCCAGGCGCGTGTGGACACCGCCGGCCTGGTCGTCACCACGGCCCGGCTCGGCACGGAAGACTTCATGGCCGGCCGCCTGAATTTCACTGCCAGCGATCGCAGCGGCGGCACGGTGGAGAACCAGGGCGCGATCACTGTGCGCGAAGGCGGACTGGCCGCATTTGTCGCACCGCACGTGCGCAACGACGGTGTCATCCGCGCCGATCTCGGGCGCGTGATACTGGCCTCGGGCTCGAGCTTCGTGGTGGATCTGGCGGGCGACGGCCTGATGTCGCTGGCGGTGCGCGAGTCCGACCTGAAGGGGCTCGTGGACACACAAGGCCGCGCGGTGACGGCGCTGGTCGAGAACACGGGTTCGCTCATCGCGCCCAGTGGCCAGGTCGTCGTGATGACACCCGCCTTTGCCGGCCAGCTGGTCGACAAGGCCATCCACCTGGGCGGCGTGGTGCGCGCCGACACCATCCAGCGCGACAAGGCCGGTGCCATCGTGCTGTCGGCAGCTAACGGCCATGTACAGCTGACCGGCGAGATCGCAGCCCCCGGCGGTTCGTTCCGGCTGCAGCGGGACCTGCCGATGCTGAGCATCCAGGCCGACACGGCCGAGGCGCTGGGCGGCATCCTGCGCAGCGGCACCCACGTGGCGGTCACGTCCACGGGCCGCGTCGACATCGACGCGCGCATCGACGGGCGCGGCGGCGTGGCCGGCGCAGGGCTGTCGCTTGACGCATCAGCCCTCACGATACGCCGCGACATCGCGACGAACAACGGCGCGATCGGCGTGCAGGCCCGCACCGGTACGCTGACCATGGCCCGCCCCGGCGGCGAGATTGAACCCGGGCGCCGCTGGCCCTTGCTCTTCGCCGGCGCGGGCGACATCACGCTCGGCGCGGCGGGTTCCGTCGTGGCTTCGCATCTCATCACGACCGGTGCCGTCTCGATCGAGTCTGCCGCGGGCAATGTCGGCGTCGTCAGCAGCCTGGGCGCCGACCTGGGCGGCGCCTACCCGCTGAAATCACTCACCATCCGCGCCAACGGACGCCCGGACAGCGCGCTGGTGGGCAACGTCGCCGAGCTCTACGACGTCACGGTGGCCGCCGGCGGCACGATCGACATCGCGGCGAGCCGCAACATCCAGATCTTTGCGTCGTCCAACAACCGCGCGGGCCTGACGGCCGCGCGCCAGGGCCTGGCCGGACGAACGCTGCGGCTGCAATCCGGCCGGCTGGGTGATGGCGATCTCGCGGCCAACGCCTGGTACTGGACGGGCACGAACAGCCGTCTGCACCATGCGGGGCCCGGCACCAACGTCGCCCGCGCGGATCAGCGCTGGTTCGACCTGAAGCTGACCACGCGGCTGCCGTCCAATCCGGCCGCGGGTGCGCCGCCCGGGCCGACCTCGGCATTCGCGCCGCGCAGCGGCCTGGCGGCCGGTCTGAGCGTCCTGGGCCCGGCGGCTGAGGTGGCCATCCCCGAGGTGCTGCCGGATCCGGACGCGGCTCGCCAATCGGCCCTGGGCTCGGGCGAAGGGCATCCCGCGCTGGCCCGCGCGCGTCGCGACTCGACAGAGCTCGCCGACGAGGACTACAGTGCCTCGCGAGGGGTGGCTGCGCTGGCCGATACCGGACGCCAGCGAACCGCGGCGGCCGTGCCCGATGTATTCGAGCTGAGTGACCAGGTCGTGCAGGTGACGCGGTGCGCCTTGCCCGCCGCATCTGCAAACGGCTATTTCGTGCGCAACGTGTTCGGGCAGATGCCCGCATCCGTGGCCCTGCGATGCCCATGATTCCGTTGGGAGGTGTCCATGTTCTGTCGTCTGCTCCAAGCCTTCTGCCGGTGTGTCGGCCGTGTGTGCCCGCCCTGCGGCACCGACGCCGGTCCCGCGCAGGGGCGGCCATCGCGTGAAGCCCTTCCGCGCCCGCCCGGCGGGACGGCGCGCCCGCCTCAGGCGCACTTCGCGGTCTATCTGCGGGACGTGAGCGGTCTCCCCTACGACGACAAGAAACTCGCGGCACTCGATCCTGCAGCGGTGTTCGGCGAGTTTGCAAAAGTCCTGCTGGCCGGGTGGGGCGACCCCCGGGCGCTGCGCCTGCGCACCGCCTTCAAGGGCGATCCCGCCGCGCTGCAGGCACTGGTGCGGCGCGCCACGGCGAATGCCAAGCAAGTGGGCCTGCGCGGCTATGTGCCGCTGGAGATCGAACACCACTTCCTGCTGGCCTTCCCGCCCCAGCCGCGGCGCCCGGCGACCGACCTGCTGTGCGACCTGAAGGCCTGGGCGCGCACGCGGGGCGGCACCGTGAGCGTGTCGCAGCCCACGCGGCCAGCCAGCGTGTCCAGCGGCTATCTCGAGCCGGCGCCGCTGGGCACGGGCGTGACGGCCGTACAAGGCGGCGTGAATGGCCCCGGGCTGGATGGCAGCGGCCAGCATCTGGTCGACATCGAACGCGGCTGGTGCCCCCGGCCCGAAGTGGCGTCGCTCGGCCTGGCGGGCTGGGTCGGCGCCGTCGAATCGCTGGGCGAAAACGACGTGCTGCATGCCGTGCAAAGTGCCAGCGTGGTCCTCGGCGGCCACGCTGGCACGACCCCGGGCATCGCGCCGAAGGCCACGTTCCGCAAGGCGCTGTGTGTCGATCCCGCCAGCAGCGCGCCGGTGGAGCTGGTCGCTTCGGCCATCCTCGGTGCGGGCGTGTGGCTGCACCAGAACGCGCCGCACGGGCGCGGCGTGATCCTGATCGAGCAGCAGACGGACGATTTCCGGCCGATCGAAGTGGACCCCTGGGTCTTCGCGGCCATCCAGACCGTCTCGGCCGCCGGGCATGTCGTCATCGAACCCGCCGGGACGCAACCCGACGTGGCGACGAGCGGGCAGGACGCGCTCGACGCGATGGTCGGCCAGTTCTTCGAGCCCGACAACAGCACCGTGCCGCCCGGCCGCGTGCTGCGCGAGCGCAGCCTGGTGCCGGGCCCGAACGTGCCCGACAGCGGCGCCATCGTCGTGGCCGGTGGCATTCCGGAAGATCCCGCCGCCCATCAACGCCATCCGCTGTCCAACCACGGGCAGCTGGTCGATTGCTGGGCCTGGGGGGAGTCCATCGCCAGCGAGGGCGTGCTGGCCGTTCCCGACCCGCTGGACGCCTCGCAGACCACCTGGGCGATCGATGGCAGCGAAGCCTATGCCTATGGCGGCACCTCGGGGGCCTCGGCCATCATCGCCGGCGTCGTGCTGCTCATCCAGCAGGCGCGCGCCCATGCGGGCCAGTTGCCGTTGACTGCATTGCAGCTGCGCGCGCTCTTCAAGCCCGTGCCCGAAGGCGCGCCACCCGGCACACCGGGCCTGGGCGAACTCGCCGGGCGCTACATGCCCGAGCTCGCGGCGACGCTTCCCCGGTTGCCGGCGATTCCCGAGGTGGCGATCGTCGACCCTGGCCCGATCGGCTGAGCCCGCGCCGAGGGCCCATGAAACCGCTCTGGTCGGGCCTGCTGTGCGCGGCTGCCCTCGCGCTGTGCTGCGCAGGCGCCGGGCGGGCGCAGGAGCCGCAGGCGCGGCGCAGTCCGTCGACCGCGCCGGTCATGCGCGTGGCCACCGGCATGCACACCGCGCTGATCCGCCGCCTGGCCGTGGATGAACGCGGCGCCCGCCTGTTCACCGCGTCGGACGACAAGACGATCCGCATCTGGCGCGCGGCGGACCTGCGCCTGCTGGAGACCTTGCGCGTACCCATCGACGCCGGGCACGAAGGCCAGCTGCTGGCCCTGGCGGTGTCGCCCGACGGCACGCGCGTGGCCGCCGGCGGCTGGACCTGCTGGGACTGGGAGCGTGCGGGCTGCGTCTACGTCTTCGACACCGACAGCGGCGAGCTCATCCAGCGCGTGCGCGGCTTTCCGGATGCGGTGGGCGCACTGGCCTGGTCGCGTGACGGGCGGTTTCTGGCCGTCGGCCTGCAAGGCCGACAGGGCCTGCGCATCCTGCGCACCGACAGCTTCGCGGAAGTGGCCGCGGACCGCAGCTTCGAAGACAAGGTGATGGAGCTCGACTACGACGCGCGCGGCCGGCTCGCGGCGGTCTCGCTCGACGGGCATCTGCGCGTCTACCGCCCCGATCACCGGCTGCACGGCCGCGTGCGGATCGCCGCCGCGCGGGCCCTGGCCGCCGTGCGCTTTGCGCCCGACGGCGCTCAGCTCGCTGTGGCCGCGCTGGACGCACCGGTGGTGAGCCTGGTGAACGCCGACACGCTGGCCACCCTGGCCACCCGGCGCATCGACGCAGACGCGGCGCAGCGCAACCTCTCCAATCTGGCGTGGAGCGTGGACGGGTCGACGCTTTACAGCGCCGGCGAGCGCACGCGCGAAGGGCCGAACATCCTCTACCGCTGGCGCGAACGCGGCCTGGGCCCGATGGAACGCTTCGACATCGCGGCGCTGCGGGTGAGCGACCTGCAGGCACTGGCCAATGGGTCGATCGCGTATGCGGCGGAAGACCCGCGCATCGGCATCGTGGATGCGAAGGGCCATGCCATCCAGACCCGCGTGGCGGAGATCACCGAGTTTGCCGGAAGCGACTTCGTGTTGCAGGCCTCTGCCGACGGCAGCGACATCACCTTCACCGCGAGCGACGGCTCGCCGCGCCGCTTTTCCACCCAGGCCGCGACCGGGCAGGCCGCGGGGCAGCCACCGCCGCGCGCGGGCGCGCTGCTCGAGGACACCGGCTGGCAGATCGACGTCGACACGCAGCGTCGGACCTTGCGCGTCAACGGGCAGCCGCCGCGGCTGGACGACTACGAGTTCGTGCGCGCCCACGCCCTCACGCCCGCGCGCGACGCCGTGGTGCTGGGCACGGAATGGGCGCTGCGACGGCTCGGCCCGGACGCGCGCGAGCAATGGGCTGTCAAGCTGGCGTCCATCGTGCGCGCCGTGCTCGTGTCCGGGGACGGCCAGTGGGTCATCGCCGCCTTGTCCGACGGCACGATCCGCTGGTACCGGGCGCGTGATGGCAGCGAAACCCTGGCCTACTTTCCGCATGCCAACGGTGAGGACTGGATCGCGTGGACGCCGGCCGGCTACTACATGTCGTCGTTGCGCGGCGACCAGTACGTCGGCTGGCATGTCAACCGCGGCATCGACCAGACACCCGACTTCCACCTCGCCGTGCAATTCGAACGTTTGCTGTACCGCCCCGACATCGTGAGCGCGGCGTTGCGCGCGGGCGCGTTGCCGGCGTCTCGCGGGCTCGTCGCCGCCGAGCGCTTCGATGCGGCGCGCCTGGCCCAGATCGCGCCGCCGCGCCTGGCCATCCGCGTGCTGGCGCTGGACAAGGCCGGCGACGGCAGCCGGCGCGCGCGCATCCGCATCACCGGCGAGCGGCGCGCACAGGCGCTGCGCGATGTCACGGTCTACGTCAACGAGATCCCCATCACCCATGCCAACGAGCGCACGCTGGGCTGGACGGAATCGAACCGCTTTGCGCGCGACATCGAGGTGCCGCTGAGCGCGGCGTCCAACGAGATTCGCGTGGAGTCCCTGACGGACGTGGCCATGGGTGTGGCCGAGCGTGTGGTCTGGCTCGACGGCGCCCCCGCGCCACCCGCCGCGCAGGGCGACCTCTATGTGCTGGCCATCGGCAACAACGCCTTCCCGCACCTGCCGCCGACATCGAACCTGGAGTTCGCGGCGCGCGACGCCGAGGCGCTCGCCGCGGCATTGGCCACACACGGCCCGCGCAGCTTCCGCCGTGTGCATCTGGAAGTGATCTCGGACGAGCGCGCGCGCAAGGCCGATCGCCAGACCGTGCTGGACGCGCTGGCCATGACACGCCGCGCGCGCGCCGAAGACACGGTGGTGGTGTTCCTGGCGTCGCACGGTGTGAGCGACCGCGCCGGCAACTACTGGTTCGTGCCGCGCGACGCCACCGTCGCCGATCTCGAAGCCGTGGAGAACAGCCCGCCGGACCGCGCGCCGCGCCCGGCATCCCTGTTGTCCTGGTCGGTCTTCTTCGATGCCCTGCGTGACACGGTCGGGCGCCGGCTGCTGGTGGTCGACACCTGCCAGGCCAAGGGCATGGAGGGGCGTTTCGAGTCGTTTTCGCTGATGAAACGCTCGGCGGCCTCGCGCTTCTCGTTGATGGTGGCGGCGCAGTCTAACGAAGAATCGCAGGAGTACCCGCCGGCCCGGCACGGCCTCTTCACCTACGCCCTGCTGCAGGCGCTGTCTGCGGGCGCCGACACCGACCGCGATGGGCAGATCTCGATCGCGGAAGTGTTTGCCGCGGCGGCCCCTGTGGTGGCCCGCCTGCACGACCGGGCCCTGGGCGCGCAGACACCGGCGCTGATCGCGCCGGCTGCGCTGGCCGCGAGCCCACTGGCCGCGTCGCCGCTGCGCTGATCCGCCGCCCGTGCGGGCCGCGCCGCATTGCCGCGGCGGGGCGTGGCGTGCACCGACGGCGGTGTCATCGCGAACCTGCAGCGAGAGAACAAATTTCCGACAAGTTGTTTGAACCGATCGCCCGCAACCGGCGATTCATGTCACGAGACGGGCAAAACAGACGCTCTCTCGGTCCTCAACAGTTCACTCACTTTCTTATCGGAGATTCACCATGAAACGCACTCTCTTCGCCATCGCCATGATCGTTGCTGCAGCCGGCGCCAGCGCCGAACAACGCACCGAGATCACGGTGAACGGCGTGTTCCAGGGCCAGGTCGGCACGGTCAACACGCAGCGCATGGACGTCGGCTCGATCAACTCGTCGAACACCAACGTCGTGACCCGCGTGAACGCCAACGGTCTGGCCCAGCTGCAAGGCGGCACGCGCAACCTGCAGGTGATGCAGGTGGGCTCGGTGTTGCCCAGCGCGCCGACCGGCACCGCCCTGCGCACGAACGTCGCGGTCAGCGGCACCGTGCTGCAGTTCCAGGCCGGCAGCGACAACTCGCAGCGCGCGCGCATCGGCGTCATCCATTGAGCGCAGTGAGCGCCGAACCGCGCGGCGGCCTGCATCCGCAGGCCCCGCGCGACCGGCGCGATCTGCGCCCATCGGCTCATCCACAGGAGAACACCATGCGTTACCGCACTTTTCGCGTCGCCTTGCTGGGCTGCGCGGTCGCGGTCGGAGCCGACGCGTTTGCCGAGCCCCGCACCATCACCCTGGACGAGGACATGTCGCGCGTGTGGGCCAAGGTAGCCAAGCACCGCGCCAAGGCCAATGCCTCGAAGGCCTTCGGCAGCTTCGACGACGAGGACGGACGCTGCGGCAGCGTCGACATCGGCAATGTCTCCACAGGCGGTTCACGGCGCGGCGCACCGCGCGAAGTCGTGACCGTCGTGACCGGAGATGTCATCAACGCCCCCGGGCGCTGCAAGTAGGAGCACTTCTCATGAAAACCGTTCGGGAGGCCTCGATGGGCTCGGCGCATGCGCGCCCGGCCCGCATCGGCCATCGTGCCGGCCACACGGCGCAGGCGTCTGTCGCTCACCGCTCATCGCGTGCGCTGCGCATGGCCGGCTGGGTGGCGGCGCTGGCCGCCGGCCTGGCCGGCTGCGCCACCACGGACATGAAGGCCGAGGTCAGCGAAACGGCGCGTGCCGTGCGCACCGCGCCCGCCAGCCCGCCCGAACGCACGCTGACGAACTTTTCCGATGCCATGCGCTGCATGGACAGCCTGTTCATCACCTACGGCATCCGCGACGTCTCGGTGCTCGTCGAGGATGTCGACGACAAGACCAAGAAGGTGGCCGCGGGCACGAAGGACATGCTGATCTCGGCGACCTCGTCCATGACCCGGCGCAGCCGTGCCATCCGCCTGGTCACCTTCGGTCAGGACTCGCGCAGCCTGGACGAGTGGATCCGCCGCAGCCAGTCCCTGTCGCCCTTCGCGGAACTGCCGCTGTTCGCCATCCGCGGTTCGGTCTCGCAGTTCGACCAGAACCTGGCCGCCAAGGAAGGCGATGCCGGCATCGCACTGTCCGACCGGCTGTCCGTAGGCGCGGCGCGCCGCGCATCGGTGTCGCAGTTGGGCATCGATCTCAACATGGTCTACGGCGCGAACTTCTCGATCGTGCCGGGTGTCACCTCGCACAACTCCATCCTGCTCTACAGCGAGGGCCAGGGCATCGATGGCGACGCGACGATCCGCAAGTTCGGCATCAACTTCAACATGACGATCACGAAGACCGAGGGGCAGGCGCAGGGGCTGCGCAACCTCGTCGATCTGGCGGTGATCGAACTCTACGGACGGCTGAGCCGCACGCCGTACTGGACCTGCATCGGCTCCACCGCGGACTCGCCCGAAGTCACCAAGGAACTCGAGGATTGGTACTACGCGATGCAGGCCCATGGCGACCTGATCCCGTACGTCCAACATCAGCTGCGCGGCCGCGGCTACTACGCGGGCGCGCTGGATGGCCAGCCCAGCCCGGCGCTGGCCGATAGCGTGGCGCTGTACCGCGCGGCCATGGGCGGTGAGGCCGGCCGCGGCGCCATCGACTTCGACTTCTTCAAGCGTTACCTGTCGGCCGACCACGCGCAGGTGCTGGCGCGGAACCCCGCGCCCGCGAATCCGCCCGGATCGGCAGCCCTGCAGCCGCCGCCGGCGTCCGGCCCTGCCCCCTCGCCTGCTCCCACGCCCGCGCCGACGCCGGCACCTGCACCTGCACCTGCACCGGGCGGTGCCGTGGTGACGGAGCCGGCCGCGCGGCTGCGCGTCTCGGTGATGAGTGCCACGGGCGACCAGGTCTTCCTGCGCGGGCAGCCGATCCAGCTGGCCGTGGTCGTCAACCGCCAGGCGCACCTGCACTGCTTCCTGCGCGACGACCGCCAGCAGTACCAGCGTATCTTCCCGAACCGCTTCCAGCGCGACACGCTGCTGCGCCCCGGTGAAGCGCTGCAGCTGCCCGGCCAGATGCGCTTCCAGATCCTGGCCAGTCCGCGCGGCATCACGGAAGCGGTGATCTGCTACGCCACGGAGCGCGAGACCATCGGGCGGCTGCCGCGCCGCATCTCGGGCGGCGACTTCGAGAACCTGCCGGTCACGTCCTTCGACGAGATCAAGGACGCCTTCCGCGAGGCGACCAATGACCAGTTCACCGAGGGTGTGTTCCTGATCCGCACGCGGTGAGCGCCGGCGCAGCCCTCAAGCCGCGGGCAGCTCGCTGCGCCGCGGCAGATCCGCACCCCGCCGTGAACAGGTGATCCCGGCAGCGGTGGCCGCGAAGCGCAGCAGCGCGTCGATGGTGGGCGCATCCAGGTCGGTCAGTCCCTGCGGCGAGAGCAGACCGCGTTCGGCCAGACCGGTCAGCAGCGCGGCCTGGAAGGTGTCGCCCGCGCCCACGGTGTCAACCACCGTGACCCGCGCGGACGGCACCTCCACGCGCTGCGTCGCGGTGTAGGCCGTGGCGCCTTCGCCGCCACGCGTGACGACAAACAGGCGCACGCCGCGAGCCAGCCAGGCCTGCGCGAGTTCGGCCTCGCTGCGGCCGGGGTAGAGCGCATGCAGGTCCTCGTCGCTGATCTTGAGCAGCGTCGTGCGCGGCAGCATGGCGTCGAGCACGGCGCGCCAGCGGTCCAGGTCGGGCTCGACGACGAGCCGCACGTTGGGGTCGTAGGCCACGAGCGCGCCGCGCGCGGCGCAGGCATCCACCAGGGCGCGCTGCGTGCCGCCCACGGGCTCGACCACCATCGCATACGACCCCACGTGCACGGCCTGCACCTGCGACGGCAGCGTGTCCAGCACCGCAGGGCTGAGCTGGCGGTCGGCGCCGCGGTCGCCGACGAAGTCGTAGCGAGGCACGCCGGCGGCATCCAGCCCGACAAAACACACCGAGCACGGCGCGTCCACGCGCTGCACGCAGCGGGTGTCGATGCCTTCGTCGGTGATCGAACGCATCAGACGCTCACCCAGAAATCCGCGCGCCACCGCGCCGCAGAAGGCCACCGGCTGCCCCAGCCGCGCCAGGCCCAGCGCCACGTTGTAGGGCGAGCCGCCGATGCGCGCATCCAGCGCCTGCCCGGTGGGCGTGGCGCCCGCATCGAACACATCCATCAGCGCTTCGCCGGCCACGATGATCATCGCGTCTCCTTAGGGTTTCCCCTTTTATCAATCAACTTGATTTATTAAATCACGGCGCCCACAATCTTGTCCATGGTGACGACCCTGAGGGCGCACCTGGCCCGGCAGGTCCGGCCCCGCTCACGCAGGCCCGCCGTCCGGATCCCCGAACGCACACAGACGACCGACCCCTCTCGAGGAGACTCCACATGCTCAAGCAACTGTCCATCACGCTCCTGGCCGCTGCCGCCACCACCGCCTTCGCCCAGGGCCAGCCCGTGATCGGCCTGATCACCAAGACCGAGACCAACCCCTTCTTCGTGAAGATGAAGGAAGGCGCGCAGGAAGAAGCCAAGAAGCTCGGCGCCAAGCTGATGACCGCCTCCGGCAAGAAGGACGGCGACACCGCCGCGCAGATCACGGCCATCGAGAACATGGTCACCGCCGGCGCCAAGACCATCCTGATCACCTCCAGCGGCGACGCCATCATCCCGGCCGTCAAGAAGGCCCAGGCCAAGGGCGTGCAGGTCATCGCCCTGGACAGCCCCTTCGAAGGCGCCGACGCGCTCTTCGCCACCGACAACTACAAGGCCGGTGTCCTGATCGGCCAGTACGCCAAGGCCGCGCTGGGTGGCAAGCCCGCCAAGATCGCGATGCTGGACCTCTTCCCCGGCCACCCGGTGGGCGCGCAGCGCCACAACGGCTTCATGACCGGTTTCGGCCTGAAGGCCAACGACGCCAAGAGCAACGAACTCTCGTCCACGCCCGAGACCGTCTGCGCCGGTGACACCGACGGCAACCAGGCCAAGGGCCAGACCGCGATGGAAAACTGCCTGCAGAAGGACCCGGCCATCAACGTCGTCTACACGATCAACGAGCCCGCCGCCGCCGGCGCCTTCAACGCGCTGAAGAAGGCCGGCAAGGACAAGGGCGTGATCATCGTGTCGGTGGACGGCGGCTGCGCCGGCGTGGCCGACGTGGGCAAGGGCGTGATCGCCGCGACCTCGCAGCAGTACCCGCTGAAGATGGCCGCCATGGGCGTGGCCGCGGGTGTCGATTACGCCAAGGGCGGCAAGAAGGCCAGCGGCTACGTCGACACCGGCGTGACGCTGATCGCCAACAAGGCCGTGGCCGGCGTCGACAGCAAGGACGTCAAGACCGGCACCGCGCTGTGCTGGGGCAACAAGAAATAAGGCCCGCACCACAGACGGCCCGGCGCCCGCTCCATCGGGCGGGCGCCGCCGCCACTGCGGCAGCCGTCTGGACCCTCGTCGCCCGTCACTGACGGGCTCCCCCCGCCCGATCGCCGGGTGCAAAAAGTGCACCGGGCCGGGCCGCTGCATGGGCATGTCCCAAGGACTGCTTCGATGAGCACCGCCAACCCACCCTCCAGCCGCCGCCTGCCGCCCCTGAGCCAGCTCGGGCCCTTCATCGCCCTGGCCGTGGCCTGCCTGGTCTTCGGCCTGACGACCGACAACTTCTTCAGCGGCGCCAACTTCTCGCTGATCCTGCAGCAGGTCATGGTCGTGGGCGTCATCGCCATCGGCCAGACGCTGATCATCCTGACCGCCGGCATCGACCTCTCGTGCGGCATGCTGATGGCACTGGGCAGCATCGTGATGACCAAGTTCGCGCAGGACTTCGGCCTGCCCGCGCCGCTGGCCATCCTGGCCGGCATCGGCGTGACCGCGCTGTTCGGCTGGATCAACGGCATGCTGGTCACGCGCATCAAGCTGCCGCCCTTCATCGTGACGCTGGGCACCTTCAACATCGCCTTTGCGATCACGCAGCTCTATTCGCAATCGCAGACCGTCACCGACGTGCCGCCGTTGATGACCTGGCTGGGCAACACCTTCGACATCGGCCAGACGCCGGTGGCCTACGGCGTGGTGCTGATGATCGCGCTGTACCTGGGCACCTGGTTCTGGCTGCGCAACACGGCCTCCGGCCGCCACGTCTACGCGGTGGGCAACAACCCCGAGGCCACGCGGCTGGTGGGCATCCCGACCGAACGTGTGCTGCTGGGTGTCTACGTGCTGGCCGGCGTGTTCTACGGCATCGCCTCGCTGCTGACCGTGGCCCGCACCAGCGTGGGCGACCCCAACGCCGGGCAGACCGAAAATCTGGACGCCATCACCGCCGTCGTGCTGGGCGGCACCAGCCTGTTCGGCGGCCGCGGCATGGTCCTGGGCACGCTGGCCGGCGCCATCGTCGTGGGCGTGCTGCGCAACGGCCTGACGCTGATGGGCGTGTCGTCCGTCTACCAGGTGCTGATCACCGGCATCCTGGTGATCCTGGCCGTCACCGTGGACCAGCTCTCGCGCAAGGGAGGACGTTGATCATGAATGCCACCCCGACCAAACTCGTGATGCAGGCCAAGGGCCTGGTCAAGCGCTACGGCCAGGTCACGGCGCTGGACGGCTCGGATTTCGAGCTGCGCGCCGGCGAGATCCTGGCCGTCATCGGCGACAACGGCGCGGGCAAGTCCTCGCTGATCAAGTGCCTGTCGGGCGCCACGGTGCCGGACGAAGGCGAGATCCTGCTGGACGGCCAGCCGGTGCACTTCAAGACCCCGATCGATGCGCGCCGCGCCGGCATCGAGTGCTGCTACCAGGACCTGGCCGTGGCCCCGGCGATGACCATCGCGGAGAACCTCTTCCTGGGCCGCGAGATGCGGCGCGAAGGCTTTGCCGGCAACGTGCTGCGCATGCTGGACAAGAAGAAGATGCTCGAGACCGCCATCGCGCGCATGCAGGACCTCAAGGTCGGCATCCGCTCGATGACGCAGGCCGTGGAGACGCTGTCCGGCGGCCAGCGCCAGTGCGTGGCCGTGGCGCGCGCGGCGGCCTTCGCCGAGCATGTGGTGATCCTGGACGAGCCCACTGCGGCGCTGGGCGTCAAGGAAGGCAACATGGTGCTGGAGCTCATCCGCCGCGTGCGCGACAAGGGCCTGCCGGTGATCCTGATCTCGCACAACATGCCGCACGTCTTCGAGATCGCCGACCGCATCCACGTCGCGCGCCTGGGCCGCCGCGCCGCCGTGCTCAATCCGAAGACGATCAGCATGAGCGACACCGTCGCGGTCATGACCGGTGCGATGCCTGCGGAGCAGATTCCTGCGGAGTGCTTGGCTTGACCACCGACGCGCGCAGCGACGCCGACATGCCGGCCTTCACACCTTCGGCGGCCGCCCACTCGACGACCGACCGCCACCTGCAGCCGCGCGGCTCCAGCCAGGGCGGGCTGCGGCAGTACAACGAGCGGGTCGTGCTGCAGGCCATCCGGCTGCACGGCGCGCTGCCGGGCGCGGAGATCGCGCGGCTGACGCAGCTGACGCCGCAGACGGTGTCGATGATCTGCAAGCGGCTGATGGACGACGGCCTGCTGCTGCGCGGTAAGCCGCAGCGCGGCAAGGTGGGCCAGCCCTCGGTGCCGCTGTCGCTGAACCCGGACGGCGCCTACGCCGTGGGCATCAAGGTCGGCCGGCGCAACCTGGACACGCTGCTGGTCGATTTCACCGGCGCGCCGCGCCACCGCTGGAGCCTGGATTACCGCCACGCCGAGCCGGAACGCATCGTGGCCGAGATCGGGCAGCGCCTGAAGGACATCCGCCGCCGCCTGGGCGCGGACCAGCGCGAGCGCGTGCAGGGCGTGGGCATCGCCGCGCCGCTGGCCATGGGCGGCTGGCAGCAGCTGCTGGGCTTTCCGCGCAGCATCGCGGACCAGTGGCAGCACTTCGACCTGCGCGATGCCGTCTCTCGCCTGACCGACTGGCCCGTGACGCTGACCAAGGACACGGCCGCGGCCTGCGTGGCCGAACTGGTCTCCGGTCGCGGGCGCAGCATCCCGAGTTTTCTGTACGTTTTCGTCGACACCTTCATCGGCGGCGGCCTGGTGCTGGACAGCCAGCTGCGCGCCGGCACCACCGGCAATGCCGGCGCCATCGGCTCCTGGCCGCTGGGCCTGGCGCAGCGCCGCGCACGCGCCGCGGGCGAGGCACCGCCGCCGCAACTGCTGGGCGTGGCCTCGCTGCTGGGCCTGGAGCAGCGCTTCGAAGCCGCCGGGCTGGAAGCCGGCGCGATCGCCGACGCGCGCGCCCTGCAGTCGCCCTGGCAGGCACACACCCGCGCCTGGTTGGTCGAGGCCGGCGCGGCCATCGCCCACGCTGTCAACGGTGCCTCCTGCCTGCTGGACCTGGACGGCGTCATCGTCGACGGCTCCTTCGACCGCACACTGCTCGACGCGCTGCTGCAGGCCACGGAAACCGAACTCTCGCGCTACAGCTGGGAAGGCGTGGCCCGGCCGCGCCTGCTGGCCGGCACGATCGGCTCGGACGCGCGCGCGCTGGGCGGCGCGCTGCTGCCGCTGTACGCCAGCTTCTCGCCCGATCGCGAGCTGTTCCTGAAGGCCGCGGCCGTCTGAAGCCGGCGCGGTGAAGGCGGCGGCGCTGCATCGCGCGACGCGCCGCGTCGGGCCGGAAAGACAAGTTGGCTTGCCGGCTATCCGCTCTCCGCGCCTGGCGATACGGCCCGGCGCCGCCGCGACCGCGAGAATGCGCCGATGACCCGATTCGCCCCCTCGCGCGCCAAGCTGGCCGATTGCCAGGACCACGGCCCCGGCAGCGAGCTGCTGCTGGTGGAGGGCGATTCGGCGCTGGCCTCCGTCTGCGCCGTGCGCCAGGAGCGCCACCAGGCCGTGCTGGCCTTCCAGGGCAAGCCGCTCAACGCCTGGACGGCGCCCGCCGCCCGCGTGGACGCCCATGCGCAGTACCGCCTGCTGGCCGAGGCCCTGGGGCGGCCCTCGCCCACCGCGCCGTGGGCGGGCGAGGACACGTCGCCGCTGCGCTTCGAACGCGTGGCCCTGCTCTTCGACCCTGATGCCGACGGCATCCACATCGGCGCGCTGCTGGTGCTGTACGTGCAGCGCTGGCTGCCCGCGCTCATCACGCAGGGTCGGCTGTGGCAGCTGCGCGCGCCGATGTTCGAGCTGGTCGGCGCCGACGACGGCGTCGTGGTGCATGCCGACCACCCTGCGCAGTGCCAGGCGCTGGCGGCCGAACTCACCCGCGCCAGCGGCGGCCGCGCGCCGCGCGTGCAGGCGCACCGTGGCCTGGGCAGCATCGCACCGGCCGTGCTGCGCGAGCGCTGCGTGGACCCGGCCACGCGCCAGGGCCACGCCGTGGGCGCGTCTGACGTGGCGGCCACCGTGGCGGTTTTTGGCGGAAGCAGCTGATTCCCGGGCGGCGGCGCCCCGGGGAGGACCGGCTTTTCGAGGCTTATCCGGGCACTGCGGCCGGCTGCGCTTCCTAGACTGCTGGTGCGCAGGTCTGCCTGTCCAGAGTGGACGCACACCGCACGCGCGCTTGCGAGGAGCTGCCATGATTCGCCGTCCGACCTTCACCCGCCGCCAGGGCCTCGCCGCCGCCGCGTCCCTCGTGGCATCGCCGTGGCTGCGCGCGCAGACCGCCTCGTCCGAAGGCGGCTACAGCTTCTCGCCCGTGCCGCAGCAGTCCATCCCGCTCGTGGCGGGCTACTGGAACCCCATCCTGGCCTGGGTGTCGGCGCGCAGCGGCGTGAAGCTCAAGCTCAAGATCAGCCGCACCTCCGCGGAGACCACGAAGTACGTGATCGACCAGGACGTGGAGTTCGTCTTCACCAACCACCTGTTCAGCCCCGAGCGCGAGGCGCTGGGCTGGAAAGTCTTCGGCCGGCGCGAGATGCCCGCCGTGCACGGCCAGATCGTCGTGCCCGGCGATTCGCCGCTGACCGAACTGGCCCAGCTCGACGGCAAGGAAATTGCCTTCCCCGGCCCCGAGGCCTTTGTTTCCTACAAGGTGCCGATGGCGCACCTCATGTCGCGCCGCATCGCCGCCATCCCCGCCTTCGCCGGCAACCTGGACGCGGCCTACGCCCAGATGTACAGCGGCAAGACGGCCGCGGCGGGCGTCAACTCGCAGATGGTGGCCGCGCATGCACGTCGCGAGAACCGCAAATTCCGCGTGCTGTGGAGCTCCGAGCCCTTCCACGACCTGGCCTTGATGGCGGCGTCCAAGGTGCCCGAACGCGAGGTGCGCGCGGTGGCGCTGGCCTTCGCGGGCATGCACCTGGACCCCAAGGGCCAGGAGGTGCTGGCGCAGGTGTCGACCACCATCGGCCTGACGCGGGAAGCGCACTTCATCACCTCCGACGGCCGCGAGTACGACGCCTACCGGCGCTTCTATCAGACCGCTCCCAAAGAGCTGCGCTGAGACGGCCTGCCATGCGTCTGGCCTTGCGCTGGTGGCCCCGAACGCTGGTCGGGCGCGTCTTTGCGCTGTACGCCCTGACACTGACGGTCTTCGTCGGCATGGGGCTGGGGCTCTTTCTGCGCCACCAGTACGACGCCGGTGTCGACGCGGCCGTGGACGATGCGCAGACGCTGTTCTCGGTGCTCGTGCCCGTGGTCACCGAAAGTGCGGTGATCGGCGACTACGACACCATCGGCCGCCAGTTGAAGCGCGCGGCCCGCCACAGCGGCGTGGCCGAAATCGCCTACACCGATGCCCACGGCATTCGCCTGGTCGGAAACGCACTGTCGCGCCCGCACCCGGTGCCCGACTGGCTGGCGTCGCTGGTCGCGCAACGCCTGCACGACAGCGAGCAGTCCATCGAGGCCGGCGGCACCGCCTACGGCCGGCTGGCCCTGCAGTTTTCGAGTGCCGACATCGCGCAAGCGCTGTGGCGCGAGGCCCTGGTCGCCCTGGCACTGGCGGCCAGCGCCCTGTTGGGCGGCGTGTTGGCCATCCGCCGGCCGCTGGTGCGGTGGCTGGGCCAGCTCGACCGCATCGGTGATCTCGACCCTTCGCTGCACGGCGGCCGCGCACTGGCGCGGCAGGCGCTGACGGAAGACACGCCGCTGGAGTTCAAGCGCACCTTCGAGGTCCTGGACCGCGCCGCCGCCAATCTGCAGACCGAGCGCGAGCAGGCCCAGGCCGCGCGTGACTCGGCGCTGGCCCATCTGCGACAGGTGCTCGAGCGCACCGCGCTGCCCGACGGCGCCCGTGCGGCGACCGACGACGACCTGGAAGCCGTGTCGCAGCTCGTGTCCAGCCTCATGGCACGGCTGCAGGCGCATTCGGCGCAGCTCGATGCGATCTTCGGCATCAGCCCCGATGGCTTTGTCTCCTTCAACGCCGATCGCGTGGTGCGCTACGTGAGCCCGGGTTTCGTGGCGCTCACCGGCCTGGCGCCGGATACCGTGCTGGGTGTCGAAGAAGACGTGCTGCTGCACCGCCTGCGCTCGCGTGCGGTCGACGGTGGCGGACTGGCGCGCCTGCACGATCTGGCCGGCCCGCAAGACCGCGAACCCGTGCGCATCGAGATGCGCCAGCCGCGCGGCCGCATGCTCGCGCTGGCGATGCATGCCGGCAAGGGCGGCGCCGTGTCGCAGGTGCTGCACCTGCGCGACATCACGCACGAGAGCGAGGTCGACCGGATGAAGAGCGAGTTCCTGACCATGGCCGCGCACGAACTGCGCACACCCATGGCGAGCATCTTCGGCTACGTGGAGTTGATGATCGCGCGCGAGTTCACGCCCGAGCGGCGCCACGACGTGCTGGCCACCGTGCACCGCCAGTGCCTGGTGATGATGAACCTGGTCAACGAACTGCTGGACCTCGCGCGCATCGAGGCCCGGCGCGACCTGGACTTCCGCTTCGAGGTGGTGTCTCTGCCGAAACTCGCCGCCGATGCCGTGGCGGCCTTCCTGCCGCCTGGCGGACGCGAGCCGGTCCGCGTCACTGCCGCCGATGGGTCTGCCGTGGACTGGCAGGTCCAGGTGGACAGCGAAAAGTTCCAGCGCGTGCTCGGCAACGTGCTGTCCAACGCCTACAAGTATTCGCCCGGCGGCGGCGCCGTGGAATTGCGTTTCCTGCCGGCCAGCGCTGACGCGGCGCTCGACGGCACGCCCCCCAGGCTCGGCCTGCAGGTCCAGGACCACGGCATCGGCATGACACCCGAGCAGCTGCTGCGCGTGGGCGAACGCTTCTACCGGGCCGACGCCTCGGGCAACATTCCCGGCACGGGGCTGGGCATGCGGCTGGTGCGGGAAATCATGTCGCTGATGGGCGGCGATGTCACGCTGGACAGCGTGCCCGGCGAAGGCACCGTGGTCACGCTGTGGCTGCCGCAGGCCGTGACGGCCACTGCCCTTCCGATGCCTCAAACCGAGCCGGCCTGATCAGGCCGGCCGTCACGGCGTCGCTGGCGAGCGCCGGCAGCGGTTTTCGGTGCGCGCTGAGCGTCCGATCGTGGGGCCCGCGGTGGCGCGCGATCAGCTCGTCGCCATCAGCCGGTCGATCATGTCGATCATCTGCAGCGGGCTGAAGGGCTTGGCCAGGTATTCGTCCGCGCCGGCCTGCCTGCCGGACTCGATGTCGCGGGCCTGCCCGCGTGCGGTGAGCAGCACCACCTTGATGTGACGCAGCGCAGGGTCGGCTTTCAGTTGCGCGCAGGCCTGCAGCCCGTCGATTTCGCCCGGCATCATCACGTCCATCAGGATCAGGTCGGGCTCGACGGTGCGCGCCAGGCGCAGGCCCGTGGCAGCTTCTTCGGCCTCGTGGATCTCGAAGTCCTCGAACTCCAGGGTCATGCGGATCAGCTTGCGGATGTCCGGCTGGTCTTCGACGATGAGAACCTTCTTCATGGCATGTTCTGGATTCGAGAGGCGAGGAAGGACGACGGCAGTTGGGCGGATGCACATCGCGGGGCGGCCAGGTCGGTCGCGCGGTTCTTGGCTTGGATGGAATCCCCAGGCTCTGGACCGACACGTCGATACCCTCGGCTTCGGCACGCCTGCGGGCGACTTCAACGCGGCCGGGGTGCCTGGCTGTGGACTGCGCAGTTCGTCACACGGGGCTGGGCCCGTCGCGCCCGCACGAGCCCCGGTGCTCAGCGCGGCAAGGCAAAGGCCACGAGGTGGTCGCCACGCGTCGTGCCCAGCGCCCCGTGGCCGCCGGCGGCGATGACCACGAACTGCCGCCCGCCCACGGCATAGCTCATCGGCGTGGCCTGGCCACCGGCGGGCAGCCGCGCGGTCCACAGCACCTGGCCGCTGGCCAGATCGACGGCACGCAGCGCGTTGTCGGTCGCGGCGGCGATGAAGACCAGACCGCCGGCTGTCACGAGCGGGCCGCCCATGTTGGGCATGCCCCAATCGCGCCACAGCGGCCAGGGCGCCTTGTCACGCGTGCTGCCCAGCGGAATCTGCCAGCGCAGCTGGCCGGTGCGCAGATCAACCGCCGACAGCCGCCCCCAGGGCGGCGCCGTGCACGGCAGGCCCAGCGGCGAAGCCAGCAGCGTGCGCCGCATGCCGTAGGGCGTGCCTTCCTGGCGCGCAAACTGCCAATCGCGGAAGTCGCCGGAGGCGCGTTCGGCATCGAAGCGGTGGCGCTCGATCAGCGCCACGACGAAGGGCACGTCCATCGTGTTGGCGATGGCCAGCTGCGAGCCGGGGTCGAACGCGATGCCGCCCCAGTTGCTGCCGCCGGCGTAACCCGGCATCTGGATGCTGCCCTGCAGCGACGGCGGCGTGAAGATGCCGTCGCTGCGGTAGCGCTCGATGGCCGCGCGGCAGCGGCCCCGGTCCCAGAACGTCAGGCCCCAGGCATCGTCCGGTCGCACGGGCGCATGCCGCGACAGCGCCGGCAAGGTGGAAAACGGCTGCGTCTTCGCGGCGCTCTCGCCGGGCACGTCCGATGCCCGCACGGGCCGCTCGACGATGTCGAACAGCGGCTCGCCGGTCTCGCGGTGGAAGACATAGAGCATGCCCATCTTCGTGGTCTGCACCACCGCGGGCACACGCGCGTCGCCGCGCTGCAATTCGACGAGCACCGGCTGTGCGGGCAGGTCGTAATCCCACAGGTCGTGGCGCACGAGTTGGCGGTGCCAGACCTTTTGTCCGGTGCTCGCGCGCAGGGCGACCAGCGAGTTGGCATGCGCGTTGTCGCCGGGCCGTTGCCCGCCGAAGAAATCCGGCGCGGCCGAGCCCGTGGGCACGAAGAGCAGGTCACGCGCCGGGTCGGCAGACAGCGGCGCCCACGCATTCGCGGCCGACAGCGGCTGGTCCACCGGCTCCCAGGCCCAGCGCTGCGCGCCGGTGCGGGCGTCGAAGGCGCGCACGACGCCGCTTTCCAGCGCGGCGGCACGGTTGTCGCCGATGGCCGAGCCCGTGATCACCAGGTCGCCCACCACCAGCGGCGGCGAGGTCAGGCCGTATTCGCCAGCGTCACCTGCGCGCGGCCAGCGGGGGTCGCGCAGCGCAACGGCACCACCACGGCCGAAGTCGGCGCAGGGCGTGCCGGTGCGGCCGTCCAGCGCGATCAGCCGCGCATCCAGCGTGCCGACGAAGACTCGGCGCGCGCAGGCTGCGCCTGCAGCCGCACGCGGGTCGTCCCAGACCGCCACGCCGCGGTTGGCGGCTTCGGCGTAGCGCGTGTTCGGGTCCAGGCCGGCATCGAAGCGCCAACGCTCACGACCGGTGGCCGCGTCCAGCGCAAAGACCCGGCCATAGGCCGTGCTGACGAACATCGTGTCGCCCACCACCACCGGCGTCGCCTCGAAGGTCAAGCGCGGGTTCGTCGTCTGCCCAGGGCCGGTCTCGCCGGTGCGGAAGGTCCAGGCTTTTTCCAGGCGGCCCACGCTGGCCGCGTCGATCTGCCGCAGCGGGCTGAAACTGCCGCCGCCGAGGGAACCGCCGTAGGCCGGGAATCCTGTGTCGGCCGGCGCGGGCTGCGGGCTGGCGGCTGTGGCCCATGCCAGCGCGCCGATCGCTGCGGCCCGCGTCGCGAACCGTCGCCAATGGCCGTGCATGTCGAGTCGGTGGCATCGCGGCATCGTGGCTCCCTGCGTGGCTGTCGACGCGCGTGCGCCGGGTGGTCAGATGCGTACGGCGGCTCGTTCAAGCGACACCGCGCGCCACGGTAGCGCGGCAGCGCCGCGGGCGCTCAGCCCATCAGGGCGGTCGCCGCCGCGCGGTAGCGCTCGGCCGTGGCCGCCACCACCTGGGCCGGCAGGGCGGGCGCGGGCGCGGTCTTGCCCCAGGGCTGGCCGTTGACCTGCGCCTGCTCCAGCCAGTCGCGCAGGTACTGCTTGTCGTAGCTCGGCGGATTGGCGCCCTGCGCCGCCGCAGCGGCATACGAATCCAGCGGCCAGAAGCGCGAGGAATCGGGTGTCAGCACCTCGTCCATCAGCGTCAGCGTGCCCTGCTCGTCCAAACCGAATTCGAACTTCGTGTCGGCGATGACGATGCCGCGTGTCAGCGCGTAGGCCGCGGCTTCGGTGTACAGGCGCAGCGCCACGTCGCGCACCTGCTCGGCCCGTTCGCGTCCGATGAGGTCGACCGTTTGCTGAAAACTGATGTTCTCGTCGTGCGCCCCGGCTTCGGCCTTGGTGGCCGGCGTGAAGATCGGCGCCGGCAGGCGCGCCGCGTTCTTCAGGCCCGCCGGCAGCGGCACGCCGCACACCGCGCCGCCCTGCTGGTATTCCTTCCAGCCCGAGCCGGCCAGGTAGCCGCGCACCACCGCCTCGATGGGCAGCGGCTGCAGGCGCTTGACCAGCATCGAGCGGCCCTGCACCTGCGCGACCTCGTCGGCGGCGACGACGCCCTCCGGCGCCTGGCCGGTGAGGTGGTTCGCGACGATGTGCTTCAGCCGCTCGAACCAGAACAGCGCCACCTGCGTCAGCAGCGCGCCCTTGCCGGGAATCGGCTCGCCCATGATGACGTCGAAGGCTGAGATGCGGTCGCTGGCCACCATCAGCAGGCGGTCGGTGCCCACCGCATAGTTTTCGCGCACCTTGCCGCGCGCGATCAGCGGCAGCGAGTGCAGGCGGGATTCGTACAGGGCAGGCGTGGACATGGCAGGCTCGGCAGCGGTTCTCGAAAACCCTTGATTCTCGCCTGCTGCGCACACGATGCGCGCTGCGCGGCCATCACCGCCGGTGGCCGATCAGCACGCGCCCGAACTGTGCCGGCACGCGCACGTGCAAGCGCCCGGCGACAGGCCGCAGCACCTCGCCGCCGAGGGCATCACGCAGCGGGCCGCGCAGGCCGGCGAGGTCCGCGCCATCGAGCACCACCTCGCGCGACGCATCGCTGTTGTTGCTGAGCACCCAGGCCCGCACAGACCCCAGCCGCCGCGTCGACAGCAGCACATGGGCATCCAGCGCACGCACCGGTTCGACCGTGCCCCGGCGCAGCACCGCGTGCGCGCTCCGCAGCGCGATGAGCTGCCGGAAGGACGCGCGCAGGTCATGATCCGGTTTGCCCCCGAGGTCCGGCCATGGGTAGGGCCCGCGGTTGAAAGGATCGTCGCCGCCGGTCATGCCGACCTCGTCGCCGTAATAGACCATCGGCGCGCCGGGCTGCGTCATCTGCACGAAGGTGGCCAGCAGCAGGCGCTGACGGGCACGCGCCACCGCTGCTTGCGAAGCGCTTTCGACGGCGCCCAGCACGTGCTGGGCCCGGGCGACATCGTGCGAGCCGATCAGGTTCATCAGCGCCGCATGCGCCTGCGGCGGATAGGCCTCGCGCAGGTGCTCGAGCTGCGCGGACAGCGCAGCCGCCGAACCGCCCGCGGCGTAGTCCAGCACCGCGTTGCGGAAGACATAGTTCATCGTCGAATCGAACATGTCGCCCAGCAGGAACTTTGACGCATCGAACCAGGTCTCGGCCACCGTGATGGCATCCGGCTTCTGTTGCTTGACGACGCGGCGCCAGTCGCGCCAGAAGTCGTCCGGCACCCAGGGTGCGACATCCATGCGCCAGCCCGCCGCACCGCGGTCCAGCCAGCGGCGGGTGACCGAGTCGGCGTCGCCGAAGGCAAAGGCGCGGAACGAGGGCGAGGACTTGTCGACTTCCGGCAGGTCCGGGCCGCCCCAGAAGCGGTACTGCCGGTCGGGGTCGGTCTGGGTCAGATCGAAGCGGAACCAGCTGGCCCAGGGCGATGCCGGTTCGGGCTTGCCACCTTCGAAGGCGCCCAGCGCCGGGTAGTGCCCATAACGGTCGAAATACGGGGAGTCGCTGCCGACGTGGTTGAAGCTGGTGTCGGGCAGGATGCGCAGGCCGCGGCGCGCCGCCTCGCGCACCAGGCGGTCGAAATCCGCCCCGGTGCCGAAGGCCGGGTCGATGCGCGTGTAGTCCGCCGTGTCGTACTTGTGGTTGCTGGGCGCCTGGAAGATGGGCGTGAGGTACAGGGTCTCGACGCCCAGGTCCTTCAAGTCGTCCAGCTTGTCGATGAGGCCGGCGAGGTCGCCGCCGAAGAAGTCGTTGCTGTGCAGGCCGTCCGAGCCGTCGCCGCTGTCCGGACGCCAGGGTTTGTCCAGCCAGTTCGCGTGTTTTTCGACGCTGCCTTCACGGTAGCGGTCGCGCCCGGGCACGGGGTCGTTGCCCGGGTCGCCGTTGCGGAAGCGGTCGGGAAAGATCTGGTAGTAGACGGTGTCGCGCGCCCAGTCCGGCACGCGGAAGGCCGGGTCGTAGACCGTCTGGCGGAAGCGGCGGATGTTGCGCGCCTGCGGCGGCAGGAAGTCCACGGCGCCCTGCCCGCCGGCGCCGCGTTCGCGCGTCCAGTGCACCGGCTCGTTGTTGTTGTGCAGCACGATGCGATGCGCGCCGATGCGCGCTTCGAACCAGTAGCCGAAGACGCCCATCTCGTCGAACCGGTGCCGCGCCTGCCAGCTCTGCAGGCCACGCACCGCGCGCGTGGCGCGCATCGGCACACGCACGAGTTCGTCGTAGCGCAGCGTGTCCTGGTTGCGCAGCAGCGTGCGGCGCTCGATGACCAGTTCCATCGCGTGCACGCCGGGTGGCGCCTGCACGGCCAGGCGCAGCTCGGTGCCGGCCGGCACGGCGCCGAAGGGGCGCTTGTGCGCGAGCTGCCGCGAGTCGAAGCGCAGGCCGCGCGACACCGCATCGGTGGGCACGGGCCGCACGGTGTCCGGCCCGGTCTTGGGGCCGATCTCGAGTTGCGCGTGGCGGCCCTCGATCACCACCCGCAGCGTGTGCGCACCGTCGAAGACCCGCGCCGCATTGCCTCCGCCCAGCACCAGGCGGCCGTCCGGGGCTTCGCCGAAATTGCTGGCTGGCGTCCAGTCCGCATCGGCGAGCTTGAATTCCTGCCGGCCGCGCAGATCGACATTCAGGTAGTAGGCGTCGCAGCGGTAGGTGAAGGCGTATTCCTCCACCGGTGCCCAGCTGTTCATGCCGCCGCGCAGGTAGAGCGTGATGCCGGGCAGCGGTTCGGGCCGGCAGGCGGTCGCTGCACCCGATGGCGCCGAAGCGGCCGGTGCGGCAGCCGACTGCGCCCGCGCCCCGACCCACGCGCCGGCCAGCAGGACCACGCCGATGGCGGCCAGCGCGCGCAGCCGCGCCGCGGCGCGTGGCGCCCAGGGCGTGGGCCGCCGTGCCGCTGTCACTGGACGCGCTTGTAGTTGTCGTAGCCGTCGCTGCGCGCGCGCGACTGCGGCACCGGCTTGAGCACCAGCGTCGTGTGCGCCGGCACGGTGATGGGCAGCAGCGCCGAATGCACCGATACCGGCTCGATCTGGCCCAGCAGGTCTTCCATCTGCGTGCCGTCCATGATCTTGGAGTCACTCAGCAGCACGAACTCCTTGACCGCACGGGGCCCCGGATTGGCCAGCACGAACACCGCATCCAACGCGCGGTCGGTGTAGCGTTCGAAGCCGAAGACCTTGCGCGTGACCAGGCCGCGGAAATCGCCCACGCGCAGCGCGCGGTGCTCGCGGTGCATGGCGATCAGACGCCGTGTCCAGTCCAGCTGCGGATGCCCGGCCTCGACCAGGTCCCAGCGCATCGGGCCGCGCATCTGCGGGTCGTCGCCACCGGTCATGCCGACCTCGCTGCCGTAGTACAGGTTGGGTGATCCCGGCAGCGTGAACTGCAGCACCTGCGCAACGCGGCGCTGGCGCGCATCCGCCACCTCGGTCGCCTGGCGCGCGGTGTCGTGGTTGTCCAGGTACAGCCAGCTCTTGAGCATGTGCTCGACGCCGACATCCTCGATCACCCGCGTGATCATGCGGCCCGCCGTCTGCACATCGAGTCGGCCGTCAGCCATCATCAGCAGGATGCGGCGCAAGCCGAAGTGCATCACGCCGTCGACCGAAGGCACCCACTGCGCGGGGTAGTTGGCGATTTCGCCGACGACCAGCGAGCCGGGCTTCTGCGCATGCGCGGCATCGGTGAGCGCCTGCAGCTGCACGAAGCCGATGTCGAAGGCCACGTCCAGGCGCCAGCCGTCGATGCCGTCGCGCAGCCAGCCGCGCACCACCGAGTCAGGCGCGCCCCAGAGGTACTCGCGCACCGATGGGTTTTCCAGGTTCAGCTCCGGCAGATTGGCCGCGCCCCACCAGGCACGCGCGCCGGCCGGAAACTGCGCACCGAAATGGAACCAGTGGCGGTAGTGGCTCGCCGGGTCGGCGCTCGCCTGCTGGAACAAGGGCGACTGACGTCCCATGTGGTTGAACACGCCATCCAGCACGAGTTTCATGCCACGGCCGTGCAGCGCATCGGCCAGCCGGATCACCTCGTCGCGTGTGCCGTATTCGGGCGACACGGCCTTGTAGTCCAGCGCGTCGTACTTGTGGTTCGTGTAGGCCAGGCAGATCGGGTTCAGGTACAGCACGTCAGCGCCGAGCTGCTGCACGTAGTCGAGCCGCGTGGCCAGGCTGGCCAGGTCGCCGCCCCAGAAATCGATCTCGTGGCTCCACAGCCGGTGGCTGTCGACATAGTGCCCCTGCCGCGGCTCCTCGTCCCAGCGGCGCAGGGTCTTGGGTGCGGGGTAGAGCGCGCGCTTGGCCTCGAGATCGGCGGTGGGGACGAAGCGGTCCACCAGCACCTGGTAGACGACGGCGCCGTTGCGCCAATCCGCTTCGCGGGCTTCGAAGACACCCGCGAGCGCGCGGTCGACGCGGTTGGCATGGTCCATGGTGGCGAATGAAGGCTGAAGGGGTTCAGGGCACGCGCTTGTAGCGGCTGTAGCCGCCCAGCGCCTTCGGTTGCGGCTGCAGCACCAGGACCCCCTGGGGCGGCAGCTCGACGGTGATCACGCCCGCGCCGAAGCCGATCGGCGCGGCCGGTGAGACCAGGCCCAGCACGTCGACCATCGGCGTGTCGTCCATCAGGAAGGACTGCGGCACCATCAGGCGCTCGCGCACGGGTGCATCGCTCGGGTTGGCGATGACCAGGCGGCTGTCGAGCGCGCGGTCGGTGTGGCGTTCGAAGGCAAACAGCCGCTGCGCCTCGATGAGCCGGAAATCGCCCACGCGCAGCGCGCGGTGTGCCTTGCGCAGCGCCACCAGGCGCCGCACCCAGGCGAGTTCGGGGTTGTCTTCGCGCACCAGATCCCAGCGCATCGGTCCGCGGTTGCGCGGGTCGGCGCCGCCGGTCATGCCCACTTCGGCGCCGTAGTAGAGATTGGGTGCGCCGGGCAGCGTGAACTGCAGCGCCTGCACCAGGCGCCGTTGTGCCAGCTGCGGCAGCTGCGTGGCGATGCGTGGGATGTCGTGGTTGTCGATCACCACCCAGCTCTTGAGGATGGGCTCGATGCCGGCATCGCGCACCAGCCGCTCGGTCATGCGGGCCGCCGCTGCAGGCGCGATGTCGCCGCTGGTCATGCCCAGCACGATGTCGCGCAGCGTGAAGTTCATCACCGCGTCCATGCCGCGCAGCCACTCGCCGGGATAGTTCACGATCTCGCCGACGACCAGCGAACCGGGCTTTTCCGCGTGCGCGGCGTCGGTCATCTCGCGCAGGAAGGGCAGGCCCAGTTCGTAGGCCGTGTCCAGCCGCCAGCCGTCTGCCCCGTCGCGCAGGTAGCTGCGCACCACCGAATCCGCGTCCAGCCAGAGGTGGCGGCGCACGGCGGGGTTTTCCAGGTTCAGCTCGGGCAGGTTCTGGTAGCCGGTCCACACGCGCGCGCCGCCGGCGTACTGCGGACCGATGGCAAACCAGTTGCGGTAGGGGCTCTGGGGGTCGGCCAGGGCCTGCTGAAATCGCGGCGCATTCCGGCCCATGTGGTTGAACACACCGTCGAGCACGACCTTCATGCCGCGGCTGTGGGCGTCGGCAGCCAGCCGCTTGAAGTCGTCGCGCGTGCCGTATTCGGGGCTGATCTGCTGGAAATCCAGTGCGTCGTACTTGTGGTTGGTCCAGGCCAGGTGGATGGGGTTGATATACAGCACGTCCGCGCCGAGCTGCTGCACGTGGTCCAGCTTCGAGGTCGCGCTGGCCAGGTCGCCACCCCAGAAGTGCAGCTCGTGGGCGGAGAGTTTCTGGTCGGCCAGATAAGGCCCTGGCAACGGCGCCTCGGACCAGGGTTTGAGCAGCTTGGGCGCCGGGTAGAGCGCGCGCTTGGCCTCGAGATTCGCGCTGGGCACGAAGCGGTCGACGATGATCTGGTAGACGATGGCGCCGTTGCGCCAATCGCGCTCGCGATCCTCGAAAGGGCCGGCCAGTGCAGCCTGGCTCACCACTGTCGCGGTCAGCGCCATGGCGATCGCTCCCTTCATCCCTTCACGCCCCCGGCGGTCAGGCCGCTGACGATCCACTTCTGCGCGAAGAGAAAGACCGCCGTGATCGGCAGGCCCGACAGCACGGCCGCAGCCGCGAAGTCGCCCCACAGGTAGCGCTGGTCGTACAGGTAGAACTTCGAACCCACGGCCAGGGTCAGGTTGGCCTCTTCACGCAACAGGATGGAGGCCACGGGGTATTCGATGATCGTGCCGATGAAGGCCAGCACGAAGACGACCATCAGGATCGGCACGGCCATGGGAAGCAGCACGCGGCGGAAAGCCTGCCAGGGCGTGGCGCCGTCGACCTTCGCGTTCTCTTCGATCTCGGCAGGGATGGTCTCGAAGTAGCCTTTGATGGTCCAGATGTGCATGGCCACGCCGCCGAGGTAGGCCACGATCAGCGCGCTGTGGGTTTCGATGCCCAGGAAGGGGATGGTCTGGCCCAGGCCCTCGAAGATGGCGTAGATGGCCACCAGCGCCACGGCCACGGGAAACATCTGCAGCAGCAGCATCGCGTTGAGGATGGCCTGCTTGCGCGCGAAGCGCATGCGCGCGAAGGCATAGGCCGCGGTGGTGCTGATGGCCACGATGAGCACGGCGGAGATGGTGGCGATCTTGATGCTGTTCCACAGCCACAGCAGCACCGGGAACGGCGGGTCCACGCGGGTGCCGTCGGCCTGGGTCACCGGGATGCCTAACGCCAGTTTCCAGTGCTCCAGGCTGATCTCGGTAGGGATCAGGCTGCCAGTGGCGAAGTTGCCGGGACGCAGGCTGATCGAGATCACCGCCAGCAGCGGAAACAGCGTGACCGCGATCAGCAGCCACAGCGCCGCGTGCGTGGCGAGCACGCGCCAGCGCTGGTTCTTGCCGGTGACGATGGGCATGGGTCAGTCTCCGGACGGACGCGCGGCACCGGGTGCCGCGCGTTTGCAACGTGGTTCTTCGCACCTCCAGGCCGCGGGGCCGAAGAAGGCGGATGCATCGGCGCGGACTGCGGGCGGGCGGCGCCCCCTTCCGCTCATGTCCCCCGGCCCGGGCTGCGCCCGTGCCTCCTCCTTTACTTCGCTACAGGGGGCACCACCCACCCGCAGTGAGCCGCCCGTGCGGGGTTCGCCTGCCGAGAGGCGTCTGGCGGTGAGAGGCCGAAGACATGGGGTACCCCCTGGAGCGAAGTAAAGGGGGAATTCGTCGGCCGCAGGCCGGCGAAGGAGGACATGAGCGCAAGGGGGTACCCCATGGCTTCGGCCCGCGCGACTGCCGCGCAACGAAGGCCTCGCGGGTCGCCGCGGCGTCACTTGGTGGCCCCCTGGCGCGTGAACTTCAACTGGGCCCAGGACATCAGCGCCACCATGAAGAAGATCAGTGTCGAGATGGCCGCGGCCAGGCCGAAGTTCTGGCCCGCGTCGGTGAAGGCGATGCGGTAGGTGTAGGACACCAGGATGTCGGTCGTGCCCGCCGGCAGCTTGGTGTTGAGGTAGTCCGGCCGGCCTTCGGTCAACAGGGCGATCAGCACGAAGTTGTTGAAATTGAAGGCGAAGGCGCTGATCAGCAGCGGCGTCAGCGGCTTGGCGATCAGCGGCGCGGTGATGCGGAAGAAATTGGTCAGCGGCGACGCACCGGCCAGCGCGGAGGCCTCGTACAGATCCGCCGGAATCGCCTTGATCAATCCGGTGCACAGCACCATGAAATACGGATAACCGAGCCAGGTGTTGACGATCAGCAGCATCGTCTTGGCCAGCAGCGGGTCCGCAAACCAGGCCGGACGCACGCCGAAGAGGGCATGCAGGATGGCGTTGATTTCGCCGAAGTTCTGGTTGAACAGGCCCTTGAAGACCAGGATCGAGATGAATCCCGGCACGGCATAGGGCAGGAACAGCAGCGTGCGGTAGAGCGTGCGGTACTTCAGCGCCTCCCAGTTCAGCGCCACGGCCAGCGTCATGCCCAGCGCCGTGGAGAACAGCACCGTCAGCCCCGCGAAGACCACCGTCCAGATGAAGATCGAGACAAAGGGCCCGCGGAACTCCGCGTCGAACAGCATGCGCGCGTAGTTGCGCAGGCCCACGTTTACGCGGAAACCGGGCTGCAGGCGCGCGCCATCGGCGTCTTCGAAGAAGCCCGTCTCGCGCTGGGGTGCGTAGCGCACGCCGCTGATCTGGTTCGTCAGCGATCCGTCCGGCGCGTCCTTCCACAAGGGCTTGATCACGCCGAATTCGCGCAGGCCGGCGTAGCCCAGCACGCGGCCGTCGGGCAGCGCCAGCGTCAGCGGCATCAGCAGCGGGCGCAGCGCGATCAGCGCGCGCAGGTCCAGCGGTGCGCCTTCGGGTGCGGCACCGGGCTGCATCGCCACCGGGGCGGTGGGCGCCGCGCCGGCCTCCGTCAGGATGGGCGACACCAGCGAGGCCGCGGCGCCCCCTGGCGCGGTCAGCACGATCTGCAGGCCCTCGTCGCGGCGGTGCACGGCGAAGGCCATCGACAAGGTCTCGTCGACCTCCGTCTGATCCAGCAGGTAGCTGCGCGCGCGCGCCTCGGTCAGCAGGTTGCTCGACGAGTAGTTCGTTAGTCCCAGCTCCATCGTATACAGCAGCGGCAGCGCCACGAAGACCAGCATGCCGGCCACGCCGGGGAACAGGTATTTCCAGGCGAGCGAGCGCTGGCTGGCATAGATGCCGATGGCGATGGCGCCGACGGCGCCCACACCCACACCCCACAGCGCCTGGCCGCCGACGATCATGTGGAAGACGGTCCACAGCAGCGCCAGCACGGCCACCGCCGTGCCTGCGATGCGCAGGGCCGGCGAGGCGGGGCGGCGGGGCGGCGGCTTCATGGGACGGTCAGCGCGTCAGCATGCGCGCGGCCGCGGCATCCATCGCGTCCTTGGGCGACTGCCGGCCCTGCGTGATGGCTTCCAGCGCCGCATCGACGGCCGGGAAGAAGCGGCCCGTCTCGGGGATGTTCGGAATGGGCTCGCCGGCGCGCGCGTTGGCCATCGTCGCGCGGATCTTCGGGTCGCCCGAGAGCTCGGCGAAGTAGGCCTTGTTGGCCGGCGTGCCCAGCGGCACGTCGGCGGAGATGGTCTTCAGGCTGGGCAGCGTCAGCAGGTGGTTCTCGATGAACTCGCGCGCGATGTCCTTCTGCCGGCTGGGCGCGGTGATCATGCAGCCCAGCACGCCGACGAAAGGCCGCGAGGGCTTGCCGCCGATGCTGGGCACGGGCGCGACGATGAAATCGATCTTGCTCTTGCGCACGTTGTCCCAGGCCCAGGGGCCGGAGATCATCATGGCCACCTTGCCCGAGGAGAACTGCGCCTCCATGTCGGAGTAGCGCGCGCCGCGCGGCATCACGCCTTCGGTGATCAGGCGCTCCAGCATGCGCACGCCCTGCAGTGCGCCCTCGTTGTTGACGCCCACCTGCTTCGGGTCGTAGTCGCCCTTGGCATCACGCGCAAAGACATAGCCACCAGGCCCGGCGATCAGCGGCCAGGTGAAGAAGGACTTGTTGTAGTCCCACAGGATCGCCTTCTTGCCCTGCGCGGCCAGTTGCTTGTCCAGCGCGAACATCTCTTCGAACGTGGCGGGCGGCCGCGGCACCAGCGCGCGGTTGACGATCAGGCCGATGGCCTCGATGGCGATCGGGTAGCCCCAGGTCTTGCCGTTGTAGGCGAAGGCTTTCCAGGCCGCGTCGTCGATGGCCTCGCGCACGGCGCGCGCGGGCTTGACCGGCACGATCAGGCCCGACTTGGCCCACTCGCCGACGCGGTCGTGCGGCCAGCAGAAGATGTCCGGGCCCTTGCCGGCACCGGCCGCGGCCTGGAACTTGTCGGGCGCGCCTTCCGGGTGCTGCACGACCACGGGCACGCCAGACACCGCCGTGAAGGCATCGCCGACCTTCTGCAGGCCGTTGTAGCCCTTGTCGCCGTTGATCCAGACCAGCAGTCGCGCGGGGGTGGTCGCATCGGCCGCCGCCGCGGCGGGCGACGATGCCGCCAGGGCCGCCGCGAGCACCGCGGCCGCCCGCCACCCTGCCCGACCAGGGCCCGGAAAGGTCATGCCGCGCGCTGCTCCACCTGCCCGGGCGCCAGCCGGCGCAGGGCGCGGCCTTCGGCGTCGAAGACATAGGCGCAGGCGGCCGGCACCGACAAGGTCACGGCGTGGCCGCGCACGGGCCGCACGCGGCCGTCGAGCACGCAGGTCACGGGCTCGGCCATGCCGCCCACCTGGCAGTAGGCCACCGTGGACGAGCCCAGCGTCTCGACGAAGCTCACACCGGCCGGCAGCGGGTTCTCGTTGCCGGCCAGCGACAGGTGCTCGGGCCGGATGCCCAGCGTGACCTTCTCGCCCACGCGCGCACCCGTGCCATCGACGCGGCAGCGTACTGCGGCGCCGCCGCTCAACTGGACCGTCAGCTCCGTCGCATCCGCATGGGCCACCGTGCCTTCCATGAGGTTCATCTTCGGGCTGCCGATGAAGCCGGCCACGAACAGGTTGACCGGGTGTTCGTAGAGCTCCAGCGGCGAGCCCACCTGCTCGATGCGGCCCGCCGACAGCACGACGATGCGGTCGGCCAGCGTCATGGCCTCCACCTGGTCGTGCGTCACGTAGATCATGGTCGTGCGCAGGTCCTGGTGGAGCTTGGCAAACTCCACGCGCATGCTGGTGCGCAGCGCCGCATCCAGGTTGGACAGCGGCTCGTCGAACAGGAAGACCTCGGGCTTGCGCACGATGGCGCGGCCGATGGCCACGCGCTGGCGCTGGCCGCCGGACAGATCCTTGGGCTTGCGCTGCAGCAGGTGCTCGATGTGCAGGATCTTCGCGGCCTGCTGCACGGCGGCCTCGATCTCTGCCTTGGGTACCTTGGCGAGTTCCAGCCCGAAGGCCATGTTCTCGTACAGGTTCATGTGCGGATACAGCGCGTAGCTCTGGAACACCATCGCGATGCCACGCTCGGCGGGGGGCACGTCGTTGACCACGCGACCGCCGATGGCGAGTTCGCCGCCAGTGACGTCCTCGAGCCCGGCGATGCTGCGCAGCAAGGTACTCTTGCCACACCCCGAAGGACCGACGAAGACCATGAACTCGCCGTCGCGTACTTCGAGATCGATATCGCGCAGCACCTGGACATCGCCATAGGCTTTCTGCACATTCCTCAGCACCACACCGGCCACGATCCACCTCTCGCGCGCCGGGACTGGACGGCGCCTATATGTAGATAATATACAGGCACAATCTCACGACAGAACACTCGTGAACCCGGATTGGCCGTCGACGCAACCTTATAAAACAACGACTTAGTTAACTGCCGCCACATCGTCGTGTAGCAAAACTACGTCCTTGATTCAACCCGTCTGACACCCCACCATGCTTGCCGACGCCGACCTGGACCTGCTGCTTGCGGCGCGTCACCCGGATCCGTTCGCGGTGCTGGGCATGCACGCCGACGCCGACGAGGACCTGTGGGTGCGCGTGCTGCTGCCGGGCGCACGCGATGTCGCGCTGCACGACACACGCAGCGGCCGCCGTGTCGCGCGCCTGGTATTGCGCGAAGGCACCGATGGATTCTTCGAGGCGCTGCTGCCGCGCCGCCGCAAGCCCTTCGACTACCGGCTGAAGGTGCGCTGGGGCGACGACGAACCCGTGACGATGGGCGACCCCTACCGCTACGGCCCGCTGATCGGCGAGCAGGACCTGCACTTCCTCGGCGAAGGCAGCCACCTGCGGCCTTTCGAGGTGCTGGGCGCGCACCCGCTGACGCTGGGTGAAGGCGTGTACGCCATGGCCGGCGTGCGCTTTGCCGTGTGGGCGCCAAATGCCTCGCGCGTGAGCGTGGTGGGCAGCTTCAACGGCTGGGACGGCCGGCGGCACCCGATGCGCGCGCGCGGCCCGTCGGGCATCTGGGAGCTGTTCATTCCGGGCGCGGGGCCGGGTGACGCCTACAAGTTCGAGATACGCACCCGCGCCGGCGAGGTACTGCCGCTGAAGTGCGACCCCTACGCACGCGGCGCGCAGTACCGCCCCGACAACGCCAGCCTGGTGGCCGCGCCCTTGCCGCCGGCCCGGCCGCTGCCGCAGGGGCGCGCCGCCGCCAACGCGCGCACCGCACCGGTGTCGATCTACGAGGTGCACCTGGGCTCCTGGCGCCGGCACCCCGATGGCCGCTTCCACGACTGGGACGACCTGGCCACCGCGCTGCCGGCCTATGCCGCCGACCTGGGTTTCACGCACCTGGAACTGCTGCCGATCACCGAGCACCCCTTCGACGGCTCCTGGGGCTACCAGGCGCTGGGCCTGTATGCGCCCACGGCCCGATTCGGCGCGCCCGAAGGTTTTGCGCGCTTCGTGCAGGCCTGCCACGCGAAAGGCCTGGGGCTGATCCTCGACTGGGTGCCGGCGCACTTCCCCACCGACGCGCACGGCCTGGCGCAATTCGACGGCACGGCGCTGTTCGAGTATGCGGACCCCAAGGAAGGATTCCACCGCGACTGGAATACGCTGATCTACAACTTCGGCCGCCACGAGGTGCGCAACTTCCTCACCGGCAGCGCGCTGTACTGGGTCGAGCGCGGCGGCGTGGACGGCCTGCGCGTGGACGCCGTGGCCTCGATGCTGTATCGCGACTACTCACGCCCCGAGGGCGAGTGGATACCCAACGTGCACGGCGGGCGCGAAAACCTCGAGGCCATCTCGCTGCTGCGCCGCACGAACGAGATCCTGGGCAGTGAATGCCCCGGCGCCATCACGCTGGCCGAGGAATCCACCGCCTTTCCCGGCGTCAGCGCGCCCACCTACGCCGGCGGCCTGGGCTTCCACTACAAGTGGAACATGGGCTGGATGAACGACACCCTGCGCTACATGGCGGAGGACCCGATCAACCGGCGCTGGCACCACGACAAGATGACCTTCGGGCTGGTCTACGCCTTCAGCGAAAACTTCGTGCTGCCGCTCAGCCACGACGAGGTCGTGCACGGCAAGGGCTCCATCCTCGCGCGCATGCCCGGTGACGATTGGCAGCAGCGCGCCAACCTGCGCGCCTACTACGGCTTCATGTGGGGCCACCCCGGCAAGAAGCTGCTCTTCATGGGTCAGGAGTGGGGCCAGCCGACGGAGTGGAACGACGCGGCCGAACTGCCCTGGGGCCAGCTGCAGGACCCGCGCCATGCCGGCGTGCAGGCCTGGGTGCGCGACCTCAACCACCTCTACCGCGACGAGCCCGCCCTGCACCGCCTGGACGCCGACGGCGCGGGCTTCGAATGGATCGACCCGCAGGACCGCGATCACGCCCTGTTTTCCTGGGTTCGGCGCGATGGCCACGGGCGCAGCATCCTGGTGGTCTGCAACATGACGCCGGTGCCGCGCCTGGGGTTCCGGCTGGGCATTCCCGACGCCGAGGCCGGCACGACCGCGTGGACCGAACGCCTCAACAGCGATTCGCGCTTCTACGGCGGCAGCAACCTCGGCAACGGTGCGGCGGCACTGGTGGTCCAACCGGTGCCGGCGCACGGAAGAGCCCGGTCGATCGAACTCTCGGTGCCACCGCTGGCGACGATCTTCCTGACGCCGTGCTGAGCAACCTCTTCGAAACCCTTCCGCACGCCCTGCTCGAGGGCTACCCCACGCCGATGGGCGCCATCGCGCGCAACGGCGGGGTCAACTTCGCGGTCTTCTCCGACCATGCCACGGGCATGGAGCTGTGCGTGTTCGATGCCGACGGGCAGTACGAGATGCGCCGCTGGCGCATGCACGGTCCGCACGACGGCGTCTGGCACGCCTTCCTGCCGGGCGTGGGCGCGGGGCTCGTCTACGGGTTTCGCGCGCACGGCCCCTGGGCGCCGGAACAAGGCCACCGCTTCAACCCGCGCAAGCTGCTGCTGGACCCCTGCGCGCGCGAGATCGTCGGGCGCTTCGAGTGGCGCGTCGAACACCTCGAACGCGGCCCCGAAGGCGGCCCCGACCGCCGCGACAACGCGGCCTTCGCGCTGAAGGCGCGCGTGGCCGAGCCTGTGGGCGTGGCCCCGGGCTGGCGCAATGCGCCGCGCCACGCGGAACGCGACCTGGTCATCTACGAGGTGCAGGTCAAGAGCTTTTCGATGCTGCACCCCGGCATCCCGGACGAGCTGCGCGGCACCTACGCCGCGCTGGCGCACCCGGCGGCCATCGGCCACTTCAAGCGCCTGGGCGTCACGGCGGTGGAGCTGCTGCCGGTGCAGTACCACGTCGACGAGGCCTTCCTCGGCCCCAAGGGCCTGAGCAACCACTGGGGCTACAACACCCTGGGCTTCTTCTGCGCCGACCCGCGCTTCGCGCAGGACCGTGGCAACCCCTCCGCGGCCAACGACGAGTTCCGCGCGATGGTCGCCACGCTGCATGCACACGGCATCGAGGTGCTGCTGGACGTGGTCTACAACCACACGGCCGAAGCCGACGAGCGCGGCCCGACCATCGCCTTCCGCGGCCTGGACCACGCCTCGTGGTACCGGCTGGACGAACAGGGCCGCTGCCTGAACTACACCGGCTGCGGCAACACGCTGAACCTGGCGCACCCGCGCGTGACGCACTTCGTGCTGGACTCCCTGCGCTGGTGGGCCAAGGACATGGGTGTGGACGGCTTCCGCTTCGACCTGGCCACGGTGCTGGGCCGCATGCACCCGGACTTCGATGCGCGTGCGCCCTTCTTCGCCGCGCTGGCGCAGGACCCGGTGCTGTCGCGCGTGCGGCTGATCGCCGAAGCCTGGGATTCCGGCCCCAACGGCTACCAGGTGGGCCGCTTCCCCACACGCTGGCTGGAGTGGAACGACAAGTTCCGCGATGCGGCACGGCGCTTCTGGCTGGGCCAGACCACCAGCCGCGGCGACTTCGCACGCCGCTTCGCGGCTTCCAACGACCTGTTCCACCACGGCCAGCGCAAGCCCACGGCCAGCGTCAACTTCATCGCCGCGCACGACGGCTTCACGTTGGCGGATTTCACCAGTTATGCCGGCAAGCGCAACCACGCCAACGGCGAAGACAACCGCGACGGCCGCGCCGACGAGGCCTGCGCGCCGTTGGGGCCCGAGGGCCCATCGGCGGACCCTGCCGTGGCCGAACGCCGCGCCCGCCTCCGCCGCGCGCTGATGGGCACGCTGCTGCTGGCGCAGGGCACGCCCATGCTCAATGCCGGCGACGAGATCCTCAACAGCCAGCAAGGCAACAACAACGCCTGGAACCAGGACAACCCGACCGGCTGGATGGACTGGCCGCGCGCCGACCACGGCTTCGAGGCCTTCGTCGGCCGGCTCACCGCGCTGCGCCGCGAAGAGCCCGCGCTGAACCACCCGCGCTGGTTCCTCGGCGGCCCGGCCGACGGTCAGGAGCCGGTGATGCGCTGGACGGCCGCAGACGGCCGCGAGCTCACCGATGCCGAGTGGCAGGACCCGCACCCGCAACCGCTGGCCTGCCGCATCGACGTGGTCGAGGACGGCAAGCCGCCGGCGGGCAGCCGCGCGCTGTTCATCGCCTTCAATCCCAAGCCGCACGCCCAGCGTTTCAACCTGCCCAACCGCGGACCCGCGCCCTGGCGCGTCGCGCTGGACACCAGCGGCGAGTGGCAGGCCGGCCAGGTCACGGACTGGGCCATCGCCGTGGGCGCCCATGGCCTGGTGGTGCTGCGCGACACCGGCGAGCCGGCAGACTGAGCCGCACCCCTTTCAAGTCACCGACGCCCGCGTGGCGCCCGCCTTCCCATGAACCTCCAACAGCGCACCTCCGGCATCCTGCTGCACCTGACCTCGCTGCCCGGCCCGCACGGCATCGGTGACTTCGGCCCTGGGGCCTACCACTTCGCGGACTGGCTGCAGTCCTGCGGCCAGCGCGTGTGGCAATGGCTGCCGACCACGCCCATCGGCCCGGGCGATTCGCCCTACCAGAGCGTCAGCGCCTTCGCCGGCAGCCCGCTGATGGTGGCGCTGGAGCCGCTGGTGCAGGCGCGCTGGCTGGCACCGCCGGTGCTGCCGGCGGGCGGATTTTCCGACGAGCGCGTGGACTTCGCCCATGTCGTGCCCTGGCGACTGGCGCAGCTGCGCGCCGCCTGGGCCGGCTTTGGCCTGCGTGCATCCGCCCAGGAACAAGCGGCGTTCGACACCTGGTGCGAGCGCGAAGCAGGCTGGCTGGACGACTACGCGCTGTTCATGACGCTGGAGACCGCACACGGCGGCAAGGCCTGGTGGGACTGGGCGCCGGCGCTGGCGCGCCGCGAGCCACGCGCGCTGCTCGAGGCACGCCAGACGCACGCCGACGAGATGGGCTTCTGGTGCTTCGTGCAGTGGTGCTTCGACACGCAGTGCTCGGCGCTGCGCACCTACTGCCACGCGCGCGGCATCTCCATCATGGGCGACCTGCCGATCTTCATCGCCCACCACAGCGCCGATTGCTGGTCGCGCCCCGATCTCTACACGCTGGACGAGAACTTCCAGCCCACCGTGGTGGCCGGCGTGCCGCCCGACGACCTGGGCCCGCTGGGCCAGCGCTGGGGCAACCCGCTGTACCGCTGGGACCGCATGGCCGACGAAGGCTTCGCCTGGTGGGCTGCGCGCGTCAAGCGCATGCTGGGCCACGCCGATGCCTTCCGCATCGACCACTTCCGCGGCTTCGCGGGCTACTGGGAAATCCCGGCTTCCAGCCCCACGGCGCAGCAGGGCCGCTGGGTGAAGGGCCCGGGCAAGCCGCTGTTCGACGCCATCGCCGCCGCGCTGGGCGAACTGCCCATCGTCGCCGAAGACCTGGGCTTCATCACGCCCGACGTGCACACCCTGCGACAGGCGCTGGGCTACCCGGGGATGAAGATCCTGCAGTTCGCCTTCGGCGGCGACGGCGACCACGAGTTCCTGCCGCACACCTACGAACGCAACGTGGTGGTCTATACCGGCACGCACGACAACGACACCGTGCGCGGCTGGTGGGACCATGCCGGCGCGTACCAATGCCAGTACGCCGGCACCTACCTGGCCTGTGGCGCGCACGACGTGCACTGGGCCATGATCCGCGCGGCGCTCAACTCCGTGGCCCACATCGCCATCTTCCCGCTGCAGGACGTGCTGGGCCTGCCCAGCGAGCACCGCATGAACACGCCCGGCACGCTGGGCGGCAGCAACTGGACCTGGCGCTTCCACTGGCCGATGGTCGGGCACGAACCCGGCCGCGTACTGGGCCTGATGACGGCCGCCAGCGGCCGCGGCGCGTTCGAACTGCTGGGTGTGCCCACGCCGAAGAAGGCCGAGCCGGCGCACTACTGAGCGCGGCCAGCGCCGGGCGGCGGCGGCCGCAACTGACAGCGGGGGGTCGATCCTGCTACGCTTGATGCATGCCAGCGCAGCAACCGCCCCACGCGCCGCACCCGGACCACGGCGAGCACGACGCTCACGACCACAGTGAGCTCTCGCCGATGGACCTGCGCGTGCGTGCACTGCAGACGGTCCTCACCGACAAGGGCTATATCGATCCGGCCGCGCTGGACGTCCTGATCGACACCTACCAGACGAAGGTCGGTCCGCGCAACGGTGCCCGTGTCGTGGCGCGGGCCTGGGTCGACCCGGACTTCCGCAGCTGGCTGCGGCGCGACGCCACGGCCGCCATCGCCTCGCTGGGCTATGCCGGGCGCCAGGGCGAGCACATGCAGGTGGTCGAGAACACCCCTGACACGCACCACATGGTGGTGTGCACCTTGTGCAGCTGCTACCCCTGGCCGGTGCTGGGCCTGCCGCCGGCCTGGTACAAGAGTGCGCCCTACCGATCGCGCGCGGTGCGCGAGCCGCGTGCCGTGCTGGCCGAATTCGGCGTGACCCTGCCCGAGGCCACGCAGGTGCGGGTGTGGGACTCCACCGCCGAGCTGCGCTACCTCGTGCTGCCGATGCGGCCCGCCGGCACCGAAGGCCTGGACGAGGCCGCGCTGGCCGACTGGGTGACACGCGATTCGATGATCGGCACCGGGCTGCCGCGGCCGCCGGTGTCCGCCGACGCGCTGCAGCCGGCCTGAGCACCCGATCGAACCCGCCGCGCCATCAGCCTTCGACATGACCCAGGCTTCCGCCGCCTACCGCTCCCGCGCCGATATCGGCGGGCAGCGCCGGCACTTCGCGCCGGTGACGCCGGAGCCGGAAGACGAGCGCTTCCACGCGGCCTGGGAGCCGCAGGTCCTGGCGCTCACGCTGGCCATGGGCGCGACCGGCAGCTGGAACATCGACATGAGCCGCCGCGCGCGCGAAACGCTGCCCGGCTATGCGCGGCTGGGCTACTACGCGATCTGGTTCGAGGCCCTGCTGCGCCTGCTGGCCGAGCGCGGGCTCGTCACACCCGCGGAGGCCGCGCGCGGTACCGTATTGCAGCCGCCGCGCGCGCTGCCGCGGGGCCCGCTGCAGGCGGCCCACGTCGCCGCCGGGCTGGCCCGCGGCGCACCCACCGAGCGGCCGGCCACGACTCCCGCTCGCTTTGCCGTCGGTGACCGGGTGCGCCTGTATGCCGGCGAGGTGCCGCACCACACGCGGCTGCCGCGCTATGCCCGCGGGCACTGCGGTGTCATCGAACGCGTGCACGGCGCGCATGTTTTCGCCGACGCCCACGCCAGCGGCCGCGGCGAGGACCCACGTTGGCTCTACACCGTCGTGCTGCAGGGCCGGGACCTCTGGCCCGCGGCCGCCGAGTCGTCGGAGTCGGCGCGGCTGACGGTCAGCATCGATGCCTGGGAGCCCTATCTCGAAGCCGTGGCCGCGGAGGACCGGGGATGAACGCAACGCCACGTCCCCGGGCGCCCGGCCTGCCACGCGTCGTGCAAAGGGTTGCCTCGTGAGCGGCGGCGACACGGCGCTCGGCCACGCCTTCGTCCCGTGCGAGCCCGGCCAGCCCGAGCCCGTGGCCTTCGCCGAGCCCTGGCAGGCGCAGGCCTTTGCGATGGTGCTGAGCCTGCACCGCCGCGGCTGCTTCACCTGGGCCGAATGGGCCGATGCGCTGGCGCAGGCCATCCGACGCGCGCAGGACGCGGGCGACCCGGATCACGGCGACACCTACTACCTGCACTGGCTGTCCGCGCTGGAAGACCTCGTGGCGCGCAAGGCGGTGGCCACCCGCGACGAACTTGCGCGCACCGCGCGCGCCTGGGACCACGCCGCGGACCGCACGCCGCACGGCCAGCCCATCGAGCTGCGGGCCAGCGACTTCGACGACGGCCCCACGCACGCCGCGTGAGTGGCGTGCCCCCAGGCCGCGCGCGCGACGGGCGCGCGGCCACCTGGTCTCACACGCTGGACAGGAACAGCAGGATCAGACCGATGGCCGCAGGCACGGCCTGGATGAACAGGATGCGCTTGTTGGCCGTCGCCGCGCCATAAACACCGGCCACCAGGACGCACACCAGGAAAAAGGTCATCACGTGGCGGCCCTGTGGCCCGCCCAGGTACAGGCCCCAGAACAGCCCGGCCGCGAGAAAGCCGTTGTAGAGCCCCTGGTTGGCACCCAGCACCTTGGTCTGCGCCGCCAGCTGCGGTGTCAGGCCGAAGGCTTTGAGGCCCTGCGGCTTGTCCCACAGGAACATCTCCAGCACGAGGATGTAGACGTGCAGCAGGCCGACGAGGGCCACGACAACCAGGGCAGCGGTGGACATGGCCGTTTCTCCATCGATGGTTATGGCGATCACTCGCAGCTCCCCCCGGCATTCACGAGGGCGGAGCTGCATTCGAGCGCGCCGCAGGGGGATCGTCAAGCGCGGGTGACCGCTGGACGCCGCCGGCGAGCCGCAGCCGGGCCGCAAGCCCGCCGCGCCCGCACAATCCTGACCATGCTCGACGACGTTTCCGCCCTGCTGGCCGCCTTCGGTGCCGGTGCCTTCCTCAGCCTGCTGTCGGTGGTGAACCCGCCGTCCACGCTGCCGATGTACCTGGCGCTGGCGCAAGGCATGGACGAGCGTGCGCGCAAGCGCATGGCCCGGCTGGCCTGCATCTACTGCTTCTACATCCTGGTCGTGAGCCTGTTCGTCGGCGGGGTGGTGCTGCAGATGTTCGGCGTGTCCTACGGCGCGCTGCGCGTGGCCGGCGGCATCGTCGTGGGCATCCTGGGCCACGGGCTGATGTACGACCGCGGGCCGATCCGCGCGCCCGACAAGCAGGAGCACCCGCCCGCCAACCCGACCTTCTTCCCGCTGGCCATGCCGGGCATCACGGGCCCCGGCACCATCGCCGTGGTGATCGGCATCTCCACCGAGATCCGCGAGCTGGGCACCTGGAGCGCGCAGGTGATGGCCTACGCGGTGACGGTCGCGGCGATGGTCGGCGTGTGTGTGATCGAGTGGCTGCTGCTGCGCCACGCGCCCCGCGTGAGCGACCGCCTGGGGCCTGTGGGCATCGAGGTCATGACACGGCTGTCGGGTTTCTTGCTGATCTGCGTGGGCGTGCAGTTCGTCGCCTCGGGCATCCGCACGCTCGTGCAGGGAGGCTGACGGTCGACATCAGCGGCTTCAGGAGGCGCCGCGCAGGGTGGCTTCGGCTTGCCGGCCGCCGTCGCCGTGCGGCACCGCCAGCGTGAGCTCGAACCAGAAGGTGCTGCCCTTGCCGAGCACGCTGTGCACGCCGATGCGCCCGCCCATGCGGTCCACCAGCTGCTTGCACAGTGCCAGCCCCAGGCCCGTGCCGCCGTGCTGGCGCGACACGGATGCGTTGGCCTGGGCAAACTCCTGAAACAAGCCGCCGACCTCGTCCGCGGCGATGCCGCTGCCGGTGTCCTGCACCTCCACGCGCAGCGTGCAGCGCCCATCGGGTGTGGTCTCCAGCAGGCCCAGGTGCACCTTCACCGTACCCGAACGCGTGAACTTCACGGCATTGGCAATCAGGTTGGACAGCACCTGCCGCAGGCGCAATTCGTCGAAGCACAGCTGCGCCGGCACGTGCTCGTCGAGGGTCCCGCTCACCACCACCTGCTGCAGCATGGCCATGGGCTCGAACGGGCTCAGCGTCTCCTGCAGCCACGGCCGCACCGCCACCGGGCGCGGCTCGAGCGTGAACTGGCCGCGTTCGAGCTTGGCCAGGTCCAGCACGTCGTTGACCAGTGACAGCAGCGTCTTGGCCGAACTCTCCAGCAGCGTCGCATAACGGCTCTGCCGCTCGTCCAACGGCGAGGCCTTGAGCAGCGAGGCCATGCCCATCACACCGCCGATGGGCGTGCGCAACTCATGCACCACGTGCGCCAGAAATCGTGGAATGCGCTGCGCAGCGGCCGGGTCGGCAGGCGCCGGGTCCGCGGCTGCGGACGGTGACTCCAGCGGCGCCGGCGACACCGCCTGCGCATCCTGGACGGCCCGGTCAATCTCGGCCAGGCGGCGGAAATCGATGGGCGAGAGGTCGGCCAGTTGCTTGTCGCCATCCTTGAGTTGCGCCACCAGGTAGCGCGCACGGCCCGACAGGCGAACAGCGGGCAGGGCCGCCTGACGCGCAGCCACCGCGGCGGCCAGGGCCGCCTCGTGGTCGCCCAGACCGATGCAGGCCTCACGCAGGAGGTCCTGCATGCGCATCTCGTACATCGGATCGGTCGCGTAATTGCGCGGCGTGTCGATCTCGGCCTCGGCCCAGGCGCGCGCCTGGGCGTATTTCTTCTGTGCACACAACAGCTGCATCCGGGCGCGGCGATAGGCCTGTTGGCGGCGCCAGGCGTGGTCCGAGTCGGCGACGGCAGGCGGCTCGCCAAGCCAGGCCTCGGCCTCGTCCAGCAGCCCCATGCCCAGCAAGGCCGTCACGGTGGCCGCGCGCGTGTCGCGTCCGCGGGCAGCCGCATCCGGACCCGAGAATTCCTGGCGAAAAATCCGCAAGGCCTCGTCGTGGCGCCCCAGCATGCCCAACGCCTGGATGCGGATGCTCTGGAGCTGCAGGTACGCCGGGCAGGCGGGCGCCAGCCGCAGGAGTTTCAGTCCCATCTCCAGGTGACCCAGCGCGCCCTGCGCATCCAGCGCCAGCTCCATCAACACGCCACCATAGTTGCCACGCGCGCCCGCCATCGCGTAGACCTGGTTCGAGGCATCGGCAACCGCCAGGCTGCGCGAGGCGTAGTCGACCACCTGGTCGAAGTGGCCCCCAGCGCGGCTGGAAATGATGAGCACGAACAGCAGCGCGGCCTGTTCGATCGGTGCGAAGGCCGCCATGTGGCGCCGCTCCAGCCGCACGGCGATATCGAGCGACTCCACGTAGCGCCGGTGCAGGCAATAGAGATTGGCGCGCGTGATCTGCAGCAGGCGCCCGCCGATGGGCTCGCCCAGCTCGTCGCAGCGACGTTGCAGCGCGGCGATGCGGGCCTCCGCCTGGTCGAACGGCAGTGTCAGGATCCCGTGGTGGTGGCCGTAGAACTGCGCCAGCGCCTCGGTGCGCGCATCACCGACCTGATGGGCATGCTCGGCCGCCTGTCGGCCCGCCAGGGACATGGGCGAATCCGGCCCGGTGTTCCCGCTGAACATTTCCTGGCGGGCGGCAGCGAGCAGCGCGTCCGGTTTCCCTTCGATGGAGCTCATGGGTCAGGCCGTGCAGATGCGTCGGCCGGTGGTTGCATTCGGTACACGGCCGGCATGATCCGCGAGATGCCTGGCGGCGACAAGACGGCCCGCCGGCCCGTCGGGGTGTGCGCACTGCCACGAACACCCAGAATCAGCGGCTTGCGCGTGTGCGTATCAACTTAAGTTGAGCCCATCTGTACCGAAGAGTGGGGCCGTGCGTCCCACAAACAGCCATGCTGTCGACTGGGCATTTCCTGCGCCGATGCTGCACGCGTCCTTCCACTACACGCCTCGTCGATCCCGCGCCATGCAACCGCCCGCGACACCGGCACTGCCGTATGCGTGCCGCCGCCGCATCGGCGCGGTCGTGCTCGCGTGCGCACTGGCGTGCGCGGGCTCGACCGCCACCGCCCAGTCGTCGGAACCCGCCGCGACGGCGTCGACCCAGGCCTGGAAGCTCAGCGGCTTCGGCACCGCGGGCGTCCTCCACGTCGACAGCGGGCAGCCCTGGCGCTATGCGCGCGACCTCACGCAGCGCGGTGCCGCAGGCGCGACGAGCGCAGCCGTCGACAGCCGCGTCGGCCTGCAGCTGCAAGGCCAGTTGTCGGATCGACTGGATGCCGTGGCGCAGTTGGTGGTGAAGGACCGGCCGCAGGGTTCGTCCGCCGATGCCCCGCTGGAATGGGCCTTCCTGGGCTGGCAGCTCACGCCCGGCCTGAAACTGCGGCTCGGCCGCACCAGCCCCGACCTCTTCCTGCTGGCCGATGTGCGCAACGTGGGCTTCGCCTATCCATGGGTGCGGCCCAGCGTCGAGTACTACGGCTGGATGCCGTTTTCCTCGATGGATGGCGCCGACCTCACACTGCAATGGCGCACCGATGCGGCGGACTGGCGCGGCAAGCTCGCGCTGGGCCGCATCCGCAGCACCATCGGGGTCATCGACCGCAACGAACACGTGCGTGTGCAGGGCGACGACACGCTGGCGGCCACCCTGTCGCGCGACAGCGGCGGACTGCTGCTCAAGGCCAGCTACCTGCGCACGCGCATGATCGGCGAAAGCCCGGCCGTGCTTGCACCGCTGGAGCAAGGCCTGCAGGGCCTGCGGGCACTGCCGGTGGCGCCCGTCGCCGCGGATGCGGCGTCGCTCATCGAGGCCATGAAATTCGGCGGCGTGAGCGAGTACGCGGCACTGGGCGCGCAATACGAAAAGGGGCCATGGACCGCTCATGCGGAAGCCAGCCGCGTGCGTTTCAGCCGCGGCGTATCCGGTGGTGACCGGGGTTATGTCAGCCTGGGCTACCGCTGGTCCCGCGTGACCGCGTATGCCGTGGGCGCGCGCAGCCGCCCCGACACGCCGGCCTTGACCTTGAGCACCGACTGGGTTGCCGCGCTGGCGCCGGTGCTCGGGCCTGCCGGTGCCCAGCAAGCCGCCGCCCTGGGCGCGACAGCCACCTCTGTGGCCAACCAGCCCCGATTCGACCAGAGCACGCGAAGCCTGGGACTGCGCTGGGACGCGCTCGACAACCTGGCCATCAAGGTCCAGCTCGACCGCACGCACGTCCACCCCAACGGTTCGATTGCATGGCGCAACAGCTCGGGCCTGGCCAACCGGGCCACGGTGCTGAGCCTGACCGCCGACATGGTGTTCTGACCATGCGGCGCATCCCATCGCTCCTGGTGATGCTGGCACTGGCGGCCAGTGCGACGGCGACCCACGCCGCGCCGGGCAACGAGCTGTACATGGTCGTCAATGCCAGGAACCCGATCCAGGGTCTGGCCATGCGCGATGCCGTGGCCTTGTACACCGGACGCGTGCACACCTTCCCGGACGGCCGCGAAGCCGAGGCCTTCGACCAGTCGGACACCGGCGGCACGCGCGCGAGTTTCTACCGGGCGCTGACGGGCATGGACCTGGCCCGCATCAACAGCTACTGGGCACGCCTGCGCTTTTCCGGGCAGGTGCAGCCGCCCCGCAGCCTGGGTGACGACAAGGACATGCTGGCGATGGTCAAGAGCAACCCCAGAGCCATCGGCTACCTCAGAACGGCACCGGCCGACGCGTCGGTGCGCGTCGTGCTGGTGCTGGCCGACGCCGCGGAGTGACGTCCGGACACGGCAGGTGACCTCCAAGCACAGCCTCCACCGCAAGTTCATCACGGTGCTGGTCCTGATCGCCACGACGCTGGCGATCCTGGCCGCAGCGCTGGGCTACGTCCGCTCGTACCACTACGAAATGGAGCGCGGGCGCGACGCCCTGCGCGCGCTGGCCGAGGCCATCGACAAGACGGTGGCCGTGGCCGTGTATGCCAATGACCAGATCCTGATGCGCGAGCTCATCAGCGGTCTGCAGAAGCACTCCCTGGTCACCGAGGTGAGCTTCTTCGACGCAAAGCTCAAGCCGCTGCTGTCCACCGCGAAGGCCGGGGCGGATTCGCCGACCCGCGACGCAACAGCCGTCGATGCGGTGGAGCGCGTGCTGGTCTCGCCATTCGACATGCGCGAACAGATCGGCCGCCTGCGCATCGTCGTCAATACCGCCGCGCTGCAGGCCGAGGCGCGCCGCCAGGCCACCGTGCTCGGTCTGTCGATGGCGGTGCTGACGGCCATCCTGGTGGTCGCGCTGAATGCCCTGGCGATGCGCAAGCTCTCGCAGCCCTTGAACCAGCTGGCCGGCGAGATCGCGCGCATGGAGCCGGGTTCGCCGCAACGCCTGCACCTGCCCGTGGAGCACGACCACGACGAGCTGGGCACCGTGGCGCAGGCCACCAACCGGCTGCTGCAGGCCAACGAGGAAGCGCTGAACGGCGAGCGCGAGGCGCGACGGGAGATCGCCGCCATGGAGGCGATGTACCGGCAGATCTTCGACTTCACCAGCGCAGGCATCTTCGTGCTGACGGTAGAGGGCCAGCTGGTCAGCAGCAACCCGACCGTGGCACGGCTGCTGGGCGCCAGTCCGCAGGAGCTGTCTGCCTCGCTCGGTGCGGAATTCCTCGACACGGCCTTCCTGAACGCGGACCGCGCGCGCGCGCTCATCGCCACCGCCACCGACAGCGGCGAGACGAGTTCGGGCGATCTGGCCATTCGCTGCACGGACGGCTCGCTGAAGTGGGTGCACTGCCTGTTCTCGATCCACCAGGAGCCGCAGGACAGCATGGCGAACTTCATCGAGGGCGTCATGTACGACGTCACCGTGCGCAAGCGCGAGGAGTACGCGGTCCGCCAACGTGCACACCAGGATCCGCTGACCGGCCTGAAGAACCGTGCCGGCACCAACGCCTCACTCGACGAGCTGGTCGAGCGGGCACGGAAATTCGGCGGCAGGCTCACGGTGTTCTACGTCGACCTGGATGGCTTCAAGGCCGTCAACGACCAGTGGGGCCATTCGGCCGGCGACGCCGTGCTGGTCGAGTGCGGCCGCCGGCTCAACCACCTGGTCCGCCAGAGCTCGGACTTCGTCGGCCGGCTGGGCGGCGACGAGTTGCTGGTGGCCGTGCGTGATCTCGCGCCGGAAGACAAGGCCGTGCACGAGCTGGCAGCCCACATCGTCGCGGCGCTGTCCCTGCCCGTGGACATCGGCAGTGGACAACAGGCGCGCGTGGGCGCCAGCGTCGGCGTTGCGGGATTTCCCCGCCACGCACACACGGTGGCCGAGTTGCTCTCTGAAGCCGATCGAGCCATGTACGCCGCCAAGCGCGCCGGCAAGAATCGCTATGCCGTGGCCGTACGATCGCCGTCGGCTCAAGACGAGACGAGATGACGCAGACCCTGACACCCTTGGCGGCCCAGGCCCCATCGACAGAATCCGCGCCGGCTGTGCCGGAGCTCCCACATGCTTCGTCCTCGAGGATGGTCATGTCTCATCTACGCGATATCCCGGCAGAGGCGCTTCGCTTGTCCGAGCTGCAGCGATACGACATCGTCATCGACCGCCCGGAACCCGCCTTCGACGAATTGGCTGCGCTGGCCGCGCGGCTGCTGGAGGCGCCGCTGGCCGGCATCAGCCTGGTCGACGATGCCCATGTCTGGCTGAAGGGCCGGCACGGCGTCGAACTCGAATGCCTGGCGCGCGAAGGCGCGTTCTGCAGCTACGCCGTGGAATCCCACCTCGAACTCTTCGAGGTGCCCGATGCCAGCCGGGACCCGCGCTTCGAGACCAACGCCCTTGTCGCGCAGACACCGAACGTGCGCTGCTACATGGCGGCCACGCTCACCGGCCAGCGCGGCTACGTACTGGGCACGCTGTGGTTCATGGACCTCGTGCCGCGCACGCTGACGCCGCGCGAGCGCGAGATCCTGCTGGGCCTGGCGGCGCAGGCCGTGCGCCTGCTCGAGCTGCGCTACCGCGCGACCGAGACGGGCCTGCCCTCGCGCAACGCCTTCACCTCCAACCTGCAGTGCGCGCTGAACCAGGGCTCGGGTGGCAGCCAGGCCTGCCGGATCGCCGACTGCAGCCGGCGCAATTCGAGCGGCCGCTGCATCAGCCAGGGGCTGTCCAAGGCGGTCACGGTCGGCTACATCCATCTGCGCAATGTGCACCTGGTGCACAGCACCTTCGGCCGCGAGCGCGGCGCGCAGCTGCTGCAGAAGTTCGCGGCCATGCTGTCGGCCTGGCGCAGCCCGCGCGACATGCTGGCGCAGGTCGACGGCGAGCACTTTGCCTTCGCGCTGTTCGCCGACGCGGGTTCAGGCGAAGACCGCCTGAGCCGGCTGGAGTCCCTGCTGGCGCGGCCGGTGTCGGCGGACAGTGACCTGGTCTTTTTCAGCTGCAGCGTCGGCGTGGCCCACAGCGACGCGCTGGGCGGCAATGCATCGGCCTTGCTGGACCAGGCCGCCACGGCCGCCACGCAGGCCACGGACGTGGCGATGACCTCGGTGCATGTCTACGAACCCCGGCACCGCGACGTCTCGCTGGCCTGGGTCGAATTCCAGCGCCAGATCGCCGACAACATCCGCCAGCGCCGCCTGGTGCCGCACTACCAGGCGCAGGTCGACGTGATCACGGGCCGCATCGTCGGCTTCGAGGCGCTGGCGCGCATGCGCCACCCGGAACTGGGCGTGGTCGGCCCCGATGCCTTCCTGTCGGTGGCCGGTCACGCCGGCCTCATGCGCCTGCTGGACATGCAGATGCTCGAAGCCGTCTTCCGCGACCTGGCGACCTGGCGCAACCGCGGCCTGCCCGCGGTGCCGGTGGCTGTGAACCTGTCGCGCGCCACGCTGATGCACACCAAGACCATCGAGTCGATCGTCACGCTGCTGGCTGAATTCGAGGTCCCGGCCGAGCTGATCGCCATCGAGATCACCGAAAGCGGCTTGTCCGAAGCCCCGGAGACGCTGAAGCAGCGCGCACAGGAGTTGAGTCGGGCGGGCGTTGCGGTGGCGCTGGACGATTTCGGCACCGGCATGTCCAACCTCGACGCGCTGCGCTCGTTGCACTTCGATTGCCTGAAGGCTGACCGGCTCTACGTGCACGGCGCCTCGGTGAATGCGCACATCGGCGCCATCCTGCGCTTCATCCACGGCATTGCCGACCTGTTCGGCGCCCGCCTGGTCTGCGAAGGCGTCGAGGAACTCTCCGATCTCAAGTGGGCCATGGGCCTGGGTTGCCGCTACTTCCAGGGCTGGTATTTCTGCCGCGACACCGACGCCGACGGCGTCAGCCGCCTGCTCGAAAGCCTGATGGACCCGGCCTGGGTCGCGCCCGCCGGCGACGTGGCCGCGCTGGCCCGCTTCCTGCAGACCACCTCGGCACGGCCGGGCTCAGTGGCCTAGCTGCGCGTATCTGGGCCGCAGCGGCCGACGGTCGTCCAGAACGCCGTGCAGCCGGGCTGCGGCAGCGACGTCGGGTGCACCTCGGCCGGCGACGGCATGCCGCCGGCCAGGCCCGGCACCGGGCCTCACTGCTTGGTCACGCCCACCGTCTTGGCCAGCGCTTCGAGCTGCTGAACGTCCTTCAGGTAGAGCGCGTGGGCCTGGGCCGGCGTCATGGGCTCGAAGATCGTGGCGCCGGTGGCCTCGAGCGTCTTGCGGACCTCGGGCTTGGCCAGCGCGGCCAGGACCGCCTTGCCGAGCTGCTCGACGACGGCGTCAGGCACCTTGGCGTTCACATGCACGGCCGACCACAGCGAGAAGTTCAGGCCTTCGAAGCCCTTGGTCTCCTTGGCCAGCGGCACCTTGGGCACGCGCGGGTTGGGCTTGTCGCTCAGCACGGCCAGCGCGCGCACCGACCCGTTGTCCACGTAGCCCGGGAACGGGCCGGCGATGGGCACGACGGCAAAGTCGACCACCCCGCCGGCGATGTCGTTCAGGCACTGGCCGAAGCCGGGATACGGCACCTGCAAGTTCTTGGTCTGCACCATGGCATTCATGCGCTCGACGATCAGCGGATAGATCGTGCCCAGGCCCGGCGTGCAATACGACAGCGGCTTGGCGGTCTGGGACTTCATCAGCGCCACGAATTCGCCCAGCGTGGCCGCCGGCAGGTCCTTGCGCACGACGATCATCACCGAGGTGTGGCCGACCATCGCCACCGTGCGGGCGTCGTCGGCCTTGAAGGTGGCGGCCTTGTAGCTCAGCGGCGCCAGCACCACGTCCTGTTGCGACGACATCAGCAGCGTGTGGCCGTCGGCCGGCGCATTCAGCGCCTTGACCGTGCCCAGCGAGCCGCCCGCGCCGGCCGGGTTCTCGACGATGACGTTCTGGCCCAGGCTGCTCTTGAGCTCGTTGGCGATCACGCGGCCGGCCGCGTCCGTGGCGCCGCCTGCAGGCCAGGGCACGATCATCGTGATCGTCTTGCTGGGAAAGGTCTGGGCCTGGGCGCCGGCGGCCGTGGCAGCCAGCGCGAGGATCAGGGTCCGGAAGATCGGGCGTGCTTGTCTCATCGTATGTCCTCGTGGGTGGGGTGCCGGCGCGTGGTGGCACGGTCGCGCCGCACTATCGCCAATTCCCCGGGTGCACGGAAGGTTCCTGCCGGACAAACGGCGTACCGTTTCGGCCATCTTCGCGGTCAAGCCGACCCCGCGCGCGGGTTAACCGACTTCGGCACAGAGCCGGCGGACCAGACGCCTAGGGCGCGTTCTGCAGGGCGCCGGCGCGCAGGGCGGGCCCGTTCAAGCTGCGCGTGACGAAGGGCAGCGGCGCCTCGCGCACATAGGCCGTATCCAACGCGACCGGCAGCGCGGTCAGCGGCGGCCGCGACGTCGCTGGGCGCGGCGTAGGTTTCGCCCAGGTCGCGCGCATCCGCGACGGTGCCGCGCACGGCACCGGGGTGCCTGCAGCGGCGGGCGTGCAGCCGCTCAAGTCTGCACGGGCAGGCCGATGAGTTGCGCCAGCGTGTCGCGGTCCAGCCCCGGCACGGCATCCACCCAGCGCAGGCCCTGCGGCGTGCAGTCCAGCGTGGCCAGGTCGGTGTAGATGCGCTTGACGCAGCCCGCTCCCGTCAGCGGGTAGCTGCAGGCGGAGACGACCTTGCTCTGGCCGGTCTTGGTCAGCAGGTCCATCATCACCCAGGTCTGCCGTGCGCCGATGGCCAGGTCCATCGCCCCACCCACGGCCGGGATGGCGCCGGGTTCGCCGGTGCTCCAGTTGGCCAGGTCGCCGGTGGCCGAGACCTGGAAGGCGCCCAGCACGCAGATGTCCAGATGCCCGCCGCGCATCATGCCGAAGCTGTCGGCGTGGTGGAAGAAGGCGCCGCCCGGCAGCAGCGTCACGGGCTGCTTGCCGGCGTTGATCAGGTCGTAGTCTTCCTCGCCGGCGGCCGGCGCGGGGCCCATGCCGAGGATGCCGTTCTCGCTGTGCAGAACCACCTCGCGACCGGCGGGGATGTAGTTGGCCACCAGCGTGGGCATGCCGATGCCCAGGTTGACCACCGCGCCGTCGAAGATGTCCTGTGCAACACGCTGCGCGAGTTCGGTCTTGCTGCGCCGGGGTGGAAGGCCCATCACCTGCTCCTCAATTCGCGGGTTTGATGCCGCCGGCCTGCGTGGCCACGCGGGGCACTTTCACCAGGTGTGTCACGTGGATGCCGGGCGTCACGATGGCCTCGGGATCCAGCGCGCCCAGCTCGACGATCTCGTGCACGCTGGCCACCGTGCGGCGTGCCGCCGTGGCCATGACGGGTCCGAAATTGCGTGCGGCCTTGCGGTAGACCAGGTTGCCCCAGCGGTCGCCGCGCTCGGCCTTGATCAGCGCCAGGTCGCCGTGGATCGGGTACTCCAGCACGTGGCCGCGCCCGCCGATGAGCCGCGTCTCCTTCGGGCTGCCGTCGGGGTTCTTCGCCAGCTCGGTGCCGTAGCCGGTGGGCGTGAAAAAGGCGCCGATGCCCGCGCCGGCGGCGCGCAGCCGTTCGGCCAGGTTGCCCTGGGGCACCAGTTCGAGTTCGATGCGGCCCGCGCGGTACAGACCGTCGAAGACATGCGAGTCCACCTGGCGCGGGAAACTGCAGATGACCTTGCGCACACGCCCGCACGCCAGCAGCTTGGCCAAGCCGGCATCGCCGTTGCCGGCGTTGTTGTTGACCACCGTCAGGTCCCGCGCGCCCTGGGCGATCAGGCCCTCCACCAGTTCGCCGGGGATGCCCGCGGTGCCGAAGCCGCCGATCAGCACGGTCGAGCCATCGGCCGTGCCTTCCAGTGCCTGGGCGATCGTGTCGGCAATCTTGTCGATCATGGGTGGAGTGGCTCTGTTCGCCGTGGATGGCCACACGCGTGCGCGGTCGCCTCGCGCGCATTTTAGACCGAACGCGCGAGGTCCCGTGCGCCGCAATTGCCCCGGACCGGTCATGCAGAATGGGTCGGTGAACACCGAACCCGGCACCGCCGACGCACGGCCACCCCGCGACATTGCGCAGCTCGTGGAATCGCTGGGTGTGGCCAAGACGCGCGCGCCCTTGCTCACCACGCTGACGCTGGCGGTGCTGGCCGGCGCTTTCATTTCCATGGGCGCGGTCTTCTTCCTGGTGGCGATGACGCAGTCCGGCCTGGGCCTGGGGCCGTCGCGCGTGCTGGGCGGGCTGTGCTTCAGCCTCGGGCTGGTCCTGGTGGTGGTGGCTGGCGCGGAGCTGTTCACCGGCAACAACCTGATCGCCATGGCATGGGCCAGCGGCCTGATCGACACGCGCGCCGTGCTGGCCAACTGGTGCTGGGTCTACCTGGGCAACGCGCTGGGCTGCGCGGCGACGGTGGTGATGGTGCATGTCGCCGATGTGGCGTTGCTGGGCCAGGGCGCCGTCGGGCAGACGGCCCTGGCCGTGGCCGCGGCCAAGCTGAGCCTGTCCCCGAGCCAGGCCTTCGCGCGTGGCGTGCTGTGCAACGCGCTGGTGTGCCTGGCGGTGTGGCTGACCCTGAGCGGGCGCAGCGTCACCGACAAGCTGCTGGCGGTGCTGCTGCCGATCACCGCCTTCGTGGCGATGGGGCTCGAACACTCGATCGCCAACCTCTTCTTCCTGCCCTATGCGGCCTTGCTGGGCGGCAGCTCACCGGTTCCCGTGGCCGGCATCGTCGGCAATCTGGTGTGGGTGACGGCCGGCAACATCGTCGGCGGCACGCTGCTGGTAGCCGGCGTGTACTGGCTGGCCTATCTGCGGCGCCCGCGCGGCGGTTAAGCGGTCCTGGGACCTCAGCCAACGGACACGAGATGTCCGTTGGCCTTCGGCAGGCACGCGGCTCCACGCAGGTGGAGCCGCCTGTCCTGCCTCAGTACGGCAGCCCGACGTAGTTTTCCGCCAGCGAGCGCTGCGCCGCCTCGGACGAAAACAGGTAGGCCAGTTCGCTGTCCTGCAGGCGGCGGTCGTAGTCGCTCTGGTCCGGGAAGCGGTGCAGCAGCGTGGTCAGCCACCACGAGAAGCGCTGCGCCTTCCACACGCGCGCCAGCGCCTTCGCCGAATAGCCTTCCAGGCCCGAATCGTCGCCGCGCTGGTAGTGCGCCACCATCGCGTGGTAGAGGTACTGGATGTCCGAGGCGGCGGTATTGAGGCCTCGCGCACCCGTGGGCGGCACGATGTGTGCGGAGTCGCCGGCCAGGAACAGGTTGCCGTAGCGCATGGGCTCGGCCACGAACGAACGCAGCGGCGCGATGGACTTCTCGATGGACGGGCCGGTGACCATGCGCGCAGCCACCTCGTCGGGCAGGCGGCGCTTGAGCTCGGTCCAGAAGGCGTCGTCGTTCCAGTCCTCGACCGCGTCGGTCAGCGGCACCTGGATGTAGTAGCGGCTGAGCACGTTGGAGCGCAGCGAGCACAGCGCAAAGCCACGCTCGTGGCGCGCATAGATCAATTCCGGCGAGACCGGCGGCGTGCGCGACAGCACACCCAGCCAGCCGAAGGGGTAGAGCTTCTCGTACTCGCGCAGCACGGTCTTGGGAATCGACTTGCGGCTCACGCCGTGGAAGCCGTCGGCGCCGATGACGTAGTCGCATTCGACGCGGATGATCTCGTCGCCCGCGCGGAAGGTGACCGACGGGTGGTTGCTGGTGAGGTCGTGCAGCGTCACGTCCTCGGCGTTGTGGATGACCTGGCCCTTCATGCGGTCGCGCGCTTCGTACAGGTCGCGTGTCAGTTCGGTCTGGCCGTAGACCATCACCGAGCTGCCGCCGCTGTATTTGTGCAGGTCGACGCGGTGCATCGTGGCGCCGTCGGCGACGAAGAATCCGTCGTGGATCTGGCCCTCGCGGTCCATGCGCTCGCCGCACTGCGCCTCGCGCATCAGCGCCGCGAAGCCGTGTTCGAGCACACCGGCGCGGATGCGGCCGAGCACGTATTCGCGGCTCTGGCGCTCCAGCACGATGGTGTCGATGCCCTTGAGGTGCAGCAGCTGCGCCAGCATCAGGCCCGACGGGCCGCCGCCGACGATGCAAACCTGGGTCTTCATGTCTGTCTCCTGGTGATGGAGCGCCCGGTCGAATGCCGGATCGCGTGCTGCCACGATAGGCGCCGGGCGTCCCGGGTGCAATGTCCGGATCCCGCCAGGACTTGTACGATTCGAACATGATGCGTGCCGCCGCGATCCGCTCCTACAGCCTCTTCGGCGAGTCCGGCGAGCTGCCCGACGTGCTGCACTGCGAGACCATCGCCACGCGGTCCTCGCTGCACGGCTGGGAGCTCGAGCCGCACCGCCACGCGCGGCTGCACCAGCTGCTGCTGCTGCGCCAGGGCGGCGGCTCGGCCTGGCTGGAAAGCGGCCGCACGCCCTTGCGCCCGCGCATGCTGGTCAACGTGCCTTGCGGCGACGTGCACGCCTTCAGCTTCACACCGGGCACGCAGGGCTGGGTCGTGACGCTGCCGGACGAACTGGTGGCCGACCTGCTGGCGCGCGCCGGTGAATCGCGCGCGGTGCTCGACGTGGCGGGCACGGCCGCAGCCGATGCCGCGCTGGTGCGCGTGATGGCCAAGATCGCGCGCGAATCGGCCGGCGACTCGCCGGGGCGCACACTGGTCCTGCGCGGCCTGGCCGCCGCCGCGCTGGGGCTGGCTTCGCGCGCGCTGTCGCAACAGGCACCGGCCGCGCCGGACTTGGCTGCATCGAACCTGCTGCGGCGCTTCGAGGCCTTGCTGGAGGCCCATGTGATCGAACACTGGCCCGTGGCGCGCTACGCGCAGGCCTTGTCGATCACGCCCACGCACCTCAGCCGACTGACACGCGCGGCCACCGGCCAGGGTGCCTCGGTGCTGATCGAGGAACGCCTGATGCGCGAGGCGCGGCGCCAGCTCGCGTTTTCCAGCCTGCCGGTCAAGAGCGTGGCCTATGCGCTGGGCTTCGCCGATCCGGCGCATTTCAGCCGCGCCTTCGCGCGTGCCGCCGGGCGCTCGCCGCGGCAGTTCCGCGAGGCGCTCAGCGACCGCCGCTGACCGTCAGCACCTCGCCGGTCACGTAGGACGCGGCCGGCGACAGCAGCCAGACGATGGCCTGTGCCACCTCGTCGGCCGTGCCGGGGCGCCGCATCGGGATCACGTCGGCGGACTTGAAGGCGCGCTGCGCATCGCCGCTTTCGGCGTGGATCTCGGTGTCGATGATGCCGGGGCGCACGGCATTCACGCGCACGCCCTCGGTGGCCACCTCGCGCGCCAGGCCCAATGTGAAGGCGTCGATCGCACCCTTGGCCGAGGCGTAGTCGACATACATGCCCGGCGCACCCAGCGTGGCGGCCACGCTGGAGAGGTTGACGATCGCGCCGCCCGCGCCGCCGTGGCGCGTGCTCATGGCCTTGACGGCTTCACGGGCGCAGATCCAGCTGCCCAGCACGTTCACGGCCAGCATGCGCTGCCAGCGCGCGGTGTCCATCTCGTCCACACGCGCCTTCATCGCCACGATGCCGGCGTTGTTGACCAGGCCGCCCAGCGGCCCCAGCGTCTCGTGCACACGCGCGAACATCGCCAGCACCTGCGCCTCGTCGGCCACGTCGGCCTGCACGGCGATGGCGCGGCGACCCAGCGCGCGCACCTCGTCGGCCACGGCTTCGGCGGCGGCGGCCTGGCGGCCGTAATTGACCGCGACGTCCCAGCCCTCGCGCGCGGCCAGACGGGCCGTGGCCGCGCCGATGCCGCGGCTGGCGCCAGTGATCAACAGAACGCGGGGTGTGCTTGCGGCGGTGCGGTCGGTGGCCATGGGTGTCGATGGTAAGGCGCTGGCCCCAGGCGACAAGGGCAGCCGGCGCGCGGCTACAGTCCGATCGCGCTTCGCACCGACAGCACCATGCCCAAAGACCTCGCCACGCTCGACGACGACAACCACTCAGGCAACCCGAGCATCCACGATGTCAGCGACCCGGCACGCCGCACCGTGCTGCACGGCAGCCTCGGACTGATGCTGGGCAGCCTGATGGCGCCGCTGACGTTGCCCGCCTGCGCCGCATCGCCCGCAGCCCAGGGCCTGCTCGGCTTTCGCGGCGTGCCGCCCAGCCGCGCGGACGCCATCGTGGTGCCCGAGGGTTATGTCGCCACGCCCATCGCCGCCTGGGGCGAGCCTGTGGGCGTCCCCGGCCAGATGCCGGCCTGGAAGCCCGATGCCTCCAACACGGCCGCCGAGCAGGCCATGCAGATGGGCATGCACCACGACGGCCTGCAGTTCTATCCGCTGGACGGCAGTTCCACGCACGGCCTGCTGGTGATGAACCACGAGTACGTCGACGACGGCCTGTTGCACCATGACGGCCTGAAGGACTGGTCCGCCGAGAAGGTGCGCAAGGCGCAGGCCGCACACGGCCTGTCGGTCATCGAGCTCAGGCTCGAGGCCGGCCGCTGGCAGATGGTGCGCCCGTCGCGTTATGCACGGCGCGTGACGGCGAGCTCGCCGCTGGACATCGCCGGGCCGGCTGCCGGCCACGCGCTGATGAAAACCGCCGCCGATCCGCAGGGCCGGCGTGTGCTGGGCACGCTCAGCAACTGCGCCAGCGGCATGACGCCCTGGGGCACCTACCTGTCGGGCGAGGAAAACTTCAACGGCTACTTCAGCGCCGGTGCGCTCGAGGACCCGCACCACCGCCGCTGGGGCCTGCGGCGCACGTCCTGGTCCCGCTGGCCGGAATTCGACGAACGCTTCGACGCCACCCGCCACCCCCACGAGCCCAACCGCTTCGGCTGGATCGTGGAACTCGATCCGATGGACCCCACCAGCACACCGGTCAAGCGCACCGCGCTTGGCCGCGCCGCCCATGAAGGCGCCTGGGTCGCGCTGACCCGGGACGGCCGCGCAGTGGTGTATTCCGGCGAAGACGCGGCCTTCGAATACATCTACAAGTTCGTCAGCCGCGACAAGGTCGCGCCCGGTGGCGCCAAGGCCAACCGCACGCTGCTGGACCACGGCACGCTGCACGTCGCCCGCTTCGACACCGAGGGCCGCGGCCGCTGGCTGCCACTGGTGCACGGCCAGGGCCCTTTGACCGCCGCCAAGGGCTTTGCCGACCAGGGCGAGGTGCTGATCAAGGCGCGCCAGGCCAGCGACGCGCTGGGCGCCACCAAGATGGACCGGCCCGAGTGGCTGGCCATCGATCCGAAAAACGGCTGGGTCTATTGCAGCCTGACGAACAACGCCGCACGCGGCACGCTGGGCATGCCCGGGCCCGACCCGGCCAATCCCCGCGCCCAGAACGTGATGGGCCAGATCATCCGCTGGCAGGAAGACGGCGATTTCGACGGCACCGGCTTCCGCTGGAACCACCTGGTGCTGGCCGGCGACCCGGCCAACGAACGCGCCGAGGCGCGTGGCAATGTCTCGGGCGATGCCTTCGGCTGCCCGGACGGCCTGTCCTTCGACGCGCGCGGTGTGCTGTGGATCGACACCGACATGGGCCCGGGCGCGATGCACAAGGGCGAACTCGCCCGGCTGGGCAACAACCAGATGCTGGCCTGCGACGTGACGACCGGCGAGGTGCGCCGCTTCCTGGTCGGCCCGGTGGGCTGCGAGGTCACCGGGGGCGCCTTCACGCCGGACGGCACAACGCTGTTCGTCAACATCCAGCACCCCGGGGAGTCTGCGGGCGACTCCGGCGACCCCACACAGCCGCGGCGCAGTTCGAACTGGCCGGACTTCGCCCCGGGCGGCCGGCCACGCTCGGCGACGGTGGTGGTGCGGCGGCGGGATGGGGGCGTGATCGGGGCGTGATCGGGGCGTGATCGGGGCGGGCCGCAGGGCCTGTCTCTCGTCCGATCTCAACCTTGCAGGCCGCGGCACTGGCTTGCAAGCCAGTGCCCGTTCGATAGGCGAAAGACAGGCCGCAGGGCCTGTCGTACGTCCCGTCTCACCCCCACGCCAGACGGTCGCGGCCTTCGGCCTTGGCGCGGTACAGCGCGCGGTCGGCGCGGGCCTTCAGGGTGCTCTCGTCATGGGGCGGGGTGCCCGCCAGGCCCAAGCTCAGGGTCACGCGCAGGCCGGCGGCGATGCCGTGCCAGGGATATTGCGCCACCGTGCGGCGCAGGCGTTCGCAGACTTCGCGCGCCGGCTCCAGTGCGGTGTGCGGCAGCACGAGCAGGAATTCGTCGCCGCCCACGCGGCCGATGAGGTCCGGCCCGCGTGTGGCATCGCGCAGCAGCTGGCCCAGGCGTTCGAGCACCTGGTCGCCCACGCTGTGGCCGAAGTGGTCGTTGATGGCTTTGAAGCGGTCGACGTCCACCATCACCAGCGTCAGCGGCAACTCGCTGGCCGCCGCGTCGCGCAACAGATCGGGCAGGCGCTGCTGGATCTCGCGCCGGTTGCCCACGCCGGTGAGCGGGTCGCGGCGCACGTCGGCTTCGAGCTCGGCCGCGCGCAGGCGCTGGCGCTGCGCCTCCAGCCGCACCTGCTCGGCTTCCAGGCGCGTGATGAACAGTTCCGACTGCGCATGCAGTTGCGACACCGCGCGCCCGCGTTCGAGCCGCAGATAGGCCTGCAGGTGCTGCAAGGCGTCGTCGAAGCGGCCCAGCGCCGCGGCCGTGCGCGACAAGGTGTGGTGCAGCCGCAGCCGCGTGATGGGCTGCTCCGCCGCCGCCACACGCTGCAGCGTGCCCTGCAGGCGGTCCCAGGCGGCCGGCGCCTGGCCCTGGGCCAGTTCGAGCTCGCCCAGCGAGCAATGGATGCGCCACTCCTGCGCCTGGTAGCGGTGATGCTGCGCCGCGGCCAGCGCGGACTGCAGATACGGACCGGCCTCCAGCAGGCGTCCCAGGTGAAGCAGGATCTCGCCCAGGTTGCCCTCCACCAGCACCTGCGGGAAGGGCTCGCGGGCTTCGCGCGCCAGGGCCAGCGCCTCCTGCGCCGCATCCAGCGCATGTATCAGGGGCTGGCGCGCCTCGTCCAGGCTGCGGGCATCGCGCAGCAGGTGGAATCGGCCGATGCGCAGGGCCGACAGGTTGCACAGCGCCAGCAGCAGTTCGTGCCGCTGCCCATGTTCGCGGGCCATCGCCAGCGCTTCGGTCATCAGCCGCTCGCCTTGCCACGGGTCGCCCATGCGCTCCAGCGTGCAGGCCAGCGCATTCAGGCCCAGCGACTGCAGCCCCTTGTCACCGCTGCTGAGCGCCAGCTGCTGGCACTCCTGCGCGAGCGACAGGGCCCGCTCGGACTGCCCGGTTTCGTTGGCGGCCAGGCAGACCTGCCGCAGCACCCGCACCAGCGCCGGGGTCGGGCTGCTGGCGCGCAGGATCGGCAGCAGGGTGTCGGCTTCGCCGACCACCGTCTGCAGCGCGCCGGACTGGAACAGGCAGGCCAGCCGCAGCCCGGCCGCGCGCACGCGCAGCGCCGGATCGGCGTCGGCGGGCAGCACCGCCTCCAGCGCCCGGACGGTGAGCGCACAGGCCTCTTCGAGCCGCGCCGCGCCGCAGGCCGATTCGGCCTCGTCGAGCCAGCCGCGCACCTGCGCGGCGTCGCCGGCAGGTGCCGGAGCGATCGCCGCGGGCGGTGGCGAGGTGTCGATCGGGCGTGCGTCCACGCGTCTCAGACCGCCGTGGGTATCGCGAATTCGGCGCCTTTGCCGATGCTGTCGGGCCAGCGCTGCATCACGCTCTTCTGGCGCGTATAGAAGCGCACACCTTCTTCGCCGTAGGCGTGCATGTCGCCGAACAGGCTGCGCTTCCAGCCGCCGAAGCCCTGCCAGGCCATGGGCACGGGTATCGGCACGTTCACGCCGACCATGCCCACCTGCACGCGCCGCGCAAATTCACGCGCCGCACCGCCGTCGCCGGTGAAGATGGACACGCCGTTGCCGAACTCGTGGCCGTTGACCACCTCCAGCGCGTGCGCAAAGTCCTTCACGCGCAGGCACACCAGCACCGGGCCGAAGATCTCCTCGCGGTAGATGCGCATCCCGGGCTGCACGTGGTCGAAGAGCGTGCCGCCGGTGAAGAAGCCATCTTCGTGCCCCGGCACGCGGCAGCCGCGGCCGTCTACCACCAACTGCGCACCTTCGCCCACGCCGGTGGCGATGTAGCCCTCGATGCGGTCGCGCGCCTCGCGCGTGACGATCGGGCCCATCTCGGCATCGGCCTCCATGCCGTTTTTCACCTTCAGCGCACGTGCGCGCTCGGCCAGGCGCGGCACGATGCGGTCGGCCACGTCGCCTACCAGCACGACCACGCTGATGGCCATGCAGCGCTCGCCGGCCGAGCCGTAGGCGCTGCCCACCAGGGCATCGACGGCCTGGTCGAGGTCGGCATCGGGCATCACCACCATGTGGTTCTTCGCGCCGCCGAGCGCCTGCACGCGCTTGCCGTGGTGTGCGCCGGTTTCGTAGATGTACTGCGCGATCGGCGTGCTGCCCACGAAGCTGACCGCACGCACGTCCGGGTGTGCCAGCAACGCGTCGACCGCGACCTTGTCGCCCTGCACGACGTTGAAGACACCGTCGGGCAGACCGGCCTGCTGCAGCAGTTCGGCCATCATGACCGAGGCCGAGGGGTCGCGTTCGCTGGGCTTGAGGATGAAGGCATTGCCGCAGGCCAGCGCCAGCGGGAACATCCACATCGGGACCATGCACGGGAAGTTGAACGGCGTGATGCCGGCCACCACACCCAGCGGCTGGCGCATCGTCCAGTTGTCGATGCCGGTGGAGGCCTGGTCGCTGAAGTCGCCCTTGAGCAGCTGCGGCACGCCACAGGCGAATTCGACGACGTCGATGCCGCGCGTGACCTCGCCCTGCGCGTCGCTGAAGACCTTGCCGTGTTCGGCCGTGATGGCCGCGGCCAGGCTGTCGCGGTGCTGGTTCAGCAGGCCCAGGAAGGCGTTGAGCACGCGCGCGCGGCGGATCGGCGGCATGTCGCCCCAGGCGGGTTGGGCGGCGTGCGCGGCCGCGACGGCCGCCTGCACGTCCGCGCTTTCGGCCAGCAGGACCTGGCGCGCGGCCTGGCCCGTGGCCGGGTTCCACACGGTCTGTCGGCGGGTGCTGTGTCCGGCGGTGCGGCTGCCGCCGATCCAGTGGCCGACATCGGCCGTCTGCACAAAGGCTTCGGGTGCCCCCATGGCTGATCTCCTACGCGGCGTAAGCGCCGCTGTTTCGAATGGATGCAGCTTACAGGCTAGGCGATCGCCCATCGCCGCGCCAGCAGGGAAGCCCATGTGTACATCGGTCCCGCACAAAAAAAGAGCCCACCGGCCAAGGCCGGTGGGCTGTCATAAGTCCTTCGAAAAGGACGTCGTTGGGACCGTGGAGACCGCTGCCACCGGCAGCGATCAAAAGTCATGAAGCGGTTACAAATGTAGGTGTCAAACTTCACGATTCCTCTCCCTAGGAGAAGGGAGAGAATGACAAGATGCAACGCACCGACACGCCCCTGAGCGACGCCGAAATCGCCGAGCTCGATGAGCAACTATCGAGCATCCATGCGCCTTTGCAGCCGATGGACGCGTGCGCGGTGGATGGTTATCTGTGCGGCGTTCTGTTGCAGCCGGTAACCATTTCGATGGGCGAGTGGTTACCCCTGGTGTTCGACCTCGACGGGCATCCCGCACCCACCGACGCCGGCGCCGCGCGCGTGGCCGAACTGGTGGCGCGGCGCCATGAAGAGTTGCGCCGCGCCATCGAGGCGCGGCGCTGGTTCGATCCGTGGATCTTCGAGTCCGACGAAGAGGATGCGCCGCCCGCGCAGGCCCAGCTGCCCTGGGTCGCCGGCTTTGCCGCCGCGCAGGACCGTTTCCCGGCGCTGATGGGCATGGAGCATCCCGGGCTCCTCGAACCTCTGGCGGTGCTGTATTCCGCCTTCGATCCGGAAGACCTCGAAGATGCCGACGAGCTGCTGGCGCTCATCGAGACCCTGGAGCCGCCGACCACCATGGCCGACGCCGCCGAGGACCTGGTGCGCAGCGTGCTGCTGCTGGCCGACGTGACGCGCCCGCTGCCCGCGCCGGCGCGCTCGGCGCAGGGTGGCAGGCCGGGCGGCGCCCACGGCGGCCGGCGGCCCGGCCACGGCCCGGCTCAAGGCCGCCGCGGACCTCCTCGCGGGCCACGCTGAGGCCAGGCCCGCCGCGCCGCAAGGCCGCTGCCTCAAGCTGCGCCGGCTGCCCAGCGCCGGCGGGCGGCTTCACCCAGGCCCCGCGCGACGCTGGCGAAGGGGTCGCCCCGCACCGCCAGGGCCTGCGGGAAGTGCCGCAGGATGCGCTGTACCAGCGGCGCCAGGCCCGTCGATCCGCCGGTGAGGTAGACCGCCTGCACGGCCTGCGGCGCGATGCCGCCCAGGCGTGCGGTCTCCAGCGCCGCCTGCTCGATGCGCGTGCAGTCGGCTTCGATGGCCCGGCCGGCAGCCGCTTCGTCGATGGTCACCGCCAGATCGGGCTCGACGGCCGAGAGGTCGGCGCGCGCGTGGCCCTGGCTGGCGGCCGCGATCTTCAGGTGTTCGGCGTGTGCCGCCAGGCCGTGCCCCAGGCGGTGTTCCAGCACGGTCATCAGGCGCGTGTGCAGCTGCAGGTCCGCATAGTCGCTGCGCATGCGGCGCAGCTCGGCCACACGCGCCGGTCCATAGACCGTGTTGATGAGGTGCCAGGTGGCGAGGTCGAAGTACACCTTGCTGGGCACCTCGCGCGGCACGCGTCCTGCACGCGCCGGGCCGAAGCTGCCGTAGCCCAGGCAGGGCATCAGCGCGGACAGCGACAGGCGCCGGTCGAAATCCGTGCCCGCCACGTGCACGCCGTGGTGGGCCAGGATGTCCTCGGTGCGCGCCAGCCGCGCGCGCCGCTGCGGGCCCAGCCGGATCAGCGAGAAGTCCGAGGTGCCGCCGCCGATGTCCGCCACCAGCACGAGCTGGTCGTCGGCCAGTGTGCGCTCATGGTCCAGCGCCGCCGCCAGCGGCTCGTAGTGGAAATGCACCTCCTCGAAGCCGACCCGGCGCGCCGCGGCCTCCAGCGCCGCCTGGGCCTGCGCATCGCGCACAGGGTCGTCGTCGACGAAGTGCACCGGCCGCCCGATCACGGCCCGGCGCAGCGGCGCGCCGCGGTGCCCTTCGGCCCGCGACTTCAGGCGCCGCAGGTAACCCTCGACGACGTCGGTATAGGGCACGCTGCGCCCAGCGCCGATCTCCGTGTGCTGGTTCAGCAGGTCCGAGCCGAGGATGCTCTTCATCGAGCGCATGAGCCGCCCCTCGATGCCGTCCACGTAGGCGGCCAGCGCCGCGCGTCCGTATTCGCAGGCCGGCGCGGCATGCACCGGGCCGTCGCTGCGGTAGAAGACGGCCGTGGGCATGGTGGGCTGTTCGTCTTCGAGCCCGACGAGCACCACGGCCTGCGCCGGGCCGGGCAGCGCCACGGCGGAGTTGGAGGTTCCGAAATCGATCGCGCACCAGTCTTCGGCCATGCGCCCTCCGCGTGGAAAAAAGGCGCGGATTCTAGTGCGGGGCCTGGCGGGATCGACGCTGCGCAGCGGCCGATGCGATCGGGCACACGTCGTGCGCGCGCGATCCGCCCTCTCGCGCCTGACGGCCGCCTATGAACGTGCCCAGCGGACAGGTTCAGCCAACGGCTGCAAAGCGCCGATGCAGCCCGAAGGCTGCACCCGATGCGTGCACGGGGCCGCGTGCCGCCGCCCCGTTGCACAGGTCCGTCACAAATGAGGCGCTTTGGTGTGGTGACTCCGCGCCATCGGCGAGCGGGCGGGCCGCGACACTCAGATCCCCCGCCGCCCCACGTCACCGGATGCCATCATGTCGAACGCCTCACGCGCCCTGTCCTGGATCACCCGGCTGCGTGCCGAGCCGACACGGCCCGCGTCCGACTGGGCCGATCTGGGCACGGCCTTCGGCCTGGACCAGTCGATGCAGGCGGCCCACGACGATGCCGTCGCGGCCAAGCCTGTCGAGCCACCGCCAGCCAGTGGCTGGTCGCGCCGCTGGCCGCGCCGCAAGCCGGCCTCGCGCTGATCGCGCGGCGGCTGCGCAAGGCCGGGGCGCGGCGCGACCCGAGGCTCAGCGCACCAGCAGGACGGGCACGTTCGTGTTGGCGAGCACCTTGGTCGCCACCGAGCCCATGACCAGATTGGTCAAGGTGCCATGGCCGTGCGAGCCCATGATGATCAGGTCGAAGTCGCCCTTGCCCGCGAGGGCGGCGATGTTGTCCGCGGCGGGTCCGGACTTGGCCACGAAGCTCGTCTTCAAGGCGGGCTTGCGGCCGAAACAGGCGCGGATCGGCTTGAAAACCTTCTCGGCCTCGTCGTCGTAAGAGCTCGTCAGCGTGCCCTTGTCGATGACGGCGGCGGCCCGCGGCGGCACCGGCGGAACCGAGTGCAGGATGGTGAAGGTGTTGCTGTCGCCCAGCCATTCGTCGTGTGTGGCCAGATAGGCCAGCATCCGCTTGGTGTAGGCACTCCCGTCGACGGGAACCAGGATCTTCATCGTTGACCTCCGGGTGATCGGTT
>CAUJHV010000020.1 GCA_963205115.1 Pseudomonadota bacterium | reverse complement strand
CTCGTTGCAGACCAGGCCGCCCAGGCGCACGCCGCCGCTGTTGGCGTACTTCAGGATGCCCTTGGAGATGTTGTTGGCCGCGTACATGGCCATCATCTCGCCCGACATCACGATGTAGATCTCCTGCGCCTTGTTCTCGCGAATGGGCATCGCGAAGCCGCCGCAGACCACGTCACCCAGCACGTCGTAGGACACATAGTCCACGCCGTCGTAGGCCCCGTTTTCCTCGAGGAAGTTGATCGAGGTGATCACGCCGCGGCCGGCGCAGCCCACGCCCGGCTCCGGGCCACCGGACTCCACGCAACGGATGTCGCGGTAGCCGATCTTCATGACGTCTTCCAGCTCGAGGTCCTCCACCGAGCCGGCTTCCGCGGCCAGCGAGAGGATGGTGTCCTGCGCCTTGGCGTGCAGGATCAGGCGGGTGGAGTCGGCCTTGGGGTCGCAGCCGACGATGAGGATCTTCTGGCCCATCTCGGAAAGGGCGGCCAGTGTGTTTTGTGAGGTGGTGGACTTGCCGATGCCACCCTTGCCGTAGAAGGCGATCTGCCGAAGTTTTGCCATTTGAGAGCTCCTGTCGTGTGGATGAGAAGTTGACGATGACGTGCCGTTCGTCGCGATCTCGTTGCAGCCTTCAGTGCCTTGGGTAGGTCTTCTTATGAAGGACCCTGCGGGCTTGACATCGGATGTCGCGCAAGCCTCCTATCGCAATGGGCGTGCCACCCCCAGCCATCGCGCTCAAGTGCTTGTTTTTCCGAGGAAAAGCGGCCTCGAGCCACCAGCCACCCGATTCACCGACGAATGTTCGAAACCCGACAAAGCGTGCCGCTTGTCGGGCTCGCCGCACGACGAAATCCCCGTTTTGCCCGGAGCACCGGGGTGGTACGGCGGTTGCTCTGTACAGGCATCACCACTGGAGTCCCTGATGAGCACCACCGTTGCCGAACCCGGCCTGATGTCCACCGCCTTTGCCCGCCTGGAGGCCGAGGGCCGCCTGCTCAACCCGGTGCTCAAGGGCCCGACGAAGAAGCCGGGCCGCTTCGGCTTCCGCGGCGAGCTCGCCTTGCGCTTCGCCACCAAGATGGCCGACGAGGCGCGCCCGCCCGAGCTCACCTGCGACCAGGTCATGGCAGTCGCCCAGAGCGGCGACCCCCAGCTCGGCTTCTTCGCCGGCTACCTGCTGAGCTTCGAGCACTTGAAGGACGTGGCCGAGGCGCTGGGCGACACGCTCAGCGCCGGCGGCAAGTACTTCCTCTTCTGCAACAACATCGACCTGAGCAAGAAGTACCAGGTGGCCATGAAGGGCGCGATGTTCTACGTGCTGCCCATCGACGAGGCCACGGTCTACAACGAGCTGCTCGAGCTGCTGTACCTGGAGAAGACCGAGCTGAAAAAGCTCGACACCGCCGGCAAGACCGACCGCGTGGCCGATGCGGCGCTGAAGTTCGACATCACCTTCGACACGATCACCTACGACGAAGGTTTGAAGCTGATGGGTCCCGTTCGCAACCCGAACGAAAACCGTCCCGTGTGAACAGCGAAGCGGACCCGGCGCAGTGGTACACGACCAACCTGGTCGGCATTCCCGCGCCGGTCATTGTCAGCGCGGCCTTCAACGCGCACCCGGTGCCGCTGCACGTGGCCGGCGCACGCGAGTCCCACCCGGGGCTGTTTGCGCTGCTCACGCGCTGTGCCGACATGGCGCAGGCGCGCGGCGTATTCGCGCACTATCTGGGCCTGGCGTTCGGCCTGGCCTCGCGCGGCGCGGAAGGCAGCGCAGCCGATGTGCGCCGGCGCCGCGCCAGCTACCTCAAGCTGCTGCAGGGCTGGGGGCTGGACGCCAACAGCGCGGCCGGCGCGGTGCTCAAGGGCTGGGTCGAGAGCCGCTTCGGCATCGTGCCGGTGTTCCACCGTGCACCGCTGGCAAGTTTCCCCTCGCCGGCCTGGGCCGCCTATTTCGAAGAGAAGGCCGGCAGCCGTTATCACAACAACAACATCTTCCAGCAACTGGACCTGCTGTTCGAGTTCAGCCAGTGGATGCTGGCGCGCTTCCAGCCGCTGGGCGCGGGTCCCTGCGTCACGCTGTGGCGCGGCAGTACACGCTGCGAGGAGCAGATCGTCGCCGGCTCGCTGCGCGACCGCCGCTGCACCGTGCGGCTGAACAACCTCGTGTCCTTCAGCCAGACACGCGAACAGGCCGGCTGCTTTGGCGACTGGCTGCTTCAGGCCGAGGTGCCACAGACCAAGCTGCTGCTGTGGCCGGGCCTGCTCGACACGGCCACGCTGCATGGCGAGGCCGAGGTGCTGGCCATCGGCGGCGACTACGTGGTGCGGGCCTCGTATGACTGAGCCGACGCGCCGTCCGGCGACACCGCTGCACACGGTCGTCGATCGCGCGGATCCGTCCGGCGCGCGCTTCGATCGCGTGGATCCCTCAAGCGCGCTCTTCGATCGAGCGTTGGGCGCCTACCTCGGCCTGGCGCTGGGCGATGCCCTGGGCGCCACGGTCGAATTCATGACACCGCGCGAGATCGCGCATGACTTCGCCGCGCGCGGTGGCGTGCACCGCGAGATCGTCGGCGGCGGCTGGCTCAAGCTCGCGCCGGGACAGGTCACCGACGACACCACGATGAGCCTCGCGCTCGGCGACGCCCTGCTCAGCGGCCACGCGCAGCGCCGCCCCTTCGACACCGGCCTGATCGCCGATGCCTTTGTCGCCTGGTGGCGCGGCAAGCCGGTGGACTGCGGCAACACCTGCCGGCGCGGCATCGTGCGCTACCTGCGTGACGGCAGCCTGCAGGGCCCCATGGCCGACGGCGACGGCGGCAACGGCGCGCTGATGCGCAACCTGCCCACCGCACTGGCCACGCTCGGCGACGACGAGGCATTCGAGCGCGTGTCGCTCGCGCAGGCGCGCATCACGCACCACCACCCACTGTCCGATGCCGCGGTGATCGGCATCGGCCACCTGCTGCGCGCGCAGCTGAACGGCGTCGATGCCGACACGATGGCGCAGCACACCCGTGCCTGGGCTGCGGCGAACCCGGCCTTCCGCTTCGAGCCCTACCCCGGCCGCGCCAGCGCCTACGTCGTCGACACGGTGCAGACCGTGCTGCACAGCTTCACCCAGCACAAGCGCTTCGAGGACGCCGTGGTCTTCGCCGTCAACCGCGGCGAGGACGCGGACACCACGGGCGCGCTGGTGGGCATGCTCGCCGGCGCACGCTGCGGCGCACGTGCGCTGCCACCGCGCTGGCTGGTGCGCCTGCAGCCCCAGACGCTGCGGGCCGTGACCGATCAGGTCGGCGCGCTGCTCGCGCTGTCGACACCCCTCACTCCCGCATCCACTGCACCGCCCTGAGGAGCCCCGCCATGCCGATCTACGACTACCGCTGCACGGCCTGTGGCCAAGCCTGCGAACTGCTGGTGCGCAGCAGCACCGTGCCGACCTGCCCGCACTGCGCCAGCACGGCGCTGCAGCGCCAGGTCTCGCTGACGGCGCCGCAAGGCACGAGCAAGGCCCTCATCGCCAGCGGCCGCCGCGCGGCGGCCAGGGAAGGGCACTTCAGCCACTACTCGAAGGCCGAACGCGCGAAGCTGACGAAGTGATGCGGTCTCGCGGGACCTGCTGCCTGCCGGATATGTGGGGCCGCAATCCGCCAGTCAGCGGACCTTCAGGCCCGCGTCACTTCACTTCGACGGTTGGCTGTCGGGCGCGGCATCGAAAGCACGCTTCCGGCCAGGAGCGGGTATACGTGACCGGCAGCCCTATGGTCAGTCATTCTTCGCTTCTTTGGTGGGTGCGGCAGCCCAACTTGCGCAGCAGCGTCTTGGCGGAGACGCGCGCGTCATCGCCCGCGTGTGGGATCTCACGCCCCGGCTGGGGAGAGAGGCTGGCAACGCGAAGCTTGTTTTCAGGAAGTGGCGCAGGCCTTGATCAGCCTCGGCCGCCGAAGCCATCCGTTCCATAGCCTACGTTCGCGCGATTGGATGCGCGGTAGCCTTGAGGGCTGTAGCCGCCCGGCGTGGCGCGGTCTTCACGGGGGCGCGCCAGACTCACGCTGATGGTGCGGCCATCGACGGACATGCCGTTCAAGCCGTTGATCGCTGCCTGGGCATGCTCTGCCGACTCCATCTCAACAAAACCGAAGCCCTTGGGCTTGTTGGTGTCGCGGTCCATCATGACCTTGGCGGAGGACACTTTGCCGAACTCGCCAAAGTTGCTTCTGAGGCTGGCATCGGTGACGGAAAAGGGCAGGTTGCCCACGAAGATCTTGGTGCTCATGATGAGCCTTTCATGGTGTGAGGGCGCATCGATCGCGATGCGTGCGTGGTGCGTGCGAACTGGAAGCCCGCGAGGTCGAATCTGTTCAAGAACTGCTGCAGCGAGCAGGCGTCAGCACGACGGTGGATTCGGCATGCAAGTCTGCAGCCAACCTTGGGTGACAGCGAACAGTTGGGCAGCATCGCGTGACGCGAACGTCGTGTTCGACCTGAACACCCGGCAGTAGCTGCTTTCGCCTTTACCTTCGCGTTTAGAGCGCTGGACCGCGAAGGAGGCACGGAAGCGCCCGCATTCGGTCAGATTTGTCGTGGGCGAAACGACGTACTTGCCCATGGAAATGGCGTGACTTGGAATCGTGTTCAATCGGAATCGCAGGCGAGGGGGCCTGCGTGAGCGTGGTGGCTCGGTTGGCTGCGGCTCGGTGAGCCAGCAGGCGACGGAGTCGCGAAGCGGTTCGGCTGCATCTTGCCGCTTTGGGTAGCAGCGCGCCGAAACTGGCCCGTATTGTACAACGCTCGGTGGGGCATGCCGGACGTGCTCGCCTTTGCGTCGGCATCGGTGTCAGCTCCGGCGTCTTCGGCGAATCCAAGCCTGGCAATCTGCACAGAATGAAACGTCCCGGTTCGAGCGGGAGCTCCAATCCTTGAGAGGGAGGCTGGAGCCCTGAGCCAGTCGAGCAAACGCTCGCCTGAAGGGTATGAGCGACTGCAATCGGACGTTGAATATGCGGGCGGCTACGACCGTAACGGGTCCGTACCGCCAGTTCGCAAGGCGGGGAAGCAGTCGTCGGAGGAGCGAGACTGCCCCGCAGCAGATCAGGTCAGCTGCCGAAGAGGCCGCCCTTGCGCGCCGGTGGGTGCTCACCCGTCCATGTGCGTGGCTTCGACGCGATCTGCCGCATGGTGGCGGTCGGTCCGGGCATCGCGGTGCTGCCCGACCGTGCGATCCGGCCGCTCGTGCGAAGTCGGCCGAATCTGCTCAAGATTGCCGCAGCGCTCCCGATGAGCCCGGGACGAACCGATTGCCCGCGTCCCTCGTCCGCCATGGCTGCCCCACCACCGCTGCACCTCGACCCCGCCACGTTGCTGTTCTCCATCGGCGTGCTGGGCTGGTTGCTGGCGGCGGTGTCGTTCAGCACCGCCAGCGGTGCGCCGACCACACAGCGCGCCGCGCTGCACGCCTGGGGCCGGGCCATGCTGGCCGGCGGCGGTGCGTTCATGCTGTACTTCCTTCGCGGCCATGCGCCTTTGTGGCTCACGCTGCTGATGGCCAACACGCTGGTGGTGGCGCTGGGCTACGAGGGCCTGCGCGCTCATGCACTGTTGTTCGACGAACCGATGCCGCGCCGGGCGGCGCGAACGCTCGCGGCTTTCGGCCTGGGGTTCTTGTTCGCCGCCCATTTCCTGGGCCTGCCACGCCAATACGCCGGTGCCGCCCTGTCGGTCGCCCTGGCCGGCTTGTTCGGCATGGCCGTGTGGATGATCCTGCGCACGCGCGAACGTCGCCACTCGCCGCTGTCGTGGGTCGGCGCGACGACCACTGGCCTGACCACACTGATGCTGGCGATTCGGGCCGCTACGAGCCTGGGAGGCACGGCGGCGACAGTGTCGCCTGGCGCCGACTCGGCACAGCAGATCGGCGCCCTGGTGCTGGGCACCTTGTTCATGCTGGGCGCCTCAATGGGCTTCTTCTCGCTGGTGCACGAGCGCCAGCGCCGCGAGACGCTCGAGCGCGCGCGCCGCGATGGCCTGACGGGCCTGTACACGCGCTCGGCCTTCTTCGAACTGGCCGAGCAAATCGACAAGAGCATGCCGTCGCAGCCCTATGCCGCTCTGATGGTCGACATCGACCACTTCAAGGCGATCAACGACACCTACGGCCATCTCGGGGGTGATGTCACTCTGACGCATGCGGCGCGCCTGATCGCCAATTCGATCCGGCTCAGCGACGTCGCGGGCCGCTACGGCGGCGAAGAATTCAGCATCATCTTGCGCAATTGCGGTGCCGAAGGTGCGGCCGCGTTCGCGCAGCGCCTGGTCGAGGAAGCGGGTCGGCAGACCGTGCGCTTGCCCGACGGCCGCAAGGCGCAGTTCACGCTGTCGGTGGGTTACGCGATCCGTGGCGCTCAGGCCGCCGAAGCGCCCGACCGGGTCATCGACCGCGCCGACCAGGCGCTCTACCGCGCCAAACGAAGCGGGCGCAACCGCGCGGAAGGCTTTGACCTGTTCAGCGCTGGCGCGCCGGTGCCACAGGGGGCTTGAACAGGCAAGCCAGCGCTCTGGCCGGTGCCCATGCCGGCCAGACGGCAGGGGGTGGCGGCCGCGGGCTGGGGTCGATCCGGCGCCCGGGCACGACTGGGCTGAGGCTCGAGGGCAGCGGGTGACCTGCGTCGCGATCACGTGAAGGTCGGTTTGTCGTGGCCTCTCTTGGGTGCCTCTGCCGGCGTTCGACCGGCCGCTTCGAGGCGGCGTGTTCAGGACGGCCAACGTCGCCGAAGAGTCGGCAGCACCAGTTCGCAGACAGCGACTGCTGACGTTCAGGCCTTGCGCCGTGGTCGCCTCGCAGTCCGCCCCGATCCATTCGGCGTGAACTGGCTTGGCGGCTCAATGAACCCGCAGCACCTCAAACTGCTGTCGGATTTGAGCGACCTGCATCGATACCTCATCACCCTCGCGTTTGCCCAACACAGCCCGGCCCAAAGGTGCTTCGCAGCTGATGACCTGAACGAGCTGAGCGCCGCAGACCAACTTCATGCTGCCCCCATCCGGGCCGAGAAAGAGCTGTTGCTGCGTGTCGTCGGGAGCGACCAGGCAGACCAGCGCGCCGAGCTGTATGCCTTTGCTGGCGTCGTAGGGGTTCGGGCGGAATCGGCGCCAATGGGCCATGGCTTGGCGGATGGCTTCGGCGCGACGAGCTTGGCCGGTGACCAGGTAGGCAGCTTCGAGTCCCAAGGTGTCGTACTTGTTTTCGGCGATGTTTTCTTCGTGAGTCGCCGCTTCATGGGCGACCCATACTGCCTGTTCGGCTTGCAGCAGGTCTTCGGCGAGCCGTTCCAGTACCTGCTGCCGAAACACGAATTTATCCATGATGAGAGGTATGCATCTAAATGAAGCGAAGGTCAGGTCCAGTTGAGGCTTGTGTGACACCTGTCCTCGCGCGCAGTCGGTCGCGTACTCTCGCTGCTGCCGGGCAGGAGTTGCATGAGCCTTGACACAGCCGGCGTTGAACTGCCGAACCTGAGCGCCTGCACCTCGTCTCCAGCCGAAGGCGTGCTCAGCCCGCGCCCGCGGACATCGCCGCCGGGTCCATCCACAGCGCCGCCCATATGTGGCCGTCGGGATCGGCGAGGTCGCGGGTGTACATGAAGCCGTGGTCCTCCATCGGGTTCACGTCGGCGCGCCCGCCATGGGCCGCAGCGGCCTCGTTCATCGCGTCGACTTCGGCACGGCTGTCCAAAGCCAGGGACAGCATCATCCCGCACGAGCCGGCCGGCGGGAACGGCCGCTGCGTGAAGGTCCGCCACTTGGCGTGCGTGACCAGCATGACATGGATGGCCTCGCTCCAGACCATGGCGGAGCCGTCCTCGCCACTGAACTGCGGGTTCAGGCTGAAGCCCAGGGCCTGGTAGAAGGCGGTCGAGGCGCTGAGATCGGCCACAGGCAGGCTGATGAAGAGGGTCTTGGTCATGCGGGTCCGTTGCGTGAGCTGGCTGGGGCTGGGGTTCAATGTAGAGCCGAAAGAAACTGCTGCAGCTCCGGCGTCCTGGGCGCGTTGAACAACTCGGCCGGCGGGCCCATTTCGTGGATGCGGCCGGCGTGCATGAAGACCACGCGATCGGCCACCTTGCGGGCGAAGTTCATCTCGTGCGTGACCATCAACAGGGTCATGCCTTCCTCGGCCAGGGTCTCCACCACCTTGAGCACCTCGCCCACCAGTTCGGGGTCGAGCGCGGAGGTGATCTCGTCGCACAGCAGCACCGCCGGGTCCATGGCCAGCGCGCGGGCGATGGCCACCCGCTGCTGCTGGCCGCCGGACAGCTGATCGGGCCAGGCATCGAACTTCTCGCTCAGGCCGACGCGGGCCAGCAGCGCGCGTGCCCGGGCCTCGGCCTCGGGCCCCTTGCGCCCCTTCACCAGGCCCGGCGCCAGCAGGATGTTGCGGCCCACGCTGAGGTGCGGGAAGAGGTTGAAGCTCTGGAAGATCATGCCCACGTGCTGGCGCAGGCTGCGCATGGCGGCGGCGTCGCCGTGACGCAGGGCCTGGCCGTCCACCTGCAGCGTGCCTTCCTGAAACGCCTCCAGGCCGTTGATGCACCGCAGCAGCGTGCTCTTGCCTGAGCCGCTCTTGCCGATGATGGCCACCACCTCGCCGCGCAACACATGCAGGTCGATGCCCTTGAGCACCTCGTTCGTGCCGAAGCGCTTGCGCAGCGCGTCGATGGCCAAGATGGGCGCGGCGGACGATGGTGACGATGAGGGTTCAGCGGCCACGGTTCAATTTCCTCTCCAGCGAACGGCTCCAGGCCGAGATGGGGAAACACAGGGCGAAGTACAGCAGCGCCACGCAGGCGTACACGGTGAACGGGCGGAATGTGGCGTTGGTGATCATGGTGCCGGCCTTGGTCAGCTCGATGAAGCCGATCACCGAGGCCAGCGCCGTGCCCTTGATCACCTGCACCAGGAAGCCAACCGTCGGCGCCAGCGCGATGCGCAGTGCCTGCGGGCCCACCACGTGCAGCAGCTGTTCGCGCAGGCTCAGCGCCAGGCTCGCCGACGCCTCCCATTGGCCCTTGGGCACGGCGTTGATGCAGCCCCGCCAGATCTCGCACAGGAAGGCGCTGGTATAGAGCGTCAGCGCCAGGCTGGCCGCGCCCCAGGCAGAGACCTTCCAGCCCAGCAGGGCCACGCCGAAGTAGGCCAGGAACAGCTGCATCAGCAGCGGCGTGCCCTGGAACAGCTGCACATAGGTGGCCACGCCGCGCTCGGCCCCTGGCAGCCGGGCCACGCGCGCCACCAGCAAGGCCAGCGCCACGAGGCCGCCGCCGATGAAGGCGATGAGCGACAGCGCGACAGTCCAGCGCCCGGCCAGCAGCAGGTTGCGCAGGATGTCCCAGAGCGTGAACTCGACCATCGCTCAACGCCCGAAGAGGTAACGCGGGCCGGCCCAGGTCAGCAGCTGACGCAGCGCCACGGCCAGGCCGAGATACAGCGCGGTGGCGATGATGTAGGCCTCGAAGGCGCGGAAGTTACGGCTCTGGATGAGGTTGGCGTAGTAGCTCAATTCCTGCGCCGCGATCTGTCCGCACACCGCCGAGCCCAGCATCACGATGATGATCTGGCTGACCATGGCCGGCCACACGCGCGACAGCGCGGGCGGCAGCACCACGCGCGTGAAGACCTGGGCGCGCGTCAAGGCCAGCGACAGGCCCGCCTCCACCTGCCCGCGCGGCGTGCTCTCGATGCCGGCGCGCACGATCTCCCCGGCATAGGCGCCCAGGTTGATGACCATGGCCAGCACCGAGGCCAGCTCGGGCGTGAGCTTGATGCCCAGCCCCGGCAGCCCGAAGTAGATGAAAAACAGCTGCACGATGAAGGGCGTGTTGCGGATCAGCTCCACATAGCCCGCCGCCAGCAAGGCGGCCCAGCGCGGCCCCCACGCTCGCGCCCAGGCACATAGCACGCCCAGGGCCAGGCCCAGCACGGCGGCCACGGCCGTGAGACCGGCGGTGAAGGCCAGGCCGCGCAGCAGCAGCGGCCACTCGGCCAGCACCGCGCCGAAGTCGAGCGTGATCATGTCATCGAAAGTTAGCCGTCGGCGTCAGGCGGCGGCGCCGTTCACTTGGGCAGATCACCCGCGGGACGGCCGAGCCACTTCATCGCCAGCTTGTCCAGATCGCCATTGGCCTGGGCCGCGGCGATGATCTCGTTGACCTTCAGGCGCAGCTTGTCCTCGCCCTTGCCCACGCCGATGAAGTTGGGCGAGTCCTTGATCAGCAGCTTGTACTCCGCGGCCAGCTGCGGGTTGCGCGCCATCATGTTGCCGGCCACCGAGGCACCGGTGGCGATGACCTGCACCTGCCCGCTGACGAAGGCCGAGACCGTGGCGTTGTTGTCCTCGAAGCGCTTGATGTCGGCGCCGCTGGGCGCCAGCTTGGTCAGCTCCATGTCCTCGATGGCGCCGCGGGTCACGCCCACGGTCTTGCCGCTCAAGTCAGCCCAGGCCTTCACCGGCAGGCTCTTGGCCGCAAACACCGCCTGGAAGAAGGGCGAATAGGCCGCGGTGAAGTCGATCACCTTCTCGCGCTCGGCGTTCTTGCCCAGCGTGGAGATGACCAGGTCGGCCTTGCGCGTCTGCAGGTAGGCGATGCGGTTGGCGCTGGTCACCGGGACCAGCTCCACCTTCAACCCCAGCTTGGCCGCGATGTAGCGGCCCATGTCCACGTCCAGGCCCTGCGGCGCCAGATCGGTGCCGACAAAGCCATAGGGCGGAAAGTCGGTCGGGATGGCGATGTTGATCTGCTTGCGCGCCACGGCTTCGTCGAGCGCGTTCTGCGCCTGTGCCAGCAGGGGCGAGACAAGGGCACAGGCCAGGCCCAGGGCCAGCAGGGGCCGGCGCAGGAACGAAGGGGCAGAACGGGAAGACGAGGGCATGTCAGGACTCCTGGGGTCGATGGGATGAACGGGAGGGGCGCCTTCACGCGCCGGGCGGCCTGCACCTGATCGCCGGCGTCGAGCGCCTGGGCGATGTCGGCACGGCCGGCGCAGGACCGGGCAGCGTCATGGTTTGCCTGGTGCAGCGTGGCCACCAGGGTGGTGCGGGGCTGATGCGGTCACGGGTCTGGTGCCTGGCATGTACCTGCTTGGTGCGGCACGGGTGACTGATCCCCCAGGCTTGTGCACCGTCGCCCACATACCAAGCTTGAATGTCAGCTGGAAGGCCACAGCGACCGCAACAAGCGTGCCCGCCGGGCTGGCGGCAAGAGGCGCGCGTGCGTTGGCGTGCCCCAAAACGGCCGCCTGCCCACACGCGGCCAGGGACAATGCCTGCATGGAACCGCTGATCCGCCGTGCCAGCCAGATCTGTACCGCGCGGGTGGGTGCGGCAGCCAGCCCATGAATCACTGGTCAGCGTGGGTCGCCCAGGCATGGTCTGAATGGCCATCCATGAAGACCGTCTGGTACGGGGTCGCCATCGCGTGGACCGCGCTGGTCATCGTCCAGACCCTCTACGTCATCATGCAGCGCCGTTCGCCGGTGGCGACGCTCGGTTGGATCATTGCGCTGAACCTGCTGCCGGTGGTCGGCCTCATCGGCTACCGCATCTTCGGGCCCATGCGTGTGCAGCGCCAGAAGCTCAAACGGGTGCGCGGCATGGCCGCGCTGAGCACGCACAAGGAACGCCTGACTCTTCGCGAGGAGCACCCCCACCCACCGCTGTGGGCCTTGCAGCACTCGCAGCTGATCGAACGGGCCTGCGGCATCCCCTTGTCGTCGGTTCGAAGCGTCCGGCTGCTGCGCAATGGCGTGGCCACTTTGGCGTCCATGCTGGAGGCCGTGGCCGCCGCGCGCCAGCACATCCACTTGGAGTACTACATCTACGAGCCCGACCAGGTGGGCACCGCGTTGCGAGACGCCTTGATCGCGAAGCTGAAGGAAGGCGTGCAGGTGCGCATGCTGGTGGACGGCATGGGCTCACCCCGCTTGGCTGGCCGCTTCGGCCGCAGCTTCCTGCGCGAGTACCTGGCCATGGGCGGCGAGTTCGCGGTATTCCACCCCACGCGCCTGGCCGCGCTGCGTCCCGTGGTGAACCTGCGCACGCACCGCAAGATCCTGATCTGCGATGGCAGCGTCGGCTTCACCGGCGGCATCAACATCACCGAGACCGAAAACGAAGCCGTGCGTGCGGACGCCTACCGCGACACACACGTGCGTCTGGACGGCGCGGCCGTGCGCTGGCTGCAACTGGTGTTCCTGGAAGACTGGGCCTACGCGCGCAGCGAAGGCAAGACGACCCGTCTGGCCGATCTGAAGTTGCCGGCCGATCTGATCGTCGATACGGACCCCGGGGCCACGGCGGTGCAGATCGTGGCCAGCGGACCGGACAACAACGGCGAGGCCATTCACCGCGCCGTGATCGACGCCCTTCACTCGGCCCGCCAGCGGGTGTGGGTCACCACGCCCTACTTCGTGCCCACCGAAGGCGCGCTGTACGCGCTGACCGACGCGGCCCGACGCGGCGTGGACGTCAAGCTGCTGGTGCCGCGCCGCGGCGACTCGCGGCTGGTCACGGCGGCGGCCCAGTCGTACTTCGAAGAGCTGCAGGCCGCGGGCGTGAAGGTGTTCGAATACCGCGGGCGCATGCTGCATGCCAAGACCCTGGTGATCGACGACCTGTACGCGCAGATCGGGACCGCCAATTTCGACCACCGCAGCTTCCGGCTGAATTTCGAGGTGGCGGTGGCCGTCTTCGACTCGGGCATCAACGCGCAGCTGGCCAGTGACTTCGAGCGCGACTTGCGGGATTCCAGCGTGGTGGCGCAGCAGTCCCGACTGCGCTGGCCCGAGCGCTTCCTGCAGGCCGTCGCCCGCCTGTTCTCGCCGATCTTGTGACGAGTCGCGGGCCGCTGACGGCCTGAGCGGCCGATGCAACCGGCAACCGCCCTTCACCCCCCGTGCAGACTGCAGGCGTGCCGTGTCGTGCCCTGTTCGATCTGCAGCGTGCTGTGGTGCACCGCGAAGCGCTGCTTCAGCGCTTGTGTGATGCCGTCGATCACCGCGTCACCCGGGTAGCCGGCAGGCATCACCAGGTGCACCGTCAACGCGCTTTCCGTCGTGCTCATGCCCCAGATGTGCAGGTCATGGATGTCGGACACGCCCGGGAGATGGCGCAGGTAGTCGGCCACGGCGGGCATGTCGATGTGCGGCGGCACCGCGTGCAGGGCCAGTTTCAGCGAGTCGCGCAACAGGCCCCAGGTGCCGATCAGGATCACCGCCACGATGACCAGGCTCGCCACCGGGTCCAGCCAGTACCACCCGGTGAAACGCATGACCAGACCGGCGACAACGACCCCGAGCGAGACCGCCGCATCGGCCGCCATGTGCAGATACGCGCCGCGGATATTGAGGTCACCCTCGCTGCCCTTGACGAACATCCAGGCCGACAGCCCGTTGATGACGATGCCGATCGCGGCAACCACCATCACGGTGGTGCTCGCCACCGGGGGAGGCTGCGAAAAGCGTTGAATCGCCTCCCACCCGATGGCGCCGCAGGCCACGAACAGCAGCGTCGCATTGGCCAGGGCCGCCAATATCGAGCTGCCGCGCAGCCCGTACGTGAAGCGCTCGTCAGGCACCTTGCGGCCGAAGAGGACGGCGGCCCATGCCAGGAGCAGGCCCAGGACATCGGACAGGTTATGGCCGGCATCGGCGATCAGGGCCGTCGAGTTGGCCGCAAAGCCGTAGGCGAACTCGACCGCCACAAAGATGGCATTCAGCGCGATGGCGACGATGAATGCGCGCCCGTGCGTATGCGGATCGGCGTGGTGGTGACCGCCTGCATGGCTGTGTCCGGCGTGGTGGTCGTGATGGTCGTGATGGCCGCCCGCATGCGCCTGCCGCGGTGCTCCAGCCTTCGGCGCGTCGTGGTCCTTGCCATGACCGTGGTCGTCATGCGCCGTGTGCGGATCGTGGGCCATCAGTCGGTCTCCGCTCGGGGCTCGGCCATGTGCACCAGCATGTCGGCCAGAACCCCCGAGACATGTTGATCGGCTGCCGCGTAGAACACCTGCTTGCCCTGGCGGTCCGCCTTGACCAGGCGGGCGGCGCGCAGCAGGCGCAGGTGATGACTGACCAGGGACGGACTCAGTTCGAGTTGCGCGGCGATGTCGCCGACCGATACCGGATCGTCGAGGCAGGCCAGCACGATACGCAAGCGCGTGGTGTCGCCCAGCAGGCGGAACACGCCGGCCAGTTCGGCCACGTCGATGTCAGAGGCCATGGGGACCCATTACATCAATGTCTGTACACATGTTTATATGATAGCGCCTCGCCCGAGTTGTGCCGTCCGGGTCGATATCCGCCAGGGCTTCTGGAAGAAGCCGCGCGCATGACAATAGAGTCGAATGTAAGGCGCGCCACCATGGCTGAATCGACCATCACCGCCAAGGGCCAGACCACCGTGCCGGCCGACATACGGGCGCTCGTGGACGCCAAGGCCGGCACACGCCTGGTCTGGTCGGCCATGCCCGACGGCACCATCATCGTGCGGGCGAAGACCAGGTCCATCCTCGACATGGCCGGCATGCTCAAGGCGCCCAAGGGCAAGCATGTCAGCGTCGACGACATGAACCCCTGGCGCTGAAGCCGGCACGGGCATGCCGGCGCTCGACACCAACGTCCTGGTGCGCTACCTCGTACAGGACGATGCTGCGCAGCTCGCCGCGGCCAAACGACTCATCAGCCGCTGCGTCGCCGCGGGCGCCACGCTGTTTGTCCCCGTGACCGTCGTGCTGGAACTCGAGTGGGCGCTGCGGTCGAGCTTCGGCTTCGACAAGAACGACGTGCTGACGACGCTGTCCAGCCTCTTCTCCGCGAGCGAGCTCACTTTCGAATCGGAACGCGCGCTCGAGGTCGCTCTGCATCTGTTCCGCGAAGGCTCGGCGGACTTCGCAGACTGCCTTCACGTCGCCCTGGCCACCCAAGCCGGCGAGCAGCCGCTGTGGACCTTCGACAAAGGTGCAGCCAAGGTCAGCAGCGCGCAATTGGTGGCCAAGGGCTGACTGGACGCCCGGCCTCAGCCCGACAAGGCCCCCAGCAATTCCACCGTCACCGGCTCGGTCCCGGTGAAGCTCACCTGGCAGGCCAGGCGCGACTTGCTGCTCACGCCGACCAGCGTGTCGAGCTTGGCGTTTTCGGCCGGCGTCAGGCGCGTGAGGCCCTTGCGGCCTTCGGTCACGAAGACGTGGCAGCCGCCACACTGCGCGTCACCGCCGCACTTGCCGGCCAGCTTGCCGCCGGCCGTGATGATGGCCTGCAGCAGCGAGGCGCCGGCGGCGACCTCCACGGTCAGTCCGGCGGGAAGAAGGGTCAGCGTGCTCACGAAAGGCTCCTTGTCGAATGGATGAAATGACGCGTGGGTATCAGGCAGTGGCGGTTGCGCGCGTGAGGGCCTCGGCCACCGCGTGCAGCGGCAGCGCGATGCGCGTGATGCCCTGCTCGGCGAGAAAACGCGCTTCCATGCGCGTGGGCGGCTCGGGCAGCACGGCGTAGTGCGGCCCGGCCGAGCGCTTCATGATCTGGCGCGCAAAGGCGCGCGGCAGCTGGTCGTTGAAGCGGCAACCCAGGAACACAAAGCCGAGCTTCGCGCGGCGCTGCTGCACCGGCCCGGGGATTGGCGTCTGGATGTCGATCTCGGTCAGCACCTCGACAAAGTCGCTGTCGGAGATCAGGAAGTTGGCTGCCGGCGCGTGACCGCCCCAGGGCTTGTACAGCAGCGTGGGCGCCTCGATCGGGTCCGGCTGGCCCTGGCCCTGTGCGTCGTACCAGCCCAGCCAGGTGCCGAAGTGCTCGCTCTGGGACAGGCCCTGCACCTCGGCCCAGTCGACATGGTCGCTCGCAGCGGCCAGCGCACGGCGCACCGTGTCGTCGTACCAGGTGTCGACGATCAGCGGCGCACGCAACGAGGCCAGCCAGTGGTGCAGCGGTGACGGCGTGGCACTGAGCGCATAGGCCTCGCTCATCGCCTTGACGAGTGTCTTGCGGTGCTTGAAGTTTTCGATGAACTGCGCCGCGGCCGTGAGGCGGTTCTTGATCTTGCCGGGCACCGAGACCTTGGCCGTCAGTACCGCCGCCAGCGCCAAGGGGTCGGCCGGCGGCGTCGGTCCCTCGCACAGGCTCAGCAGGCCCGCGCCGAGATAGGGCGCCAGCGTTCCGGCCTGCAGGCCCTCGGCCACGGCGTCGGGGAGTTCGTTCAGTGTGTCGAAAGTGCTCATGGGGCTGTCCTGGTGGTGGGGCACGCGGTCAATAGATGGCCGCGCCGGCGCCGACGTTGATGGACGAGTCCTTCAGCGTCTCGACGATGAACTTGACGTGCTCGGGCTCGAGCGCCCCATGGAAAGGCAGTGCGAGCGCGCGGTCGGCGATGCGCTCGGCCAACGGCAAGCGGCCGCGTTGCCAGCCCTTCTGCGCGTAGTGGAACTGCTGGTGCAGCGGCTGGCAGTACAGCGCCGACTCGATGCACTCGGTGCGCAGGTCGTCGATGATCTGCGCGCAGGCGCTCGCGGTAAAACGCTTGCCCAGGTGCACGAGGTACAGCATCCAGTGCACCTCGTCGACATCGGGCGCCACGTAGGGCGGCTTGATGCCTTCGAAGCTGAGCATGTGTTCGAGATAGGCCGCCTCGACACGCTTGCGGCGCGCCAGGATGTCGTCGATGCGCGCGAGTTGCGCGACGCCCAGCGCGGCGGTCGGCTCGCTCATGGTCGCCTGCAGCGGCACGCGCGCGCCGACCGAGACCGAGTGGCGGTCCGACAGCGCGCGGGCGCGCAGGTAACGCAGCTCGCTGGCCACCGCCGCGTCATCGGTCACGACCATGCCGCCCTCCCCGCAGCACAGCGCCGAGGGCTGCGAGAAATCGAACACCGCCACATCACCGAAGCTGCCGACCACCTGGCCGCGGTAGCGCGAACCGATGGCCTCGGTCGAGTCTTCGATCAGGCGCAGGCCGCGCTCGGTGGCCAGTGCGCGCAAGGCTTCCCAGGCCGCCGGATGGCCATTGACGTTGCCCGCGATGAGCGCGCGTGTGGCCGGTGTCACCTGCGCCGCGGCGCGCACGGGGTCCAGGCAGCCGCTCCAGTAGTTGATATCGGAAAACACCACGCGCGCGCCGGCCAGCTCGACAGCCTGCGCCACCTGGTGCCAGCCGTAGGTCGATGCGATCACCTCGTCGCCGGGCCCGATGCCCAGGGCCCGCAGCGCGAGCCAGGTGCCGATCGTGCCGCTGGGCACGGCCACGGCGTGGGCGCGGCCATGCCATTGCGCGAACCCGGCCTCGAAACGCTCGACCATGCGGCCGGCCGACCAGCGCGGCGCGCGCAGCGCCGCCTGCACCAGCTGACTCTCCAGTTCACTGCCGTCCGGCTCGGACAGCAGCAGCCAGTCGTCGGGGGCGTCGTCGGGCGCCATCAGTGGCGCTCCGCGAGGTACAGGCCGGCCGCCTGCGCGGGGTCGGCGGTGACGGTCCAGCAGTGCCCATCGCTGGCCGCCAGGTAGAGCTGGCGGTGGGCGCTTCGCGCGGCCGGCGTCTCGTCACGCATGTCCATCGCGTCGACGACGACGATGCGCATGGGCGCGAAGCGCAGACGCAGCGCGGCGGCGGCTTCGCGCACGCTGCCGGCCGCATCGGCCAGCGCAAGTGCTTCGTTCAGCTCGGCGGGCTGCATCTCATTCACCCGACAACCGCCGGGCCTCCACCGTGATCGGCAGCGTGGTGCCAGCCGCCATCTCGGGCAGTGCCAGCGTCCAACCGTTGGCCAGCGTGATCGTGCCGCCCCACAACCCCGCCAGTTCCTGCGCGACGATGGGCTCTTCCAGGTCCTTCTTCGGCACGTAGGCCGACAGGGCACCTGAGCTGGTCTTGCGGATCATGATCTTCATGGCAGGGTCCTTGGGGTGATCGGTCAGGTGGTGGTGTCGGCGGCTGCGGCCACGCGCTCCGCGAGCAGCGGGCCGATGGCACGCGCGGAGGCTTCGATGGCGGCGTCGATGTCTTCGGCGCTCGTGTCGCGGCCGATCGAAAAGCGCACGCCCGATCGCGCGGCGCGTGCATCCAGGCCCATCGCGAGCAGCACGTGCGACGGCTGCGTGGCCCCCGCACTGCAGGCCGCGCCGGACGAGGCGACGACACCCACGCGCTCCAGCCGCGCGAGCACCGGCTCGGCATCCAGCCCGCCAAAGCTGACGCACACGGTGTTGGGCAGCCGCGGCGCGCCTTCGCCCAGCAGCACGGTGCCCGGCAGTGCCTGGCGCAGGCCTTGTTCCAGACGGACACGCAGCCGCAGCATCCGCGCCAGGTCGTCCTGCAGCGTGGACGCCGCGCGCGCACACGCGGCGGCAAAGCCGGCGATGGCCGGGAGGTTCTCGGTGCCGCCACGGCGGTGTCGCTCCTGGCGGCCGGCCAGCAACGGCAACAACGTGCGACCCTTGCGCACCAGCAACGCGCCCGTCCCCTTGGGGCCGCCGATCTTGTGCGCCGACACCGACATCAGGTCGGCCCCGCTGTCCGCAAACGACAGCGGCGCCTTGCCCACGAGCTGCGTGGCATCCACGTGCAGCGCCGCGCCGCAGGCGTGCGCAAGCTGGGCCACTTCCGGCACCGGCATCAGCACGCCGGTTTCGTTGTTCGCGCCCATCACGCTGACCAGCGCCACGTCCTCACCCATCCGTGCCCGTGCGGCGGCGAGGTTCAGCCGGCCATGCGTGTCGACCGGCATCAGGTCCACGACGGCGCCCTCGTCGCGCAACTGCGCAGCCAACGCGAGCAGACCTGGGTGTTCAACGGCCGACATCAGCACACGCGTGCGCCCGTGGAGGCGGGCCTGCGCCCAGGTGCCGCGCACGGCCAGGTGGTTGGCCTCGGTCGCGCCGCTGGTGAAGACCAGCTCGGCCGGCAAGGCGCCGAGAAACCCCGCCACGCGCGCCCGCGCGTCGGCCAGCACGCGCCGCGCCGCCTGGCCGGGGCCGTGCACCGACGACGGGTTGGCCCAGGCATGCCGCATCGTGTCGTGCATGTCGACCAGCACCTCGGGGCGCAGCGGCGTGGCGGCGTTGTGGTCCAGGTAGACCGGTGACGGGCTCGCCGTCATGGCCCCCGGCGACAGCGTCGCCGTCATGGCCCCTGGCGACAGCGTCGCCGTCATGTCCAGTACTCGCGTTGCGGGTCTTCGCAGACCCGTTCCAGCGCGTCCTGCAGCGTCGCGCCGTCCAGCGCCGTGCGCCAGCAGCCCAGCGCATGGTCGTGCGCCCGCAGCTGCCAGCGCCCGTCGGGCTGTTGCACGAACCAGGC
>CAUJHV010000019.1 GCA_963205115.1 Pseudomonadota bacterium | reverse complement strand
GCGTCTGTCATGGGCAGCGAGGATGGTACGCGAGCGACTTTGCTGTCAGCATCCATCGCCCTGGCTCCGTGGAGGCACTCCGATGAACGCACCCGTGAATCCCCCGCCTGGCAGCGACGCGGCCCCGGGCTCGCCCGAGCGCGTGGCGCAGTTGCGCGCGCAGCTCGTACGGCATGTCGACGCAGTGCCGCACGAGGCCTTCGAGCGGCCGCCGCTGTATGCGTCGAGCACCGGCGCCCTGTCCGACGGCACGGCCGCGCGCAAGCTCGGCGCGGCCGTCGACACCGTGCCGCCCGGACAGCGCGCCTGCCCGTACCACTACCACCTGGCGCAGGAAGAGATGTTCGTGATGCTGGCCGGCGAAGGCCATTTGCGCGTGGCCGGCGAGATGTTGCCGGTGTGCGCGGGCGACGTGATCTTCATCCCGCCCGGTCCCGAATACCCGCACCAGCTGATCAACACCTCGGCGCAGCCGATCCGCTACCTGTCGATCAGCACGCAGGAGCGGCCGGAGGTCTGCCATTACCCGGATTCGGGCAAGACGGCGGCCTTTGCGCCCGGCGTGCGGCTTGTCCAGCGCGCCGAGGCAAACCTCGACTACTGGGATGGCGAGCCCTGAGCAGCGGCGGCGGATCCCGGCACGCGGGGCGACGCATGGACCGTGGGCTCCGGCCGCACCCCGGCCCGCGTTGACACCCCTTGGGGCCCCTCCTGTGCGCCACTCGTCTATCCCCTGTGGCTGCCCTGCCGCCGGTGCGGTGGGCTCGTATCATGACCGCATCAGACAGCCGACGGCAGCCGCCGCATCGGTCCCCACACTTCCAGCAGGAGCCCCGCCATGGCCTCGGTCAACAAAGTCATCCTCATCGGCAACCTCGGCCGTGACCCCGAAGTGCGCTACACGCCCAATGGCGCCGCCATCTGCAACGTCACCATCGCCACCAGCCGCAGCTGGAAGGACAAGACCAGCGGCGAGCGTCAGGAAGAAACCGAATGGCACCGCGTGGTCTTCTACGACCGGCTGGCCGAGATCGCCGGCGAATACCTGAAGAAGGGCAAGTCGGTCTACGTGGAAGGCCGCCTGAAGACGCGCAAGTGGACCGACAAGGACGGCGTCGAGAAGTACACCACCGAGATCATTGCGCAGGAAATGACCATGCTCGGCGGCCGTGAAGGCGGCGGCATGGGCGGCGGTGGCGGCCAGGGCGAAGACAGCGGCTCCGGTGCCCCGATGCGCAGCGCCCCGGCCCCGCGCCAGGCACCCGCCCCGCGCGCCGCGCCGCAGAAGTCGTCAACCGGCTTCGACGACATGGACGACGACATCCCGTTCTGAGCCTTCAGGGCTGGCTGGCTGGCTGACTCGGCCGGCCGCCGCTCACCCGGGGCGCGCCCGCGTTTGCGCGACGCGCCAGGTCGGCCCAGCGCCGGCGCTTGATACCCTGCAGGGTATGTGTTAGGATACCCCCTATGGGTATCCAGACACGTCCATTCCTTCGACATCCGCAGATGCTGGCGGCCGCGCTGGCCGTGGCCGGCCTGTTCGCGGCGCCCTGGCGTTCGCTCGCAGCCGATTCGGCCGCGCCCGTGCCCGCCACGTTGTCCCGGACGTCCGGTGCGTCCGGCGTGCCGGTGATCACCGTGGCCCGCAGCGGCACGGCCTCCAGCCTCGACCTCGATGGCAGCATCCAGCCCCTGCGCCAGGCCACTGTGGCCTCCCAAGTGGGCGGCAATGTGCTGCAGCTGGCTGTCAAGGCCGGCGACCGCGTCAAGGCCGGCCAGCTCGTGGCGCGTGTGGACAGCCGTGAGGCCACGGCCGCATTGCAGCGCAGCGACGCCGCACTGGCGCAGGCGCAGGCCGAGGCAACCAATGCCCGGCTGAATGCCGAACGCACGCGCGACCTGCGCAGCAAGGGCTTCGTGAGCCAGTCTGCGCTGGACATCGCGGAAAACCAGTGGCGCGGCGCGCAGGCCGGTGTGGAGCAGGCGCAGGCCGGACGCGCGCAGGCCGCACTGGCGCGCGGCTTCAGCAGCGTCACGGCGCCCTTCGACGGCATCGTCGGCGCCACGCACCTGGATGCGGGCGACCTGGCCACGCCGGGCCGCCCGATCGCCACGATCTACGCCCCCGGCGCGCTGCGCGCCGTGGTGCAGGTGGGCGTCTCGCGGGCCGAGCTGCTGCGCAGCGCGCAGCGGGTGCAGGTCGTGCTGCCCGACGGCCGCGCGATCACGCCGCTGCGCAGCACCGAGCTGGCGACGGCGGACGCCGTCTCGCAGACCATCGAGTGGCGCCTGGACCTGCCGGCCGACGTGCAGGCCAGCGTTCGCCCCGGGCAGATGGTGCAGGTGCGCCTGGACGGTGCGGCACCGAAGGCCGGCGCCGACAGCGCCATCGTCGTGCCGCAGGCGGCGGTGCTGCGCCGCGGCGAGTTGAACGCGGTCTATGTGGTGCAAGGCGAACAGTTCGTGCTGCGCGCCGTCCGCCTGGGCGCCGAGCGCGGCGCCGAAGGCGTGGCGGTCGTGGCCGGCCTGAAGCCGGGTGAACGCATCGCGGCAGACGCGCTGCGTGCAGGCCTGGCCGACGCCCGGCCCGCGCGCTGAAGGACGAGAAGCGATGGACCACCCCGCTTCCGCCCACACGCCAACTCCGGGCACCGGACTGGGCGTCTCCGGCCGCCTGGCCGCGGCCTTTCAACAGAACGCCCTGACACCGCTGCTGGCGCTGGTGGCGCTGCTGCTGGGCCTCTTTGCCGTGCTCGTGACGCCGCGCGAAGAAGAGCCGCAGATCAACGTCACGATGGCCAACGTCCTGATCCCGTTCCCGGGGGCCAGCGCCACCGACGTGCAGAACATGGTCGCGCGGCCCGCCGAGCAGGTCCTGGGCCAGATCGCCGGCATCGAACATACCTATTCCGTCTCGCGACCCGGCATGGCCGTTCTGACGGTGCAGTTCAAGGTGGGCGTGCCGCGCACCGAGGCGCTGGTGCGCCTGTACGACGTCCTGAACGCGAACCAGAACTGGCTGCCGGCGGGTCTGGGTACGCTGCCTCCTGTCGTCAAGCCCAAGGGCATCGACGATGTGCCGGTGCTGGCCGTGACGCTGTGGAGCCGCGATGCCGTTGCCGCCGTGGAGCTGGAGCGCGTGGCGCACGCCATGGAAGCCGAGCTCAAGCGGGTGCCCGGCGCGCGCGAGGTGCAGACCTTGGGCGGCCCCGGCCGTGTCGTGCAGGTGAGCCTGGACCCGGCACGCCTGCGCGAGCGCGGCGTCGACGTGGCGCGTCTGACGCAGACACTGGCCGCCGCCAACGTGGGCATGCCCGCCGGCGCGGTGGCCGACGAGACCAGCGGCCGCATGCTGAGCGTGGAGACCGGCGAATTCCTTCGCAGCCCCGACGATGTGGGCGATCTGATCGTCGGCGTGAATGCCGGCCGTCCGGTCTATCTGCGCGAGGTCGCGCGCATCGAACCGGGTGCCGCGCAACCGACGCGTTATGTCTGGTACACGCCGGGCGCGGCCGCGCCGGTGTCCGACGGTGCCGCCTCCGGCGCCGCCGCGGGGACGGTCTACCCGGCCGTGACCCTCACCGTCACCAAGAAGCCCGGCGAAAACGCCGTGGACGTGGCGCGCGCCGCACGCGAGCGCGTGGACGCGCTGCGCAACACCGTGCTGCCCCAGGGCATCGAGGCGACGGTGACGCGCAACTACGGCGAAACCGCCGCGGAAAAAGCCAACAAGCTGATCCAGAAGCTCGCCTTCGCGACGGGCTCGGTCATCCTGCTCGTGGGCATGGCGCTGGGCCGGCGCGAGGCGGTGATCGTGGGCGCCGCGGTGATCCTCACGCTGACAGCCACGCTCTTTGCCAGCTGGGCCTGGGGCTTCACGCTCAACCGCGTCTCCCTGTTTGCGCTGATCTTCTCGATCGGCATCCTGGTCGACGATGCCATCGTCGTGGTGGAGAACATCCACCGCCACCAGCAACTCGAGCCGGGCAAGCCGCTGGTGGCCATCATTCCGGCCGCCGTCGACGAGGTCGGCGGACCGACGATCCTGGCCACGCTGACGGTCATCGCGGCGCTCCTGCCGATGGCTTTCGTCAGCGGGCTGATGGGCCCCTACATGAGCCCGATCCCGATCAACTCCAGCCTGGGCATGGCGCTGTCGCTGGCCATCGCCTTCACGGTCACCCCCTGGCTGGCGCTGCGGCTGATGAAGCCCCACGGCGACGCCCACGGCCATGTCGAGCCGCCGAAGATGGCCACCCGCATCACGGCCGTGTTCACGCACCTGCTGCGCCCCTTGCTGGACAGCGCCCGGCGCCGCTGGATGCTGCTGGGTGGCATCCTGGCTGCACTGGCCTTGTCGATGGCGCTGGCACTGGTGCCCAATTCGGCGCTGGGTGTCGTGCTGAAGATGCTGCCCTTCGACAACAAGAGCGAATTCCAGCTCGTCGTGGACATGCCGGCCGGCACGCCGCTGGAGGACACGGCCGCGGCCTTGCAGGATCTGGGCGCCTTCCTGGCGCGCCAGCCCGAGGTGCTGGACCTGCAGGGCTACGCCGGAACGGCCAGCCCGATCACCTTCAACGGCCTGGTGCGGCAGTACTACCTGCGCGCCGATGCCGAGCAGGGCGACTTGCAGGTGAACCTCGTCGACAAGAAGCACCGCCACGACCAGAGCCACGCCATTGCGCAACGCCTGCGCCCCGAGCTCGAAAAGATCGCCGCACGCCACGGTGCCAAGCTCAAGGTCGTCGAAGTGCCGCCCGGCCCGCCGGTGATGAGCCCGCTGGTGGCCGAGGTCTACGGACCCGACGAAGCCGGCCGGCAGCAAGTCGCGCTGCGCCTGGAGGCCGCCTTCCGCGCCACGCCCGATATCGCGGCCGTGGACAGCACGGTGCTGGCCGATGCGCCGCGCGCCTTCCTGCGCATCCGCCGCCAGCGGGCCGAATCGATGGGCATCCCGGTGGCGACGGTGGCGCAGACGGTGCAGGGTGCGCTGTCCGGCACCAACGCCGCCTGGCTGCACGACGGCCACAGCAAGTACCCGGTTCCCGTGCGGCTGCAACTGCCGCGCGAGGACCAGGTGGGCCTGGACGCCGTGCTGGCGCTGCCGCTGCGCGCGGCCAACGGTCAGCTGGTGCCCTTGAGCGAGCTGGTGCGCGTGGAGCGCGGCGTGATCGACAAGCCGCTCTACACCAAGGACCTGATGCAGCTGTCCTACGTCTTCGGCGACGTGGGCCGCGGTGCGCAGCCCCAGGTGCCGGACTCGCCGCTGTACGGCTTGTTCTCCATCCGCGACCGGCTGCCCGAAGTGGCCCTGCCCGGCACGGGAGGGCTGGGCGAATACTGGATCCGCCAGCCCCAGGACCCCTTCCGTGCCTATTCACTGAAGTGGGACGGCGAGTGGCAGATCACCTACGAGACCTTCCGCGACATGGGTGCGGCCTATGCCGTCGGGCTGATCCTGATCTACCTCCTCGTGGTGGCGCAATTCAAGAGTTATCTCGTGCCGCTGGTCATCATGGCGCCGATCCCGCTGACCATCATCGGCGTGATGCCGGGCCACGCGCTGCTGGGCTCGAGCTTCACCGCCACCTCGATGATCGGCATGATCGCGCTGGCGGGCATCATCGTGCGCAACTCGATCCTGCTGGTCGACTTCATCGAACTGCAGGTCTCGCGCGGTGCGGCGTTCAAGCTGGCCGTCGTGCAGTCCGCCGCGGTGCGTGCGCAGCCCATCGCGCTGACCGGGCTGGCGGCCATGATCGGCGCCTTTTTCATCCTCGACGACCCCATCTTCAACGGCCTGGCCATCTCGCTGATCTTCGGCATCGCGGTGTCCACGCTGCTGACGCTGGTGGTGATTCCGGTCCTGTACTACGCGCTGTTCAAGCGCCGCCACGCCGCCGCGGATTGATGCCGCGGGATTCTTATCTTCATCCGTCCCCTCAAGGAGAACTGCAATGACCGTCGAACGCTACATCCGCCTGATGGCCGGCTTTTTCGTGGTGCTCTCGCTCGCGCTGGGCGTCGAAGGCAGCCCGGTCTTCGTCAACAAGTGGTGGCTCGCCTTCACGGCCTTCGTCGGCCTGAACCTGTTCCAGTCCGGCCTCACCAATTTCTGCCCTCCCGGCATCCTGCTCAAGAAGCTGGGCGTACCGGAGGGCGGAACCAGTTGCGGTACCCGCTGACCTGGAGATCGCGGCGCCCGGCGCCGCTGCCGCCAAAGGAATCGGACAATGGCCCCGACGACCTCCTCTGCCGATGTGAGTTGCAACATGTCCTCGCTTGCCACCGACGCTGACCGTACCGACCTGCTCAATCGCCTCAAACGTGCGGAGGGCCAGTTGCGCGGCATCCAGCGCATGATCGAGGAGGGCCAGCCCTGCCTGGACATTGCCGGCCAGATGGCGGCCGTGCGCAAGGCGCTGGACAGCACCTATGTGCGCATGACGGTGTGCTTCATGCAACAGGAGTTGCAGACGCGGCTGGGTGTGGACTCCGGGCAGCACACGGAACTCGGTGCCCTGCTCGACGACGTGCAGTCGCTGCTGGGCAAGGTGCGGTAAGTCCTCGAGCCGCGACATCCGGGCGGTCCAGCGCAACCCGGCCGCGGATCACCCGGTCGATGCGCGCCTGCGCGTCCGCGGCGCCCCGCTGACCCGAGCGGGCCTCAGGCGGCCGGCGCCGCTGCAGGGCCGCTGGCCTGTGCTGCAGCGCTGGCCTGCTGCAGCTTCTTCCAGGCCTGGAAGCCGCCGCCCACCGACAGGGTCTTCGGGTAGCCCATCGAGCGCAACAGCTGCGCGCCATACAGACTGCGCCGGCCGCTGTTGCACACCAGCAGCACGATGTGGTCGCGCACGTGGTGCAGCCGGTTCACGGTGGTGAAAAAGCCCTGCACATCCATCGGCGTGGGCTGGCCCGCATCGAGGATGTCCTGCTCGTCTTCGGTCAAGGGGTGCCCGAGCAGCTGCTTGACCTCGAACAGCGGGATGTGCACGGTGTCCGGAATGCCGCCCTTGAGCTCGATCTCGAAGGCCTGACGGATGTCGACCAGCGTGCCCAGGCCGAGCCGGGTCAGTTCCATGGCGCTGGCCAGGGAGATTTCCAGGCCGGACGGGTCGATCGGGGTGGGGGCGTCGGTGCTCATTGGCGCGGATTGTCGCGCGGCTCAGCCTTTCAGGGCAGCAGGCGCTCGGGCGCCAGATAGGCGACGCGGTACTCTTCGAAGGTGCCCAAGTCGGCTGCCTCGCGCCGGCGCTGTTCGCGCAGCGACACCTCGGCGGCCACGCGCAGCCGGTCGTGCACCTCGGGCGCCAGCGGCTGGGCCAGCCAGTGGGCGTGTGATTGGTGGGTCTGCGCCAGTGCCAGGGCGTGGAACGCGCCGCCGAAGTCGGTCTTCATCGCGGACAGCAGCCGCGCGGACGGCGAGGTGTGCGGCGCCTGCCAGCGTTGCAGGGCCTGCTCCACGGCAGACAGGTGGCGCGCGGGCGTGCCGCCCAGCTGGTCCAGGGCCTCGGCCAGCGGCAGGCACTCGGCCAGGATCTCCGCGCCCCAGTCGGCGATGCCCACCTGCGATTCGCCACGTTGCAGCATCAGGTCGGCCTCACGGCCCTGAGCCGCTGCGCGGTGCTGGTTGCGGCCCATCGCGACGTTCTCTTCGGGCGAATCCGGCGGGCTGTCGCGCAGCAGGCAGTGCAGCAGGAAGACGTCCAGGAAACGCATGGTCTGCGCCGAAATGCCGGCGGGCTCGAAGGGGTCGAGGTCCATGCAGCGCACCTCGACATATTCGACGCCGCGCTCGCGCAGCGCGTGCAGCGGACGCTCGCCCATGCGGATCGTGCGCTTGGGGCGGATCGTGCCGTAGAACTCGTTTTCGATCTGCAGCAGGCTGGTGGCGAGCTGGTTGTACTCGCCGCCCAGGTTGCGCACACCGATGGCTTCGTAGGGCGGATGCGGCGTGGTCAGCGCGCCGTGCAGCGAGGCGGCATAACCGGCCAGGCTGTTGTAGCTGACATTCAGCGCGGCCTGCGCGTCGCTCTGGTAGCCCAGGCGCCCCATGCGCAGCGAGGTGGCGTGCGGCAGGCCGAAGGTGTCCGGACCCATGGGCTGCAGCCCGTGCGGGCGGCCTTCGACAAAACACGCGCAGACAGCGGGCGAGGCGCCGAACAGCCGCAGCAGCACGAAGGACTGCCGCCGGAAATTGCGGATCAGCCCGAAATACTCTTCGTTGCCCAGGCCCGGCAGCGACCAGTTGTAGTGGATGCCGGAGATGGTCTGCATGCGCCGCCCATAGCGCAGCCCCAGGCCCATGCGGTAGACGCTCTTGGCGCGGCCGATGTGGCTGCTGCCGTAATGGCCGATCGGGATGGACTCGTCCGGTGGCAGCCAACAAGGCATGCTGGCGGCCCACATGCGTTCGCTGCCCAGGGCCTGGGCCACGAATCGGTGGATGTGCGCGAGCTCCTCCGCGCAGGATTCGACGCTGACGTGCGCGGCCGTGATGAGCTCGAGCTGCGACTCGCTGAAATCGGTCGTGATGCACGGGTGCGTCAATGGCGAACCCAGCGCGACGGGATGCGGCGTCAAGGCCAGCGCGCCAGACGCGTCGACCCGCAGGCTTTCCTTTTCGACACCGCGCTTGGCACCGGCCAGGCGGTCGGCACCCAGGGCGCGCAGGCGGTCGGACAGATGATTCGCAGTCATCGAATCATCATAGGGGGCGCGCACAAAAGCTGCTGGCGCGGGTGCTTGGGCGCCGAACCGGGCCCGCGCCGCGCGACGTCGCGGCAGCGACGCTCAGGCCAGCTTCTCGAAGCGGAAGACCGCCACGCTGGCGCGCAGGTTGGGCCAGCGGCGCACGATCTGGCCTTCCAGCAGGCCGAAGCTGTCGGTCACGCGCAGGCCGCTTTCCGCGGCCAGTTCGGCAAAGTCGGCGTGCGTGCCGAAGCGCACGTTGGGCGTGTCGAACCAGCGGTAGGGCAGTGCGCGCGAGATCGGCATGCGACCGGCGGCCACGCGCAGGCGATTGGGCCAGTGCGCAAAGTTCGGGAAGCTGACGATGCCGATGCGGCCCACGCGGGCCGTTTCGCGCAGCAGCTTCTGCGTGTGGCGCACGTGTTGAAGGGTGTCCAGCTGCAGCACGACGTCGAAGCTCGCGTCACCGAACAGCGCCAGGCCGTCCTCCAGGTTGAGCTGGATGACGCTGACGCCGCGCTGCGCGCAGGCCAGCACGTTGGCGTCGTCGATCTCGATGCCGTAGCCCGTGCAGCCGCGCGTGGCCTGCAGGTGCGCGAGCAATTCGCCGTCGCCGCAGCCCAGGTCCAGCACACGCGAGCCTTCGGGCACCAGGCTCGCGATGGTCTGCAGGTCGCTGCGATCAGACATGGGCGGCCCCTTCCGCTTCGCGCGCGATGCGCTCGAAAGTGGCGCGCATCACGCCGTGGTAGCGCGGGTCCTCCAGCAGGAAGGCATCGTGGCCGTGCGGCGCGGCGATCTCGGCATAGCTCACGTCGACGCGGTTGTCGACGAGTGCCTTGACCAGCTCGCGCGAACGTGCCGGCGAAAAGCGCCAGTCGGTGGTGAAGCTCACCAGCAGGAAGCGCGTGTCGCGCGCCGCGGCGAAGGCCCGCGAGAGGTCGCCGCCGAATTCACGCGCGGGGTCGAAGTAGTCCAGTGCGCGTGTGATCAGCAGGTAGGTGTTGGCGTCGAAATACTCGCTGAACTTGTCGCCCTGGTGGCGCAGGTAGCTCTCGATCTGGAAGTCCACGTCCTGCGTGCTGTAGCCCAGTTCGGCGGCGCGCAATTCGCGGCCGAACTTCTCTTCCATCGAGTCGTCCGACAGGTAGGTGATGTGGCCGATCATGCGCGCCACGCGCAGCCCGCGCTTGGGGATCGCGCCGTGCGCGGCGTAGTGGCCGCCGTGGAAATCGGGGTCGGAGATGATGGCCCGGCGCGCGACCTCATTGAAGGCGATGTTCTGTGCCGACAGGTTCGGCGCGGTGGCCACGGCCACGCAGTGGCGCAGCCGCTGCGGGTAGCGCAGCGTCCAGGCCAGCGCCTGCATGCCGCCCAGGCTGCCGCCCAGCACGGCGGCCAGCTGCGTGATGCCCAGGCGCTCGACCAGCCGCGCCTGCGCATCGACCCAGTCCTCCACCGTCACCACGGGGAAATCCGCGCCGTACAGGCGGCCGGTGTCCGGGTTGGCGTGCATCGGCCCGGTCGAGCCGAAACACGAACCCGGGTTGTTGACGCCGATGACGAAGAAGCGGTCGGTATCCAGCGGCTTGCCGGGTCCCACCAGGTTGTCCCACCAGCCTTCGCTGCGCTCCTGGCCGGCATAGGTGCCCGCCACGTGGTGGCTGGCATTGAGCGCGTGGCACACCAGCACCGCGTTGCTGCGCTGCGCGTTGAGCGTGCCGTAGGTTTCGTAGACCAGCGTGTAGTCGCGCAGGGCCGACCCGCCCTTCAGCGGCAGCGGCTCGCTGAAATGCATCTGCTGGGGAGTGACGTCACCGACGCTGGCCATGGCACCAAACAAAAAACCCGGTGCCGCCATGAACGGACACCGGGTCGATGGTCCGATTTAGCGGCATTTGTTGAGCGCCCGCAAGCTGGAAGCAAATCGGCGCTATGGTTCCAGTATAGCCACGACAACGGCACGGAGACACACGATGGACGAGGCCCTGGCATTCGACGGTTTCGAGGACGCGCGCCGCCCGGCGGGTGCCGTGCAGTTGCGCGTGCGCATCGGTGGTCGTGCCGATGCGCCGCCGCTGCTGTTGCTGCACGGCTTCCCGCAGACCGGCGCGCTGTGGCGCCGCGTGGCCATGACGCTGGCGCCGCATTTCCGCCTCGTGGTGCCGGACCTGCGCGGTTATGGCTGGTCGGACAAGCCGGCCGACGAGCCCGGGCACGCGCAGCAGAGCAAGCGTGCGATGGCCGCCGACATGCACGCGCTGATGGCCTCGCTGGGCTACGCGCGTTATGCCGTGGCCGGCCACGACCGCGGCGGGCGTGTGGCGCACCGCCTGGCGCTGGACCAGCCGCAGGCCGTGCAGCGCCTGGCCGTGCTGGACATCGCGCCGACGCTGGACATGTACCGCGCCACCGACATGGCCTTTGCCCGCGCCTACTACCACTGGTTCTTCCTGATCCAGCCCGCGCCGCACCCCGAGCGCATGATCGGCCACGACCCCGATGCCTACCTGCGCTGGAAGATCGGCGGCTGGGGCTCGGCGAACCTGGCCTTCTTCGAGCCCGGCGCGCTGCAGGAATACCTGCGCTGCTGGTCCGACCCGGCCACGATCCACGCCGCCTGCGAGGACTACCGCGCCTCTGCCGGCATCGACCTGACGCACGACGAAGCCTCGCGCGCCGCCGGCCAGCGCATTGCCTGCGACCTGCTGGTGCTGTGGGGCGAACGCGGCGTGGTGCACGCGCAGTTCGACCCGCTGACCCTGTGGCGCGCGCAGTGCAGCGGCACGGTCAGCGGCGAGCACCTGCCCTGCGGCCACTACCTGCCCGAAGAGCGCCCCGACGAGACCGCGCAGCGGCTGCTGACCTTCTTCAAGGCCTGAACTGCGGGCGAAGTCCGCGGGAACACCCGGCATTGCCGGCGCAGGTGCCTCGCTAGCATCGCGCCCACCCTCGGCCCGAGAAAGCAGGTTCCGCCGTGCACGCCTGGCTTCACCAGATCGACCAGCACTTCCCGGTGCGTTATCTCGCGTGGCTGCTCAGCGCCATCGGGCTGCTGCTGTTCACGTTCACCTGGGTGGCCTTCCAGATCGGCGGCCCTCTGGCGCTGCTGTGCCTGTTTCTCGTCGGCCTGGGCTGGCGCGACAGCCGCCAGCGGCGCCACTCGCTGCTGCGCAACTACCCGGTGATCGGGCACCTGCGCTTCCTGCTCGAATACGTGCGCCCGGAGCTGCGGCAGTACTTCCTGGAAAGCGACAACGAGGCCGCGCCCTTCTCGCGCCAGCAGCGGTCGCTGGTCTATCAGCGTGCCAAGGGCGAGTCCGACAAGCGCCCCTTCGGCACGCAGCTGAATGTCTACGCCGAAGGTTATGCGTGGATCAACCACTCGATGATGCCCACGGTGCTGCCCACGCACGACTTCCGCGTGCGCATCGGTGCTGGCGGCAGCTCGTGCACGCAGCCCTACGACGCGAGCCTGTTCAACATCTCGGCGATGAGTTTCGGCGCGCTCAGCGCCAATGCCGTGCTGGCGCTGAATGCGGGTGCCAAGAAGGGCGGCTTCGCGCACGACACCGGCGAGGGGTCGATCAGCGCGCACCACCGCGTGCACGGCGGCGACCTCATCTGGGAGATCGGCTCGGGCTACTTCGGCTGCCGCGACGCGCAGGGCCGCTTCGACGAGGAGCGCTTCGTGGCCAATGCGCGCGACCCGCAGGTGCGCATGATCGAGATCAAGCTCAGCCAGGGCGCCAAGCCGGGCCACGGCGGCGTGCTGCCCGGCCCGAAGGTCACGGCCGAGATCGCCGCGGCGCGCGGCGTGCCCATCGGCGTGGACTGCGTGAGCCCGTCGGCGCACAGCGCCTTTGCCGATCCGGTGGGTTTGCTGCAGTTTGTCGAGCGCCTGCGGCAGCTCTCGGGTGGCAAGCCCGTGGGCTTCAAGCTGTGCATCGGCCATCCGTGGGAATGGTTCGGCATCGCCAAGGCCATGCTGCAGACCGGCCTGCTGCCGGATTTCATCGTCGTCGACGGCACCGAAGGTGGCACCGGCGCGGCGCCGCTGGAATTCACCGACCATGTCGGCGCGCCGCTGCAGGAAGGCCTGCTGCTGGTGCACAACACCTTGACCGGTCTGGGCCTGCGCGAACGCATCCGCATCGGCGCGGCGGGCAAGATCATCGGCGCCTTCGACATCGCCCGCGCGCTGGCGCTGGGCGCCGACTGGTGCAACTCGGCGCGTGGCTTCATGTTTGCGCTGGGCTGCATCCAGGCGCAGCACTGCCACACCGGCGCCTGCCCCACGGGCGTGACCACGCAGGACCCGCTGCGCCAGAAGGCGCTGGTCGTGGGCGACAAGTCCGAGCGGGTCTTCCGCTTCCACCAGAACACGCTGGAAGCGCTGAAGGAACTGGTGCAGGCCGCGGGGCTGGACAGCCCGTCGCAGATCCACGCGCGCCACATCGTGTGCCGTGGCGACGACGGCCAGGTGCGGCTGCTCGTCAACCGGCTGAGCTTTGTCGAGCCGGGCGCGCTGCTGGCGGCGACGGAAGGCCGCGGCGCGTGGCCGCACCGCGTGTTCGAGCTCTACTGGCCGCAGGCCCGCGCCGACAGCTTCAGGCCGCTGGAGGCATCGAGTCGATGAAACTCTGGCGCGCGGCGAGCTTGTCGTACAGCCGCGCCAGATTGGCGTGCGGGCCGCGCCAGTCGATCTGCGGGAAGCGGAAGTCCAGGTAGCCCAGCGCACAGCCGACGGCGATGTCGGCCAGTGAAAAGTGGATGCCTGCGCAATGCGGCTTGCTGCCCAGGCCGCGGCTCATGGCGGCCACGCCGCCGTTGACACGGCTGAGCTGGCGGTCGATCCAGGCCGGCGAGCGTTGCTCGTCGCTGCGGCCCTTCCAGGTGGCTTCCAGGCGCGCCAGGATGGCGGCGTCGAGCACGCCATCGGCCAGCGCTTCCCAGGTGCGCACTTCCACGCGCTCGCGCCCGCCGGCAGGGATCAGCTTGCCCACCGGCGACAAGGTGTCGAGGTACTCGACGATGACGCGCGAATCGAAGATCGCCTCGCTGCCTTCCATCACCAGGCAGGGGACCTTGCCCAGCGGGTTGGCCTTGAGGATCTCGTCGCTGTTCCAGACGTCCTCGAGCACGAGGTTGAAATCCAGCTTCTTCTCGGCCATCACGATGCGTACCTTGCGCACGTAAGGGCTGGTCAACGCACCGACAAGTTTCATGTGTTCTGAAGGGGTACCCTGGGCTTGCGGGTCATTCTAGGTGCGCGGTCTTCGCCAGCCGGCACCAGGGGCGGCGGGACGCGGGCAGCGCACTCAGCGGGTGCCGAACAGGCGGTCTCCGGCGTCGCCCAGGCCCGGCAGGATGTAGCCGTGTTCGTTCAGGCAGCGGTCGATGGCGGCGGTGTAGACCGTCACGTCCGGGTGCGCGTCGTGGAAGGTGTTCAGGCCTTCCGGGGCGGCCAGCAGGCTCACGAAGCGGATGGACCGTGGCCGCGTCGCCTTCAGCCGCGTCACGGCGGCCACGGCGGAGTTGCCGGTGGCCAGCATCGGGTCCAGCACGATGGCGTCGCGCTCGGGCATGCCGTCGGGCACCTTGAAGTAGTACTCCACCGCCTGCAGCGACTGCGGGTCGCGGAACAGACCCACATGGCCCACGCGCGCGCCCGGCACGACATCCAGCATGCCGTCCAGGAAACCGCTGCCGGCGCGCATCACGACCACGAAGACCGTCTTCTTGCCGTCGATCACCGGCGAGTGCATGCGCTCCAGCGGCGTGTCGATCTCGATCATCGAGGTGGGCATGTCGCGCGTGATCTCGTAGGCCATCAGCATGGCGATCTCGTGCAGCAGATGCCGGAAGCTCATGGTGCTGACGTCCTTGCGGCGCAGCAGCGTGAGCTTGTGCTGGACCAGCGGATGGTCGACGACCTGGATGCTGCGGTGGCTCATGTTCGGGGCTCCCTTATGAATCGTGGATGTCGAAGCCGGCCAGCAGCTCGCGCGTGAGCACCGTGGCGCTCACCGCGCGGCAGCCCGTGGTGTTCTGGCCGGCCCACAGCGGCGAAAAGTCGCCGCTGCCGGCGGCCTCGGCCGCTGCGCGCAGCGGGGCCAGTGCGCCAGCGGCCAGCGGGAAGGCCGGCGCCAGCGGGCTGATCGGACCGAGTTCGCGCACCAGGCGGTTGACGATGCCGCGCGCCGGCCGGCCGGTGAAGACATTGGTCAGCGCCGTGTGCGCCGCCTGCGGGCCGCTCAGCGCGGCCCGGTGCACGGGGCTGGTCGTGGCCTCGTCGCACAGCAGGTAGGCCGTGCCCACCTGCACACCGGCGGCGCCCAGCGCCATCGCGGCGGCCACGCCGTGGGCATCGGCGATGCCGCCGGCGGCAATCACCGGGCAGTGCACGGCGCGCACCATCTGCGGCAGCAGGGCCATGGTGCCGCACTGGCGCGTGAGGGCATGGTCGAGAAACTGGCCGCGGTGCCCGCCGGCCTCGAGCCCCTGCGCGATGACGGCATCGGCGCCGCGTGCTTCGAGCCAGCGTGCCTCGTCCAGCGTGGTGGCCGAGGCGATCACGCAGGCGCCCCAGGCCTTGACGCGGGCCAGCAGATCCGGCTCGGGCAGGCCGAAGTGGAAGCTCACGACGGCCGGCCGGAAGGGCTCGAGCCGGTCGGCCAGTGCGGTGCTGAACGGCGCGCGCCCAGCGCCGGGCGGGATGCTGGCGGCATCGATGCCGAATTCGGCGCAGGCGGGCGCCAGCGCCTGGCGCCAACGGGCTTCAATGGCCGGGTCCACGACGGGCGGGGTGTGGCAGAAGAAGTTGATGTTGAAGGGCAGGCGGCCATCGGGGCGCGTACCTGCAGCAGCGCGCAGCGCATGCAATTCCTGCTCCAGCCCTTCGGGCGACAGCATGGCCGCCGGCAGCGAACCCAGGGCACCGGCGCGGTGCACGGCCACGGCCAATGCGTGCCCTTGCACGCCCGCCATCGGCGCCTGGATCAGCGGCCCATCCGTACCCAGCAGCCGCAGCAGCGCGGCGCGCGTGTCATGTGTCGCCATGCCTGACCTCTTGGCTCATCCGCGGCCCGCGAAGCCGCCTGGGCGATGGTGCCACAGCAAGAGAGGGAGTTCCTGCCGAAGGGCTGACGCTCGACTTGCGCAGGCGCAGCGCGCCGGGCGCCGAGGCTGCGCCGATCAGCGGACCGCCGGCACCGCGTGCTGGCAGGCGAAGTCCGAGATGGGGCCGATGTCGGCCAGCGCCAGCACGGGTGGCCCACCCGGCGCTGCGGGCAGGTCCAGCGCCTGCGGGTCGTCGGTGGCCACGGCGGTGATGCCCGGCCAGGCGCCCCACAGCGGCCGCTTGCCTTCGGCCGCGCGCCAGACCTCGAGCTTAGGGAAATCGCCGCCCTTGAAACCTTCGATCAGCAGCAGGTCGCAAGGCGCCATGTGCGGCAGCAGCTCGTCCAGCGTGGGCTCGGCGTCGGCGCGCAGTTCGTGCATCAGCGCCCAACGCTCGCGGCCCAGCAGCAGCACCTCGGAGCAGCCCGCCTCGCGCAAGCGGTAGGAATCCTTGCCCGGGCGGTCGATGTCGATGGCCTTGTGGCTGTGTTTCATCAGCGACACGCGCAGGCCGCGCGCGATCAGCGCCGGCACCAGCCGTTCGAGCAGCGTGGTCTTGCCCATGCCGGAGTGGCCGGCGATGCCGAAGATCTTCATCGCGGGCTCAGCCCAGGGCCTGGCTGAAATCGGCGATCAGGTCATCGGCTTCTTCCAGGCCGATGGACAGGCGCAGCAGGCCTTCGGCGATGCCCATCGCGGCGCGTGCCGCGGGGCCGGCTTCCCAGAAGATGGTCGGCGCCACGGGGATGATCAGCGTGCGCGTGTCGCCCAGGCCCGTGGCCTTGATCGGCAGCTGCAGGCGGTTGACGACCTCGACCAGCGTCGAGGCGTCGCGCAGTTCCACGCCCATCAGCCAGGAGCCGCCGGAAAACCACTGCCGGGCACGGGCGTGCTGCGGGTGCGATTCGAGGAAGGGGTAGTGCACCGCGCCGATCTTCGGGTGCTGCTGCAGCCAGCGCGCCAGCGTCAGCGCAGTCTGGCTGCAACGCGCCACGCGCAGGGTCAGCGTCTCGGCGCCCACGCTGATGCGGTGCGCCTGTTCGGACGACAAGGTGCCGCCCATGTCGCGCAGGCCCTTCTTGCGCAGCTGCTGCAGGCCCCAGCCCTTGGCGTCGCCCGTTCGGTAGGCCGGGAAGATGTTCGGGTAGGTCGACCAGTCGAACAGGCCGGTGTCGGTGACCGCGCCGCCCAGGGCCTCGCCGTGGCCGGCGATGGTCTTGGTCAGCGAATTGACCACCAGGCTGGCCTGCACGTCGCGCGGGCGGAACAGCGCGGGCGAGGTGATGGTGTTGTCGACCACGTAGACCAGGCCGCGCTCGCGGCACAGCGCGCCGATGGCGGCGAGATCGGGAATCTGCGTGGCCGGATTGGCGATGGTCTCGACGAAGACCATGCGGGTGGTCGGCCGGATGGCCGCGGCCACGGCGTCGACCGAGCACGCGTCGACCTTGTCGACCGCGATGCCCAGGCCCTCGATCGTGCCCAGCACGCTGTTGGTGTTGCCGAAGACATAGCGGCTGGAGACCAGGTGGTCGCCGGCGCGCAGCAGCGTCAGGAAGATGGCGGCGATGGCCGCCATGCCGGTGGAAAAGCTGATGCTGCCGAAGCCCTGCTCGAGCCCGGTGATCTTGGCTTCCAGCGCGGCCGTGGTCGGCGTGCCCTGGCGCGCGTAGTTGAAGCCGCCCTTGAGGGTGCCCTGGAACACGCCGATCAGGTCCTCGACGCGGTCGAAGCCGTATTGCACCGAAGTGTGGATCGGCTTGTGGATACCGCCGTGCTCCACGCCGAAGCGGCGGTCGGCATGCACGTTGTCGGTGGTCAGGCGGCGGTCGCCGGTCGGGTCGTTCATCGCCCAAGAATACCAGCGGGGTGCGGCCTTCAGCCGGGCGGCGGCGACCAGGCGCGCACACGTGCGGCGGCGGCCGCGCACATGTCCGGCGGCAGAAAGCTGTGGCGGGCCGCCTGCTCGCCCATCGCGGCCAGGTCGACCCAGCCCAGCCCCGCCTGCTCGACCAGCCAGGCTGCCTCCAGCGAAGGGCAGGTGCGCGACATCAGCCGGTTGTCGGTGTGGAAGGACAGCGACACGCCAGCCCGCCACAGCGCAGCAATCGGATGCGTGGCCAGCGAACGCGCGGCGCCGGTGTGCACGTTGCTGCTGGGGCAGACCTCCAGGTGCACGTCGTGCGCGCGCAGTTCGTCGAGGGTTGTGGCCCAGTCTGGTGCGCCCAGTCGGTCGACCAGGTGCACGCCGTGGCCGATGCGCCGCGCGCCCAGGCGCACGGCCTCCAGCACACGTTCGGCCGCATCGGCCTCGCCGGCGTGCAGGGTCAGCGGCAGGCCGGCGTCGCGCAGCTGCCGCAGCAGTGCCGTGTGGCGGGTCGCGGGCCAGCCGGCTTCGGGACCGGCCAGGTCGAAGGCGACCACGCCGCGGCCCAGCCAGCGCAGGGCCAGCTCGGCGCTGCGCCGCACCTCGTCGGGTGGGTGGTGGCGCATCGCGCAGACGATCAGCCCGCTGGGCAGCGCGCTGCGGGCCAGGCCGCGCAGCAGCGCATCGACGGCGGTGTCGCCGTCCAGACCCAAGGGCTCGAACAGCAGCGGCGCGATGCGGAATTCCGCCAGCACGCAGCCGTCGAGACGCGCGTCCTCGGCGGCCTCGAAGGCCACACGCGCCAGCGCGGCCGGGCTGGCCATGGCCGCGACGGTCAGCGCAAAGCCGCGCAGGTATTGCTCCAGCGAGCCGGCGTGCGCCCGCGCGTCGAACCAGTCGGCCATACCCGCTGCGTCGGCCGCGGGCGCGGCGATGCCACGTTCGTCCAGCAGCTCCAGCAGGGTGGCTTCGCGCAGGCCGCCGTCCAGGTGCTCGTGCAGCAGCACCTTGGGCATCTGCTGCGCCAGGGCCCGCACGGCGGGCTCCGGTGCGGGCGGCTCCTGGGCGGGCATCGGCAGGGGATCCATGGGGCGGCGATGCTAGTCCACTGGCCGGTGCCCTGGCGACCTCGTCGTGAAGGCCTCGGCACGTGCAAGCCCGAGTGGTCACGGGCCCGCGTCTTGCTATCCTGCCGAGCACACCGTGCGGCAAAGCCTCAGTGCGCCGCCACCATCGACACGAGCCGAGGAGCCCTGCCCATGACCACCCCTTCTTCGTCGCATCGTCGCCAGCTGCTGGCGCTGGCCCTGAGCGCGGGCTTTGCGGCCCCTGCGCTGGCGCAAGCCCAGCCGGCCGTCATCTACGACATGGGCGGCAAGTTCGACAAGTCCTTCAACGAAGCCGCGTACAACGGCGCCGAGGCCTGGAAGAAGGCCAATGGCGGCAAGGCCTACCTGGAGTTCGAGATCGCCAACGCCACGCAGCGCGAGCAGGCGCTGCGGCGCATGGCCGAGCGCGGCGCCAACCCGATCGTGGCCATCGGCTTCACGCAGGGCTCGGCCGTCGAGAAGGTGGCCAAGGAATTTCCGAAGCTGCAGTTTGCGATCATCGACTTCGTCGTCAACCTGCCCAATGTGCAGAGCATCGTCTTCAATGAGCACGAGGGCAGCTTCCTCGTGGGCATGATGGCCGCGATGGCCAGCAAGACCGGCAAGGTCGGCTTCGTGGGCGGCATGGACATCCCGCTGATCCGCAAGTTCCAGTGCGGCTACGAGCAGGGCGCCAAGTACGCCAACGGCAAGATCGAGGTCACGGCCAACATGACCGGCACCACGCCCTCGGCCTGGAACGACCCCGCACGCGGCGCGGAACTCGCCAAGGCGCAGTTTGCCAAGGGTGTGGACGTGGTCTTCGCCGCCGCCGGCGGCACGGGCGTGGGCGTGTACCAGGCCGCCAAGGACGCCGGCAAGCTGGCCATCGGCGTGGACAGCAACCAGAACCACCTGCAGCCCGGCACGATGCTGACCTCCATGGTCAAGCGCGTGGACGTGGCGGTGACCAACGCCTTCAGTGGTGTCAAGCCGGGCATGAGCGCGCTGGGCCTGAAGGAAAACGGCGTCGACGCGGCGATGGACACGCACAACGCCAAGCTGGTGACGCCGGAGATGAAGGCCAAGGTCGACGCGGCGCGTGCCGACATCGTCTCCGGCAAGATCAAGGTGGTCGACTACATGGCCGCCAACAAGTGTTCCTGACGAGCCGGTGATGGGCGCGCCGGCCCCCGCGGTCCGCATGGCGGGCATCCACAAGCGCTTTGGCGCGGTGCATGCCAACCGTGCCGTGGACTTGACGGTGGCCGCCGGCAGCGTGCACGGCATCGTCGGCGAGAACGGTGCCGGCAAGAGCACGCTGATGTCGATCCTCTACGGCTTCTACCAGGCCGACAGCGGACGCATCGAGATCGATGGCCAGGCGTGCACGATCCGCCACTCGCACGACGCCATCGCCGCGGGCATCGGCATGGTGCACCAGCACTTCATGCTGGTGGACACGCTGTCAGCGCTGGACAACGTGATGCTCGGCGCCGAGCCCGGCTGGCGGCTGCAGCCGGCACGCGCGCAGGTGCGCCGCAAGCTGGATGCGCTGATGCAGGAGACCGGCCTGCAGGTGCGGCTGGACCTGGCCGTCGAAGAGCTGCCCGTGGGCGAACGCCAGCGGCTGGAGATCCTCAAGGCGCTGTACCGCGGCGCGCGCATCCTGATCCTGGACGAGCCCACCGCGGTGCTCACGCCGGCCGAGACCGACCAGCTCTTCGTCACGCTGCGCGGCCTGAAGGCGCGCGGCACGACGCTGCTGCTCATCACGCACAAGCTGCGCGAGATCATGGCGTTGTGCGACGCCGTCACGGTGATGCGCGCGGGCGCCGTCGTGCTGGATACGCCGATCGACCAGACCTCCATCGACGGCCTGGCGCAGGCGATGGTTGGTCGCCACGTCGACCTGGGCCGCGACGGGCACCACGCCGAGCCGGGCGCCGCGCTGCTGCGCGCCGAAGGCCTGCGCGTGCGCGACGCGCTGGGCGTCATGCGGCTGGACGGGGTGTCGCTGAGCCTGCGCGCCGGCGAGATCGTCGGCATCGCCGGCGTGTCGGGCAACGGCCAGAGCGAATTGCTGGAGGTGCTGTCCGGCCTGCGCGCGCCGCAGGCCGGCACGCTGGAACTGGGCGGCGAATCCTTCACCCCCGCGCGCTGGCTGAGCCCGGCGCGGGCGCGCGAGCTGCGCCTGGCGCACGTGCCCGAAGACCGCCACCGGCGCGGGCTGGTCCTGCCCTTCCCGGCCTGGGAATCGGCCGCGCTGGGCTACCAGGGCCTGCCGCGTTATGCCCGCGGCCCCTTCGTGGATGGCGACGCGATGCACACCGACACCGCGGCGATGATGCAGGCCTACGACGTGCGGCCGCGCGACACCGGGCTGCGCTCGTCGCAGTTTTCCGGCGGCAACCAGCAGAAGCTCGTGCTGGCGCGCGAGGCCGCGCACGAGCCGCAGGTGCTGCTGGTGGGCCAGCCCACGCGTGGCGTGGATATCGGCGCCATCGAATTCATCCACGGCCGCCTGCGCGCACTGCGCGACGCCGGCGGCGCGGTGCTGGTGGTGTCCTCCGAGCTCGACGAGGTGCTGGCGCTGTCCGACCGCGTGCTCGTGATGAATGCCGGGCGCATCGCCGGTGAGCTGCCCATCGAAGCCTGCACCGAGTCGGCGATCGGCCGGCTGATGGGCGGCGCCGAAGCGGCGGCCGCCTGAACGGACGCGCCATGTCCACGCCCGTCGTACTGCCGCGCTGGATCGACCTGGCCGTGCTGCCGGCCTTCAATGTGGCCGTGTCGCTGCTGGTGGCCGGCGCCGTCGTGTGGGCCATCGGCCTGGATCCGGCGCAGGTGCTGGCGCTGCTGGTCAAGGGCGCCTTCGGCAGCCGCACGGGGCTGAGCTACACGCTGTACTACGCGACGACCTTCGTCTTCACGGGCCTGGCGGTGGCCGTGGCCTTTCATGCGGGGCTGTTCAACATCGGCGGCGAAGGCCAAGCCATGATGGGCGGGCTGGGTGCGGCGCTGGTCGGTCTGGGCTTCGGTGCGCAGTGGCCCGCGGCGCTGCTGCTGCCGGCCATGGTGCTGGCGGCGATGCTGTTCGGCATGGTCTGGGGCGCGGTGCCTGGCGCCCTGCAGGCCTGGCGCGGCAGCCACATCGTCATCACGACGATCATGTTCAATTTCATCGCCGCCTCGTTGCTGATCTACCTGCTGGTGGGCGTGATCAAGGAGCCGGGCAACATGGCGCCGGAAAGCCGCGCCTTCGGCCCCGCCGCGCAGGTGCCGGGCATGCACGTGCTGCTGCAGGCGCTGGGCATCGACTGGCCGCGCACACCGCTGAACGCCACCGTGCTGCTGGCCGTCGCGGCCGTGGTGGGTGTGCAGCTGCTGCTGTGGAAGACGCGCGCCGGCTACGCGCTGCGGGCCACCGGCTTTGCGCCGGATGCCGCCTGTTATGGCGGCATCGCGCCCAAGCGCCAGGTGCTGATGGCGATGGGGCTGTCCGGTGCGCTGGCCGGGCTGGTGGGCATCAACGAGATCGCCGGCGTGCACAACCGCCTGCTGCAGGATTTCACCGCCGGCGCCGGCTTTGCCGGCATCGCGGTGAGCCTGATCGGGCGCAGCCACCCGGTGGGCATCGTGCTGGCCTCGCTGCTGTTCGGTGCGCTGTACCAGGGCGGCGCCGAGCTGGCATTCGAGGTGCCGGGTTTCAGCCGCGACATGGTCGTCACGCTGCAGGGCCTGATCGTGCTCTTTGCCGGCGCGATGGCCACGGTGGCCGCGCCGCTGTTCGCGCGCCTGTATGGGTGGTTCCAGGCGCGGCTGCGGCCGGCTGCGGCCACCGGAGCCGCGCATGGATGAGACGCTGATCGGCACGGTGCTGGCGTCCACGCTGCGCGTGAGCACGCCGCTGATCCTGTGCGCACTCGCCGGCACGATCAGCGAGCGGGCCGGTGTCATCGACCTGGGCCTGGAAGGCAAGATGCTGCTGACGGCCTTTGCCACCGCCGCAGCCGGCGCGGCCACGGGATCGCTGGCGCTGGCGCTGGCCGCCGCGCTGGTGGTCGGCGTGGCGCTGTCGATGGTGCACGGCTACGGCTGCGTGAGCCACCGCGGCGACCAGGTCGTCATGGGCATGGCGATCACGATGACCGCCGTGGGCCTGACCGTGGTGCTGGGCGCGGCCTGGTTCAAGCAGGGCGGGCAGACGCCGCCGCTGCCGGCGGCCGTGCGGCTGCAGCCGTGGTTCGTCGGCCTGGGCACGGCGCTGGAGTCCGTGCCCTTCGTCGGCCGCGCGCTGGCCTTGGGCCTCGCGGGGCATAACGTGCTGGTTTATGGGTCGGCGCTGCTGGTGGCCGGTGTGTGGTGGCTGCTGTACCGCACACGCTTCGGGCTGCGTCTGCGCGCCACGGGCGAAAACCCGGCGATGGTGGACGCCGCCGGGGTGTCGGTGAAGGCCTTGCGCTACCAGGCGCTGGGACTCAACGGCGTGCTCGCTGCGCTGGCCGGCGCCTACCTCGTCATCGGCCTGAACCCCGGCTTCATCCCGCACATGACCGCCGGCCGCGGCTACATGGCGCTGGCCGCGATGATCTTCGGCAAGTGGCACCCGGTGGGCGCCGCCTGGGCCTGCCTGCTGTTCGGCTTTCTGGACGCGCTGGCGATCCGCCTGCAGGGCGTCGCCTTGCCGGATGCCTGGGGCGGCGGTACGGTGCCGGTCCAGGCCATCCAGGCGTTGCCCTATGTGATGACGGTGGTGCTGCTGGCGGGATTCATCGGCCAGGCGCGCGCGCCCAAGGCGCTGGGCATTCCGTATTTGAAGGAGCGTTGACGACCGTGGCATCCGACCTGCCGTGCGACCCGCCGATGGACGCGGCCCTGGAGCAGCGATTGCTGCAGGCCGCGCGAGCCGTGCGCGCGCACGCCTACGCGCCCTATTCGCATTTCGCCGTCGGTGCCGCGCTGCTGGACGAAGCCGGGCGCATCCACGCCGGCGCGAATGTCGAAAACGCCGCCTACCCACAGGGCCTGTGCGCCGAGGCCTGTGCCATCGCGCATCTGGTGGCCGCGGGCGGGCGCCGCATCCGCGCGGTGGCGGTGTGCGGCGAGGCGGCCGAGCCGGTCACGCCCTGCGGCGGTTGTCGCCAGAAGCTGCGCGAATTTGCTGCCGACGGCACGCCCGTCCTCGTGGGTGACGCCAGCGGCCTGCGCGCGCGCTACACGCTGGGCGAACTGCTGCCGGCGAGCTTCGGACCGGATCACCTGGGCCGCCGTGCATGACACAGCCGCCATCCACCCGTCGCTGCTCGGCGCGGGCCAGGCCAGGCGTGATGCCGCGCGCCACGCGAAAGGACGCCGATGAGCGCTGATCTTGACGATGCGGTCGCGCGCAGCGCGCAGATCGTGCGGCAGCGTCTGCAGGGTCGCGCCCTGCCTCGCACGGCGGTGCTGCTCGGCTCGGGCTGGGGCGGCTTTGCGCAGGCCGTCGAGCAGCCGCTGGACCTGCCCTATGCCGAGCTGCCGGCCTTCCCTGCGCTGGCCATCGGCGGCCATGCGGGGGTGCTGCGCCATGGGCTGCTGCAGGGCCGGCCGGTGTGGGTGCTGGCCGGCCGCAAGCACGCCTACGAAACGGGCGATGCCGCGGCCATGAAAGGCGTGATCCGCAGCCTGGCCGCGCTGGGCGTGCACACACTCGTGCAGACCAATGCGGCAGGCAGCCTGGACCGCGCGATGCCGCCGGGCAGCCTGATGCTGCTGAGCGACCACCTGAACCTGGTGCAGCAATCGCCGTTGCTGCACGAGCGTGGCGACGGCCGCTTCGTGGGCATGGTGGACGCCTACGACCCGGCCCTGCGCGCGTGTGCACGCGACGCGGCGCGATCGCGTGGCCATGTGCTGCACGAGGGTGTCTACGCCTGGGTGCTGGGGCCGCAATTCGAGACGCCGGCGGAAATCCGCATGCTGGCGCTGCTGGGCGCGCGTGCGGTGGGCATGAGCACGGTGCCGGAGACCATCCTCGCGCGGCACGCCGGACTGCGGGTGCTGGCCTTGTCGATGATCACCAATCTGGGGGCCGGCATGAGCGACGAGGCCCTGAGCCACGCGCATACCCTGCAGTCGGCGCAGGCCTGCGCGGCAGCGGCGGTGGATGCGCTGTCCGCCGTGGTGGCGGCCTTGCCGGAGGCGCCCGATGCGGACTGAGGCGCCTTCAGCGCGGCAGCGTGGCCGCGAACTCCGACCAGAAGCGCTGCAGCAGCGCGGCATGGGCGCCACCTTCGGCGAGAGCCACCGGATCGCTGCTCATGGCGCGCTCGAGCGCGCCATTGAGTGCGCCCAGGCGCGTGGAAGGCAGGCTGACGTCCTGGAAGGCCAGCGACCAGTGCGGGTAGAGCCGGCGTTCGATCGCGCCTTCGTTCAGCACAACCAGACCGGTGAACCGCGGGTCAGCCTTCAGCTGGGCGGTCGTTTCCTGGATCCGGGCCTTCGGGCCCTCGAGGTAGTGCAGGAAGCGGTTGCCCACCTGCAACAGCAGGCCGGTGATGTGTTGGTTGAGATGGTTCATCTGCGCGCTGCGCAGCATGGCGGCGATGTCCGCGCGCGTCATGTGCGCCGCCTGCGTGCTGCGGCAGCTGCAACTCCAAAGCTCTCCCGACGACACCAGTCTCATTTCCATGTGTCGAGTCAGGATAGCGAGCACTGATGAACGCCGCAACAACTTGTTACCGTCGTCCTTCTGAAGTGGGCGCCCCCTTTTGGGGGTTGGTGCGTGCGCGTGCCGAACCGTTTCCGCGGCCCAAGCCGCCCCGCGCCACACCGAGGTGCTGGCGGTGAACGCGCCTGATCGGGCGATCGCCCTCACGGCCCTGGCCTGCCTGGACCTGACCAGCCTGAACGACGGCGACGACGAGGCCCAGATCGAGCGCCTGTGTGCGCGCGCCGCCGGCCCGCATGGCCATGTGGCGGCCGTCTGTGTCTGGCCGCGTCTGGCGGCCGTGGCCCGCCGCTGCGCGCCGCCGGCGGTGGCCGTGGCCGCCGTGGCCAACTTTCCGGACGGCGGAACCGACCGGGCACGGGTGGAGCGCGACATCGACCAGATCCGCCAGGCCGGCGCGCAGGAAGTCGATCTGGTCCTGCCCTGGCGCGCGTTGCTGGCTGGCAACACGGCGGTAGCCGGCGGGGTGGTGGCGGCCGCCCGCCGCGCCAGCGAAGGCCTGCGCCTGAAGCTGATCATCGAAAGCGGCGAGCTGCCATCCGCGGCCCACATCGCCGAGGCTTGCCGCATCGGCCTGGGCGAAGGCGTGGACTTCCTGAAGACGAGCACCGGCAAGACCGCGCACGGCGCCAGCCCCGAGGCCGCGCGCACGATGCTGCAGGCCATCGCGGACGACCCGGCCGCCCGCGCGCGCGCGGGCTTCAAGGTCTCCGGCGGCGTGCGCACCGTGGCCGACGCGCGGGTCTACCTGGCGCTGACCGCCCAGATCCTGGGCGCCGACGCGCTGGTTCCTGCGCGGCTGCGCATCGGCGCCAGCGGCCTGCTGGCCGACATCGAAGCCACACTGGCAGGCCGCGAACCCGGCCCCGCCACAGGCGCCACCTACTGATTTCCACCGCCAAGAGAACGCCCATGTCCCTGATGCGCTTCCTGATCGCCCCGCTGGCCGCCGCGCTGCTGCTCGCGTCCTGTGCCAGCCCGCCGCCGGCGCCGCGCGAACCGGTGACCCTGCGCGTCATCGCGTTCAACGACTTCCACGGCAACCTCGAGCCCGGCTCGTTGAACCTGCCCTGGGGCGATCCGCAGCAGCCCGGCCGCGTCAAGCGCCTGAATGCCGGCGGCGCGGCCTACCTGGCGGGCACCGTGCAGGCGCTGCGCGAGGGCGCCACGCACAGCGTGCTGCTGCACAGCGGCGATCTCATCGGCGGCACGCCGCTGATTTCGGCGCTGTTCCGCCACGAGTCGACCATCGACGTGGCCAACCGCATCGGCGTGGAACTGGCCATTCCCGGCAACCATGAATTCGATGCCGGCAAAGATGAACTGCTGCGTGTGCTGCGCGGCGGCTGCGGCGCCAACACACCGGAGTCGCCCACCGCGTCCTGCCCCTTCGGCAGCCACGAGGGCGCGCGCTTTCCGATGTTTGCCGCGAATGTGCAGACCAGCGATGGCCGCAGCCTGTTCCCGCCCTCGGTCGTGCGCGAATTCGGCGGCGTGAAAGTGGGCTTCATCGGGGCCGTCACGAAGACCACGCCCAGCATCGTCGTGCCCTCGGGCGTGGCTGGGCTGCGCTTCACCGACGAGGCCCAGGCCATCAATGCCGAGGCGCAGCGCCTGGAAGCCCAGGGCGTGCGCGCGCTGGTGGCCGTCATCCACGAAGGCGGCGACACCGGCACACCAGGCCAGCCGCTGGAGTGGAACGATGCCGGCTGCCCGAACCCACGCGGCACCATCTTCGAGATCGTCAAGCGGCTGCATCCCGGCATCGACATCGTGTTCTCGGCCCACACGCACCAGGGCTACCGCTGCGTGATCGACGGCCGCGCCGTGATGCAGGCCACGGCGCTGGGACGCGGCGTCAGCGTGGCCGACCTGGTGATCGACCCGGCCACCGGCGACATCGACCGCGCCCGCAGCCAGCACCGCAACCTGCCGGTCTTCAACGCCGGCAGCGACCCGGCCCTGCGCGACCACATCCTGGCCCAAGAACCCGAACCCTGGGCGACCGCGCTCAAGAAAGCCCAGGGCTCGCAGGCGATCGCGGCCCGCGTGGCCGAATACGCGAAGGCCGCCGCGCCGCGCGCCCAGCGCGCCGTGGGCCGTATCGGCGCCAGCTTCGACCGCAGCGGGCGCACCGATTCCGCGGCCGGTCGGTTGATCGCGGATTCCCAGTACCTGGCCACGCGTGCGCCCGATCGCGGCGGTGCGGAACTGGCGCTGATGAACCCCGGCGGCGTGCGGGCGGACCTGCTGTGCCGCGGCGCGCCGCCCTGCCCCGTGACCTACGGCGACATCTTCACGATGCAACCCTTCGGCAACAGCCTGGTGGTGATGACGCTCAGCGGCGCTGAACTCAAGCAGATGCTCGAGGACCAGCAGCGCCCGGGGCGCAACGCGCCGCTCTTCCTGATCCCGTCGAGCACCATGAGCTACCGCTGGGACGCCAAGGCCCCCTACGGGCAGCGTGTGCAGGACCTGCGCGTGGGTGGCCGCCCGGTGGATGCCACGCGCGAGCTGCGCCTGACCGTCAACAGCTTCCTGGCCGAGGGCGGCGACGCCTTCGTGATGCTGATCCGCGGCCGCAACCGCCTGGGCGGCGAACTCGATCTCGATGCGCTGACGGTTCACCTCAGCGGCGGACCTTCGCCCGACCCGACGCCGCGCATCACGCTGGTCGAGTAGCGGCTGCGCACCGGGGACCCGCGTGCTCGCGCAGGAGACCATCCGCCGCAAGCGCGACGGCCATGCGCTGGACGCGGCGCAGATCGCGGATTTCGTGGCCGGGCTCGTCGACGGGCGCTGGAGCGACAGCCAGGCGGCAGCGCTGGCGATGGCCATCGTCTGCCGCGGCATGGATGCGGCCGAGACGGCGTCCCTCACGCGGGCCATGACGCACTCCGGCACCGTGCTGGACTGGCGCGATGCGGGCATGCGCGGGCCGATCCTGGACAAACACTCCACCGGCGGCGTCGGCGACAAGGTCAGCCTGATCCTCGCGCCGCTGGTGGCCGCCTGCGGTGGCGTCGTGCCGATGGTCAGCGGGCGCGGTCTGGGTCACACGGGCGGCACGCTGGACAAGCTGCAGGCCCTGCCCGGCTACGAGGTCACGCCCGCGCCCGAGCGCCTGCGGCAGGTGCTGCGCGAAGCCGGCTGCGCCATCGTCGGCGCGCACGAGACACTGGCGCCGGCCGACCGGCGGCTCTATGCCATCCGCGACGTCACGGCGACGGTGGAGTCGGTGGCACTGATCACCGCCAGCATCCTGAGCAAGAAGATCGCCGCCGGCCTGCAGGGCCTGGTGATGGACGTGAAGGTGGGCAATGGCGCCTTCGCCGCCGATCTGCCCAGCGCCCGGGCCCTGGCCACCAGCCTGGTGACGGTGGCCGCGCAAGCGGGGCTGCCGACGGTGGCCAGCCTCACCGCGATGGACCAGCCGCTGGGCTGGACGGCCGGCAATGCGCTGGAGATGCAGGAAGCCATCGACCTGCTGAGCGGCCGGGCCTGTGAGCCGCGCCTGCTGGAGCTGACGTGTCACCTCAGCGCACGGCTGCTGGTCCAGGGCGGCCTGGCGCCTACGTCGATGCAGGCGCGGGATCGCCTGCAGCGCGCGCTGGACAGTGGTGCGGCAGCGGAATGCCTGGCGCGCATGGTGCGCGGCCTGGGCGGCCCGCCCGATGTGTTGCGCGATGCGCGCCTGCCGCGCGCGCCGGCGCAGGGCGATGTGGCGGCGCCCTGCGCGGGCATGATCGCGGCCATCGACACCCGCGCGCTCGGCCTGCTGGTGGTCGAACTGGGCGGTGGGCGAAGCCGGCCCGGCGACACGATCGACCCGGCGGTGGGCCTGTCCGCGCTGCGGCCGATCGGCGCCCGGGTGGATGCCGGTGAGCCGCTGGCGCGCGTGCACGCCGCGGACGGCCCGGCGCTGGCCTGGGCGCTTGGCGCGGCAGCGTCGGCTTTCACCATCCAGCCGCTCGAACAGCCTGCGCCCGTGGCGCTGCCGCTGGTGATCGAGTGCCTGCCGGTGGACCTGCAGGCGCCTGTGCGATGAGACCCGGACCGGACGTCAAGATCTGCTGCATCGCCAGCCTCGCGGAGGCGCGACTGGCCCTGGATGCCGGCGCGCGCTGGCTCGGCCTGGTCTCTGCCATGCCCAGCGGGCCGGGTGTCATCGACGATCATCTGGCGACGCAGATCGTGCGCGGCCTGCCGCCGCAGACACGTACCGTGCTGCTGACGGCCCGCACGACGGCCGACGACATCGCGCGCCAGCATGCGGCCATCGGCAGCCATGCCCTGCAGTTGGTGGATCGCGTCGCACCTGAAGAAGGCCGCCGCCTGCGGGAGCTGTGTCCGGAAGTCCGTCTGTTCGCCGTGATCCACGTGGTCGATGCCGGCGCGCTGGACGAGGCGCGCGAAGCCGCGCAATGGGCCGATGCGGTGCTGCTGGACAGCGGCAATCCCGGCCTGGCGGTCAAGCAGCTGGGTGGCACCGGACGCACGCACGATTGGTCCCTCAGCCGCCGCATCCGCGAGGCGATTGCGCCGCTGCCGCTGTTCCTGGCCGGTGGGCTGCGGCCGGAGAACGTGGACGAGGCCCTGCGTGCCGTGCAGCCATTTGGCGTGGACGTGTGCAGCGGCGTGCGGCAGCACGGCGCGCTCGATCCGGGGCGCCTGTCGGCGTTCATGGCGGCGGTGGGCGCGGCGGCGTCCGCGCGACGCGGGCCCCCGGACGGGGACGGCGCATAAAATCGGGGGTCTTCCCTTCGGGGCCGGCGCTTGCTGCGCGCCCCTGCTCACATGCCCCAGTCTGCCCTCACGGCCCTGTCCCCTCTGGACGGTCGTTATGCCGCCAAGGTCGCGGCGCTTCGCCCGCTGCTGTCCGAATTCGGCCTGATGCACCGCCGTGTGCAGGTGGAAGTCGAATGGTTCATCGCCCTGTCGGATGCCGGCCTGCACGAATTTGCGCCCTTGTCGGCGTACGCGCGCGGGCTGCTGCGCGGCTGGGTGCGCGGCTTCGCCGCCGAGGACGCGCAAGCCATCAAGAACATCGAGAAGACCACCAACCACGACGTCAAGGCCGTGGAGTACTGGCTCAAGCAGCGCTTCGAGCCGCACGACGAACTGCGCGCTGCGGGTGAATTTGTCCACTTCGCGTGCACCAGCGAGGACATCAACAACACCAGCCACGCGCTGATGCTCAAGGCCGCGCGCGACGAGGTGATGCTGCCGGCATTGGATCGCCTGATCGACAAGCTGGCCGGCATGGCGCGCGAGTGGGCGGCGCTGCCGATGCTGGCGCGCACGCACGGCCAGACCGCCAGCCCCACCACGGTCGGCAAGGAGATCGCCAATATCGCCGCACGCCTGCGCGCCGCGCGCGAGCGCATCGCCGCGGTGTCGCTGAAGGCCAAGATGAACGGTGCGGTGGGCAACTACAACGCGCACATGGCCGCCTGCCCGGAAATCGACTGGGAAGTGTTTTCGCGCGGCGTCATCGAGGAACAGCTGGGTCTGGCCTTCAACCCGATGACCATCCAGATCGAACCGCACGACTACATGGCCGAGCTGTTCGATGCGGTCGCGCGCGCCAACACCATCCTGATCGACTGGTCGCGTGATGTCTGGGGTTATGTGAGCCTGGGCTATTTCCGCCAGCGCACGGTGGCCGGCGAGGTCGGCTCGTCGACCATGCCGCACAAGGTCAACCCGATCGATTTCGAAAACGCCGAAGGCAACTACGGCCTGGCCAATGCGCTGCTGGCGCACCTGAGCCAGAAGCTGCCGATCAGCCGCTGGCAGCGTGACCTGACCGACAGCACCGTGCTGCGCAACATGGGCGTGGCGCTGGGCTACGCACTGCTGGCGCACGACAGCCTGCTGCGCGGCTTGAACAAGCTGCAGGTGGACGAGGCGCGCCTGGCGGGCGACCTCGACGGCGCCTGGGAAGTGCTGGCCGAGGCCGTGCAGACGGTCATGCGCCGCCACGGCCTGCCGCAGCCCTACGAACAGCTCAAGGCCTACACGCGCGACAAGCCGATGTCGCGCGAGCTGATGCAGTCCTTCATCACCGGCCTGGATCTGCCGGACGACGCCAAGCAGCGGCTGCTGGCAATGACCCCCGGAAGCTACACCGGGCTGGCCACGGTCCTGACGCGGCGGTGGGCATGATGACCGCGCAGCGCCCCGCGCCCGGCGCGGCTGCAACGGTGGCGGCGCCGGCCACCGGTTTTGTCCGCCAGCTGCTCGAGGCCGAGGCCCGCAACGGCTCCATGCTGTGCGTGGGCCTGGACCCCGAGCCCAGCCGCTTCCCCGCCCCCTGGCAGGGGGACGCCGCGCGCATCTTCGATTTCTGCGCCGCCATCGTCGACGCCACGCACGACCTGGCCGTGGCCTTCAAGCCGCAGTTTGCGTATTTCGCGGCCCACCGCGCGGAAGGCCAGCTCGAACGCCTGATCGACCACATCCGCTCCGTGGCGCCCGGCGTACCGGTGATCCTGGACGCCAAGCGCGGCGACATCGGCTCGACGGCCGAGCAGTACGCGCGCGAAGCTTTCGAGCGCTACGGTGCCGATGCGGTGACGCTGTCGCCCTTCATGGGCCACGACTCGATCGAGCCCTATCTCGCCTACGAAGGCAAGGGCGCGATCCTGCTGTGCCGCACCAGCAACCCGGGCGGTGACGATCTGCAGGCCTTGCGCCTGGAGGGCGGCGAACGTGTCTACGAGCGCATCGCGCGGCTGGCCGCCGACGCCTGGAACGCCAAGGGGCAACTGGGCCTGGTGGTCGGTGCGACCTATCCGGCCGAGGTGCAGCGGGTGCGCGAACTGGCGCCGACCCTGCCGCTGCTCATTCCCGGCATCGGCGCGCAAGGCGGCGACGCGGTGGCCACGGTGAAAGCCGGTTGGCGTGGTACCGCGCACACCAGTAGCGGGCCGATCATCGTCAGCTCGTCGCGGGCGATCCTCTATGCCGGGCGGGATGCCGGCTTTGCGCAGGCGGCGCGTCAGGTGGCCCTGCAGACCCGCGAGCAACTGGCTTCTGCGCGTATGGCCGCCCTGTCGGCCAGCCGATAGCGCCCGGGGCCCGATCGAGCCGTCGCTTGGGCGCAACGATGGGCTGACGGTCGCAAAACGGCCATCGGCCCCAGCGCCAGCGCCAACCGGCGGCGACGGTGCCGCGCCGCACCGTGGGGCGCGAGCGCCTGGGCTTGTGGCGAATGTACGCGACACATGTTAGTGCTCACGTCGGACGAGGGTGGCCTGCGGCGCGGTGGCCGCAGAAGCCCGCGGGGTGCGACGGCGTCGTCGTGACAGAGGCCGTCGGCCGATCGGTGGAGCGGACGGCGGCTCAGGGGCGGCCTCACCCTCGCCAAAGCTGTGGATAAAGAGCCCCCACGAACCGTGAATTAGTTGTTGCAGCCGGGTTTAACAACTTACGATGGCGCACGTTTCCCCCCAGACGTGGGGATCGCCGCAGTATAAGGACCTCGACACTATCGCGACGACAACACAAGTTGGGTACAGGAGGAGTCTCGGTTTCAGGTCGCCATGTGACCCGAAACACGGGTGTTTCTCGCTGTTGACCACTGAGGTTTGACATGTCTTTCGTTCTCGCTGCCGCGCTGGCCGTCACCGGACCGGTGCTTCCCTCGTGTTCCTGGGACCGACCGGGTGCCAACCCGTTCCAGGGAGACGTGGTCGCGGCCGTGGACCGCTACCAGGACATCCCCGTGGCCACCCGTGACGCGCTGAAGAAGCGCATGGCCGCGCGCAAGTACGACGAGATCGCCACCATTCGCCGCGAATCGATCGAAGGCAGCCACCGCTACACCGACCTGCGCGACATGCACTTCGGCAAAGGCCAGATCTGCAGCAGCGTGACGCGCGACAAGTGGAAGCCCCAGACGCAGGAGCGCGGGCTCGTCTATTGCGAAGACGGTCACTGCATCATCGTCCCCACGGTCTGCCGCAACGTCAGCCGTGTCACGCGTCTGGCGCCCCAGCAGAAGGCCGAAGCTGCCGAGCCGGCGGGCGGCACCGGCCAGGAACCTTCCGTGGCCTCCGCTGCGGACATTCCGCCAGGCAACGGGGAACTCCAGTTCGAGGCGCCGGGAGCCGGTGAGAAGCCCAGTTTCGTCTCGAGCCTGGGTGCCTCGCCGATTCTGCCGGGCGGCTCTGATGGCGGCCTGGTGGGCGGCGGCAGCATTCCCACCGACACCGGCTCACTGCCCGGCTGGGCGTCCGGTGGATTGCCCTTCATCGTCGCGGCTGCACCGCCCAGCCCCGCACCGGGCGGCACCGCGACACCCGGGATTCCCGGCTTCCCGGGCGTTCCAGGTGTTCCAGGTGTTCCAGGTGTTCCGGGCGTTCCAGGAGTTCCGGGCGTTCCGGGCGTTCCGGGCGTTCCTGGCACGCCAGGCGGTCCTGGCACCCCTGGCTTCCCCGTCGGGCCCGGCGGCACGGTCACGCCCGGCATGCCCGGTGGTCCCGGCGAAACCATCACACCGATCTACCCGACGATTCCCGGTGTCCCGGGCATCCCCGGCACCCCGGGCGTCGCCACACCTGTGCCCGAGCCCGAGACCTGGGCCATGCTGCTGGTCGGCCTGGGGATCCTCGGCCTGACGGCCCGGCGCCGCAAGGCCCACGCCCCGCGCTGATCCGCGTGCCGCGCTGACCACCCCGGGCCACCGCCCGCGGTCCGCGCCTGCGCACGGCGGGGCCTTCAGTCCAGCGTCACTTCCGTCATCACCGCGCCTGCGCGGTCAGCGCGTGCATACAGCGCCAGTGCGGTTCCGCGTGGCGCGCGCACCACCCACTCCGCGACCTCGCGGTCGGCGGTCAGCTGGCGGTCCTGCAGAAAGGCCTGCAGGCTGTGCTTGGCCGCATGGCCTTCCAGGTGCCCCTGGACCATGCGCTCCTTGCCGCTGACGAGGCTGGCCCCGGCCGGCATCGCGATCTCGAAGACCGTGCCGCGTGCCACCTGGCGCTCCAGCGCACGTTTGCTGACATAGCTGGGCAGGTAACCGGCATTGGCCACGGCCATGCGCACGCGCCAGGTGTCGGGCCCCAGCGCCCGCACCTCCGTGCGCAGCAGTTCGAGCTGCGGCAGCGACAGCGCGAGCTGGTCCAGCCAGGGCGGAAACCGCGCGGCCTCACGCCGGCGCAGCTCCGGCGGCGGGTTGCGCCAGTAGTTCATGCGGTCCCAACCACCCAGCTCGACCTCGCCCAGCTGCGGATGGCGGAACGGGTACCAGGTCACGTGCGCCTGGCCGCCGCATTGCTCGTCACTCCATTTCAGCAGTTTGAGATCGTCCTCCGGCGGGTGAGCCCGGTACCAGTCGATCCAGTCGTACTCGGTGATGCCGGCTTCCTTGTTGGGCGCCCACAGCTCGACCGTCCAGAACAGCGCGCCCAGATGTTCGTAGACCCAGTCCTGCGTGCCGGTGATGACTTCCTTGGGGTGGTACTTGAAGTCGTGATAAATGCTGATGGCCGGATAGCCGGTCAGGCGCGAGCCGATGTCCGACAGGCGCTTGTAGATCCACAAGTCTTCTGGCGTCATGTCGTCGTCGCTTTGCGTGCCCATGGGCCGCAGGATGACGCCGCTGTGCGTGTGGAAGCTCACCGCCGCGCCGATATTGGGGTGCTTGACGATGAAGTCCACCATGGCCCGCACCTCGGGCTCGCTGGTCGGATAGGGGCCGGCGCCTTGCTGTTCGAATTCCTGGCGCCAGTAGGACGGGAAGTTGCGGTTGAGGTCCAGGCCCTCGACGTCGCGATTGACCGTCACGCGCAGCCCGTCGTAGTTCTGCAGCGAGCCTTCGGGCAGGATGCGGTAGTACGTGCCGCCGAATTCGCCCGGCTCGCGCGGAATCATCACGCGGGCGTCGTCCGGGTGCGGCTTCCAGCCGCCGTGCGGGTCGGGAATGCGCATGCTGAGGATGCGGCCGTCGCCGTCGACATCCTCCACCGTCAGCCCTTCGACCGGCTCCTCGTCGAATGGGTACGGCCGTGTCGACGAGCGGATGTGACGCGGCCGGTCGGCCAGCGCGAGCTCGGCGCCATCCGGATTCAAACGCGGCACGAGGTAGACCGCGCGCGTGTCGAGCAGCCGCGTCACGCCGTCGTCGCCGGCGTACGAGGTGACCAGGTGGTGCAGCCAGAACAGGCAGGCCGTGCCTGCGGTCAGCTCCGCGGCATGGATGTTGCCGTCGACCCAGAACCCGGGTTTGTCAAGGTCCTCGCCCGAGGAACGGTTGGTCAGCACCAGCAGCCAGATGTCCCGGCCCTCGTGGCTCTTGCCGATGGAGCGCATCTCGACCAGGCCCGGGAAGGCCTCGGCGTAATCGCGCAGCAGCCGGGTCAGCGCCTCGTAGCGGTGGAAGACGTCGAAGCGGGGAGAAGGGATGAGGGACATCGCGAGGGCGCAGCAGCGGCCGCCAGGACCGGTGCTCGATTGTGGGGCGCACAGCCACATCGCTCCACCCCCGCCGGGGTTTGTGGCGACGACCGGTGTGGGCAGGCGCCGCCGGCGTCTCAGCCCGCCGATGCGCCGTCGACGAAGACGCGCAGCTCGCCCGCGGCCATGGCCTGCCACGCCTCGCCCTGGGTCAGCGGTTCGGTGGCCACGACGACAACCCGGTCCGCGGGCGTGGTGACGTGGGCGAAGTCCACCGTCAGGTCCTCGTCGGCCAGCGTCGCGTCGAGGAACGGATGTTGCCGCTGCAGCCAGTGCAGACGCGTCGAGGCATGTGCCCACAGCGCCTGGCCGTTGGACAGCAGCAGGTTGTAGGTGCCGTGGGCGTGCAGCACGGGCAGCAGCTCGCGCAGCGTGGCGCTGAGCTCGGCCACGGATGGCACATCGGCGTGCGCCTTGGACAGCTCCTGCATGAGCCAGCAGAAGGCGCGTTCGCTGTCGGTGTCGCCCACCGGGCGGAAGGCGCCGTGCAGGCGCGGCTGGAAGTCGATCAGGTTGCCGTTGTGCGCACAGACCCAGTAGCGCCCCCAGAGCTCACGCACGAAGGGGTGCGTGTTTTCCAGCGCCACGCGGCCCTGCGTGGCTTTGCGGATGTGCGCGATGACGTTCCCGCTGCGGATGGGATAACGTTTGACCAGATCGGCCACCGGCGACTCCCGCGCGCTGTGCGGATCGACGAACAGCCGCAGGCCGCGGTCCTCGAAGAAGGCGATGCCAAAACCGTCCTTGTGTTCGACGGCCCGCGTGGCCAGGCCGGTGAAGCTGAAGCACACGTCTGTCGGCGTGTTGGCATTCATGCCCAGCAGCTGGCACATGGCAGTCTTCGGCGGGGCTACTCGGTGAACAGCTTGAACAGGCCGCGCAGCGTGATGAGCTGCGCCGGGGTGGCGCGCTCCTCGAGCAGGCGCCCCATGCGGGCCCGCAGCCGCTCGCTGCGCGCGGCGCGGCGGATCAGGATCTCGGTCAACCACGGCAGGTGGTTGACGCGGTTGCCCTTGTCGTACATCGCGAACTTCGGCTTCAAGCCGGCCAGCGCCTGCGTGTAGTGCGCAGCGATGCCCGCGTCGTCCAGGGCCTCGGCGCGTCCGGCCAGCAAGGCTTCGGCGGCCATGATGCCGGTTTCCATCGCCTTGCCGATGCCTTCGCCGGTGAACGAATAGGTGCTGCCGGCCGCCTCGCCGGTGACCAGCACGCCCGGCGCCGCGTGCGTGGCGCCTTCGAGCGAGCTGCGCAGCGGCGCGCCCTTGAGTTCGCCCTGCAACTGCCCCGTGGCCATCAGGTCGCGGGCATTCGGGTGCACACGCACGAACTGCGCAAAGACCTCGCGCAGGTTGAGGTCGCGCATCGCGTGGCTGCGCGCCTGGTGGCTGTCGGTGATGCCGATGCCGACGTTGTAGATGTCCTGGCCGCACGGGAAGATCCAGCCGTAGCCGCCGGACAGGCGGGGATGCCAGGCCACTTCCAGGTGCGGAATGCGCTCGGCCATGCCGGCGTGGCGCACGTAGCCGCGCAGGCCCATCGCGCTGGGCACCTGTCTGGTGCACAGCTCCGACACCATCAGGGCCTGCGGCGCGGCGCCCGTGGCCAGCACGACATGCCGCGCACGGATCTCGGCGACCTGCCGCGGCTCGCTGCCCATGCGGCGCAGCCGCGCACCGACCACGCGGCGGTCGTCGTCGCGCAGCGGCGAATCGAAGCGCCAGGGCGTGGCCAGCCGTGCGCCGGCGCGTTGCGCGGCCTGCACCAGCAAATGGTCGAGCTGCCGGCGCGGCAGAACCGCCAACGCGCCGGGAATGTCCACGAAGCGGCCGCTGGGCGCATAACAGCGCACATGAGTCAGCGACTGCGCGACTGCCAGCACCTCGTCGAGCACGCCCAGCCGCTGCAGCGCCGCGTGTGCATCCGGGATGAGGCCGTCGCCGCAGGTCTTGTCGCGGGGAAAGTCGTGCTGGTCGACCAGCAGAGCGTCCATGCCGTGGCGGGCCAGCCAGTGCGCGCAGGCACTGCCGGCCGGACCGGCACCGACAACCAAGACATCACAGCGCGGGGGTGGAAGCAAAGGGGGCAGACTCATGAGGACGATGCGGCCCGCGGGATTGTAGGGAGCACCGTTGACCTGGGTCAGGAAAGCCATGTCGCGCACGCACCATCATGGAAACAAGGAGATTCAAGGACCATGAGCTCGCACCTCAGTGCCGGCCAGCGCGCCCTGCTGCGGGCGGAACTGGAACTGCGCCGCAACCAGCTGGACAAGCAGATCAGCCTGCATCAGGAGGGCCGCACGCGCGTGCAGCATGCGCGCGACGTGCTCGAACGCGACTACGACGACGCGCCGCAACGCGCGATGGATCGTGAGGTCGACATGGCGCTGTCCGACATCGATAGTCAGGAGTTGGGCCTCATCGGCCGTGCGCTCGTGCGCATCGACAGCGAGGACTTCGGCGCTTGCAGCGATTGCGGCAACGACATCCCGTTCGACCGCCTGAAGGCCGAGCCCTTTGCGCTGCGCTGCGTGGCCTGCGAATCCCGACGAGAGCAACCTTCCAGAAACCCCTGAGGAACCTGTCCGATGACCTTGTTTCACGCTGTCGTTTTCATCGACCACTCGCACGCCCAGATCCTGCAGTTCGACGCCGAACATGTCCAGGCGCAGAAGGTGAAGGCCAGCAGCCGCCACACCAAGCAGCACGGCGGCGCGGTACGCAGCGAACACGAATTCTTCGCGCATGTGTGCGACGCGCTGGACGGCATCACCGAGATCCTGGCCACCGGCCCCAAGACCGGGCTGGCCGATTTCAGGCACTACGCCGAGAAGCACCGCGCACAGACGGCTGCACGCATCGTCGGCTTCGAGACGGTCGACCATCCCAGCGAGAACCAGCTCGTGGCCCTGGCTCGCCAGTACTTCCTGAAGTACGACCGGATGAACGGCACGCCCACGCCGACCTGAGATCGCGCTCCCACGCACGTGCCGCGCAGGCCGCGGCGCGTGCCATCATTTGTGGTCCTGTACGTCTGCCGAGGATCCACCGATGCCCACCGTCTTCGAACGCCTGCTCAGCGGCGAGTGGCCTTGCGCCAAGGTCTACGAAGACGACTGGGTCTTCGCCTTCATGGATGCCGGCCAGGTGAACGACGGGCACGTCATCGTGGCCACCAAGGCCCCGCGCGAGACCCTGATGGACTGCACCGAAGAAGAAGCCGCCGCGCTGATGCGCGCGGCGCGGCGCATCGCCATCGCCGTTCAGGCGGCGTTCCAGCCCGCGGGCATCACCGTGCTGCAGGCCAACAAGCCCGCCGGCTGGCAGACCGTGCCGCACCTGCACCTGCACGTGCTGCCGCGGCACGAGGGCGATGGCGTCGAGCTGACCTGGCCGCGCAAGGAGCCCGGGATCGAGCGGCTGCGCGAACTGGCGCAGCGCATCCGGCCCTGACCCGACGGTCAGTTCCAGACGCTGCGCACCACCGAGTGCAAAGCGACCACCAGCGGGTCGCTGGCGCGTTCGGTGGTGCTGCTGAAGTAGAGCTGTGCATCGATGCGTGCATGGCCCCAGACCTGCCACTCGCCGCGCTCGACGCCGGGCAGCGCGACCTCCTCGCGCAGCAGTGCACAGGCGCTGCCGGCGCGCACGAAGGCCTCCAGCGCGCTGGTGTCCTCGCTGCGCAGGGCGACGTTGGGCGCCAGCCCCTGCTGCTCGAACAAGGCGCGCAGCATGAGGTGGATGTGCGAGTCCACCGCGCCGTCCACCCAGGGCAGGCCGGCCAGCGTGCGCCAACCGCCGCGCTGCATCTCCACCGCCAGCGCGTGCGGCAGCGCCACGCGGTAGCTCACCGAGCGCAGGGCCTGCCACTGCACGTCACGCGGCGGGTTGACGCTGATCGACAGCGCCGCGGCCAGCGCGCCGGCGCGCAGCTGGTCCAGCAGTTGCCCCACGGCCGAGGTGTGCGTATGCAGCTCGACCATCGGCAGATCGCGCTGCACCCCGGCGGCCAGCGGGCCCAGGCGCAGGAAGTCCGTGCTCTCGCCCGGCACGCCCAGGTCGATGCGGCCGCTGAGCTCGCCCTGCATCTGCCGCGCCGTGCCCAGCAGATCTCCGGCCGCGGCCAGCAGCGCCTCGGCATGCGGCAGCAGCTTCTCGCCGGGTCGCGTGAGCGTGAGGCGGCCGCCGCTGCGGTCGAACAGGGCCACACCCAGGCTGGATTCCAGCGACTTGATCTGGGCGGTCACGGCCGGCTGCGTCAAGCACAGGGCGTCGGCCGCCTTGGTCACATGGCCCAGGCGGGCGACGGTCACGAAGGCGCGGACCTGGTAGAGCTCCATGGGGCTTCAGGTCCGGCGGGTATGCGGATGCAGCGACTGCGTGCCGGGGCCGGCGCCCTGCGGTGCAGCCGCGGCGCCGGCCATCTCAGGCCGCCAGCAGCCGGACCTGCGCCGGCTCGAGCCCCAGGCTGACGGCGCCGCCCACCGGAAATTTGCTCAGGCCGGCGAAGTGCGCCTGATCGACGGCCAGGCTCTGGCTGCCCACGCGCACGCGGTAGCGCGTGAACTCGCCGAGAAACTCGCTGGCCTCCACCGTGCCGGGCATCCACACATAGCGCGCGTCGCGCGCCGCATCCGCCACGTCCACGCGCAGCGAATGCGGGCGGAAGCTGACCAGCAGCTGTTCGCTGTCGGGCGCCTCGGTCAGCAGCGGAAACTGCAGGTCGCCCACGCCGTCGACATCGATGGTCAGGCTGTTCGACTGGCGCCGGCGCACGCGGCCGGGCAGCAGGTTCATCGTGCCCACGAAGCTGGCGACGAAGGCGTTCACCGGGTAATCGTAGAGCGTGGCCGGCGCGCCCACCTGCTGCACGACGCCCTTGTCGAGCACGGCCATGCGGTCGGCGGTGGTCATGGCCTCTTCCTGGTCGTGCGTGACGAAGATGGTCGTCAGGCCCAGGCGGCGCTGCATGGCCAGCAGCTCCTGGCGCATCTGCACACGCAGCGTCTTGTCCAGGTTGCTCAGTGGTTCGTCCAGCAGCAGCACCTGCGGCTCGATCACGATGGTGCGCGCCAGCGCCACGCGCTGCTGCTGGCCGCCGGAGAGCTGGTTGGGCCGGCGCTGGCCCATCGCGGACAGGCCCACGAGTTCGAGCGCCGCGCCGACCTTCTGGCGGATGGTCGCCTTGTCGACCTTGCGTTCGACCAGCCCGAAGGCCACGTTGTCCCACACTGTCAGGTGCGGCCACAGCGCGTAGCTCTGGAACACCATGCCGATGTTGCGCGCCCAGGGCGGCTGGCCGGAGACATCGACACCGTCGATCAGCACCTGGCCGCTCTGGTTGCGGTTGAAGCCCGCGATCAGGCGCAGCAGCGTGCTCTTGCCGGACCCCGAGGGCCCGAGCAGCGCGAAGAACTCGCCCGGCTCGATGTCGAGGTTGACGTCCTTGAGCACCTCCGTGGCGCCGTAGGACAGCCGCACGTGGCGGCACTGGACGCTGACCTTCTTCATGTTTGCGATTCCTTCATGGGGCCCGCGGGCGGCGGGTCGCCGATGCCCGCGCTGGGCACCGGAGGGGTCAGGCGAACCGGGTCGTCGCCCGCGGCCGATGCGGGGGCCGGCGCAAACCGGCTCTGCGTGCGTTCGACCACCACGTGCGACAGGTAGGTGCCGATGGCCACCACCACGATGGCCAGCACGCCCAGCGCCGCGCCGGGGCCGCGCCCGGCGACGCTTTGCATGTAGAGGTAGATGCCGTAGCTCATCGGCGCCTGCGACTCTGCCGAGGTCAGCAGGATGGTGGCCGACAGCTCCACCGCCGCCGTGATGAAACTGGTGACGAAGCCCGCCAGGATGCCGCCGGCCATCAGCGGCACCAGCACGCGCCGGATGGTGCGCATCTTGGTCGCGCCCACGCTCTCCGCCGCCTCCTCCAGCGAGACATGCACCTGCTGCAGCGCCGCGATGCAGCTGCGCAGCGCATAGGGCAGCCGCCGCACGGCGTAGGCCAGCATGATCATCACCCAGGTGCTGGTGACCAGCAGCTCGGTGCCGGGCCAGGTCACGCCCTTGTACAGGCGCAGGAAGCCGATGGCCAGCACGATGCCGGGCACGGCCAGCGAGGCGGTGGCGATCCAGTCCAGCCATTGCCGCGCCGGCAGCGTGGTGCGGAAGATCAGGTAGGCGATGGTCACACCCAGGACCACGTCCAGGCCCGCGGCCAGGCCGCAGTACAGCAGCGTGTTCTGGATCATCCCGCTGGAATCCTGGAACACGGTGGCGTAGTGCGCCAGCGTGTAGGCGTCGGGCAGCGGCGAGAAGCTCCAGACCTGCGCCACGCTCAGCAGCAGCACGCCGATATGCGGTGACAGCACGATGGCCAGCACGACGAAGATCCAGGCATAGGCCATGAACGAGCCTGCCGGCGAGAGCACGCGGCGCTGGATGCTGCCGCCGCCCTTCTGCGTGGTGGCGTAGTCCTTGCCGCTGAGCACGCGCGCGGACAGCGCCATCGCGGCGATCGAGAAGACGATCATGATCACGCTGATGACATAGCCCATCGGGTCTTCCAGGCCCACCTGCGTGATGCGCAGATAGGCCTGCGGCGCCAGCAGGTTGGTCTGGCCCAGCACCAGCGGCGTCCCCAGGTCGTCGAAGACCTTCACGAAGACCAGCGAGGCACCGGCCACGAAGCCCGGCAGCCCCAGCGGAAAGATCACGCGCCAGAACAGGCGCCAGCCGCGGCAGCCCAGGTTCATGGCCGCCTCTTCCATCGCGCCGTCGATGTTGCGCAGCGCGACCGTGAGGTTCATCAGGATGAACGGAAAGTAGTGGATGGCCTCGACGAAGATGACGCCGTTGAGGCCTTCCATGATCGGCAGCGTGAAGCCGAACCAGTCGTTGAGCAGCAGGTTCAGCGAGCCCGATCGGCCGAAGATCAGCTGCATGGCCACCGCGCCGACGAAGGGCGGCATGATCAGCGGCAGCACGCCCAGGGTCTGGATCAGCAGCGCGCCGCGGAAATCGAAGCGCACCGTGAAATAGGCCAGCGGCACCGCGATCAGCGCAGCGAAGACGGCCGACAGCACCGCCACCGTGAGGCTGTTGAAGAAAGACTCCTTCATCAGCCCCTGCGAGAAGAAGGCCGCGAAGTGGCCCACCGTGGGCGTGCCGTCGGCTTCGATGAAGGCGGTGAAGAAGACCCGCCCGACCGGCAGCACCAGGAACAGCAGCAGGAAGCCCAGCACCAGCGCGCCGGCCAGCCAGACGCCGGAACGCACGTCGGCGAAGCGGCCAGTGGCGCGCAGGCGCGGCCCGGCCTGCGGCGCGCCGGCCGCGGCAGTGGAGGTGTTCATGGGGTGTGGGCGCGCGTGCGCGGTGAGCGGGGGGCGGTCACTTCGCCAGCGCGAGCGCCTGCTCGGCCAGCGTGCGGGCGCGTTCGTAGTTGCTGCGCGCGCTGCTGTTCCAGTGGTCTTCCAGCGCCGTCACGCGCTTGTTGACCGCCGCGTCCTTCTTGCTGGCGGCAAAGACGGCCAGGAACTCCTTGTCCTTGACCCTGCCGGCGTCGACCACCGGCGTGAAGGCGGCATCGCGCGCCTCCTTCAGCAGGGCGGCGGCCTTGGCGTTGGGCTTCTTGCCCAGTGCCGCCTCCGCCGCGTGGATGGCCTTGGTGGCGGCCTGGAGTTCCTTGATGCGGAAGGTGATGGTCTGGTCGAACATCGCCGAGACCACGTTGTAGCGCGACTCGGACAGGTCGGAATCGAACTGCACCTTGGCACGCTTGGCGATCTCGAACGGGTCGGGATAGCCCTGCGGCGCCTTGCCGCCCATGGCCGCGGGCGGCAGGATGGGCAGGCGCGAGATCTTCGGGTCGTACAGCAGTTGCTGGCCTTCCAGCGACACCGTGTAGGCGATGAACTTCTTCGCCTCGGCCGAGTTCTTGCCGCCGCTGATCAGGCCGATGTTGGCCGGCACCACGGCCGTCACGTCGGGGTAGGCAAACTCCACCGGAAAGCCGCTGTATTTGCCCGCCAGGCCGAAGAAGTCGATCACCAGGCCGATGCCGAACTGGCCGTTGTTGACGCCGTCGGGCACGCCGAAGCTGCGCTCGGTGATGGCCGCACAGTTGCCGGCGATCTGCAGCAGCTGCGTCCAGCCCTTCTCCCAGCCTTCGCCCTGCAGCATGGTTTCGACTGTCAGGTGCGTCGTGCCCGAGCGTGACGGCGAACTCATGGCCACGTGGCCGAAATACGCGGGCTTGACCAGATCGACCCACTGCCGCGGCGCGGGCAGCTTGTTGGCCGCCATGTAGCGGGTGTTCCACATCAGGCCGTAGCCGGCCAGCGCCTGGCCCAGGTACAGGCCCTGCGGGTTGTTGATGGGGTAGGCGCCGACCTTGGCCGGCGCGGCCTTGTTGGCCAGATCGGCCACGTTGTCCAGCAGCTTCTGCCCCGCCAGCACCTCGAAGGCGTCGGGTGCGGAGGCCCAGAAGACATCCGGGCGCTGGCCGGGCGGCAGTTCGCGCACATAGGCGATGCCCTGCACGGTGTTCTTGTTCAGGATCTCCACCTTGATGGCGGGGTTGGCCTTCTCGAAGGCCGCCTTGTAGGCCTGGGTGAGTTCCTTCGGGAACGAGGTGATGACCGTGACGGTGCCGGCATGGGCCGGCGCCACGAGGGCCAGGGCCAGCGCGGACAGGGCCAGCGCACGGCGGGCAAGGGGTTGGCGCAACATCGGTGCTGACTCCACGTCTGACGGTAAGGTGAGCGGCACGATAGCGACGCCCGGCGGCCCTTGCCAATCAGGATTTGTGATCGGGCAGATCAGAACCGCGGGTTCACCCGGGGCGGTCTTGCGTGCCGACGCGGCGCGGGGTGTTCATTGACGCAGGGCGCCGGGCCGGTCCCAGCGCGCGCGAGCCAGCGCCCAGACGGTGTAGCTCAGCGGCAGCGCCAGCAGCGCGTAGGCCCAGCCGAGGGCGCCGAACAGCGAGCCCGCCAGCCCGAGCACCGGCGGGCCGATGACCACGCCGAAGAAAGTGAAGAACAAGGTGCCCGCCGTGGCCATGGCGGCCTGCTCGTGCGGCACCATGCGCGCGACGGTGGCCAGGTACACGCCGTTCCAGCCCACGGCGGTGGCGCCGAAGGCGCACAGCAAGGCGACCACGGCGAAGACAGGGCTCTGGGGCGCGAGAGCCGGCATGGCCAGCGCGCAGACCATCATGCCCGCGGCCAGGCCCAGCAGCACACGTCGCGCCCCCGGCCCGCGGTCGGCGACCAGACCCCAGCCGATGCGGCCGACCACGCCAGCCACCTGCATGGCCGACAGCGCCGCACCGGCGGCCACCAGGGTCCAGCGCAGCTCGCCTTCGAGAAAGCTCACGAGGTAGGACGTCAGGCTGACCTGCACCATCGAAAAGACGAAGCTGCAGGCCGCCAGCGCGCGCAGCGAGGGATGTGCCGCGACGAAGCGCACCGGCGCCATCACCGCGGCCAGGCGCGGCCAGGGGCTGGCGGCGTCACGCTCGCGGTCGAGTTCTGCCGCCAGCGGCTGCGCCGAGGCCACGCCCAGCAGGCACAGCACGATCGTCCCGGCCAGCGCGCCCGGCACACCCTGCCAGCCCAGCCACCAGGGCACGGTCAGCCCGGCGATCACGCCACCCAGCGGCACGCCGGTCTGCTTGATCGAAAACACCAGCGCGTAATGCCGCGGGTCGGTGGTGCGCGCCAGCATCTGCGAGCTCGCCGGCGTGATCGGCCCGTAGCCCAGCCCGATGAGCAGGGCGCCGGCCATGGCCGCGGCGCGCGACGGCCAGATCAGCAGCGCCAGCCCCGCAACGCTCACCAGCAAGGCCACCTGGCTGGCGCGGATCGGCCCCAGCCGGCGCACGATCTGCGCGCCCAACGGGCTGGCGAACATGGCCGCGAAGTAGACGCAGGCGATATACAGGCCCACGCCGATGGGGCCGAGATCGAGCCGCTCGAGCAGCCGCGGCGCCGCGACGGTCGGCGCGATGACCGCGGCCGACGAAGCGGCCTGCACCCACAGCGTGATCGGCAGCGTGAAGCGTCGCGCGAACGGAGCCGTGCTCATCGTGCGGCCCGCGGGCGTCGCGTGCCAGAACCAGCGGCATTGGCGACCTGGCGTTCGCGTGCCTCGGCCTGCCGGTCAGCGCATCGGCGCGGCATCATGGTGTCACGCGTCAGAGATCACCCCCAGCGCGCGCAGCCGCGCGATGGCGTCATCGTCGAAGCCGGCCTCCCGCAGCAGGGCCTCGTTGTGTTCGCCCATGCGCGGCGCGGCGCGCGTGGGCAGATCGACGCCGCCCACGCGGATGGGGTTGGCCACCATACGTGCCGCGCGTCCGTCGGCATAGGCGAAGTCGCGCAGGTTGGCGTGTTCCTGTACGAAGGGGTTGTCCAGGGCCTGCGCGATGTCGTGCACCGGCGCCACGGGGATCTCGCCGGCGAGCTTGTCCAGCCAGTAGGCGGTGGTCGCGGTGGACAGCGCCGCGTCGAGTTCACGTGTCACGCGGTCGCGGTTGGCCAGCCGGGCCTTGAAGTCGCACAGCTGCGGGTCATCGCGCCACTCCGGGTGGCCCAGTGCATCGGCCAGCAGGCCCCAGAACTTCTCCTTGTTGCACATCACAAAGAGCCAGCCGTCCTGCGTGCGGTAGAGCTGGCTGGGCACGAGGCTCGGGTGGCCGCTGCGCGGGGTGCGGCCGGTGACGGTGCCGCCGTTGAGGTACCAGGTGCCGGGGTAGTTGAGGTTGTGCAGCGCCAGGTCGAACAGCGAGGTGTCCAGGTCGCCGCCCACGCCGCTGGCGCGGGCGCGGACCACGCCGGCCAGCAGCGCCAGCGCGGCGGTCAGGCCGGTCATCAGGTCGACGATGGACAGCCCGTAGCGCGAAGGCGGGCCGTCGGGTTCGCCCGTCAGGCTCATGTGGCCGGCCTCGGCCTGCATCAGGTAGTCGTAGCCCGGCCAGTTGCGGCGCGAACCCTCGCGGCCGTAGGCCGACAGGTGCGTGCACACGATGCGCGGATTGGCGGGCTTCAGTGCTGCGTAGGTCAGGCCCAGCTTGTCGGGCAGGTCGCCGCGCAGGTTGTCCAGCACGGCGTCGGCACCGGCCACCAGGCGGTGGAAGACGGCCAGGCCGTCCGGGTGCTTCAGGTCGAGCGTGAGGCTCTTCTTGTTGCGGTTGAAGGTCTGGAAGAAGTGGCTGTCGGCATCGCCGAAGAAGTGCGGCCCGACCTGCCGGCCGACGTCGCCGCCGTCCTTGTGGTTCTCGATCTTGATGACCTCTGCGCCGAGGTCGGCCAGGTAGCTCGTGCCTGCGGGCCCGGCGCCGTACTGCTCCACGGCCAGCACGCGCAGGCCGGCCAGGGGAAGGCCAGGGGTGGTGTCGCTCATGAGGTGAAAGGCTTCAGACCGACGCCGGTTCGTGCGCCAGCAGGGCCTCGAGCGTGCGCAGCTCCGTCGCCTTCTGCAAGCCGAGCACCTGGTCGCGCACGGCGGCGGCATGCACAGCGCCGAAATGCAGGCTGGCGTTGTCCATGTACTTGGCCTGCACCTCGTCGTTGCTCAAGGGGCGCTCGGCTTGGCCGCGGTTGACGGGTTCGCGCTGCAGCAGCGTGCGGCCGTCGTTCAGCGTCACGCGCAGCGAAGCGCCGTAGTGCCGCGGGAACGTGGAGTCGGGGTCGACCTCGCAGTGCACGCGGTCCATCAGCGCCAGCGCGGCCGGCTCGGTGAAGGCCTGCGGCAGCAGTTCGCGCAGGCCGAGCCGCCCGCGCATCAGCCCGCTGGCCACGGCGTAGGGCAGGCTGAATTTGGCCTCGTAGTCGCTGCGGGGCCGCCGCTTGGCTTCGATCGGGTCGCAGACCACGGGCATCGTGCCGGCGGGCATCAGGGCGTCGATGCGCTGGACCTGCTCCGGCCGCACACCCTGGGCCCGCAGTGCGATGGCGGCGTCGGCCGCGGCATGCACGAAGTGGCACATCGGGAAGGGCTTGACGGCGATCTGTTCGAGCTCCCACTGCGAGCCGAATCCACGCTGGCCCAGCGGCAGTGCCAGGCGCGCCTGCAGTGTCTTGTCGAGGTAGGCGTGGAACAGGCCGAAGCGGCCTTCGTAGGGCGCTGTCGGCGCGGGGATGTCGTGGGCGGCCAGCATCGCGGCCTGCAGGCCGGCTTGCGCGGCCCAGCCCGGGTGCAGCCGCTTCGTCCAGGCGCCGTCCTCCAGGAACTGCAGGCTGCCGGCGGCCATCGACAAGGCAAAGCCCTGCGCGGCAACCAATTGTCGCGGCGACAGGCCCAGCAGCTTGCCCACCGCGAGTGCCGACGAGAAGGTGCCGACCACGCCCGTCGGGTGGAAGCCCTGCGTGTGCAGCCCGCCCTGCACCACGCTGGCCACACGCGCGCCGGCTTCCAGCCCGGCGATGTAGGCCAGCAGCGCCTCGGCACCGCTGGCGCCGCGCTGCGCGGCCATGCCCAGCACGGCCGGCAGCACGCCCACGCTCAGGTGGATCACGCCGGCCATGTGCGTGTCGTCGTAGTCCAGGCCGTGCATCAGCGCGCCGTTGAGCCAGACCGCGTCGCGCAGCGGCAGCGGCCGTGCAAAGCCGATGACACCGCGTGTGCCGCTCTCGCCCATGCCCAGCGCGCCGATGGCGCCGGCCAGGCGCTCGGCGAAGTCCTCGCGCCGGGCCGCCAGTGCGCAGCCCAGGGCATCCAGCATCAGGATGAGCGCCCGCTGCTGCGTGGCCGCGGGCACATCGGCCAGGCGCAGGTGGTGGACAAATTCCGCCTGCGCCAGCGCGGTCGTGTCGGGGGTCGTGGGGCCCTGGCTCATGGGTCGTGTCTCCGTGCGGCGCGTGTCTCGTCAGGCGCCGGATGTCCCGTCACTCGGCCTTGGCGCCCGAGTCCTTGACCGCCTTGCCCCACTTGGCAATCTCGCTCTTGATGAAGCCGCCGAGCTGCTCGGACGTCATCACCATCGGCAGCACACCCTGAGCCGCGAACTGATCCTTGATCGCCGGGCTCTGCAGGATCTCGTTGATCTTGGTGTTGAGCTTCTGCACGATGGCCGGCGGCGTGCCGGCCGGCGCCATGATGCAGACCCAGGGCACACCGACGAAGCCCGGATAGCCCTGTTCGGCCACCGTCGGCACATCGGGCGCCGCGGGCAGTCGCTCGGCGCTGCTGACGGCCAGGGCCTTCAGGCGGCCGTTCTTGACGTGCGGCAGCGCGCCCAGCGAGGTCTCGAACATCACCTGCACCTGGCCGCCCATCAGGTCGGTGAGTGCCGGCGGGCCGCCTTTGTAGGGCACGTGGGTCATCTGGATGTTGGCGGCCGACAGGAACATCGCCATCACCAGGTGGTTGGTGATGCCGATGCCGCTGGAGGCGTAATTCACCACGCCCGGCTTGGCGCGCGCGGCGGCCACCAGGTCCTGCACGTTTTTCGCGGGGTCCTGTGGATGCGTCACCAGCACCAGCGGCACGACGCCCAGGCCCGCCACGGGGACGAAGTCCTTCACCGGGTCGTAGGGCAGCTTGGTCATCAGCCAGGGGTTGACCGCCATCACGCCACTGGACGACACCAGCAGCGTGTAGCCGTCGGCCGGCGACTGCGTGGCCAGCTGCGTGGCGATGGTGCCGGAGGCGCCGGGTTTGTTGTCGAAGATGAAAGTCTGGCCCCAGGCTTCCTGCAGCTTCTGGCCGACCAGGCGGCCCAGGGTGTCGGTGGCCTGCCCGGGCGGAAAGCCGATCAGCATGCGCACCGGCTTGGCCGGGTAGGCATCGGCCTGCGCGAAGGCGGGCAGCGTGGCACCGGCGCAGACCAGCGCGAGTGCGGCGCCAGCGGCGCGGCGGGACAGCAGGGTCATCACCCGTCTCCTCGGTAATTGTGCGGACAAATATTAGGGCGACGGTGCTGGCGCTGTCAAGCACGGGCTTGCCGTGGACGCCGCGGCGTGCGGCGGGGCCTCACCTGCGCAACTGCATGCGGTAGCTGAAGCGGTCGCTGGGGTGGATGTTCTCGGCCATCTCCAGCAGCCGGCCGCGGTCGTCGTAGTAGCGGCGCACGACACGCAGCGCCGGGTCGCCCGCGCGTGCGCCCAGGTTGCCGGCGTCGTCGGCATCCAGCAGCACGCCTTGCAGTTCCTGCTCGACGCGTTCGATGCCCAGGCCGTAGTCGGCTTCGATCAGCGCGTAGACCGCGCCCTTGCGGCCGCGCAGCTTGTCGGCGATGCCCTCGAGCAGCGGGTTCAGGTACAGCCGGGTGATGCAGATTGGCCGCTCGGGTGCGGCGCCGTCGATGCCCGGCGCGGCGCGCAGGCCGACCGCGTAGACCCATTCTTCGCCCGGTGTGGCGTCCAATTCGCCCGCCAGTGCCTTGGACAGCGCCAGGCGCCCGATGTAGACGAAGCGCAGCGCGGTGTCGGTGGCGTACTGCATCAGGTCCGACACACGCGTGGCGCTGTGCGTGTAGCGCGCCGCGTCGGGCGTGGCGATGACGACGGTGCCCACGCGCTGACGGCGGTGGATCAGCCCGGCGTTGTCCAGCACGCGGACGGCCTCGCGTGCCGTGAAGCGGCTGATGTCGAACTGCGCGCACAGCTCGGCCTCGGTGGGCAGCTTCGCGCCCACCGGGTAGCGGCCATCGACGATCGCGCGCTCCAGCGCATGGGCGATCTGCAGGTAGCGCGGCTGGTCGTCGGGCGGCGCGCGCAGGGCGTCGGTTGGGGTCACGGCGGGCGATTTCAGCACAGGCGTGTCGGCTTGACGTGCGGGGCGGCGGGACTCAATAATGTCCGGACATTTGCAGATTGTGCATGAGGATTCACCCGTCTGGCGGGACCCCGGCACGAAGCAGCCGGGCGCCGCAGCGATGGCAGGCAGCCGCTGGCCGAACCGACGCACACCCGAAGCCACCGCCACACGAGGAGACCAGCGCATGGTGCAGACCGCCAAGGAAGTGGGACCGAACCGCTACCGCGAAAGCTTCGGCCGCTACTACGAGGATTTCCAGATCGGCGACGTCTACGAGCACCGCCCGGGCCGCACGATCAGCGAGACCGACAACACCTGGTTCACGCTGCTGACCATGAACACCCACCCGCTGCACTTCGACAAGGAATATGCGAAGGCCAGCGAATTCGGTCGCTGCATCGTGGCCAGCCCCTTCACCGTGTCGCTGATGGTGGGCATGAGCGTCAGCGACGTCAGCCAGAAGGCCATCGCCAACCTGGGCTGGACCGACATCACCTTGACCAAGCCGGTCTTCGCCGGCGACACGCTCTATTCCGAGAGCGAGGTGCTGGACAAGCGCGAGTCCAAGTCGCGCCCCGGCGCGGGCATCGTCACCGTCAAGACCATCGGCAAGAACCAGGACGGCGTGGTCATCGGCTCCTTCGTGCGCAAGATCCTGGTCGCCAAGCGCGGGCATGGTGTCGAGGACCGCATCGATTACTGATGGCTTCCACCCGACACGACGACATCCCCCCGAGAGGCAGCGCTGCATGACCACCGACCGCCACCAGGACGAACAAGCTTTCGTCGACGCCATCGAAACCTGGGCCGAGAAGGAATTGCGGCCCGTCGCCAAGGCCTTCGACCAGGCCGACGAATACCCGCACGCCATCGTCGAGCAGATGAAGGAACTGGGCCTGTTCGGCGCGACGATCTCGCCCGAATACGGCGGGCTGGGCCTGTCGGCCTGGACCTATGCGCAGATCGTCATCAAGGTGGCCTCGGTGTGGATGGCGCCCTCGGGCATCTTCAATTCGCACCTGATCGTCGCCGCGGCCATCGAGCGCAACGGCACCGAAGAGCAGAAGCGTCACTTCCTGCCGCGCCTGGCCACGGGCGAGCTGCGCGCCAGCATCGGCCTGACCGAGCCCAACGCGGGCTCGGACCTGCAGGCCATCCGCACCGTGGCGCGGCGGGAGGGCGACGACTACGTCGTCAACGGCAGCAAGATGTGGATCACCAACAGCCTGCACGGCAACCTGACGCTGCTGCTGGTGAAGACCGATCCGCAGGCCCAGCCGCGCCACAAGGGCATGAGCATGCTGATCTGCGAGAAAGGGCCGGGCTTCGAGGTCGTGGGCAAGCTCAAGAAGATGGGCTACCGGTCCATCGACACCTGCGAGCTGCGCTTCGACAACTACCGCGTGCACGAAAGCCGGCTGCTCGGCGGCGTCGAAGGCAGGGGGTTTGTGCATACGGCCAACGGGCTGGAGCTGGGCCGCATCAACGTCGGCGCGCGCGGCGCGGGCATCGCCGAAGGTGCGCTGAAGCTGGCGCTGCGCTACGCGCAGGAACGCGAAACCTTCGGCAAGCCGATCTGGCAGCACCAGGCGGTGCAGTTGAAGCTGGCCGACATGGTCACGCAGGTCGAGGGCGCCAAGCGCCTGCTCGAACAGGCCGCGGTCAAGTACGACCGCGGCGAGCGCTGCGACCTCGAAGCCGCGATGGCCAAGCTGGCGGGATCAGAAGCCGGTGCGAACTGCGCGCAGGAAGCCATGCGCATCTTCGGCGGCTACAGCTATTCGGTCGAATACGACATCGAACGCTTCTACCGCGACGCGATGCTGATGTGCATCGGCGAAGGCGCCAACGAGATCCTGCGGCAGGTGATCGCCAAGCAGCTGATCGACCGCCACAGGATCTGAGCGGCAGCGCTCAGCCCGCCGCCTTCACCTTCAAGCGCCACGCATGCAGCAGCGGCTCGGTATAGCCGCTGGGCTGCGCCAGGCCCTTGAAGACCAGGTCGCTGGCGGCCTGGAAGGCGGCCGAGGTCTTCTCGTTGCCGCTCATGGGCTTGTACAGCGGGTCGCCGGCGTTCTGCTTGTCGACGACCTTGGCCATGCGCTTCAAGGTCTTCTTCACGTCGGCCTTGCTCACCACCCCATGATGCAGCCAGTTGGCCATGTGCTGGCTGCTGATGCGCAGCGTCGCGCGGTCTTCCATCAGGCCCACGTTGTGGATGTCGGGCACCTTGGAGCAGCCCACGCCCTGGTCGACCCAGCGCACCACGTAGCCCAGGATGCCCTGCGCGTTGTTGTCGAGTTCCTGCTGCTTCTCGGCGTCGCTCCACTTGGCCTTCTTGACCACCGGCACCGTGAGCAGGCCGGTGAGGATCTCCTCGCGCACGGCGTCCACGTCGGTCTTCTCGAGTTCCTTCTGGACCTTGAAGACGTCCACCTGGTGGTAGTGCAGCGCGTGCAGCGTGGCCGCGGTCGGGCTGGGCACCCAGGCGGTGTTGGCGCCGGCATTCGGGTGGCCGATCTTCTGCTGCAGCATCGCGGCCATCAGGTCGGGCATGGCCCACATGCCCTTGCCGATCTGCGCCTTGCCGCGCAGGCCGCACTCCAGGCCCACCAGCACGTTGCTGCGCTCGTAGGCGGCGATCCACTCGCTGCTCTTCATGTCGCCCTTGCGGCGCATCGGGCCGGCCTGCATGGCGGTGTGCATCTCGTCGCCGGTGCGGTCCAGGAAGCCGGTGTTGATGAAGGCCACGCGGCTGGCGGCCGCAGCGATGCAGGCCTTGAGGTTGACGCTGGTGCGGCGCTCCTCGTCCATGATGCCCAGCTTGACCGTGCTGTCAGGCAGGCCCAGCAGCTTTTCGACACGGCCGAAGAGCTCGCTGGCGAAGGCCACTTCGGCCGGCCCGTGCATCTTGGGCTTGACGATGTAGACGCTGCCGCGGCGCGTATTGCGGATGCCGTTGGCGCCGTTGCCCTTGATGTCGTGCAGCGCGATCGTCGTCGTGATGACGGCGTCCATGATGCCTTCGGGGATCTCGCGGTCCTCGCTGCCCCACAGGATGGCCGGGTTGGTCATCAGGTGGCCGACGTTGCGCACGAACAGCAGGCTGCGGCCATGCAGGCTCACGTCCTCGCCGCGCGGGCCCGTGTACTGGCGGTCCGGGTTCAGTCCGCGCGTGAAGGTGCTGCCGCCCTTGGCGACGGACTCGGTCAGCGTGCCCTTCAGGATGCCCAGCCAGTTGCCGTAGGCCAGCACCTTGTCGTCGGCGTCGACCACGGCGACGGAGTCTTCCAGGTCCAGGATGGTGGACAGCGCGGACTCCAGCACCAGGTCGGCGACGCCGGCCGGATCGGTCTTGCCGATCGGGTGATCGGTGTCGATGCGGATATCCATGTGCAGGCCGTGGTGCGACAGCAGCACGGACGAGGGCGAACCCATCTCGCCCTGGAAGCCGACAAACTGCGCCGGGTTCTTCAGGCCCACGGTCGTGCCGTTCTTCAGCGTCACGGCCAGCTGGTTGTCCACCACGCGGTAGGCGGTGGAGTCGATGTGCGAGCCCTTCTTCAGCGGTGCGCAGCGGTCCAGCACGTAGCGCGCGTATTCGATGACCTTGGCGCCGCGCACCGGGTTGTAGCCCGGGCCCTTCTGCGCGCCGTCGGTCTCGGGCAGCGCGTCGGTGCCGTACAGCGCGTCGTACAGCGAGCCCCAGCGGGCGTTCGCGGCATTCAGTGCGTAGCGCGCGTTGGTGATCGGCACCACCAGCTGCGGGCCGGCCTGCAGCGCGAGCTCGGCATCCACATTCTTGGTCGTGGCCTTGACCTTCGCCGGCACGGGCACGAGGTAGCCGATCTTTTCCAGAAAGGCGCGGAATTTGCGCATGTTCTTGATCGGGCCGGGGTTCTTGCGGTGCCAGGTGTCGAGCTCGGTCTGCAGCCGGTCGCGCTCGGCCAGCAGCGCGGCATTGCGCGGCGCGAGCTCGTGCACCAGGGCGCCGAAGCCGGCCCAGAAGCTCTCGGCCTCGATGCCGGTGCCGGGCAGCACCTGCTGGTCGACGAAGTCCTTCAGGACCGTGGCCACCTTCAGGCCGTGGATCTCGGTGCGGGCGGTCATCGGAACAATCCTTTCGATGCGGGAAGAGTTGGAAGAGAAGAAAACGGCAATCAGGTCGGGAAGAAGCCCAGCACATCGCGCAGGCTGGTGCCGACGCGCGTGGGCTGTGTATCGAGGGCTTCCATCGGCAGGCCGGCGCGGTTGACCCACAGCGTGGTGTAGCCGTACCAGGTGGCACCGATGGCGTCCCAGCCGTTGCTGGAGACGAAGAGGATGTCGCGCGCGGCGCGGCCGAGCGCCTGCGGCCCCAGCGCGTAGGCCGCGGGGTCGGTCTTGAAGCGCCGCACGCTGTCCACCGACAGCACGTGGTCCAGCAACTCGCTCAGGCCCGCGCTGCGCACGGCGATGCCCAACATCGCGGGGTCGCCGTTGCTGAGGATGCCGCAGGGGATGCCACGCACCTTCAGCTGCGTCAGCACTTCGCGGTTTTCGGGGAAGGCGCTCAGGTGCCGGTACTGGTTCATCAGGCGCTCTTCGGCGCTGGCGTCCAGCGGCAGCTTCAGGCGCGCGGCCGCGTAGCGCAGGCCGTCGCGCGTGATGTCCCAAAAGGGCTTGTAGCGGCCGCCCAGCGTGAGCAGCCGCGTGTAGTCGATCTGCTTGTCGCGCCACAGCACGGCCAGGCGTTCGCCCGCGCCCGGAAACAGCTGCTCCGCCACCAGGCCGACGCTGTAGACGTCGAACAAGGTGCCGTAGGCGTCGAACAGCACCGCGGCGGGCGCGGCAAGGGCAGGGGCAGTGGAGGTTGCCATGGTGAGAATTTATTCCAAACCGCAGAGCCCATTAATTACCTTGCGGGCGATGCATTTGTGCAAAAAACGCATGAATCCTCCGGACTGGCCCGATCGCCCGCCGGAGGCTGCCGTGTCGTCCCCAGCAAGTACGACCTAATCCTGCGACAAGCCGTCGGCATCATTGACTTTGATGCGCATAATGTGAGTGTGGACAAGCTTCGGCAGCTCGAATCCTTCGTGATGGTCGCCACCAAGGGCAGCCTCACCGCCACCGCGCTCACCGAGGGTGTCGCGCCGGCTGTCATCGGCCGCCGCATCGACGCGCTGGAAGCCCGGCTGGGTGTGAAGCTGCTGGTGCGCACCACGCGGCGCATCACGCTCACGCACGAGGGCAGCGCCTTTCTCGAGGATTGCCAGCGCATCCTGGCCGATCTGTCGAACGCCGAAGCCAGCGTCAGCGCCGGCGGCGTGAAGGCCAGCGGGCATCTGCGCTTGACGGCACCGGCCGGCTTCGGCCGCCGCCACGTGGCGCCGCTGGTGCCGCGCTTCGTCGAGCAGCACCCGGACGTGAGCGTGTCGCTGAACCTCAGCGACCGCGTGGTGGACATCGTCAACGAGGGTTTTGATTGTGCGGTGCGTGTGGGCGACCTGCCCGACTCCAGCCTGATCAGCGTGCGCCTGGCCGACAACCGGCGGCTGTGCGTGGCCACGCCCGCCTACCTCGAACGCGCCGGCACACCGGCGCACCCGAACGAGCTGCACCGGCACGAATGCCTCACGCTGAGTTCGGACGCCAGCCAGACCCGCGGCTGGGCCTTCCTGGTGGATGGCGAGGTGATGCATCTGCGCCCGCGCGGACGGCTGGACTGCAGTGACGGACAGGTGTTGCACGACTGGTGCCTGAAGGGCCTGGGCATCGCCTGGCGCAGCACCTGGGAAGTGGAATCCGCGGTGGCGGCCGGCCGGCTGCGCACGGTGCTCGAGGACTTTGCCTCCGCGCCCAACGGCATCTTTGCCGTCTTTCCGCACGTCAAGCACCTGCCGCTGCGCGTGCGGCTGTGGATCGACTTCCTCAAGCACCACTACGGCAATCCGGCCTACTGGCGCGGGCAGTAGGCGGCGCGCGGCCCGTACGCGATCAGTCGTGCAGACCGCGCCGGGCTTGCAGGCCCGGATCTCTTCGACAGGCGAGAGCCAGGTCGCAGGGCCTGTCTCTCGTCCAGTCTCAGCCCGTCAGCGTGGGCAGCGGCTCGCGCTCGGCCTTGCGCGCGGTGCGCGCCAGCCGGTGGTTGATCAGCGTCTCCTGCGCGGAATGCAGGCGGCGCACCAGCACGCGGATGAAGGCCGCGTCGAACTGCGAACGTGTGCCCAGGCTCAGCTGCTTCAGGCTTTCCGGCGTGAACGACACCGTGGTCGAGGACACCGCAGTCAGCACGTCCGCGCTGTGCGAGCGCAGTTCCGGGTTCGGCGCCAGATAGGCCATCTCGCCCACCGAGGTGCCGGCACCCATCTTGGCCACGCGCTGGCCGTCGCGGAAGACCTCGACCTTGCCTTCGGCAATGATGTGGAAGCGGCTGCCGTCCTCGCCCTTGCGGAAGAGTGCATCGCCCGCGCCGTAGCGCGCCCAGCTCGCGCGGTGCACGACTTCCCACAGCTCCACGTCGCCGAAGTCGCGGAAGAAATCGAGCGAGCGCAGCAGGTTGAAGCGCTCGGAGTCGAGCACCGATTGCAAGCCCTTGCGCGGCACGGCGCGCGCCGCGACCAGGCCGGACAGCGCTTGCGCGAAGTCGTCCCAGTGGGTCGGACGCTTCTCGCGCTCGCGCGACATCGCGCCGCGCACGAAGCTGTCCAGCGACGCGCTGACACCTTCGCGCAGCTGCGTCAACGGGACCAATTCACTCTGGTAGATCTGGTGCAGCAGCGCGGGCTGCGTCAGCGCGTCGAACGGCGGCCGTCCGGCGATCAAGTGGTACATCACCGCGGCCAGCGAATACATGTCTGCGCGGCAGTCCAGCTCGCTGCCGTCGATCTGCTCGGGCGACATGTAGGCCAGCGAGCCCACGCGGAAGACTTGCGTGTGGTCCGAGCCGAGGTTGAGCACGCTGCCGAAATCGGTGATCTTGACGTCGACGACCTCGTGGTCCTTCATCACCGCCAGCAGGTTGGCGGGCTTGACGTCGCGGTGGATGAGGCCCTGGCGCCAGCAGTAGTCCAACGCCTTGGCGCACTTGAACGCGATTTCGACGATGGTCTCGAGCGACAGCAGCGTGTCGGGCCGGCAGAAGCGGCGCAGCGTCACACCCGGCACGTACTCCATCACCAGATACGGCGAAGGCCCGTCGGCCACGGCATCGAAGAGCTGGACCACGTTGGGGTGCTGCAGGCGCCCGACCAGGGCCGCCTCGGCGGCAAAGAAGTGTCCGCTGTAGTGGCTTTCGAGGCTGCCCGGCGCCAGCCCGGCGCGCAGCCGCTTGATCGCCACGTCGGCCTTGCGGAAATCGTCGTGGGCCAGGAAGACCTCGGCCGTCGAGCCGTCGCCCAGGCGGCTGCGCACGCGGTATTTGCCGATGCTGCGCGGCAGGTCGCCCACGATGCCGCCTGCGTCGGGCGGCGGCAGAGTCGGGTCGGTATCGGTGGGGGAGCGGGGGGACGGAGGCGACATGTCGATGCTCGCGGAGCCCAACGGCCCGCGTGAGCAGATCCTGCCCGAGCCCCATGCACGGCGATGGTGCGAACAGCGCGGTCTTGCGTGGCCAATCATCTTCGCGGGCCCGCCGGGTGCCCTGTTTCGCGGGTCCTTAGAATGCTGCGGATGCAAAAGGTCAAACAGGCGCTGCTGGATGCGTTGCGCACCGCACTGGCCGCCGTGGCCCCGGATCAAGCCGTGGAAGCGGCCTTCGAAACGCCGCGTCAGGCCTCGCACGGGGATCTGGCCATCACCGCAGGGATGCAGCTGGCGCGCGCCGCCCGCCGCAACCCGCGTGAGCTCGCGCAAGCACTCGTGGCGGCGCTGCAGCAGCAGCCCGCGGTGCAACGCTGGGTGCAGGCGCTCGAGATCGCGGGCCCGGGGTTCATCAATCTGCGGCTGGCGGACGCCGCGCGCTGGTCGGTCGTCGAGGAAGTCTTCGCCGACGGCGCGGCCTATGGCCGGCGCGCGCCCAGCGGACGCCGCGTGATGGTCGAGTTCGTCTCGGCCAACCCCACCGGGCCGCTGCACGTCGGCCACGGGCGCAACGCGGCGCTGGGCGACAGCATCTGCAACCTGCTGGCCACGCAGGGCGACGAGGTCTACCGCGAGTTTTATTACAACGACGCGGGCGTGCAGATCCAGACGCTGGCGCAGTCCACGCAGGCCCGCCTGAAGGGCCTGAAGCCGGGCGACGCGCAGTGGCCGGAGCAGGCCTACAACGGCGACTACATCGCCGACATCGCCGCCGGCTTTGCCGCGCGCCAGACGGTGCGCGCCGACGACCGCAGCTTCACCGCCAGCGGCGACCCGGACGATGTGGACAGCGTCCGCCAGTTTGCCGTGGCCTATCTGCGCCACGAGCAGGACCTGGACCTGCAGGCCTTCGGCGTGCGCTTCGACCACTACTACCTCGAGAGCAGCCTGTACAGCGACGGCCGCGTCGAAGACACCGTCAAGCGCCTGGTGGCCGCCGGCAAGACCTACGAAAACGAAGGCGCGCTCTGGCTGCGCACGACCGACTACGGTGACGACAAGGACCGCGTGATGCGCAAGTCCGACGGCACCTACACCTACTTCGTGCCGGACGTGGCCTACCACGTCGCCAAGTACCAGCGCGGCTTCACCAAGGTCATCAACGTGCAGGGCACGGACCACCACGGCACGGTCGCCCGCGTGCGCGCCGGGTTGCAGGCCGTCGGCCTGGGCATCCCCGAAGGATTCCCCGATTACGCGCTGTACAAGATGATCACCGTGATGCGCGGCGGCCAGGAGGTCAAGATCTCCAAGCGCGCCGGCAGCTATGTGACGCTGCGCGACCTGATCGAGTGGACCAGCCGCGACGCGGTGCGCTACTTCCTCATCAGCCGCAAGGCGGACACCGAATTTGTCTTCGACATCGACCTGGCGCTCAAGGCCAACGACGAGAACCCGGTGTTCTACGTGCAATACGCGCATGCGCGCATCTGCTCGGTGCTGGCGCAGTGGGTCGAGCGCGGCGGCGATGTGGCCGGCCTGGCACAGGCCGACCTGTCGCGCCTGACCGCGCCCACCGAAGCCGCGCTGATCCGCCAGCTGGCCGAATACCCGGACATGCTCACCCGCGCCGCGGCCGAACATGCACCGCACGACGTGGCCTTCTACCTGCGCGACGTGGCCGCTGCCCTGCACAGCTGGTACGCGGCCGAGCGCTTCCTCGTCGACGAGGCCGAACTGGCGCGCGCCCGCATGGCCCTGCTGGCGGCCACGCGGCAGGTCCTGCGCAACGCGCTGGATGTCCTGGGTGTGAGCGCGCCCGAATCGATGACCCGCAGCCAGGAGGGCTGATCCATGACACGGCAACGCGGAGGCCTGATCCTGGGCCTCATCATCGGTCTGCTCGTCGGCCTGGGCATGGCCCTGGCCGTGGCGCTGTACGTCACGAAGGCGCCGGTGCCCTTTGTCAACAAGGTGCCACCGCGCACGGCCGACCAGGACGCCGCGGAAGTCGAGCGCAACCGCAACTGGGACCCGAATGCCGGGCTGGGCGGCAAGTCAGCCGTGCGGCCGGTGGAAACCGCGTCGGCCGCCGCCGCAGCCAGTGCGCCGACAGCGATCCTGCCGCCGACGACGGCCAAGGGCCCGGCGCAGACCTCGCCGACGGGACGCGATCCCGCATCCATCCTGGCCGGCGGTGAAGTCATCAGCCCGCCGCCGGCGGCCAAGCCGCCTGCTGCCGCCCGCCCGGCACCTGCGGCCTCGGGCACGACCGTGGCCACGGCCGCGCCAGCCGCTTCTGCCGGCGCTGCATCGGCCAAGTCATCGCGTACGCCCTCCGATGCGTTCATCTTCTTTGTACAGGCTGGCGCTTTCCAGTCCAGCGACGAAGCCGAACAGCAACGCGCCAAACTGGCCATCCTGGGCATCGAGACGAAACTGATCGAACGAGAACAATCCGGCCGCACGGTTTTCCGTGTGCGTGCGGGCCCGTATCCGAAGAGCGTGGACGCCGAGACGGTGCGTGACAAGCTCATCGGCTCTGGCGTGGAAGCGATGTTGGTGCGCGTGGAGAAGCCGCCGCAGTGAGCGGGCGCGACGATCGGGGCGGGCGTTCACGAATCTTCACCCGGCGCGGTTGAACTTGCCCGACGCCCCCGACTCCATCAGCCCGGCCCCGGCCAGCCCTTCAGAAGAACCCACGGCTACAACCAAGGAACCGCACATGAACAGAAGAGAGTTTTCGATCCTCGCCGCCGCTGGCACCGGCCTGACCGTCCTGCCGACGGCGGGTGCGTGGGCGCAAGGCTTGCCGGTCGAAGGCACGCACTACGTCAAGCTGGCGCAACCGGCGCCCGTCTCGGCGCCGTCCGGCAAGATCGAGGTTGTCGAGTTCTTCTGGTATGGCTGCCCGCACTGCAACGAGCTCGAGCCGGCGCTCGAGGACTGGGTCAAGCGCCTGCCGGCCGATGTAGCGTTCCGCCGCGTGCCCGTGGGCTTTGCCGCGGTGCACGAGTCGCACCAGCGCCTGTTCTACGGCCTGGAGGCCATGGGCAAGCTGGAGCAGATGCACAAGCGCATCTTTGCCGCCATCCACGTGCAGCACCAGCGCCTGGACAAGGAGGCCGACCAGATCGCCTTCCTGAACGCCAACGGCGTCGACGGCGCGGCGTGGGCCAAGCTGAGCAAGGAATTCCACGTCGCCACCAAGTCGATGCAGGCCAAGAAGCTGTCCGAGGCCTACAAGATCGACGGCGTGCCGGCCATCGGCGTGCACGGCCGTTTCTACACGGCCGGTTCCCTGGCCGGCGACAACCGCCGCGCCCTGGCCGTCGCCGACTACCTCATCCAGCGCGCGAAGAAGGCCTGAACCCGGGCGCGCGACGGGCCTTGCGGCCCGTCGTTCGCCAGGTGAGGCGCCCCGGACAGGCGACACGGGCCCCGACGCAGACGGGCGTTGGGAAGAAGCCGCGAGGTCTGTGCAGATCTGCGTGCGAAAGCAGTTCCATGTCTACAATGAACTGCAATTTTCGTGCCTCAATATGCGCCTGCGTCTGCTCCCCACTTTGGCCCTCGGGTTCACCCTGAGTCTGCTTGCCGTCCCGGTCGCGGCCGAGAAAGCCGACCGTGGCAAGCCGCTGGTCATCGACGCCGACCGGCCGTCCACGGTCGATACGCAGCGCCAGGTCGTCGTCTTCAACGGCAATGTGGTGATTTCGCAGGGCACGCTCAGCCTGCGCGCCGAGCGGGTCGAGGTGCGCGAGATCAAGGACCGGGAGCGCGTGGTCACGGCCATCGGCGCCACCGGGCGCCAGGCCACCTACCGCCAGAAGCGCGATGCGCCTAACGAGTGGGTCGAGGGCAGCGCGGACCGCATCGAGTACGACACGCGCAGCGACGTGCTGACCTTCTCCGGCAACGCCAGCATGCGCCGCCTGCGCGGCAGCGAGGTGGCCGACGAGATCACCGGCGGCACCATCACCTGGGACAACACGGCGGGCCTGTTCCGCGTGGCCGGCGGCGCCGCCACCGCCGCCAACCCCGGCGGCCGTGTGCGCGCCGTGCTGGCGCCGCGCATCGAGACACCGGCCTCGGCGCCGGCGCCTGCCGAGGGCACGACGCTGACCCCTTCGCGCAGCCTGGGGGACAAGCGGTGAGCCGATACCTGCGCGCCGCCGCCCGCCCGGTCTGGACATGACCGACAGCCGTCTCGAGGCCACGGGCCTGCAGAAGAGCTACGGCGCCCGCAAGGTCGTCAAGGACGTGCACCTGTCGGTGTCTGCTGGTGAAGTCGTGGGTTTGCTGGGCCCCAACGGCGCAGGCAAGACGACGACCTTCTACATGGTCGTGGGCCTGGTCCGGGCCGATGCCGGGGAAATCCGCATCGACGGCCAGGCGGTGCAGCACAAGCCCATCCACCAGCGCTCGCGCATGGGGCTGTCCTACCTGCCGCAGGAGGCGTCGATCTTCCGCAAGCTGACCGTGGCGGAGAACATCCGCGCCGTGCTCGAGCTGCAGATCGATGCCGACGGCCGCCGCCTGGGGGCTGCGCGCATCGAGCAGCAGCTGGAGTCGCTGCTGAATGACCTGAGCATCGAAAAACTGCGCGACACGCCGGCGCCGGCGCTGTCCGGCGGCGAACGCCGCCGCGTGGAGATCGCCCGCGCGCTGGCCACGCAACCGCGTTTCATCCTGCTGGACGAGCCCTTTGCCGGCGTCGACCCGATCGCCGTGCTGGAGATCCAGCGCATCATCGGTTTCCTGCGCGCGCGCGGCATCGGTGTGCTGATCACCGACCACAACGTGCGCGAAACGCTGGGCATCTGCGACCGCGCCTTCATCATCAGCGACGGCAGCGTGCTGGCCGAAGGCACGCCGGCGGAGATCGTCGAAAACGCCCAGGTCCGCAAGGTCTACCTCGGCGAACACTTCCGCATGTGAGCACGGGCGAAATCACATGATGAAGCCCTCCCTGCAGGTTCGCCTGTCCCAGCACCTGGCGTTGACGCCGCAGCTGCAGCAGTCGATCCGCCTGTTGCAGTTGTCGACGCTGGAGCTGCAGCAGGAAGTCGAACAGCTGCTGGAGCAGAACCCCTTTCTCGAGCCCGACGAGGATGCGGGTTCGAGCTGGGAGTCGTCGCTGGAGCGCCCTGCCACCGCCGACCGCCAGACCGAGCGCGACCATGACGCGGCGGGTTCGGCGAGCGAGTCCACCAGCGACGCGGGCGAGGCGCTGCCAGAGCTGTCCACCGCCGAATTTGGCGGCACCGAGCGCGACGACTGGGAAAACGGCACCGAGCGCGACGACTTCGACGGCATCCGCGAGCTGCCTTCCTCCGCGGCGGCCGGTCCGGGCCCCGAAGACGACGAAGGCTCGGTCCAGGAACGCCGGGCCGGCGGGCTGTCGCTGACCGAGCACCTGCGCGCGCAGATCCCCTTGCTGCGCCTGTGCGCAGAAGATGCCGCCGCGGTGGAGGTGCTGATCGAATCGCTCGATGCCGATGGCTACCTGGCCGATTCACTGGAAGAAATCGCCGCGCCGCTGACCGCCGGCATGGACGAGGACGACGCCGATGACGTGATGTGCCGGCTGCGCTGTGCGCGGCACTGGCTGCAGCGCCTGGACCCGCCCGGCATCGGTGCGGCGAACCTCGCGGAATGCATCGCCATCCAGTTGCGCCTGCTGCCCGACAGCGACGCGCGGCGCGTGGCGCTGGAGATGGCCGCGCATCACCTGGATGCCCTGGCCCGGCGCGATCTCAAGCGCCTGTGCGCGGCCTTGGGCTGCGACGAGGTCCTGCTGCGCGAGGCGCAGGCCCTCATCGTGGGCTGCGAGCCCAAGCCGGGCCGGCCGTTTGCCGACGCGGAATCGCTGATCGTCGTGCCCGACGTGGTCGTGCAGCGCGCGGGACGCAGCCTGAAGGTGACGCTCAACCCCGACGTGATGCCCAAGCTGCGCATCAACGACCTCTATGCCGCGGCGCTGCGCGGCCAGCGCGGCGGATCGATGTCCACGCAGCTGCAGGAGGCGCGCTGGTTCATCAAGAACATCCAGCAGCGCTTCGACACCATCCTGCGGGTGAGCAAGGCCATCGTCGAACGCCAGCGCGCCTTCTTCACACACGGCGAGATCGCGATGAAGCCGCTGGTGCTGCGCGAGATCGCCGACGAGCTGGGCTTGCACGAGTCGACCATCTCGCGCGTGACCACCGCCAAGTACATGGCCACGCCCATGGGCACCTTCGAGCTGAAGTATTTCTTCGGCAGCTCGCTCAATACGGAGGCCGGCGGCAATGCCTCCAGCACGGCGGTGCGCGCGCTGATCAAGCAGATGGTGGCCGCCGAACCGCCGGACAAGCCCTTGTCCGACAGTGCCATCGCCGAGCTGCTGGAGCAGCAGGGCATCCAGGTCGCGCGGCGCACCGTCGCCAAATACCGCGAGGCGCTGAAGATCGCCCCGGCCCAGTTGCGCAAGGCGATGTGATGACGCCCGCACCGATCCCCCGCGAAGTCGAGTTGTTCCTGCCCGCCGCCGGTGGCGCCGAGGCGCTGCTGGCCGCTGAAGTCACGCGTTTGTGCGGGCTGCCCGCCGAGCATGCGCGCGGCGGTGTCTGGGTGCGCGGCAACGCCGAGACCGCGATGCGGCTGAACCTGCACAGCCGCCTGGCGCAGCGCGTGCTGTGGCCGGTGATCGACGGCCCCTACCGCGACGAACACGACCTCTACGACCTGGCACGGCGGGTGGACTGGATGTCGTGGATCACGCCGCAGCAGACGCTGCGTGTGGACACGAACGCGCAGCGCAGCCCGCTGCGCAGCCTGAACTTCGCGACGCTGCGCATCAAGGATGCGATCTGCGACGTGATGCGCGAGGCCTGCGGCGAGCGGCCCTCCGTCGACACCCAGCGGCCCGATCTGCCACTGGCGCTGTACCTCGGGCCCGACCATGCGGTGCTCTATGTGGACACCTCCGGCGAGGCGCTGTTCAAGCGCGGCTGGCGCGACGCGCGCGGCGGCCGTGAGGGTGTCAAGGGCGAGGCCCCGCTGAAGGAGACCCTGGCCGCGGCCATGCTGGCTGCCGCGGACTGGCAAGGCCGCCCCGAAGACGGCCCGCTGCTGGACCCCTGCTGCGGCGCGGGCACCATCGCCATCGAGGCTGCGCAGATCGCCTGCGGCATGGCGCCGGGCCTGCTGCGCCGCCACTTTGCGTTCGAGCGCCAGGGGCCGTTCCTGCCGCACCGTGCCGCCTGGCAGCAGATGCGGCGAGACGCCGAAGCGGCGGTGCATGCGCCGGCCGTGCCGATCTTTGCCGGCGACGTGAGCTTTCGGATGACGGACTTTGCGCAGCGCAATGCCGAACGCGCCGGCGTGGCGGACGCGATTTCGTTCAAGACCGCGGACGCGCTGCAGCGCCTGCCGCCCGTCGCGGTGCCGGGCGTGCTGATGCTCAATCCGCCCTACGGCGAGCGCATCGAGGCCAAGGGCAGCGGGCAGTCACGCGCCGTGGCCCCGCGCGAAGGGTTCGATGGCGGCGGCTCGTCGGCCGAGTTCTACGGCGCGCTGGCGGCGCACTGGAAGCGGCACTATCCGGGCTGGCGCGCGTGGCTGCTGAGCCCCGACATGAAGTTGCCCTCGCTCATGCGCCTGAAGGAAAGCGCACGTGTGCCGATGTGGAACGGCCCGATGGAGTGCCGGGTGTTTCGATTCGACCTGGTCGCAGGCTCGAACCGCGGCGCACGCGCCGGCGAAGCCGACGGCTGAACAGCCACGTTGGACGCGCCGTGCAGCGTGTCCTGCGCGCGCCCTTGCCCCTCGCGTCCCCGCGAAGGTGCGGAAAAGGGCCCACCCGCAGGGCAGGCCCCGCACACGCTCAGCGGCGGTTGCCGAGCATGCCCGCGAGCATGCCGCCGAGCTGGCCGAGATTGCCCAGATCGGCCTGCTGCGGCACTTGGCCGTTAGGTGTCAGGCGGTCGACCACCTCGGGCAGCATCTGTGACAGCTGGCCCAGCAGGTCACCCTGGTTCATGCCCAGTTGCGACGCCATGCCGGCGATCTTGTCCTGACCCAGGACCTGGCCGAGCTGGTCGGGTTGGATGGGCTGGTTCTGGCCGGTCGAGACCCAGGAGCCCACCACATCGCCCAGACCGCTGCGCTGGAACTGCGTGACCAGTTGGCCCAGCCCCGCCAGGCCGCCCGTGGCGCCTCCGGCCGCCTGACCGCCGCCACCGTTGGCCAGCATGCCCAGCACCATGTTCAGCAACGCGGCATTGCCGCTGGGCGCTGCCTGCTGTTGTCCACCGCCGAGTGCGGCACCCAAAATCGAATCGAGAAGTCCCATGACTGTCCTCCTGTCGGGATGATGAAAGAGTCGAAGCGCGGCACCGACTGCCGCCCGCCGCCCGAAGAGGCACGAGTGGGCCCGAAGGCACCCTCCTGGTCAATGCGGGCAAGCGATGTGCGGACGACCCAGGCAACGCCTCAAAGCGTGACCATTGTCACGTTTGGAGTGCCCACCAGGCCATCAAGGCCAGCGGCGCGGTGTCTGCACGCAGGATACGCGCTCCGAGTTGCACGGCAATGAAGCCCGCGGCGCGTGCGGTGGCTTCTTCCGCCGGTGTCAAACCACCCTCCGGACCGCTGAGGACGTGGAGTTGTGCCGGCCTGCCGCCGGCCTGCGTGGCGGCCGCCCCGACGTGCAGGCCGCCGTGTGGCGACAGCAGCCAGCGCGCCGGGCTCGCGCGTGTGACCGAGGCCTCCGTGGTCTGACAGACCGCCAGCCACGCGGCCAAGGTCTGCACCTCGTGCACAAGCGGTACGGTGGCGCGCCCGCATTGCTCGCAGGCCGCAGCGGCGATCGCCTGCCAGTGCATCTGCCGGCGCTGGGCGCGCTCGCCGCTCAGGCGCAGCACGCCGCGCTCGGTGACCAGCGGCTGGATGGCGGCCACGCCCAGCTCGGTGGCCTTTTCCACCAGGCTGTCCATGCGCTCGTTGGCTGGCATGCCCACGGCCAGCGTCACGGCCACGGGCAGCTCGGCCACCACCGCCAGCGGCTCGCCGATGCGCGCCTGCGCCGACTGGCGGCCCATGGCCAGCAGCTCGGCCTGCCATTCGTGGCCCAGGCCGTCGAAAACCTGAAACGTCTGACCGGGCTGCGCGCGCCGCACCTGCAGGTGGCGCACCGCGCCGGCGGGCAAGTCCAGCGTCAGGCCGGGCTGCACGGGCAGCGGACCGATGCAGATGCGCAGGCTCATCGAAGCCTCCTGCAGACGGCGCGTTGCACGGGCCCGTGAAGCCGCCTGATCGACACACGCGGCGTTGCGCCGTGCCGCCCATGGGCACGCGAGCTATCCGACCGCTGGATCACTGCGCCCCGCCCAGGCCGGCTGCACGCAGGGCGGACTCCGCGGCGCGGGCCACGGACGCCAGCACGGCATCCTGGCCGGCCGTGGCCGACAGCATCAGGCCCACCGGCAGCTCCCCGGTGCGCTGGCAGGGCAGCGTGAAGGCGCAGCCGTCCAGGAAGTTGATCGCAAAGGTGTTGCGCAGCAGCAGGCCGTTGGCCTTGAAGAAGGCCTCGTCGCTGGCCTGCAGCGCGGCGATGGGTGGTGCCAGGATCGGCACCGTCGGGCACACCAGTGCATCGAAGCCGGACAGCACCGCCGTCATGCGGGCGATCCAACCGCGGCGCGCGCGCTGCATCTGCAGGTAATCGGCCGCGCTGACCGGTTCGCCCAGCGCGATGCGCGCGGCCACGCGCGGGTCGAAGGCCTCGCGGCGGCTGCGCATGTCGGCGCGGTGGATCGACCAGGCCTCCACCGAGGAAAAGCCGCCGGGGGCATTCAGCTGCCCGACCTCGGCCAGCTCGGCCAGCGGCAGCTCGACGATCTGCGCGCCCGCGGCCGACAGCGCCTGCAGCGCGCGCTCGATGGCGGTGGCGACGGCGGGCTCCATGGCGTCGAACATCAGCGTGCGCGGCAGCGCCAGGCGGCGGCCGCTCAGCGGGCGGTCGGCCACGCGCAGCGGCGCATCCGCGATGACGCTGTCCACCGCCAGGCAGTCGTCGACGCTGCGTGTCATCGCGCAGACCGTATCGAGCGTGTGCGACAACGGGAAGGCCCCCTCCAGCGGCACGCGCGACTGCGTGCACTTGAAGCCCACCAGCCCGCACAGCGCCGCCGGTACGCGGATCGAGCCGCCCGTGTCCGAGCCCAGCCCGGCCACGGCCAGGCCCAGCGCCACCGAGACCGCCGCGCCCGAGGACGAGCCGCCCGGGATGCGCGCCACCGCCGCATCGTTGGGATTCACCGGCGTGCCGAAATGCGGGTTGATGCCCACGCCCGAGAAGGCGAACTCCGTCATGTTGGTCTTGCCGACCAGCGCCGCGCCTGCCGCGCGCAGCCGCGCGACCGCGGGTGCATCGGCCGTGGCCGCCGGCGCGCTGCCGCGCCGCAGCGCCGCGCCGGCCCAGGTGGGCTGACCGGCGACGTCGTAGAGGTCCTTCACGCTCACGGGCAGGCCGGCCAGCGGCGACAGCGCCAGGCCCGCGCGCTGCGCGAGGTCGGCCTGGCGCGCGGCGGCGCGCGCGAGGTCGTCGTAACGCTGCGTGAAGACGTGTGCCGCAGCGGGGTCGTCCAGGCGCGCGAGCACCTGATCGAGCAGCGCTTCGTGGGTGATCGAGCCGGCTTGCAGCTGCGCGCGCAGCGTGGCCAGGGAAGGCAAGGGAAACATCGGCAGTCGGGCCGGGCCCGCGTTCATCCGCGCAATTCGCGCCTGAGGATTTTGCCTACGGCCGACTTGGGCAGCTCGTTGCGGAACTCGATGAGCTTGGGCCGCTTGTAGCCGGTGAGGTGGGCTTCGCAATAGGCGCGCACGGCGGCCTCGGTGACGGCGGGGTCCTTGCGCACGATGACGACCTTCACGGCCTCGCCGGCCTTGGCATCGGGGATGCCCACCGCGGCGCACTCCAGCACGCCCGGCATGCTGGTGATCACGTCTTCGACCTCGTTCGGATAGACGTTGAAACCGCTCACCAGGATCATGTCCTTCTTGCGGTCGACGATGCGGAAGTAGCCGAGTTCGTCCATCACGCCGATATCGCCGGTACGGAAAAAGCCGTCGGCTGTCATGACCTTGGCGGTTTCGTCTGGCCGCTGCCAGTAGCCGGCCATCACCTGCGGCCCCTTGACCGCGATCTCGCCCGGATCGCCCTGCGGCACGTCGCGGCCGTCGTCGTCGATGATCTTCATCACCGTGCCGGGCATGGGCAGGCCGATGGTGCCGGTCCAGGCCGTGGCGTCCACCGGATTGCAGCTCACCGAGGGGCTGGTCTCGGACAGCCCGTAGCCTTCGCAGATCGGGCAGCCGGTCTTCTCGAGCCACAGCTTGGCCGTGGCCTGCTGCACCGCCATGCCGCCGCCCACGCTGATCTTCAGCGAGCTCCAGTCGACGCTGGAGAAATCGGGGTGATGGGCCAGCGAGTTGAAGAGCGTGTTGACGGCCGGAAAGCTGTGGAAGCGGTGCTTGGACAGCTCTTTCAGGACACCCGGAAAGTCGCGCGGATTGGCGATCAGGATGTTGCAGCCGCCCATGCGCAGGCCCAGCATCATGTTCGTGTTGAAACCGAAGATGTGATACAGCGGCAGCGCGCACACGGTGACGATCTGCTCGCCGGGCGGGATCTTCTTCAGCGCAGGCTGGTACCAGGCTTCGGCCTGCAGCAGATTGGCCACGAGGTTGCGGTGCAGCAGCACGGCGCCCTTGCTGACGCCGGTGGTGCCGCCGGTGTACTGCAGTACCGCGATGTCGTCGGGGCCGAGCGCGGCCTCGGTGAATTTCAGGCTGCGGCCCCGCGAGACCGCGTCGTTGAAGGCCACGGCCTGCGGCAACTGGAAGGGCGGCACCATCTTGCGCCGCTTGCGCACCACGTGGTTGACGAGCACGCCCTTGAAGAAGCCCAGCATGTCGCCCATCGAGGCCACGATGACCTTCTTCGTCGGTACCGAGGCGATCACCTGCTGCAGCGTGGCGGCAAACATCTCGAGCACGAAGATGGCCTTGGCGCCGGAGTCCTTGAGCTGGTGTTCGAGCTCGCGCGGCGTGTACAGCGGGTTGACGTTGACCACCACGAAGCCGGCGCGCAGGATGGCTGCGACAGCCACCGGGTACTGCGGGATGTTGAGCATCATGATGGCCACGCGGTCGCCGCGCACCAGGCCCTGCGACTGCAGCCAGGCGGCGAGCGTGCGCGACAGGCGATCGACCTGCTCGAAGCTGATCGCACGACCCATGAAGTGGTAGGCCGGCAGGCTGGCATGGCGCCTGAAGCTGTCGGCCATCAGTGCGACCAGCGACGCGTACGACGAGGCGTCGATCTCGGCCGGAACACCGGCCGGATACTGGGCCAGCCAGGGGTGGGTCATGAAGGCTCCTTCGTCGACCGATTCTGACGATGGGCTGACACCGCGGGAAGGGGAGTAACGATAGCGGCGGGCGCACCATGGATGTGCCGTGCCGTGCCGTGCCGTGCCGTGCCGTGCCGTGCCGTGCCTTGCCGCAGCCGCAGCCGCAGCCGCAGCCGCAGCCGCGCGGCACGTGCGACGCGCGCTCAGCGCTTCTCGGCCAGACGGCGCGAGCGCCGCTGCAGCGCCAGCATCAGCAGGAACAGCGTCGTCGAGAAGACGATCATCACCGTGGCCACGGCGGTGAGCGCCGGCGTGATGCTGTCGCGCAGTCCGGAGAACATCTCGCGTGGCAGGGTGCGCTGCTCCGGCCCTGCCACGAGCAGCGCGATGACCACGTCGTCGAACGACGCAGCGAAGGCAAACAGCGCGCCCGAGGCCATCGCCGGCACGATGGAAGGCAGCGTGACGCGGAAGAAGGTGGTCACCGGATCAGCGCCGCAGGCAGCGGACGCACGCGCGAGGTTGGGGTCCAGGCCATCGAGTGCGGTGAGCACGGGCACGACCACGAAGGGCACGGCGATGACCGTGTGCGCCAGGATCAAGCCGGTGAACGTGCTCGTCAGCGACAGCGGTGCGAGGAAGAAGTACGAGCCAACGGCCACCAAGATGACCGGCACGATCATCGGCGAGAGCATCAGCGCCTTGGCCAGCGACGCCATCGGGTGCCGCCAGCGCGCCAGGCCCAGTGCCGCGGCCGTGCCCAGCACCAGCGACAGCGCCGTGGCCGCCACGCCCACCTTCAGCGAGTTGGCCAGTGCCGACAGCCACTTGCCGCCGGTGAAGACCTCTTCGTACCAGCGCAGCGACCAGCCGGGCAGCGGGTAGGTCAGGAAGGAGCCGCTGGAAAACGACAGCGGCACGATGGCCACGATGGGCAGCAGCAGGAAAGCCAGCACCAGCGCGCAGAAGCCGCGGTAGAGCCAGATCACGCGTGCCCCCGAGGGCTTGTGAGCCGATGCGAGCGAATCATGCGCAGCGCCCTCATCCGGTGGCCATCACACGCCCGCCGGACAGGCGGTGCGCGGCGGTGTAGAGCACCAGCGTCGTCACCAGCATCAGCAGGCCCAGCGCCGCGGCCAGGCCCCAGTTGCCGGTGTCGGTGGTGTAGGTGGCCACGAAGTACGACAGCATCTGGTCCGAGCCGCCGCCCACCAGCGCCGGCGTGATGTAGTAGCCCAGCGCCAGGATGAAGACCATCAGGCAGCCCGCGGCCACGCCCGGCGCGGCCATCGGCAGGAAGACACGCACGAAGCGCGTGGCCGGCGGTGCGCCCAGGCTGGCCGCCGCGCGCATGTACTGCGGCGGTATGGCCTTGAGCACGCTGTACAACGGCAGGATCATGAAGGGCAGCAGAACGTGTGTCATCGCCACGAGCACGCCCGTGCGGTTGTAGATCATCGTCAGCGGCTCACTGATGACACCCAGCGACAGCAGCAGCTTGTTGACCATGCCCTCCTTCTGCAGCACCACCACCCAGGCGGCGGTGCGCACCAGCAGCGAGGTCCAGAAGGGCAGCAGAACCAGCACCATCAGCCAGTCGGCCGTGCGCTGCTGCACCTGCGTGAGCAGCAGCGCAACCGGAAAGCCCATCACCAGGCACAGGAGGGTGACGCTGGCGCTGATGACCAGCGTGCGCATCAGCACGTCGACATAGATGCGGTTGGATTCCGGCGCACGTTCGATCTGCCCCTGCTCGTCGCGCGAGAGATCGACCGAGGCCAGCAGGTAATAGGCCGACAACGGCCCGCGCGCGCGCTCGACCGCCGCAAAGAATGCCGGCGACGCCAGCGCGGGATCGACCGCCTCGAAGAAGGCGGCATCCAGCGCCTGGTCCGGCGCTGCACCCGATACGGCCCGCGCCGCACGCATCAGCGTGCTGCGCACCCCGTTCACCTCGTAGTTCAGCCGCCGCGCCGCATCGGCCAGCGTCCCCGCCTCGCGTGCGGCCACCAGATCACCCGCAAACGCCTTCCACACCGTGCCCGGCAACGCTTGCGGCGCCTGCCAGCCCTGCAGCACCGCCAAGGTGCGCGGCAGCGCGCGCGGCACCTCCGCCTCGCGCGCCGCCAGAGAAAGCAGCCAGGCCAGCGGCACGACGAAGAAGACCACCAGGAAGGCGGCCAGGGGCAGGACCAGCGCGCGCCGGGACATCATGCGCCGCTCATGTCAAACGTTGGAGACGCGACAAGAGATGAAGTCACAAGGCTTCCGAAGACCAGGAATTCATCGCGTCAGACGCATCCGCATGCCGAACCGCCGAACCGCCGAACCGCCGAACCGCCGAA
>CAUJHV010000018.1 GCA_963205115.1 Pseudomonadota bacterium | reverse complement strand
CCGCCGCCCCACTGCATGGTGGCGGAGCGCAGGCGCGGCAGCCCCAGCGCGGAGGCCAGGCGGGTGGCTTCGCTGCGGTCGTCGCCGTACGAGGCGAAGCCGTCGATGTGGCGTGGATCCAGGCCCGCGTCGGCGCAGGCGCGCAGCACGGCCTGCAGCGCCAGCTTGAACTCGGCATCGGGAGACTGGCCGTGCTTGTAGTAGTGCGTCTCCCCGATGCCGACGATCGCGACACGGCCCTTCAGTGTGCGCTGGGCCATCGTTGGGACCGCATCAGACAGTGATGTTGAACTTCTTCACGATCGGCCCCCACAGGGCGATCTCGCCTTCGATCGTGCGGCCCAGCTCTTCCTGCGTGCTGCCCCACGGCTCCACGTTGCGGTCGGTTAAGAACTTGCTGACCTCGGGGCGGCGCACCGCGGCGGCGATGGTGCTGGAAAGCTTCTGTGCGACGGGGTCGGGCACGCCAGCCGGGGCCAGCACGCCGAACCACACCGGGACATGGAATCCGGGCACGGCCTCGGCGATGGCAGGCAGGTCCGGCAGCACTGGCGTCCGCTTGGGCGACGCCACCGCCAGGTAGCGGATCTTGCCGGCCTGCACCATGGCAGCGCCATCCAGCCCCGTCACGAACGCCATCTGCACCTGGCCCCCGGCGAAAGCGGTCACCAGCGGCGGGGCGCCGGCATAAGGGATGTGCTGGAAGCGGGTGCCGGCCAGCTCGTTGAAGTACTCGCTGAAGAGGTGGGAACTGCCGCCGACGCCGGTGGAGCCGTAATTCACCTTGTCGCCCCGCGACCGCGCCCACGCGACGAATTCGGCCACGGACTTGTGGGGCGAATCGGCGGGCACGGCGAGGATCATCGGGACCCGCACCACGCCGGAGATCGGCCGGAAGTCCTTCTGGGGGTCGTAGGGCAGCTTGCGCATCAGGCCGGCGGTGGCGCTCGGGCCGCTGTTGCCGAACACCAGCGTGTAGCCGTCCGCGGGCTGCTTGGCGACGTAGTCGGTACCGATGGTGCCGCCGGCTCCAGGCTTGTTTTCGACGATCACGGTCTGGCCCAGCACCTCGCGCATCGGTTGGGCGATCGCCCGTGCGAGCTGGTCGGTGGTACCGCCGGCCGGGTACGGCACGACGATGCGGATCACCCGGGAGGGAAACGCCTCCCCCTGCTGGCTGAAGGCGGGAAGCCCCACGGAAGCGGCGGCGCCGCCGGCGGCCAGCATCCTGAGTGCGCTGCGACGGGTGTGCAGGGTCATGGTTGTCTCCTGGTTGTGAATGCGCGCCGCTGCTGCCGGTCGCGCGGGGTTGAAATCAAGATGCGGGCACCGGGTCGCGGTCCATCGGGCCCGGCACGGCTGCGGCTGCGGCTGCAGGACCGAAGGCACCGGCGCGCTCCAGTTCGGCGATCTGCCGTTCGTCCAGGCCAAGAGCGTCCCGCAGGACCTCCTGCGTATGCTGCCCCACCGCCGGGGCCGCCACCGGATCGGCCATGGGCGTGGCGGCGTAGCGGATCGGCAAGCGCACGTTCGGAACCCAGCCGAGCACCGGATGGGGGATGCGGGTGACGAGTTCGTGGTCGCGCGCCTCGGGCGAGCGGATCGCCTCGCCCACCGTGCGCACCAATCCGCAGGGCACGCCGGCGGCGCGCATGCGAGCCTGCCAGTGCGCCCAGTCGTGCCGCGCGAACGCTTCGTCGAGGAAGGCGAACAGGCGCTCCCGATGCCGGATGCGCAGGGGACCCGTGGCGTAATCCGCATCGGCGGCCACGTCCGGACGTTCCAGCACCTGCCCCATGAGCCGCTGGAAGATGTTGTCGTTGCCGCTGTTGATGTAGAAGGTGAGGTCGCTGGCGCGGAAGGCGCCCGAGGGGCAGGTGTCGGGGGCGGTGTTGCCGCTGCGTTGCGGCTCCTTGCCGGTGAACAGCGACTGCATGGTCGCATAGCCCGTCATCAGGACGGCCGTGTCGAACAGGGACACCTCCACCCGCTGGCCGCGGCCCAGGCGCTCCCGGGCCAGCAACGCGCCGAGCACGGCGTTGCCCACCATCATGGCGGTGCTGATGTCCATCACCGGCGAGAGCGCCCGCACGCCTTCGCGGTCGGGATAACCGTTCATGGAAACGAAGCCGCTTTCGGCCTGCGCGATGGGATCGAAGCCGAAGCGGTCGGCGAAGGCGCCTTCGCGGCTGTAGGCGGCCACCGAGCAGTAGACCAGGCGCGGGTTCAGGGCAAGGCAGGTCTCGTGGTCCAGCCCCAGGCGACGCATCACGCCCGAGGAGAAGTTCTCGACCAGCACGTCGGCGCGGCAGACGAGGTCGCGCGCCAGCGCCAGCCCCTGCGGGGACTTCAGGTCCAGCGCGATGCTCTTCTTGTTGCGGTTGCTCCAGACGAAGGGTGCGCCCTGGTCCAGTTGCGGGTGCATGGGCGGATAGCGGCGCAGGTCGTCGCCGCGGACCGGCGCCTCGACCTTGATCACCTCGGCGCCCATGTCGGCCAGGATCATGGTCGCCAGCGGCGCCGCGATGAAGTGCGAGAAGTCCACCACCCGGATGCCGTCCAGCGCATGGGGTGCGCCGGAGGCCCGTCGCTTGTGCTCCGGAAAGTCGGCTTCGAGGTTCTCCAACATGTCCTGGCCGCCTGCCTGCATCGGAGAACCGCTCACGGCGTGTACCCGAAGCCCTTGCCGAGCTCCGCCTTCATGTAGTCGCGTCCCAGTTCCATCCAGTCGGAACCGGCGGGGATGGTGACGGAGATGGCCCGCATCATGAAGGAAGACGGCTTCGCGGCGGAGACCGGCTCGGCGCCCTCCGCCAGCTTCTTCGCGCTCTCCAGGAGCAGCCGGCGCACGCGCACGATGCCTGCATCGGTGGAGCCCAGGTGCTCCTGCGAACGGTCGTAGATGGTCGCCACGCCCGACTGGCACGCGGCATCCTCCAGCCACAGGCCGGGCATGCCGGTCTGGTAGTCGTAGTTGTAGGCGTTGCCCCGGTTGAACCGGCTCCAGTACCGGTGATAAGGCACCGTCACCGGCCTGGCCTCATAGGCGCCATGCGAATGGTGGCCGGTCTCGCGGCCCTTGTAGCCGTCCTTGAACAGCTTGCGCGACTTCTCGTAGAAGGGCTGGTCCGGCGTGTACGAGAACATGATTGCCAGGGTGTGGTGGTCGTCGATGGGCACCCAGGCATGGCCGCTCAGCTCGGGGTACTGCGTGAACGGCGGCACCAAGGTCCAGAACGGCATCAGGAACTGGTTGACCCGCACGTAGTTGTGCTCGGTGCCGTCCTTGCGCCGCGCCGCGATGCTGATGCCGGCATCGTGCGGCTGGACCTCGAACTTGGGCGACAGGTCCTGGCCCTGCCGCCACTGCTTGATCGTGCTGCCGCCGCGGCGGCCATGCAGGATGGCGGCATGCGCGGAGTCGACTTCACCTTCCAGTGCCTGCAGCCAGTTGCACTCCTGCACCCGGAAGGTGACGACGGAGTGCGACTCGGGCACCATGTTCCATTCGAGCTCAGGCAGCGGCGGCGGCGTCTCGCGCTTCGGGCCCATGTAGGTCCACAGCACGCCGTTGCGCTCGCGCACGGGATAGGACTTGATGGTCATGCGGCTGGTCATGGCACTGCCCGGGGGTTCCGCCGGGGTCTCCTGGCACTGCCCCGTCACGTCGAACTTCCAGCCGTGGTAGATGCAGCGGATGCCGCCCTCCTCGTTGAGGGCGAACACCATGGGCGCGCCGCGGTGCGGGCAGGCCTGGTCCACCAGGCCGACCTGGCCCTCGCTGTCGCGGAACGCGACCAGGTCCTCGCCCAGCAGGCGCACCCGATGCGGCTGGCCGTCGCGCTCGACATCGGCGGACGCGAGGAAGGGGATCCAGTACAGCCGCATGAGCTGGCCCATCGCGGTACCGGGGCCGACGCGAACGAGCGTCTCGTTGTCTTGGGAATTCAGCATGGCCTTTTAGGGTGAGTGGTTGAACCAAACATCGATTCGCCCGATTCTAGGCAGTGCCGGCCGGCGCGTGATTCGAAAGGCCGCCGCGGTATTGAGAAACCGGAATTGAGCTGGCCCCACAGTGGTGGCAGCGGCCTTCAGGTCCAGTAGGGCTCGATGAGCGACTGCCGGCTCGCGTCGGCGCCAATGCCGGCGGAAGCCACCGTCAGCAGTTCGAGGAACCGCTGCTGGGCCCGCGTGAGGCGCCAGCTCTTGCGCATCGTGGCGCCGACCGTCGGCCTGCTTCCCGCCAGCGGTGCGCCGATGCAGCTGAGCAGGCCGGTGCGCACCTGCAGCGCCACCTGGTCCGGCATGGCGAGCGTCAGCAGGTCGCTGGCGGTCAGCAGGCGGCCGATGATCATGATCGAGCCGCACTCCACCGGCGCCTCGGGGCGGCGATCGGCGAAGAGGCGCTCCCATTCGGCACGCAGCGGCGAGTTCTCCGGCGCGATGATCCAGGGGTAGGAAGCCAGCATCTGCGGCGTGCAACTGCGCCGCGTCGCGAGCGGATGCTGCCGCCCCGCCACCACCACCGGGGCTTCCTCGTAAAGCGGGTGCGTGGCCAGGTCCGGCGCTGCGTCGTCGGGGATCTCGCCGACGATGATGTCGATCACACCGTCCCTGAGCGCCTCCACCAGTTCGCCCCAGCTGCCTTCGTGCACGCGGAACCCCGCGGGAAACCGTTCCGCCACCATCAGCGCCATGGCCTCGGGCACGAGGAAGCCACGTGCCAGGGGGGTCGTGCCGAGAGCGATGGTGGGGTTGTGCGGGTCGCGCCCGAGCTCGGAGAACGCCGCCTGGAGTTCGGCCAGCGCGAGCCTGCAACTGCGGGCAAAACGCCGACCGGCAAAGTTGACGTGCACTCCGCGGCCGCGGCGCTCCACCAGCTTGCGTCCCAGCGCCTCCTCGAGTTCGCGCACGGCCCGGTGCACTGCCGGCTGAGACAGCCCAAGGTCTGCGGCTGCAGCGGAGATGCTGCCGGCCCGCACCAGCGCCACGAAGGCGCGCAGTTGCGTCATGCTGAGCCGGCGATCCGGTTCGAACGCCGTGCCGCCCACCTGGCGGGTGCCCGTTGCCAGGTGGGCCAGGCAGGCCCGCGCCCGGTCCACCACCAGTTCCCCGGCCGCCGTGGGCACGATCCCGTCCGGGCGCCGCTCGAACAGCACCTCTCCCATCAGCTTCTCCAGCTTCAGGATGCCCTGCGTCAGCGCCGGCTGGCTGAGCCCCACCGCGCCAGCGGCCGCACTGATGCTGCCGTGCTCGTGCACGGCCGTCAGGCCGCGCAAGTGGCGCAGGTTCAGCTGGAAGGCCGCCTGTGCCGCGCCGGGCTGCGCGTCCGGCGGAGACTGCGCGTGGTTCATGGTCGCCAAGGAAGAGGAAGCTGGCCAGGCACCACTATAAAGCGCACCCTCGTCGGGGCTTCCGCTTGTTGAATTGACCGCCGGTGCCGCCACCCTTGGCGCTGAGGCGCCGGTACTTACTTTCCGCGGGTCAGCAGACGCATTTGCGCGTAATTTCCGGGCTGCGTTTCGAGGTGCCTAGAACGTGCTTGCGGGGACGCCGAGCAGCGCGAGCACTTTGCGCTGCAGGTCGGTGAGTGTGAGGTTGAATGCCTGA
>CAUJHV010000017.1 GCA_963205115.1 Pseudomonadota bacterium | reverse complement strand
GTAGATGTTCGTGAAGACCTTGAACTCCGGCGCGCAGCGGATGTCATAACCGTAGCTACTGGTGCCGTAGCTGACGATCTTGTGTCCGTCGGGAGCGGTGCGCACCTGTCCGGGTTCGAACGGATCGATCATGCCGTGCTGCTCGGCCATGCGCCGTATCCACTTGTCGCTCTTGATGCTCATGTGCGCAATTCCGGGTCGGGAAACGTGCCTTTTAGGGACCCCGTCGCGCACCACCGGCCGAAGCTGTGCGACAGTTGGGCCTGAAATGATCCCGGAGAACCGCATGCGTGCCGCGACCGACCTCCTGAGCCAATACGCCCTTTACCACCGTGACCGCCGCAACATCGCGAGCCACTTCGTCGGCGTGCCGATGATCGTGTTCGCTGTCGGCGTGCTGCTGGCCAAGCCGGCTTTCGCGCTCGCCGGGTTGGCGCTGTCGCCGGCCTGGGTGGTGTTTGCGCTGGCGGCCGCCTGGTACCTGACGCGCGGCAATCTCTCGCTGGGCGTGGCCACCACTGCGGCAGTCGGCGCGCTGATCGCCCTGGCCCATCACGTGGGCAACAGCGGCACCGGCGCCTGGCTGGCCTGGGGAATCGGGTTCTTCGTGGTCGGCTGGATCATCCAGTTCATCGGCCACTGGTACGAGGGCCGCAAGCCGGCCTTCGTCGACGACATCGTCGGCCTGCTGGTCGGCCCGATGTTCGTCACCGCCGAGGCGCTGTTCTCGCTCGGCTGGGGCAAGCCCCTGTTGCACGAGATCGAGCGCCGCGTCGGCCCGACGATGATGCGGGACCTCGCCCGCATCGCCTGAACCATCAGCCGGCAGCCCGTGCCGGCTCCGGCTGGGCCTCGAAACGCTCGAACCCGCCATAGCAGATGAAGTGCCGGTTGGTGGCCCGGCCGAACAGGCACAGGCCCAGCCGCCCGGCGATCTCGTGGCCCATTTGCGTGATGCCGCTGCGCGACACGATGATCGGCACGCCCATCTGCGCCGACTTGATGACCATCTCGCTGGTCAGCCGCCCCGTCGTGTAGAAGACCTTGTCGCCGCCGTCCACGCCGTTCAACCACATCCAGCCGGCGATGGTGTCGATGGCGTTGTGCCGGCCGACGTCCTCCACGAACATCAGCAATTCGTCCTGGCGGAACAGCGCGCACCCGTGCACCGACCCGGCCGACTTGTAGGTGCTCTCCAGGCGCCGCACGGCATCGAGCAGGCCGTACAGGCGCGCCTGGCTCAACCGCGCCGTGGCCTCGCTGGCCGGCGGCAGCGAGATGTTGTCGAGGTCGCCCATCAGGTCGCCGAACACCGTGCCCTGGCCGCAGCCGGTGGTCACCACGCGCTTGGCCGTCTTCTCGTCGAAGCGCTCGATGCCGGCGCGCGTGGCCACGGCCGCGGCCTGCACGTCCCAATCCACCGTGATCGAGTCGATGTCGGCCACGCTGTCGACCAGCCGCTGGTTGCGCAGATAGCCCAGCACCAGCAGTTCCGGCGCGGCACCCAGCGTCATCAGCATGACCAGCTCGCGCTTGTCGACGAACACGGTCAGGGCGCGCTCGGCGGGGATGGCGATCTCGCGGGCGGCGCCGAACTCGTCGCGCACCTCGATCGAGTGCATCAGCGGCGCGCAGGCCTGGGTCAGTCGGACGGTCATGCCGGGACTCTACGGGAAGCGGTGAAGACCCACGGCGAACCGCGGAATGAGAACGGGCCGCTGAAACAGCGGCCCGGGCCAGGCGAGGCGCGCGTTCAGGTCTTCTTGGCTGGCGCCGCAGCCGGCGCCGCAGCCTTGGCCGGCGCTGCAGGCGTGCCAGCCGGCGCCGCCGCGGTGCCCGCCGGCACGAAGGGGCCGGGGTCGGCACAGGCCGGCGTATCGGTGGCCTTGTTCACCGACTTGCCGGCCTTGGCGGCATCGGCCTGGTAGCGGGCTGCCACCTTCTCCATCGAGCGGCACAGCAGGTAGGCCTCGACCTTGCCGCCATGCGCTGACTTGGCCGCAGCCTCTGCCGCCTTGGCCTTGGCTTCGTCGGACGGGGGCGGCAGCTTGGCCACGGCCGAGGCAGCCAGAACGGAAGACAGCACGGCGATCAGGAGTTTGCGCATGGTCGGACTCTGCAGGTCAGGTTTGCGGAGCAGCCACGGTCCCGCCGGGCGGCGTGCTGCGTTGAGCGGGGATCTTGCCGGCGCGGATGTCATCGAGCCAGAGCTCGTGGTGCTCCTTGGCCCAGGATTCGTCGACGTAGCCGGTGCGCATGGCCTTGAAGGCACCGCGCGTGCCGATCGTGCCCATGTAGATGTGGCCGATGAACAGCACCAGCATCAGCACGGCCGACACGGCATGGATCATGTGCGCCACCTGCATGTCGGTGCGCAGGTAGGCCAGCCCGGGCACGAGCTTGTCGAGCACCAGACCAGAGCCGACGGACACCAGGCCGCAAACGAACACGCCGCCCCAGAAGATGACTTTCTCTCCGGCATTGAAGCGGTGCGACGGGACTTCATGGTCGCCGAGCATGCCGCCGCCCTTGGCCAGCCAGGTCAGATCGGAGGCCTTGGGGAGGTTGTCGCGCACGAAGGTCACGATGACGATCAGCAGCGACACGGCGAACACCGGCCCGGCGAAGTTGTGGGCCGTCTTGAGCGCATAGGTCAGCCAGCCGAACAGCGTGCCGCCGATTACGGGCAGCAGGAAGAACTTGCCGAAGGCCATCACGATGCCCGAGATTGCCAGGATGCTGAAGGCGATCGCGTTCGACCAGTGTGCACTGCGCTCGAAGGGCGTGAAGCGCTCGACCACACGCCCGGTGTCGGCCACGTGGCCGCCCAGCGGACCCTTGCGCCAGTAGAACAGTGCGAGCGCGAGCGTGACGATGAGCAGCAGCGCACCGCCATAGGGGATGATCCACTGGTTGCGGACCTGGCGCCAGGCTTCGCCGGCGTTGGTGAAGCGTGAGCCGGGGTACTCCACGAACGGCTGGATCAGCACGCCCTTCTCGGCCCCGGGCAGCGACGAATAGCCCGCGCTGTTGCCCGACTCGCGCACCGCGCGCCAGAACGGCGCGTTGTTGCCGGGCTGGCTCTTGGCGCGCTGGGCGTTCGACTCATCGGCCTTGGGCAGATCGGCCGCGGCCGCGTCGGCGGCGGGCTTGGCCGCGGCGCTGTCTGCCTGGGCCAGGGCGAGGCCCGGGCCGAGCAGCGCGGCCGCCAGGAGCAATGTGCGCATCACGCGGTGCATGGCTTCTCCTCGATTCGCAACAAGCTCACTTCAGCGCCGGGGCGCGGTTGTACTCGTTCTGGCTCTGCGCACGCTGGCGCAGCTGGGTCTCCCAGCTCGCCTTGTCGCCGGCTTTCCAGCCTTCGGCGACGTAGGCGTTCTGCGCTCCGTCCCAGGCCTTGCCGTCGGACTTCTTCATCGCTGGCTGTACGGTCTGGGCTTTCTCACCGCAGGCCGCGAGGCCCGACGCGAGCACGGCGACGATCAGGATCCGTTTCATCATGACTTGGTGGTCTCCGCCTTCGGTTGAGCGGCGCCGCCCGAGCTGGGCTTGCCGTAGGCCGTGCCCCAGCCCCAGACTTCGGAGCCCTTGCCGCGCGTCAGCACGCGGGTACGGAAGATGTCGGCCACCACGTCGCCGTCGCCGCCGAGCAAGGCCTTGGTCGAGCACATCTCGGCGCAGGCCGGCAGCTTGCCTTCGGCCAGGCGGTTGCGGCCGTACTTGTCGTTCTCGGCCTCGCTGCCGTTGGCCTCGGGGCCGCCGGCGCAGAAGGTGCACTTGTCCATCTTGCCGCGCAGGCCGAAGGTGCCGTTGGTCGGGAACTGCGGCGCGCCGAACGGGCACGCGTAGGAGCAGTAGCCGCAGCCGATGCAGGTGTCCTTGTCGTGCAGCACCACACCCTCGTCGGTGCGGTAGAAGCAGTCGACCGGGCAGACGGCCATGCAGGGCGCGTCGCTGCAGTGCATGCAGGCCACCGAGATGCTGCGTTCGCCGGGCACGCCGTCATTCAACGTGACCACGCGGCGGCGGTTCACGCCCCAGGGCACGTCGTGCTCGGCCTTGCAGGCGGTGACGCAACCATTGCACTCGATGCAGCGCTCGGCATCGCAGATGAACTTCATTCTTGCCATGTCGTGTTCTCCTTAGGCGGC
>CAUJHV010000016.1 GCA_963205115.1 Pseudomonadota bacterium | reverse complement strand
CACGAGCGTCGCCTCGACCTCGAAGGGCGAGACGTAGATGCCGCTGACCTTGAGCATGTCGTCGCTGCGGCCGCCGTAGGTGTAGCTGCCGTCGTCGGCGTTGCGCACGTACTTGTCGCCGCTCTTGGTCCAGCCGCCCTGGAAGGTGTCGCGGGTCTTGGCGCGGTTGCCCCAGTACATCATCGCGGCGCTGGGGCCCTGGATGTAGAGGTCGCCGGGCTCGCCGTCCGGCACGGGTTTTCCGTCCTCGCCGCGCAGTTCGACCTCATAGCCCGGCACGGGCCAGCCGGTGGTGCCGTAGCGCACCTGGCCAGGTTTGTTGGACAGGAAGATGTGCAGCATCTCGGTGGAGCCGATGCCGTCGACGATGTCCACGCCGAAGTGCCGTTTGAAGCGCTCGCCCAATTCCGCGGGCAATGCTTCTCCGGCGGAGGAGACCAGCCGCATCGCGACATCGCCCGACGCGGGCAGGGCGGGGTGCGCCAGCATGCCGGCGAATCCCGTGGGCGCACCGTAGAAGACCGTGGGCTTCAGGCCACCGACCTGTCCGGTCCAGCGCTTGAACGTGGCCTCGGGCGTGGGCCGCTCGGCCATCAGGATGGTGGTCGCGCCCACCGTCATCGGGAAGGTCAGCGCATTGCCCAGACCGTAGGCGAAGAAGAGCTTGGCGGCGCTGAAGCACACGTCGCTCTCGCGCAGGTCCAGCACGTCCTTGCCGTAGAGCTCGCTGGTCCAGTAGGGATTGGCGTGTGAATGCACCGTGCCCTTGGGGCGGCCGGTGGAGCCGGAGGAATAGAGCCAGAAGCCGTGGTCGTCCGCGCTGGTGGCCGCGGCCTTGGCCAGCGGTTGCTGGGCGGCGATGAAGGCTTCGAGCTCGACTTCCGCCGGATGCAGCGGCGCGACCGGGCGCGAGACGATGACCTTGCTCACCTCGTGATCGGACTTCACCATCGCTGCCGTCAGCGTCGGCAGCAGCGCGCCGGAGACCAGCACGGCCTGCGCCCGCGAGTGCTCCAGCATGTAGGCGTAGTCGTCGGCCGTCAGCAGCGTGTTGACGGCCACCGGCACCAGGCCGGCGTACATCGCGCCCAGGAAGCTCACGGGCCAGTCGTTGACGTCCTGCATCAGCAGCAGCACGCGTTCCTCGCGCCGGATGCCCAGGGCGCGCAGGCCGGCGGCCATGCGCCGCACGCGGTCGTCGAGCGCGCCGTAGGTGAGCGTGCCGAGGTCATCGACAAAGGCGGCCTTCTGCGGACGGCCGGCGTTCAAGGCCAGCAGGTGCTGGGCGTAGTTGAAGGACTCGGGCGGAGCCTTGACGTCGGTCGGGGGCATGGCGGACCTGCAGGTGTGGGCCGTTGAGCGGCGGGGTGTGCGGGGGTTCGCGAGCGGCGGCGGGTGCGGCTGCTCGTGAGCGGCTTATCGCGTGAACTCGATGGCGCCTTGCGGCAGCAGGTACAGCACCAGCGCGCGGCCCTGGCTGACGGTGGGGCTGTGGGCGCTGCCCGGCGGGCACACGAGCCAGCCAGCCGGCCGGCCGTCGAAGCGGGCATCGCCTTCGATGGGCATGATCAGGTCGATCTCGCCGTTCGGGTGCGCGTGGTGCGGGCCGGCGATGTCCTGCATGTCGACCACGTCCACGCTGAAGCCGTGAAGGTCGTCCGCGGGCTTGAAGATGCGGCCGTAGCGGATGCCGCCGCCTTCGCGGTTGCACAACCAGCCCTGCGCGACGCCGTCCTGGCAGGCGGTCTTCAGCGCGCTGAAGCTGGCGCTGCCGGCGCCGTGTTCGGCGTTGAGCCAGGCGTCGAGGCCGGCATCCAGCGGCCGACCGGCCAGCGCGGCGGTGAACGCGGCGATCTGGGCGCGGAAGCTCTCCGGTGTGGTCATCGCGGGTCTCCTTCATGGACCCCGGGTTGCCGGGAATCCTGAGATGAATTATTGTGCTGACGTGAACGATAGATCCCGCACCTGACCATGTCAAGCACTATATTGCATACACCCGGGTTTCCACCAGACGCGGCCGTGTCGCTGTCCGAGCCGAGCCCGCAGGCCGAGGGCGCGGACGACAAGAACCCGTTCCTGGTCAAGCTGGGCGAGCGTGTGCGCGCGCTGCGCGCCCGCCGCGGGATGACGCGCAAGGCCGTGGCCCATGCCGCCGATGTGTCCGAGCGCCACCTGGCCAATCTGGAATACGGCATCGGCAATGCTTCGATCCTGGTGCTGCTGCAGGTGGCCGGTGCGCTGCAGTGCTCACTGGCCGAGTTGCTGGGCGATGTGACCACATCCTCACCGGAATGGCTGCTGCTGCGCGAGCTTCTGGAGCGCCGCGACGAAGCCACGCTGCGCCGTGTACGGGTGGCGGTGGGCGAGATGCTGGGCACCGGCGGCGGCAACGCGGCGCGCAGCCCGCGCGTGGCGCTGGTGGGTCTGCGCGGTGCGGGCAAGAGCACGCTGGGTCAGATGCTGGCCGACGACCTGGGGTTCCCTTTTGTGGAGCTCAGCCGCGAGATCGAACAGTTTGCCGGCTGCAGCGTGGCCGAGATCCAGGCGCTGTACGGCCAGAACGCCTACCGCCGCTACGAGCGCCGTGCGCTGGAAGAGGCCATCCAGATCTACCCCGAAGCCGTCATCGCCACGCCGGGCGGCATCGTCAGCGATGCGGCCACCTTCAACCTGCTGCTGGCCCACTGCACGACCGTCTGGCTGCAGGCGGCGCCGGAGGACCACATGAAGCGTGTCATGGCCCAGGGCGACCTGCGGCCCATGGCGGCCAGCAAGGAGGCCATGGACGATCTCAAGGGCATCCTGGCCGGGCGTGCGGCCTTTTATTCCAAGGCGGAATTCCACGTCGACACCAGCGCGCAGGGGCTGGAGCCGAGCTTCGAGCTGCTGCGGCAGGTGGTGCGCGAGGCGCTGGATCTGGTCGATACCGCGGGTTAACGATAGGCATCAAACTGCATTTCTTTGATTGACGTGGATTTGACATGCATTATGATGCGTGCATTCCGCTTCCACGTTCCCACCCCGCTTCACGCCCGGACCCTGCGCCGGGCCGCCCTTCAGGAGACCCGTCATGAGCCACCCGACCACTGTCGACTACCAGACCCACCCGTCCCAGTACCGGCACTGGAAGCTGAAGTTCGAAGGCCCCGTGGCCACGCTGGGTGCCGACTTCGACGAAAACGCCGGCCTGCGCCCGGGCTACAAGCTCAAGCTCAACAGCTACGACCTGGGCGTGGACATCGAGCTGAACGACGCGCTCAACCGCATCCGCTTCGAGCACCCCGAGGTGCGCACGGTCGTGGTCACCAGCCTGAAGGACCGCGTCTTCTGCTCCGGCGCCAACATCTTCATGCTCGGTGTCTCCAGCCACGCCTGGAAGGTGAACTTCTGCAAGTTCACCAACGAGACGCGCAATGGCTTCGAGGACTCGTCCAAGAACAGCGGGCTGAAGTTCCTGGCGGCCGTCAACGGCTCCTGCGCCGGTGGCGGCTACGAGCTGGCCCTGGCCTGCGACGAGATCATCCTGGTCGATGACCGCAGCAGCGCCGTCAGCCTGCCCGAGGTGCCGCTGCTGGGCGTGCTGCCCGGCACCGGCGGCCTGACCCGCGTGACCGACAAGCGCAAGGTGCGCCACGACCTGGCCGACATCTTCTGCACCACCACCGAAGGCGTGCGCGGCCAGAAGGCCAAGGACTGGCGCCTGGTGGACGACATCGCCAAGCCGGCAGCCTTTGCCGCCAAGGTGCAGGAGCGTGCGCTGCAACTGGCCGAGCAGAGCGACCGCCCGGCCGGCGGCAAGGGCGTGACGCTGACCCCGCTGCAGCGCACGATCGAAGCCGACGCGCTGCGCTATGCGAACGTCACGGTCGAAATCGACCGCAACCGCCGCGTGGCCACCTTCACCGTCAAGGCGCCCGTGGGCGTGCAGCCCACCGACATCGCCGGCATCGAAGCCGCCGGTGCCGCCTGGTACCCGCTGCAGATGGCGCGTGAGCTGGAAGACGCCATCCTGTCGATGCGCACGAACGAACTCGACATCGGCACCTGGCTGATCAAGACCTCGGGCGACGCCGCCGCCGTGCTGGCGATGGACGCCGTGCTGGTCGCGAACAAGGACCATTGGCTGGTGCGCGAGACCATCGGCCTGCTGCGCCGCACCTTCAGCCGGCTGGATGTGTCGTCGCGCAGCCTGTTTGCGCTGATCGAAGAAGGTACGTGCTTCGCGGGCACCTTCCTGGAACTGGCCCTGGCCTGCGACCGCAGCTACCAGCTGATGCTGCCGGACGACGCCGCCAAGAGCCCGACGATCACGGTGGGCGAGACCAACTTCGGCTTCTTCCCGATGGTCACCGACGAGTCGCGCCTGCAGCGCCGCTTCTACAACGAGACGCCCGCGATGGAAGCCGTGCGCGCCGCCGCCGGCCAGGCGCTGGATGCCGATGCCGCGATGAAGCTGGGCCTGATCACCAGCAACCCGGACGACATCGACTGGGCCGACGAAACCCGCATCGTCATCGAAGAGCGCGTGGCGATGAGCCCCGACGCCTTGACCGGCATGGAAGCCAACCTGCGCTTCAATGGCAAGGAAAACATGTTCACCCGCGTCTTCGGCCGCCTGACCGCCTGGCAGAACTGGATCTTCCAGCGGCCGAATGCCGTCGGCGAAAAGGGCGCTTTGAAGGTCTACGGCAAGGGTGACAAAGCCGCGTTCGATTGGAACAGAGTCTGATCAAGCGGGCCATTGGCCTACTGCGCGAACCGATCTTGCGCCTGCGCTGCTCACCGTACGGGAGTACGGTTGCGCTGCTCGACGCAACCTCGGTCCGCTCGCTACGGCCACTGACCCACTCGATCCCCTTCGATCAACATTTCTGAATTCCCACGCTGGAGACATCATGTCCACCATCAATTACAGCGAGAAGATCCCCAACAACGTCAACCTGAGCGAGGACCGCACGCTGCAGCGCGCGCTCGAGCAGTGGCAGCCGAACTACCTGCAGTGGTGGGACGACATGGGGCCGGATGGCTCGCAGAATTTCGATGTCTACCTGCGCACCGCGATCAGCGTGGATCCGCAGGGCTGGGCGCAGTTCGGGCACGTGAAGATGCCCGACTACCGCTGGGGCATCTTCCTGAACCCGGCCGAGAAGGACCGCAAGATCCATTTCGGTGACCACCTGGGCGATGCCGCCTGGCAGGACGTGCCCGGGGAATACCGCTCCAACCTGCGCCGCATCATCGTCACGCAGGGCGACACCGAGCCGGCGTCGGTCGAGCAGCAGCGCCACCTGGGCCTGACCTGCCCGAGCCAGTACGACCTGCGCAACCTGTTCCAGGTGAACGTCGAGGAAGGCCGCCACCTGTGGGCGATGGTCTACCTGCTGCACAAGTATTTCGGCCGCGACGGCCGTGAAGAAGGCGAAGCGCTGCTCGAGCGCCGTTCGGGCCAGCAGGACAACCCCCGCATCCTGCAGGCCTTCAACGAGAAGACGCCCGACTGGCTGAGCTTCTTCATGTTCACCTACTTCACCGACCGCGACGGCAAGTTCCAGCTGTGCGCGCTGGCCGAATCCAGCTTCGACCCGCTGGCCCGCACGACGAAGTTCATGCTGACCGAAGAGGCGCACCACATGTTCGTGGGCGAATCGGGCATCAGCCGCGTCATCCAGCGCACCGTCAATGCGATGAACGAGCTGAAGACCGACGACGTGGGCAAGCTGCGCGCCGCCGGCGTGATCGACCTGCCCACGCTGCAGCGCTACCTGAACTTCCACTTCAGCGTGACCATCGACCTGTTCGGCGCGGACGAGTCCAGCAACGCCGCGACCTTCTATTCCACGGGCCTGAAGGGCCGCTACGAAGAAGGCAAGCGCATGGACGACCACCAGCTGCGCAGCCAGACCTACCGCGTGCTGAACATCCAGAACGGCGCGCTGGTGGAGAAGGAAGTGCCGATGCTCAACGCGCTGAACGAAGTGCTGCGCGACGACTACATCAAGGATTCCATCGGCGGCGTGGAGCGCTGGAACAAGGTCATCGAAAAGGCCGGGATCCCGTTCCGCCTGAAGGTGCCGCACAAGGCGTTCCACCGCAACATCGGCGCGCTGTCGGGCGCCAAGATCTCGCCGGATGGCCGCGTGGTCAGCGAAGCCGAATGGAACGCCAAGGTCGACGAGTGGCTGCCTTCGGGCAACGACCGTGCCTACGTGGCCAGCCTGATGGGCCGCGTGGTCGAGCCGGGCAAGTTTGCCAACTGGATCGCCCCGCCGGTCATGGGCATCAACCGCCAGCCGGTGGACTTCGAGTACGTGCGTTTCGCCTGAGCACCTGCCCGGGCGAGGTCTGCACCGAGGGGGCCACGCGGCCCCCTTTTCACGAGCGCGCGGGCAGGGCCCGGGCGGTGGCTTTTCAACGGCGCGGCGGGCTCAGCCCGCGCGCTGTGCACAATCCCCTGTCGAACGTGGGAGACACACATGGACATGGCCGACAACGGCGTCATCAAGCAGCACCTGATCGACCCCGAGATCTGCATCCGCTGCAACACCTGTGAGGCGACCTGCCCGGTGCAGGCGATCACGCACGATTCGCGCAATTACGTGGTCGATGCGAGCAAGTGCAACCTGTGCATGGACTGCCTGCCGCCTTGCCCGACGGGCAGCATCGACAGCTGGCGTCAGATGCCGCGCATCCGCGCCTATTCGGTCGAAGACCAGCTCGGCTGGGACTCACTGCCCTCGGAGCTGAGCGCCGAAGAAATCGCCGCGGCCGGTGCCATGGCCGATGCGCAGGCTGCGCAGCAGGCGGCGCCCGAGGTGGACGTCACGGCCGTGCCCGGCGAAGGTGTCTTCCAGGCCGCGCAATACGGCGCGACGCTGCCGCCCTGGAGCGCCGCACACGCCTATACCAACCTCTACGGCCCGCGCGCCGCGGAAAAGACCATCACCGCCAGCGTGGTGGGCAATGTGCGCGTCACCGAGGTCGGCAAGGAATACGACACGCACCACGTGATGCTGGACTTCGGCAACATGCCGTTCCCGGTGCTGGAAGGGCAGTCGATCGGCATCGTCCCGCCGGGTGTCGATGCACAAGGCAAGCCGCACCACGCGCGCCAGTACAGCATCGCCAGCCCGCGCAACGGCGAGCGTCCGGGCTACAACAACCTGTCGCTCACCATCAAGCGCGTGCTGGAAGACCACCAGGGCAAGCCGGTGCGGGGCGTGGCCAGCAACTACATGTGCGACCTGCAGGTGGGCGACAAGGTGCAGGTGATCGGGCCCTTCGGCACGAGCTTCCTGATGCCCAATCACCCCAAGAGCCACATCGTGATGATCTGCACCGGCACGGGCAGCGCGCCGATGCGCGCGATGACCGAGTGGCGCCGGCGCCTGCGGCAATCGGGCAAGTTCGAGGGTGGCAAGCTGATGCTGTTCTTCGGCGCACGCACGAAGGAAGAGCTGCCGTACTTCGGTCCGCTGCAGAGCCTGCCCAAGGACTTCATCGACATCAACTTCGCCTTCAGCCGCACGCCGGGCCAGCCCAAGACCTATGTGCAGGACCTGATGCGCGCGCGCGCCGCCGATCTGGCGCCGCTGCTGTCCGACCCGAATGCCTGCTTCTACGTCTGCGGCCTGAAGGCCATGGAAGAAGGCGTGGTGCTGGCGCTGCGCGACATCGCCACGCAGGCGGGGCAGAACTGGGATGTGGTCGGTGCCGCGCTCAAGCGCGAAGGCCGCCTGCACCTGGAAACCTACTGAGCGTCGCCCAGCGACGCCATCCACGGAGGAGAACAATGAGTTCGTACCAGGCGCTGTCGATCAGCCGCCGGGCTGCCGGTGTGGCCCAGATCACCATGAACCGCCCCGCGGTGTTCAATGCCTTCGACGAGGCCATGATCGGCGAGATGGACGCGGCCTTTGCCGAGGTTATTGCCGACGACAGCGTGCGCGTGATCGTGCTCGTGGGCGAAGGCAAGCACTTCAGTGCCGGCGCGGACCTGCAGTGGATGCAGCGCGCCAGCCAGGCCACGCGCGAGTGGAACGTGGAGGACGCGCGCCGCTTCGCCGGCATGCTGTGGCGCATCGACAGCGCGCCCAAGCCGACCATCGCGCGCATCCAGGGCGCGGCCCTGGGTGGCGGCGTGGGCCTGGCCTGCGTGTGCGACGTGGCCATCGCGGCGGATACGGCCAGCTTCTCGGTCAGCGAGGCCAAGTTCGGCATCCTGCCCGCGGTGATCGGCCCTTATGTGGTGAATGCCGTCGGCCGCCGCCACGCGCGGCGTCTGGCGCTGACCACCGCGCGCATTGGCGCGGCCGAAGCGCTGACCATGGGCATGGTGCACCAGGTGGTGCCGGCCGATGGGCTGGACGCCGCCGTGGACGCCACGGTCAAGGACCTGCTGGCCGGCAGCCCGAATGCCCAGCGCGAGATCAAGACGCTGATGGCCAAGCTCGAGGTCGGCCCGGTCACGCCCGACGTGCGTGAACTCACGGCACAGACCATCGCCCGTGTGCGCGGCACCGACGAGGCGCGCGAAGGTTTTGCCGCTTTCCTGGGCAAGCGCCTGGCCAACTGGATTCCGCAATGAGCATCACCCTGGGCAAGAGCGATACGGTCGGCGTTGTCGGCGCCGGCATCATGGGCGCGGGCATCGCGCAGGTGGCCGCGCAGGCCGGGCACCCGGTGCTGCTGGTCGATGCACGCGACGGCGCGGCGGCCGAAGCCAAGGCCAAGCTCGGGAAGAGCCTGGACGCGCTGGTGGCCAAGGGCCGGCTCACGGCCGAGGCCGTGGCCGCGACGCTGGCGCGCATCACGCCCGTGGCCACGCTGGCGGGCCTGGCGCCCGCGCGTGTGGTCGTCGAGGCCATCGTCGAAAAACTCGACGCCAAGCGCGGCCTGTTCCAGCAGCTCGAAGGCATCGTCGCGCCCGAGGCCATCCTCGCCACCAACACCTCGTCGATCAGCGTCACCGCCATCGCCAACGGCCTGAAGCAGCCGCAGCGTCTGGTGGGCATGCACTTCTTCAACCCCGTGCCGCTGATGAAGCTGGTCGAGGTGGTCTCGGGGCTGCAGACCGACAGTGACGTGGCCGCGGCCATCTTTGATCTCAGTGCGGCCTGGGGCAAGGTGCCGGTGCATGCACGCAGCACGCCGGGTTTTATCGTCAACCGCATCGCGCGGCCCTATTACGCCGAGACGCTGGCGCTGCTGCAGGAACGTGCGGCCACGCCCGAGGTGCTGGACGCCTGCCTGAAGGCCGTGGGCTTCCGCATGGGCCCCTGCGAGCTGATGGACCTGATCGGCCACGACACCAACTTCGCGGTGACGACTTCGGTCTACGAAGCCAACTTCTACGACAAGCGCTACGTGCCTTCGCTGGTGCAGCGCGAGATGGTCGACGGCGGCCTTCTGGGCCGCAAGAGCGGCCAGGGCTTCTACCGCTACCCCGAAGGCGTGACACAGCTGCCCGTGGCCGTGCACGAGGCGCCGGCCACCGCGCGCGAGATCACGGTGCACGGCGCCGGCCCCATCGCCGACGCGCTGGAAGCCGCGTTGACTACCGCCCTGGCGCCGCAAGGCTGGGGACCGGAGCGGCGCCGCGACACCTCGCTGACGGGCATCGCCATCGACGGTGCGCGGCTGGTGATGACCGACGGCCGCACGGCCGCCGAGTGGTCGCAGGACCTGCAGATGGCCGACGTGGCCGTCTTCGACCGGCTGATGTCACCCACGCCCGCACCGGGCACGGCGCTGGCGTATGCCGTGAGCCCGCGCGCCTCGGCCGCGTGGCGCACGCAGGCGCCGGCTTGGCTGGCGGCGCTGGGCCTGGCGCCGCTGGCTGTTGCCGACACGCCGGGGCTGGTGGCCGCGCGCACCGTGGCCATGCTGATCAACGAAGCCGCCGATGCCGTGCAGCAGGGCGTGTGCTCGCCCGACGCAGCCGACGCGGCGATGAAGCTGGGCGTCAACTACCCGGCCGGGCCCTTCGAGTGGCTTGCCGGCTGGAGCGAAGCCGGCGTCATCGAGGTGCTGAAGGCGCTGGATGCGCACTACCGCGGCGAGCGCTACCGCATCAGCCCGTGGCTGCGGCAGGCCGCGGCGGCCAAGGCCCTGCGCTGAAGACGACATGAAGTTCGCCGAGTTCCACCCCGGCCTGGTCATCGAGGCCGGCCCCACGGTGATCACCGAAGCGCAGATCCTCGACTTCGCGCAGGCCTACGACCCGCAGTGGTTCCACACGGACGTGCAGGCATCGTCCAGCGGCCCGCACGGCGGCCTGATCGCCAGCGGCTGGCAGACCTGCGGCATCGCGATGAAGCTGGTGGTCGAGAAGGCCTTGCAGGGATCGGAATCTTTTGCCTCGCCCGGGCTGGCCTACCTGAAGTGGACACACCCCGTGCGCCCCGGTGACGCCCTGAGCGTCAAGGCCACCGTTCTCGAGACACGCCGCGCCGCCAGCAAGCCCACGCTGGGCCTCCTGCGCTGGCGCTGGCAACTGTTCAACCAGCAGGGCGCGCAGGTGCTGGACCTGGAAGCCACCAGCCTGTTCGACCTGCCGCCACCCACCTCCAACGATTGAGACGAGTATCACCATGACCCACGCCTTCATCTGCGACGCCATCCGCACCCCCTTCGGCCGCTACGGCGGTGCGCTGTCCGGCGTGCGCACCGACGACCTGGGCGCCATCCCGCTGAAGGCGCTGATGGCGCGCAACCCCAAGGTGGACTGGGCCGCGGTAACCGACGTGCTCTACGGCTGCGCCAACCAGGCCGGCGAAGACAACCGCAACGTCGCGCGCATGGCGCTGCTGCTGGCCGGCCTGCCGGCCGACGTGCCCGGCGCCACGATCAACCGCTTGTGCGGATCGGGCCTGGACGCCGTGGGCACGGCCGCGCGGGCCATCCGCGCAGGCGATGCCGGGCTGATGATCGCCGGCGGCGTGGAGAGCATGAGCCGCGCGCCCTTCGTGATGCCCAAGGCCGAGTCGGCCTTCAGCCGCAGCAACGCGGTCTACGACACGACCATCGGCTGGCGCTTCGTCAACAAGCTGATGAAAGAGAAGTACGGCGTCGATTCGATGCCCGAGACCGCCGAGAACGTGGCCACCGATTTCAAGATCGAACGTGAGGCGCAGGACCGCTTTGCGCTGGCCAGCCAGCTCAAGGCCGTGGCCGCGCAGAAGAACGGCTTCTTCGACGCCGAGATCACGCCCGTGACACTGCCGCAGAAGAAGGGCGACCCGGTCGTGGTGTCCAAGGACGAACACCCGCGCGAGACCAGCCTCGAAGCGCTGGCCAAGCTCAAGGGCGTGGTGCGGCCCGACGGCACGGTGACCGCGGGCAATGCCAGCGGCGTGAACGACGGCGCCTGCGCGCTGATCCTGGCCAGCGAATCCGAAGCCGCCCGCCACGGCCTGACGCCGCGCGCCCGCGTGGTCGGCATGGCCACGGCCGGCCTGGCCCCGCGCATCATGGGCTTCGGCCCCGCGCCGGCCACGCGCAAGGTGCTGGCACTCACCGGCATCCGCCTGGACCAGATCGACGTGATCGAACTCAACGAGGCCTTCGCCGCGCAAGGCCTGGCGGTCACGCGCGACCTGGGCATTGCCGACGATGACGCGCGTGTCAATCCGAATGGCGGCGCGATTGCACTGGGGCACCCGCTGGGCGCGTCGGGCGCGCGGCTGGCGACGACGGCGGTGAACCAGCTGCACCGCATCAACGGGCGCTATGCGCTGTGCACGATGTGCATCGGGGTGGGGCAGGGGATTGCGGTGATTCTCGAGCGGGTGTGAATCGGCGACCGGTGCCGTCAGCTGGCGACTTGGGCATGGCACCTGGTCCGGAGCAAGGCCGCCTCGAGCCGGGATCCGGCCCGAAAGCCCTGTCCCAGCCGATGGCGCAGCGCGGCTTCACGGGCGAGCGCCTGGCGTTTGCGCCGCCCTGTAGCCTCGCCACGCCCGTTCGCGCCCATCAACGCTTGACCAAGGCCAGCATCGCCCGCTGTGCCGCGCCGGCCATGCCCAGCACCTCGGCCTGGTAGGCCGGCGCGTCGCTGATGCTGGCGGTATAGACGAACTGCTTGTCGGCGCCGGTGCCGCCCAGGCCGCCCATCAGGCTGCCCAGGACGCTTTGGGTCTTGGGCGCTTCGGGCGTCTGGAGCTTGAACATGTCGGTGCCGCCGGTGAGTGATTCGGCCAGCGCCACCACCACGTTGCCATCCTTGGCCGGTGAGGCCTTGTCGCCAAAGTTGGCGGCATAGGCGCGCGAGGCTTCTTCGCCCTTGCTGTTGGCGCCAGGGGAGCGGAATGCCAGCCGCGTCTGCCCGGCCAGCAGGCCCACCTGGGCGAAGGCGTTGCCGCTGTAGGTGTTGCGATGCGTGCTGGAAAACCGGTCGACTGCCGCCGTGGCGGAACCCAGGGTGACGACGAAAGTGGCCTTCACCAGGTGGGCGTCCAGCGCCTTGGCCAGCGCCACTTCCAGGCCCGGAAGTTCGTAGATTTCACTTTCGCTGATGCCCGAGGGCCCGCCGGGGGTGGAACTGCCCATGCCCATGCGCGTGACCCAGGCCGGGATATGGGTCTTCTTCTGCATGGCGAATTTGCCTGCTTCCACGGCATAGGGCAGATACGGTTTGAGGGCGCTGGCGCCCACCAGCAAGGTGTCGCCTTGCAGGTTGGCGAATTTGGCGAAGTTGCTGATGCCGGCCAACTTCGCCACCGCCTGGTAGGCGGGGCTGGCCAGCACGGTGGTTTCGGGCAGCAACTCGAAGCCGCTGCTTTGAAGATCGGCCTTCAGGTTCTGGTACAGCTCGTCGGCAATCCTGGCCAGCAGGGCGTGGTCGAATTCCGGCATCTGCAGGGTGGACGAGGCATCGCTCTTGGCACCCAACAGGCCGCCGGTCGAAGTCTTGGTGCCACTGGAGGCCTGAAACGACACCATCACGCTGGTGATGGCGACGCGCCGGGTGCTGGCCAGCGGGGCCTCGCTGCTGTCGGTGAAGGCCGCCTTGGCGGCCGGCGCAGGTGTCTGGGCCTGGGCCGAGGATATGCCTGGGCCGCAGAGCAGCAGAGTGGCCAGGCAGGGGGCCAGGAACCGGTGGCAAGAGCGCATGGGGTGTCCGATCGGGCGTGGAAGCAGGTTGAAGGAGGGGATCGCCTACATACGCATGGAATGGGTGGCAAAGGGCTCACCCGGTCAAGGGCTGCCTGGTGGCGCAGTGGTGCTTGAGGCTCATTGCGGGGCGTAAAGCCGTGGCGACACAGCCCTGACCGCAGTGGTCCGCTGTGTCCCGCGCATCAAAGCCCGCTGCGGGCTGCGAACTGGCGCCGTACGCGGGTCGGCATCAGCTGAAGTGAGGCGCTTGGGTAGCCTTTGACGCGTCCGGTCGAGCATGCGGTGAGAGGGTCGACGACGCCTGCGTTGGCCCGGACCCGAACCCGAGGCCTCCCATCGCTTCGGGGAGAAGCGGTCACCGATACCCGGGCACAACGCCGGATCAGCCGCCGCGCACCATCGCCCCCAGCGCGGCGACATCCGGCTCCATGCCAATCCCCGGCGCGTCGCCCAGCCGCGCGCGGCCATCCTGCACCTGGTTGAGCGGCCCGCAAAACACCGTGCGCAGCGGGTTCTCGTTGGCATCGATCTCCAGCCAGCCGTCACCGCCCACCGCCGCGAGCAGGTGCGCGGAATGCAGCAGGCCGATGCCGCCGCCCAGGTAGTGCGGGCACAGGCGCCGCCCTGCGTCGAGTACGCGCCGCGCGACCGGCAGCGTGCCAGAGAGGCCACCCCACTTGGCGACATCGGGCTGCACGACGGCCACCGCATCGGCGGCGAGCAGCGCCTCGAAGGCCTCGGCGCCGGCGACGTTCTCGCCGGCGGCCAGTGGGGCCGGCGTCAGTTGGCGCAGCGCCTGCCACTCGGCCCAGGGGCGGTCGGCGCGCAAGGGCTCCTCGAGCCAGCCCAGGTCGAACTCGGCCAGACGCGGCACACGTTGCAGCGCGGTCGCCAGGTCCCAGGCCTGGTTCACATCGGCCATCATCGCGCTGCCCGGGCCGGCCGCATCGCGCACCAGTCGCAGGTTGCGCAGATCGCGGTCCTCGCCGAAGCCGATCTTCAGCTTGAAGGCGCGGTAGCCCTGCGCGCGCGTGCGCGAGACGATCTCGTCGGGTGCTTCGGGGTTGATGCCGCTGGCGTAGACGCCGATGTCGTCGCTGGCACCGCCCAGCAGGCGCCACAGCGGCTGCCCGGCGCGGCGGGCCACCAGGTCCCACATCGCCTGGTCGATGCCAGCGATGGCCTGAGCGATCGGGCCGGGCTCGCCGGACTGGATGGCCAGCACGGCAGTGGCCTCGGTCAGCCGCGCGAAGGCCGCCTGGGGCGAGGCGAAGTCCTGTCCGTCCAGCAGCGGCATCAGCACGGTCTGCACCAGGCGTGCGCGGTGCTCGGCACCACAGGCCGGGAAGTTGCACCAGACCTCACCCCAGCCGTGGGCGCCGTCGGCGTCCTCCATGCGCAGCAGCAGGGCGGGGCGCTCGTGCATCGTGCCGAAGGACGTGCGCACCGGCTGCGCGATCGGGTGCCGCAGCACGTGGGTGTCGACGCGCACAGGGCGCACACGAAGCGGGTGGTTCATGGCGGGCTGCTCACTTCAGGGTCATCTGCAGGCGGATGAAGTCGCCGCGGTACTTGACCTCGCCGAGGTAGATCACGCGGCCGGCGGCGTCGGTCAATACACGGCGCACCTCGGCCACCGGCGCATTCACCGGCACCTGCAGGCGGCGGGCCACCTCGACGTCGGCGGTGGCGATGGTCAGCACCTGCTGGGCGTGGGCGACGCCGTTGCGCATGGCTGCCAGGATGGGGATCACCGTCTCGCGCCGGAAGCGCTCGGCATGCCGGCGGAACACACGCTCGTCGAGGTAGAGGTCGATCACGCAGTACGGCCGGCCGTCCTTCAGGTGCACGCGCCGCATGTACACGTATTGCTCGGCCGGTGTGCCGTCTTCGGGCGTCAGCGGCGCGCGGGCCACGCTCTCGTCGAAGGTGACGATCTCGGGCTTGTCGTCGCGGTAGGCCTGCGCCAGATCGTCCAGCGAGGTCTGCACCTTCAGCCATTGCTGTCTGGCCGGCACAGCAATGACGAAGGTGCCGCGCCCTTGCTGCGGTGAGACCAGGCCCTCGCGCGAAAGCAGGTCCATCGCCTGGCGCACGGTCAGGCGCGCGACGCCGAACTCCTCGACCAGCGCCTCCAGCGAAGGCAGCTTGTCGCCCAGCGGCCACTGGCCGCGTGCGATGCGCTGGCGCATCAGGTCGGCAATCTGCAGGTAGCGCGGCGCTGCGCTGCTGAAATCCAGGGTCATCACCTAAACGTCCAAACGTACAGTCAACTATACGATTGCTTCAACCGATCCGCCACCTCGCCGTGCCCCACGATGATTCGCCCCATTCCCTTTTGTGCCTTCGGTGCATGGCTCGGGGGCGGCTTCCCGCACGCGGGCGTGGGCGTGTACCCGTCGGCGATCGGCTGGCACACCACCGAACATGCGGCGAACCTGACACCGTGAACACCACCGCCTGGGACTACGTGATCGTGGGCGCCGGCTCGGCCGGTTGCGTGCTGGCCAACCGGCTGAGCGCCAACCCCGATTGCCGCGTGCTGTTGCTGGAAGCCGGCGGTGAGTCACGTCACCTGTGGCTGCACCTGCCGGTGGGCTACTTCAAGACGATCTACGACCGCCGCTACACCTGGCAGTTCCAGACCGAGCCACAACCCGGCAGCGGCAACCGCGCCATCGTCTGGCCGCGCGGCCGCGTGCTGGGCGGATCGAGCCAGATCAACGGCCTGGTCTACATCCGCGGTCTGCGCTCCGACTTCGACGAATGGGCACGCCTGGGCGCCACGGGCTGGAGCTACCGCGAGCTGCTGCCGTACTTCAAGCGTTCGGAACGTTATGCGGGCGGCGCGAACGACTACCACGGCGTCGACGGCGAACTCGGTGTCTCCGACCTGCGCAACGACCATCCCTATTGCCGCGCCTGGCTCGATGCGGGCGTGCAGGCCGGTTTTGGCCTGACCGGCGACTTCAACGGCGCCCAGGACAGCGGCCTGGGCGCCTACCAGCTGACGCTGGCCGGCCACTGGCGCAGCAGCTCGGCCACGGCCTTCCTGCGCCCGGCGCGGCCGCGGCCGAACCTGACGGTGATGACGGGCGTCCACGTCACGCGCGTGCAGATCGATCGCGGCACGGCCACCGGTGTGCACTGGATGAACGGCAACCAGAACGGTTTTGCCCGCGCCGAGCGCGAGGTGCTGCTCGCGGCCGGCGCGCTGCAGTCGCCGCAGCTGCTGCAGCTGTCGGGCGTCGGCCCGGCCGCGCTGCTGCGCCGCCACGGCATCGCGGTGCAGGCCGATGCGCCCGAGGTCGGCGCCAACCTGCAGGACCATTACCAGGCGCGGGTGATCGTGCGGCTGAACCAGCCGAAGTCGCTGAACAACGACATCCGCAACCCGGTCAAGCTGGCGCAGATGGGCCTGCAATGGCTGTTCGCCCAGCGCGGGCCGCTCACCGTGGGTGCCGGCCAGGTGGGCGGCGTGGTCGCCAGCGACCTCTCGCGCGACGGCCGCCCGGATCTGCAGTTCCTGGTGATGCCGCTGTCGGTGGACAAGCCCGGCGAGCCGCTGCACCGCTTCGCGGGCTTCTCGGCCGCTGTGACGCAGGCGCGGCCGGCGTCCAGGGGCAGCGTCGAGCTGGCCTCGGCCGATCCGCTGGCGCCGCCGCGCATCGTGCCTAACTACCTGACTGCGCCGCAGGACCTGACGACGCTGGTGCAGGGCTTGAAGACCCTGCGCCACATCTTCCAGCAGCCGGCCTTCCGCCCGCTGATGAGCGACGCCGAATACATGCCCGGCAACGCCGTGCGCAGCGACGACGAACTGGCGCGCTTTGCACGCGACAAGGGCGGCACGCTGTTCCACCCCAGCGGTACCTGCCGCATGGGCAGCGACGAAGGCGCGGTGGTCGATCCCCAGCTGCGCGTGCACGGCGTGCAGCGGCTGCGGGTGATCGACGCGTCGGTGATGCCGCGCATGGTCTCCACCAACATCAATGCCGCCACCATCATGATCGGCGAGAAGGGCGCGAGTCTCATCGCCAGCCAGCAGACTTAGCTTTGAACCCCGCCTCGACGCGGGGAAGATCCTTGCTGGCGGCCGGTTCACGGGCGTACCCGCGCCGCGCCTGCCAGCGTCACCTCCGCGAGAGCAAACGCGTCTTCCGCGGCTCGTCCGCTGCTTCAGATCTTCATCGGCCGCTGCGGCGCGCGGCTGGATTTCTGATTGGCAAACAGCGTGCCGCGCGCCAGCCAGCGCAGGCAGCCGGTAGACAGCTCATCCCGCATGGCGCGCAGCGATTCGACGTGCCAGAGGTTGTTCTGCTCGCCCGGATCGGCCTGCAGGTCATACAGCTCGCCGGCGGTATCGTCCAGATAGAGCACGAGCTTCCAGCGCTTGTCGCGGCGCATCAGGATGAACTCGCTGCCGGTCTGGATGTGGTCGCGCGCCAGCTCCGCATAGACGGCGTCCCGCGGCTGGTAGTCGGCAGTGCCCGACACGGCGCCCCACAGCGTGCGGGCCTCGAAGTCCGTCGGCACGCCCAGCCCGGCGGCTTCCAGGACGGTGGGTGCGATGTCGAACAGCTGCACCAAGTCATCCCTGACGCCGCGCCTGAGCGGCAGGTTCTTCGACCAGAAGATGAGCGGCACGCGCACCACCGTGTCGTACATCGTCCATTTCTGGATGTGGCCGTGATCGCCTAGCGCATCGGCGTGGTCGGAGGTAAAGACCACCAGCGCGTTGTCGAGGTAGCCGCGAGCGTCCAGTTCGGCCAGTATGCGGCCCACCTGCGCGTCGATCATGCTGACATTGGCGGCATAGTGGCGGCGCAGGCGCAACAGGTCGGCCGGGCTCGCGTCGCGCCGCCAGGCCACCGAGTCGAAGTTGAACTCGATCATGTTGTCGCGCAGCTGCTGCTGGGCGCGCGGTTGTGCGCGCAGTTCCGCATCGGTGACGGTGGGCACGGGAATGTCCACATCGGCATAGGCCGCCAGCGCCTCGGCCGTGGGGTCGTAGGGCGGGTGAGGACCCGGAAAGCCGATCTGGAGAAACAGCGGATCGGTGTTCTTGCGGTCCTTGATCCACCAGCAGGCCGTGTCGCCGATGAAGTGGTCCGGGTGCATGTCCCCGGCCATGTCCCAGGTGAACGCACCAATCGCCCGCTTGTAGCCCTCGGGGTCGGCGGCGTGGCGGTTGTAGCGCGAGGGCTTGGTCAGCTTGCGCGCATGCAGGGCCTTGTCCCACTCGTCGTAGATCGCGCGGTCGCGCTCTTCCAGGAACAAGGGGCGGTCCTTGTTCTCCATGATCAGCCGCTGATGAAACCCCCCGGGCGCGTCGTAGGGGTTGATGTGCATCTTGCCGATATTCACGCAGTGGTAGCCGTGGTCGGCCAGTGAGCTGACCCATGTGGGTTGCCAGGGCTGGAAGTTGCTGAACACCTGGCAGCCATGCGGGTACTTGCCCGTGAACAGGCTGGCGCGCGCACCCACGCACACGGGCGAGGTGACAAAGCACTCGGTGAAGGCCACGCCTTCGCGTGCCATGCGATCGAGATGCGGCGTCTGCATCCAGGGCGCCCCCAGCGCGCCGATCGTGTCGGCACGCTGCTGGTCGGTCATGATCAGGATGATGTTGGGGCGCGTCATCTCTTCAGTCCAGTTTCAGTCCGGTGGTGGTGATGACCCGCCGCCACTTTTCCAGCTCGGCTGCTTGAAGGGCCTGGAAGCGGGCCGGCCCTTCCACCTTGGCCTCGTCACCTTGCGCAGCGAGCTTTTCGCGCAGGACCGTTGACTTGGCGGCTGCGGCGGTGGCCTGGTGGAGGCGCTCGACCACCGCGGCCGGTGTGCCTGCGGGCACGAACAAGCCGAACCATGCCGAGGCCACCACGTCGATGCCGGACTCCTTGAGCGTGGGCGCATCCGGGAACGAGGGCGAGCGCGTGGCGCCGGTCGTGGCCAATACGCGCAAGCGGCCGGACTTGACGTGCGCCTGCACGACCGGGATGTGGTTCTGCGTAAACTGGACCTGCCCACCCAGGAGCGCCGTCACGGCCTGCGCACCACCGGGAAACGGCACATGCTGGGGTTTGGCCCCGAGCGCCTGGTTCATCAGTTCCACGGTCAGGTGCGGGAAGGTGCCGTTGCCGTTGGACGCGTAGTTGAGCGCGGCGCCGCCCGCCTTCATCGTCTTGAGGAACTCGTCCAGCGTGCCGGCACCCGACGTGGCGCTCACGCACAAGGCCAGCGGGCCTTCGGTGAACTGGGTGACGGCCACGAACTCCTTCACCGGGTCGTAGCGCAGCTGCTTGTAGACCCAGGGCGCGATGGCATGCGTGGCCGCCCCGCCCAGCAGGACCGTGTAGCCATCGGCGGGCGAACGCGCCACCTCCGCGGCACCGATGGTGCCGCCGGCACCGACCTTGTTGTCGACGATCACGTTGACGCCCAGCTGGCGGCCCAGTTCTTCGGCCAGCAGCCGGCCGCTGATGTCGACCACGCCGCCGGGAGGAAACGGCACGACGAGGCGAAGCGCACGGTTAGGATAGTCCTGCGCCAGCGCCGCCAGGGGCCAGCACCAGCACAGGGACAGCGCGAGCAGCCTCGCCGAGCGGAATAGCATGCCCATCGTTCAGTCCTTCCGGTGGTGTGCGGCCGATCGCCGGCGAGTGCGCCTATCGTTCTATAGTTAATCAGACTCGTCAAGTCGGGGCGACTACTGCCCCGCGGGCGACAGCGCCTTCCATGCACGGCTACTTCAAACACAGCGCGAGCCCCTTGTACGCCCAGTTGGCCGATGCCCTGCGCGAGCGCATCGTCAAGGGCATATGGCCGATCGGCACGCAGATCCCCACGCTGCCGGAACTGGCGCAGGAGTTCGGTGTGGGCCTGATCACCGTGCGGCAGGCGGTGCAGCTGCTGAAGAACGAGAAGCTCGTCGAACCCGAACAGGGCCGCGGCACCTTCGTTCGCCACAAGCCGCAGACGCACCCCAAGATGCGCGTGGAAACCTCGCTGCAGGGGCTGGCGGACCTGTACCGCCAACTGGCGCCGCGGGTGGTGCCGCTGGACGAGGTCATGGCCATGCCGCGGCTGGAAGCGGACGATGGTGTGCCAGCGCCGAGCTACCGCTGCCTGCGCCGTGTCCACGGCAGCGATCGGCAGGTCACCTCGGTGATCTCGGCCTATCTCGACGAGCGCATCTTCAAGATCGCCCCGAAGCGGTTTCGCAAGGAACTGATCATCCCGGTGCTGATGGATCTGCCGCAGGTGAAGATCGGCTCGGCCCGACAGATCCTGACCATCGGCACCGCCGGTGTCGAAGCGGCCAAGGTGTTGAACGTCGCGGCATCGGCACCGGTGGCCGAAGTGCGCCGGGTGTTCTGCGACCCCGAGGGCACCGTCATCTACCTCGGTGAGCTCACGTACCGCGGCGACTTCATCCGCGTCGACATGGATCTGCTGGGATAGCCCGCTGTGCGTGCTGCAGCTTGGGCGCGCGACGCGCGAGGTGAGGGGCCCAACCAATGGCATCGAGGTCCGTGCCGGACGCCGACAAGACCCGCGGGCTCAGGCGCGGCCCTGGCGTTTCATGCGCATCACCAGCCAGGCACCCACGGCGATGAGTGCCCCGTAGTTGAGCACCATGAACCATGGAGTTATCCACGCGATGCCATCGAAAGACAAGGACTTCGGCGCACCCGGGCCGGGAGCCGGTCTGCCTTTGTCCGAGGCCTTGCAAAGAGGTCATCTGCCGCAGGACTCGACGCTGCGGCCGTTCACCTTGCGCCGCTGTGGGTCATCCTCGAAGCAGTGATTGGGCTCGGCGACCCCGGGCGCGTGCGCCTCAACGGCTCTTCGCGTTGACTTGTCCGGCCATGGCGGCAATGCCGCTGAGGACCCGTTGCGCAGTGGGCGACAAGGTTCTGTTGCGCAGGCTGGCCACGCCCATCTGCGCGTACAGCGGCGGCAAGTTGCGCACCTTCAGCCGCTGCAACGCGCCGGAATCGACCTCGGTACGCGCCGCCGCATCGCTCGACGCCAGAACCGTGTCGGTGGCCAGCGCGACCGATTTCAAGAGCGCCACATCGTCACATTCCAGCGCCAGCACGAGCGCCTCGGCAGAAGGCAATCCCAGAAGCTTGGCCAGTGCGACCTTGACGCCCCGCGGCAAGCGGATCGCGGCCACACCGTGCGACCAGCACTCCGCGAGTGTGCAGGACCGTCCCGATAGCGGGTGCCCTGCACGCACGTAGAAGCCGCCATGTTGTTGGCCGAGTGAACGAAGCTCGAGCCGCGGATCCGCGGGCAGGTCACGCATGTCGGCAATGAAGAACTCGATGTCCTCCGCCATCAGGCGTTCGAGCAGTTGTCGCCAGTTGTTCACCTCGACGCGCAGCGCGATGTGCGGGTATTGCTGGCGCAGTTCGGCAATGACGCCGGGCAGCAGCGTCGCCGCCGGAAACGGCCCGGCGCCGATCGCCGTGTCGCCGAGCGCGCTCTCTCGGAACAGGGTGACATCCCGGTGCAGGCTGCGCGCATCGAACAGCAGCCGGCGTGCCCGCTCGATGAGGAACGCGCCTGCGGGTGTGGGCCGCACGTCGCCGCTGTCCCGATCGAACAACTGCAGGTTCAATTCCGACTCGATGGCCTGGATGCTGCGGCTGAAGGCCGATTGGCTCAGGTGGACCCGACCGGCCGCTCGCCCGAAATGGCGTTCGTCGGCGAGTGCCAGCAGGTGCTCGAGGCGGCGCAGATCCATGGTCTTCTGTAATGTGTCAGGCGCAACGGTATGTTGTCAACAATGCATTGGACACATGGCGACCGGCGCAGCAGACTGCCCGGACTTGGCCATCGACAGCCGAGACCATGGAGACAAGCCGAATGAACCCACTGCTGCAGAACCTGCTCATCGTGTCCGTCATGCTGGGCTTCGCCGGCATGGAATGGGCATCGCACCGCTACAAGGAGACGGTGCACGCCAGCGCCGACGACACGAAGCTCGAACTGGCCATGTTCCTGAGCCTGATCGCCGTGGCGCAGCCGCTGGCGATTCTGGTGACGGGCAAGCTGTGCGGCTGGCTGATGCCGGAGCAGCGCCATGCCCTGGCGGACCTGCCTTGGTGGGCCATGGTGGGGATCCTGCTCGTGGTGGACGACATGACCCAGTACTGGTGGCACCGTGCGTCCCACAGCCCGCTGCTGTGGCCGTTGCACCGCGCGCATCACTCGGCGACGTACATGAGCATCCGCGTGACGTACCGGAACAACCTCTTCTACTACCTGATGATGCCCGGCCTGTGGTTCGGCGGTATCGCCCTGTACCTGAGTTTCGGTGCGGTCTATGGCATCTATCTGGTCTGCAAGATTGCGATCATCCTGGGCGCACACTGCGCGTGGCGATGGGACGAGCCGCTGTACCGCATCCGCGCCTTGCGCCCCGTGATGTGGCTGGTGCAGCGCACGATCTCGACACCGAGCACGCATTGGGCCCACCATGCGTTGACCAATGCCGACGGCATCGGCCACTACAAGGGCAACTTCGGCAACATGCTCTTCGTGTGGGACCTGCTGTTCGGCTCTGCACACATCACCCAGAAGTACCCGGCGAACGTCGGTCTGCAGGATGACCGGATCTTCGGCAAGGAGCGCTGGTTCCACGAGATGTTCTACCCGCTGCTGCAGTCCAAGCGCGATCACTCCGCGCTGCGTGCCGGCGGACGTGCCTACGCGGCGGCGGAGACGGCTTCCGATGCGGGCCGCGGGGTCCCTGCTTCGAACGCTTCGGCCTGACAGACGGATGCCTGGACGTTCGACGCCGATGTGACGCCGCGCGTTGTCGAGGGAGGCAGCGCCGTCACGGTTCACGGTGTCGTCCTGAACGGGCTGCCGAGTGCGCACCACGTGATCAGGCTGGTCAAGCCCGTGCCCATCACGGGGATCGAGCTCAGCGGCGATCGGGGGGAAGCCGGCGCAAGTGCACGGGGCCGGCCTGCTGGGCGCGCGGGGTGTGCCGGTGCCCGGTTGCGCTCAGAGCCGCGTGATCTTCGCGTCGCTCACCACCTGCGTCCACTTCTGCAGTTCGGCCGCGACCATCGCGGTCATCTCCTGTGGCGTGCTGCCACGGGCCTCGCCGCCCATCTCTTCCAGCCGCTGGCGCACGGCCGCCACCTGCAAGGCCTTCTGGGTCTCGGCGTGCAGGCGCTCGACGATGGCCGCGGGCGTGCCTGCCGGCAGCAACCAGCCGGCCCAGGAGCGCACGTCGAAGCCCGCGACGCCTTGCTCGGCGACGGTGGGCACGTCGGGCATGCCGGGCCAGCGCTGGGGGCCGGTGACGGCCAGTGCGCGCAGCTTGCCGGCCTTCAGGTGGCCCAGCACCGCGGTCGGCGGGGCGATGACCATCGGCAAGTCGCCGGCCAGCAGCGCGGTCACGGACGCCGCGTCGCCCTTGTAGGGCACGTGCAGCAACCGTGCACCCGACAGCCGCGACAGCAGTTCGCCGGCCAGGTGGTGGGTCGAGCCGACGCCGGCGCTGCCGTAGGCCACGCTCTCGGGCTTGGCCCGCGCGACCTGCAACGCTTCGGCCAGACTCTTGAGCTTGCTGTCGGCCTGGGTGACGATCAGGAAGGGGAAGAAGGTGATGGTGGACACCATCTGGAAGCTGTTGACGGTCTGGTAGGGCAGCTTCTCGTACAACGCGCCGGCCACGGCGTGGCCGCCGGTGGCCAGCAGCAGCGTGTAGCCGTCTGGCGCGGCGCGGGCCGCGGCGCCCGAGGCCAGCGTACCGCCGGCACCGACGACCGCCTCGACGACCATCGGCTGGCCCAGCCCGCGTGCCATCTCGCCGCCGACCAGGCGCGCAATGGTGTCGGCGTTGCCGCCCGGCGCAAATCCTTGCAGCACCTTGATGGGGCGCTCGGGCCAGGTCGAGGCGCGCAGGCCCGGTACACCCAGCGCGGCCGTGCCGGCCGCTGCTTGGAGGAGGAAGTTTCTGCGCTGCATGGTTTGTCTCCGTCAGTGAATCGTTAGAGGTTTGTCGTGGCCCGGGCCAGCCTTGGCGCGGCCGAGTGCGGAGGCCAGCGCTGAGAGCTGCGCGCAGGCCCCGGCCGTGTCGCGGGTGGTTGCGTAGACCTGCTGGTCGGGCCGGACGATGGCGTAACGCGCATCCAGGCTGCGCAGCCAATCGTCCAGCAGCGTCTGTTCTTCGGTGAAGCACAGGCCTGGGCCGTCAGCGCCGATCCGGCCAGGCTGCAGGCGCCGCAGCAGCCGGCCCTGCAAGGGCACGAGGGCCGCGTCGAGCGCACGGGCGGTGTCGGCATCCAGGTCCTCGTCGCGGGCGATCACGCGCACGCCGCCGCCGTCCAGGTCGTCCAGCCAGCCGCTGCTGCCCGTGGCGGGCACGGTCACGCGCGGCTGCGGCGACAGGCTGCCCGCGCCCGGGCTGCCGGTGTCGATCAGACCGGCCTGCATCGGCGGCAGCATCGACTGGCGGATGGTCGTGGGCACGGTGCCGCCGTGCTCCGCGCGCAGGCGTCCGTCGCGATCGCGGGCAGCTGCGGGGTCACGCTCGCAGATCACGCGGCCCAGGGCGATGGCCGATGTCGTCGTCGCGGTCACGTGCGGCTTGCGCTCGGCCTCGTAGGTGTCGAGCAGGCGCTCGGGTGCGCCGTGGCGCAGCACGCGCGCGAGCTTCCAGGCCAGGTTGGCCGCGTCGCGCAGGCCCTGCACCATGCCCTGCGCCATGAAGGGCGGGGTCATGTGCGCCGCGTCGCCGGCCAGCAGGATGCGACCGGCGCGCCAGCGCTGCGCGACCAGGCCATGGAAGCGGTAGGCCGCCGCTCGCCACAGCGTGGCCTCGCCGGGCTGGATCCAGCGGGCCAGCAGCGGCCACAGCGCCTCGTCGGGCCAGGCTTCGTGCAGCGGCTCGCCGGGCAGCAGCATCAGTTCCCAGCGCCGGTGGTTGCCGGGGCCGACGACGAAGGTGCTGGGACGCGCAGGCTCGCAGTACTGCACCTGGGTCTGCGGCAGCGAGGCCAGCTTGTCCGGGCGGACGATGGCATCGACCACGAGCCAGGGTTCGTCGAAGGCAAGGTCGTCCAGCGCGATGCCCAGGCGCTTGCGCACGGGGCTGGCGCCGCCATCGCAGGCCACGGCCCAGTCGGCGGACCAGGTGGTGTTGCGGCCGGCGGTGTCGCGCACCGTCGCGACGATGCGGCCGTCGCGCTCGTCCAGCGCGAGGACCTCGTGCGACACGGCCAGGTGCACGCCGGGCTGCGCGGCCAGGTGCGCGCGCAGGATGCGCTCCACGGCGGGCTGGTCGAAGACGCTGTTGGGCGCCCAGCCCAGGCGGTGCGGGGGCGGCGCCATGTCCAGTCGTTTGATGCGTTGGCCATCGACGCCGAGGTACTCGCTCGGGCGGTAGGGCGCGATGTGCGGCGCGAGCGCGTCGCTCAGGCCCAGCGACTGCCAGATGCGCAGCGCCTCGTGGTCCAGGCCGATGGCGCGCGGCAGCGGGTAGATGTCCGCGGCCTTGTCGAAGACGGCGACTGTCAGGCCCGCACGGGCCAGCAGCGCGGCCAGCGTGGCGCCGGTCGGTCCCAGGCCGACGACGAGGACATCGACGTGTGGCGGCATGCGGGTCCTGCGGCGTTGCCGGCGCGCGGTTCAGAGCAGGCGTTGCCGCGCGTCGAAGCGGGCGGCCCACTCGGCCTGCGGCATGTAGGTCGGGTCGGCCTTGGCGATGCGCTCGGTCTCGGCCCAGATCGTGTCGTCGGGCTGGTCCAGGTCCAGCGGGTCGCCGTGCGGCTGCTTCACGTACCACGGCGTATCCAGGTAGACCTCGAGCGTGTTCTCTTCCGGGTCCATGCAATAGATGGACAGCGCGTTGGCGTGGTTCAGCCCGCGCATCTTCGTCGCGCCCTTGTCCAGCGCGCGGCGGCGCGCTTCGCGCAGTTCGGCCAGGGTGTCCACCTTGAACGAGATCTGCATGATGGTGCTGGGCGTGCCGGCCGGCCGGTTCTGCGCCAGCGCCACCTGGTGGTGCTGGTCCGAGCGCGCGCTCATGAAGGCCAGCGGGAAGGGGAAGGTGAAACCCACGCCGCGGTCGGTGAGCTGCAAGTTGAAGACCGACGTGTAGAAATCGATCATGCGTTCGATGTCGATGCAGGCGATGCCCATGTGGGCCAGTCGGGGTGCGTAGGTCGTCGGCACGTAAGTCTCCGGAGATGGGGTCAGGGGACGAGGACGATCTTGCCGAGCACGTCGCCGCGGTCCAGGCGCTCGTGCGCATCGCGCACCGCGTCCATCGGCAGCTGCAGCGTGGGCGGGGCCTTCACGCGGCCTGCCGCCATCAGCGCGATGGCCTCGTCCATCAGCGCACGGCGCTGCGCCGGCAGCTCGTCGTAGGTGTGCATGGAGAAGGCGCGCAGCGCCAGGCTGCGGCCCAGCAGGTTGCGCATCTCGCGCAGGGTCTCGCGCGCGGGGAAGCCCAGCACCAGGTTGTAGGAGACCAGCTGGCCCATCGGCGCCAGCGCGTGCAGGCAGGCGGTAAGCCAGTCGCCGCCGAGGTGGTCGAAGGCCATGTCCACGCCGCGACCGCCGGTGAGCGCGCGCAGCGCCTCGGGTATGCGCGCCGGGTCGGCCTCGACCAGCGCCTCGACGCCGTTGGCCCGCGCGAAGCGGCGCTTGTCGTCGCTGCGGGCCGTGCCGAAGACCCGCGCGCCCTGGGCGCGTGCCACCTGCGTCAGCGCCGAGCCCACGCCGCCGGCGGCGCCGGGCACGAAGACGCTGGTCACGGGCTGGCCGCCGTGGCAGCGCAGCAGAGCCAGGGCCAGCTGCAGGTTGGGCAGGCTGGCGGCGTCCGCTGCAGCGATGCCTGCCGGCAGCACGAAGAGGGCCGCTGCCGGCACGCAGACGGCTTCGGCATAGCAGCCGCCACGCTGCGGCAGCTCACGGGCGCTGACCAGCACGCGCCGGCCCTGCAGCGCGGCCGGCGCGCCGTCGCCCAGCGCCTCGACGGTGCCGACCAGTTCGGCGCCGGGCGTGGCCGGCAGCGCGGGCATCCACTTGTAGGTGCCCTGGCGGATCAGCACATCGGGTCGGCCCACGCCGATGGCCTCGGCACGCACGCGCACCTCGCCGGCTGCGGGTTCCGGCAGCGGCAGCCGCTCGAGGACCAGCGCCTCGGGCCCGCCGGGCGTGTGCACGCGGATGGCTCGCACGGGTGGTGCTCAGCGCTGGCCGTCGTGGACCGCGACCTGGTCCTTGGCCAGGCCGCCCAGGCGCGCGTGGATGCGTCCGCCCGTGCCCATCACCAGCGCGAAGAGGATCTCGTCGGGCCGTGGTGCATCCTGCAGGCCGATCTCCATCGCGTTGTAGTGGCTGCGCACGTAGCAGGCGTGGATGTAGTGCAGTGGCACCATCAGCCGGTAGCCCGTGGCCGCCACGGCCTTGGATGCGGGCACGATGGCCTTGGGCTGGCCCAGCACCTCGCGCATCGCCCAGCCGCCGGCCTCATGCCAGACGGCAGCGTGTTCGAGTTCGCCGTTCACCCCGACGATCGCGGCCTTGCTGTAGACCTCGACGTTGTCGCGGCCGAGCGTCTCGACGAGCTCCTGCGCGAGCAGCGTGCCCAGCGAGCGCAGCTCGGCCATGAAGGGCAGCAGGTTCTCCTCGTAGCGGCCCGCGTAGGGGTTGCGCACGACGGCGCAGGCGGCGGCCAGCTTCAGCGGCACAGCGGGCGGCGGGCCGCCTTCGTGGAAGACGGTCTCGACCGTGAGACTGCGTTTGCGGATCTGGATCAGGGACATGGGCTCACCTCGCAGGTGGTGCGGAATGCCGCGCGACGCACGGCGCGGCGCGACGGATGCCGGGTGGGGCAGGACGTGGCAGGAACGGCGTCCAGCGGCCTACTGGTCGACGATCGGGTTGCGCAGCACGCCGATGCCCTCGATCTCGACCTCGCAGACGTCGCCGGCCTTCATGAAGCGCGGCGGCTTGCGCGACCAGCCCACGCCGGCCGGCGTGCCGGTGACGATGACGTCGCCCGGCACCAGCGTGAAGATGGTCGAGGCGTAGGCGATCAGAGCCGGAATCGGGAAGATCATGTGGCCCGTGTGGCTGGACTGCAGGACCTCGCCGTTCAGGCGCGTCTGCAGCTTCAGCGCGCGGCCGGGTTCGATCTCGTCGGCCGTGACCATCCAGGGGCCGAAGCCGCCGGTGGACTCGAAGTTCTTGCCCGAGGCGATCTGCTTGGCGTGGAACTGCCACTCGCGCACGCTGCCGTCGTTGTAGATGCTGTAGCCGGCGACGTGCTCGTAGGCCTGCGCCGCCGGGATGTCGCGCCCGCCGCGGCCGATGATCACCGCGAGCTCGCCTTCCCAGTCCAGGCTCTCGGACACGCGCGGCCGCACGATGGGGCCTTCGTGTGGCGTCTGCGAGCGCCACACGCGCAGGAAGATCGGCGGGAATTCCGACAGCTCGCGCTGCATGCCGGCGGCCAGGACTTCCTGGTGATGGTCCATGTAGTTGCGCACCGCGCAGACGATCTTTTCCGGCCGCGGAATCACGGGCAGGAAGGCCAGGCCGGCCAGCGGCCGTTCGGCCTGCAGGCCGGCAACGAGTGCCTCGCGCCGGGCCCAGCCTTCGCTGCCGATGAAATCGGCCAGCGTGGCGCAGCCGGTGCGCGCGGACAGCGAGACGACGCCGTCGCCTACGACCGCACCCCAGTCTTCGCGGTTTCCGTCCCGGAAGGACAACAGCTTCATCACGGCTCCTGCGGAATCAAGTTGTCCAGGACTCTATGCTTTATGCATAAAACGGCTCATGGGCACAAACCCGGAGTGGGTGCATGGCCCGGTGGGTGACAATCCGCGCCATGTCCGAGGGTCCGAACGACAGCGTCGCCTCCCTGGCCGAACGCGCCTATCGCGAGCTTCGGCGCGCGATCGTCCGCGGCGAATTCGAGCCCGGTGCGCGGCTGCGCGTCGAAGACCTCAGCCGGCGCCTTGCCATCAGCAGCAGTCCGGTGCGCGAGGCCTTGAACCGGCTGTCCGAACAGGGCCTGGTGCGCCTGCTGGAAAACCGCGGCTTCCGCGTGGCCCCGCTGACGGCCGAGGGCGTCAGCGACCTGGCCCGCGTACGCCAGCTCGTCGAATGCGAGGCCCTGCGCGACGCCATGACCCACGGCGACGACGCCTGGGAAGCGCAGGCCGTTGCGGCCGGTCATGCACTGGCCCTGGCCGAACGCCGCCTGGGCAGCGTCGCCCGCGCACTGGACGACGACTGGTCGCAGCGGCATCGCGCCTTCCACATGAGCCTGTATGCGGCCTGCAGTTCGCCGCTGCTGCGCGAACTGGCCGACGTGCTGTTCGACAACGCCGAACGCTACCGCCGCTGGGCCGCGCGCCACCGGCCAGGCCCGCGCCGCAAGCACGACGAACACCAGCAGCTGCTGGGCGCCGTCCTTGCACGGGACAGCCAGAAGGCCGTGGCCCTGCTCCAGAAGCACATCGCCGGCACGGAGCAGGCAGTTGCCGCCGCGCTGCACGGCGGCACAGGTCACGCGCGGCAGTAGGTGCTCGGCGAAGCGCCGCATGCGGCCGGTCCGGACCGAAGGGCCGTTCGTGCCGCGCGGCCCCTGCGCGCGGGAGTGCAACGGTACAGGCGTGCGCGCTGGCGTCTCCTGAACCGCACAGGAAGGGCGCCATAAGGATCTGGCCTTGCGGGTTTACCCACGCCCGATCTTTCGCGTTCTTGATCACGCGAGCTGCGCGGGCCGGTCTATCTTCGCGGTTCGATTTGCGCTCACGATGCGGCGCGTCATTGCGACGAACCGATCACCCCAGCTGCCATGAACTATCCACCGCTTGCACTGCACATCGCCGGCCGATGGGTCGACCGCGCGACCGGCGGTGAATGCCCGGTCGTCAACCCGGCGGATGAGTCAACGATCGCCAGCCTGCCGCTGGCGGGTGCCGAGGAGTTGCAGGCCGCCGCCGAGTCGGCTGCCAGCGGCTTTGCGCTGTGGCGGCGCCGCAGCGCCTACGAGCGCTACAGCGTGCTGCGCAAGGCGGCCGAATTGATGCGTCAGCGCGCCGAGACCATCGCACACGTGTTGACGCTGGAGCAGGGCAAGCCCTTGAGCGAAGCGCTGCGCGAGGTCCGGCTGTCTGCCGACCTGCTGGACTTCCAGGCCGAAGAAGGCCGGCGCCTGTATGGCCGGACCGTGCCGCCGCACGCGGCGGGCATCCTGTCGCAGACCGTCGTGCGCCAGCCGGTGGGGCCCGTCGCGGCCTTCACGGCCTGGAACTTTCCGGCCAATCTGCCCACGCGCAAGCTGGCCAGCGCACTGGCTGCCGGCTGCAGCGTGGTCATCAAGCCCGCCGAGGAAACACCCGGCACGTGCATGCTGCTGGTGCAGGCCTTCCTCGATGCGGGTGTGCCGCCCGATGCGATCAACATGGTCTGCGGCCAACCGGCCACTGTCTCGGCCACGCTGATCGCGCACCCTGCCATCCGCAAGGTATCGATCACCGGCTCGGTCACGGTCGGCAAGCTGCTGGGGGAGCAGGCGGCCAGGCATGTCAAGCGATTCACCGGCGAACTGGGCGGCCACGCGCCGGTCATCGTGTGCGAAGACATGTGCGGCAGCGCGCCGCTGGACTTCGTGATCCGGAGTTCGCTGGCGGCGAAGTTCCGAAATGCCGGCCAGGTGTGCGCGTCGCCGATTCGCTTCTATGTCCCGCGCCAGCACATGGCCGCCTTTGCCGAGCCCTTCGTGCAAGGCGCGCGCGCACTGCGCATGGGCGCCGGCCTGGATCCGCGCACGCAGATGGGCCCGCTGACGCACGTCCGGCGCATCGAAGACATGCAGCGCTTCGTCGACGATGCGGTCGAGGGCGGCGCGCGTCTGTTGACCGGCGGCCATCGGGTCGATCGGCGCGGCTTCTTCTTCGAGCCCACGGTTCTTGCCGATGCACCGCCCGGCGCGCGGCTGATGCAGACCGAGCCCTTCGGCCCCATCGCCGTGATCCAGCCCTACGAGACGCTGGACGAGGCCATCGCCGCGGCCAATGCGCTGCCCTACGGCCTGGCGGCCTACGCTTTCACACGCGACCTGCATGTGGCACATCGCCTCAGTGAGGAGATCGAGGCTGGCATGGTCGGCATCAACCACTTCGGCGTCTCGCAGGCCGAAATGCCTTTCGGCGGCTGGAAGGAAAGCGGCGTTGGCCAGGAGATGGGGGCCGAAGGCCTGCTGCACTACACCGACCTGAAGACCATCACCGTTGGCGCCGTGGCCTGACGCCCCGCCCGCCCACTCTCGACCTGGAGCCCCGCATGGGCATGACAAACGATCAACTGAAAGCCGACAACGCGCAGTTCCTGTGGCACCCGATGGCGCACCCGGGTGCGATGAAGAAGACCGCGCCGGACATCATTGCGCGTGGCGAAGGCTGCTGGATCTGGGATATCGACGGCCACCAGATGATCGATGGCGTCGGCGGTCTGTGGAGCAGCAACCTGGGCCACAGCAACCGCCGCGTGCGTGACGCCATCGTGGCGCAGCTCGACGAACTGCCGTTCTACAACGTCTTCCGCGGCACGACCCATGTGCGCGCGATCGAACTCTCTGCGCGTCTGGTGCGCATGATGCAGCCCGATGGCGTGGCTGCGGTGCTGTTTTCCAACGGTGGATCGGACGCCGTCGAAGGTGCGCTGAAGATTGCGCGCCAGTATCACAAGCTGCGTGGCCAGGGCGACCGCAGCAAGTACATCAGCCTGCGCCAGGGTTACCACGGCGTGCACTTCGGCGGCATGAGCGTCAACGGCAACACCAACTTCCGCCGCCCCTACGAACCGCTGCTGCCGGGCTGCTTTCACGTCGATACGCCCTGGCTGTACCACAACCCCTTCGGCCTCGACGATCCCGAGGCCCTGGGCCTGCGCTGCGCCGAGATGCTCGAGCGCGAGATCGTCTTCCAGGGGCCGGATACCGTGGCCGCGTTCATCGCCGAGCCGGTGCAGGGCGCCGGCGGCGTGATCGTGCCGCCGCCCAACTACTGGCCGGCGGTGCGCGCGATCTGCGACAAGTACGGCGTGCTGTTGATCGCCGACGAAGTGGTCACCGGGTTCGGCCGCTGCGGCAGCATGTTCGGCACACGCCTGTGGGGCGTGAATGCCGACCTCTGGTGCCTGGCCAAGGGCATCAGCTCGGGCTACGTGCCCTTGGGCGCCACCGCCATCTCGGCCCGGGTGAGCGCCGTCTTCGACACCGATACCAGCGGTGCCGCATCGGTGTCGCACGGCTACACCTACAGCGCGCACCCTGTTGCGGCGGCGGCCGCGCTGGAGACGCTGGACATCCTGGAAGAGCTGGACATCCCCGGCAACGCGGCCCGTGTGGGCGCGCACCTGCAGGCGCGGCTGGCGACCTTCGAGCAGCGCTTCGGCGTGGTCGGCAATGTGCGTGGCATCGGTCTGATGGCCGGCATCGAGATGGTGGCGGACAAGGCCGCACGCGTGCCGGTGCCGCGCAGCAGCGACATCCCGGCGCGGGTCGCGCGCGAAGCCTACCGGCGCGGTGCGATGGTGCGCGTGTCGGGGCCCAACCTGATCCTGTCGCCGCCGCTGATCATCACCAAGGACGAGGTCGACCAGCTGGTCGACATCCTCGAGGCCTCATTCGCCGCTGTCGAGGCGACCCCATGAAGTCACATCCCGTCGTCCTCGTCGTCGGCACGGTCGACACCAAGAGCGACGAGATCGCCTTCCTGCGCGACTGCATCGCGCAGCAGGGCGCCAGCGCGCTCGTGATGGACGTGGGCGTGCTCGGCCATGGCGCGCTGGTGCCCGATATCGCCAATCACGAGGTCGCGGCGGCGGCCGGCGCGACGCTGCAGCAGGTCGCCGACAGCGGCGACGAAAACAGTGCGATGACGTTGATGGCCGCGGGTGCATCGCGTCTGGCGGCGCAGCTGCATGCCGCGGGTTCCATCGACGGGCTGCTGGCGCTGGGCGGCACGATGGGCACGGACCTCGCGCTCGACGTCGCCCATGCACTGCCGCTGGGCGCGCCCAAGGTGCTGCTGTCGACCATCGCCTACTCGCACCTGATCCCGCCAGCGCGCATTGCGCCCGATCTCATCATGCGGCTGTGGGCCGGCGGGCTCTACGGGCTGAACCGCATCTGTCGCCAGACGCTGGCGCAGGCGGCCGGCGCCGTGGTGGGCGCCTGCCGCGCTGCCGACGCACCGGCCGATTCGCGACCGGTGATCGGCATGACCTCGCTGGGCAGCAGCGCGCTGTCGTACATGAAGCGCCTGAAGCCCGAACTCGAGGCGCGTGGCTACGAACTGGCCGTCTTCCACACCACCGGCATGGGCGGTCGTGCCTTCGAAGACCTGGCCGCCAAGGGCTTCTTTGCCGCCGTGATGGACTTCAGCCTGCAGGAACTCGTCAACGACCTCGGCGGCTCCTGCGTCAGTTCGGGCCCGGACCGCTTGCGGGGCGCGGGCCGTGCCGGCGTGCCGCAGCTCGTCGCGCCCGGTGCCACCGACATGCTCGACTTCGCGACCTGGGGCGCACGCCCCGCGGCTTTCGAAGGCCGGGCCGAACATGCACACAACCGGCTGATCGCCTCGGTGCTGGTCGACCCGGCGATGCGACGCCATGCCGCGCGCGCGATCACCGAGCGTCTGGCCGGGTCGCAGGGCCCGAGCTGCCTGCTGCTGCCCACACAGGGCATCGAAGCCTGGGACCGTGCGGGCGAGCCGCTGCACGACCCCGAAGGGCTGGCCGCGTTGGTCGACGAACTGCGACAGCGTGTCCAGCCGCCGGTGCGCCTGGTCGAGATCGACGCGCATATCAACGACGCCGCCTTCGCCGATGCCGCGCTCGCGGTCTTCGACGGCTGGGTGCGCGATGGCCTCGTGCCGGCGGGAGCTGCCGCGTGACGCAGCCGCAGGCGCTGGTGCTGGACTTCGGCGGCGTCGTCAGCCGCACGCTGTTCGAGACCCATGCCGCCAGCGAGCGGGCGCTGGGCCTCGCACCGGGAAGCCTGCGCTGGCGAGGCCCCTTCGAGCCCGCTGGCGACGCGCTGTGGCGCGACATGCAGGCCGGCCGAATCAGCGAACGCGACTACTGGCTCGTGCGTACACGTGAGGTCGGCCGCCTGCTCGGCGAGGAATGGACCGAGATGCAGACGCTGGTGCAGCGCGCGCGAGGTGCCGACATCGACGCGGTGATCCGCCCCGAAGCCGTGGCGGCGGTGACGGCCGCCCGCCAGGCCGGTTGCAAGCTGGCCGTGTTGTCGAACGAACTCGATCTGTTCTATGGCAGCGGCTTCGCCCGGCGCCTGCCGCTGCTGGCCGGCTTCGATGCCATCGTCGACGCGAGCCACACCCACATCCTCAAACCCGACCCGCGCGCCTACCGCGCCTGCATCGACGCGCTGGCCCTGCCCGCGTCGGCCTGCGTCTTCGTCGACGACCAGGCGCGCAATGTCGCCGGTGCCGAAGCGGCCGGCATGCGTGTGGTGGCTTTCGATGTCCGGCAGCCCGCCGACTCCTTCCGTCGCGCGCTGCAGCTGCTGGGCGTGCCCGTGCCGCCGGCACTGCAATGACCATCGTCCCGACACCCCCCGCGCCTGCCGACGGCAAAGCGGACCACCCCGCCATGAGCCTTGCCTGCAGCGCCCCGGCGCCACCCCCATGACCGCCTCCGCACAATTTGCAGCCCCGCAGCCCGTGGGCATGCGCCTGGTCGGCGTGTATTCGCTGGCCTACTTTGGTGTCTGGATGGCCTTGCTCACGCCGGTGGTGGTGACACTGGCGCTGCGCGTGGCGCAGATCGATCCGGTGAACAAGGAAACCAGCCTGTCGTGGATCCTGGGCGCGGGGGCGATCGTCGCGATGCTGGCCAATCCGATCGCGGGCCTGCTGAGCGACCGCACGACCTCGCGCCTGGGCATGCGCCGCCCGTGGCTGATCGGCGGCATGGCGCTGGGGCTGGCGGGCCTGTATGCGGTGGCCACCGGCGGGCTGTGGATGATCGGCATCGGCTGGTGTGTGGCGCAACTGGGCTTCAATGCGCTGCTGGCGGCCATCGTCGCCATCCTGCCGGATCAGGTCCCCGAAGCGCAGCGCGGCGGTGTGTCGGGTGTGCTGGGGGTATGCCTGCAGATCGGCGTGGTGGCGGGCGTCTACCTGACCGAGGTCACCGCCAGCAGCAGCTTCTGGATGTTCATGGCGCCGGGCTTCGTCGCGGCCGCCCTGGTCGCGCTGCTCGTCGTCGGCCTGCGCGACCGCCATCGCTCGCGCGCCGACCTGCCGCCGATGGATGTCATGGGCTTCATCCGCAGCTTCTGGATCGACCCGCGCCAGGCGCCGGACTTTGCCTGGGCGTTTGTCAGTCGCTTTCTGCTGATGATCGGCATGGCCATGCTGATGACCTATCAGGTCTTCTATCTCCTGGACCACCTGCACTTCCGCGACGACCAGATCCCCGCCGCGATGACCAGCAGCACGCTCGTCAACACCGTCGCCACCGTGCTGGGCAGCCTGGTCAGCGGCTGGTGGTCGGACCGCATCGGCCGGCGCAAGATCTTCGTGTGGGTCTCCGCGCTGATCTTCGGCGCAGGCCTGGCGTTGATCGCACTGGCCACGAGCTTCGAGGCCTTCCAGATCGGCAATGCCGTCAGCGGTTTCGGCCAGGGTGTCTACCTGGCCATCGACCTGGCACTCGTGGCTGCGGTGCTGCCGGACAGCCAGGCCGATGCGGCCAAGGACATGGGCATCTTCAACCTGGCCAGCGCCTTGCCGCAATCGGTGGCGCCGGCCATCGCGCCGCTGTTCCTGGCCATCGGCGCCGGTGGTGCGGCGCAGAACTACAGCGCCTTGTTCATTGCCGCAGCGCTGTTCTCGGCCGCAGGCGCGCTGGCCATCCTGCCGATTCGCGCCGTGCGCTGATGCGCCGGTCGACGCATCGCGGGCCGCGGGCCGCGCGCGTGGCCCGGACCAGGCACTGCGCGGCGATGCGCGGCCAGTGAAGCACGCGGCGCCGGCGCGGTCCGCTGGTTACTGCAGCGCGTTCGTCAGGTTGCCGATGCGCTCGCGCACGCCGGGCAGCGGCTCCAGATTCCAGCGCTCGGTGATGAATTTCAGGATCGAGCCGGTGTCGTAGCTGGTGTGGTCGACGAAGCCGCGCTTGACCTGTGGGCCGATCAACAACGCCGGCACACGGCTGCCGGGCCCCCAGCGGTCGCCCCAGCCGGCGCCTGTGGGCGGCGGCACGTGGTCCCAGTAGCCGCCGTTTTCGTCGTAGGTCAGCACTACCAGCATGTCCTTCCACTGCGGGCTGGCCTGCAGCGCGCGCAGCACCGACGCGAGGTGCGCATCGCCGCTCTTGATGTCCGTGTAGTGCGGGTGCTGGTTGATGCGGCCCACGGGCTTGTAGAAGCTCACCGCAGGCAGGCGGCCGGCCTGGATGTCGGCCATGAAGCGTTCGCCGTCGAGCAGGTGGCGCGCGCGATCGGACGTGCCCGGCGCGAAGCGCGCGAAGTAGTTCAGCGGCTGGTGGTGCGGCTGGAACATCGGGCTGCCGGGAATGTCGAACGAGTAGATCACCTGGCGCGCGGCAGCCGGTGGTTGGCGGCCATCGGCCACGGCGGCATCCCAGCCGCCGGCGTACCAGGCCCACGACACCCCCTTGGCGTCCAGCCGGTCGGCAATCGTCGGCATGGCCTGTGGGGGCAGTGGCCGTCCGGCCCTGGGGTCACCTGCAGGGTCGGCCCAATCGGGCGAGCCACCGGCCGCCGGCGGCACACCGCTGGGCTGGTAGGGTGGCTGTGTCGTGTTGAGCGACCAGCCATCGGGCGAGACCTGGCCGCCGCTGCGGCTGAAGACCTGGACGGCGCCGTCCATTGCCGAGGGCGAGCCCGGCCGCTTGCTCAGCCGGCCATCGGCATCCAGGCGCACCTTCATCGCGTCGGGCGCATTCTCGAAGCGCGGAATGCAGGCGCAGATCAGGTACTGGTGGTTCAGGTAGCTGCCGCCGAACGCACCCTGGAAGAACCGGTCGGCCAGCGTGTAGTTGCGCGCCCACTGCCAGAGTTCGAGCCCGGAGCTGTCGTAGTAGCCCATGGTCCAGCCGCCCACGTTGCTCATCGCGGCAAACAGGTTGTTCTTGCCGCCGTTGATCTGCTCGCGGTGGTGCCAGAACGCGTGGATACCGCTGGGCACGATCTCGTCGTGGCGCCGGCTGACCGGTGGTGCGTCGATGCGGAACGGCCCGTTGGGCATGCGCGGGAAGCGCGCATCGGGGTGGCCGTGGTGGTCGAAGATGACCAATTCCTTCAGCGGCTTGCCGTCGTGGTCGAGCTGTGTCTTCTGCTCGTCGGTGGCGTTGGCGATGCCGTCGGCGCCGGGGAACAAACCGTACAGGTTGTCGAAGCTGTGGTTCTCGGCGTAGATGACGACGAGGTGCTGGATCTTCGCCATGGCGGCCGCGGGGCCCGGCGCGGTCGGCGGCTGCACGGCGCAGGCGGTCGACAGGCACGCGGCAGCCACGCCGATCAACGCGTGAAACGGGCGGGTAAATGCTTCAGCCATGGCACGGATCGTATGCCCCGCGATGCGCCAGGCATCGCGGGTCGGTACCGATGCGCCTGTACGCGCGCATCGGCCCCGGACCGCTCAAAGACCCATGCCCATGCGCACGCCCAGCGTGCGCGGCGTGCCGTAGCTGGAGAAGATGTTGGGCAGTGACTCCTGCACGCCGTTGATGTAGACCTTGTTGGTGAGGTTCTTGCCCCACAGCTCCACGAACCAGCTGCGCTTGCCGAACTCGCCGTCGTAGCGCAAGGATGCGTCGACGGTGTTGTAGGCGTCCTGCTTGTCGGCGGCGTACTGGCGTCCGAATGTCGGCACGGCATTGAGGCCGTCGTTGAGAGCCGAGAAGTAAACCTTGCCCTGGCGGGTCAAGGTGACCGAGGCCTTCACCACACCTCCGGCCGCGGCGACATTGAACGACGGCGTCACGTGGATGTTGTAGCGCGGCGCACGCGGCAGGCTGTTGCCGTCCGCATTGAACAGCAGCTTGCCGGTGGTCGCGTCGACATAACACCTGGCACATTGCGCGGCCGTGGGCGTGCCGTCGAACCGGCTTTCGGTGGCCATGCGGTAGGTCAGGTACTTGGCGCTCAGCAGGCCCAGGCCGCCATCGATGCGGAAGGCATCGGTGACCTTGACCATGAAGTCCGCCTCCAGCCCGCGCAGGCGCGCGCTGCCGGAGTTGACGGATGCGAAGGCGAAGTTGTTGTTGACTGGGTCGGAGATGACGCTGTCGACGATCAGGTTGTTGTAGGTGGCATTGAAGGCGGTGACGTTGAGCTTGACACGCCCATCGGCAAACACGTTCTTCGAGCCGATCTCGAACGAGGTGACATCTTCCGGATCGGCATTCTTCTGCGTGCGCACGCCGCCCAGGGTGACGAAGCTGATGGCACCCGACTTGAAGCCGGTGCCCGCGCTGGCATAGACAAAGTTCGTCGGCGTGAGCTTCCAGTCGGCACCCAGCTTCCAGGTCGTGCGCGACCAGCTGGCCTCGCCGCTGCGGCGCCGGCTGGCGCGGTCGGTCAGCACATAGTCGGGGCCGGGCACCACGCCTTGCAGCGCATTGCTGTTCTTCTTGTGGTCGTCCGAGTAGCGCAGCCCGGCCTCCAAGCCGATATCGGCGGTCAGCGCATAGCGCAGGTTGCCGAAGGCGGCCTGCGACCGCACGGCGTTGCTGGGGTTCTGGAACACGACGGCGCCGTCGATCACCGGCGGGTTGCCCTTGGAGCCGAATTCGAAGATGCCGCCGCCATCGCTCTTGGCTTCCTCGAAATACAGACCGCCCAGCCACTGCAGCGGCCCCTTGCCGTCGCTGGCCAGTCGCAGTTCCTGCGACACCGAGCTGGTGTCGTTGAAGAAGTGGTCGCGGTCCCAGTAGTCGACGAAGCTGCCGACGGTGGTCGTCACGCCGTTGGACGGTGGCGTAGAGGCGTCAGAGATCGTGTCGTACTTGTTGCGCCGCCAGGCCGTCAGCGAGGTCAGCGTGGCGCTGGCGAGCTTGTAGTTGACTTCCACGGACACGCGCTGCTGGTCGACGTGGTCGTGCTGGTCGTCCATCAGCGTGCGCGCTTCGAACGGGTTCTCCGGCACCTGGAAACCCAGCCAGTAGTAGCCCGGACCCGTGGCGCGGCGGCGGTAGGCATCGGCCGACAGCAGCACCGAGAGATTGCTGGACGGGCGCAGCAGCAGCTGCGCGCGCACCGCCAGGTCGTCGGCGTCCATCAGGTCGGGCTGGCCGGCAACCAGGTTCTTGCGGTAGCCCTTGCGCGTCTCGCTGAGCATGGCCACGCGGAATGCCGCAGCGTCCGACAGCGGGACGTTGATCATGCCCTGCACATTGACCAGACCGTAATTGCCCAGGGTGAGCTGTCCGCTGGCGTCGAATTTGCGCCCGGGCTTGTTGGTGATGACGTTGATCGCGCCGGCGGGCGTGTTGCGGCCCCACAGCGTGCCTTGCGGGCCGTTGAGCACCTCGATGCGCTCGAGGTCGAAGAACACCGCGTTGGGCGCCTGCGGTTGCGACATGTAGACGCCGTCGATGTGGAAAGCCACGGGCTGCTCGCCGGCGCTTTGCGAGCTGCCGATGCCGCGGATGGAGATCAGCGTGGCGTCGTGGAAGGTCGAGGTGCCGACCTGCAGGTTGGGCACCAGCGCGCCCAGGTCCACGGCGCTCTTGATGCCGCGCTCGGCGATTTCGTCGCCGGTGATGGCCGTCACCGACACGGGCGTTTCCTGCAGCTTGGTCACGCGCTTGGTGCCGGTGATGGTGACCTGCTGAGGCGCGGTGTCCCGGGAGGCCGACGCGTTGGCGTCGGCCGTGGCCGGGGCCTGCTGGGCCAGCACGCCTTGCGCGGCAAGGACAGCGATCATGGCCGCCAGGGCCTGCATGCGGTGGGCGCTCGATTTCATCGTGTCTCCTGGTTCTGACGGTCAGCGGCGCCTGGGCAGTCCCGCGGCGCGGTGATATCGATCATGGGCGGGGGTCGCTGTCGCTGGTGATCGAAAACGCGCAAACCGCGGCCCGGGTATTCACGGGTGAGCGACCGGATGCCACGTGGCGGCCCAGCAGCACATCAGCCACCGCCTGCTGCACGGCTGCGCCGGCGCTGTAGGCGTTGAGGTAGGTCGGCACGCCGCCCGCATCGAGCAAGCCGAAGGGATTGCCGAACGAGACCATCACCGTGGGTATGTCGTGCCAGCTGCGGTGCATGGACGCCATGGGGTCGCCGTGCAGCGCCACCCAGTCCAGGCCGATGTGGGCCAGCGTGGGCGTGGCCTCGAGCCCGACGAGGTACAGGACCACGTCCGTATCGGTCCGCGCGGGCATGGCCTGCCCGGCGGTGTGCACACGCAGCTCGAATCCGGCTTGTGCGAGCGCCGCCAGCAAAGGCTCGAAGTGGCGCAGCTGCAGACCGGGAAAGTGCACGCGCTGAGCCTCGATGAATACCGCCATGCGGCGACCTCGCGACAGGTCCAGCGGCAACTGGCGGGCCTCGTCCCTGACCAGGGTGATGCTGGCGCGGGCGGCTGCGGCCATGGTGTCGTGATGCCCGCGCACCCGTGCAAGGGCATCCGGTTGCGCGTCGGCCATGACGGTGGCCGGGCTGTCGCGGTGCAGCCCCAGCGCCGCCTTCATCCCCAGGATGCGCAGCAGCGCCTCGTCGACACGCTCTGCCGTGAGACGTCCGTCGCGCAGCGCGGCCTGCAGGCTGGCGATGTCGGCGTCGAGGTCGTCGCTGAACAGCACGATGTCGCAGCCCTGCGCGACCAGCTCAGGCACCACGCGGTCGCGGCGGTCCCAATCGCCGGCACCCGCCATCATCGAGGCATCGCTCACCACCAGGCCGTTGAAGCCCATTTCGCCGCGCAGCAGCTCGTTGATCAGCCCCGAAGACAGCGAAGCGGGGCGTACCAGCTCGCGGCCCTGCGCACCCATGGCCCGGGCGTGCCACGGCAGTGCGATGTGGCCGATCATCACCGCCAGCACGCCGGCAGAGATCAGCTCCTGGTAGATGTGGCCATAGCTGGCGCGCCACTCGGCCTCGGGCAGGCTGTTGACTGAGGTGGCGAGATGCTGGTCTCGTTCGTCGACGCCGTCGCCGGGCCAGTGTTTGGCCGTGGTGGCGATGCCCGCCTCGCGGAAGGTGGCGACGTGGCAGCGCGCCTGACGGATGACCTGCTGGACATCGTCGCCATAGCTGCGGGTACCCACGACGGGATTGCGCGGGTTCAGCGCCAGATCGACCTGCGGCGTGAACGACCAGTTCAGGTTCAGCGCGCGTGCCTCGACGGCGATGGCGCCGGCCACGGCAGCGCTGAGTTCGAGGTCATCGCAGGCCGCGAGTCCCAGCGCATTGGGTGCCTGCGTCATCAACGGCGAGCCGTAGTGGCCGCCTTCGAGGTCGCTGCACAGCAGCGGCCGGATCGCGCAGTGCTCGATCAGCCGTCGCGTGGCCCGCAGGTGCGATGGGAGATCGTCCATGCCCTGGAAGAAATACCCGCCGGCCTCCTGCGCGGCTTCTGACGCTGCCGTGGCCGCGCCGCCGGGGTGTTCCAGCACGAACAGCTGCGCCAGGCGCTGCAGCGGGCTCAGGCGCTGCAGCGTCTCTGTCACCCAGCCGACATCTGCCTCCGACAGGGCAAAGGGTGCGCGCCGCAAGCTGGCCAGCACGGCGGCGTGGCCTGCAGGTGCGCGCACGCCGTGGGCGCTGGGGCGCGCAGAGGTATTGCCCTGGGCATTCAAGACCATGCGCCGCAATGTAGGGTCGCACTTCGGGGGCGAGTGATCGAAATCGCGCAGAACCTGGTCTGGCCACCGCCCGTCACCCGCCCGGGTGTCGCGGAGCCGCTGCATCCGCAAGAGGGCTGGCGCCTGCGGCGCGGCAGATCACGTACATTGCCGGCGATGAGTGCATGCCCGACGAGCGACGCGGCCCCTGGCAGCCCGCCAGCCGCGGTCACTTGGCTGCGCGAGCTGGTCGTTCGCGACGCCGATGAACTCGGGCAGATGGCGCAACCGCACTGGCATCTGCAATACGATCAACTGTCGGGCGGGCCCTTTGTCGGTCACCTCCAGCACATCCAGTTGCCTGGCGTGCAGCTGGTGCGCGAAAGCACCAGCCACAAGGTCCGCCAGCGTGGCCAGGTGGGGCTGGGCGGCTATGGGTTCGGTCTTCCGGTAGGTCGGCGCGGCGAGCTCTTCACCAGCGGCCACGCGGTCGGCAGCGACGCCATCATGGTCGGCCGCAGCCAGGCGCTGGACATGTGCTGTCCCGACGACTTCCGCATCCTGGCCGCCGTGGTCGATGGTCAGGTGCTCACGGAGCTCTGGCAGGGCCTGTTCAACGCCGAGCTGCCGCGCTGGCTCGAAGCGGAGATCGCGCTCCCGCTGGGCGAGCAGCGCCTGCGCGAGTTGCATGCGGCGCTGGAGCAGGTGCTCGCGGCCATCCAGGCCTGGCCAGCCGCGTTGTCCGATGCCGGTCAGTCGCGCCTGCTGCGCGACAAGGTCCTGCTGTCGCTGTCGGTGGCTTTGCCAGTGCAGTACCGTGCCGACGGCCACGATCTGAAGAGTGTGGGTGCCCGCCGCCGGGTGGTGGACAAGGCTTGCGAACTCATGCACCGCGAGTCCGACGAGCCCCCCTCGATTCTTCAGGTCTGCCAACAGGTGGGTGCCAGCCCGCGCAAGCTGGAATATTGCTTTCGCGACCAACTGGCCATCAGCCCGGCGCGCTACCACCGCGCCATTCGCCTGAACGCCGTGCGTCGTGCGCTGAAGACGGCAGACGCCTGCGGACCCGGCGTGCAAGATCTGGCCGCGCGCTGGGGGTTCTTCCACCTGGGCCAGTTTGCGACCGACTACCGCCGTCAATTCGGCGAGCTGCCCTCCGCGACGCTGGGCCGTGCGGGTCGGATGCCGCAAGTTCGACAAGGGCTCGAGCAGCAGTAGGTGTCGAAGGTTTGCGCGGTGGCCTTGCCGGTCGTGCACCTGGATCGCATCGCCGGTTGGGGCCAGCCGAGCTTCCACAAGCCCGATCACCGGTCGGCTGTCGTGCACCCCAGCCTTGCCCCACACGCAAGCCCGCCTTGCCCACATTCCGATTCCGCCTCGCGCCCTCGCTGCCTACAGTGCCCGGGCGCCAGCAAGGCGTGAGGAGTGCGTGTGAAGCAGATGTTCATCGGCGGCCGCTGGCTGTCCGCCCACGACGGCCGCGTGCTGCCGGTGGTCTCTCCGGCCGACGGCGAGGTTTTCGACCAGATTCCGCGCGGCAGCGCGCGGGAGATCGACGAGGCGGTGGCTGCCGCGCGTGCCGCCACGGAAGGCGCGTGGGGCCGGCTCAACGGCACCGAGCGCGGCCGCATCCTGATGCGCATCGGCGAAGCCGTGCTCGCGCACGAAGAGGAACTGGCGCAGATCGAGGCGCGCGACACCGGCAAGCCGATGAGCACGGCGCGCAACGACATCAAGGTGCTGGCGCGTTATTTCGAGTTCTATGGCGCCGCAGCCGACAAGGTGCACGGCGAGACGATTCCCTTCCTCTCCGGCCACCAGGTGAGCCTGCTGCGCGAGCCGCTGGGCGTCACCGCGCACATCATTCCCTGGAACTACCCGGCGCAGATGCTGGGCCGCTCGCTCGCGCCCGCGCTGGCAATGGGCAATGCCACGGTGCTGAAGCCGGCCGAGGACACGAGTCTGTCGGCCCTGCGCTTTGCGGCCATCGCCACCGAAGCCGGCCTGCCCGAAGGTGCGCTGAATGTCGTCACCGGTCTGGGTGAGGAGGTGGGCGCGGCGCTGGCGGGGCACCCGGGCATCGACTTCATTTCCTTCACCGGATCCAACGAAGTGGGCACGCTGGTGCAGCAGGCGGCCGCGCGCAATGCGGTGAAGTGCGTGCTGGAACTCGGCGGCAAGAGCCCGCAGATCGTCTTCGACGACGTGGATGCGGCGCGCGCCGCGCCCATCATCGTGCGCGCCATCGTGCAGAACGCGGGGCAGACCTGCACGGCCGGCAGCCGCCTGCTGGTGCAGCGATCGATCTACGACCGCTTCGTGGGCCAGGTGGCCGAACTCTTCGCGCAGGTGCGCGTGGGCACGCCGCAGATGGACTTCGATTGCGGCCCGGTGATGAACGCCGCGCAGCGCGACCGCGTGCAGCGGTATATCGACCAGGCCCGCGCCAGCGGCATCCCGGTGCTGGCCGAAGGCCGCATCGCGCCGGAGGCGCCGGTCACCGGCTACTACGTCAAGCCCACGCTGTTCGGGCCCGTGCCGCGGCAGGACCCGCTGGCGCGCGAGGAAGTCTTCGGCCCCGTGCTGGCGGCCATGCCTTTCGACGACGAGGCCGATGCCATCCGCCTGGCCAACGGCACGGACTACGGCCTGCTGGCCGCCGTGTGGACGGAAAACGCCGGCCGGCTGCAGCGCGTGGCCAAGGCGGTGAAGGCCGGGCAGGTCTTCATGAACTGCTACGGTGCCGGCGGTGGTGTCGAACTGCCTTTCGGTGGGACCAAACGCAGCGGCCATGGCCGCGAAAAGGGCCTGCTGGCGCTGGAAGAGGTCAGCGCCACCAAGACCCTTGTCCACTACCATGGCTGAGGGGTGGCCGGGTCCGCAGGGCGCGGCGCTTGCCGCTCCTGCAGGGCGCAGCCCGTCGAAGCGACAAGGGCGTCGTCTCGATCACTTGTCAGGACACACCATGGATACCTCACCCGCCCTGGCGGCGGCGCGCTGGCTGGCGGGCCACTGGCAAGCCGGTCAGCACCTGGACGAACTGCCTGCGGACTGCCGACCCGCCACGCGGGACGAAGGCCGCGCGGTGCAGGCGCACTGGGCGGCCGTCACCGGCGACCGCATCGCGGGCTGGAAGATCGCCGCCACCAGCGTGGCCGGGCAGCGCCACATCGCCGTCAGCGGGCCGCTGGCGGGCCCCGTCTTTGCGCGCCGCGTGCGCGCGGATGGCGCCGCCATCCCGCTGAAGAACAACCGCATGCGCGTGGCCGAGTGCGAGTTTGTCTTCCGCTTCGGCCGTGCGCTGGCGCCGCGCGCGCAGCCCTATACGCGTGCCGAGGTGCTGGCCGCGGTGGACACGCTGCACCCCGGCATCGAGGTGCCCGATTCGCGCTTCCGCCAGTTCGAGCTGGCGGGCGAGGCCCAGCTGATCGCCGACGGCGCCTGCACCAACGACATGCTGGTGGGCACCGGCGTGCCGCTGGACGACCGCGTGCACCAGCTGCCCGCGCAGCGCGTGCAGGCGCAGGTCAGCGACGGCCGCCAGCCCGACGGCCTGGGCATCAACGTGCTGGGCGATCCGGTGGAAGCGCTGGTGTGGCTGGCCAACGAACTGGCGTCGACCGGCCGCACGCTCGAAGCCGGCCAATTCGTGACCACGGGGGCCTGCGTGCCACCGATCGCGATCCTGCCGGGGCAGCGCGTGACGGCGGATTTCGGCTGGATCGGCCGCATCGGCGCGCGATTCGTCTAGCGCCCATCGATTCGACACGCGACAGATATTGACAGGAGATGTGATGAAGATCGGCATGGTGGGCGTGGGCATGATGGGGCTGGGCATTGCCAGCAACCTGGTGAAGAAAGGCCACGAGCTGGTGGTGCTGGAGCACCCGGGCAACCAGCCGCTGGATGGCCTGAAGGCCGCCGGCGCGGTGGGTGTGGCCACCGCCAAGGAACTGGCCGCGCGTGTGGACCTGGTGATCCTGGTGGTGACCGGTTCGCCCCAGGTGGAGGCCGTGCTCACCGGCGCGGGCGGTGTGCTGGAAGGCCTGCGGCCGGGCAGCATCGTGGTCGATTGTTCGACGGCGATTCCCTCGTCCACGCAGCGCATGGCTCAGATCGTTAGCCAGGTGGGCTCGCGCTTCCTGGATGCGCCGATGACACGCACGCCCAAGGAGGCCGCCGAAGGCCGCCTGAATCTTCTCGTGGGTGGCGACGCCGCACTGCTGGAACAGGTGCGCCCAGTGCTGGCCTGCTTCGCCGAGAACATCACACACGTCGGCCCGGTGGGTGCGGGCCACGGCATGAAGCTGCTGCACAACTATGTGTCGCTGGGCATGGTCACGCTGGTGGCCGAAGCCGCGGCCTGCGCGCAGCGCAGCGGCGTGGCGCCCGAGGCCTTCGTCGAGGTGCTGGCCAAGGGCGGCGGCGGTGGCATCGCGCTGGAGCGCCTGAAACCGTATCTGCTGGCGCAGGACACCAGCGGCCTGCGCTTCTCGGTGGCCAATGCCGCCAAGGACCTGGGCTACTACGAGACCATGGCCACCGATGCGCAGGCACGGCGCGAAGTCGCCTCGGCCGTGTTGTCGACGCTGAAATCCGCGCTCGCCCAAGGTGGGCCCGATGCGCTGGTGCCGGAGCTGGTGTCGCTGCTGGCCAAGGGCTGAGGCGGCGCGGCAGCCCCATCGAATCTGCTGCGCGGGGGGCGTATGGATGGCGGTCTGCGCGGCCGGCATTCGGAAGTTTCGTAGCGCCGTTTGCCTGAATTCGAAGAGGCAAACCCCGGCTTTTTCACTAGCATTTGTGCTGTCCTGAAGCGAAGGAATTCCGCGTGACCCTCAAGACCTACACCAAGCGACTCGGCATCCTGCGCAAGAAGGAAGGCATGCCGTACGAGGCCTTCAAGAAACACTGGCTGGAGGTCCATGCCGCGCTGTGCGTGAAGCTGCCCGGCATGCGCCGCTACTCGGTGAACTTCGTCGACCGTGAGCGCTTCCCGCACTTTCCGTACGACGGTTTCTCCGAGCTGTGGTTCGATTCCGAAGAGGCGCTGACGGCGTCGCTGCAAAGCCCCGAGGGCAAGACGCTGCTGGCCGATCTGCCCAACTTTGCGGGTGACATCCACCCCATCGTCGCCGTCGAGCACCTGATGCTCGAAACCTGAACCTCCCTTTCTCGTGCGCACCGACGCGCTGCGCCTGTTCGGCACCGACGAACCGGTGGAGCCGGCGCGTGTGCTGCGCGCCGGGCCGTTGTCGCTGGAACTGCAGCGCGGCCGCCTGCGGCACATCGTCTGCGCCGGGCGCGAGATCTGGCACGGCCTGGCCTTTGTCCTGCGTGATGCAGATTGGGGCACGCCGGAACCGGTGATCGACCACGTCGATCTGCAGGCGGCTGACGACCATTTCGAGGTGCACATCGAAGGCCACTTTCCGGCCGCGGTGGCGGTGCCGTTCCGGCTGCACATCCGTGGCAGCGCGGACGGCGAGATCCACTTGGATGCCGAAGCGGTGCCGCCAGCCGATGTGTCGGTGAACCGTCTGGGCTTGTGCCTGATGCACCCGCGGTCCGTTTGCGGCGCGCGTGTGGAGGTGCTGCATGTCGATGGCCGCACGAGCGCCTCGACCTTCCCCACGCTGATCCCGCCCTGGCCGCCCTTCATGCTGGTGCGCGCGCTGCGCCACGAATGGGCGCCGGATGCCTTGGCGGTGGCCACGCTCGACGGCGATCTCTTCGAGACCGAAGACCAGCGCAACAACGCGGACGCGTCGTTCAAGACCTACAGCCGGTCCAACATGGCGCCGCGGCCGTACCGACTGCCGGCTGGCGTGGCGGTGCGGCAATCGGCCTCGCTGCGCCTGGAGGGTGCGATGCCGGCGGATGCGCCGCCCGCCGCGCTGCTGCGTGTGGTGGTCGGCGAACCGGTGGGCGCCTGGCCCGCGGTGGGCATCGAAGTCCATCCCGCCGACGTGCAGGTACCGGCGCTGCGCGAGCAGCTGCACGCGTTGCAGCCGGCGCATCTGCACCTGGCCTGGCGGCCCGGGCTCGATGTCGATTGGCACGGCATGGCCGAGCTGTTGGCCGTGGCGGATGCGCGGCTGCGGCTGGATGTGTCACTGCCCGCGGACGCCGATGCGCAGCCCGCCTTGTCGGCACTGAAACAGGCGCTGGACCACGCGTACCTGCAGCCCGAGAGCCTGGCCGTGTTTCCCAGCCACCCGGCCCGCATCGACGCCGCGCGGCATCTCTTCCCCGGCGTACCCGTGGGCGGCGGCACGCCGCATTTCTTCGTTCAACTCAGCCGCATGGACGATCGCCCCGCGCTCGACTTCGCCAGCTTCACCACGGCCTCCGTGGTGCACGGGGCCGACGACGACGAGGTGATGCTGGGGCTCACGAGCCTGCCGGACATGGTGGCGACCTGGCGTGCGCGTCACCCGAACGTGCCGCTGCGCGTGGGCCCCAGCGCCATCGCCGCGCGGTCCAGTCCGCTGGGCGCGCAGCCACCCAGCGACGGCACACGCCGTCTCGCGCTGGCCGCGCTCGATCCGCGCAGCCGCGCGCAGTTTGGTGCGGCCTGGGCGCTGGGCCATGTCGGCGGGCTGGCTTCAGCGGGGGTGCGGGCACTCACACTGCTGTCGCTCAGTGGCGCGTCGGGTGTCGTGGCGGTGGCAGGCGAGACCATCGTGCGGCATCCGAGCTTCGACCTGCTCGCCACGCTGGGCCGGCCCGCCGAGCGGCTGGCCACGACGGTCTCGGCGCCCGGGCGCATCGCCGCGCTGGCGCTGCGACGCGGGAATCAACGCCTGGTGTGGATCGGCAATCTCACGCCCGAGCCCTTGACGGTCGAGCTGGTGGACCGTGGATCGCGCGCAGTGGCCCTCGAAGCCTACGGGACGGTGTCCCTGGTCCTGGATTGACGCAGGCCGGGTCCCACGCCGCGCCGGCCAGCGGGTAGCATGCCCGCAAACACAAGACCGCTGCCATGCTGCCTGATATCGACTCCCTGGCCCTTTTCGTGCGGGCCGCTGAACTGCGCAGCCTGACCAAGGCGGCCGAGGCCTCGCACATCGGTCTGGCTGCGGCCAGCCGGCGCATGGCCTTGCTCGAACACCGCTTCAAGACGACGCTGTTCGAGCGCTCGCCGCGGGGTGTGGAGCTCACGCCGGCCGGTGCCTCGCTGCTGCCGCACGCGCGCGCCCTGCTGGTGGAGATCAACCAGATGCAGGCCGACATGCGCGACCATGCCGAGGGCAGCAAGGGCGCGCTGCGCATCCTGGCGAACACCTCGGTGATGACCGAGGCCCTGCCGGACGACCTGGCGAGTTTTGCGAAGGCCAACCCGGATGTGCGCCTGATCGTCGAAGAGCGCTGGAGCGCCGAGATCGTGCAGTCGCTGATATCGGCCGAGAGCGACATCGGCATCATCGTCGAAGGCCTGCGCACCGAAGGGCTGGACACCTTTCCCTACCGCACCGACCGCCTGGCCGTGGTGCTGCGCGCCGACCATCCGCTGGCCTCGACGGAATCGCTCAGTGCGTCGGGCGCGGTGTCCTTCGAAGAGGTGCTGGACGACGACCTCATCGCGCTGGAGTCCGGCTCTTCGATGATGCGCGTGCTCGCGCAGCAGGCCGTGATCGTCGAGAAGACGCTGCAGCTGCGCGTGCAGGTGCGCAGCTTCGAGGCCGTGTGCCGCATGGTGCAGGCCGGCCTGGGCACGGGCCTGCTGCCCTTCCAGGCCGCACAGGCGCTGGGCCGTGCGATGGGCCTGGTGGTGCGACCCCTGGCCGAGGAATGGGCCGAACGCCGCATGCTGATCTGCGTGAAGCAGCACCGGCCGGTGAATTCCTCGCTGGCGATGCTGCTGGAACACCTGAAGCTGGCCAGCCGACAGGGCGCCTAGCCGAAGCTGCCACGCATGGGACAGCGACCTGCGTGTCAAGTCAGCGCGGCGCACTTGCGCCCCGGTGCCGCACCCCGGGCTTTCCCGGTTCGACATTGCGCAAGTCCGGCTTGCCCAGATTCCGATGGACGCTGCCGGGGTGCAGCCCAAGAATTCATCCACACACTGAATCTCTACAAGGCCCGCGACGATGCCCGTCAAGCCACTCGATGGAATCACCGTGGTCGCGCTCGAGCAGGCGGTGGCTGCACCGTTGTGCACCAGCCGCCTGGCCGATGCAGGCGCCCGCGTCATCAAGATCGAACGACCCGAAGGCGACTTCGCGCGCGGCTACGACAAGGACGTCTTCGGCGAGTCCTCGTACTTCGTGTGGACCAATCGCGGCAAGGAATCGGTCGTGCTGGACCTGCGCCAGGACGAGGCCAAGGCGCGGCTGCATGAGCTGATCGCCGCGGCTGATGTCTTCGTGCAGAACCTGGCGCCCGGCGCGGCGGGCCGGCTGGGTTTCGGGTCGGAGGTGCTGCGTGCGCGCCACCCGCGTCTCATCACTTGCGACATCAGCGGTTATGGCGAAGCCGGCCCGCTGCAGCACCTGAAGGCCTACGACCTGCTGGTGCAGGCCGAAAGCGGCCTGGTAGCCGTCAGCGGCGCGCCGGGCCCATGGGGACGAATCGGGGTGTCCATCTGCGACATCACGGCCGGCATGAATGCGCTGATCGGCGTGCAGCAGGCGCTGCTGCAGCGCGAACGCACGGGGCAGGGCAGTGGCGTGTCGGTGTCGCTGTTCGACTCCGCGGCCGATCTGATGTCGGTGCCTTATCTGCAGGCGCGCTACGGCGGCAAGGCGCCGGCGCGCGTGGGCCTCAAGCACCCGTCCATCGCGCCCTACGGTTCCTTCACCTGTTCCGACGGCCGGGAGATCGTGCTGTCGATCCAGAACGAACGCGAGTGGGCGAGTTTCTGCGCCGCCGTGATGGGTGACGCGGCGATGGCGGTGGACGCGCGCTTCTGCGACAACGCGCAGCGCACGGCGAACCGCACGGAACTCGATGCCACCATCCAGGCCGTCTTCGGACGACTGACCTACGCGCAGGCGATCGACCGCTTGACGGAAGCGCAGACTGCCTTTGGCGCCATCAATTCGGTGCACGAACTCATCGCGCATCCGCAGTTGCGCACGCGGCCGATGATGGTCAATGGCCGGCGGGCCGAGGTGCCGGCCGCGCCCTACCGCACCGCTTGGGACGGCGACGAGTTTCCGCCGGCGCCGCGCATTGGCGAACACGGCTGAGCGGATGAGCGGCTGCGGCCGCCGCTGAGTGTGCCGGTTCGGCTCGCATCGGTGCACCAGCCGATGCGCCTGGCCTGCTTCCGCGCCAAAGTACGTGCTACGGCAGCGTAAAGCTCCAAGGTGAGCAGCCGTCAAGATTGCCGCCGCTCTTCGGCACCGGCCACGGGCACCCGGCGGCTTCGCCACCGACGGCTTCCAGCCGGTCCCGCGGGCGAGCGGATCATCCAGGCGGCGAACCTGCCCACAGGTGATTCGCTACCGCGGCACGCCGGCGCTCCGATAGATCTCCGCGCTCTTCCTGCGGAATTCAGCGCTCTGGTAGGGCGCGACGCTCAGGTACTTGAAGACGGTGAACGCCGGAATCAACTCGAGCATGCGCCTGGCGGCCGTTCTCGCTTCGTCCATCCGGCCCAAGAAGCCGAGGTTGGCGACCAGCAGGCGCTGCCCCATCGCGTAGTTCGGGCTTTCCTGCACCGCTTGCTGCGCTGCCGCCAGGGCCTGTTCGTAGCGACCCGCCAGCATGTGCGCGGCCCCCAGGCCGACGGTGAACATCGACTTCAGCGGATCGAGCGGGCTGATGCGGACGCAGCGCGTCCAGTGCGCGATCGACGCATCGGTCTCGCCGAGCATCAGGCGCAGGGTCGCCGCGCTGTATTGGACTGCGATGAGGTGGGGGCTCAGTTCCAGCGCGCGTTCGATCGCGCGTGTTGCTTCGTCGTAGCGAAACCCGAGCACCCGCACGCCCAGTGCGCGAAACCCCAGCGAGGCCAGCGCCACGCCGGCCTGGCTCAGCACGGTCGGGTCGTCGGTGTTCTCGCCGAGCGCCTGTTCGGCGTAGCGCAAACCCAGCTTCACGTCGGATGCATCGCCGTAACCTTCGGTGACCCGTGCCACGCAGGCCAGCGCACCCAGCGCCTTGCCCTGCGCGAAGTGAGGATCGAGCTGCACGGCGCGTGCCACCAGTTCGAGCGCTTCATCGTTGTCCGCCCGCAGCGTGTTGGGCCGGAGTTTGGCCAGTGCGCGCCAACCCAGATCATAGGCTTGCATGTTAGATGTCGGCAGCACCCGCGTGCGCTCGAACTCTGCACGGCGGATGCTCGGCTCCAGCGCCATCGCGATGCCGTCGGTGATGCGGTCCTGCAGCGCGAAGATCTCGTCCTGCGCGCCCTCGAAGCGGTCGGCCCAGACATGGTGGCCGTCGCCGGCATCGATGAGCTGGCCCGTGACGCGCACGCGCCCGCCGGCCCGGCGCACGCTGCCTTCCAGAACATAACGCACGCCGAGCTCACGCCCGATGGCCTTGATGTCGACCGGCCGACCCTTGTAGACGAAAGTGGAATTGCGCGCGATCACAAAGAACACCTTCATGCGCGCCAGCGCCGTGACGATGTCTTCGACCATGCCGTCGACGAAGTAGTCCTGCGCCGGATCGCCGCTGAGGTTGTCGAACGGGAGCACGGCGACCGACGGGATGTGGGGCAAGACCAACTGGGTGGGTTCGGCCGGGCTGCCCGACGTCTGTTGCGGCAGCGGAGCAGGTGATGGGGCCGACGTGTTCTCGGCCGCGGTGAAGCGATAGCCGCGGCCAGAGACGGTGACGATGGATTGCGCACCGATCGCCTTGCGCAGCGCGGCCATCTGCACCGTGAGGTTGTTTTCCTCGACCGACTGGCCCGGCCAGACACGGGAGAGCAGCTCGTCCTTGCTGACCACCCGGTCGCGGTGTTCGATCAGCACCAGCAGCAGGTCGTAGGCCCGCCCGCCCAGCGGCACCACCTGGCCACCGACCCGCAACTGGCGATGCGCGGGCAGCAGCTCGAAATGTTCGAAGCGGTAGTGAACCAACGGCTTCCCGTATGTAGCCCGCGCGGACCGGGCCCAACCCGGTGGGTTGTCCGCCGCGGCCGGGCCTTTAGCAAATCCTAGCAAGCTTTAAGGACGGCCGACACCCTCCTTTGGACACTGCGGCGTCGCGCGTGCTGCCGGCGAGCCCCGAAAACCACCAGGAGTTGAACCATGTTCCATCACCCGCTGTGGGCCACGCTGGCCGTGGGCGCCGTCTTGCTGGGTCCTGTCGCCAACAGCGCCTGCGCCCAGACTGCTGCAGACATCGACGGCGTCAAGGCCGCCAACGCCGCCTTCTATGCCGCGCTTTCGGCCCGGGATGTCAAGAAGATGGAAGCCGTGTGGGCCAACAAGCCCTATGTGGTCAACATGGGGCCGCGCATCAAGACCTTTGCCGTCGGCTACGACGACGCCGTGGCCAAGTGGTGGCCCGCCGCCTTCGAGTTCTTCCAGGAGCTCAACGTGAGCATGACCACGCAGGCCGTGGTGCAGACCAACGGCAAGGTGGGCTGGGTGCACGGCAACGAAAGCGCCACCGGTCTCACGAAGAACGGCCCGGTGAAGTTCACGACCTTCGTCACCAATGTCTTCGAGAAGGACGGTGACCGTTGGCTGATGGTGTCGCACCACGCGCAGCCGATTCCGCAGTAAGCCAAGCTTCTCATCGTCACGATGGCCAGGAGTCCCACCCCCATGAAAAGACTGTTCACCCTGTGCAGCGCCGCCCTGGCGCTGGCCCTCAGCCTGGGCGCCGCGCCGGCCCGCGCGGCGAGCTTCGTCGTCACCACCCTCGCCGACAGCGGCGCGGGCTCGCTGCGCCAGGCCATCACGGATGCCAACGCCAACCCGGGCGCCGACACCATCACCTTCAGCGTCAGCGGCACCATCGTCCTTACGGCGGTGCTGGACATCCGGGACACGCTGACGATCGACGGCGCCGGCCTGTCGGTCACCATCAGCGGCAACAACGCAGTCCCCGTGATCGACACCTTCTTCGCACAGGCGGGCACCTTGCTGACCCTGAACTCACTCACCATCGCCAACGGCAATAGCGGAATCGGCGGCCTCAGGGCGGGCGGCGTATTCGCAGGAAACGGCACCAGCTTGACAGTGACCCATTGCGTCTTTTCCAACAATTCGGGCGGGAGCGGTCTTGCGGGCGCCATAGCGTCTACCAGCACCGCGGGCACGCTGACGGTCAGCAACAGCCGCTTCACCGGCAACTCCAGCGACTCTGCCAGTGCCATCTACAGTTCTGCAACGACGGTCATCACCAGCAGCACGTTCGACAACAACGCAGGAGAGCAGGGCGCCATGGTGCTCAACGGAGGGGGTGCCACGCTGACGGTCAGCGGCAGTACCTTCTCAGGCAACTCAGCCACCAATGCCTGCTGCGGCGCCATCCTTACCAGCGTGCCGGGCACCATCACCAACAGCACCTTCGTAGGCAACTCGAGCGCCGGGCAGGCCGGTGCGCTGGGCGCGGGCGGCGGCACGGGGCAACTGACGGTGACCAACAGCACCTTCAGCGGCAACGTGTCGGGCCTGGGCGGCGCCCTCACGGGCAGCAATCCCTCCATCGTGCTGAGAAACACGATCGTCGCCAACGGCACCGGCGGCAACTGCGGAGCCGGGATCATCGACGGCGGCGGCAACCTCAGCGACGACGCCAGCTGCGGCTTCACCGCCGCCACCAGCCTCAACAGCACCCTCGCGCAACTCGGCCCGCTGCAGAACAACGGCGGCCCGACGCAGACCATGGCGCCGCAGACCGGCAGCCCGGCCATCGACCAGGGCGTCAATGCCCTGGCCACCGATGTCAGTGGCGCAGCGCTGACGACCGACCAGCGCGGCGCTGGTTTCCCGCGCATCAGCCCCAGCGGCGGCACGGTGGACCGCGGGGCCTTCGAGGTGACGGCCGCCCCCCCGCCCCCGCCGCCGCCGCCCACCCTGGTGCTGAGCACCTGCCCGGCCGCCACGGCGCAGGTCGGCACGGCCTACAACTCGGGCCTGGCCGCCACCGGTGGCACACCGCCCAACACTTTCTCGGTCAGCGCCGGCAGCCTGCCCGGCGGGCTGACGATCAATGCCACCAGCGGCGCCATCAGCGGCACGCCCACCGCGGCGGGCACCTTTGCTTTCACCGCGCAGGTAATCGATGCGGGCACGCCGACCGCACAGAGCAGCACCAAGGGCTGCTCGATCACCGTCACCGGGGTGGTGGTCGTGGGCGGGCAACTGGCCGTGTCGCCCACGGCGCTGGCCTTCGGCAGCGTGCCCCGGCTCAGCCTGCGCTACAAGACCGTGACGCTCACCAACAACGGCAGCACTGGCGTCACGCTGGGCAAGGTGTCGGTCACGCCGGCCCTTGGCACCAGCATCTGGACTTTCACTTCGCTGAGCGGCTGTCGCTCGACACTGGCCGCGGGCAAGAGCTGCTCGGTGTTGGTGGTGCTGGCGGCCGACAACAAGCTGGGCCCGCGGGCGGCTACCTTGAACGTGCCGAACGGCGCCACCGGCAGCCCGCAGGCCGTGGCACTGAGCGCCCACGTGGTGCCGAGGTGATCGTGGCGCGTCAGACCCCGGCGAACCCCTCGACCACGATGATGTTGGAGTTGGCGCTCAACTGCCGCAGGCGCCTTGCGGGCGCGTACTCGGTCGATTCGATCCAGGCGTGTGCCTGCTCGACGCTCGGGAATTCCAGGATCACCAGGCGCGTCGGCGTCCACTCGCCTTCGACGGGCTCGATCGCGCCGCCACGCACGAGAAAACGCCCGCCATGGCGGGCCACCGTGGCGGGCGAGAGCTTCTTGTAGTCCTCGAAGGTCGCCGGGTCGGTGATCTCCATGTCGTTGATCACGTAGGCCGGCATGTTCGACTCCTGTGCACTCAGGCGGCGGGTTTGACAGCTGCCTGGCGCACCTGGATGCCCAGCTCCTCTTCGCGGATCTTCATCAGCACCGCGGTGTCGCGCTCGCCGAAGCCCATGCGGCCGGCGCGGTCCAGGGTCTCCTGCGCGGCACGGCTGACCACGGCGTCGAAGCCGACGGCCTTGGCGTACTCCACCGCCAGGCGCACGTCCTTGCCGGCCAGCTTGCACATGAACCCGGGGCTGTCGTCGCCCTTGAAGGCCTTCTTGGGCATCGCGACGTAGAGCTGGTGGTTGAAGGCCATCGTGGTCTTCATCACCTCCATCATCAGTTCGAGCTGCAGGCCCGCCTTCACGCCGATGGCCAGCGCCTCGGTGTTGGCGACCATGATGGTCGTCGCCAGGACGTTGTTGGTCATCTTCATCGCGTGACCCATGCCCTGCGCGCCGCACAGGAAGGTGTCGGTGCCCATGCACTTGAGCACCGGCATCGCGCGCTCGATGTCGGCCGGCTCGCCGCCCACCATCAGCGTGAGTGTGCCCGACACCGCGTGCTCGCTGGTCTTGCCCACGGGCGAATCGACCATCGCGATGCCCAGTTCCTTCAACGCACGGCCCACGCGCTGCGAGGTCACGGGGTCGATGGTGCTCATGTCGATCACCATGCCGCCGCGTGCCATGCCGGCGGCCACGCCGTCGTCACCCAGCACGACCTGCTCGACGTGCTGCGGCTCGGGCAGCATGGTCACGACGATCTCGCTGGCTGCGCCCACGGCCTTGGGGCTGCTCGCGGCCTTGGCGCCGACGGCCACCAGGCGGGCGATGGCTTCGGGGCTGCGGTCGTAGACCGTCAGCTCGTGGCCGCCCTTGACGATGTTGGCTGCCATCGGGCCACCCATGACGCCCAGTCCAATGAATCCCACTCTCATCACAGTCACTCCAGTCAATGTTCGGTAGAAGGGCGGGCCATCAGGCCGGGTTCGCCCACTTGTCCATGTCCCACACCGGCCGTCCGCGCAGGTCGGCCACGTCGGTGCGCAGGAATTCGGCGGCTGCGGGCTTGCTGCCCAGCTTGTCGTAGGCGGCCTTCACCAGCGGCGCGGTGCGCTGGAACTGCGTGCGCACCTTGTCCCAGGTGAGCGCCTTCTCGATCTGCTTGTTGTCGGCCATGTACTTGGACGATTCCAGGATGGCCAGCGCGTCCTTCTCGGTCGGCCAGGACCAGCCGCGCGAGAACAGCACGTCGTCCTTGACGACCTTGGCGCCCTGCGTCGGATCGAGCTTCCAGTAGGCCTTGACCAGCTGCGAGACCGCGCCGGCGTCCATCGCGCTGAGGGCGGCCACGGCCTCCTGCTGCGCGACGATGAAGGCGGTGACGGCCTGCGGGTGTTCTTCGATGATGGCGTTGCGGCCGATCCAGAACGAGCGGTGCAGGTAGTAGCCGTCCGGGTAGAACAGCGACTTCTTCACCGAGGGCAGCAGGATGCCCGCGCCCTTGCCTGCCGGGCCTTCGTAATGGTCCTCGGTGTAGCCGAAGGAGTTCATGATGGCCACGGTGCCCGAGGCCTGCGCGGCGTAGAAGGCCGGCGAGATCGTGCAGGTGGCGTCCACGCCGGTGGGCACGGAGGCCGCCTGCGCGTGCGTGGGCATGTTGACGTACTTGATGCCCGCTTCCTTCATCACGTCCTGCACGCCCAGCTCGGCCTTGAGCATCTGCGTGAGTGCGCTCTGCGGATCACCACCGAGTGAGACGCCGATGGTCTTGCCGCGCAGGTCCTGCGCGTTGCGGATGGGCGAGCCCTTGCGCGTGGTGATCAGGAAGCGCAGATGGCCTTCGCCGACGACGATGGGGCTGATGGGCAGGCCGCTGGCGATGGCGCGGATGATGGGCGTGTTGCCCCACATGCCGATGTCCAGGTTGTTGCCGACCATGGCCTCGACCATCGGCAGCGCGGTGGGGTACTCGCGCCAGTCGATCGTCAGGTCGTAGCCGTACTCGGCCGCACGCTTCTCGAGCAGCTTGTTCTCGATCATGTACTGCGTCATCGGCGAGTTGCCGGCGGCCCAGGGGATGCGCCCGATCGACAGCTTCAGCGCCTTGCGGCCCTGGCCGAAGGCCACGCGCGGCAGTGCCAGCGAAGCGGCGGCGCCCAGGCCGGCGGCCAGGATCTGACGGCGCACAGGGCGCTGGATGGGGGACGAAGGCGTGGTCATGCGGTCTCCTTGTGTGGATAGTTGGAGGTCAGGCGGCCACGGCGGGTGCCGCAGCGGTGGTGGAGCCGCCGATGGCGCGGTAGGCCTCGTCGCGGATCAGGTTCCAGATGGCATCGACCAGCTGGCCATAACGGGGGTGGGCGCGGATGTGTTCGTCGCGCGGGCGGGGCAGGTCGATGTCCAGCACGTCGCGGATGCGGCCCGGGTGGCTGCTCATCACCACGACACGGTCGGCCAGGAAGACGGCCTCTTCGATGTCGTGCGTGATGAATACCGCCGTCTTGCGCTCGGCCTGCGGCGCGGTTTCGCCCCAGATGCGCAGCAGCTCGACCTGCAGGATCAGCCGCGTCTGTGCATCGAGCGCGCCCAGCGGCTCGTCCATCAGCAGCACGTCGGGACCATTGGCCAGCAGCCGGGCCAGGGCCACACGCTGGCGCATGCCGCCGGAGAGCTGGTGCGGGTACTTCTTCTCCGAGCCGTTCAGGCCTACGAGCTCGACGAAGTGGCGGATGCGCTCTTCGCGCTGCGCCACCGTGAAGCCCTTGCCGGGCGTGCCGTGGCGCAGGCCGAAGCCCACGTTGTCGGCCACGCTCTGCCAGGGCATCAGCGCATAGTCCTGGAACATCACGCCGCGGTCGGGGCCGGGGCCGGCGATGGCCACGCCGTCCTTCTCGACCGTGCCCGAGGTGGCCGTGTCCAGCCCGGCGATCAGGTTCAAGACCGTGGACTTGCCGCAGCCCGAAGGGCCGACCACGCAGACAAATTCACCGGTCTGGATGTCCAGGTTCACCGAGGCGACGGCCTGTGTGCGCACGCCCGTGCGCGGCGCCACAAAGGATTTAGAGACATCGCGCAAACGCAGCTTGGGTGCGGAGGCAGGGGTGGTGCTCATGGTCAGGCTTTCCAGGGCATGAGGCGCGACTCGAGCGCGCGGAACAAGCGGTCGATCAGCAAGGCGACCACACCCACGACGATCATGCAGACGACGATCGCGTTGAGGTCGATGCTGTAGGAATAGAAGACGAACATCATCTGGCCGATGCCGCCGCTGTTGCCGCCGCCGGACTTCGCGCCCACGGCGAGTTCGGCGGCGATGATGGCCGTCCAGGCCACGCCCATGGCCAGCCGCGCGCCGAGCAGGATGCTCGGCATCGCGCCGGGCAGAACCACCGACCACAGGATGCGTGCGCGCGGAATGCCCATCGTGCGCGCTGCCTGCACGAGCTTGGGGTCCACGCGGCTGACACCGTGCACGGTATTGACCAGCAGCGGAAAGAAGGCCGCGTAGCCGACGATGGCCAGCGCGGTGGGCGTGCCCGTGCCGAACCACAGGATGGCGATGGGCAGCAGCGCCATCGGTGCGATGGGCCGGAAGCTCTCGACGATGGGGTCCAGGTTGTCGCGCAGTGCGCGACTCGATCCCATCAGCGCGCCCAGGCCGGTGGCCAGCACCAGCGCGGCGGCAAAGCCGGCCAGCACGCGGCCCAGACTCTGCACCAGGGCCATCGGCAGGTCACCGCTGGCGACCAGGCCGGCGAAGGCCACCAGCACCTTGGTCGGTGCGGGTGCCGGCGAATCGGCCGGCAGCGTCATCGCCCAGAGTTGCCACAGCACGATCAGCACGGCCGGCAGGGCCAGCGAGCGCGCGAGCTTGGCCCAGGCGGAAGGCTGCAGCGGCGGGCTGTGGGTCGCGTCCGCAGCGGCGGCGACCGTTTGTGAGGCGGGTGGGCTCATGGTGGTGCTCGAAGCAGTCATGCCAGTCCCGTCCCTTCGGACCACGGCGTGAGCCGGCGCTGCAGGGCACGCAGCAGGACATCGCACAGGTAGCCGACGACGCCGATGACCACGATGAAGGCAAAGACCTTCGCCGTCATCAGCAGCTGGCGGTTCCACTCGATCGCGAAGCCCAGGCCGCTGGGCGCGCCGATCAGTTCGGCCGCGACGATGGCCGCCCACGCACCGGCAAAGGCCAGGCGAAAACCGACCATCACCGTGGGCAGCGCGGCCGGCACGATCACATGGCGCAGCAGGGCCCGCGGGTGGATGCCCATGGTGCGCGCGGCGGCCACGAGCTTCGGGTCCACCTGGCGCACGCCGGCCACGGTATTCAGCAGCAGCGGGAAGAAGGCGACGTAGACCATGATGAACACGGGCAGCGTGTCGCCGATGCCAAAGATGAACAGGCCCAGCGGAATCCACGCGATGCCCGAGATGGGCCGCAGCAGTTCCACCAGCGGGTCGACATACGCGTCCAGCGTGCGGCTCAGGCCCATCGCAAAGCCCAGCGGCACGGCCAGCAGCGTGGCGATCACCAGCGCGATGGCCAGGCGCGACGTGCTGATCGTGGCGTGTTCGAGGATCTCGCCGCTCTTCATCAGCTCCCAGATCGCATCGGCCACACGCAGCGGCGAAGGCAGCTGCAGCGGATTGGCATTCCAGGTGTGCGCGGCCCACCACAGCGCACCGAAGATGGCAAACGAGCGCAGCGCGATGAAACCGCGCGACTGCAGCGCACGCCGCCACGCGGGCATCGCGATGGGTGCGGGAAGCGGGACTGAGCTCATGGCGCGACGTCCTTCCTGGGCTTCAGCGTGTTACCGCGATGAAGCCGCCATCCACGTACAAGGTGTGGCCGTTGATGTAGGCGCCGGCGTCCGAAGCCAGCAGCAGCGCCGCGCCGCACAGGTCTTCCGGCTTGCCCCAGCGGCGCACCGGCGCCCAGTTGGAGACAAACTCGTGGAAGTCCTTGTTGCTCGCTTGGCTGAAGGGCGTCTCGGTGTAGCCCGGCGCCAGCGCGTTGGCCGTGACGCCGGTGCCGCCCAGATCGGCCGCCAGTGCGCGGGTGAAGGCCGAGACCGCGCCCTTGGCCGCCGAGTAGGCGGTGAGCAGCGGGCGCGAGACGTGGTTCATGATCGAACCCACGTTGATGATGCGGCCAGAGCCCTGCTGCACCATGTGCCGCGCGGCCTGTTGCGAGAGCATGAAGGTCGCGGTGAGGTCGGTATCGAGCACGCGCTTCCAGTCGGCGACCGACAGGTCGAGCACATGCTGGCGCACGATGATGCCGGCATTGGCGACGGCCACGTCCAGGCGCCCGCATCGCGTGACCGTATCGTTCACCGCAGCCGCGACGGCGGCTTCGTCGGTGACGTCGAAGGTGATGGACTGCACGTCGGCACCCGCGTCGCGAAAGGCCGCTGCACGTGCATGCACGGCTTCGTCGCGGTCGGCCAGCACCAGTCGCGCACCCGCCGCCGCAAAGGCCTTGGTCAATCCCAGGGCAATGCCGCCGGCCGCGCCGGTCAACAGGACGACCTTGCCTTCCAGCGAGAACAAGCGCTGCGGGGCCTGGTCGTTGAAGAGATGCGTAGCGCTCACGGATGACCCTTCGGATGGTGACGGCCGGTGCCCGTGGCGGGCGGCCCGGCGGGCTGCGTTTGGCAGGCCGCATGACGGCCCGGGATTCGATGCGGCGCGATCCTAGGTCTGGGTCCGGTGGTGCAGGAATCGGAACTTGGGCAATGCCGGGTTCGCACAAAGCGAAGGCCGGGATATCCCACGGGCTTCGTTTTGTTCGAAGGCCCGATTGCCGCGAAACAGATTCCGCATCTGGCGGGCGCTGCTTAGGATCGCCGCCCATGCAAGCCGCTTTGGCACTCACACGCGTCGGCGAGCAGACCGACATCCTCGGCGAGAGCCCCTTGTGGGACGAACGCACGCAGGCGCTGTACTGGGTCGACATCCGCCGCCCGGCGATCCGGCGTCTGCGGCCGGCCAGTGATCAGGTCGAGACCTGGTCGCTGCCGGAACTGGTGGGCTGCATCGCGCTGGTCGATGACGGGCGATTGCTCGTGGCGATGGGCGACGAGCTGAGCCTGTTCGATCCGCCCGGTGGCGGCTTCGAGCACCTGGCCCGCTTGCCGCAGCGCATCGACGGCCACCGCTTCAATGACGGTCGCTGCGACCGCCAGGGCCGCTTCTTCGTGGGCACCATGCACAACGTGACACGCGCGCCGGAAGGTGTGCTGTACCGGCTGGAGGGGCGCGGCCCGCTGGTGCCGGTGCTGGACGGGCTGTGCATCCCCAACAGCCTGGCCTGGAGCCCCGACGGCACGACGATGTACTTCGCCGATTCGCTCAAACATGCGGTCAGCGCCTATGGCTATGACACCGCGCGCGGCCTGCCCGGGCCGCCACGTGTCTTTGCGTCCACCGAGCCGCCGGGCTTTCCCGACGGTGCCACCGTCGACGAAGAAGGCTTTCTCTGGAGCGCGCAGTTCAAGGCCTCGCGCGTGGTGCGCTACGCACCCGACGGCCGCATCGACCGCGTGCTGCCCATGCCGGTGGACAAGCCCACGGCCGTGGCCTTCGGTGGACCCGACCTGGACACGCTCTACATCACCACCGCCAGCCAGGCCATGAGCCCGGCCGACATGGCCGCGCAGCCGCTGGCCGGCGCGCTGCTGAGCTGCAAGCCGGGCGTGCGCGGGCTGCGCGAGCCGCGCTTCGGACTCTAACGATTCATCACACGAGACACGCCATGAACCCCGTCACCATCGCCTCCGTCGAGGCCTTTGCCTTTCGCGTACCGGTCCAGGCGCCGATCAAGGTGTCCTTCGGCACCTTCCGCGACCGGCCCGTCGTGCTGGTGCGGGTGGTCGATACCGAGGGCGCTGTGGGCTGGGGCGAGGCCTGGTGCAACTGGCCGGCCGTGGGCGCGGAGCACCGCGCGCGCCTGGTCGCCGACTTTGCCGACCGCCTGGTGGGCCGCACGCTGGAGGAGCCCGCGCAGGCCTGGCAGCGCCTGACGCGCGAGCTCGAGGTGCTGGTGCTGCAGACGGGCGAGGTCGGGCCGATCGCGCAGGCCGTGGCGGGCATCGACATCGCCGTGTGGGACCTGTTTGCACGCAAGGCCGGGTTGCCGCTGTACCGCTTCCTCGGCGGCGAGCCGCGCGACACGGTGCCGGTCTACGCCACCGGCATCAACCCCGACAAGCCCGAAGCCTTTGCCGCGGCCCGCCGCGCCGAGGGTCACCGCGCCTTCAAGCTGAAGACCGGCTTCGGCCACGCGCTGGACGTGCGCAACCTCACCGCGATGCGCGAGGCCATCGGCCCCGACGACGAACTCAGCTGCGATGCCAACCAGGTGCTCAATGCCGACCAGGCCATCGCCTTCTGCCGCGACGTGGCGCCGCTGAAGCTGGCCTGGTTCGAGGAGCCGATCCGCGTCGATGCGCCGGCCGCGGAATGGCAGCGCCTGGCCGCCGCATCGACCACGCCGCTGGCCGGTGGCGAGAACCTGCAGGGCGCGCAATTCGACGCGGCCTGTGCCGACCGCGTGCTGCAGGTCATCCAGCCCGATGTCACCAAGTGGGGCGGCATCACGGGCAGCATCCACATCGCGCGTGCCGCGGTGGCCGCTGGCAAGCGCTACTGCCCGCACTATTTCGGCGGCGGTGTTTCGCTGCTGGCTTCGCTGCACGTGCTGGCGGCGGCCGGTGGCAGCGGGCTGCTGGAATTCGACTGCCACCCCAACGTCGGCCGTGAGGCCGTGGTCGGCGATCTGCTGCCGGTCACCGACGGCCGCGTGCCCGTGCCCACCGGCGCCGGCCTGGGCGCCGTGCCAGACATGGCCGCGCTGCGCCGCTTCCGCACCTGGCCGCTGTAGTCCGGTGACGAGCGGGTTGGACGCCGCGCGGCTGGACGGGCTGCGCATCGGTTTTGTCGGCGCCGGGCGGCTGGGCCAGGCGCTGGCCTGGAGCCTGGCCGCCGCCGATCTGCCCGTGGTGGCGGTATCGAGTGCGCGCGTGGCCAGCGCCATGGCCCTGGCCACGCCGATTCCGGGCTGCCGCGTGATGACGCCGCAGCTCCTGGTGAATGCCTGCGACCTGGTCTTCGTGACGACACCCGACGCGGCCATCGCCAGCACCGCAGCGGCCTGCCACTGGCGTGCGGGCATGGCGGTCGTGCACTGCAGCGGCGTCACCGAGGTGGCCGCGCTGTCGGCCGCGGCGGCGCAGGGCGCGTTGACCGGCGGCTTCCATCCGATGCAGACCTTCGGCGATCCGGCCGTGGCGGTGCGTTCGCTGCCCGGCTGCACCGTCACGATCGAGGCGCCTGAGCCGCTGGACGCCGTGCTGGTGGCGCTGGCGCAGCGCCTGCAGTGCCGCGTCAACCGCCTGCCGCCAGGCATGCGTGCCCGGTACCATGCGGCTGCGGGTTATACATCGCAGTTTGTCAACGTGCTGTTTGCCGAAGCCGCGCGCCTGTGGGCCACCTGGGGCGCCAGCGAAGCGCAGGCCGTGGAGGCCTTGCTGCCGCTGGCGCGTGGCACGCTGGCGGCCATCGGCTCGGCCGGCATTGCCCGCGGGATGCCGGGGCCGGTGTCGCGTGGTGACGTGGCCTCCATCGCCAAACACCTGGAGGCGCTGGCGCCGATGGGTGAGGACATGCTTGATCGTTACCGCACGCTGTGCCAGGCGACCGTGCCGCTGGCGGTGGAACGCGGCGCCATCGACGCGGGAACCGCGGCCCGCTTCGATGCCCTCCTCGCCGCAGGCGGGCCACACCCACCGGCCTGAGCCGGACGACAAGGCCCGCCTGCGCGGGGCTTGTCGCCTACGAAGGCCGGAGGACATCTCGTGTCCGACGGCTGAGTCGCGCAATCGGTTAGCCTCTGGGCTGATGCCGCTGCCCGCGCGGCCCGGAGGATGACTGCATGAACCGTCGCCTGGCGACTGCCCTCGTTTGCGCCGCATGGGCGACGCTCGCCCCGCACCCGGCTGCGCTGGCCCAATCGGCCTGGCCGGCCAAGCCTTTGCGCCTGGTCATTCCTTTCCCGGCGGGCGGCGCTACCGACATCATCGGCCGCCTGCTCGCGCAGAAGCTCAGTGCGGCGCTGGGCCAGCAGGTGGTGGTCGACAACAAGCCGGGTGCCGGCGGTTCGCTGGGCGCCGACATGGTGGCCAAGGCACCGGCCGACGGCTACACGATCCTGCTGTCGACCAGCTCCACGCACTCCATCGGCCCGGCGCTGAGCAACAAGCTGCCCTACGACGCCTTCCGCGATTTTTCGCCGGTGGCGATGGTGGCCACCGCGCCCAGCGTGCTGGTGGTGGGCAAGGACTTTCCCGCGCGCAGCGCGCAGGAACTGGTGACGCTGCTGAAGACAAACCCCGCCAAGTACAACTTCGGGTCGAGTGGCATCGGCACCTATCCGCACCTGTCGGCCGAGATGTTCAAGTGGCGCGCCGGCGGCCTGTTCGTGGTGCACATCCCTTATCGCGGCACGGGCCTCGTGATCACCGACCTGGTGGCCGGGCAGATCGCCTTCCTGATGGACAGCATCGTGTCGGCGCAGCCGCACATCAAGGACGGCAAGGTGCGTGCGCTGGCGGTCACGGGCGCAAAGCGCTCGCCTTCGCTGCCGCAGGTGCCCACCATGGCCGAGGTCGGTGTGCCGAACCTCGTGCTGTCCAACTGGTTTGGCTTCTTTGCGCCGCCGGGCACCGCGCCGGAAATCGTGCAGCGTTTGAACCGCGAGCTCAATGCCATCGTCGCGATGCCCGACGTGATCGAACGCATGGGCAGCTTCGGCGCCGAGCCCGGCGGCGGGACCTCCGAGCAGTTTGCGAAGCTGTACCGCGACGAACACGAAGGCTGGAAGGCCCTGATCCAGCGCGCCTCGATCAAGCCGGAGTGAGCGCACGATGATGGTGGCGCGCAGGGCTGCGCATGGGCGCGGATAAGCGGTCGTGATCGTCTTCGCCTCGACGATCGGCCTGTCGGCCTTTCTGCTGTTTCTCGTGCAGCCCGTCGTGGCCCGGCAGATCCTGCCGTGGTTCGGTGGGTCGGCGGCGGTGTGGACGACCTGCATGGTCTTCTTTCAGCTGGTGCTGCTGGCGGGCTACTTCTATGCCGATGTGCTCAGCCGCCACCTGCGGCCGCGCGCGCAGGCGCTGGTGCACGGCACGCTGCTGCTGGTGTCGCTGACGCAGTTGCCCATCGTGCCGTCGGCGGCGTTCAAACCCGCGGACGCCGACAACCCGATCGGCCGCATCCTGGTGCTGCTGGCGGTGACCATCGGTCTGCCGTACCTGATGCTGTCGACGACCGGGCCGCTGGTGCAGTCCTGGTTTGCGCGGCGTTTTGCGGATACGCCCAAGCAGGCCTCGGTGTGGCGGCTGTATGCCTTGTCGAATGCCGCCTCGCTGGCCGCGCTGCTGGGCTACCCGACGCTGATCGAGCCGCTCGCGACGAACCAGGCGCAGTCGCTGGGCTGGAGCGCGGGCTACGTGGTGTTCGTGTTGCTGGCCGGTGCAAGTGCGGCGCTGGCGGCCCGTGCGCCTCGGTTGCCGAGACAGCCGTCGCAGGCCGCCACCGCTGGAAACAGTACCGTCGTGTCGGACGCGGGCGCGCCCACCGGCGCGGACCTCGGCCGCTGGCTGCTGCTGTCGGCGTGCGGCTCGGTGCTGCTGCTGACGGTGACGACGCACATCACGCAGAACGTGGCGTCCGTGCCTTTCCTGTGGGTGTTGCCGCTGGCCCTGTACCTCACCAGTTTCATCCTGACCTTCGACGGCCGCGGCTGGTACTGGCCGCGCAGCTTCCGCGTGCTGGCCGGCGTGATGGCCGTGGCGATGATGGCCGGTCTGGCCTACCGGCCGAACCTGGCATGGACGCCGCAGGACGGCGTCGCCGGCTTGATCGAACAGGGCCTGATGCCGCTGCAGCAGGCGGTGCCGTTGTATGCCGCGGGCCTGTTCGTGCTGTGCATGTTCTTCCACGGTGAGCTGGTGCTGCGCAAGCCCGCGCCGGCGCACCTGACGCGCTTCTACCTGATGGTCTCGGCCGGCGGCGCCCTGGGCGGGCTGCTGGTGGGTGTGGTGGCGCCGCTGCTGCTGGACTGGACCTGGGAGCTGCCCGGTGTGCTGTTCCTGGCCACCGTCGTGCTGCTGGCCTTCGGCCAGGGGCGCTGGCGCCCGGCGGCGGCCGTGGCGCTGGGGGCCTGCGGATTTTTCGGCTGGCAGGTGATCGGGGCGGTGCATGAGCGAACGGTGGAAGTCAGCCGCAGCTTCTACGGCACGCTGCGTGTGCGCGCCACGTCGCTGGAGGATTCGCCGACCTTGCGCTGGCGGCTGCTGCACGGCGTCATCACCCATGGCGAGCAGTACCGCCACGAGCCCTACCGCAGCCAGCCCACCAGCTATTACGGGGCCAGCGCGGGTGTGGCGCAGGCCCTGCTGGGCCTGCGCGCGCTGCAGCCGGGTCGCGCGCAGCATGTGGGTCTGATCGGCCTGGGCATCGGCACGCTGGCGTCTTATGGGCGCGAAGGTGACCGCTACCGCTTCTACGAGCTGGACCCGGATGTGCTGGACGTGGCCGAGCGGCGCTTCAGCTACCTGACGGATTCAGCGGCGCGCATCGAGACGCAGCTGGGCGACGCGCGCCTGATGCTGGAGCGCGAAGCGCCGCAGGCCTTTGACCTGCTGGCGGTGGATGCGTTTTCGAGCGATTCGATTCCGGTGCACCTGCTCACGCGCGAGGCGCTGGCCACGTACCGGCGCCATGTGGCCGCGGGTGGCGTGGTGGCCTTTCACATCAGCAACCGCTACCTGGACCTGCGCCCGGTCGTGCAGCAGTTGGCCGACGAGGCCGGCCTGGTGCCCTGGATCGTGATGGACGATCCGCCGGACGACACCGGGCTGTACAAGTCCGACTGGGTGCTGGTGACGGGCAACCAGGCGCTGCTGTCCTGGCTGGCGCGCCAGGGTGCGGGCGAGCGGCTGGCCGGCACCCCGCCGATCCGCCCCTGGACCGACGACTTCAACAACCTGTTCGATGTGCTGCGTTGAACCCGTGGCCGCGGCCGGGGGCTCTGTGCCTGCTGCACACTGAAGGCCTGATGTTTGCCGTCGACGTCCTTCAGACCGGACCGGCCAATGCCGTGCAGGACGGCGGCCGTCGCGGCCACCGTGCCATCGGCGTGCCGCTGTCGGGTGCGGCCGATCCGCTGCTGCTGGCCTGCGCCAACGGCCTGCTCGGCAACGCGGCGGACGACGCCGGCCTGGAGCTGCCGCTGGCCGGCCCGGTGCTGCGCGCCGTGGACGCGCCGGTGCGCGTGGCCCTGGCCGGCGATGTCGAATCGCTGCTGCAACCGGCCGAGGGACATGCCCGTCGCGTGCCGGCGTGGCAGACGGTGACGCTGCTGCCGGACGATGTGCTGCGCGTGGGCGCGATACGCCAGGGCGTGGCCTATCTGGCGCTGGCCGGCGGCTGCCAGGTGCCGCTGCAGCTGGGCAGCCGGTCGACCTACGCGCGGGCGCAGCTGGGCGGCCTGCAGGGGCGTGCCATCACCGCGGGTGATCGGCTGGTCTGCGGGCCGCTGCGCGGCGACCAGTGGACCGAACGACGCGCGCCCGCCGCCTGGGTGCACGACGAAGGACCCATCCGTGTCGTGCCCGGTCCGCAGGACGACGCGTTTGCGCCGCAGGCCTGGGAGGCTCTTTTCGGCGGCACCTACACCGTCAGCCGCGAGTGCGACCGCATGGGCATGCGCCTGGAAGGCCCGGCGCTGGCGCACCGGGCGGGTGCCGACATCGTTTCCGACGGCGTGGTGCCCGGGGCGATCCAGGTGCCCGGCAACGGCGCGCCCATCATCCTGATGGCCGATGCGCAGACCGTGGGCGGCTACGCGAAGATCGCCACCGTCATCCAGGCCGATCTGTCGCGGCTGGCCCATGCGCGCCCGGGCACGGCGCTGCGCTTCGTGGCCGTCACACGTGAGCAGGCCCTGGCCGCACGCGACGAACAGGCCGCGCGGCTGGACGCTTGGCTGCGCCGCATCGAAACCTACCTCCCGCCCGGGGTGCTGGACGAGCAGGCGCTGCGCGGCAATCTGGTCAGCGGCATGATCGATGCTGCAACCGGGCGCATGCCCTGGGAGTGATGACACGATGAAGCCCCTTCTGAACCTGAATGCCGATCTCGGCGAGAGCTTCGGCGCCTGGCGCATGGGCGCCGACGAGGCGATGCTGGACGTGGTGAACTCGGCGAACGTGGCCTGCGGCTTCCACGCCGGTGACCCGTTGGTCATGCGCCGCACGGTGGCGGCGGCTGCGGCGCGCGGCGTGAGCATCGGCGCGCACCCGTCCTTCCCCGATCTGCTGGGCTTCGGCCGGCGCCGCATGGACATTCCCGCGGCGGAACTCGAGGCGATGCTGATCTACCAGATCGGCGCGCTGGATGCGATGGCACGCGCCGAAGGCACGCGCGTGACGCACGTGAAGCCGCACGGCGCGCTCAACAACATGGCCTGTGAAGACCCGGCGATGGCCGCCACCGTCGCGCGTGCGGTCAAGGCGCTGGACCCGTCACTGGTCCTGCTGGCGCCGGTGCTGTCCTGCCTGGTGACCGCGGGCCGCGAAGCCGGGCTGCCGGTGGTGGAAGAGGTCTTTGCCGACCGCGCCTATGCCGACGACGGCACGCTGGCGCCGCGATCGCAGAAGGGCGCCGTGCTGCACGGTGCGCAGACCTGCGTCGCGCACGTGATGGCCATCGTGCGCAGCGGTGCGCTGCACACCGTGGGCGGCCGCACGCTGCCCGTGCGCGTGCAGAGCATCTGCGTGCATGGCGACAACGCCGACGCCGTGGCGACCGCACAGGCCGTGCGCCAGGCGCTGGGCGAGGCCGGCCATGCGCTGGGGCCGTTGACGGCGATGGCGGCCGGCTGAGAAGCCCTGCGCCACGGCCGTTCGGCCGCGCGAGGTTTCAGCCCATGCATTCCGCCAGCCGCCGCTCACAGGCGGCGGAGGCGGGCACCATCGGTGGCCGCAGCGCGCTGCCCATCAGCCCCTGGCGCGCCAGCGCGGCCTTGACGGGCGCCGGGTTCGGCTCGCAGAAGGCGGCCTCGATCCAGGGCAGCAGCGGGTGCCAGGCTGCGCGTGCGGCGGCCAGGTCGCCGTGTGCGACCGCGTCGAGCACGGCGACAAATTCGCGCGTGCGCACATGCGCGCTGGCGGCGATCGCCCCGGCGCCACCCTGCGCGACGGTGGCAAACAGCTGCAGGTCCTCGCCGGCCAGCACGGCCAGGCGACCGTCGGCGATCAGCGCCAGGGTCTTGGCGGCGTCGCCGCCGCAGTCCTTCACCGCGACGATGCGCGGGTGTGCAGCCAGTGCGAGCAGGGTCTCGCGTGCCAGGGTGGCGCCGGTGCGGTAGGGGATGTCGTAGACGATCAGCGGCAGCCTGCTGTGGTGTGCCAGGGTGGTGAACCACTGGCGCAGGCCCTCCTGCGACGGGCGGATGTAGTGCGGCGCCGGCACCAGCAGCCCACACAGGGTGGGCACGGCCGCGTCGCACAAGGCGCCGAGCTGCTGCACCCAGGCCAGCGTGTCCGGCAGGTGGTAGCCGCTGAGGCCCATGACCAGCGGCAGTCCGCCGGCGTGGCGGGCCACCGTGTCCAGGCAGGCGAGCTGCTCGTCGGCGTTCAGGGCAGCGGCTTCACCCGTGGAGCCGCAGACCACGAATCCGGCGATGCCGGTGGTTGCCAGCGCGCGGGTGAGGGCGGCCAGTGCCGCGTGATCGACTGCGCCGTCGGCAAACGGCGTGACGAGCGGGATCCACAGGCCGCTGAAGGCCGGGCGGGAGGGGGACGGGGGCATGGAAACGCTTCCTTTCGACAGGGGTTGACCGAGGGTTCAACCGTCGAGGAAGGCGCAGGAATCGCGGGCTGTGCCGCTGGGCGGGTCCGGGTTCCGTCGCTCATCCGACGACGGAACCGCAGCTCCGGTCAGACGAGCCGGGCTTTGGACTGTTTCTCCGCACCTGCACACGCCGCGCGGGCGGCGGGCGTGGTGTTGTGGAGGAGCGACGAGGCCATGGGCGGAAGTATAGGCAGGGCCGGCGCCCGGCGTCGCCGCACGCCTGTTGCGTCAGCGCGTCGATCCGATGGTTGGACGCGCGTTGCCGTTCGGGTCCGTCCGCTGCTGCGCGCGGCCTTGAAGGGGCAAGATGTGCGTCTCCACTGCCGTCTGCGAGGCTGTCCATGTCCGGTGTGTCGACCCCTGCGTTCCCTGCGCCCACGCCTGCCGCCGGCCCGGCGGCGCCGCTGCGCATCGGCATCCTGGGCTGTGCCCACATCGCGCAGGCGTTTGCGCGCGATGTGACGGCCAGCCCGGCCGTGCAAGTGGTGGCCGTGGCCAGCCGGCAGGCAGACAAGGCACGGGCCTTCGCGCAGGTGTTTGGCATTCCCCGTGCGCACGGCAGCTACGAGGCGCTGCGGGCCGACGAGACGGTGCAGGCGGTCTATATCCCGCTGCCCAACAGCCTGCACGCCCAGTGGGCGATACAGGCCGCGCGTGCCGGCAAGCACGTGCTGTGCGAAAAACCGCTGGCGCTGAACCGGGCCGAGGCCGATGCGATGTTCGACGCGGCGGACGCCCATGGCGTGTACCTGCTCGAAGCCTACCCCTACTGGTTCCAGCCGCAGACCGGCGCGCTGGTCAAGCTGCTGCAGGACGGCATCGTCGGCGACGTGCGCACGGTGCAGGCCAGCTTCGGATTCACCATGGCCAGGCCCGAGGGCAACATCCGCATGGACCCTGCACTGGGTGGCGGCGCGTTGCTGGACGCGGGTTCGTACCCGGCCAGCCTGATCCGCCTGGTGATGGGCGAAGCGCCGACACGGGTGATGGCCTACGCGCGCTGGGCCGGCACCGGCGTGGACATCGCGTTGACTGCGTTGATGCGTTATGCCGACGGGCGCACGGCGCAGCTGTCCTGTGCGATGGACATCGCCAACGTGCGCCGCGCGGTCATCAGCGGCACGCAAGGGACCATCGAGACCGAGTACCTCAACCACACGGCCGAACCCGGCGTGCCGCATCCGCTGGGCTTCCTGCCCAGCCAGATGCGGGTGCGCCGCGGCGTGGCCAACACCGTGCCTTTCGAGACCATCTGCTCGCCACCGGGCAGTGGCTTCCGCTTCGCGGCCGAGGCCTTTGCGCGCGTGATCGCGCAGCGCGACACGGCCGCCATCGCACGCGCCGCGCAGGCCAGCCGTGACATCGCGACCACGCTGGAAGCACTGGCGCGCAGCGCGCGCGAGGGCGTGGAGGTGGCCGTGGGCGCCTAACGTCCCCGCGGTGCTTCGCCGCTGTAGTGCCCATGTCCGCCGTGCCCGCCGCGGAAGGGCAGCACGCAGCATCCGCCCAGTGCCAGGGCCAGCAAGGCAATCGCGCCCACGCGCATCCAGCCACGAGTCTTCATTCGATCTCCGATGTGCGGGCCACCCCGCATGCCTTCCTTCAACGGCATGCGTTCGCGGTGGACGACCGCCCACGGCCGCGGCGAGGTTTCGCTTTGGTAAAGACCCGCGCTCAGGCGTCTTCGCCGAAAAGCGTCAGACCCTCGCGCTGGGCCTGGATGAGCTGGTCCACGGTGGCACGGATGTGCACCTCCAGCGCCAGCGCGGCGCGCGCCTCCTGGCCGTTCATCGCCGCTTCGAAGATCTGGCGGTGTTCGTCGTGCACGTTGCGTGCGGAGTGCGGCAGGCCGATGGCATAGCGCCGGTAGCGTTCGCTGTGGCGCGAGAGCTGCCGCAGCACCTTCAACGCCCATGGGTTGGCGTGAGCGGCGATCAGCGACTCGTGGAAGCGCGTATTGAGCTGTTCCCAGCGCTTGCGGTGTTCGGCGCGGACGGGCTGCTCGAACGGGGACATGTCGTCGTAGGCCTGGCGCAGCGCCTCGCGCCATGCGGCGTCGCCGTGGCGGATCGACTGGCGCAGGGCCTCGAGTTCGATGTGCAGCCGCAGGTCCGTGATGTCCACCAGATCCTGCAGCGCGATGGCCGCGACGCGGAAGCCGCGCTGGCCTTCGGCTTCCACCAGGGCGTCGCTGACCAGCCGCGTGATGGCTTCGCGCAGCGTGCCGGCGCCCACGTCGTAGCGCGCCTTGAAATGTTCGACGCGCAGCTTCTCGCCGGGCGGCAGACGGCCCTCGATGATGTCGTCGCGCAGCTGGATGTACGCACGCTCGATGAGCGTGCGCGAGGTGGCGTCGTCGTCTGCGCTCGACGCGGCGCCGTCGTTGACCGCTGCGGAATAGGCTCTCTTGGCCACGGGTGTCGGTCCTTCGGGTGCTCAGGCCCACTGCAAGGGGGCGGCGGCGGATGGCCGCCGATGTGCTGTCGATTATCGAGAGTCCGGGCGGGCCTTCTCGGTGGCGGGCTTCGCCGCGGTCCAGTGCGGCCCAGGGGGCGGGCTTGCGCGCGCGCACCCCGGCATGGCGGGTCGCCGCCGCGCTGGGCGATGATCGGCCCGCCGCGCGCCACCGGGTGCCGGCTGCCGCCTCCGCAGGAGCCATCGGGATGAATCGGGTTCGCCGTCACCGCCATGCCGCCGCAGCCCCGTCCTGCGTGCGCGTCGCCGCCCGCGTGCGGCCCGCATGGTCCTTGGGGCCAGAAGGATGAATGACTTTCGCATGGGGGTGCGTGCCGTCTTCCGGCGCACCTTCGGCCTGGCGCTGGCGCTGGTCATCGTCTTCGAGGAATGGGGCTGGGAGCCGCTGCAGCGCGTGGCCGCCGCTGTGGCACGCCTGCCGGCGCTGGCCTGGCTGGAGCGGCGCATCGCGCAGCTGTCGCCGGTGGCGTCGCTGCTGGTCTTCGTGCTGCCCTCGCTGGCGCTGCTGCCGGTGAAGCTGGCGGCCTTGTGGCTGATCGGCAACGGCCATGCCGGCCTGGGCCTGGCGCTCGTGCTGTTGGCCAAGCTGGTCGGCACGGCGGTGCTGGCGCGGCTGTTTGCGCTCACGCAGCCCGCCCTGATGCGCATGCCCTGGTTCGCCCGGCTCTACGCGCGCTGGACGGCCTACAAGGACGCGCTGCTGGTGTGGGTGCGGGCCTCCTGGGCCTGGCGCCTGGGCCGGGTCATGCGTCGGCGTGTGCTGCGCGTGGTGCGGCGGGCGCAGTCTTGAGGCGGTGCGTCCAAGCCGACAGGCCGCCCATCCCCCAACACGCACCTGTCTGGGCGCAAATGCGCGCCGCAACGCCAGCGGGCGGGCCGCTGCGCCGGCTCTGCTCAGGCGCCGTTGTCCAGCGTCACGACGACCGGCGCGTGGTCGCTGGGCCGTTCGTTCTTGCGCGGCAGCTTGTCGATGGCACAGGCCGTGACACGCGGCTTGAGCGCCTCGCTGACCAGGATGTGGTCGATGCGCAGGCCCTGGTTGCGCCGGAAGGCCAGGTTGCGGTAATCCCACCAGCTCCAGGACTTGGGCGGCTGCTCGAAGAGCCGGAAGGCATCGTGCAGGCCCAGCCCGACCAGCGCGCGGAAGTGCGCACGCTCTTCGTCGGTGCAGTGGATCTGCCCGGCCCAGGCCACGGGGTCGTAGACGTCGCGGTCCTCGGGGGCGATGTTGAAGTCGCCCAGCAGCGCAAGCTTGGTGTGACGGCTCATTTCATCGGTTAGCCAAAGACGCAGGGCCTCGAGCCAGCGCATCTTGTAGGCGAACTTGTCCGAGCCCGGCGCCTGCCCGTTCGGAAAGTAGCCGCCGATCACGCGCACATCGCCGACGGTGCCTGCGATGACGCGCGCCGAGGGGTCGTCGAAGCCCGGGATGTTGCGCTGGGTGTCGGTGGCCTCGCCGCGCGACAGCAGCGCCACGCCGTTGTAGGTCTTCTGGCCGAACCACTGCACCGCGTACCCCGCCGCCTCGATCTCGGCGTGCGGAAACTTGTCGTCGGTGAGCTTGGTCTCCTGCAGCACGATGGCGTCCACCGGGTTGGCTTGCAGCCAATCCAGCAGTTGCGGCAGCCGCACGGCAAGGGAATTGACGTTCCAGGTGGCGAGCTTCACGGCGTATCCGATGGGTTGCGGGGTGTGGGACGGGCATTTCTGCGGCTGGCATCGTACCCGCTGTGCTACGCGCGCAGGCGGTATGCAGCGTCTCGCCGCGGGCGTGCAAGCCCGCGAGCAAATCAGGGCCTTAAGCCGGCCATATCCGGGCTTGGAGATGCGCACGAATTCACAGAATCGACCGCATCATGCACACGCCCTTCACCATCCCTTCGATTCGTCACTTCGCCGCGATTGCGGCTGCCGTCGTGCTGGGCACTGCGTTGCCGGCATCCGCGGCGCACGCGCCAGTGCCATACCCGCCGAGGACGCCTCCATCGGTACCTGGATCGGCGGCCGCGAAGCTGTCGCACGAATTGCGCCCCATCCTGCGCAGACAGGCGGGGGTGAATGCCGTCAACATGCCCTGGGCGCGCACCCAGGGCGCAACGACCCTCGTGAAGGTCCTGATCGTCGCGGCCAGCGACGACCCCGAATTGACCGCCTTGCGCGCGGACGTGCTGAAGCGCGGCGGCTCCGTCTTCTACAACTACGTGTCCATCCGCGCCATCGCGGCGATGGTGCCGGCCTCCGCCCTGGAGGCACTGTCGGCCCGAAGCGACGTCGTGGACATCACACCCAACCGTCCGACACGTCGGCATGCGAGCCTGCTGCAGGATGCCTCCGGCGTACCGGCAGCCCTGGGCGGGGTCCCGGGCGCAGCAGGCGGCTTGGACGGACGCGGCGTGGGCATCGCGGTGCTGGATTCGGGCATTGATTTTCGCCACCGCCACTTCCAGGGCGCCGACGGCCGCTCACGCGTGCGGCGCGCGGTGGACGTCGTGGGACTCAGCCGCTCCTTCGCCGCGGGTGGTTGGAAGGGTGGTCATGACTACAGCGCCGACCTGCGCCGCTTGATTGACGGCACGCCGGTGCGGCGGGGCGATGCGTCGTTCAGGCCCTATGCGGTCTTGCCCGATGCCTATGGACACGGCACGGCCGTCGCCTCGGTGGCCGCCGGTGCGGGCGCCTACCAGCAGCCCGATGCGGGTGGCATCGCTGCGGGCGCGGACCTCTACGACGTGCGCGTGCTCGACGAACAAGGCACCGGCAACGTGGCCGATGTGCTGCTGGGCATCGATTGGGTGCTGCAGCGCGCGCGCATCGACAACATCCGCGTGATGAACCTGAGCCTGGGCGCGGACTCGACGGACTCCTTCCTGGTCGATCCGCTGGCGCGCGCCTCGCGCAGCGCCGTGGCTGCCGGTCTGGTGGTCACGGTCGCCGCAGGCAATGCCGGCAAGGACGAGCAGGGTCGCCAGGTCTACGGCGCGATCTCCTCGCCCGGCCACGAGCCGTCGGTCATCACTGTCGGCGCGGACAACATGCGCGGGACCGCCAATCGTGCAGACGACAGCGTCACGGGATTCAGCTCGCGAGGCCCCACGCGCGGCAGCTACACCTTCCCCAGCGGCGCGCGCTGGACCGACAACCTGATCAAGCCCGATCTGGTCGCCCCCGGCAACGACGTGCTCACGGCGCTGGGCGGTGACGCCAGCGGCCAGGCCGCCGGGTGGAACGTGCTGGCGCGCAGCTATCCGCAACTCACACAAGTGGCCGGTGCCACGCAGGCCCGCGGCCAGGCGCTGATGACGCTGTCGGGCACATCGATGGCCGCGCCCGCCGTGGCCGGCGCGGCTGCCGTGTTGATCCAGGCGAACCCCGGACTCACGCCGCCGCTGGTCAAGGCCATCCTGCAATACACCGCCACTCCGCTGCCGGGCGCGAGCCTGCTGCAGCAGGGCACCGGCCTGCTCAACCTGGATGGCGCGCTGCGCCTGGCCACGGCGTTGCGCACCGACATCGGCCCTGCGCTGTCTGCCGGCAAGCTGAGAGCCGGGGACAACGTCCTGGCGGCCGGACAGGTGATGCCGGTTCCGGAATCCACCGTCGGCGGACGCCGTCTGCGCTGGAGCGGCATCGCCACCGTCGGCGGCAGCCACCTGGTGCGCGGCGACGCGCTGTTCGCGCGGTGGCAACCCGTGTGGGATGGCGGTCTGACCTGGGCGCGCCATTTCGTGCTGCGCAACGCTGTGGTCTATCGTCCCGCGGCACGCGGGCTGGCGGCGAATACCGTGCCTGCATGGGTGTTCGAGCGCCAGGCCCAAGCGCAACCTTTGCTTACGGCTGGCGTTCGGTTGCTGGATTCGACCTCGGTTACGATCCCTGACAGCGCCTCGGCCCTGGTGACGCCGCTGACCACATTGGTCGCACGTGCGGACGCCGGGATGGGGCTCACGCTGGGCTTGGGGTTCTCGACGTCTGGCGGCGATGTCCAGGTCGACGGCTTCACCTTGAGCCAGGGCTTCATTCTTCGTGAAGGCCTCACACTGAACGAAGGGTTCGTCCTCAATGAAGGGTTCATCCTGCGCGAAGGCTTCATCTTGAGCGAAGGCTTCATCCTGCGTGAAGGGTTCATCCTGCGTGAAGGCTTCATCCTGCGCGAAGGGTTCATCCTGCGCGAAGGCTTCATCCTGCGCGAGGCCACCGGCGATGCTGCCGGACGTCCCGACCCCAGCTTCTTCGGCGAATGACGCCGACACGACCCCGTCCGCGCGTGTGTCGCGCGGATGGGTCGCGCGCCTGAAGGCGGCGCACTTCCACGACTACACGCCACCGGCCATGCGCCTGTGGCTGGCCGTCGCCGCGGCCGGTACGGCAGCCCTGGCCTACGCCCTGTTCGGCGCCTGGGCACTCGCGGCGCCCGGACCCCTGCACCTGCTGGCCGGTCTGGTCCTGGTGGCCGCGGCAGCCTGGCATCCCATCGAGATTCCCCGCACGCGTTATTCACTGGGCGCGGCCGACCTCTTCATCTACATGATGCTGGCCGTGCTGGGCACGCCGGCAGCTGTGCTGGCCTCTGGCCTGGAGGGTTTGATCGGCGCGTGGCGCGGCACCCGGCGCCTGTCCAGCCGCATCTCCACGCCGGCCGCCGGCATGGCGGCGATGGCCATCAGCGGCGGGGTCTTCGAACTGCTGACCGCGCAGCTCACGCAGCTGGGCATGTCGCTGCATGTGGCCAAGGCCGCGGCGCTGCTTCCGGTGTCGCTGATCCCGTTCGTGCTGACCACCTTCACGCTGACGGCCCTGGTGACGCTGAAGAAGGGCGCCTGGCCGGTGGCCCGCGACTGTTTCGGCGCCTTTGCCTGGCTGGCGGCCGTTTATCTGGCCACCGCGCTGCTGGCCGGCGTGGTGCTGGTGGAAGCGCAGCGGCAGGGGCCGCTGGTGCTGGTGGTCGTGGCCGTCGTGATCTTGGGCATGGTGATGCTCATCCGCATCACACAGGCCTATCACGAGGCCGAGCACAGCGAGCAGGAAGGGCGCATTTCCGAGGCGCGGCGCGAGGCCGAGCTGAACCAGCAGCGCTTCGCCGCGGCGTTCACGCACGCGGCCATCGGCATGGCCATCGTCGATGCCAACGGCAGCATCGTGCGCGCCAACAAGGCGCTGGGCGAGCTGCTGGGGCGCGACAGCGAAACGATGGTCGGCGCGCGCTTCGTGGACGTGCTGCAGCCCAGCGACGCGGGGCTGTTCGACTGGCGCTCGCGCGCGGCCGCCGAACGCGACGCCGGGCTGTCGTTTTCGATCGAGCTGCAGTGCACGCGGGCCAACGGCACCGAGATGTGGGTCGCGCTGCACTGCGGGCAGTTCCAGATCCCGGGGCTGGACGGCAACGGACTGATCTACCAACTCGACGACATCACCGCGCGGCAGCTGGCCGAATCGCGGCTGCAGCACATCGCCTTCCACGACAGCCTGACCGGCCTGCCCAACCGCGCGCACTTCCACGAGCAGCTGGGCCACGCGGTGGCGGAAAACCGGGCCGATCCCGATCGCGGCTTCGCCGTGATGTTCCTGGACCTGGACCGCTTCAAGCTCGTGAACGACAGCCTGGGCCACATGCACGGCAACGACCTGCTGCGCGAGGTCGCCCGCCGGCTGCAGCTGTGCCTGCGGCCCAGCGACCTGGTCGCGCGTCTGGGCGGCGACGAGTTTGCGGTGCTGCTGCGTGACATCCGCGACCTGCCCGACGGTGTGCGGCTGGCCGATCGCATGCTCTCGGCGCTGTCGGTGCCGATGTCGCTGGGCGGCACGGACATCGTCACGGCCGCCAGCGTCGGCCTGACCTTCAGCGACCTGGGCGACCGCACGGTGGACGAACTGCTGCGCGATGCCGACCTGGCCATGTACGAGGCCAAGGCCGGCGGGCGCGGGCGCGTGGCGGTGTTCGACCGCACGATGCACGAGCAGATCGCCGACAAGCTGGCGCTCGAGGCCGACCTGCGCCATGCGCTGGGCGGCGGCGAACTGTCGCTGGATTTCCAGCCGCTGTTCGAACTGGAACCCGCGCGGCTGTTCGGTTTCGAGGCGCTGGCCCGCTGGGCCCACCCGGTGCGCGGATCGATCAGCCCCACGGTCTTCATCGGCCTGGCCGAGGAGTCGGGCCGCATCGGGGCCCTGACGGATTGGGTGCTGGACAGCGCGCTGGCGCAGCTCGCGGCCTGGCACCTGGAGGCGCCGCACATGGCGCACCTGGGCGTGAGCGTGAACATCTCCGGCAGCGACCTGGTGCGAGCCGGCTTCGTCGGCGTGGTGCTCGGGCGGCTGCGCGCGCACGGTGTCGCGCCCGAACGCCTGACGCTCGAAATCACTGAAACCGTGCTGATGTCCAACCTCGAGCCGGCACACGATGCGCTGTCACAGCTGCGGCGTTGCGGCGTGAAGCTGGCCATCGATGACTTCGGCACGGGCTACTCGTCGCTGGCCTACCTGAGCAAGCTGCCGATCGACTACCTGAAGATCGACCGCTCCTTCATCTGCGCCATCACCAGCGGCGACGAACACGTCGAGATCGTGCGCGCGGTGCTCACGCTGGGCCAGGCGCTGGGCAAATGCGTGGTCGCCGAAGGCATCGAGACGCCGGAGCAGCTGGCGGCCTTGCGCAAGCTCGGTGTGGCCGTCGGGCAGGGCTACCTGATGTCGCGCCCGCTGAGTCCGCCGCAGGTCTCCGCGCTGCTGTAGCACGGCAGCGGCTGCTGCGGCGGCGCCGAGCCGCGCCGCTCAGCGGCTGACCACCGGAATGCCGCGCAACTGCCCCGCCACCGGCAGTTCGGCCGGCCGCGGCCAGGTCTGCGGATCGAAGCGGTGCAGCAGCTCGGCCTCGCGCACCTGCGCCAGCGCCACGTTCGCCAGCTTGACGTGGCCGAATCCGCGCATGCGCAGCGGCAGTTCGGCCAGGGCCACGGCCGTGGGCAGGCGTGCGGGTTCCAGCAGCGGCAGCAGCGATTCGATGCGTGCCCGGTAGTCGGCGATCAAACGGCGCTCCAGTCGCCGCTCGGCCGTGCGGCCGAACAGGTCCAGCGGCGTGCCGCGCAGCCGGCGGCCTTGCGCCAGCACGCGCAGCACCGGCGCCATCCAGGCGCCGAAGCGCCGCTTGGGCGCCGGCTGCCCGTCATGCGATGTGCCCAGCGTGGGCGGCGCGAAGAGAAACTCCAGCTGGAAGTCGCCTTCGAACTGCTCGCGCAGGCGGCGCTGGAATTCGCCGTCGGTATAGAGCCGCCCGACCTCGTACTCGTCCTTGATGGCCATCAGCTTGAGCAGGCTGCGCGCCACGGCGCGCGACAGCGGCAGCGTCGCATCGCCGCCCTGCGCCGCTTCGTGGCGTTCGACCCGCTCGACAAACGCGGCGTACTCGCGTGCATAACGCGCATCCTGATAGGCCGTGAGCAGCGCCACGCCGCGCTGCACGATCGCGGGCAGGCTGTCGTCGTCGGTCTGCGCCGGCAGTGCCCGCAGGGCCTGCAGCCCTTGCGGGTCGGCGGCCGACAGGCGCCCGATGCCGAAGGCCAGCAGGTTCTGCTCGACGGCCACGCCGTTGAGGCGGATCGCCCGCTGCAGCGCGTCCAGGCTCACCGGCACCAGCCCGCATTGCCAGGCGTGGCCCAGCGCCAGGATGTTGGAGGCGATGTGATCCCCGAGGAAGGCCTCGGCCAGCGCCTGTGCGTCCAGCGTCTGCACACGCGCCGGCCCGGCTGCGAAGCGCAGCTTCTCGATGAGCAGCGGCACATGCAAGGTGGCGTCCGGATTGCGCAGGCTCTCCGCCACCGGCACCTCGTGCACGTTGGCCAGCACGCGGGTGCGGCCGCGACGCACGGTGGCCAGCGCGTCGGCCGAGGCACCCACGACCAGGTCGCAGGCCAGGACGGCATCGGCCTGCTGCGTATCGATGCGGACCTGGTTCAGGCGCGAGGGCACATCCGCCAGCCGCACGAAGCTCAGCACCGAGCCGCCCTTTTGCGCGAAGCCCATGAAATCGAGCACGCTGGCGCGCTTGCCTTCGAGGTGCGCCGCCATGGCCACCAGAGCGCCCACCGTCACGACACCCGTGCCGCCCACACCGGTGACGAGCAGGTCGTAAGGCCCGGTCCAGGTGTGCGCTGCGGGGTTTGGCAGGGCAGCCAGGCGCTGCTGCAGGGCCTGCACGGCGGAGTCGCCGCCGCTGCCCAGCGCGCCCACGGGCTTGCGCACGCGCCCGCCGATGACGGTCACGAAGCTCGGGCAGAAGCCCTTGGCGCAGGAATAGTCCTTGTTGCAGCTGCTCTGGTCGATGCGCCGCTTGCGCCCCAGCGGCGTTTCCACCGGCAGCACGGCCACGCAGTTGCTCTGCACGGCGCAATCGCCGCAGCCTTCGCACACCTGTTCGTTGATGAACACGCGCCGCGCGGGATCGACCAGTTCGCCCTTCTTGCGGCGCCGGCGCTTCTCGGCCGCGCAGGTCTGTTCGTAGATCAGCACCGTCACGCCCGGCATCTCGCGCAGGCGGCGTTGCACGGCATCGAGTTCCTCGCGCGGGTGGAAGGTGGTGCCTGCCGGAAAGCGCGCGTGCTGCCCGTCGTAGGTGGCGATGTTGTCCGAGACCACGACCACCTGGCGCACACCCTCGGCCTCGACCTGCCGTGCGATGCCGTCCACGCTGATCTGGCCGTCCACCGGCTGGCCGCCGGTCATCGCCACGGCGTCGTTGTAGAGGATCTTGTAGGTCATGGTCGCGCCGGCCGCCACGGCCTGGCGGATGGCGAGGTAGCCCGAGTGGTAGTAGGTGCCGTCGCCCAGGTTCTGGAAGACGTGCGGCACGCGCGTGAACATCGCGTGCGAAACCCAGTCCACACCCTCGCCGCCCATCTGGATCAGACCTTCGGTGTCGCGGTCCATCCAACTGGCCATGAAGTGGCAGCCGATGCCGGCCTGCGCGCGTGAACCTTCCGGCACGCGGGTGCTGGTGTTGTGCGGGCAGCCGGCGCAGAAATACGGCAAACGTTTGACCGCATCGGCGGCATTCGACAGCAGCTCGGGCAGCTCGAAGTCGCGCACGCGTTCGCGGCGGTCCAGCCCGGGGAAGTGCGCCACCAGCCAGTCGGCCACCAGGCGGATCAGCCGCGAAGGCCGCAACTCGCCCAGTGCCGAGACCAGCGGGCGTCCCTGCGCGTCTTCCTTGCCCACCACGATGGGGCGTTGCGGTGCGTTGTAGAACAGCGCGCGCATCTGCTGCTCGACGACCGGTGCCTTCTCCTCGATGACCAGGATCTCATCCAGCCCGGCGGCGAAGTCGCGCATGCCCTCGGGCTCGATCGGGTAGGTCAGGCCCAGCTTCAGGATGCGCACGCCAAAGTCGGCCAGCGTCTGCGGCGGCACGTCGAGGCGGCGCAGCACCTCCATCAGGTCGTGGTGCGCCTTGCCGGCGGTGACGATGCCCACGCGCGCCGTCGGGCACGCGACCACCGTGCGGTCGATGCGGTTGACCCGCGCGAAGGCGCGCACGGCGTCCAGCTTGGCGTGCAGCCGCTGTTCGATCTGCAGCGAGGGCAGGTCGGGCCAGCGCACGTGCAGCCCGCCGGCTGGCGCGGCGTGCCCGGTGGCCGCGCGCACCGCATCGGCATCGCGCCAGGCCGCAGCGCGGGCGTTGATCGCGTCCAGGTCGACGGTGCTGCCGCTTTCGACGATTTCCGACAGCGCGGTCATGCCGACCCAGTTGCCCGAGTAGCGCGACAGTGCCCAGCCGTAGAGGCCGAATTCGAGCATCTCCGACACGTCGGCCGGCGCGACCACAGGCGCGTGCCAGGCCTGGAAGGCCTCGTCGCTCTGGTGCGGCATCGACGAACTCACGCAGCCGTGGTCGTCGCCCGCCGCCATCAGCACGCCGCCGTGCGGCGAGGTGCCGTAGGCGTTGCCGTGTTTCAACGCGTCGCCGGCGCGGTCCACGCCGGGGCCCTTGCCGTACCACAGCGCGAAGACGCCGTCGCACGACCGTGCCGGGTCGCCCTCCACGCGCTGCGTGCCCAGCACCGCTGTGGCGGCCAGTTCTTCGTTGATCGCCGGCAGGAAGCGCACGCCGGCGGCATCGAGTGCCTGGCGGGCCTTCCACATCGACTGGTCCACCATGCCCAGCGGCGAGCCGCGGTAGCCGCTGACGAAGCCGCGTGTGTCCAGGCCCGCCGCACGGTCCTGGCTGCGCTGCATCAGCATCAGGCGCACGAGGGCCTGCGTGCCGGTGAGGAAGACCACGCCGGTATCGGCGGCGAGGTTGTCGGACAGGCGGTAGTCGGCGTGCGGCAGCGAGGCCGCATCGCCATCGACAACGGAGGAGGCATCCATCGGGTTCAGGCTTCCCTTCGCGTGGCCGGCCGCGCGTGTGCTCGTGGCGTTCACGCGGCCGGAGCTCGAAGTGTGCCCCTCATGATCCGCGGCGTCAGCCGGTCTGACCCATGGCCCCGCGGCGACGCGGGCCTACGGCGGCAGCGTCGCCGTGCGCTCGGGCCTTCTCAGATCTGCACGCGCGTGCCGAGCTCCACCACGGCGTTGTCGGGCAGCCGCAGGAACTCGACGACACCACCGGCGTTGCGGCTCATCGTGGCGAAGAGGTGCTCGCGCCAGGCCACCATGCCCAGGCCGGGCGTGGGCACCACGGTCTCGCGGCTGAGGAAGTAGCTGGTCTCCAGGGCCGAGAGCTCCAGGCCGTGCGATCCGGCCAGCGGCAGGGCGGCCGGCACGTCGGGTGTGTTCATGAAGCCGAAGTGCAGCGTCACGAGCCAGAAGTTGCGCCCCAGGTTTTCCACCTCGATGCGCTGCGCCAGCGGGACCCAGGCCACCTCTTTGACATTCACCGTCAGGATCACGTTGCGCTCGTGGATCACCTGGAAGTGCTTCATGTTGTGCAGCATGGCCTGCGGCACGGTGGTCGGGTCGGCCACCGGATAGACCGCCGCACGCGCGACGCGGTGCAGCGACTTCGGATCGAGCGACTCGATGAAGGGCTTGAGCTCCTGGCCTTGCTGGTGGATGCGCGCCAGCAGCAGCCCGCGCCCGCGGCGCCAGGTGCTCATGGCGGTGAAGATCAGCAGGCCCAGGGCCAGCGGGAACCAGCCACCGTCGAAGAACTTGATCAGACAGCCGGCCACGAGGATGGCGTCGATGGCCAGGAAGAAGCCGGTCGCGGCCAGCGCCAGGCTGCGGCTCATGTGCCAGCCGTCGTGAATGACGAAGTAGGTCAGCACCGTGGTGATGGCCATGGTCAGCGTGACGGCGATGCCGTAGGCCGCGCCCAGCGCCGCCGAACTGCCGAAGTGCAGCACCGCGGCCAGCACGCCGGCCAGCAGCGCGGCATTCACGGCCGGCATGTAGATCTGTCCGGCCTCCCGCGCGGACGTGAAGCGCGTGGTCATGCGCGGCAGGAAGCCCAGCAGCATGGCCTGGCGTGTCATCGAATACGCGCCCGAGATCACGGCCTGCGAGGCGATGATCGCCGCCAACGTGGCCAGCACGATGGCCGCGATGAGCCAGCTGTCGGGGAACAGGCGGTAGAAGGGGTTGGTGATCGATGCGGCGTCGCGCATCAGCAGCGCGCCCTGGCCCATGTAGTTCAGGGCCAACGCCGGCAGCACGAGGCCCATCCAGGCCATTCGGATGGGCTTGGGGCCGAAGTGGCCCATGTCCGCATACAGCGCTTCGGCGCCGGTGAGCGCCAGCACCACGGCGCCGACGGTCGCCAGCGCGTACACGCCGTGGCCGTGGAGGAAACGCCAGGCCTGCAGCGGGTTCAATGCTGCCAGGATGGCCGGCTGCCGCCACACGTGGACCAGGCCGGCCCCGGCCAGCACGACAAACCACAGCAGGATCACCGGCCCGAACAGCCGCCCCACCGCCGCCGTGCCGAAGCGCTGCAGCGCGAACAGGCCCGCCAGCACGGCCACCGTGATCGGCAGGACAAAGGGCCGCAGCGCGGGCGTGGCGATTTCCAGCCCCTCGACCGCACCGAGCACCGAGATGGCCGGCGTGATGACGCTGTCGCCATAGAACAGCGCGGCGCCGAAGACACCCAGCAGCAGCAGCGCCTGGCGCAGGCGCGGCCGGTCGTGCACGGCCATGCTGGCCAGCGCGGTGAGGGCCAGGCCGCCGCCTTCGCCGTTGTTGTCCGCGCGCAGGATGAGGATGACGTACTTCAGCGTCACCACCAGCATCAAGGCCCAGAAGATGGTCGAGACGGCGCCGACGATGTGCGGATGGTTGAGCGTCACGCCCGTGTGCGGCGCGAAGATCGCCTTCATCGTGTACAGCGGGCTGGTGCCGATGTCGCCGTAGACCACGCCGATGGCGGCCAAGGTCACGGCGCCCAGGCCCTGCCGGCGGGCATGCGTGCCCGCTGGCGCCGGCGTGGCGGCACTCGACGGGGATGCAGGCGCAGTCATCGCTGGCGCGGAGCTTGGCAGACCCGCACCATGCCTGAAGCCAGGCGGTCGCGCTCGGTGGCCCGGCGGTGAACGCACTGGCAGCAGGGATGCCGGACAGCCGGCGGCGGTGCCGCCGAGGCGGGCCGCGGCCAGGGACTTGTCAGCCCATCGGCACGGGCTGCGGCCCGTCGGCGGTCACGGTGATGCGCCGGCAGCGCACCCAGTGGCCCGGGCTGACCTCGGTGAGCGGTGGTTCACTCTGGCTGCAGGCCGGTTCGGCCGCCGGGCAACGGCCCGCAAAACGGCAGCCGCTGGGCAGGTGGATGGGGCTGGGCGGATCACCGGCCAGCCGGATGCGCCGGCCGCGGCCGCGCTGGCGCGGGTCGAAGCTCGGCGCGGCCGACCACAGCGCCACGGTGTAGGGGTGCAGCGGGCGCTCGAACAGCGTGCGGCGGTCCGCCATCTCGACGATCACACCCAGGTACATCACGGCCACGCGGTCGCACATGTGGCGCACCACGCCCAGGTCGTGCGAGATGAACAGGTAGGTCAGGCCCAGCTCGCGCTGCAGCCGTTGCATGAGGTTGAGGATTTGGGCCTGGATGGCCACGTCCAGTGCCGAGACGGGTTCATCACAGACCAGCAGCTCGGGCTGCGCCGCCAGCGCGCGCGCCAGCACGATGCGCTGGCGCTGGCCGCCGCTGAACTGGTGCGGGAAGAGCTGTTCCTGCTCGGGCCGCAGACCCACGGCGGCGAACAGCTCGCGCACACGCGCCGGGCGTTCGGCCGGCGTGCCGGTATTCAGCAGCGCCATGGCGTCGCGCACGGCATCGCCCACGCGCCGGCGCGGGTTCAGCGAGGCATAGGGGTCCTGGAAGACCATCTGGAAGCGGTGGCGCTGGCTGCGCAAGGCTTCGCCCTGGGCTTCGCCGATGTCGGTGTCGCCCAGCCGGATGTGCCCGCCCGTGTGCTTGACCAGGCGCATCACCGCCAGGGCCGTGGTGGTCTTGCCCGAGCCGCTCTCGCCGACGATGCCGAAGGTGGTGCCGCGTGGCACCTCGAAACTCACGCCGTCCACCGCCTTGACGGAGCCGCGCGAGCGGTGGAACAAGCCGCCGCCCATCGGGAAATGCACCTGCAGGTCCTGGACCTTCAGCAGCGGTGCCTTTGGCTGGATGTCGGACATCAGGCCACCTCACGCGTCTGGGCGTCGACATGCAGCCAGCAGCGCACGCGCCGGGCACCGTCGTCGTAGGCCGTTTCCGGCGGCGATTGCGTGCGGCACTTGGGCATCACATGGGCGCAGCGCGACGCGAAGTTGCAGCCGGCCCGCCGCTCCAGCAGCGAGGGCACGGTGCCGGGAATCTCCACCAGCGGCGCGCGGCTGTCGTCGTGTGATTTCGCGCGACGCCCGGGCGCACAGGCGATGAGGCCTTGTGTGTAGGGGTGCAGCGGCCGCTCCAGCACGTCGGCCACGGCACCGAGTTCGATCACGTGGCCGGCGTACATCACCGCCACGTGGTCGGCCATCTCGGCGATGGCGCCCATGTCGTGCGTGATCAGGATGACGGCCGTGCCGGTGCGCTCGCGCAGGTCGGCGATGAGGTCGAAGATCTGCGCCTGCACGGTGACGTCCAGCGCGGTCGTGGGCTCGTCGGCGATCAGCACGTCGGGCTTGCAGGCCAGTGCCATGCCGATCATCACGCGCTGGCGCATGCCACCGGAAAACTGGTGCGGGTAGTCGTTGACACGCTGCGCGGGGCTGGGGATGCCCACGGAGGCCAGCATCTCGATGGCACGCTCGATGGCTTCGCGGCGGCTGGCGCCCTGGTGCAGGCGCACGGCCTCGCCGATCTGGTCGCCCACCGTGTAGGCGGGGTTCAGCGAGGTCATCGGCTCCTGGAAGATCATCGAGACGCGGTTGCCGCGCACCTGGCGCATCTGCGATTCCGGCAGGGCCAGCAGGTCCTGCCCGTCCAGCAGCACCTGGCCGCCGGTGATGCGCCCCGGTGGCGTCGGGATCAGGCGCATGGCCGCCAGGGCCGTGATGCTCTTGCCGCAGCCCGATTCGCCCACCAGGCCCAGCGTGGCACCGCGGGGCAGCGAGAAGCTCACGTCGTCCAGCACGCGTGCGATGCCGCGGCGGGTGCGGAACTCGACGCCCAGCCCGCGGATGTCGAGGATGGGTTTGTCGCCGCCTGAAGGGCTGGGCGTGGGCATGCGCGGGTCTGCGGGTGGGCTGGCGTTCATCGCAGGTGCATGCGCGGGTTGAAGGCGTCGTTCAGGCCGTCGCCGATCAGGCTGACCGAGAGCACCGTGAGGAAGATGGCCGCGCCCGGGAAGGTCACGGCCCACCAGCATTCGAGGATGTTGCGGCGGTTGCTGCCGATCATCAGGCCCCAGCTCATCACGTTGGGGTCGGACAGGCCCAGGAAGCTCAGGCCGGCTTCGAACAGGATGGCCGCCCCGACGATCAGCGAGGCCGACACCACCAGCGGCGGCAGCGCATTGGGCAGGATCTCGCGGGCCATCAGCCGCAGCGGGCCGGCACCCATGGAGCGCGCGGCCTGCGCGAATTCCATGCCTTTGAGTCGCATGAATTCGGCGCGCGCCAGGCGGGCCGTGCCCGTCCAGGCCACCAGCCCGATGGCCAGCACCACCACCTGCAGCGAAGGCGTGAACAGCGTGACCAGCACCATCGCAAAGAGCAGCGCTGGCAGCACCTGGAAGAGCTCGGTCACGCGCGACAGCGCGGTGTCGACCCAGCCGCCGAAGAAGCCGGCCAGCGCGCCGATGGTGATGCCCAGCGTCACGGCGATGGCCGCGGCCGCCAGGCCGACCATCACGGTGGCGCGGCCGCCGATCAGGATGCCGGCCAGCACGTCGCGCCCGAGGTAGTCGGTGCCCAGCATGACCTGCGATTGCTCGAAGGGCGGCACGAACGGGCCGGCGACGATGTCCATCGCGCCCACGCCGTACAGCGAAGGCCCGAAGACCATCATCAGCACGACGGCCGAGAGCGCAATCAGGCCCACCAGTGCGGCCTTGTTGCTGCGGAAGACACGCCAGCCCTCGCGCCAGGGCGAGAGGACCTCGATGGCCTCCGGCGGCGGCGCGGCGGCGGGATTCAGGGTGGCAGGGTTGTTCATCGTCCACGCAGCCGCGGGTCGATCCAGCGGTAGCTCAGGTCGGTCAGCAGATTGGCCACGATCACCAGCAGGGCTGACCAGGTCAGTACGCCCAGCAGCGTGGGGTAGTCGCGGCCCAGGATGGCGTCCAGCGCCAGCGTGCCCAGGCCCGGCCAGGAGAACACGGTTTCCACCAGCACCGCGCCGGAAATCAGGTTGCCGAACTGCAGGCCGGCGATGGTGACGATGGGCATCAGCGCGTTGCGCAGCGCGTGCTTGAAGGTCACGCGCGCCTCGCCCAGGCCCTTGGCACGCGCGGTGCGGATGTAGTCGCTGCCCAGCACTTCGAGCATGCTGGTGCGCGCCAGGCGGCTGTATTGCGCCAGGTAGATGATGCCCAGCGTCAGGGCCGGCAGCACCAGGTGGTGGGCCACGTCCAGGGCGTTGGTCCAGGCACCCGCGCCCATCATCCGCACGTCGCGCATGCCGGCGATGGGCATGATGGGCCAGACCTTGCCGAACAGGATGACCAGCAGGATGCCGGTCCAGAACGCCGGCATCGAATAACCCACCAGCGAGAAGATGGTGACCGCGCCGCTGCCCACGCTGTCCGGCCGCCGGCTGGCCCACACGCCCAGCAGCGTGCCCAGCACGATGGCCATGCTCAGCGAGGTGGCCACCAGCAGCACGGTGGGCCACAGGCGGTCCAGGATCAAGCCCGACACCGGCCGGTTGTAGGCGTAGCTCGTGCCCAGGTCACCCTGCAGGCTCTTTCCGATGTAGGTGACGAACTGCACCGGCAGCGGGCGGTCCAGGCCGTAGGCCTTGCGGATGGCGGTCATCGCCGCTTCGTCCGCGCCGCCCATCTCGCCGGCGATGACCTGCGCCGGATCGCCCGGTGCCGCGTGGATCAGCGTGAAGTTGACGGCCAGCACGGCCAGCACCAGCCCGAAGGCCAGTGCCAGGCGGCGTGCAATCGCCAGTGCCGTGCCGTACATGCCGTGCTGCTGCCGGGGGCGGGTCAGCTCTTGACGCCGATGTCGACGAGCGCGTCCGACAGGCCCCAGATGCCGCGCGGCGGCTGCTGCACCTTGGCCAGGTAGCCCTCGTGGAACGACCACTCGTAGAGGAAGGCCACGGGGCAGTCGGCGACGATGAGCTTCTGCGCCTCCTGGTAGAGCGTCTTGCGGCGCGCGACGTTCATCTCGCGGCCCGCGTCGGCCAGCAGCGCATCGACCTTGGGGTTGCTGTAGCTCTGGGTGTTGGACCAGATCACGCCCGGGCGGATGTTGCTGCTCAGCCAGGTGCGGTGCACGCCGATGACCGGATCGCCCCAGTTCCACACGCTGTCCAGCGTCATCTCGAATTGCAGGCTGGCGACGCGGCGTGCCCAGGTGGGGAAATCAGGCGCCACGCGCAGCGTGACGTCGATGCCGATCTTGGCCAGCGAGGGCTTGAGGTACTCCTGCGCCGTCTTGATGTCGGGCACGCTGGGCAACCCGTCGAGCTCGAGCGCCAGCCGCATGCCGTTGGCGCCGGGCTTCAGGCCCGCCGCATCCAGCAGCTGGTTGGCCTTGGCCAGGTTGAAGTCATAACGTTCGACATCCGCGGCATGGAAGGGGCTGCCATTGGCCAGGGGCCCGGTGCTGCGCTTGTGTACGCCACCCAGCAGCGAATCGATCAGGGTCTTCTTGTCGATGGCGTAGGCGATGGCCTGGCGCACACGCACATCGGCCAGCTTGGGGTTCTTGGTGTTGAAGGCCAGCCAGACCAGCGGGCCGACGGCCGGAGCGGCGCCGCTGACGATCGTGGCGCCGGGGATCTTCTTCGCACGTTCGATCTCGCGCGGGTCCAGCAGGCCCTGGTGGATGTCGACCTCGCCGCGTTCGAAGGCTAGCAGCAGGCTCGACGGGTCCTTGTATTCCTTGAAGATGATGCGGTCCAGGCGCGGCGCGTCCTTCAGGAAGAACTTGTCGAAGCGCTCCATGATGGTGTGTTCGCCGGGCTTGAACTCCACCAGCTTGAACGGCCCGCTGCCCACCGGGTTGGCATTGCGCGGGTGCACCTTGGGGTCGGTGCCGTCGCCGAAGATGTGCTTGGGGATGATGGGCGTCAGCGAGGTGCTCATCGCCAGCAGCAGCGCGGGGTGCGGCTCGGACAGGCGCACCACGGCACGCTGCGGGCCGTCGATGGTGACCGCGTTGACCGGCGCATACATGCTCTTGAACGGGTGGTGGTCGCGGATGGTCTCGATCGAGAACTTGATGTCCTCGCTGGTGATGGGCCGGCCATCGTGGAAAACCGCGTCCTTGCGCAGCGTGAGTGCCACGCTGCGGTTGTCGGCCGAGAGCTCGAAGCGTTCGGCCAGGTAGGGCTGCGGCTTCCAGTCCGCGCCCATGCGCAGCGGCGAGGCAAACAGCTGCGCGGCCGGGAACATCGTGGCGATGCCGCTTTGCACGGCGCTGTTGAGGTGGCGCGGGCGCTGGGTGGTGCCGATCACGAGCACGCCGCCTCGGGCGGCTTGGGCCCAGGTGGCCAGTGGCCAGGACATCAGCCCGGCAGAGCTGGCTTGCAGGAATCGGCGGCGGTCGAAAGCGTTCATGAAATCTCCATCGCGGGGGAAAAAGGGGCGACGCGCGGCAGCATCGGTGACACGGCGGGGTCTGGCAATTGGGACAGATCGCTAGGTACTGCTGCGGGGCTCATCTGCGTGACTCAGTAGGACGGGGGCGTGATCACCCACAGCACGACGCAGGGTTCGGTGCCGGGGTTGTGGCAACGGTGCGGCCCGCGTCGGTTGAAGGAAAAGCTGTCGCCGGCTTCCAGCAGCAGCGTGCGGCCGTCCAGGCGCAGTTCCAGGCGGCCCGACAGCACCACGCCGGCTTCTTCGCCGCGCCGCTCGCGGTCGCGGTCGCCGGTGCTGGCGCCGGGCGCGAAGGTGGTCTCCACGAGCAGCAACTGGCCCGACAGGCTGGGGCTGAGCATCTCCTCGTGCACGCCGCTGCCGTGGAAATCCAGCGTGCGCCGGTTGGCACGACGCAGCACCAGGCCCAGCTCCTCGGGCGGCGGCGCCGCGCCCTGTCCGAAGAACCAGGACACCTGCACATCCAGCGCCGTGGCGATCTGGTGCAGCGCGGCAATGCTGACTTCGGACAGGCCCCGCTCGGTCTGGCTGAGCCAGCCGACGGATCGGTCGATCTGCGCGGCCAGCTGCGGGATCGTCATGCCCTTGGCGCGGCGCAGGTCGCGGATCTGGTGGCCCAGCTGGTGGTTGACCCGGCGCGCGCTGGGTGCCGCGGCCGGGGTGGCCGGGGCGGCTGCCGCAGGCAGCGCGGCCGTCGATGGCGCGGGCGGCTGTGCCGCGGCCGAACGGCGGCGCGCGGCTGAGCCCGCGGCGCCGCGCTTGGGCGCCGGGACATCGCGAAGCGGCTTGCCGGCCATCAGCTGCGCACCCGCTCGTTGCGAGGGTCGTACCACGGCCCCAGCTGCGCCTGTGCCGGTACGCGACGGTCGCCCACGCCAATCTCGAATCGCGTGGCGGCCACCCAGTCGGCCGTCACCGGGTGCGACTGGCGCACATAACCCATGCCCAGCGAAGCCTCCACGCGGTGGCCGTACATGCCCGAGGTGATCACACCCACCGGCTGGCCATCGGCAAAGATCGGCTCTTCGTGCGTCAGCAGTTCCTGGGGGTCGGCCAGCTTGAACTGCAGCAGCCGCTTGTGCGGCGTGCCGGCGGCCTTCTGGCGCAGCACGGCCTCGCGCCCGATGAAGCCGCCGGGCTTGTCCAGCGCGCAGGTGAAGGACAGGCCGGCTTCGGCCGGGCTGTCGTCGATGCCGATGTCGTGGCCCCAGTGCCGGTAGCCCTTTTCGGTGCGGCAGGCATTCATCGCGTGGAAGCCGGCCAGCGCCAGGCCGTGTGCCGGGCCGGCGTCCATCAACCGTTCGAAGACGTGCAGGGCGACGTCCTGGGGGATGTACAGCTCCCAGCCGAGCTCGCCCACGTAGGTGATGCGCTGCGCGCGCAGGATGCCGTAGCCGATCTCGATCTCGCGGCTGGTGGCGAAGGGAAAGGCTTCGTTGGACAGGTCCTCGCCGCTGACCTGCTGCAGCAGGGCCCGCGCGTTCGGGCCCATCACGCCCAGCAGCGCCCAGCCGGTGGTCACGTCGGTGACGGTGCAGAACAGGTCGGGCTGGATGTGCGCCTGCAGCCAGGCCAGGTCATGGATGTGCGAGGACACCGAGGTCACGACGAGGAAGCGGTCTGCGGCCAGGCGTGTGACCGTCAGGTCGGCCACGATGCCGCCGCGTTCGTCCAGCCACTGCGTGTAGACCACGCGGCCCAGCGCGACGTCCACGTCGGCCGTGCACAGGCGGTTGAGCAAAGTACAGGCATCGCGGCCCTGCACCAGGAATTTGGCCATCGAACTCTGGTCGAACAGCGCGACGCGGTCGCGCACGGCGCGGCATTCGGCGGCCGTGTGTTCGAACCAGTTCTGGCGCCCGAAGCTGTAGACGTAGGCCGGTGACGAGCCCGGCTGCGCATACCAGTTGGCACGCTCCCATCCGGAGAGTTCGCCCATGCACGCGCCCTGCGCCAGCAGGCGGTCGTGGAAGACCGTGCGGCGCGCCCCGCGTGCGCTCTCGACTTGGCGGAAGGGCCAGTGCATCTGGTAGAGCAGGCCCAGCGACTCGGTCGTGCGGTCGGCCAGGTAGGCGCGTGTGCCCTGCACCGGGTGCATGCGTTGCACGTCCATGCCGGGCAGGTCGATGGGCGCGCGGCGGTCGCGGATCCACTCGGCCAGCACCTTGCCCGCACCGCCGGAACTCTGGATGCCGATGGAGTTGAAGCCGCAGGCCACGAACAGGTCGCGCAGCTCCGCGGTTTCGCCCAGCAGGTAGCGGTCGTCCGGCGTGAAGCTCTCGGGGCCGTTGAACCAGGTCGCGATGCCGGTGTGCTGCAGCACGGGCAGGCGCTGCAAGGCCTTGTCGAGCACCGGCTCGAGGTGCTCGTGGTCCACCGGCAGTTCGTCGAAGCAGAAGTCCTGCGGGATGCCGTTCAGCGCCCAGGGTTTGGCCACGGGCTCGAAGGCGCCCAGCAGCAGCTTGCCTGCGTCTTCCTTCACGTAGGACCACTCGTCAGGCACGCGCAGCACCGGCAGGTCGCGCGGCAGGCCGGGAATGGTCTCGGTGACGATGTAGTAGTGCTCGGCCGCCTGCAGCGGCAGGCGCAGGCCCAGCGGGCGGCCGAGTTGCGCGCTCCACATGCCCGCGGCCAGCACGACCGTGCCGGCGCGGATCTCGCCTTCGACGCCGTCGTGGCGGCAGCGCACGCCGACGGCGCGCCCGTTCTCGACCAGGATCTGCGTGACCTCCGCCTGCTCGACAAGGCTCACGCCACGCTGCCGCGCGCCCTTGGCGTAGGCCATGGTCGTGTCGACCGGGTTGGTCTGCCCGTCGTTGGGCGTCCAGATGCCGCCGACGATGTCGCGCCCGTCCAGGTGCGGGTAGCGGTCGAGCACCTCGCGCGGCGACAGGTATTCCACCGCCACGCCGAAGGCCCGGCCCATCGCGCCGGTGCGCTTGAATTCCTCGAAGCGCGCCTCGGACAAGGCCACGCCGATGCTGCCGTTCTGCTTGAAGCCGGTGGCCTGGCCGGTTTCGGCTTCCAGTGTTTTCAACAGCTCGCTGGTGTATTTGGCCAGTTCGGTGAGCGTGCGCGTGGCGCGCAGCTGCGGCACCAGGCCGGCGGCGTGCCATGTGGTGCCGCAGGTGAGCTGGCGGCGCTCCAGCAGCAGCACGTCGGTGATGCCCAGCTTGGCCAGGTGATAGGCGATGGAGCAGCCGACGATGCCGCCGCCGACGATGATGACTTCGTATCTGTTCGAGAGGCTCATGGGCGCATCAGTCCAAAGCCGTGGCCACAGGCATGAGCACGGGCGTCTCGGCGCTGGCCAGCCAGGCCGCCAGCGCCGGACCCTGGGCCACACGCACCGGGCTGGCCAGCCAGGCGTGGTGGTCGGCCGGCGAGGCCCACAACACCGTCACGCACAGCGCATCGGGGTCGCTGGCCGACAGCAGCAGTTCGCCGCCCAGGCAGCCGGGCACGGCCTCGCGGCATTCCTCGAGCACGCGGCGCGCGGTGAAGGCCTGCACCAGATCGGCCCGCTTGCCGGGCAGGGCGCGGGCATGGAGGAAGCTGCGGCAGAGCGACATCTTCATGCGCGACGTGTCACTTCTTGCGGCTCATCAGGTCCCAGGGGGCCATCGGCGCCCAGATGGACTCGGGCACGCCGACCAGGTCCTTGCGTGCGGCATTGGCCATGTTCCACACGTGCAGGAAGGTGACGGGTGTGTCCTGGACCACCAGCCGCTGGAACTCGGCATAGAGCTTCTTGCGCTTCTCGATGTCGCGCTCCACCGTGGCCTGGGCCAGCAGTTCGTCGACCTTCGGGTTGCTGTAGCTCTGCGTGTTGGACCAGATGACGCCGGGCTTGATGTTGCTGCTGAGGTAGGTGCGGTGCACACCGATGACCGGGTCGCCGTAGTTGAAGGCGCCGTCCACCGTGGCGTCGAAGTCGTAGCCGCTGACACGCCGCGCCCAGGTGGGGAAGTCCGGCGCGTTGCGCACCGTGACCTCGATGCCCACCTTCTTGAGCTGCGGGCGCAGGTACTCGGCGATGGTCTGCGCGTTGTCGGGCGTGCCGGGCAGGTAGTCCAGCGTCATGGCCATGCGTTTGCCCGAGGCATCGGGCTTCAGGCCTGCGGCGTCCAGCAGGGCGGCAGACTTCTTCAGGTCCAGCTTGTAGGGCTCGACCTTGTCGCTGAAGAAGGGCGAACCGGGTGCGATCGGGCCGGTGGCGCGCTTGGTCACTCCCTTGTGGAGTTCCTTGATGATGAAGTCCTTGTCGATCGCGTAGGCGATGGCCTGGCGCACGCGGACGTCGTCGTAGGGCTTGCGCTTGAGGTTGAAGGCCAGCCAGCCCAGCGGGCCGATCGCATCGCCGCCCTTGCCGGAGACGACCACGTCCTTGGCGCGCGAGAGTTGCGTGAGCTGCGACTGCGCGCCGAGTTGCGGGACGAAGTCGACCTCGCCGCGTTCCAGCGCCAGCGCCACGGCCGTGGCGTCGGAGTAGATGCGCACGACGATGCGTTCGAACTGCGGCCGGTCCTTGAAGAAGTAGCCGGCGTGCCGCTCCAGCACGATGGATTCGCGCGGGTTGAATGACACCACCTTGTACGGGCCGCTGCCCACGGGCAGGTTGTTCTTCGGGTGCACCTTCAGGTCGGTGCCGTCGCCGAAGACCTGCTTGGGCAGGATGGGTGCAAACGGCGGCGCCATCGCCAGCAGGATCGCCGGGTGCGGCTTGTTCATGCGGATGATGGCGATCTGCGGCGTGGGTGTGTCCACGCGCTCCACGGGCTCGAACATCGCCTGGAACGGGTGGTTGGCCTTGATCGCCATGATCGAGAAGGCCACGTCCTCGCTGGTGATGGGCTTGCCGTCGTGGAAGGTGGCGCCCGCACGCAGCTTCAGCAGCAGCGACTTGCCGTCGTCCTGGAAGCTCCAGCTTTCCGCCAGATAGGGCTCGGGGTTCCAGTCCTTGTCGAAGCGCAGCGGGCTGGCAAAGATCTGCGCCGCCGGGATGCCAGTCACGGTGCCCGATTGCACGGCGGAATTCAGGTGCCGCGGCACGCTGTTCATGCCCACGACCAGCGTGCCGGCGCTGCCCGGCTGGGCCCAGGATGCCGGGCTGCACAAGCCGGCCAGGAGGGCGGCCGTCCAGAGGGCGGCGCGCGGGCGGATTGGATGCAGTCGCATGGGGGTGGACTCCTCGGTGGACAGGGGGTGTGGCGGAGAAGGGGGTTCCGTTTCAGGCGCTGGCCGGCCGCGCGGCCATGGCCTGGCCCAGCCAGCCGGCCCATTGGCGCACCACGTCGCAGCGGTCGCTGATGCCGTTGCAGGCGGCATGGGTCCAACGTTTCATGCCAGTGGATGCCGCCGGCGCGGCCGATGCATCGATCGACAGATCGGCTTCGGCTGCCGTGGCCAGGATCGACGCCACCGGCCGCTCCAGCAGATGCGGCGAGCCTTCAAACACGGTGCCGGCCAGGCGCACCTCGTTCAGCCGCTCGACGCCCAGCTCGAACGGGTCGTCCATCAGCACGCAGAAGTCGGCCCGCTTGCCCGCGGCGATGGAGCCGATCTCGTCTTCCATGCGCAGGGTCCAGGCGGCGTCGATGGTCACGCCGCGCAGCGCCTGCATCAGGCTCAGGCACTCGGTGGGTGCCACGACGCGGCCGCTGTTCGTGCGGCGGTTGGCCGCGCACCAGGCCAGCGTGAGCGGCTCGGTGGGCGCCATCATGAAATCGGAATGGAAGGACACCTTCATGCCCGCACGCAGCATCGAGCCGCAGCGCGTGAGCTGCGATGCACGCTCCGGCCCCAGGCCGAACTGCGCGTAGTCGTCAGCCAGCGCGTGGATGTAGTACGGGTTGACGCTGGCGTGCGCGCCCAATGCCGCCAGGCGCGCCGTCTGCGACTGCGCGTGGAAGCCGACGTGGTGCACGTGGAAGCGGTGGTCGAAGCGCGGGTGTTCGGCCTGCACGGCTTCCAGTGCGTCGAGCACCGCGTCCATGCCACCGTCGCCGTTGACGTGCACGTGCAACGTATAGCCGGCCCGCCACAGGGCCTGCACGCCCTGCTTCAGCACGGCCGGCGCCATCAGCCACTCGCCGTGGTGCCCGTCGGCATAACCCGGCGCGCGCATCTGCATCAGCTGCGAGAACATGGCGCCGTCGGCAAAGAGCTTGGCGGCCTTGGCGTAGCGGATCTTGGGGCCCGTGCGCGCCAGCCACGGTTCATAGGCCGCGATGCCGGCTTCGAAATCGATCGGCTGGTCCGGCGGACCCATGGCCTTGATGCCGCTTGCGCGGTTGGAGAAGCCGCGTGAATCGAAGACGTTGACCACGCGCATCGGCGCGCCGCCCTGGTGCAGCACCTGGTCCAGCGCATCGACCTCGTAGGCCGGGTCGAGTGCGCCGAAGAGCATGTCGCCGGCGGTGGTGATGCCGCCCATCTGCATCAGCCGCACCGTGCGGCGCAGGCCCTCGTGGTACCACTCGGGACGCAGGAAGTGCGGCAGCAGCCGCGCCATGACGACCTTGTTGCCGGTCTCGAAGAAGTGGCCGCCCGCCCAGTCGATCTGCGGATGGCCGGCCACGGCTTCGGCGGTGAGGCCGAGCTTGTCGGTGGCCGCGGTGTTCATGTAGGTCTCGTGGAACGAGCGCTGCCACAGGATGACCGGGCGGTCGGGAAACAGTGCGTCCAGGCGGGCGCGGTCGTAGCGGCCGTGCAGGGCGGGCTGGTAGCCGAAGGTGATGAACCAGTCGCTCTTGTCGCTGTGCGCGGCCACGCGCTCGAGCAGGCGGTCGTGATAAGCCTGCGGCGTGCGCGCGGCCGGCGTGAGGCTGCCGTCGGCCTGGCGCCAGGCTTCGGGTGCGATCAGTTCCATGGGCTGCAGCAGGGCGCCCAGGAACGGGTGGATGTGGTTGTCGATGAGCCCTGGCAGCAGCACCTTGTCGGCGAAGCGGGTGTCGACCGTGACCTCGCGCCCTTCGCGCCAGATGGCCATGGAGTCCAGATCGCCCACGGCCACGATGCGGCCTTCGCTGACGGCCACGGCGGTGGCTTCGGGCAGCGTCTCGTCCATCGTGTGGATGCGCCGCGCCGTGAAGATGGTCAGCGCAGCTCGGGACGGGGCGTCGGCCATGTCGGCTCCAGGGATCGGCGTTTCACCGGAATGAAAAATGTGCCACATTTTTCATTTCCGTGGAGACCGATCTTTCCCGCGGTCGATGGTCGTTACATCGACATCCGCCTGTGCGCCCAAGCACAAGCGGCCCGCTGTTCGCGGGTGTGCGCAGGCGGCGTGCGCGCCCGCCGTCGCGGGCTCAGCCGCGGCCCTTCCAGGGCACCAGGCGGCGTTCGACCCAGCGCATGAACAGGTCGAACAGGTAGGCCACGACGCCGATCACGATGATCCCCATGATCACGATGTCGGTGCGCAGGAAGTTGGCTGCGTTGAGCACCATCTGCCCCAGGCCGACATTGGCGGCCACCATCTCCGCAGCCACGAGCGTGGTCCAGCCGAAGCCGATGGCGATGCGCATGCCCACCAGGATCTCCGGCAGCGCCGAGGGCAGCACGACATGGCGCACGACCTGGCCGTAGCTGGCGCCCATCGAATACGCCGCGTTGATCTGCTCCTGCGATGCGCTCTTCATGCCCGAGCGCGCGGCCAGGGCCAGCGGCGCGAAGCAGGCCAGGTAGATCAGCAGCACCTTGGGCAGTTCGTCGATGCCGAACCACACGATGATCAGCGGCAGATAGGCCAGCGGCGGCAGCGGCCGGTAGAACTCGATGGGCGGGTCGAAGATGCCGCGTGCGACACGGCTCATGCCCATCGCGATGCCCACCGGCACGGCGGTGAGCACGGCCAGCCAGAAAGCCGCGGCCACGCGCAGGATGCTGGCCAGGAAGTGTTCCCACAGCGGCTTGTCGTTGGCCGCGCCGGTGAGGTATTCAGCAAATTGCTGGAAGACGGCCTGCGGCGTGGGCAGGAACAGCGGCTTGACCCAGCCGGCATTCGACACCAGCGTCCACAGGCCCAGCAGCACGATCACGGTGACCACGCTGATGGCGGTGCTGGCGCCTTCGCCCGGCACCTTGAAGGCGCTGGTGCGCACCGGGCCCGCTGGCGCAGTGGCGGGTGGGTGGCTGGCGGCCGGTGAGGAACGGGTAACGGCGGTGTCGAGTCTCCCGGCGCCGGTGGTGGCCGCCAAGGGTGCGGCGTCAGGCATGGCTGGGCTCCCGGGCATGGATCAAGGCCAGGACTTCCTCCCGCAGGCGGATGAACTCCGGCTCGCTCTTGACGCGCCGCGCATCGCCGTGCTGCAGGAAGCTGCGCGAGAAGGGCACGTCGTCGTAGACATGCGTGATGCGCCCGGGGCTGGGGCTCATCACGATCAGCCGCGTGGCCAGGAACAGGGCCTCTTCCACCGAGTGGGTGATGAAGAAGACCATCTTGTTGGATGCGCTCCAGGCGTGCAGCAGGATCTCCTGCACGCTTTCGCGCGTGAAGGCGTCCAGCGCGCCCATGGGTTCGTCCATCAGCAGCACAGCCGGGTCGTTGGCCAGCGCGCGGGCGATGCCCACACGCTGCTGCATGCCGCCGGAGAGCTCGTAGATGGCGCGGTCGGCGAACTTTTCCAGGCCCACCAGCGCAAGCTTCTCGGCCGCGATGCGTTCGCGTTCGGCGCGCTCCACGCCACGCAGCCGCAGGCCCAGCGCCACGTTGTCGCGCACGTTCAGCCAGGGCATCAGCGCATGCTTCTGGAAGACCACGCCGCGGTCCGCGCCCGGTCCGGCCACCGGCCGGCCGTCCAGCAGGATCTCTCCCGTGGACGGCAGCAGGAAGCCCGCCAGGCAGTTCAGCAGCGTGGTCTTGCCGCAGCCCGAGGCGCCCAGCGCGACGACGAAGTCGCCGTCGTGCATGTCCAGGTTGACGGCGGCCAGCGCCTGGAGCGTGCCGCCCTTGACGGCGTAGTTGACCGTCAGGTCCCGTATCTGCAGTGTGGGCATGGGTTCCGCGGAGGTGAAACGTCAGCCTTGCGGGCCTACTTGGCCATCGCCTTCTTCACGTAGGCGTCGGTCACGAAGGCGCCGTAGTCGGGCTTGACTTCCTGGATGCGGCCCTGCTCCTTCAGGAACGCGGCCGTGGACGTCAGCGCCTTGGCGGCGGCACCACCCAGCCAGGCTGGGCCTACCTGCTCGGCCATGGTCGGGAAGGTGTACAGCGCCATGCTGGGCGGCACGTCCTTGGCATCGGCCTTGGTCCACTTGGCCACGGCCTTGACCTCCGGCGAATCGACGGTCCACTTGGCCTTGTTGGCGCGGTAGGTCTCGTCGGCCTTGGCCAGGGCCTTGACCATTGCGACGACAAAGCCTTCGTGCTCGGCCGCCCACTTGCTGTTGACGATGATGCCGTCGAAGGTGGGGAAGCCCTTGGCGCCGATGGTCTTGGACGTGGCCATGACCTTGCCGTTGCCCTTGATCTTGCTGAGCACCGGGTCCCAGATGAAGGCGCCGTCGATGTCACCGCGCTCCCAGGCGGCGGCGATCTCGGGCGGGCGCATGTTCATCACGTTGACACCCTTGGCGTCCACGCCCTCGACCTTCATCAGCGCCATCAGCTGGTAGTGCGCGGTGCTGACGAAGGGCGTGGCGATCTTCTTGCCCTTGAAGTCCTTGACGCTGTTGATGCCGCTGCCGTTGCGCACGATCAGCGCTTCGGCGTCGGCGATGTCGTCCAGGATCCAGATCAGCTTGATGTCCTGGCCCTGGCTGGCGGCCGCGGTGATCGGGCTGGAGCCGGCTTCGCCGATGTGCACGTCGCCGCTGGCCATGGCCTTGATGACGTCGCCGCCACCGCCGAACATGCGCCAGTTGATCTTGTAGCCGGTGGCCTTCTCCAGCTCACCGCTTTCCATGACGATGCGGAAGGGCACGAGCATGTCCTGGTGGGCGATCGTCACTTCCTTCTTCGGCTGTGCGGCGGCGGGCAGGCACCAACCCGCCAGGGCCACGAGGCCACCGAGGGCGGCTGCACCGAACAGCTTGCGTCTTGCCTTCATGCGTATCACTCCTGTGTCGATTGAGGTCCGGCCTCTGGTGTGAGGGCGTGCCGGTAACAGCAGCATCCCTTGCGCGACGCGACGGGTGTGCTGGGGCTTACCCCGATGACGGGGTGGTTTTGGTGCGCCCGGCGCGCCTCAGTCGATGTCGCGCGAGCGGCGCCGCTCGCGGGCACAGTCTTGCACGGCGCGTGCCAGGGCTGCGATGCCCGGCGCGATGCGTGCCGGCGCGATCGAGGACAGGCGCAGCCGCACGTACGGGCAGGGCTGCGGCGGCCGCGCAAAGAAGACATCGCCCGGTTCGATCAACACGCCGTGGGCCCGCGCGGCCTGCGCCAGCTGCGCGCCGTCGAGCCAGGGTGGTGCCTGCAGCCACAGCGACGCACCGCCGCGGGGCATCGAAAACCCGAATTCAGGCAGATGCTCGCGCAGGGCCTGCGCGGCAATGGACAGGCGTTCGCGCAGGGCCTGGTTGACGCGCCGGCCGTGCGACTCGTGGTGGCCCAGCGAGAGGTACAGCGCGTAGGCCTGCTGCAGGAAGGCGCTGGGGTGGCGGACCATGACGTGGCGCAGCGCGCGCAGCTCGGCGATCAGCGCCGCCGACGCCACCACATAGCCCAGCCGCATCGCCGGCGACAGGCTCTTGGACAGCGAACCCACGTAGACCACGCGCCCGCGGCGGTCCAGGCTCTTGAGGGCGGGCACGGGCGCGCCGTCGTGCAGGTTGTCGGCCTCGTAGTCGTCCTCGATGATGACGAAGTCCTGCGCCTGCGCCTGCTGCAGCAGCGCCTGGCGGCGCGCCAGGCTCATCGTCACCGTCGTGGGCGCCTGGTGCGAGGGTGTCACGAACAGCAGGTCCAGCGGCGGCAGGGCGTCGACCACCAGGCCGTCGTTGTCCACCGGCAGCAGCAGCTCCAGCGGCTGGCGCAGCGCAAAGCTGTTGCGCGCATGCGGGTAGCCGGGTTCTTCCAGACCCAGCCGCGTGCCGCCGTCCAGCAGCGCCTCGCCCAGCAGGTGGAACGCCTGCTGCGCGCCCACGGTGACCATGATCTCGTCGGGCCGCGCGAAGACGCCGCGCTTGGGCAGCACGCGCTGGCGGATCTGCTCGATCAGCTCGGGCGCGTCTTCGGTCTCGAAGTCCGGCGCCCAATGCGACAGCTGCGCGCGGGTGAGCGTGCGTGCGCAGCACTCGCGGAAATCTTCCACCGGAAACAGCGCCGGGTCGTGCCCGCCGTAGACAAACGGGTAGGGCGCCTCGCGCCAGCCTTCGGGCTTGCTCAGCGTGGGGCGGCCGCGCATCGTGCGGCGCAGGCGCACGGACCAGTCGGGCGCACTGGTGTCGTCCGATGCCTCGTGATCGGCCGCGGGCGGCGGCAGGGGTGGCGCCTGCGACGGCGCCTGCGGGGCGACATAGACACCGCTGCGCGCCCGCGCCCGCAGGAAGCCGTCGGCCACCAGCTGCTGGTAGGCCGCCGTCACCGTGTTGCGGCCCAGCCGCAGCAGCCGCGCCAGATCACGCGAAGACGGCAGCGCCGCCCCGGCCGGCAGCCGTCCGGCCAGGATCTCGCGCACGATGGCCGCACGCAGCTGCGCCTGCAGCGGCAGGCCGGGTGTTTCGGGCAGCTCGAACAGCTGCGACCAGAGGATGTCGCGGGTGTGGCGCATGGGTGTATTCGGGGGGATTGTGCCGATGCGCGGATTAAGTGCCGCGTAGGTGCCGGCTAAGCCGCGACACAGCGCCTGCTAAGTGTGGCTCCAGACACTGGATTCACAGGGAAGCCCCTGTGGTCTCCGAAGCAGCAAGGTCCGGCACCGGCGGTGGTGGTCCCGATGAATCGGAACACGTATCAACCACTCTCTTCATCTCAAGGTGATTCAAATGGCAATCGAATGGGTTATCGCGGGTCTGACTTCTCCCATGTCCCACCAGGTCCTCGACAACAACGGCGTGCCGCCGACGACGGTCCTGACCGCTGGCCAGCCGTTCAAGATCGGTGTCAAGTTCGCGGTACCGGCCACGCTGACCAGCCTGATCGGCAACTGCGACGCCTTCCGTCTGCGCGCCTTTGCCGAAAGCCAGGGCCCCGGACAGGAAGTGCAGCTCGCCGAGCTGATCGTCTCCGGCGTGCCGGGCCAGCTCAACTACGACGTGCAGATGTCGGTCGATCCCAACCCGCTGCTGGGTGAGGGCCAGAACTTCGGCGGCCAGGCCGTCTCGGGCCTGTACAAGATCGTGGTCGTGGCCCAGCATCTGAACAGCGGCGTGCCGACCGTTCACTCGGGCTACTCCGACAACGAACCCTCGGCGTTCTTCCGCGCCCCGTGAGCGACCACGGACCGGGCCCTCTGGGGCCTGGTCACTTCGCAAGCTGTCGCCTCGCGGCGTCACGGCCTTCGGTCGAAGGCAGGGGCGCTGCGAGGCGATCGGCTGTTCGAGCTGATTTCATGACGGCGACGCCCGCCCGGAGCTGCCCACATGGCTGTACGTGAGGTCCACCTGATGCAGACGGAGCTGATTGCCGATCAGCGCATCGTGCGGCACTTCTGTCCCACCTGCGGACGCTGCATGGAAGACCGCCCCGACGGGCTGTTCGTGCTGGTGCGCGGCGATCCGGATGCGGTTCACCGCGGCGGCAGCCTGGTCGATCTGGAGACGGAACTCGAGCAGGATCCGCCGCCGGATGCGGGGGGGTGGACGCATTGAGGTTGCGGACCGGCTGGGTCTGCGCCCTACAGCCCATCGTAAAGCTCAGCTGCGCACGAAGGCGTGGAGCCAGGAGCGGCCGGCACACAATGGCCAAAGGCCATTGCCGGATGCGAGTGGCCGCACGCCGTAGCCCGTCGGCTGCAGATCAGGGTTAGTCGACATCCGTCGGGAGCCCAAAACGTCGCAAGAGCTCCGGCATAAAGAAGATCCTGGCTTGAACGTCGAATTTGACGCTCGCTAGAAGGTTTCGAAGAACGCGGTCTCGATCCGGCACGGCAGTCTCGTGTTCGAGAACCAGAGCAAGAAGGAGTTGGGCGTTCGGCCATGGGCTACTTTGAATCGCCGCGGCGATGCGCTCAAGGGAACTACCTAAGCGCTGTACTGAGGCTCTCTCCCGGATGAACCTGACTTCAACAACGGTCGGTCGACCGTTGTTGAGGAGAAATCCATCGAAGATCCGCGAGTTTGGACCGGCGCTCACCTGGCGCTGTACGAGGGCGCCATATTCCGCTTGAATGGTGCGAAGCGCCAAATCCTCAGACAGGAAGGCCTTCAGTGTTATGCGCTTGTCACCAGCTATGGAGGCAGGTGAACGCGGAGCCGCTGTTCCCTCAACCGCCTGTGCAGCAGCCTCTGCAGTCTCTGTCTCAACCTTCACGCGCTGTGCCTCAGGAGAGGAGGGTTTGAGTTGGTCTTGCAGTTCGAATGGCCCAGCCTTCAGGCTGCTCCCGGAGTCGATTCGCTTCTGCAGGGCAGATAGGATTCCATAGACCGGGTCGTGAAAGCGCCATACCAGACCGGCAATGAGCGCTACCCAGAGAACGGTCCCGATCAGTGCGGCGGCATGCTCCATAGGAACCTCCCAATGACGCCTAACATGTGGTTCCCGCGATCACCGCGGCTTCATCCACCGCGCGACTTTCCCTGCCAGTCCTCGCGCAACTGAGAGCTTCATTCAAGCGCAAACGTGCCAGCGTGCAGCCTGCGCTACTTGGCACTAGAGACAGGCGATTGTTTGCCGGAGTCCGCTTTTGGCTTGATCGCTAGTGGCGGCGAGAGATCCAGCGCAATGCGGACAGGCGCATCTCGATCTTGATCGGGACTTCCAGGCAAGGAAGCGGTCGACTGCCTGCGGGCCGCCTCATCGATCGCACGCCTGAGTTCGGAAACCGAGATGTCGCCTTTGGGCGCATTGGCGAACCCGTTGGCAATCCATCGGGTGGCGCTGGCTGCTGCCGCGCTCGTGCCCGAAAAGGGCGTCACTACCCCGCTTGAAGTTCCGGCCACCCTTATCCCTCGCGTGCCGGGTCCCAAGCTCGTAGGGGCCATCACGTCCGGATGTTTGCGCTTCGACGGCGGCAGACCAGGACCCAGCGCACTGTCGTCGTCGACGCGGCGGTCACCGACCCTCCAGCCGCCAGCCAATACGACATGCTTTCCGTGCGCCAGCGAAGTAAGAGAATGCGTGACGTCCACAGAAGACCCTTCTCTGGGCTCGAGGAGCGACTGTTGGCGACGACGGAAATCACCCGCGACCAAGTCGTCACGCTCGATCCAAAGGTCCACGTCGAAAGCTCCCTTCGAATTGGTGTTTTCGACCTCGATCAGCCAAGGCCCCGCAGGTGCCGGCTGTCGATGACCTTCGCGAGGCACTGTAGGCGTCAGCGCAACCAGCGCCATGGCGGCGCGGTTACTCTGCGGCACCTGCCTTGGAAAGATGACTGCCGCAACGGGTTTGCCGTCCGGTTCCCAGGACCACGACTCTGACTGGTTAATGATTTGTGGCTGCCCCCCGGGCGGGGTGACGCGTACTGACATGCCGTTCGCCAGTGCAGGATCGCGACACCAAATCTCGAGGTAGCTGTCGGTCACGTCTTCGGGTTGGATACGCCACGCCACTGACTTTCGCGTGCCTGGCTCCAAATTCATGCTTGCATGCGTCGGCCGTGAGGCGGGGCGCTGGTATGTATTCCCGGCAGCCATGACGACCGCAAGATTTCCTCGCTCGGAAACCAACTCGTCGAGCGCCTGTTCGACGATCGTGGTGCCGTCATGAGGGCCCGCCAACGCGCCATAGCTCAAGTTGATGACGATGCGGGTTGACAAGTCGACCCGCGAACCGTTCGAGCCGTGCCGTTCGACCCGATCGATGATGTAGCGGAATGCGTCGAGCAAGTGGACGCCGAGCCCCGTGCTGCATGTTCCCCGATCGTCGATGTGCGGCAATTCGACAAAGACGATCGGCGCCTGCCCGGCTTCGTCGAGAACGTCACTCGGAGCGAGCTGTCCCGGCAATGGGGAGGGGGTACCTGCGGCCAAGTCCATGATCGCCGTGCCATGGCGCACGCGTGATCGCAGTGGGGAGTGGTAGCCGATCTCTTGGTATATGCGGGATTCGTCGCCGCCTGCCGGTGTCAGAATCGAAGGGCGAATTTCTCGACCGTAATCGAATCCGGTGCTGACTGTCCAGCGCGATGACAACGGGCCGCCGTCTACAGGTGGATTCTGGTCCCATAGATACTCGACTCGGCTTTTGTCGGAGCCGGCGATTCGAAAGTGCGAGTGTGCAAACGCACAGCCATCGTCAATCACACCTATCCAGACCTTTGGTGCGGGACCTGATGCAGCGTTGTCCGGACTTCCGCCGACGACAGCGGGTGGGCCGTCGTGCGGCCCCGTGTGCGACATGTCGATCTGTATGCGCTCGACGGCTGGACTGTCGAGAAGTCCTAAGACTTCTTCTGGTGTCGCACGCCCGGTGACGAAGCGCGCCGCATGTCCGGACGCACCGAGCGGCTGGAGGTAGGGGGCAGGAATGGATGCATCAGGGGAGGTCTCTTTCGAGTGGGGCTCCTTCAACTCGATCAAGATCGGGATGCTGGGCAGTAAGGAATCGGGCGCTCGATTGCACTGGATCCAACTCGGATAGCCAAGAATCTCGAACCAGACAAGATAGGGGTCAAGGCACTTCTTGCCCAGTGCCTCAGTCCAATTCACATTGCTGAGCGTTCCGACTGTTCTCTGCACCCATGTCATGGCTTGCTCCGGAAGCGTGAATGGCAACAGAACTGACTCAAGGCCACTCGGCGAGCGCGCGGCTATACAAGTCGGCCAGGATCGAGGACTGGGCGGCCTTTGCGGTTCTTCCGGAGAGCACCTTCATTGACGTCTCCGTGACTTTCACAAGACCGGCGAACGAAGATGGATTCGATGTGTCGAGCACATCGCGCTGCTCCAAGTCGACGTTTGCGTAGTCATGTTCTTTGCTTTGCTGCTGCGAACACTGGAAAATTCGTGCGTTCCAGTCTTCATCGGCCTCTGCTGCACTGCTGCGCGCCACGAAGTACTCGGCCAGGGAGCGCCCCAGTGCCCAACCGGCAATGCTGTCGATGGGGTAGTGAACGCCCGCGACGACCCGGTTCGTTGCAATCCGATGTGCGAGTGCATTCAATTGCGTTTCAGTGAAGTCGTTCTTGTGTCCTGAAATATGAGTGAATAGCTGGGCCGCCATGAATGCTTCAGTGGCGTGGCCACTCGGCATTGCGCTGAATGGCGGGTTGGACAGCATGGGCTGAATGCTGGCGTCCAGTGCACTGGGCCTCGGGCACCCCAGTACTTGCTTCATGCGCTGCGCGACGATGGAGGCAAACAACATTCCCACCCCATACCACTCGAGGGTGGCTGGCTTCCGAGACGGTGTCAGGTCAAGAATGGCATCGAAGTACGCCGTCTGCGGGCCCAACTGGCTGAGGATTTCGGGGGCGCGTTCCGCTCGAAACTCTGCCCAGCGAGTCACCGCACGACACTGTGCTTGAAATACTTCGATAGGCGGGCGGAAGATCGTCGAAATCGAGGTGCGCTTTCGGGTTTCACTCACGAATTCGAGCGTCACGCTGTCCGACTTCGGGTCCGGCGACACGCGCAGTTGGCTCAGCAGGTCGGCGATCAACACCTTGGCGCGTACATCGTCACCGAGTTTCCTCGCTTCATTCGGGTCGTCGAGGAGAGGCAATTTGCGGCTGCCATTGGCATTCCCTCCTTGCTGCGGCGATTTACCGACGGCGCCGCCGTGGTTGGTTGCCGCCAAGACCTGCTGGATTTCCCGGCTGCGGATGATGCCGTCGGCCAACATGGGGGCACCTTGAGAACCGCTGGGCCCCCATCCCTGCCATCCCTGCCAGCCTTGCCAGCCTTGCCACCCCTGCCAGCCTTGAAAAGGTCCGATTCCACTCATCACTCACCCCCTCTCTTGATCAGTCTTGAACAGGCCTTGAGTCAGGCCGTACGCGGTACTCCTGCTTCGATCAATGCGTCTGCGAATCGACGCCCAATGGGATACCGACCACCTGGCGAACGCGCCAGAAATCGTTCGGCGGTCATTCCGGGATCGCGCAGCAGCAGTTCGGCAACGGTTGCGCGAGCTTCCTTTTCACGCCCTGAGAGTGACTGCGCAATGGCGAGTACGCGCCAAGTCGACAGGTGGGCTCGATTCGCTTTTAGCGACCTCAGCGCCAGTTCGATGGCGCGGTCATACCGCTCGTCTGCCAGTGCTGCAGAGGCGGCCAATGCGTCGAAGTAATACTTCAGTGGGTCCAATGGCGAGAGCGCCAAGGCTTGCTCGCTGGCCGCGAATGCCTCAGGTCCATCGCCCCGAAATGAGTGCGCGGCACCCAACAGTAGCCAAGCCAATGGCTCGTTCGGATTGACTTCTATGGCACGCCGGTACAGCGCGATTCCGGAGTCGACGTCTCTGGCTATGCCTGTCTGAATGGCGCCAGCCGTTGTCAGGGCAATCGGCGAGTCCGGATCAAGATCCAGGGCGCGCTTGGAGAGGTCATCCGCACGCCTTGTGTCGTTTTCGGGATCCGTGGACCATCCTTGGAAGACGCGCAGATCGTGCCATCGAGCCAACCATGCACGGGGTGTCGCGTGTCTGGGGACCCGGTGTGCCAGTTCTTCGAGCACGGCGCGAGACCGTTCGAAATCGCTCGGGGCGAAACGGTGGAGCAATAGAACGCCACCATGCAGCATCGTATAGGCGTTCAAGTTCGGCAGGGGTTTGGATCGTGCGCTTGTTAGCTCGTATGTGAGTACAGCAACGCTCAGTCGAGTGGCCAAGTCGCTGGCAACTTCCGCGCCAGGCCCCAACACTTCATCCAAGCGGACGACAATTGTTTCAGCCATAAGAACTTCGCCGCTTGAGGCTTCTGCCAACTCGACGTGCGCGCGCAGGCGGTCACCATCCAGTCGACACGTGCCTGTGCAGACGAAGGTCGCACCCAGATGTCTACGTGCATCCCCAAGAATGTCGGCGCTGTCTGCCAATATGGATGTTGAGAGTCTTGAGATCACACGCAATTCCGCCGTGCGGCTGAGCATGTTGATGACTTCATCAACCACCATTTCACCGACGACGGTCAGGCGCGGATCGTCTGTTTTCGAGTGCCACGGGATGACAGCTATCGATGGTCGCAATCCACTGGTGTCCGGGTTCATTTCGGATCGGGGAAGTTGACTGTTTGCAGTCACGCGATATGCCCGAACAGGATTTGGCAGATGTTTGAGCCAGCAGTCGCCCAGGTCTTCGATCGATCCGTCCGGGCCGTCCGCCAGACGATCTCTGAGCTCTGCGGACACGACGATTTCGCCAGGACCGGCGACCGCGGTAAGGCGCGCTGCAAGATTGACCACACGCCCCTGGATGTCGAATTCATCGGCGTAGACGTCTCCGACGGTCGCACCCATTCGCAAGGCCATGCGTGCGTCGGTTGCACGTCCGTCGTTCAACGGGTCCATCGCTGCAAACAGTGCGCGTCCGCACGCGATGGCTGAAGTGACGGAGTCGAATTCGATCACCATCCCGTCTCCGGTACTCTTGACCAACCTTCCGCTGTGCGCCGGAAGAATGTGTGTGGCGGATTCGCTCACGAAGCGTTGCACGCGGCGAACCGTGTCTTCCTCGTCTGCTTCCATCAGTCGAACGAATTCGACAACATCCACGACAAGCACCGTGCGAGCTGCTCGCCGGTGGATGGGCCAAGGGAGCGCAGAGGAGATTTCAGTCATGTTCCTTCGCTCGCGGGTGACGTGTCATCCACATTCTGTGGGACGGACTTGTTTTGTCCAACAGTGACGACGCTGGTATGTGCTCGACCAGCTCGATGTGCGTGCGGTGTCGGTTGGCGGCGACTCATCGACAGATCGAAGTGGCGCGAGGGCCGCAAGTCCTGGGCGCCCTTGTGCGGCCTCGATGCAGATTCGTTTCGCCGTGGGCTCTAGGAAGACCGGGTGGACTCGCGACTTCCATCAGATCTCGATTTCGCTCGAGAGGAACAACGGCCTTCGGTGTGGCTCTTCGACGACCGCGGGATCGGATCGCGCGGGTGAAGGTCTCGCACACCCCCTGTTTCACCCCACCCCTACTCCTGGCCGGTCTTCGGCGCTAGGATATGTATATCCATACAGTATTCATGAGCCAGCCCAATGCCCGCCGACCTGCTGTCCAGCGTCACGGGGCAGGGTGGGGCGTCTTTGCCGGCGCCGCGCCCGGCCCGGGTGTCGCCCGAACTCATCCACCCCGCCTTGTGGCGGGCGCGGCAGCTCGCGCGCGGGGGTGAGTCGGGGCTGTCCAGCCGGTTTGCGGCGCTGGACGCCGAGTTGCCCGGCGGCGGCTGGCCGCGCCGGGCGCTGACCGAGTTGCTGCTGCGCCACCCCGGCGTGGGCGAGATGCGGCTGCTGGCGCCGGTGCTGGCGGCCGTGGCGCGTGGCGAGCACGGCACGTCGCGCAGCGTGATGCTCTTCGACCCGCCGGCTACGCCCTGTGCCTGGGCGCTGGCCCAGCTGGGGCTGCAGGACGACCCGTGGATCGTCGTGCACGGGCGCGAGGGGCCGCGCGGCGCGGCGCTGCGCCGGGTGCTGGGCGCGGCCGATGTGCTGTGGGCGCTGGAGCAGGCCCTGCGCAGCGGGCACGTGGGGGCGGTCCTGGCCTGGCTGCCGGAGAGCCTGCGCGCCGATGCGCTGCGGCGCCTGCAGCTGGCGGCGCAGGCGCACGACGGCCCGGTCTTCCTGCTGCGCGGCATCGAGGCGCGCCTGAAACCCAGCCCGGCGCCGCTGCGGCTGGCGCTGCACCCCAGCGGGCCCGATGGGCTGACGCTGCAGATCCTCAAGCGGCGCGGGCCGCCGCAGGCGCGCGCGCTGGTGCTCGATCTGCCGCCGGTGGCTTCGGCGCAGCGCGTGTCGCTGGCCGTGCCGGCGTGAGCCTGGTCGACGGACACCGCCCATGCTGTGGATCGCCGTGCACCTGCCGCACCTGTCGCTCGAGGCCTTTGCCGCGACGTTGCCGCCCGCGCCCGTGCCGGCCGACGCGGATGCCCACGCTGGCACCGATGCCCGCCCGCTGGCGCTGCTGCACGGCGCGCGGCTGACGGCGGTCAATGCCGCGGCCGCTGCGCTGGGCCTGCAGCCCGGCCAGAAGCGCGCCACGGCGATGGCGCTGGCGCCGCAGACGGTCTTCGGGCAGGCCGATGCGCCGCGCGAAGCCGGCTGGCTGCAGGCCGTGGTGCATGCGGCGCTGGTCTTCACGCCCGCGGTGACCCTGGGCGACGCGCGCACGGTGCTGCTGGAGGTGTCGACCACGCAGCGCGCCTTCGGCGGGCTGCCGCGCCTGCTGCAACGGCTGCAGGCGGAGGTCGCGCCGCTGGGCCTGAGCTGCCGCTGGGCCACGGCCCCCACGGCCGGCGGCGCGGCGCTGCTGGCGCACAGCGCCGCCGCGCTGCCGCTGATCGGCCCGCACACGACGGACCTGGACCTGCTGCGCCAGCGGCTGGACGCCGTGCCCCTGGTGCATCTGCCGGCCGCGCGGGCCCATGCCGAGGTCCTGATGGGCCTGGGCCTGCACACGCTGGCCGATTTGCGCGCGCTGCCGCGCGAGGGGCTGGCGCGGCGTTTTGGCACGGCCATGCTGGACGAACTGGATGCCGTGCGCGGCGATGCGCCGCAGGCGCATGTGTGGATCCGCTGGCCGGAGCAGTTCGAGGCGCGCCTGGAGCTGTTTGCCCGCGCCGATACGACCGAGCAACTGCTGTACGGCGCCGGGCTGCTGCTGGCCCGCCTGGTCACCTGGGCGCGTGGGCGCCGCGCCCGCGTGCGGCGTTTCGAGCTGGCCATGCACCACGAGGCGCGCCACCGCCACGACGACACCACGCCCGCCTGCAGCACGCTGGAGATCGCACTGGCCGAGCCCAGCCTCGAGACGGGCCACATGCACACGCTGCTGCGCGAGCGCCTGGCGCAGCTGCCGTTGCCGGCACCCACGCTGGAGCTGCGGCTGCGCTGCAAGGACCTGGCCTGCAGCGACGCCCCCAGCGGCGAGTTGTTTCCCACGCGCGCGACCGAGCGCGAAGGCCTGCTGCGCCTGCTGGAGCGGCTGCAGGCGCGCCTGGGCCGCGAGCGGGTGCAGCGGCTGCAGCGCGTGGCCGACCACCGCCCCGAGCGCGGCACGGTGCTGCAGCCGGTGGACCCGGCGCAGGCCGGCGAACGCGTCACTGGCGACAGCCCCGTGCCGGCATCGGTGACGTCCGCGCTCACGCGGCCGGTGTGGCTCTTCGATCCGCCCGTGCCGCTGCCCGACCGCCAGGCGCTGCCCTGCCTGGACGGCCAGCCGCTGCAGATGGTGGGCGGCCCCGAACGCATCGAGACCGGCTGGTGGGACGGCGACCCGGCCGCGCGCGACTATTTCGTCGCGCAGACGACCGACGGCTCGCTGGTGTGGGTCTACCGCTCGCGCCTGCCCGCCGCTTCGACCGCGCAAGGTGCGGCGTGGTTTCTGCAAGGACGCTTCGGCTGACGCGGACGTGCAGGATCCGGCCGCGGCCGATGGCGTGCCGGTGATCGTCCCGATGCCGGCACCGCCCCGGCGAGGCCCTCAATCGTCGCGCTTGGGTAGCGCGTGTGCCACACCCTGGTGGCACTCGATGCAAGTCTTGCCTTCCTTGCGGCCCTCTTCCATCTTCTCGCGGCTGCGCGGCGTCTGCTTGTGGAAGTCCATGGCCTCCCAGCTGTGGCAGTTGCGGCACTCGCGCGAGTCGTTGGCCTTCATGCCGGCCCAGACCCGTTCGGCCATCTCCTTGCGCTTCTCGTCGAACTTCTGCGGCGTGTCGATGGTGCCCCGAAGGTGATGGAGCAACTCGTTGCTCGCCTGGATCTTGCGAACCAGCTTGGGTCCCTATTCCCGCGGCACGTGGCAATCCGGGCAGGTGGCGCGCACGCCGGAGGCGTTCTGGAAGTGCGCGCTCTTGCGGTACTCCTGGTACACGTTGTCCTTCATCTCGTGGCACGAGATGCAGAAGTCCATCGTATTGGTGACCTCCAGGGCGGTGTGGAAGCCGCCCCAGAAGAGCACCCCGGCCACGCCGCCGACGAGCAGCAGCGCAGCAGCACCCCAACGCGTGCGGCTCACTTGGCGGGCAGCTTGGTCAGGTGCACCGCCACGTCCGCCGCGATCTGGTGATCCAGGGCGCGCAGGGCCGGCATGGCCTCACCCGGGTGGCCGTTGAGCACCTTGTGCATCATCTCGGCGCCGTTGTCCGCCACGGAGCCCAGCGCCGGGCCGTCCTTGACCTTCTTGCCGTCTTCGCCGTGGCAGCCGGCGCAAAGCGTGTTGAAGTAGGCCACGCCCTTGGCCCCGTCGCCACGCGCCTTGTTGGCCCCGTCCAGGTACTTGCCGAGGTTGCCCTGGCCCTTCGCGACGAACAAGGACAGATCGGACACATCCTTGGCGCTGAGCTGCGCCTCGGTATAGCCGTGGGTCTTGTCGCGCAGCATCGCTGCGATGGCGCCTGGGTCCTTGCCCGCCGCACCGTTGATGCCCTTGATGCCGGTGAAGTGGCTGCCCTTGGCATAGGCGCCGTCCTTGCCCTTGTAGTCCCAGCCATGGCACTCCTTGCAGCGCCAGGAGTTTTCCTTGCCGTATTTGCCGTCCTTGATGTAGGACGGGTGGTCGCTCGTGGGCTTGGCCGTCTTGTTTTCGCCCCAGTACTTGTCGTACAGCCGCGCGCCGCGCGCCATGGCCGACTCGGTCTCCTGGGCCCAGGTCGGTGCGGCCGCCGTCAGAAACGCCAATCCAGCCGCGAGGGCCAGCGATCGAAAACCAGTGACAGGCATGATTCCTCCAGATTCGGGCCCGATGCCAACAGCTGACACGGCCTTGACGACCCAGTGTCCGACTGCACAGCGGTTCGCGATTGATCTGGAGCAAGCGCATCCATCCGCCATGGGGGCCGGATGCGGTCCCTTAAGCGTCGCTTAAGGCAATTTGGCGCCAAGCACCAGTTTCAAGCCCTGCGCGCCCGGTGCGACCGGCTCGCTGAGGGCCTCGATGTCGCCCGGCTGGGACATCGGGTTGCCGCTCTTGCTGATGCGCGCGCCGACGATCACCCGCGTCGCGCCCGACAGCCGCGCGGCCGGCGACATGGCGTTGCTGTCGTCCAGCGTGAAGTCGGTGGGCAGGTCCTTGACCTGCTTGCGCACGACGGCCAGCGGCACGCGCGCGCCTTCGGCCGGACGGGCAAAGATGAAGACGGTGTCTTCGGGCGAGACGCCGGCCAGGCCGGCCGTGAGGCTGACGGAGCCGCCGATGCGCGCGGCGGCCACGGCGGCGGGGTCGGCGGCAGCTGGCGTCGCGGCCGTGGCCGCTGCGGCCATGGGTCCGGCGGCAGGACCCGCCGCGGGACCGGACGCTGCCGCGGACGGCGCGGCGCCCGTAGCGCGGCGCACTTCCTCGATGCCGGCAGCAGCCTGGCGCACCAGCGGGTGGTCGGCCGGGCCCTTGTCGATCATGCGCTGCCAGTGGCGGATCGCGGCATCGGCGTCACGCCGGTCGAAGGCCTCGCTGCCGGCCAGCATCAGCGCCTTGAGGTTGTCCGGGTCAAGTTTCAGCGCGCGCTGGACCATCACCAGCGGCTCGCCGGTCAGGCTGTTGCCGTTGCGCACGCCCAGCGCATCGGCCATGTCCGCCAGCACGTTGGGGTCGTCGGGCTTGAGCTTCACGGCCCGCTCGTAGGCCTTCACGCCGTCGTCCGCGCGGCCCAGCACCAAGTAGCTGCGGCCCAGCATCGACAGGCCTTCGGCCGAGGGTTCCTTGTCCATGCGCTGGGCGAGCTTGTCGACCATGGCAGTGAACTGCGCGACCTGTTCGGCCTCACTGGCGCCAGCCGGTGCAGCGGCAGCGGTGTGGCCGCCGATGGCCGCCGGCTGCCCGGTCCACCAGTAGCCGGCGCAGGCCACGGACAGCGCGAAGAGCGAGGTCAGCGCCAGCAGGCGTGCGCCCGGGCGTGCCGGAGCGGCTGCCGCGGCGGCGTCCAGCGGCGGCGCGGAGGTGCCAGCGGGCATGGCGGCGGCTTTTGGAGGGAATTTTTTGCTCACGCCTGTTCTTCCGGATCGGGTTCGAAGCGGTCGGCGGCCAACCGCGTGCGCCGACGCATCATCAGCACGAAGACCGCCAGGCCGCCCACCAGCAGCACGGCAGGGCCGAACCACAGCAGCGCGGTCGTGCCCTTGACCGGCGGGCGGTACAGCACGAAGTCGCCGTAGCGGGCGGTCATGTAATCGATGATCTGCTGCTGGCTGTCGCCGCGCTGGACCATCTCGCGCACCTGGTTGCGCAGGTCGACGGCCAGGTCGGCGTGCGAATCGGCGATGGTCTGGTTCTGGCACACCAGGCAGCGCAGCTCGGCGGCGATCGCCAGCACGCGGGCTTCGAGTGCCGGGTCCTTGGATGCCGTGGGCGCTTCGCCGGCACGCATGGGTGCGGGGGCTGCAGTGGCGCCAGGCGCTGGCGCCTGTGCCCATGCCAGCGCAGCGCCCATGCCCGCGGCGGCCACGCCGATGCGCAGCACGCGGGCCGCGCGCTGCCAGACACCCGCGGCGCAGCGGGCGGTATTGCGATCGAGGCTCATGAGCCCAGTTCCTTGATCAGCGGTTCGAGCTTGTCGCGGATGGCTTCTTCGCTCAGCGGGCCGATGTGCTTCATGCGCACGAGGCCGGCCTTGTCGACGACGAAGGTCTCGGGCACGCCGTAGACGCCCCAGTCGATGCCGACCTTGCCGTCGGCGTCGACCAGCGTGGCGGCATACGGGTCGCCCAGCTGGCGCAGCCAGCCGGTGGCCGCAGCGCGCTGGTCCTTGTAGTTCAGGCCGTAGACCGGCACGCCGCTGCGCTTGGCGAAGGCCACGACCAGCGGGTGTTCCTCGCGGCAGGGCGCGCACCACGAGGCCCAGACGTTGAGCACCCAGACCTTGCCCAGCAGGTCTTCGCGCTTGATGGTCTTCGCGGGATCGGCCAGCGTGGGCAGCATGAAGCCCGGTGCGGGCTTGCCGATCAGCGGTGAGGGCACCTCGCGCGGATTGAGCTGCAGTCCTCGCGCCAGGAAGACCGCCAGCACCACGAACAGCGCCAGCGGGATCAGGAACTTCAGGCTTTTCATGCGGGAACGGCTCCCCCGGCCGCGCTGGTCTGCGTGGCGGTCTTGCGCGCGCGGTAGCGGCGATCGGTGGCTGCCAGCAGGCCACCCAGGGCCATCATCACGCAGCCGCCCCAGATCCAGCTCACGTAGGGCTTGATGTAGATGCGCACGATCCAGGCCTGGCCTTGATCGACGGCCTCGCCCAGCGAGACGTAGAGGTCACCCTGCAGCCGCGTGCGGATCGCGGCTTCGGTCATCGGCATGGTCTGCACGCGGTAGACGCGCTTTTCGGGCGTCATCTGCGCGATGAGCTGGTCGCCGCGCGTGACCTTCACGCGCCCCTGCACCGCCTTGTAGTTCGGGCCGACGGCATCACCGAAACCTTCCAGCGTGAAACGCAGGCCCTCGACCTCGGTCCAGGTGCCGGGCGCCATCTTCACGTCGCGCTCGACCTCGTGCGTCTTGACCATCGTGACGCCGAAGATGAAGACCGCCACGCCCAGGTGCGCCAGCATCATGCCCAACGTGGCGCGCGGCAGCATCCGCGTGCGCGACAGCCAGGTGCCGCTGGCGCTGCCACGCGGCGCGACGCGTTCGTGGAAATCGGTGGCCACCGAGGCCACGATCCACCAGCCCATCAGCAGGCCCAGCACCGAGAACGGCGAGATGCGGCCGGCCCACCAGCTGCCGACGGCCGCCACGATGATGGCCACCCCAACGGCCCACTTCAGCCGCGTGAAGAGATCGGGCAGTTCGGTCTGCTTCCAGCGCGCCAGCGGGCCCACGCCCATCAGGAAGACCACCGGCACCATCAGGGGCACGAAGACGGTCTCGAAGTAGGGCGGGCCCACCGAGATCTTGCCCATGTTCAGGGCGTCCAGCACCAGCGGATACAGCGTGCCCAGCAGCACCGCCGCGGCGGCCACCAGCAGCAGCACGTTGTTGGCCAGCAGCAGGGTCTCGCGCGACAGCAGCGCAAAGCGCGCGCCCAGGCCGACGCTGGGTGCGCGCCAGGCGAACAGGCTCAGCGAGGCGCCGACCACCACGACCAGGAAGCCCAGGATGAACAGGCCGCGCGCGGGGTCGGTGGCGAAGGCATGCACCGAGCTGAGCACGCCCGATCGCACGAGGAAGGTGCCCAGCAGCGACAGCGAGAAGGCCATGATGGCCAGCAGCACGGTCCAGTTCTTGAAGCTGCCGCGCTTCTCGGTCACGGCCAGCGAGTGGATCAGCGCCGTGCCCACCAGCCAGGGCATGAACGAGGCGTTTTCGACCGGGTCCCAGAACCACCAGCCGCCCCAGCCGAGTTCGTAATAGGCCCACCAGCTGCCGATGGCGATGCCCAGCGTGAGGAAGATCCATGCGGTGGTCGTCCAGGGGCGCGTCCAGCGCGCCCATTGCGCATCGAGGTTGCCGCCGATCAGTGCGGCCACCGCAAAGGCGAAGGCCACCGAGAAGCCGACATAACCCATGTACAGCATCGGCGGATGGATGATCATCCCCGGGTCCTGCAGCAGCGGGTTCAGGTCACGGCCATCGACCGCTGCGGGCAGCAGGCGATCGAACGGGTTCGACGTGGTCAGCGTGAACAGCAGGAAGCCCACGGCCACCAGCGCCATCACCGACAGGATGCGCGCCACCACCGGCAGCGGCAGGTGCCGCGAGAACAGCGCCACCGCAGCCATCCAGCCCACGAGCATCTGCACCCACAGCAGCAGCGAGCCCTCGTGGCCGCCCCACACGCCGGAGATGCGGTACATCAGCGGCAGCGCGCTGTTGCTGTTTTGCGCGACGTAGGCCACCGAGAAGTCGTTGTCGACGAAGCTCACCAGCAGGCTCAGGAACGCCAGGCCCACGAACGTGAACATGACCAGCGCACCGGGGCGCGCCAGCGACATCCAGGCCGTGCGTCCGGTCTGTGCGCCCACCAGCGGCAGCACGCCGATGACCAGGGCCGTGCCCGTGGCCAGCCACAGCAGGAAATGACCGAGTTCGGGGATCACTTGGAAGCTCCCTGCACGGAGGCGCCGAGCTTGGCATCGCCCTTCTGGGCCTTGGCCAGCGCCTCGGCCGCCTCGGGCGGCATGTAGTTTTCGTCGTGCTTGGCCAGCACCTCGCGGGCCTCGAAGACGCCGTCCTTGAGCTGCCCCTGCGCGACGACGCCCTTGCCTTCCTTGAAGAGGTCGGGAAGGATGCCGTTGAAGCGCACGGCGATGTTCTTGGCCGAGTCGGTGACGACGAAGCTCACCTGCGTGCCGTCGCGCTTGACGCTGCCGGATTCCACCAGGCCGCCGATGCGGAAGGTGCGCCCGGTCGGGGCTTCCTTGGCCGCCACCTGCGATGGCGAGTAGAAAAAGACCAGGTTGCTCTGGAAGGCGTTGAGCACGAGCGCGGTGATCGCGCCCACGGTCACGAGCACCCCGCCGGCGATGGCCAGCTTCTTGTGGCGCGGTTTCATTCGTCGGCCTCCCGGTCGTAGGGGTTATCGGCGGCCTCACGCAGCGCACGTCGGCGCCGCGCAGCGGCCAGCAAGGGTTCGGTCACCATCAGCAGCGCGGCCACGCCGTACGAGCCCCACACATAGAGGCCGTAGCCGCCCATGTGCAGGAATTGATCCAGACTGCCCCAGTTCATGCCATGGATCCTTTGCCGACCAATTGGTTCACCCAGCCCGCACCGCGTTCGCGTTCGAGGATGTGCGCCCGCGTGCGCGTGAAGACGACCGCGAAGGAATAGGCCCAGAACGCGAAGGTCATCAACAGCATGGCCGTGAGCATCGTCTGGGCCATCTTCGGCGCCGCCATCACGCTGACGCTGGCGCCCTGGTGCAACGTGTTCCACCACTTCACCGAGAAGTAGATGATGGGCACGTTGACCGCGCCCACCACGGCCAGCAGCGCGCCGGCCTGGTCGGCGCGGCGAGGGTCGTCGATGGCCTCGACCAGCGCGATGTAGCCCAGGTACAGGAACAGCAGGATCAGCGTGGACGTCAGCCGCGCGTCCCACACCCACCAGGTGCCCCAGGTGGGCTTGCCCCAGAAGGCGCCGGTCCACAGCGCCAGGAAGGCAAACATCGCACCGGTGGGCGCCAGCGAGCGCGCCACCATCGAAGCCAGCCGCGTCTTGAAGGCCCAGCCGATGGCCGCCCAGAACGCCATCACGAGGTACAGCACCATGCACATCCAGGCGGCGGGCACGTGGATGAAGATGACGCGGTAGACCTCGCCCTGCGTGGCGTCGGTGGGCGCCACGAAAAAGCCCATCCACAGGCCGGCCGCGGCCAGCAGCGCAAAGGCGATCCAGCAGATCGGCACCAGCACGCCGGTCAGCGCGTAGAACTTCGGCGGCGAGGCAAAGGTGTAGAGGGTCAGCGGCATGGCAACGACGGTGTCTTATTCGGTGGAGATGCGCAGCGCGGCGGACGTGGCCCAGGGCACGCCCAGCGCCGTGGCCAGCAGCAAGGCGCCCAGCAGCGAGTAGTGGCCGGCCGGTGACAGCCCGGACTCCACGGCACCGACGGCGCCGGCGCCGAAGATCAGGGCCGGCGTGGCCAGCGGCAGGACGATCAGGATCAGCAACATGCCGCCGCTGCGCAGGCCCAGCGTCAGCGCGGCGCCCAGCCCGCCCAGCAGGCTGAGGATGGGCGTGCCCAGCAGCAGGCCCGCGACGAGCGCGCCCAGTGCAGGGGTGGAGAGGTCGAAGAGCAAACCGATCAAGGGGGCGGTGGCAATCAACGGCAGACCGGTGATGACCCAGTGCGCGGCCGCCTTGGCCGCTGCCAGCGCAATCGGGTGCGCCGGGGCGAGCAACATCTGCTCCAGGGAACCGTCGGCATTATCGCCGGCATACAAACCGCTCACGGAGAGCATGGTCGCCAGCAACGCGCAGACCCAGACGATGCCCGGGGCGATCTGGCGCAGAGTCTGCGGCTCCGGGCCCACGCCCAGCGGAAACAGGCTGACGGCCACGATGAAGAACACCAGCGGCAGCAGCGAATCGATGCGCCGCCGTGCGGCCAGCCGCAGGTCGCGGGCCAGGACGGTCTTGAAGAGCTCGAGCATGCGCCGCGTCTTCCTCAGGCAGCAGCCGCAGCCGGCGCGAAGCTGTCGATCGTGAACACACGCGGCGCCGGGTCGGCCAGCGACAGCGCCTGGTGGCTGGTGAGCAGCGCCGCGCCGCCGCGCCGGGCATGTTCGGCCAGCAGCGTGTTGAGTGTGGCGATGCCCAGGTCGTCCAGCGCGTCGAAGGGCTCGTCCAGCAGCCACAGCGGCGGGGCATCAGGCAACGCCAGGCGCGCCAGCGCCACGCGGCGGCGCTGTCCCTGGCTCAGGGTGCGCACCGGCGCGCGGGCGCGGTTGGCCACGCCCAGGCGCTGCAAGGCCTTCGCCACCGCGTCGGCGGGCGGGTGGCGGCCGTGCAGCGCGCCCAGGAAGGCCAGCGCCTCGTGGGCGGCCAGGTCGTCCTTCAGCGCATTGGCGTGGCCGATGTAGAGCAGCGACTGCCGCACGGCCGGGCCGCCGGCGCGGAAGGTCTGCCCCGCGATGTGGATCTCGCCGGACGCCGGTGTGGCCAGGCCGGCCAGCAGGCGCAGCAGCGTGGTCTTGCCGCGGCCGTTGCGTCCGCGCAGCCAGACGATCTCGCCGGGCTGCATCTGCAGCTCGAGCCCGCGGAAAAGCGTGCGCTCGCCGCGCTGGCCTTCGAGGGCGCGCACGTGCAGGACAGGGGGCGGGGTACCGGCGGACATGGTCCGCGGTTATACGTGATCGGGCCGGGCGAACCTTTGCGGCGGATTAATCCGCCGCACAAAAGCAAAGGGCCACCTGAGGGTGGCCCTGATTGCTACCGGCTCGGCACCGGGGTGCAAAGACGGGGTTTATGGCGCCGGTCACGGGTTCCGGGATCCGCCCAGTGGTGCGGTCGGTTGTCGCCATCCGTGGAACGCATTGTGCGGGGCACATGTTTCGAAGATGTGTCGAACTGACCGTCTTTACTCACCCAGTTGCGGGGGTTGGCGCGCGGGCCTCCCACGTTCGAAGACCCGTGCAGCGCCTTCAGTGATCCGGGTCGGACGACAGCTGGGGCGCAGGCGACAGCGCGTACGGGCGAATCGACCGGTAGACATCGCGCCGCTCGCGCCGCGTGAGCACCAGCTGCCACAGCTGGCCCTGGCGGCTGCGGAAGAAGCCGGCGCAGCACAGCAGGTAGTAGCGCCACATGCGGTGGAAGCGTTCGCCGTAGCGATCGGCGATCTGCGGCCAGCTGGTTTCGAAACGCTGGTGCCAGGCCATCAGGGTGCGGTCGTAGTCGGCGCCGAAGTTCTGCCAGTCCTCCAGCACGAACCAGGGTTCGAACCCGAGGGCCACTTCATGCACCGAGGGCAGCTTGCCACCGGGGAAGATGTATTTTTCGATCCATGGATCGGTGCGCGGCGTGGCGTGATCCAGGCCGATGGTGTGCAGCAGGAACAGCCCTTCGGGCTCCAGCAGGCGGTGCGCCGTTTCGAAGTAGGTGGCGTAGTTCTTCGGCCCGACATGCTCGAACATGCCCACCGAGACGATGCGGTCGAAGCGCCCGCGCAGGTCGCGATAGTCCTGCAGCACGATGTCCACCGGCAGCCCCGCACAGCGCGCCTGCGCCAGCGCTTGCTGCTCGCGCGAGACAGTGATGCCGGTGACCTTCACGCCATGGTGCTTGGCGGCGTGCCGCGCCAGGCCGCCCCAGCCGCAGCCGATGTCCAGCAGCGTCTGCCCCGGCCGCAACTCCAGCTTGCGGCAGATCATCTCCAGCTTGTGGAACTGCGCCTCTTCGAGGTCCTGGGCCCGCTCCCAGTAGCCGCAGGAATAGACCATGCGGCTGTCGAGCATGCGTTCGAACAGGTCGTTGCCGATGTCGTAGTGGCGCTCGCCGACCACGAAGGCCCGCCCGCGCCGCTGCCGGTTGACCAGCATGTACGGCACCAGCGAGGCGGCCAATTTCAGCCGGACCAGCCCCATGGCGCGCGATTCGAGGTCGGCGCGCAGGATGCGTTCGAAGAACAGGTCCAGGCGCTCGCAGTCCCAGTCGCCGTCCATGTAGGCCTCGCCCACGCCCAGCGACCATTCGCTGAGCAGCCGGCGGTACAGGCGCGGGTGGTGCACCTGCATGTCCCAGGGTCTGGCGCCGTCGGTGCGGATATCGGCGGCCTCCAGCAGCGATCGCAGCGCCGCAGGGGGCTCGTGAACCTCATGGGCCTCGTGAGCCTCATGGGGCTCGTGCGGCGGCTGGTGTGGTTCGCGGGGCGGTTCGTGGGGCGATTCAGGCGGGAGCCCGCCGAAACGCTCGGTTCGGCCGGTGTGGCCGAGGGTTGGGGTCGACGACACGGAAGCGTACCTCCATGACGCCGATTTCTCTCACAGCCGTTACCGGTTGTAAAGCCGCATCAGGTGGAGCATGGGCTTTCCGCGCGCCCGGCCTGCCAGCGCTGGCCTGACCAGCGCTGCCACGGACCCCAGGCGGATTCGGTGCGCAAGGCCGGGTCGGCGCTCCAGCGCAGCTGCAGCCCGCCGACCGTGCCGTTCAGGCTCAGCGCCGTGCCGCGCAGGCGCCCGCTGACGAGCTGGCTCGCGCCGCCGCTTTCCTCCAGCCGCCCTTGAACGAGCTGGAAATGCTGCGTCAGGGTCAGGCGGCGCCCGCCTGGCCCGCACCACACACCGGCCACCGGCGCGGGCACCCACCACAGATGCACGTGGCTGCGTTTCTCGCGGCCGATCTGCTTTTCCGGCACGTCCAGCGTCTGCGTGCGGTCGGGCGGCCAATCGCCCATGTCCCAGTCGTGCGAGACCACGCGCGTGCCGGGTGTCAGGGCCAGCAGCGCCGGGCGCAGCTGCAGGTTGACCTCGGGCAGCAGGTACATGGTGATCACCGTGGCCGCGGATAGATCGGTCTTGAACAGATCCTGTTCGAGGAATTGCACGCGGTCGGCCACGCCCGCAGTCGATGCGGCTGCGCGGCTGCGCTGGACCAGATCCGGCACGATCTCCACGCCCAGCCCCTGCGCGCCGAAGCGCCGCGCGGCGGTGATGACGATGCGGCCGTCGCCGGAGCCCAGGTCGATCAGCCGGTCGGTCTTGCCGACCCGCGCAATCTGCAGCATGGCCAGCGTGACGCGGTCCGGCGTGGTGATGAACGGCACCTCTTCCTGGGCGACGGCCGACAGGCACGCCGCCGCGGCCAAGCAGCCGGCGGCGGCGCGGCGCAGAAAACTCGAAGTCAGGATCTTCATGGCTGCACTGTAAGCCGGCCGGTGCCGGCAGCGAGAATGGCGCCATGGCTTCCAGTCTGCTTGCCCTTCTCGACGACATCACCACCGTGCTGGACGACGTGGCCGTCCTGAGCAAACTCGCCGCGAAGAAGACCGCCGGCGTGCTCGGCGACGACCTCGCGCTGAATGCCCAGCAGGTCACCGGCGTCTCGGCCGATCGCGAACTGCCCGTGGTCTGGGCCGTGGCGCGTGGATCGCTGGTGAACAAGGCCATCCTCGTGCCGGCGGCCCTGGCCATCAGCGCATTCGCGCCCTGGGCCATCACGCCGCTGCTGATGGTGGGTGGCGCGTTCCTGTGCTTCGAAGGCTTCGAGAAGCTGGCGCACAAGTTCCTGCACAGCGCCGAGGAAGACCAGGCGCATCACGCCGAATTGACGCAAGCGCTCACCGATGAGCGTGTGGATCTGGTGGCGCTGGAGCGCGACAAGATCAAGGGCGCCGTGCGCACCGACTTCATCCTGTCTGCCGAGATCATCGCCATCACGCTGGGCACGGTGGCCGGTCAGCCGCTGGCCACGCAACTGGCCGTGCTGGTGGGCATCGCCGTGCTGATGACGGTGGGCGTCTACGGCTTCGTCGCCGGCATCGTCAAGCTCGACGACCTGGGCCTGTACCTCAGCCGCAAGGGTGGCGCGGCGGCCGGCGCCGGACGGGCCATCCTGGCCGCGGCGCCCTGGCTGATGAAGACGCTGTCCGTGGTGGGCACCGCGGCGATGTTCCTGGTGGGCGGTGGCATCCTGGTGCACGGCCTGGCACCGCTGCACCATGCCATCGAGGCAGTCGTTGCAGGCTGGGCGGGGCTGGCCAAGTCCGTCGCGCTGACCGCCGCGGACGGCGTGGTCGGCATCGTGGCCGGTGGCCTCGTGCTGGGCGCCGTCACCCTGTTCAACCGGATGCGCGGCCGCCGCTGAGACCGGCCGGCTGCAACCGCCAGCGCCATCCCTGCGCGGGCAGGGCGGCTGCGGCGCGTGTCCTTACTTGCCGGCGATGCCCAGCAGTTCGACCTCGAAGTTGAGCGTGGCGTTCGGCGGGATCGGGCCGCCGGGCGTGCCGCGCTCGCCGTAGGCGATGGCGGGCGGGCAGGTCAGTTGTGCCTTCTCGCCGACCTGCATCATCTGTACGCCTTCGGTCCAGCACTTGATGACGCGGTTCAGCGGAAATTCCGCGGGGCTGCCGCGCTTGTAGGAGCTGTCGAACTCCGTGCCGTTGGTCAGGGTGCCGCGGTAGTGCACCTTCACCACGTCCGTGGCGCTCGGCTTGGCGCCGCTGCCATGCTTGAGCGACTTGAACACAAGGCCGCTGGCCGTGGTGACGGGAGCAACGTCATGGGCCGAGACGGCCGCCGCAAACACGAGGCCGGCGAGTGCCGCGCCCAGGCGCCGGGCCTGCGATGCGCGCGAGAGGGTCTGATGAGGATACATGGGGTCACGCCGGCACATGCCGGAGAGTGGCAAAGCCGCGATCATGCCGGTTTTCCGTGCCTGCGCGCCATCTGCGCCCCACTCGAACGTCACCATGCGTACCGCGTTGTTGCCTCGCCGCCGCCTCTTGTATCGAGCCGCTTCCGCAGCCGGCCTTGCGCTGCTTGCGCCTGCGCTGTCGGGGCTGTCCGGCTGCGGCCGCCAGCCGATCAAGGGCCGGCCCGTGCCGGCGTCGTCCACTGTGCTGGCGCTGGGCGACAGCCTGACCTACGGCACCGGCGCGACGCCCGAGACGGCTTACCCCGCGGCTCTGGCGCCGCTGACGGGCTGGCAGGTCATCAATGCTGGCGTGCCGGGCGACACCGCCGCGCAAGGCGCCGCGCGCCTGCCCGCGCTGCTCGAAGAACACCGCCCCGCGCTGGTGCTGGTCGGTCTGGGCGGCAACGACTTCCTGCGCCGGCTGCCCGAGGCCGAGACGCGCGCAGCGCTGACGCAGGCCTGCCAGACGGCCGCTGCCGCGGGCGCCCAGGTGCTGCTGATCGCCGTGCCGCGGCCGACGCTGATGTCACGCGTCAGCGAGTCGCTGGACGACCATCCGCTGTACGGCGATCTGTCGGAAAAGCTGCGTGTGCCGCTGCACCGCCGCGGCTGGTCCGAGGTGCTGCAGGACTCGGCCCTGCGCGCCGACGCCATCCACGCCAATGCCGAAGGCTACCGGCGGTTTGCGGCAGGGCTGCTGGCCAGCCTGCGCGCGGTGGGCTACCTGGCCTGAGCGTCCGAGGCGATTTCAGGCCCCAGGCACCAGCACCTGACGGCGCAGCCAGCGGTCCAGCATCCGCAGGTCGAAGCTCAGGGCGCCCTGGTCGGCGACGGTGGAGCTGCCCGTCAGGTAGGACATGTCGTTGATCGACGAGTCGCCCGAGCGCAGCGTGGTGCCCTTGGCATCGCTGAGTGTCCAGCGCAGGTGCATCTGCGGCCAGTCGGCACGACCACGCAACACGCGGATGTGCGGGTGCGCCCACAGCACGCGCGTGTCGCCCGCCAGATCGACATCCAGCACGTCGATTGTCAGCCGCTGCCCGTCGGGCAACAGGGGCGCCCACTCGCGCATGTGCGCCGCCAGCAGGTCCAGGTTGCGCTGCCGGTCGACCGAGCCGACGCCGATATCGGCGTAATGCTGCGGGTCGACGAACTGCACATGCACCTGACCGGCCGCCCAGGCCGTGCTGGTGGCGGCGCAGCAGACCAGCGTCAGTGCGCACAGTCGGGACAATCGGGCCGGGCGATTCATGATGCGGTTCCTCAGGCCTTAAAAAGGATTCGACCCGCGCGCGGCGGGCCGAGTTCCGCACCCGCGCCGCCGCTGGCCACTCAGCGGCTGAACGAGTCCTTCAACGTCGTGATGCGGTTGAAGACCGGCGCGTCGGGCCGGTGATCCACGCGGTCGGCCACGAAATAGCCGTGGCGCTCGAACTGGTAGCGGGCGTCCGCCTGGACGCCGGCCAGCGCCGGCTCGACAAAACCCTGCTGCACCCGCTTGCTGCGCGGGTTGACGACCTGGCGGAAATCGGTCTCGTCCGAACCCGGCTGGTCGACCGTGAACAGCCGCTCGAAAAGGCGCAGTTCCACCGGCACGGCCTCGTGCACGCCGACCCAGGTGATCGTGCCCTTGACCTTCACGGTGTCGGCGCCGGGCGTGCCGCTCTTGGTGTCGGGCACGACCGTGGCCTGGACCGCGGTGATGCGGCCATCGGCGTCTTTCGTACAGCCGGTGCACTCGACGACCATGCCGTATTTCAGGCGCACGCGGTTGCCCGGGAACAGGCGGAAAAAGCCCTTGGGCGGCGACTCGGCGAAGTCATCGGCCTCGATCCAGACCTGCGGCCCCAGCGAGAAGGCGCGCGTGCCGAATTCCGGGTGCTGCGGATGCGCCGGCGCGCTGCAGGTCTCGCGGTGATCGGCGCCGAAGAGATCGGCCCAGTTGGTCAACTCCAGCTTCAGCGGGTCGAGCACGGCCATCGCGCGCGGCGCCTGGGCCTCCTGGTCGTCGCGCAGCGCGATGTCCAGCACCGAATAGTCCAGCCAGATGTTGGTCTTGCTCGCGCCCGTGGCCTCGGCCATTGCGCGGATGCTGGCCGGCGTGTAGCCGCGTCGGCGCATGCCGAAGATCGTGGGCATGCGCGGGTCGTCCCAGCCCGTGACGATGCCCTCGTCGACCATCGCCTTGAGCTTGCGCTTGCTGGTCATCACGCTGGTGAGGTTCAGCCGCCCGAATTCGTACTGCTTCGGCAAGGGGTGCGACAGCAGGCCCAGGCGCGCCAGGTTCTCCAGCAGCCAGTCGTAGAACGGGCGCTGGTCCTCGAACTCCAGCGTGCAGATGCTGTGCGTGATGCGCTCCAGCGCGTCCTCGATGGGGTGCGCGTAGGTGTACATCGGGTAGATGCACCACTTGTCGCCGGTGTTGTGGTGCGTGGCGTGCTTGATGCGGTAGAGGGCCGGGTCGCGCAGGTTGATGTTCGGCGAGGCCATGTCGATCTTCGCGCGCAGCACGGCCGCGCCGTCGGCCATCGCACCGCTTTGCATGTCGCGGAATCGCGCCAGGTTCTCCGCCGGCGTGCGGCTGCGGAAGGGGCTGTTCGTGCCGGGCGTGTTGAAGTCGCCGCGGCGCTCGCGCATCTGTTCGGGCGTCTGCTCGTCGACATAGGCCAGGCCGTCGGCGATCAGCGCCTCGGCGGCGCGCACCATGAAGTCGAAATAGTCGCTGGCGAAGTACAGGTGCGAGGTGCCGTTGACGTCCCAGTCGAAGCCCAGCCAGCGCACGGCTTCGATGATGGCGTCGACGTACTCCTGCTCCTCTTTTTCAGGGTTGGTGTCGTCGAAGCGCAGGTGGCACACGCCGCCATAGTCGCGCGCCAGGCCGAAATTCAGGCAGATGCTCTTGGCGTGCCCGACGTGCAGATAGCCGTTGGGCTCGGGCGGGAAGCGGGTGCGGATGCGCGCCGGGTCCATCGTGCCGGCGGTGTGGTGGGCCGCGTCGCCAGGGCTGCCCCCGAAAGGCCGTTGCGCATACGTGCCGGCCTCGAGGTCGCGTTCGATGATGCCGCGCAGGAAGTTGCTCGGCTTGGGGGCTTCAGGGGTCTTCTTGGCGTCGGCGGACATCCGCGGGATTCTATCGACCGGACTTCTTGAGCCTTTCGAGCTCGGCGTCCAGCATGCGCTCGCGCATGCCGTCACCGCTGAGGCTCAGGAAAGTCACGATGCCGTGGATCGCCAGGCCCAGGCCCCAGCCCATCAGCGGCCAGTGGTTCCAGCGCGCCCCGCCGCCCTGCACGCTGCCCAGCAGCCACAGCCCGGCGTTGACCAGCACGAAGACGGTCAGATGGATCAGAAAGCCCATCTTTCGGGCGACACGACGCTTGGCGCGGCGCATCAGGTCGGCATCGGTGCGGGGATCGAGGGCGATGGTCATGGTGATGGCTCCAGGGTGAAGGAAAGCGGGTGGGGATGAGCGGGTGAGGTGTCGGCCGATCAAGCCGCCGTGCCCGACAGCGCCTGCCACAGCAGGCGGCCGAGGAAGCGACCCGGCAGCAGGGTGAAAACACCGGCGATGACACAGGCGCCGAAGAACAGACCGCGCATGGTGCGGCGGTGCAACTCCACTTCGCCGCGGCGGATGGCCAGGATGCCCCGCGGCAACTGCACCGCGGTGAACACGGTGAAGGCGTGGATCGGCGTGAAGCCCATCAGATTGGGCATGTGGTGGTCGCGGATGAAGGCGCTGGCCACGGTGGTGGTCGCCATCAGAACGCCCCAGGTCCAGCCCATCGCACGGTGCTGCGGCGTGCCCTTGCGGCGGGCCATCATCACGATGCCCAGCACCAGCGCGCCCAGCGCGGTGACGAGGTGGAGGAAGACCACCGGGTGGTCTTGGAAAAGGCGGGTGAATGCGTCCATGCAGGGCATCGTGCCGGGCGTTGCGGGACGCTGCCAGCGCACCGGGACGGATCGACGGCCGCCGCGACCAAACGGCGCCGGCAAGGCGCGAGATGCGGCAGCCGGTATCGGCGGAAAGGGGGGCAGCGCGACAGGGCCGCGCGGCCGCCGCCAGCCCTACATGCCCTTGAACAGGTGCGCGTAGAGCCGGCTGGCGGTCAGCACCTCCGGCCGCCCGCGCAGGCTCACGTAGACCTTGCCGGAGTCGTCGCGGCGCGCGCTGGCGATGCAGCGCGCCTGCACGACGGTGCCACGGTGGATCTGCCAGAAGCGCTGCGGATCCAGCTGCGGCAGCAGGTCCTTCAGCGCCAGGCGGATCAGGTGCTCCTTGTCGGCGGTGATCACGCGCACGTACTTGTCGGCCGCCTCGAAGTAGACGACATCATCCACAGGCACGAAATGCACCGTCGTGCCGACACCTGCCTGGATCACGTCCAGCCGCGGCGGCGCCGCGCCGCCGGGCGCCGCTGCGCCCAGCAGGCCCCGCAACTGCTCCAGCGCCACCTGCAGCTCGCCCGCGGGCGGCTGGCGCGCTGCCAGGCGCTGCTGCAGCCCGGCCACGCAGCGTTGCAGCCGCGCGCTGTCGTGCGGCTTGACGAGGTAATCAACCGCGCGGGCCTCGAAGGCCTTCACCGCATACTGGTCGTAAGCCGTGACGAAGACGATCAGCGGAAAGGGCCGGCCTTCGGGCCAGTCCTCGGCCAGCATCTGTGCGGCTTCGAGGCCGGTGCAGCCCGGCATGCGGATATCGAAGAAGCAGACGTCCGGGCCCAGCGACAGCGCCTGCTGCGCGGCGCTGAGGCCGTCGCCCACGGTTGCCACGATCTCGATTGCCGGCCAGGCCTGGCGCAGGTCGGCCGCCAGTGCCGCGGCCAGCAGCGGTTCGTCTTCGGCGATCAGGGCGCGCGCTGCGGTCATGTCGATGGGCCGGTGGTGGTCGTGGCCGGGGCGGGCTCGATCGGCAGGCGAACCAGGGCCTGCGTGCCGCGGCCTTCGGGTCCGGCCTGCACGTCGAGCGCGGCCATCGGGCCGTAGAGCGTGGACAGCCGCGAGCGCACCTGCTCCAGGCCGAAGCCGGTGGACGGCGGGCCGGCAGCTGTGCCGCCCAGGCCTGCGCCGTCGTCGGTCACGCGCAGCTGCAGCTCCGTGCCCACGCGCTGCGCCGTCACCCGCAGGCTGCCGCCGGCGACCTGCGGTTCCAAGCCGTGGCGGATGCTGTTTTCGACCAGCGGCTGCAGGATCAGCGGCGGCACGCGCAGCGGCCGCAGATCGACCGGCAGGTCCAGCGACACGACCAGCCGCGCGCCCATGCGCACCTGCATCAGCGCGAGGTAATCGGCCAGCCGGTCGAATTCATCGGCCAGCGGATGCAGCGTCACGCGCGAGGCCTGCAGCGTCGCGCGCAGGTAGGCGATCAGGCGGTCGAGCATCGCCTGCGCACGCACGGGGTCGAGCCCGATCAGCACGCGCAGGTTGGCCAGCGTGTTGAACAGCATGTGCGGCTCCAGCTGCGACTGCAGCAGTCGCAGCTGGCTCTCGGCCTGATCGCGGCGCGCCGCCTGCGCTTCGGTCTGCATCGCGGCCAGGCGCTCCTGCCAGCTGAAGGCCAGCGTGGCGATCACCGTGGCCAGCAGTGAGACCGTCAGCGTGATGCGCGCGCTGGGGGAATCCAGCGCCCACAGCGGTGGCGAGTGGCGTCCGAGGATGGCGTCGGACAGTGCGATGCCCAGGGGCGGGCCGAGCAGGGTGCTCATCAGCACCAGCGGAATCATGCCGCGCCAGCCCAGCCTGCCGGCTGTCGCGTCGGCCGGCAGGCCCATGCGCTGGCGGGTGATCTCGGTCGCGGCAATCAGCAGCAGCCGTGTGCCATCGGTGATCGCCCAGCAGCACAGGCCGATGCTCAGGGAATAGACCAGCTGCTGGTAGAAGCCGCCGCCGAACCACACCGTGAAGAGCAAGGCGATGCCCAGGCACAACCCGCTGACGAGCATCAGCGCGCGGCCCATGCGTGCGCCCAGCCGCCGCGCCACCTGCCGCACGACCGCCCGCGGCGTGGCGGCGGCGGGCGTGTCGGGCAGGGCGAACGGCGGCGCGGACATGCCGGCATTGTCTCCAGGTGGCACGCGGAGCGGACCGGCGGTGTGACGAAATGCGCCTCCCGGGCGCCAGATGACAGCGGCGCGGTACCGCTTGGCCAGGCCCGAGCCGGCGTCGCGCAGCCCCTCATTTCTCAAGAGCGCCGGGTACGGGCCGAAGAAGCGGGTTCGCAAGCGCAACTCGCCGGCATGTCTCCACCCGTCCCCCTGACCCCACCTCCGGAAGACACACCGGCGCCCCCGAGGCCCGATGCGCCCGTTCGTCGCGGCGAAGTCGCCCGTCGTGTGTTCGGCGTGCTGCTGTCGGCCACCGTGCTGCCCATGGTGTTGTTCGTGGCGATGGGCTATGTCGTCCTGACCCATGACGCCCAGCAGAACCTCGAGATCCGTGTAGCCGACGAAAACAGGCAGTTTGCGACCCTGATTCAACAGCGGCTGGTGGCCGCGCGCTCGGTGCTGGTGGCCCTGGCTGAATCGCCGGCCCATCGCAACGTGGGCAGCGAGCTGACTTCCGCCGCGGACGTGCTGACGGCGCTGTCACGGGTGACGCCGCAGGGTCGGCTGCTGTCCGGCAACGAACAGACGGTGGCACGCTGGCGCCAGTCCCGCGGCCGGGAGGCCGAGGGTGAATCCGCCGTCAATCTGGCCTGGTGGCAGCCTTCCGAAGGCGAAGCCGCCGTGGCCCGCGTGCTGCTTCGCCATCCGGCGCTGGACGGCAGCGTGTGGCTGGCCGAGGTCGATGCCCGCTACCTGTGGGGCGCCGCGCTCGACAAGTCGCGCGCCGTCGCGCATTGCGTGACAGATGCGCAGGAGCGGCGCGTGCATTGCACCGACGCGGCGCGATCCGCCGTCAGTGAGGCGCAGGCCTCGGACATGCCGGTACGTGCCGTGCGCCGCGAGTTGTCGTTCCAGCCGGACTTCGGCGGCGGCCGCTGGTTGATCGCCACGGCGTCGGACGGCAAGCAGGCCTCGATCCTCGACAACCCGATGATCCTGCGCTGGACGGCGCTGGGCGTGCTGTTGACGCTGGGCCTGGCCGGCGGCCTGGGCTGGCTGCAGCTGCGGCGCACGGCGGGCTCGCTCAACAGCCTGATCGACGGCACGCAGCGGCTGGCGGCGCAGGACTGGTCGGCACGCGTGAACTTGCCCTCCGGCGACGAATTCGGCCGGCTCGCGCAGTCGTTGAACGTGATGGCCGAGCGCATCGGCCACCAGGTGCAGGCCATGCAGGTGCAGGCGGCCATCGACCGGGAAATTCTCGGCGGCCTGGACACCGCGCGGGTCACGAGCCTGGTCGTCAACCGCATGAAGGTGCTGTTGCCGAACGCCCGTGTGGCGGTGGTGATCGTCGGCGACGGTCGCCAGGATTGGCGCGCGTACCGCGACGGCTCGGGCGAGGTGACCTACCTGCCGGGTGTCGAGGTGCCCACGGTCCCGCAAGGCGAGTTTGCGGTGTGGTTCCGGCAATCGAGTTCGGTGCCGAACTGGGCGGCACGTGCGCTGGGCCAGTCGCCGGGCGACGTGAGTTCGGCCTGCTGGGTGCCGGCCTTGTGGCAGGGCCAGTTGCTGGCGCTGCTGGTGATCGGCGGCCAGGCAGAACTGGAGATCGACGACGAAGTGCGCCGCGAGATCCAGGAACTGCGCGACCGCACGGCGGTGACGCTGGCGGCGTCGGCGCGCGAGTCCGCACTGCTGGAACGCGCGGTGCTGGACAGCCTGACCGGCCTGCACAACCGCAACGGCCTGCACGACGCGATCGACCGCATGCTGGTCAAGCGCGATCCGTTCACGCTGGTGCTGGTCGACCTGGACCGCTTCAAGGAAGTCAACGACAGCCTCGGCCACCAGGCTGGCGACGAATTGCTGTGCGCCGTCGCCGGGCGCCTGCGGCGGTGTGTCAGCCCCGAGGCCAAGATCGCGCGTCCGGGTGGCGACGAATTTGTGCTCCTGCTGCCGGGCGAGCCCAGCGACGCCACCGCTGCCGCGTTGGCCATCTGCGCCGAACTGGCCAAGCCCTTTGCGCTGCGCGGCGTGCGCCAGCAGATCGGCGGCAGCGTGGGCCTGGCCGCCTATCCGCAGCACGGCCAGACACGCATCGAGCTGATGCGCCGTGCCGACATGGCGATGTACGCCGCCAAGTCCGAAGGCCGTGGCCGGCTGAACTGGTTCGAGGCGGCGCTGGACGAGCGCATCGCCCAGCGCGCCTGGATGGCGCAGGAATTGCGCAAGGCCATCGACCAGGCGCAGTTTGCGCTGCACTACCAGCCGCGTGTCGATGCGGTCTCCGGCGAGATCGTCTGCGCCGAGGTGCTGGTGCGCTGGCGCCACCCCGAGCGCGGCATGATGGTGCCCACGGAATTCGTGGCCGCCGCGGAAGAAACCGGCCTGATCGACCGCCTGGGCCACTGGGTGATGGCTGCGGCCTTCCGCCAGATGAGCGTCTGGCGCAGCCAGGGCCTGCCGCTCAAGCGGATTGCCGTCAATGTGTCGCCGCGCCAGTTGCGGGTGCCCGGTTTTGCCGACGGCGTGCTGGACATGCTCGCGCGCCACCAGCTCAGCGGCAACGACGTGGAACTGGAGTTGACCGAGAGCCTGTTTGCCGGCGATGTGGATTCCGTCATCCACGCGCTGGCGCCGCTGCGCAACGCGGGCATCCTGATCGCGCTGGACGACTTCGGCACGGGTTATTCGTCGCTGTCATCGCTGTACCGGCTGCCGGTGGACGTCATCAAGATCGACCGCAGCTTCGTCTCCGACCTGGGCCACCGGCCGTCAGCGGATGCGGTGGCGCGATCGATCGTCGCGTTGGCCAAGGCCTTGCGCAAGCGGGTCGTGGCCGAAGGTGTCGAGACCCGCGCGCAGCGCGACCATCTGCTGCACCTGGATTGCGACGAACTGCAGGGCTACCTCTACGCGCAGCCGATGCCCGCCGAGGAGCTCGAGGCGCGCCTGAGCCAGCCCGGTCGCAAGCAGGCCAATGGCGAGGCCTGGGACGGCCGTGCGCCGGTGCTGACGCCCGTGGATCCCCTGAACATCGCGGGCACCCTGGACGAGGCTGAGGCCGCGATCGCCGACGCGTGACGCGGCCGCTGCGCCGCCGGCGGCCCATCCGGCCTGTCGAACACGCGCGGCGCGCACCCGCCGGCCCCTCGCGCCGACGTCAGCCGTCGGACACAAGATGTCCTTCGGCCTTCGCAGGCGACAAGCCACACGCAGGTGGGCCTGGTCGTCCGACTCTGCCCAGACGCCGCGCGCCCGAAGGTTTCAGCGCCGCGTGCCGCCCAGCAGCGAGCCCAGGACGCCGCGCACGATCTGCCGCCCCACGGCGGAGCCGACGGTGCGCACCGCGCTCTTGGCGGCCGTCTGCACCAGGCCTTCGTGCTTGCCGCCGCGTGGGCCGGTGGTGCCGAACAAGAGGTCGCTGAGGCTGCCCATCAATCCGCCGCCGGCCTCGGCAGCCGCCTCCTGGCCCGCGCCCACCGCCTTGTCGGCCATGTCCTTGGCCAACTCCTTGGCGAGGCCTTCGCCCTTTTCCGCGCGGCGCTTCAGGGCCTCGTAGGCGGAATCGCGGTCGACCGTCTTCTCGTAGGTGCCGGCCACCAGCGAGCTGGCGATCAGGGCCTTGCGCTGCTCGGGCGTGATGGGACCGATCTGGCTGCCCGGCGGCAGCACGTAGACGCGCTCGGTGACGCAGGGCCGGCCCTTGTCGTCGAGGAAGCTGATCAGGGCCTCGCCGACGCCCAGCTCGGTGATGGCCGTGGCGATGTCGAGCTTGTCGTTGGCGCGCATCGTGCTGGCCGCCGTCTGCACGGCCTTCTGGTCGCGCGGGGTGTAGGCGCGCAGCGCGTGCTGGACGCGGTTGCCCAGCTGGCCGAGCACCGAATCGGGAATGTCCAGCGGGTTCTGCGTCACGAAGTACACGCCCACACCCTTGGAGCGCACCAGCCGCACGACGAGTTCGATGCGCTCGACCAGCGCCTTGGGCGCGTCGTTGAACAGCAGGTGGGCCTCGTCGAAGAAGAAGACGAGCTTCGGCTTGTCCAGGTCGCCGACCTCGGGCAAGGTCTCGAAGAGCTCCGACAGCATCCACAGCAGGAAGGTGGCGTACAGGCGCGGCGCGTTGAGCAGGCGGTCGGCGGTGAGGATGTTGACCACGCCCTGGCCGTCGACGGTCTGCAGGAAATCATGGATGTCCAGCATCGGCTCGCCGAAGAACTGGTCGCCGCCTTGTTCTTCGATCTGCAGCAGGCCGCGCTGGATGGCGCCCACGCTGGCCGCGCTGACATTGCCGTACTGCGTCGTGAACTCGCGGCCGTTTTCGCCGACGTACTGCAGCATCGCGCGCAGGTCCTTCAAGTCCAGCAGCGCCAGGCCGTTGTCGTCGGCGATCTTGAAGACGATGCTCAGCACGCCGGTCTGGGTGTCGTTCAGCGACAACATGCGCGACAGCAGCAGCGGCCCCATGTCGCTGACCGTCGCGCGCACCGGATGGCCCTGCTCGCCGTAGACGTCCCACAGCGTGGCCGGGCAGCGCGAGGGCGTGGGTTCGGGCAGCTCGCGGTCCTTCAGGATCTTCTTGACCTTGTCGGGCAGGCTGCCGGTCTGCGTGATGCCGGTGAGGTCGCCCTTCACGTCCGCCATGAACACCGGCACGCCCAGGCGGCTGAAACTCTCGGCCATGGTCTGCAGGGTGATGGTCTTGCCGGTGCCGGTGGCGCCGGTGATCAGGCCGTGGCGGTTGGCCAGTGCCGGCAGCAGGTGGCATTCGATGTCGCCGCGGCGGGCGACGAGGATGGGCTCGGTCATGGCGGTGGCGGCCTCGTGCGAAGGGGATGACAACTGGCCAGTCTAGCGAAGCCCGGGTCGCCCCTGCCGCGCATCCGCTGCACGGTTTTGGACGCTGTAAAGCTTCTGGCGGGTGGGGGGCCTAAAATCTGCCGGTTTATCTGCAGGAGCAACCTCTCTCATGGCTGGACACTCCAAATGGGCCAACATCCAGCACCGCAAGGGCCGCCAGGACGAAAAGCGCGGCAAGGCCTGGACGCGTGTGATCCGCGAGATCATGGTGGCGGCGCGCCTGGGTGGCGGTGACCCGACGGCCAATCCGCGCCTGCGTCTGGCGATCGAAAAGGCCAAGGCCGTGAACCTGCCGGTCGACACCGTCAAGCGCAACATCGACAAGGCCACCGGCAACCTCGAAGGCGTGAGCTACGAGGAAATCCGCTACGAAGGCTATGGCATCGGCGGCGCGGCCATCATCGTGGACTGCATGACCGACAACCGCGTGCGCACGGTGGCCGAGGTGCGCCATGCCTTCAGCAAGTACGGCGGCAACCTGGGCACCGAAGGCTCGGTGGCCTTCCAGTTCAAGCACTGCGGCCAAATGATCTTTGCGCCCGGCACCAACGAAGACAAGCTGATGGAAGCCGCGCTCGAAGCCGGCGCCGAAGACGTCATCACCGGTGAAGACGGCGCGATCGAGGTGCTCACCGGCCCGGCCGATTTCGAAGCGGTCAAGACCGCACTCGAAGCCGCGCAGCTGAAACCCGAATTGGCCGAGGTCACGATGCGGGCCGAAAACACGATCGACCTCGCCGGCGAAGACGCCCAGCGCATGCAGAAGCTGCTGGACGTGCTGGAGGACCTGGACGATGTCCAGGAGGTCTATCACAACGCCGCGATGGACGAATAGGACCGGGCACGCCATGAAGGTGATGGTCATCGGCGGCGGCGGGCGCGAACACGCGCTGGCCTGGAAGCTCGCCCAGTGCGCGCGGGTGCAGACCGTCTACGTGGCGCCGGGCAATGGCGGCACGACGCTCGATCCGCAGCTGCACAACGTGCCGATCACCGACATCGAGGAACTGGCCGATTTTGCGCAGCGCGACCGCATCACGCTGACCGTGGTGGGCCCCGAGGCGCCGCTGGCCGCGGGCATCGTCGACCTGTTCCGCTCGCGCGGACTGCGCATCTTCGGGCCCACGCAGGCCGCCGCGCAGCTGGAGAGCTCCAAGGCCTTCAGCAAGGCCTTCATGAAGCGCCACAACATCCCCACGGCGCGCTACGAGTCCTTCACCGATGCGGCTGCGGCGCACGCCTATGTCGATGCAGAAGGCGCGCCCATCGTCGTCAAGGCCGATGGCCTGGCGGCGGGCAAGGGCGTGGTCGTGGCCATGACGCTGGCCGAGGCGCACGCGGCCATCGACGACATGCTGTCGGCCAACACCCTGGGCGTGCAGCACAACGAGGGCGGCGCGCGCGTCGTCATCGAAGAATTCATGACCGGCGAAGAAGCCAGCTTCATCGTCGCCTGCGACGGGCAGCACGTGCTGCCGCTGGCCACCAGCCAGGACCACAAACGCATCGGCGACGGCGACACGGGGCCCAACACCGGCGGCATGGGCGCGTATTCGCCCGCACCGGTGGTCACGCCCAACGTGCATGCGCGCGTGATGCGCGAAATCATCAAGCCCACCATCGCCGGCATGGCGCGCGAGGGCATGGCCTTCACGGGCTTCCTGTACGCCGGCCTGATGATCGACAGCGAAGGCCGGCCGCGCACGGTGGAATTCAATGCACGCCTGGGCGACCCCGAGGCGCAGGTGCTGCTGATGCGCCTGAAGAGCGATCTTTTCGAGATGCTGATGCATGCGACCGACGGCACGCTGAACCAGGTCGAGCTCGAGTGGGACCGCCGCTTCGCGCTGGGCGTGGTGATGGCGGCCGCGGGTTATCCGGCCGATCCGCGCAAGGGCGATTCGATCAACGGCATCCCCAAGGCCACGGCCGATGCGCAGGTCTTCCACGCCGGTACACGCGTGGACGCCGACCGGCGCCTGCTGACCAGCGGCGGACGTGTGCTGTGCGTGACGGCGCTGGGTGAATCGGCGCTGGCCGCGCAGCAGCGTGCCTATGACGTCCTGCAGCCCATCGGCTTTGCCGGGGCCCAGTGGCGTCGCGATATCGGCCACCGGGCGATCAAGCCGAGATGAGCCTGCCCGAGCCGGTCCTGCTGGCGCAGCGCCCGGTGCAACTGAAGGGCAGTGCCGTGGCGCGCGCGTGTCTGCGGCTGGCGGGCTGGACGCTGGATTTCGACGGCCTGCCGGCGCGGCAAGGCGTGTTGATCGTCTATCCGCATACCTCGAACTGGGATTTCGTGGTCGGCATCCTGGCCAAGTGGGCGCTGGGTCTGTCGATCACCTTCTGGGGCAAGGACACGCTGTTCCGGATTCCGCTGCTGGGCGCCTGGATGCGCTGGATCGGCGGCGTGCCGGTGGACCGCGCGTCATCGCGCGGCGTGGTGGGCCAGATGATCGAGCGCATGCGCGAATCGCGCGCGGCCGATCGTTTCGACTGGCTGGCGCTGGCGCCCGAAGGCACACGCGCGCACACGCCCGGCTGGCGCAGCGGTTTCTACCAGGTGGCCGTGGGCGCGGATATTCCGCTGGGCCTCGCCTACCTGGATTTCGGCCGGCGCCGTGTCGGCGTGCGCCAGTTTGTCCGCCTGACCGGCGACCGCCAAACCGACATGCGGGCCGTGGCACGGTATCTGGCCGACGTCAGGGGTTGCCGGCCGGAATTGGCTGCGCCCATCCAACTGAGAGATGCATGAGCCCGCCCGGCCGACCGAAGGGCTCATACCGGAGCGCGCAGCGCGAAGGTTTTTCAATGAGCGCCTCAGGCGCCACGTGCCGCAAGGAGACTTTCCGATGAGCCAACCCGATACACAAGCCGTGCGCACCTACCTGCTGGGCCTGCAGGACCGCATCGTCAGCGCCTTGCAGGAAGAAGACGGCAAGGCCTTTGTGGCCGACGGCTGGACCAAGGCGCCGGAAGACCGGCTGCAGGGCGACGGCCTGTCGCGCCTGGTGGAAGAAGGCCACGTGCTGGAGCGCGGCGGCTGCAACTTCAGCCACGTGCGCGGCAAGACGCTGCCGCCCTCGGCCACGCAGCACCGGCCCGAACTGGCCGGCGCGCCCTTCGAGGCCATGGGCGTGTCGCTGGTGATGCACCCGCGCAACCCCTACGTGCCCACGGCGCACATGAACGTGCGCATGTTTGCCGCGCTGCCGGCCGGCCAGGCGCCGGTGGTGTGGTTCGGCGGCGGCATGGACCTGACGCCCTATTACGGCTTCGAAGAAGACGCGGTGCACTTCCACCGCGTGTGCCACGACGCGCTGGCGCCCTTCGGCGCGCCGCTGTATCCGCGTTTCAAGCGCTGGTGCGACGAATACTTCTTCCTCAAGCACCGCCAGGAAGCGCGCGGCGTGGGCGGCGTGTTCTACGACGATTTCGCCGAACTGGGCTACGAGCAAAGCTTTGCGATGACACGCGCCGTGGGCGACGCCTTCGTCGCGGCCTACCGGCCGATCATCCAGCGGCGCCGGCACCTGCCCTACGGCGAGCGCGAGCGTGACTTCCAGGCCTATCGCCGCGGGCGCTATGTCGAGTTCAACCTTGTGTGGGACCGCGGCACGCTGTTCGGCCTGCAAAGCGGCGGTCGCACCGAGAGCATCCTGATGAGCATGCCGCCGGTCGTGAAGTGGCGCTACGACTGGGCGCCCGAGCCGGGCACGCCCGAAGCGCGCCTGTACACCGATTTCCTGCCGCCGCGGGACTGGATCGCCGCGGGTGTCTGACCCCCGAATTCAGGCAACCGGACCGGATGCGACCGGGAGCCGCCGCATCGGCATCTTCGGCGGCACCTTCGATCCGCCACACCGCGCGCACCTGGCGCTGGCCTGCGCCGCGCGCGACACGCTGGCGCTGGACGAGCTGCGCTGGGTGCCGGCCGGCCAGCCCTGGCAGAAGGCCCGCGCGATCACGCCGGCGCTGCACCGCGAGGCCATGGTGCGCGAAGCCATCGCCGGCGAGCGGGGCTTCGTGCTCGATCGCTGCGAGCTCGAACGTGACGGCCCCAGCTACATGGTCGACACGGTCGACACGCTGCGCGCGAAGGAGCCCGCCGCGTCCTGGGTGCTGGTTCTCGGCCACGACCAATGGGCCGGCCTGCACACCTGGCACCGCTGGAAAGACCTGCTGGCGGCCGTTGAACTGGCCGTGGCGAACCGGCCTGGAACGGCCAACGTGGCCGATGCCGAGGTCTTGGGCAGGGCCCGTCTGACGGTGCCGCTGCCGCTTCTGGACATCTCGTCCACCGATATCCGCCAACGCGTCAGCCGCGGCGAACCGATCGACCGTCTGGTGCCGCCGGCGGTCGCACGTTATATTGAACGGCACCATCTTTACCGGAAGGACGCCCACTCGGCGCATTGAATGGACATCCGCAAGCTGCAAAGAGCCATCGTCGATGGGCTCGAAGACGTCAAGGGTCAACACATCGTCGTCTTCAACACCGAAGCCCTGTCGCCGCTGTTCGAGCGGGTGATCATCGCCTCGGGCACCAGCAATCGCCAGACCAAGGCGCTGGCGTCCAGTGTGCGTGACGCCGTGAAAGCCATCGGCGAACCCACGCCCCGCATGGAGGGCGAAGAAAACGGCGAATGGATCATCGTCGACTGCGGTGCGGCGGTCGCGCACATCATGCAGCCCGCCTTCCGCGAGTACTACCGGCTCGAAGAAATCTGGGGCATCAAGCCCGTGAGCCTCAAGGCCGCGGTGCAGAAGGTCAAGGACGCCGCGAAGGCGGGCGCCTCCGCAGGCAAGGCCTCGTCTGCCGAGGGCGCAGCCAAGGCGCCGCGCAAGACGGCGGCCAAGACGGCGGCCAAGACGGCCGGCAAGACCGCGCCCAAGCCCGCATCGAAGTCGACCGCATCGAAGCCGGCTGGCAAGGCCGCCGCGCCCCGTCGCGCGACGACACGCTCGGCGCCCGCGTCCGGGGCGACACGCACGGCGCGTGGCTCGGCACAGGGCACGGATTCGGCCGCACCGCGCACGGCTCGCAAAACCGCGACGAAGTCGGCTGGCGGCGCCTCGGCGCCCAAGCGCTCGACGACCAGCGGTACGGTCAAGACGCCCGCGCGTTCGGCGGCCGGCAAGAGCGCGCCGCGCAAGACGGCCGCCACGAAGACGCCGCGTCGCACCGGCGGCACCGGCACGGCCCGGCCCGCGCGCAAGACCTCCGGCAACGCGCGCTGATCCGCCATGCGGCTGCTGGTCACGGCCGTGGGCCAGCGGCAGCCGGCATGGGCGGATACGGCGTGGGACGACTTCGTCAAGCGTTTCCCGCCCGAATGCCGGCTGGAACTCAAGGCCCTGAAGGCCGAGCCGCGCGGCGGGCGCACACCCGCGCAATGCATGGCCGCCGAGGCGCAACGCTTCGAGGCTGCCCTACCCAAGGGCGTGCGCCGCGTGGTGCTGGATGAACGCGGCACGCGGCTGACGACGCAGCAGCTGGCCGAGCGCCTGCGCTTCTGGCTGGGTGACGGCCGCGACGTCGCCTTGCTGGTCGGTGGCCCCGATGGGCTGGACCCGGCGCTGAAGGCCACGGCCGACGAAACGATGCGCCTGTCCGACCTGACCCTGCCGCACGCCCTGGCGCGCGTGCTGCTGGTCGAGGCCCTGTACCGCGCCTGGTCAGTGACCAGCGGGCACCCGTACCACCGGGAGTGAGCCGGCGCTCAGCGCGTGGCTGACGAGGCCGCAGCCGAGGCCGGCGCTGCAGCCGCCTTTGCATGCATCTGTGCCAGCTGGGCCATCCACGGCTTCCAGTCGGTGGGGCCTTGTTCGAAGCTGCGCTTGAGCGAGCCCAGCACGTTGCCCCAGGCGCGGTCGAAGTAGGTGTAGGCCTTGTCCCATTCGCCGCCGTCGCCCCAGCCGACGTGGTGCAGGCTCACACGCGTGTTCTGCTCGTCGATGGCGGCCAGGCGCAGGATGACCACCGTGCGCTGCTGGCGGGCGAGCGGCAGCGAGGGCGGCGCGTTCCAGTCGAAGCTCAGCATCGTGGGCGCCTGCAGCGCCAGGTAGCGCATGTCGTCGGCACCGCGAGCACCCGGCGCGGCCAGGGGGTCGATGTGGATGTGGAAAGCGCCACCGGGCCGCGGGTCGATCACCGCATCGGGCGCAAAGAAGCTGGTGATGCCTTCGCGCGTGGTCCAGGCCTTCCAGACGGCCTGGATGCCGGCTTTCACCTCGATCTGCTTGTCGATGGCACGCTCGGCGGCCTGCGCGCCTGCGGCCAGCAGGCCCAGCAGCACGACGGACACGGTGCGGCAGACGCTCGGCACGTGCAGGGAAGTGGTTCTCATCGGGTTCTCCAGGTGGTTCGGCGCGACGGGCCGGGTCGGACGGCTGGGCTCGGGCGCGGCCCGAAGCCGCGACATCAGGAAGGTTTGGTGCGGCTGGCGCGGCCCTCCGCCGCGTCCCACGCCCTGAACCATCCGCGCCGCACGCTACCCGCGCCGCAAGGCTTCGGCAATGGGCATGCGACGGACGGTCAAGGCGCCTGCTGCGCCTCGGCAACAATCAAGGCCACCCATGCCTGTGCCGCACGCCTTCGTCTACCTCGCTTCGCAGAGCCCGCGCCGCTCGCAACTGCTCGACCAGATCGGCGTGGCGCACCATGCGCTGTTGCCCGATCCCGCCGAGGATGCCGAGTCGCTGGAGGCGCTTCGCGCCGGCGAACTGCCCGCCGACTACGTCCAGCGTGTCACCCGCGCCAAGCTGCAAGCGGCCCGCCAGCGGCTGCAGCGGCGCGGCCTGGCACCGGCACCCATCCTCTGCGCGGACACGACCGTCGCCCTGGGCCGGCGCATCCTGGGCAAGCCGGCCGATGCCGACGAAGCGCGCGCCACGCTGTCGGCGCTGTCCGGCCGCACGCACCGCGTGCTGACCGCCGTGGCCGTGGCCGATGGCCGGCACACACGCGCGGCGCTGTCGGTCTCGCACGTGCAGTTTGCGGCGCTGCCTGCGGGCGTGATCGAGGCCTACGTGGCCGGCGGCGAACCCTTCGGCAAGGCCGGTGCCTACGCGATCCAGGGCACCCTGGCGGGCTGGATCGCCCGCATCGACGGCAGCCATTCGGGCATCATGGGCCTGCCGCTCTTCGAAACCACGCAGCTGCTGCACCGGGCCGGCGTGCGCCTGGCGCTGGACAGCCCATCACGCCCCTACACGTCCGCGCGGCCCAGCCGCTCCCGAAAGTCATGAATCCCTTCGACCTCGAACCGTCCCTGATCGTCCTGATGCTGGCCATGGGCTGCATCGGCGGCTTCCTGGCCGGCCTGCTGGGCATCGGCGGCGGCATGCTGCTGGTGCCGGCGCTCACCTGGCTGGGCTCGCGCCAGGGGTTTGCGCCGAACTACGTGGTGAAGATGGCCGTGGCCACGTCGCTGGCGACCATCGTCTTCACGTCGATCTCTTCCGTGCGTGCGCACCACAAGCGCGGGGCCGTGCGCTGGGACATCGTCTGGCGCCTGGCGCCGGGCATCGTGGTGGGCTCGCTGTTGGGGGCGCAACTGGTGCGCTGGATTCCGAGTGCGTGGCTGGCGCTGGGTTTTGCCGTCTTCGTGGGCTATTCGGCCACGCAGATGTTCATCGACCGCAAGCCCTCGCCCACGCGCCAGCTGCCGGGCACACCCGGCATGCTGGGGGCCGGCGGGGCGATCGGCGTGCTGTCGGCCCTGGTGGGCGCGGGTGGCGGCTTCATCTCGGTGCCCTTCATGGTGTGGTGCAACGTGGCCATTCACGCGGCCGTGGCCACATCGGCCGCGCTGGGCTTTCCGATCGCGATGGCCGGCACGGCGGGCCACCTGATCTCGGGTCTGTCGCTGCCGGATGCCCCGAAGGGCGCCATCGGCTACATCCACGTGCCGGCGCTGATCCTGATTTCGAGCGCCAGCGTGCTGCTGGCACCGGTGGGCGCCAAGGCGGCACACCGCATGAACGTCAAGCAGCTCAAGCGCGTCTTCGCGGTGCTGCTGTACGCGCTGGCCAGCTACATGGCCTGGCGCGCCTACTCCCTGTGACCACTTCCGGAAAGCCCTCGCGCATGGCCAGCCAGGACATCCTCATCAACTGGGCCCCGCAGGAAACCCGCGTGGCCGTCGTCGAAAACGGCGCCGTGCAGGAGCTGCTCGTCGAGCGCGCGCTGGAGCGCGGGCTGGTGGGCAACATCTACCTCGGCAAGGTCTCGCGCGTGCTGCCGGGCATGCAGAGCGCCTTCATCGACATCGGCCTGGAGCGCGCGGCCTTCCTGCACGTGGCCGATCTGCACACCAACAGCGGCGGCCCCGGCAAACGCGCCGACGACGCGCCGCAGGTGCCCATCGAGCGACAGGTCTTCGAAGGCCAGACCCTGACCGTGCAGGTCATCAAGGACCCCATCGGCACCAAGGGCGCACGGCTGTCCACGCAGGTCAGCATCGCCGGGCGCATGCTGGTCTACCTGCCGCAGGACAACCACATCGGCATCTCGCAGAAGATCGGCTCGGCCGAGGCGCGCGAGCAATTGCGCGCGCGCATGCTGGCGCTGGTGGGCCGGCCCGAGGACGGCGGCGGGGGCGGTTTCATCCTGCGCACGAATGCCGAAGAAGCCACCGATGCCGAACTGGCCGACGACATCGCCTACCTGCGCAAGACCTGGGCGCTGGTGCGCGAACGCGCGCAGACGCAGCCCGCGGGCACGCTGCTGCACCAGGACCTGAGCCTGACCGAGCGCGTGCTGCGCGACCTGACCACCGACGCCACGCAGTCCATCCGCATCGACAGCAAGATGCAGTACGACGCGCTGCAGATCTTCGGCCGCACCTACATGCCCGCAGCCGTGGCCAAGCTGGAGCACTACCGCGGCGAGCGGCCGATCTTCGACCTGTTCAACGTCGAGGAAGACATGGCCCGCGCGCTGGCGCGGCGCGTGGAGCTCAAGAGCGGCGGCTACCTGATCTTCGACCAGACCGAGGCGCTGACGACCATCGACGTCAACACCGGCGGCTACGTGGGCGCGCGCAATTTCGACGACACGATCTTCAAGACCAACCTCGAGGCCGCCGGCGCCATCGCGCGGCAGCTGCGCCTGCGCAACCTGGGCGGCATCGTCATCGTCGACTTCATCGACATGACGCGTGAAGAGCACCAGCAGGCGGTGCTCAGCGAATTCCGCAAGCAGCTGGCGCGCGACCGCACGAAAACCACCGTCAGCGGCTTTTCGCAGTTAGGCCTGGTGGAGATGACCCGCAAGCGCACCCGCGAAAGCCTGGCGCGCATGCTGTGCGAACCCTGCCCCACCTGCGAAGGCCGCGGCCAGATCAAGACCGCGCGCACCGTCTGCTACGACATCCTGCGCGAGATCCTGCGCGAAGCGCGCCAGTTCAGCCCCAAGGAATTCCGCGTCGTCGCCAGCGCGGCGGTGGTGGAGATGCTGCTGGACGAAGAGAGCGTGCACCTGGCGGGCTTGAGCGAATTCATTGGCCGGCCGATCAGCCTGAGCGCAGAGCCGACGATGAATCCGGAGCAGTACGACATCGTGTTGATGTAGCGGTTCGCGAGCGCAGGCCTCGCAGCGGGTGCCCATCGTCGGGCCGGGGGTCTTGGCAGATCGATGCAACTAGAGCGGCAATTGGCGCCTTCCATGCATCAACCCTTGGCCCCGCTGCTGTTCCCTGAGTACCGCCGCCGCGTGCTTGCGCCGCTGCTGCTGCGGCCCGAAGTCTTGTTGGTGGGTGAAGCCGGCTTCCGCGACGTGGTGGAGGCGCTGTACCCGACCCAGTCCGCGCTGGGACGCGAAGTGAATCCGAAAGTCTTTGGCATCGAAGAATTTGCGGACAAGGCGCACTCGGAGCCATTCCTGCGCGACGTGCTCTCGCGCCCGAAGATCTTCCTTATCGGCAATGCCCATCAGCTTGAAGAGCTTGCTGGGCATCAGCCTTGACGCCATCCAGCCGGACGCTGCCTTCGTCGGCAAACTCCTGGCCGCGGCACGGCGCAACATCGCTGACGCGCAGTTGGCCGCGCTCAGTGCGGAGAACCGCTTCGATGCCGCCGACAAGGCCATCATGCAGCTGGCCATGGTGGCGCTCCACGCGAACGGCTACCGAACGCTGACCAGCAAACCCGGTCACCACCAGACAGCGATCCAGACACTCACCACCAGTGTGGGCGTCGCACCGGCCCAGGTCATCGTTGACGTCGGGCCGAGATTTCGCTACAGGTCAAAAGTAGAGTAGGTTCGCTCGGGACCTGGCCGTGCAAACGGCCGAGTAGTACGAGCGATGAAGAAGAGCAAGTTCAGCGAAGAGCAGGTGGCCTATGCGCTGCGGCTGGCCGAGCACCGGCCCCACAGCTCCCTTGGCCACCTGACCCCAAGGGAGTTCATCCGAAAAGGTCGGGCGAACGCGTCACGGGCGACCAAACTCCACTTTAGAACCGTCTGAAATCCGGCCCGACCTCAAATCGCGAAAGTCTCTAGTTCTGCACTGTCCACTTGACGGGGGAGCTTACGTCAAGACTTCAGCGCTTCGGTCAGGATGCTGCGTATCGACCATGGCTCGCCGCCAACGGAACCTCTGAAGTCATCGATCTTCCATTGACCGTTTTCTCGGACAAAGTCATAGCGGATCGTCTGGTCAGCTGGCTTTTCCCAGGCGCTACGGTGACTTTGCAGGGTGACGGCGATGGTGGCTTTTGCCGCGTCTTGCTTTTCGGCGATCACCTTGAACGATTTCACGTCCGGGTCTTGCGAATTGGTGACGGGGTCGAAGTCGACAGGCCCGATATCGCCTCTTACGGTGCGGGCATCCGCCTTGGCCCACAGCGCATGCAGCGCCAGGGACAAGTACTTTGTCTTCGCCGCCTTTCCGTGCGTTACGAATGTGCCGCCGGAGTTGCCTTTGCCTTTGGCCACGCGCCTGTAGATCGCGGTGACGATAGCTGCAGGCTCATCAGCTACCTGTGACGCCGCCGCTGCGCGCGGCGGCACGGTGATGGTCAAAACGGCGCAAGCTAAGCCACCGACCAGGGTTCTGCGGCTGCGCATGGAGTTCCCCTCAGTTGCTTTGGTTGCGACGTGGCCTTGCTGCCAAGTCTCACTTGTTGCACTGTTCGGTCTTCCTCGCGACTTCAGCCAGCGACGTATTGCCTATGAGGTAGTTGAATTTGACGCCATCGATCTGAACGGAGATCTCGTTCTTGATGCGCAGGAAATTGCGGAACTGCTTCGCGTCGATGTCTCCCCAGCTCCGATTGCCATCGGACGTAGCGGCAAAGGAAATGTCGTCGCCATCGGGCGGCTCGATGTACATGATCAGCTTGGCGTTCTTGCGAACGCCAGGCACGCTGATCGCATATTTTTTGTCGTACGAAATGCTGATGCGCATGACGGACTGCCCGCTGCCGATGGAAGCCACACAGCGCGTGGAGTCGTTGCCGTCATACACCCGCAGGATGGTGAAGGGACCCACCTGGCCAGCTCTCTCTTCACTCCGTGCAAAGCTGGTCGAGCTGCAAAGCGTCGATAAGGCCAAGGTCATTAGCAGTTTGGATACTGTGGGATTCCTGTTCACAACAGTCCTACTTTGTTGAGTTGGCGATGAGTGTCACGAAACTTTGAGTAGGTAGGTGACCCGTTTTGAGCGATTGCCGCGAGATCTCGACACCCTCCCCCATGAATGAAGGGGCCCGCGCCCCTGCAGTGAGCGAGCACAAATCTGGGCCGCGAAGACGACGAGGACGAGGCCGACGCGCCGGCCGCCGCGGGAGGCCCCGCATGAAACTGCTGGAAGTCGAGGCGCTGGACGTGCGCTACGGCCACATCCAGGCGCTCAAGGGCGTGAGCCTGGAGGTGGCCGAAGGCGAGATCGTCACGCTGCTGGGCGCCAACGGTGCCGGCAAGACCACGCTGATGCGCACCATCAGCGGCCTGCTGCGCGCGCATGCAGGCGACGTGCGGCTGCGCGGCCAATCCATCGTGCGCACCGGCGCCGACGCCGTGGTGCGCGCTGGCGTGTCACAGGCGCCCGAGGGCCGGCGCGTCTTTCCCACGCTGAGCATGGCCGAGAACCTGATGCTGGGTGGCTACACCCGCACCGCAGCGGAATCGCGCCAGACGCAGGCACAGGTCTACGCACTGTTCCCGCGGCTGCAGGAACGCGCCACGCAGCTGGCCGGCACGCTCTCCGGCGGCGAACAGCAGATGCTGGCCATCGGCCGCGCGCTGATGGCGCGCCCCAAACTGCTGCTGCTGGACGAGCCCAGCCTGGGCCTGGCGCCCATCATCGTGCGCGACATCTTCCGCAACCTGCGCCGCATCCGCGAGCAGGGCGTGACCATGCTGCTGGTGGAGCAGAACGCGCGCATGGCGCTGAAGCTGGCTGATCGCGGGTATGTGCTGGAGACGGGGCGTGTGGCGCTGCAGGGGGCGGCGGGGGAATTGTTGGCTTCGGAGCAGGTGCAGGCTTCTTATTTGGGGGGTGGGCTTTAGGGGTGTGGTCGCTCAGGCTATTCGCGCTACAAGGGCTTACGAAGCGGCCCGGAGTGGCCATTGCCATTGCGTGGCCTTACCAAGACAGATTCTTGTGCCAGGCGATATCGCAGAGTGCGGCGCTGGGTGATGGGCTGCTTCAGTGTCGACCGGGCAGACAATCTTTACCCGTCACTGTTGGCGCAAATATCGCCTCTGGCTGGAGGAGGGTCGCTTGAACATCAATGTCGAACAGGGGAGGCCCAGGAACGCGGGTCCAGTGAATTGGACTGTGGAGGCACCATTTCAGGCGCTGGCTCTCACAGGTGGGGGCTATCGCGGCCTCTTCACCGCTCGCGCGCTGGAGATCATGGAGGTGGAGTGCGGCGGTCACATAGCTCAGCACTTCGACTTGCTGTGCGGCACATCTATCGGCGGCATCGTGGCCCTGGCTGCCGCCTTCGAGGTGCCAATGTCGAAGGTGGTGCGCGTCTTCATCGACCGCGGCGAGGAGATCTTTCCGCCGCGCAGTAAGCCGAGAGGTCTGGGGAAGCTCGTGGACTTCTGGAAGCACAGTTCGATGCCTCGATACGCCAGCAGCACACTGCGTTCGGTCATCACCGAGCTCATCCCAGCTAACGCAACTCTCGGCGACGCCGCGCACCCGGTCTGCATTCCAGCGGTGAACGTGACCGAGGGCAAGCCGCAGGTCTTTAAGACGCGTCACGTAGCAGAGTGGCGGAGGGATTGGAAGCTGAAGGCGGTAGACGTGGCCCTGGCCACCGCTGCGGCGCCTACGTTCTTCGAGTTGGCCGAGGTGGAGAACAGTCGGTACGCAGACGGAGGGCTCGTCGCAAATGCTCCTGACCTCGTAGCAGTGCACGAGGCCGAGCACTTCTTCGACGTGCCCAAGGACGCCATTCGGTTGCTTAGCGTGGGGACAACGACGCAGAAGTACTCGGTGTCGCATAGCGCCGGTCGCGCTTTCGGCATCATGGACTGGATGGCCGACCAACGCCTGTTCAACGTCATCATTTCTGCGCAGCAGCAGTTCGTCGATCAGCTGGTTTCGCACCGCCTAGGGGGGAACTACATGCGAATTGACCGGGAGCCATCGAACGAGCAAGCGCAAGACGTCGGACTTGATGTCGCGACCGAGACTGCTCGCGCGACATTGATGGCGCTGGCCGAGAAGGCCGTCACCGACATCCTGGGTACTAAGCTACAGCCGTACCTCAAGCACAAACCAAGACTGCAGATCACGAGGGAGGCCTGATGGGTCAAGCTGCGCGATTGTTCAACGGTTCGGCCGAGCAAACGCTCTACGGACGAGTCACGCCAACGTCGGAGCAACGACAGTTCCTACAAGACCAATGGAATGCGATGGCCGACCATCTCAAGGCGAAGTTGGCGGACTGGGGCTACCCCATCTCGACTTGGATCCAGGGATCCTACAAGTACGGTACGCTCATTAAGCCTGTGCACAAGGGCGAGGAGTATGACGTCGACGTAGGAATCTATTTCTCCTGGGACCCCCAAGATGCGCAGGCAAGCCCCACAGCCCAGCAGCTCAGGACTTGGGTTCAGAACGCGCTCGTTGAATACAAGCAGGGCGTCGCCGAAATCACGGAAGTCGTTGATCCGGCCAAGGAGCGGTGCTCACGCGCGATTTACCAGCGGCAGTTCCACATCGACACGCCGACTTATCACCTCGATTCCGCAAAGGATGCGAGGCGGCTCGCTTGCCTTTCCGGCGCTTGGGAGGACAGTGACCCGAAGCTGCTCTATAAATGGTTTCGCGACATTGTCGGCTCTGACAACCGTGAACAGCTCCGACGGCTCGTCCGCTATCTGAAGGGCTGGGCTGCCGTGGCGTTCGAGGAAACGCCGGAAGCGCGCCCGAGCTCCATCCTCTTGACCGTCAGCACTGCCGAGGCCTCCAACGAGTTGTGGGGCGCGCGGCTCTGGGCCATTGCTGACGACGATGCACTCATCGCCATCGTCGCCAAGCTGTACGAGCGGTTCATCAGGGACCGCAAGGTCTCGAACCCGGTAGACCGGAACGAAGACCTGAACCGCATCCCAAATGATGCGTGGGATGCGTTCCTCACACGCCTGGCAGTTTTGAACGATGCAGCGGAGACAGCCCATGTCGCGGAGGATGAAGCATCGGCCGCGCTTGCCTGGGAAGGCGCGTTTTCTTTCTTGATGCCCTTGCCGGAGACGGACGAGGTTGAGGTCGTCGAGTCGTCTTCGGAGAGGGCGCTCATGCAGGTACCCGATATTGACATAGGTGTCTACGACCGCAAGGACGGCAGTCTCTTGGCCACCTATCGCAACGAGGTGCCAAGTGTCCCGAAGGACCGGTGGCTCGTGTTCAACATCGTAAACAGACACGTGGTTCCGCAGTACGCTGACATCAGCTGGACGGTCCGAAACGACGGAGAGGAGGCCGACCACATAGGCGACCTCGGCCACATTCAACGGGGAATCAGCATGCACTCTGTCGGGGAGGCAACCGCTTACCGCGGCAAGCACTACATGGACTGCGTCATTCGACTCAATGGAACGGTCTTTGCCGTCCGACGAGTGCCCGTCTACATCAAGACCGACCAACAAAAGCTGCTTACTCAATCTCAGCGGTCTTGGATGACGCTCCGAACCCGAAAGGGTCGGCGTCGTTAAGCGCTCCGGCGCAAGGTCTCTCGTTGGAGGCTGCTGCTCAGGCGCCACTCCACAAGCGCCTACTCCTCTGCTAGTTGAGAAGTCGTTTGCGGTTCCTGTGCTCTTCGAAAATGCGCTGCGCGTCAGCAAAAGAATCGATGCCGTCGCAGGTGCGAGTGACTAGATCTAGCCAAATTGAGCCTCTAGTTGGCGAGTTTGTCCAGTAGTGCCCCTCAAGCCGTGTGTCTCCTGCTGTCAGTCGAAGATCCCCATAACCTGTAGTGATCTTGTCTTCAGCAAACTTCAGGCGCTGCATTTCGAAGACGTACTGCAGCTGAGCTCGGGCGCTTCTGGGTTCAACAATCAGAGTCTCTTGCGTTGAATGGGCAGGCTGCGTGGCTGTGTACGACTGGATCGAGAGGAAGAAGTACGTCTGCTTGATCACAAAGGCGATCTGTATGGGCTCCAGTGGCTTTGTGGCATGCGCAGGAAGGAATTCGGTCCGCAGTTCGCCCCACCAAAGCCCGTGAACCATGCGGCGTCCGAGCAGCCAAGCTAGCCACTCGCGAGTCCAAGCCAACTTTGAGAAAGCCAAGACAAGCAGGGGCGGTATGCCGATCGCAGTGAAGGCGGTTTGAAGGAGGATTCTGAACGGCGCGAGCTGCAAGTCGTCCCAACGCAGGAATAGGATGCTGACGGCCGCGAACAGAGCGACACCCACAGACACCCTGATCAAACGCAACAAGTCGTCATAAGTCAAGCTGACCGGCATCATGAGAGAGGCCCGCACTTGGTGAGTTCCCCGGATTCGTAGATCGACGCGACTCGCTCTTGGGTGAGTATTGCCACCGCAACAATGCCGGCAACTCGCGACGTAAGTAGCCCAGTCATGTGACGAGCCCCACCTGCCCGCGGAACCAAGTCGCCAGCTTTTGGTAGCGGCGGCGAAATGAATTGGCAGAGGTGGGTGAGACGAAGCGGCTCGGCAAGCACGAGATGAAATCCGTCATGCCATTGCGTTGACCTTCTCGCCGTGCGTGCCAACACGTCTCCTACAACATCAAGACCGGAAATAGGCAGGTCGAAAAGCTCGTCTCCGCCGACATCCAGAGGTAGGAATGGCAGCGCGAGCAGCGAGTCGTAGAAGACGACGCCAAGGCCGGAGAAGTCCTCCGTCAACTTATGGGTGATCAGCGTCAGCAGCCGCAACGCGGCTTGTGCTTGTGGTGTAGACATTGTCCGGGGCGTCGACGCGGCGGTCGGGTTGATCATAGTTCGCCTCCGAGCGGCCGCGGCTTGTAACTCCCTCCGTCCCGAATTCGATTGACTGCCGGCAGTTGGCTCTCGAGGTGGTGGTCGAGGCAAGCCGATTTCGGGAGGGTAGGCTCGGTGTTCACAGCTTGGACAGGCGCAATAGTTGAAGGTCCCGTCACACGCGTATCCCTCATTCCGTTGGTGCTGGAGCGGTCTGCGGGCCTAGCCCGCAACCACAGCCTAACGACCGAAATGTATGCAACACCGCAAGTTGGACTGGCCAGATCGATGTTCAGCAGTTGCCGCAAAGCTGCCTCCGCTCCATGCGCAGTGATCCGCTGCAAGACGTCCTGCGACTCGCGCACCCCCGAGACGGTGGTGAAGCTGACGATGATGTCGACACGGTCGCTCGAAGCCAGCTCGCGCCGGATCTCCTGCAACAACGACGGCGAGCCTTTGCCCGCTGTGAACAGCCAAGGCGCAGCCAGGCCCAGTTCAGGCGGCGTCGGGCTGGCCGGCGTGCGGTGGACAGCCCGCAGCAGGCGCGCCGGTGGAGCCAGCAGGTCGATGTGCGCCCTGGCGCTGCCCGTGTGTGCCGGTGCCTGCAGCCGCTGCCGCAGCCACACCAGCATCTCGTTGACCAGCGCCAGTTGCCGCTGCGCCGCTTCGGCGCCTTCGCCCGGCAGATCGTCGAGCAAGGCACCGAGTTGCCTGACCAGGGTGTCGGCAATGATCGCTGCGGCGTCCTCGGTCAGCGGCTGGGCCCGGTGCCTGGCCGATGCGTCGGCGGCGAGCAGGCGCTCGAGACGCTCGGTGATGAGCAGGTCGTACAGGCCGGACGGAATGGCCGACAGCGTCATCGCTCAGCCGTCGGTTGTGCGGCGTGTGCCGCGGCACGCGGGGTAGCCGGTGCAACCCCAGAAGCTGCTACCGGCTTGGGCACCGCGCTTGGCGGTCCGCTGCACCATCGGTTTGCCACATGCGGGGCAGTCCGGAACGCCGGCAGCAAAGCTTTGCGGCTGCGACGGTCTCTGCGCCGCAGCTGGCTGCGCCATCGGCGCGGTGCCTCCGGTTGCGCGGCCCGGCGTCTGTTCCCGCGCTTCGCGGATCAAGACTTGGAGTGCGGGCCCATCGATGAGCCGGACGTTGCGACCCTGCGCGAAGGCCTGGGCCTCGGCTGTGAACCGCCCCGAGGTGACGACGATGCCTGCCGCGGCGCCACGCGCGGCCATCACGCCGTAGAGTTCGCGAACGAACTCGACACCCACCTTGAACGCCCGCCATTGCTTGCACTGCACCAGCGTCTTTTCGGTGCCGTTCTGCGTGGGCTTGCTCAGCACCAGGTCCACGCCACCATCGGCGCCGCCGCCGCCGGTTTCCACGACGCGATAACCCTGGCGCCGGAAGGCTTCGCCGACCAGCATTTCGAATTCCTGCCACTGCATGCCGTCGACGGCACTGGCGGTCGGTGACTGGGCTGCTTGTGCGAAGAGTTGCTTGCGTTGTCGGTTTCGAAAGGCAGAGAGCCCCGCCGCTCCCAGGCAGATGAAGGGCAGCAGATATTGCCCTGCAGCTGCCAAGCCGTGAACGACGCCTGCCGTCACGAGACTGCTGACCGGTGCGCCGGTTGCAGCGCCGTTTGTCGGGCGAGCCGCGATGTCGCTTAACCACACGTAGCTGGCAATGGCCAGCGCGACGCAGGCCCACCAGGGCAGCTTGGCCACCACCTCCATCAAGAGCTCGGCGGCGCTGGACTTTCCTCGTCGTGCCATGCGTTCTTCTCCCTGTCGCGTCGATGGCTCACCACGAAACCGATCGATTCTAAGATGAGGGAGTTTTGGGCATAACTGGCGTAATCACGCAACGACGGTGAGCCACATGACGCGCCTCAGGACGCTGGCGTCGTATCGCGCAAGAAGATCTCCACCCTGCGGTTGCGCGCCCGCCCGGCCTCGGTCGTGTTGTCCGCCACCGGCTGATGCGACCCGCGCCCCGCGGTGTCGATGCGTGCCGCGGCGACGCCGCGATCGACGAGGAAGTTGCGTACGCTGTCGGCGCGCTCGAGCGACAGGCGGTCGTTGATCGCGTCGGTGCCGGTGCTGTCGGTATGGCCGACCACGCTCACGCGCATCGACGGGTCGTTGGTCAGCCCGTGCGCAAAGCTGTCGAGCACGGTGCGCAGGCTGGGCTTGAGGTCGGCGCTGCCGACGTCGAACGAGATGTCGCTGGGCACCTGCAACTTCAGCTGGTTGTCGGCCGTGCGCGCGACCTCTACGCCCGTGCCCTGGGTCGCCTGCTCCATGGAGCGGCGCTTGTCTTCCATCTTCTTCGACCAGATGTTGCCGCCGACCGCACCGGCGGCGCCGCCGAGCAGTGCGCCTGTCTGGGCACCGTCGCGGCCGCCGACGATGCTGCCGAGCACGGCGCCAGCCACTGCGCCGACACCGGCGCCCTTGGCCGTGTCCTGCTGCCTTTCGCTCATGTTGGCGCAGGAAGCGAGCGAGAGGCTGGCCGCCAGGACGACGGGCAGGGCGCAAGCGCGGGGAAGTCTTGCACGGAGGGTCATTCGATCTTCTCCTTCAGGTTCATCACGGCGGGTCGACCGACATTGGCGCGATGACGCGCCGGACCCGGGCATCCGAGGTCGGCCGATCTCATGCCGGATGGCTGCAAAGCCGTTCGATTCCGGACGGGTCGAAATGTTTCAGGCCTTGCGCAGAACAGCCCGTGGCTTCGACGGGTGTCATACCGGGTCGCCATGCGGCCGCCGAGGTCACTGAGGTCACCGAGGCTGCAGCGTTGGCGTTCGTGCAGCCGCCGGTCGGCCGGCCGCGGGCGGACCGAGGCTATAGCTTTCGACGCACAGGCCCGGGTCAGGCGCGCCGCGTACCGCCTTGCCAAGCCGAGGGCGCCTGGCCGGTCTGTCGGCGGAACCAGCGCGAGAACGCGCTCAAGGAACTGAAGCCCAGCATCTCCGCCGTGCGTGACGCATCGCGCCGTCCGCCGCGCAGGGCCTGGCGCGCCTGTTCCAGCCGCACGTCGTTGGCCACCTGCAGATAGCTTCGGCCTTCGGCGCGCAGGTGCCGGTTCAGGGTGCGGCGGTCCACGCCCAGGGCGCTGGCCACTGCGCTGGCCGAGCAGCGGCCGCTGGCGAGCAGCGTCATCACCTGGTGGCGCACCGTCTGTGGCGAGATGCGCGCGCGGCTGTCGAAGTGCGCGGCCAGCGCGGCCGGGGCGTACTGGCGCAGCCGCGCGTCCGACAGCGGGATGGGCCGATCCAGATCGGCCGTCTCCAGCACCAGCGCATTGAAGCCGGAGGTGAACACCGGCATCGCGCCGAAGACCTCGCGATAGGTTCGCGGCACAGGCCCCGGCTCATGCATGAAGTGCACCTCGCGCGGCCGCCAGCCGGCACCCAGCAGGTGCTGCAGTACGCGCATCAGGCCGCCCAGCGCCATCTCGTGGGCCTGACGCATCTGCGTCTGGCCGTCGGCATCGAGGGCCAGCTGCACGATGGCCAGGCCGGGCAGTTCGGTCAGCTGCATCCACAGCGCCGAGCTGTTCAGGTGCGCGCTGCCGACGCTGCGCTTCAAGGCGTCGCGCACGGTGGGCTCGTCGCGCATCAAGGCGCCCAGCGCGCCCAGGCTGGCCAGGCTGCGCGTCTTCGAGAGCCGCAGGCCGAAGTCGGGTGTGCCGCTGAGCACCGCGCTGCGCTCCAGCAGCTCGCTCACCTTGCCCACGCGCAGGCGCAGGTCGGGCTGGTTGAGGCTGCGCGCGGCGATGCCCACGGCCTTGAGCATGGCTTGCGGATCCAGCCCCACGGCGCGGGCCAGGCTGGCGTAGTCCGAAAGGATGGCGCTGCGGACGCTGGGGTGGCGCATGTCCCAAAGTGGCAAGTTTGTGCCCCATTCTGTCAACCATGCCGCGGCCGCCGCCCCGAACATTCCCGGGTGGCCGCCTTGGCCATCCACGCACTGGAGCGCTGATGAACACCACCCGCAGGCGCCTGATCGCCGCCGCCGCCCTGGCCTGTGCCGGCACCGCCCTGGCGGCCGATTTCCCGGCCGGCACGGTGCGGCTGGTGCATGGCATTCCCGGTGGCGCCGTGGATGCCGGCGTGCGCGTGCTGGCCGAGCAGCTGGGCCCGAAATGGGGCCAGACGCCGCTGGTCGAAGGCAAGCCAGGCGCCAGCGAGATGCTGGCCGCCGAAGCCGTCGCGCGCGCGCCCAAGGACGGGCTGACGCTGCTCATCGCCTCCGAGGCGGCGCTGGTGAACAACGACCTGCTGTTCAAGAAGCCCCTGATCGACGCGCAGCGCGATCTGGTGCCGGTGTGCGAGCTGTTCGAGATCCCCTTTGCGCTGGTGGTGCGCGCCGGGCTGGACGTGAACACGCTGGAGGCCTTCATCGCGCTGATGAAGAAGGAAGGGCGGCAGCGCAACTACGCGTCGTCAGGCATCGGCTCGCCGCTGCAGCTGGCGATGGAAGGCCTGGCGCGCAGCGCCGGCTTCGAGATGCTGCACGTGCCCTACAAGACCATCGCCCAGCTGGCGCAGGATTTGATGGGCGGTCAGATCGATGCCGTCTTCCTGGGCGCAGCCACGGCCGCTTCCCTGGCCGCCAGCGGCAAGGTCAAGCTGCTGGCCGTGACCAGCGCGCAGCGTTCGCCCGCTGCGCCGCAGGTGCCCACCTTCACCGAGCTGGGCCTGCCCGGGGTGGACTACCGCACCACCATCGGCCTGATGGCGCCGCGCGGCACGCCGGCTGCGGTGCTGGCGCGCATCGAGACCGATGTGCGGCAGGTGCTGGCCTCGCCGGAGTTCAGCGCCCGCTTCCTCAAGCCGCAGGCCGTGAAGGCCGGCAACGCCGACGCCAAACAGCTGGCGGCCCTGCTGGCCGAGCGGCGCGTGGCGACGCAGCGGCTGATCCGCGAGCTCGACATCAAGCCGGAGTAGGGCGATGGACGTGCGCTTTCACCGCGCCAGCGCCACCGACCGCGCCGCCATCGCCCGCGCCCTGGGCGACGCCGAACTGCAGGCCCGTTATGCCAGCCGCGGCAGCAGCCCACAAGGCATGCGCCAGGACACCGACGCTGTCACCGCCCACGCGCTGGTGCGCCAGTGCCCGCCCGAGGTGCGTGTGGAGCCCGTGACCCTGGCCGGCCTGCCCTGTGAGTGGCTGATTCCGCCCGGGGCCGACGGCCCGCAGGTGTTGGTCTATCTGCACGGCGGCGGCTTTGTCCGCGGCAACCTGGCGCTGGGCCGGGCCAATGCCGCGGTGGTGGCCCGCGCCAGCGGCCTGAAGGTGCTGGCCGTGGGTTATCGCCAGGCGCCCGAGCACCCGTTCCCGGCCGCGCCGGACGACCTGGCCGCGGCCTACGCCGCACTGCTGGCGCACAACGGGCTGCGCGCCGACCAGGTGGCGGTGATGGGTGAATCATCGGGTGGCACGTTAGCCCTGGGCCTGGCAGTGCGCCATGCCGGGCAGCCGGGGATGATGCCGGCCGGCATCGCTGCGCTGTCGCCCATGGCCGATCTGCGCCTGTGCGGGGCGAGCTGGCACTACAACGCGCCCCACGACGTGGCCGACCGCGCCACCGGCCAGCGCATGGTGGCGCTGTACCTGGCCGGCGCCAGCGCTGAAGATCCGCTGGTGTCGCCGGCGCTGCATCACTTCAAGGGTGCCTGCCCGCTGTGGGTGGGCATCGGCAGTCTCGAGGCCATGCTCAGCGACACCGAGTTCCTGGCGCGCAAGGCAGACGACGCCGGCACCCCCGTGCAGCTGGAGGTGTTCGAGGCCATGCCGCATGGCTTCACGCGCTTCGACATGCCGCTGGGCACCGCGGCGCTGGAAGCGGCCGCCCACTGGTGCCGGGACGCTGTGCGGCGGTCCTGAACCTCTGAAGCGCCCGGGCGTGCATGACGCCCGCAGCCGGTGCGCAGCTATGAGCTGCGGCTGGCCGCCTGGCAGGCGCTCCTCACCCTCATCGCCTTAGCCCTGTCTGCGAGGCCGCGCCCGCGGTTCAGCAGCCCGATGCGCGGCATCGCCGATATTCAACAAAGTGGTTGACTGTTGCCGGTTCGGTCTCTATGCTCAACGATATGGTTGAATATGAAGAACACCGGCTCGATGCCGTCTTCCACGCCCTGGGTGACCTCACACGTCGCCGCATGCTGCGCCAGCTGGCCCAGGGCGAGCGCACGGTCAGCCAACTGGCCGAACCGTTCCAGATGTCGCTGGCGGCTGCTTCCAAGCACATCAAGGCGCTGGAAGGTGCCGGCCTGATCCGGCGCGAGATCCAGGGCCGCGTGCACGTCTGCCACTTGAATGCCGGCCCGCTGTCTGAGGCCGATGAGTGGCTGCGCGGCTACGAGCGGTTCTGGAACCAGGGCCTGGATCGGCTCGAAGCCCTCTTGCGCCACGAGAGCGCCAGCCCGCCCGCGCGCGCTGCTGCACCGCCGCCCCGAAAGCCCCGCGCCCCGGCCCGCGGGACCCCTGCCCCATCACCCACCAAAAGGAAACGGAGTTCACCATGACCGCCACAGCCTTCAACGACATGCCCGGCACGCTGCACGAGGGCCACACCCTGCGCATCCAGCGCCGGCTGCCCGGCCCGATCGAACGTGTCTGGACCTACCTGACCGACAGCGATCTGCGGCGCCTGTGGCTCGCCAGCGGCACGATGAACCTGCAAGCGGGCGCCTCGTTCGAACTGGTCTGGCGCAATGACGAGTTGTCCAGCAGCGCCGCCGAGCGCCCCGAAGGCTTCTCGGCCGAATCGCGGGCCACCTGTCAGTTCATCGAGGTGCAGGCGCCCCGGCACATGCGCTACCTCTGGCCCGGCGTGGGCGAAGTGAGCTTCGAGCTGGAGCCGGTGGGCCAGGATGTGATGCTGACCGTGACCCATCGACAACTGGTGGGCGAGACGCTGATCCTGAACGTTTGTGCCGGTTGGCACGCGCACCTGGACCTGCTGATCGCATGGGTCGAGGGCACGCCTGCGCCTTCGCTGTGGAGCACATGGAAGCGGCATCGCCAGCAGTACGCGCTGGCCACCAGCGCGGGCTGATCGCCACAACGAAGCTGCCGGTTGATGGTCTGAGGCCGCGGCGTCGGCTGGCGCGCCGCGACGGACGGTCTGCCCCCATCCCCTCCAGACCGCGCCGCCAGGCATGACTTTCTTCCTGCTTTGAGCCCGGGCAGGGCGCCAAGCCGTGACCAAGCGCATGGCCCGTGCATGACAGCGGCCACTTCCGATCACGGGCACCTCCACCCAGACTGTGCGGACACATTGCCGGGCCACCTCGCCCGCCATCCGCACCATGAGCAGCCCGGACATCATTCTCGAGACGCGTGCGCTGACGAAGGAGTTCAAGGGCTTCGTCGCCGTCAGTGGTGTGGACCTGAAGGTGCGGCGCGGCAGCATCCACGCCTTGATCGGGCCCAACGGCGCCGGCAAGACCACCTGCTTCAACCTGCTGACGAAATTCATCAGGCCCACCGCGGGGCAGATCCTGTTCGAGGGCCGCGACATCACGGCCAGTTCCCCCGCCCACGTGGCGCGGCTGGGCATCATCCGCTCGTTCCAGATTTCCTCGGTGTTCCCGCACATGACGGTGCTGGAGAACGTGCGCGTGGCGCTGCAGCGCCCGATGAACAACTCGTTCCAGTTCTGGCGCTCGGCGCGTGTGCTGGAGCAGCTCAACCCGCAGGCCAGGGAATTGCTGCGCGCCGTGGAGCTCGAAGAGTTCGCGGGCCTGAGCGCCGTGGAGCTGAGCTACGGCCACAAGCGTGCACTCGAACTGGCCACCACGCTGGCGATGAATCCGCGTCTGATGCTGCTGGACGAGCCCACACAAGGCATGGGCCAGGACGATGTGGAGCGCGTGCGGCGGCTCATCAAGAAGGTGGCGGCCCAGCGCACGGTGCTGATGGTGGAGCACAACATGAGCGTGGTGGCCAGCATCGCCGACACCATCACGGTGCTGCAGCACGGCAGCACATTGGCCGAGGGCAGCTACGAGCAGGTGTCGGGCAACCCGGCGGTCGTCGAGGCCTACATGGGCAGCGCCCAGACCAGCTTGCAAGGAGCGCACTGAGCATGGCCGCGCACTTGCTGGAAGTGAAAGACCTGCACGGCTGGTACGGCGAATCGCACGTGCTGCATGGCGTGAACTTCCATGTCGACGAAGGCGAGCTCGTCACGCTGCTGGGGCGCAACGGCTCGGGCCGCACGAGCACGCTGCGCGCCCTCATGGGCCTGATCGGCAGCCGCAAGGGGTCGGTGAAGGTGCAGGGCCTCGAGACCATTGCACTGCCCCCGCACCGCATTGCCCGCCTGGGGGTGGGTTATTGCCCCGAGGAGCGCGGCATCTTCGCCAGCCTCTCGTGCGAAGAGAACCTGATGCTGCCGCCCGTGCTGGCGCCCGGCGGCATGAGCGTGGAACAGATCTACGCGATGTTTCCCAACCTGCAGTCGCGCGCCGCCAGCCAGGGCACGCGCCTGTCGGGTGGCGAGCAGCAGATGCTGGCCGTGGCGCGCATCCTGCGCAGCGGCGCGCGGCTGCTGCTGCTGGACGAGATCTCCGAAGGCCTGGCGCCGGTGATCGTGCAACAGCTCGGCCGGACGGTGCAGGCCTTGCGCGCACAGGGTTTCACCGTCGTGATGGTGGAGCAGAACGTCAGTTTTGCAGGGCCTCTGGCCGACCGCTTTCTCGTGATGGAACACGGCGCCGTGATCCAGGACTTCGGGCGCGCCGAATGGCCGTCGCGCAGGGACAGCCTGCACCAAACACTGGGCGTTTGAGATGTCGCGTCCAGGTCAACCCCACTTCAGTCGAAGGAGACTGCCATGACTTTGAAAGTGATCACCACCGCCTGCTCGCTCGCGATGGCCGCCGTGTTCGGGGCGACGCCGGCGTATGCCCAGTTCTCGGGCAACACCATCAAGATCGGCATCGTCACCGACATGAGCGGCGTGTATGCCGATATCGACGGCGCGGCCGGCGTGGCCATGGTGCGGCGCGCGGTGAAGGACTTCGGCGGCACGCTGGACGGCAAGAAGATCGAGGTCGTCTACGCCGACCACCAGAACAAGGCCGACATCGCGGCGTCCAAGGCGCGTGAATGGTTCGACACCGAAGGCGTGGACATGCTGATCGGCGGCACCACCTCGTCCACCTCGCTGGCGATGTCCGACGTGGCCAAGGAGAAGAAGAGGGTCTTCATCTCCATCGGCGCGGGCACTTCGGCACTGACCAACGAACAGTGTTCGCCCTACACCATCCACTGGGCCTATGACACCGTGGCGCTGGCCAAGGGCACGGGTGGCGCGGTCGTGAAGGCGGGGGGCAAGTCGTGGTTCTTCATCACCGCCGACTACGCCTTCGGCACGGCGCTGCAGGCCGACACCTCCAAGGTCGTCGAGGCCACGGGCGGCAAGGTCCTCGGTTCCGTCAAGGTGCCGCTGGGCGCCAGCGACTTCTCGTCCTACCTGCTGCAGGCGCAGAACAGTGGCGCGCAGATCCTGGGCATGGCCAACGCCGGCGGCGACACCATCAACACGATCAAGCAGGCCAACGAATTTGGCATCACCAAGAAGATGAAGCTGGCGGGCCTGCTGCTGTTCATCACCGACATCAACTCCTTGGGCCTGGAGGCCACGCAAGGCATGTACATGACCAGCAGCTGGTACTGGAACCGCGATGCCGAAACCCGCGCCTGGAGCCAGCCCTTCTTCAAGGAGTTCAAGCGCATGCCTACCTCCGTACAGGCTGCCGACTACTCCGCCACGCTGGAATACCTGCGCGCGGTGAAAGCCGTGGGCACGGACGACGCCGACAAGGTGAATGCCCAGCTGCGCAAGATGAAGTTCAACGATGAGTACGTGAAGGGCGGCTTTGTCCGGCCCGACGGCACCATGCTGCACGACATGTACCTGCTGCAGGTCAAGACGCCGGCGGAGAGCAAGGCGCCCTGGGACTACTTCAATCTGGTCCAGGTGATCAAGGGCGATGACGCCTTCACCACCAAGGCCGAAACCCAGTGCGCACTCTGGAAGTGAGCGAGCGGGCCGTGGCGGGCTCCACCCGTCGCGTCCACGGCGGCCACAGCGGCTGCCGTGCACGTTGGGGCCGCCACGGCCAGCCACCCCCCACGAGGTGATCACCGAACGCAGCCATGGACATCTTCGGCATCTCCCTGAACGCGATGCTCGGGCAGATGGTGCTGGGCCTGGTCAATGGCTCGTTCTACGCCATGCTGAGCCTGGGGCTGGCGGTCATCTTCGGTCTGCTGGGCATCGTCAACTTCGCGCATGGCGCGCTGTACATGCTGGGCGCCTACGCGGCCTATCTGATGGCCGTGCATCTGGGGCTGGGATTCTGGTGGGCGCTGCTGCTGTCGCCGCTGGTGGTGGGCGGGGTGGGCATCGTCATCGAACGCACGCTGCTCAAGCGTCTCTACCACATCGACCCCATCTACAGCCTGCTGCTGACCTTCGGCTTGGCGCTGATTGCCGAAGGCGTGCTGCGCGAATACTTCGGTGTGTCCGGCCAGCAATACGCCGTGCCCGATGCGCTGCAGGGCGCCACCAACCTGGGATTCATGGTGCTGCCCAATTACCGGGGCTTCGTGATCCTGGCCTCGCTGGTGGTGTGCCTGGTCACCTGGTGGCTCATCGAGCGCACGCGGCTGGGCGCGCTGCTGCGTGCCGGCACCGAGAACCCCAAGCTCGTGCAGGCCTTTGGCGTCAATGTGCCGCTGATGGTGATGCTCACCTACGGCGGCGGCGCCGGTCTGGCGGCCCTGGCGGGCGTGCTGGCCGCGCCTGTGGTGCAGCTCACGCCGCTGATGGGCAGCAGCCTGATCATCGTGGTGTTTGCCGTGGTGGTGATCGGCGGCATGGGCTCGATCATGGGCTCCATCCTCACCGGCCTGGTGCTGGGCCTGCTGGAAGGTCTGGCCAAGGTGTTCTACCCCGAGGGCAGCAACATCGTGGTGTTTGTCATCATGGTCATCGTGCTGGTGTTTCGTCCGGCGGGCTTGTTCGGCCGCGAGGCTTGAACGCGCCGGCATGAAGGAGGCTTGCGATGAACCGTCTGTCGCCCCCCGCCGCACGCGCGCAGGTGCAGGCTCAGGCGGCGCTGCTGGGCCGCTGGGCCTGGACCCTGCTGCTGGTGCTGCTGCTGGCCGCGCCCTTCATCGGGCTGTACCCCATCTTCGTGATGACGGCGCTGTGCTTCGCCATCTTCGCCATGGCCTTCAACCTGCTGCTGGGCTACACGGGGTTGCTGTCCTTCGGCCATGCGGCCTTCCTGGGGGCTGCGGCCTATGTGACCGGCTGGCTGGTGAAAGAAGCCGGGCTGCCACCAGCGCTGGGCGTGCTGGCGGGCACCGTGGCAGCGGGGGCCATCGGCCTGGTGGTCGGGATGGTGGCGATCCGCAGCCAGGGCATCTATTTCGCGATGATCACGCTGGCCATTGCGCAGATGATTTATTTCGTTTGGCTCCAGGCGCCTTTCACCGGCGGCGAAGATGGCCTGCAAGCCGTGCCCCGGGGCACGCTGTTCGGCCTGCTGCCGCTGCACAGTGACCTGACGCTGTACTACGTGGTGGTGGCCGTGTTCGTGGCGGTGTTCCTGGGCATCGTGCGCATCGTGCATTCACCCTATGGCCAGGTGCTGAAGGCCATTCGTGAAAACGAGCCAAGGGCCTTGTCGCTGGGCTACGACGTGACCCGCTACAAGCTGCTGGCCTTTGTGCTCTCGGCCGCGCTGGCGGGACTGGCCGGGTCGTTGAAGACTGTGGTACTGGGCTTTGCCACGTTGACCGACGCGCATTGGATCCAGTCCGGCGAGGTGGTGTTGATGACCCTGCTCGGCGGCATGGGCACTTTCGCCGGGCCGGTGCTGGGCGCCTTCACGATCATCGGGCTGCAGAACTACCTGGCCGACAGCGTGGGCTCCTGGGTCACGGTGATCATCGGCGCCATCTTCGTCGTGTGCGTGGTGGCCATGCGGCGCGGATTCGTGGGCGAACTGCTCGCATGGCGCGGCCGCAAAGGCAAGAGCTGAAGCCGCTCGCCGCAGCGGGCCGGCGGGGACGGCGGGGACGGCGGACCGGGCGGTTTGTCTCAAGTCCGCCCGTGCGCGGGCCGACAGGCCAGATATGAAACCCTGGATGACCAGCACCGTGGCCGCTGCTTTGCTCTTCGGCGCAGCATTCCTGGCGCTCGACACCTTGCGCGTGGCCCGCCACACGCCGACCGCATCGGTGCAGGGCACGGCCAAGCCTTTGCGCGAATACCGCATTGACCCGAGCTGGATCCGCGACGGCAAGCCTGTGTTTCGAACCGTCGAAACCGGCCGCTCCGCCGACAGCCGCACCGCCACCGGGCTGTGGGATTGCACCGGCCCGGGCACTTTCGAGTGGCAGTTCGACATCGACGAGACCGTGCACATCCTCGAAGGCGAGGTGCACATCGATTACCGCGGCAGCCGGTTTGTGCTGCGCCCGGGAGACGTGGCCACTTTCCATGCCGGCACGCGCGCCTTGTGGCGGGTGGACCGATACGTCAAGAAGGTCTGGATGGTGCAGGACCCCGGCCGGCTCACGCGCTGGTGGCGTGCGCGGGTCGGTTAATGCGGGCAGCGAGGGATCATTCGCCGCTCAGGCGGCCTGGGACTGCGCCTGCGGCTGCCCACGCATGTCGGCCATGTCCCGCGACGGCGGTGCGCCGAACAGGCGCCGGTATTCGCGGCTGAACTGCGAAGGGCTTTCGTAGCCCACGCGGAAGGCCGCGGTGGAGGCATCCAGCCGCTCCGACAGCATCAGCCGCCGTGCTTCGGTCAGTCGCAGCTGCTTCTGGTATTGCAGCGGGCTCATGGCCGTGAGCGACTTGAAGTGGTGGTGGAAGGTGGTCAGGCTCATGCCCACCTCGCGCGCCAGCGTCTCCACCCGCAGCGGTTGTGCAAAGCGCGTGTTCAGGCTGGCGATGGCGCGCGCCACCTGGTGGCTTTGCGTGTCCACGGTGGCGATCTGGCGCAGCCGCCGGCCCGCCTCGCCAGCCAGCAGCCGGTAGTGGATCTCGCGCTGGATCAGCGGCGCCAGCGCGGGAAAGTCCGCGGGATGATCCAGCAAGGCCACCAGGCGGTCGAACGCGTCGAGCAGCGGCAGCGTCAGCGTGCCGGTTGTCATGGCGCGGCTGTCGGCCTCGGCCTTGCGGTCCGTGGGCGCGGGCATCTCCAGCATCAGTGAAGAGATGTCGCGCCAGTCCAGGCGCAGCGCTACAGCCAGGTAGGGGCGCTCGGGGCTGGCCTGCATCATCGCGGTCTTGGCCGGCAGGTCCATCGACACGATCAGGTAACGGTCTTCGCCGTAGACCACGGTCTCATCGCCCAGCAGCACGTGTTTGCTGCCCTGCACGATGACGGCCACGCAGGGCTCGAACACATTGCAGGTGTTCAGCGCCGGCTGGTCGATGCGCATGAGTATCAGCCCGGGCAGTTCGGGCGGCTGTTGCATGCCGCTGTCGGGCACCCGCTCCAAGATGCGACGCGCCAGCGAGGCGCGGGGTGCACGCAAGGTGTCGGCGGCGGAAGGATCGGGCATGTGGGCGGTGCAGGAAAGCGTTGACGCATCGTATCCGTGCCGGCCCGTTGCGGCGGTCGGGTCGCAGGAATGGGCAAGCATCGCGGAGGTTCTGGCTAGCGCGCACGGCGGCGTCGGCCCGACACTCGCGGCCTTCCCATGCCCGCCTCAGCCGAGGCCCCAGAGAATCCATGACCACCCTGCACGTCAACGGCCGCGCCCAGTCGCTGGACATCGATCCTTCCACGCCCGTGCTCTGGGCCTTGCGTGACACGCTGGGCCTGACCGGCACCAAGTTCGGCTGCGGTGCCGCCCAGTGTGGCGCCTGCACCGTGCACATCGATGGCCAGGCGGTGCGTTCCTGCGTGACGCCCATCAGCAGCGTGGCGGGCAAACAGGTGACCACCATCGAAGCCGTCACTGGCGGCAACGACCGCGTCGGCCGTGCTGTGCGCGACGCGTGGGTCAAGCACGACGTGGCCCAGTGCGGCTACTGCCAGAGCGGCCAGATCATGAGCGCCACCGCCTTCCTGAAGTCGCTGCCCAAGGGCAAGCAGCCCACGGCTGCCGACATCGACAGCGCCATGGCCGGCAACATCTGCCGCTGTGGCACCTACGCCCGCATCCGCGCCGCCGTGGCCGATGCCGCACGCGCGCTGGCCTGAAGGAAATCACCCCATGTTCAACGCTTCCATGAACGAACTCCCGCGAGCCCTGCAGCACCTGCTGGCGCGTGAGGCCGACGCCCATACGCCCGCCGTGGCTGAATTGCCGCGCCGCGCTTTCCTCAAGCTCGGCGCCGCCAGCGGTTTTGCGCTGGGCGTCTTCCCGCTGCTAGCGCAGGCGCAAGGTGCTTCCGCGGTGCCTGCGGCGCTGAAGCCGACACAGATGCCCGGCGCCTTCGTCGCCATCGCGGCCGATGGCACGGTGACCGTGACGGTCAATCGACTCGAATTCGGCCAGGGCGTGCAGACCGCGCTGCCGATGATCCTGGCCGAAGAGCTGGACGCCGACTGGTCCAAGGTGCGCAGCCAGCTGGGCACCAACGACGGGGCTTATGCCGATCCGATGTTCGGCATGCACCTGACGGGCGGCTCCAACTCCATCAAGCACAGTTTCACGCAGTACCGCGAACTGGGCGCGCGCGCCCGTGCCATGCTGGTACAGGCCGCGGCGGTGCGCTGGGGCGTGGATGCGGCCAGCCTTCGCACCGAAGCGGGCGCGGTGATCGGCGCGGGTGGCAAGCGCGCCGGCTACGGCGAACTGGCCCAGGCCGCCATGGCCCTGCCGGTGCCTGCCAGCGTCACGCTCAAGGACCCGAAGCAGTTCCGCCTGATCGGCCGGCCCACCACGCGGCTGGACGCCGCCGCCAAGAGCAGCGGCCGCCAGGACTTCGGCATCGACGTGCGCCGTCCTGGCCAGCTCACGGCCGTCATCGCGCGCCCGCCGGTGTTCGGCGCCAAGCTCAAGTCGGTGGACGATGCGGCCGCGCGTGCCGTCAAGGGCGTGAAGGCCGTGCTGCGCGTGCCGCTGGACCGCGGCGCCGAAGGCGTGGCGGTGATCGCCGATGGCTACTGGCCCGCCAAGACCGCACGCGAGGCCCTCAAGCTCGACTGGGACAGCAGCGCGGTCGAGAAGGTGGACAGTGCGCGCCAGCTGGCGCAGTACCGCAGCCTGGCCGGCCAGCCGGGAGCGAAGCACTTCGATGCCGACATGGCGCCCTTGGCGAATGCGCCGAAGAAGATCGACGCCGAGTTTGTCTTCCCCTACCTGGCGCACGCGCCGATGGAGCCGCTGAACTGCACGGTTGAACTGAACGAGCAGGGCGCGACGCTGTGGGTCGGCTCGCAGATGCCGGGGCTGGACGGCATGGCCGCCGCGCGCACGCTGGACCTCAAGCCGGAGCAGGTGAAGGTGCTGGTGCAGTCCGCCGGCGGGGGCTTCGGCCGCCGCGCCGTGCCCAGCAGCGACTACCTGGTCGAGGCCTGCACCATCGCCAAGGCCGCACAGGCTGCCGGCCTGCGCGCGCCCATCCGCACGCTGTGGAGCCGCGAGGACGACATCAAGGGCGGCTACTACCGCCCCATGCACCTGCACCGCGCGCAGATCGGCTTCGACGCCAGCGGCCAGGTGCTGGCCTGGGACCACGTCATCGTCGGCCAGTCCATCCTGGCGGGTTCGCCTTTCGAGCCGATGATGGTCAAGAACGGCATCGACATCACGGCCGTGGAAGGCATGCGCGCGCCCTACACGGTGCCCATGCGCCTGACGGTGCACCACCCCAAACTGAACGTGCCGGTGCTGTGGTGGCGCAGCGTGGGCAGCACGCACACGGCCTTCGTGATGGAAACGCTGATCGACCAGATCGCCCGCGAGACGCAGCAGGACCCGGTGGCCTACCGCATGAAGCTGATGGGTAGCGGCCATCCCCGTCACCGCGCGGCGCTGCAGCTGGCGGTGGACCGCAGCGGCTATGGCAAGAAGACGCTGGCCGCCGGCCGCGCCTGGGGCGTGGCGGTGCACGAGTCGTTCGATTCGGTCGTGGCCTACGTGGTCGAAGCCTCGGTGAAGGACGGCCGGCCCGTGCTGCACCAGGCCACGGCCGGCGTGCATTGCAACCTGGCAGTCAACCCGCGCACCGTCGAGGCGCAGGTGCAGGGCGCCGCGCTGATGGGCCTGGGCATGTGCCTGCCGGGTGCGGCCATCACGTTCAAGGACGGCGTGGTCGAGCAACAGAATTTTGGCGACTACACGGTGGCGCGCGTCACCGACATGCCGGCCATCAGCGTGCACCTCGTCCCCAGCGCCGAGCCGCCCACCGGCATGGGCGAACCCGGCCTGCCGGCACTGGCCCCGGCCTTCGCCAACGCCATCAGCCGCCTGACCGGCAAAGCGCTGCGCGAACTGCCCTTCAAACTGGCCTGAGGGCGCTGCCGGCGGGGACCCGTACACACGGGTTCTTCACGGCGCGCCGGGCTGGCATGCGATGGCCTGTGCCGGCGCTGTTGCGCGTGACGCGCAACGGGGACAGGTGCGCGCTCAGGCCGTGGCCGGCGCGGCCATCAGCATCTGCTTGCCAGCCTGCTTGCCGGCATACATGGCCTGGTCCGCACAGCGCAGCAGTTGCGCGACGCCGTGGCCATGGCGGCCGGTCGTGGAGTAGCCGATGGTGGCGCCCACATTGACGCGCCGGCCCTCGCCCAGGTCGAAGGGCGCCGAGAACTGCGACAGCAGCTTGCGGCCGACTGCGGCCGCGGTTTCTTCGTGGGGCAGCCCGGCGATGGCGACGACAAATTCATCGCCCCCAAAGCGTGCCACCAGGTCACCGGGGCGCACGGCATGAAGCAGGCGCTGGGCGACCTGGCGCAGCAGCTCGTCGCCCACCGGATGGCCCCATTGGTCGTTGACCGGCTTGAAGCCGTCCAGGTCGAGCAGGAAGATCGCCTGCCGCTCGTGCGTGGCAGGTGCCGCGCCGGTGTCCGCATCGCCCAGTCGTTCGCCCAGCGCCTGTTCCAGGCCGCGGCGGTTCAGCAACCCGGTGAGCGCGTCCGTGTGCGCCAGGGCATGCAGGGTGGCGTGCTCCTGGCGGGCTGCGCGCGCCGCCGCGCGGATCTGCTCGAGCTTGGCCGCCAGCACCAGCAGCCAGGTCACCATTTCCGCGGCGAAGGCCATCTGCGCGATGTGCATGGTCATGAAGCTGAAGGGCAGTCCACCGCGAAGCAAGTACGCCATCAGGGCCATGCCTGTGAGATTCAGGCAGGAGCCGGTGAGCAGGAATCCGGCAGCCTTCTCGCCGCGCCGCGCGCGTTGCACGATCACCGGCAGGACCACCAGCACATGCGCCGCGGTCAACCCCATCGACACCGCTGAGCCCACGCGGTAGCTGAACCATTCCAGTGCAATGCCCGCTGAGACCAGCAGCGCCACCAGCGCCATGGCGCCCATGCCCATCATGACCCGGGGGGCCTTGCGCGGCAGGTCGAGTGTGGCTGCATAGAAGCCGACGTTGGCGATCACCATCCACAAGGGCGACATCACGGACGCGTGAGCCGCCAGCCAGCTGCTGTTCGGCCACACATGCATGGCGCCGACACCGAAGATGGCCTGTGCGAAGGTCCAGCTGGACAGCAGGGTCAGGGCGTAGGCCAGGAAGGCGATATCGCGGTGGAACAGCGCGTTGATCAGGCTGTAGACGACCATGAAGAACCACAGGCCGGACATGAAGCCCTGCAGCGCGAGCTCGTTGGACTCTTCCACACCCAGTGCGCTGGGCTGCATGAAGGCCAGGGGCACCAGCAGCGCCGTGGCGGTGTCGATGCGCAGCAGCAGGTCGTAGCGGCGCACGGGTTCGACGTGCACACGCGTGGTCAGCGCGCGTGTGGGCTGCTCGCGCTGCGCGTACGGGATCCGGGAGCCCATCGTCGCGGCATGGACCAGCTGGCCGGTGTCGTCGAACACCTTCACGTCCACCTGGTGCAGCAGCGCGTAGTGCAGGCGCAGCATCCACGAGGACGGGCCGCCGGGGTCCACCACGAAGGGCACGTGGATCCAGGTCACGCCTGGGCTGGCGCCCAGGTTGGAGCGCGGTGTCTGCGGCGCTTCGAAGGCCGACAGGCGCTGCAGCGCGTCGGCGGTATTCAGAAGCCCTGGTTTGTCGTAGAGCACGCGCATCGCGGGCCAGGCGTCCACCGATGACGCCGACGCGCCCAGATGCAGCGTGGGCGCTTGCGGCGCCTGCGCCTGTGCGTGCGGCGTCCATCCCAGCACGATGGCCAGCACGCACCCCAGCCACGCGCGCCACCAGGGCTGGCAGCGCCGTGCACCGGAGGAAGCGGTCGGCGGAAAACGAACGTGCATCGAAGGCGGGCGGTGGAACGAACGGGATTGCTGTTTCGGTTTCGGTCGTTCTCCTCGGGTGGCGCAGCATGGGGGGCCTGGCGTTTGTGAACAGCGTCACGTTTGACAGGGGGGCGGCGAAGAGCAGATGGCCTATGCGGCACGTGGCGGCGAGCGCGGTCACCGCGGCGCGCGCAGCCTGCATCGCTGAGCGCGCGCGGATCCGCAGGCTCAGCGGGGCCCGTACGCCGGCGCGGCGCCGCCGAGTTCGTAGGCGCCCGCGTCGGGCGCCATGCCCGTGAAGCCGTCGTTGATGCCGGGCAGTACGGCGCCGACATCCAGGGCCGCCGCGCCAGCGCGCAGTTGCAGATCAGGCGCCGCGTAGCGTGTGCGCGCATCGGTGGGGAAGGCCACGCCCGATGCAAAAACGGCCATCGAGACCTCGACGGCATGCGGCTCCTGCGGGCCGCGGCGCAGCTCGGCCAGGCTGGCGAAGGTCACGTCCGCCAGACGGCCGGCGAAGGAGCCGTCGTGGGCGCCCAGCGCGTCGTGGTCCATGTCAGCGCCGGCCAGCACCAGGTCGCGCAGCTCGATCACCCGGCCCGCGCCGCCGCCCGCATAGGCGCCGTCACCGGGCCGCCCGCCGATGATCAGGTTGTTGCGGGTCATCAGTGCCGACACCGGCACGCCGGCGTAGACCGCCAGGCCATCACCCGCCTTGACGACGGTGTTGTGCAGCAACACATCGCCATGGCTGCCGCGGTACAGCTTGAAGGCCACGTGCGCGATGTTGTACATGACGTTGCGCACGAAGTAGGTGGGCCCGCCCAGGCCGGGCTGCGACGACACGCCGACGAAGGCATTGGTGATGCGGTTGCGCAGGATGCGGCAGTTGTGCTGGCAGAAGTCCGCTTCGATCGCATCGTCGGTGGCGTTCTCGATGTCGTTTTCGATCACGTCCAGGCTGTGCTGGTCCACCGCTTCGTCTTCTTCCATGAACGACACGCCGTCGCGGAAGCCGCTGACGCGGTTGTTGCGGATCACGTGGCCCGGGCCGGTCACGGCGATGCCTTCACCCAGGTTGGCGCCGCCAGCGCCCATCGCGGCTTCGGTCCATGGCGTGGTGCCGGTGATCACGTTGTCGGCGATGTAGGCGTTTTCGCCGCGCCGGAACATCACGATGCCGTCGCCGTTGGTCGCGCCCGCGCGGGCGTTGATCGTGCAGCGCACGACGGCGATGTCGTTCGAGCTGTTCAGGCGCACGCGGCCGTTGACGGTCAGGCCGTCCAGGTGCACGTGGTGGCGCGAGAACATCGCCAGTTCGCCTTCGACGATGGCCGCGCCGCGCGTGGCGGCACGCAGCACGATGGGCTGGCCGGTGCTGCCGTCCTTCGTCCACTCGAAGCCGGCATAGGTGCCCGCGGCCAGTTCGATGATGTCGCCCGGCCGGGCGCCGGCCATCACCGCGCCCAGGGTGGACGGCGTCGCGGGCTTGACGGGTGCGCCGGCCATCGGCGCGGGCACGCCGCGTGTGCGGGCCTGCACGATGCGTTGCACGGCGCCGCCATCGGGGTCGTTGAGCGTCAGCTCGAGCTCGTACGCGGTGTCCGGTTGCAGATCGAAGACGCTGCCGACATGGTGCGTGGACCATGAGCGGCCTTCGGTGCTGCCGGCCGCCACGCGGCGCAGCGGCAGGCTTGCCTGCCAGGCGCCGCTGCCGGCACGCCGCACGCGCACCTCGACCACCGCGTTGCCATTCGCGTCGCCTGTGAAGGGCCACTCGACGCTCAGGTTTTCCAAGGTCGGATAGGGCACCGAGGGGGTTCCTGCCGTGGTGGCATCGGAGGCCGGTCCCGACGGCGTGACAGGAAGCGTGTTGTCGGTCGCAGGGACCGTCCCCACGGGATCGGCGACGGGTTCGCCGCCTCCGCCGCCACCGCAACCCGTCGCGACACACACCAGCATCAGCACGGCCGTCCACGGCCGCTGTCCCAACCCAACCTTCATGTTGTTCCGTATTCCGTTGCACGCGCGCACCCACGAATCGATGCATCGATGCGGGCAGGGCGGCGTCGGCACATGGGGCCGTTCGCCGCGGGCATCGCGAGGTCTCGATCGATACCCGCACCGGCGAGCTTGCGCCATGAATGCGCACGCGTCAATGTCCGTCGCCCACGTGCGATCTCCGTAGGATTGAGGATGGCTAACGACTGACCTCGGGTGCTGGTCGAGGTCGTCTGGCTGCCCCAGCGCCCGGTGGCCCCTTCGTCAGGCCGTGGCGGCGCCGGTGGCCAGGCGGATGGTGAGCACGACGAATTCCGCGGGTTTCAGCGGCGCGAAGCCGACGAGGACGACCGCCACACCGCCGGTGATGTCGGCCTCGGTCATCGTCGTGCGGTCGCAGCGCACGAAGGAGGCGTCGCGCGGGCTCGTGCCCTGCAAGGCGCCTTGTCGGAACAGCTGGTGCATGAAGTCGCCGACCGACAGACGCAGGCGTGCCCACAGCGGTTCGTCGTTGGGTTCGAACACGGCCCAGCCGAGGCCGCGGATCAGGCTGTCTTCGATGTACAGCGCCAGGCGGCGCACGGGGATGTATTTCCATGCCGATGCGCGGTCGTCCTGGCCCTGCAGGGTGCGGGCGCCCCAAACCATGGGCGCCTGGTTGGGCAGGCTGCGCAGGCAGTCGATGCCCTGGGTATTGAGCTGCCCGGTTTGTATGTCGGTCAGCCGCTGGGCCAGGCCCGTGGCGCCCTGCAGGCGCGCGTCGGTGCCGGCGGGCGCCTTCCACACGCCGCGGCTGCGGTCGGTGCGCGCGATGACGCCGGCCACGAAGCCCGAGGGCGGGAAGCTGCGCGGGGCGCCGCCGGCCAGCGGGTCCGGTGCGAGCACCCAGGGGTGGTAGAGCGCCGCAAACGAGGCATCGTCGCCGCGCATGCCGGCCAGGCCAGGGCCCAGCAGGTCGCTCACGCGCGCCGAGGGCTCGGCATCGGCGATCAGGAAGGCGCGCAGATGCCGGCAATGCGCCTGCAGCGCCGCCAGCGTGGCCACGTGCGTGAGGCCGGGCACGGCCAGCAGGTTGAAGGGCGGCAGGCCATCGCGAAGTGCGTCGTCACCGATGCCGGCCAGCAGCCGCGCGTGGAAGGCCTCGCTGCCGGGCACCAGCGCCGTGCCGTCCGATCCCGCGTGCGTGGCCGCGGCGATGGGTGTGGAGGGCGCCAGCTGCGCGCGCGTGCGGCCCAGGAAGGCGCGGCCTTCGGGCAGCTCGGTCGAGCCGGGCGTGACGCTGACGGCGAGGATCGCAGACACCGCGTTGATCGCGGTGGGCGCGAAGCGTGCGTCCGCCGGATCCAGGCTCAGCTGGTCGTGCGCCTCGACCACGGCGCCGGCGGCCTGCAGATCCGAGATCTCCAGCCGGAAGCGCGTGCCGCCGGGTGCGTCGGTGCGCACGGCGCGCAGGGCGAAGCGCTGGGCCCAGGCGCCGGGCGATCGGGCGCGGCATTCGAGGCAGCCCAGGGTGCACGCGGCCGTCTGTGCGTCGGCATGCGCCAGGCGCAGCACCTGCGCCTGGGTGCCGCCGTTGGCGAAAAACTGCATCACCGCATAGCCCAGCAGCGAGCGCGTATCCAGGCCGCCGAACTCGCGCTCGTAGTCGAGAACGCTGGTCACGGGCACGACCGCATCGGCGCGCCCGCGTGCGGCCCAACCGACGAACAGCGTCACCGATGTGGAGACGCCGGTGATCGTGGGCGGGGCGGCGAGTTCTTCGACGAAGACGCCGGGATATTTGGTGGACTCGGGCATGTGGCGGCCTTCGGCAAGCGGAGTGCTCGGGTCATGGTACGGCCGCGGCGCCAAGGGCCACAGGGAGCGACGCAGATGGCGGTAGGGACTCGCGCGGCGACCGCGCAGCGCCTCCGCAACGAGCCCGCGTTTCGCCACCGCACCGCGTCTGTGCCAGCTCGCATCGCCATCGCCCCGCGCGTGCTCCAAGACCGCCGGCGCGTGAAGGTTTATCGTCCCCATGCCGGGCAGTGGCGTTCACATGCGTTCATTCTTCGTGGTCCCATTCAGTGGTTCCGCGCGCGGCGTCGAGAAAGATGACCCATGGCAAGCCTCAACACACGACTGACCCGGCAACTCGACCTGCAGATCCCGCTGCTCAGCGCTCCGATGGCCTTTGCCAGCGGGGGCGCCCTGGCGGCAGCGGTAAGCCGCGCCGGCGGGCTCGGGCTGATCGGTGGCGGCTACGGTGACGCGTTATGGATCGACGAGCAGTTCGCCGCCGCTGCTGGCGCGCGCGTGGGTGTGGGCTTCATCACCTGGTCCCTGAGCCAGTCGCCGGCCTTGCTGACCCGGGCGTTGGTGCATCGGCCGGTGGCCGTGATGCTGTCCTTCGGTGATCCGCGGCCGTTTGCCGACGAGATCCACGCCGCCGGGGCACGGCTGGTCTGCCAGTGCCAGAACCTGGGCCATGTGCGGGACGCGCTGGAGGCGAAGGCCAACATCGTCGTGGCGCAGGGTGCCGAGGCGGGCGGTCACGGCGCCTTGCGCGGCACGCTGAGCTGGGTGCCGGAGGCTGCCGACAGCATCGCTGCGCGCGCGCCCGACACGCTGTTGCTGGCCGCAGGCGGCATCGCCGACGGCCGAGGCATGGCGGCGGCGCTGATGCTCGGCGCCGACGGTGTGCTGGTCGGCACGCGGCTGTGGGCCTCGCAGGAGGCCCTGGTGCCGCCGCGCCACCACCAGGCCATCCTGGCCACCGATGGCGACGGCACGGTGCGCACCACGGCGGCCGATGTGGTGCGGCAGCTCGATTGGCCGCGCGGCTTCACGGCGCGCATCCGGCGCAATGCCTTTGTCGAGCGCTGGCACGGCCGCGAGGCGGAGCTCCAGCGGCAGCTCGCCATCGAAGCCCCGCGCTACCGGCAGGCCGCGGCGGCCGGCGACCCGGAAGACACGGCCGTGTGGTTCGGTGAAGCGGCGGGCCTGATCCGCGCGATCGAGCCGGCCGCCGCCATCGTCCAGCGGATGGCGGACGAGGCGGTGGCGCAGATGCGGCGCGTGGGCGCCGTGGTCATGGCCTGACACCGCGGGCTCCAGCAGATCCTGCAGTTGCGGGGCATCGCTGTGGCGGCGCCGGGACTGCGTCAGCGGCCCTGGGTGTGGCTGGCCTTATCCTTCGGGTTTTCCAGCACGCCGGCTTCAGTGCCTCAAACCCATGACCACCCGCATTCCTGCCACGCTGATTCCCGGTGACGGTATCGGCCCCGAGATCGTCGATGCCACCTTGGCGGCGCTGGAGGCGCTGGGTGCGCCTTTCGAGTGGGACCGCCAGATCGCCGGCCTGGAAGGTGTGACCGTGGCCAACGATCCCTTGCCCAAGGCCACGCTGGACAGCATCCGCCGTACGCGCCTGGCGCTGAAGGGTCCGCTGGAAACGCCCTCGGGTGGCGGCTACCGCAGCTCCAACGTGCGGCTGCGCGAGGAGTTCAAGCTCTACGCCAACCTGCGCCCCGCGCGCACGGTGGTGCCCGGCGGCCGCTTCGACGACATCGACCTGGTGGTCGTGCGCGAGAACCTCGAGGGCCTGTACATCGGCCACGAGCACTATGTGCAGATCGACGACGACCCGCACGCCGTGGCCATGGCCACCGGCATCAACACGCGGGCCGGCTGCCGGCGCATCCTGGAATTTGCCTTCGAGCACGCCGTGGCGACCGGCCGCAAGAAGGTCACCGTGGTGCACAAGGCCAACATCATGAAGGCGCTGACCGGCATCTTCAAGGAAACGGCCGAGCAGATGTACGAGGAGCGCTACCACGGCCGCTTCCAGTTCGAGACCGTCATCGTCGACGCCTGCGCGATGAAGCTGGTGCTCAACCCCTGGCAGTTCGACATGCTGGTCACGACCAACCTGTTCGGCGACATCCTGTCCGATCTGGTGGCCGGCCTGGTCGGCGGCCTGGGCATGGCGCCGGGCGCCAACATCGGTGCCGATGCGGCCATCTTCGAAGCCGTGCACGGCTCGGCGCCGGACATCGCCGGGCAGGGCAAGGCCAACCCGGTGGCGCTGATGCTGGCGGCCGCGCAGATGCTCGAGCACGTGAAGCTCAACGACCTGGCGCGCCGCCTGCGCCAGGGCATCGGCGCGACGCTGAATATCGACAACGTGCGCACCGGCGACCTGGGTGGCCGCGCCAGCACGGGCGAGTTCACGCAGGCGTTGCTGCGCCGCTTGAAGGCCTGAGCGCCTGTGAAGCATTCCGCCACACCCGCTCGTGCGCCCGGCAGGGCGCTCGGGCGCGCCGGAAGACTTCACAGGCCCAGAGTGCAGGGCGCGCGGGCGCGGTGAGGGATGTGATGTCGTGCGGGTGCCGCCCGTGGCCCGTGGCCTGACCGGATCAGGCCCGCGTTCGTGCCGGCGTCTGGCGCTGGCGATGCTGGTGTGCGTGCTGCCCTTGCTGCAGCCGCTGGCTGCGCGCGCCGACAGCCTCAAGAGCCGCCTGAACACCGCCTGGGAAGTGCTGTGGGACGAGCGCGGCACGCCGCAGCGGGTCTTCCGCTGGCGCGAAGGGGTGCTGCGCTACCGGCTGTCGGGCGCGGGCATCGGCGAGCACCGCGAGCAGATTGCCAAGGCCTTGGCGCTGGCGGCGCAGCACACGGGGCTGCAGATCCGCGAAGCCACGGGCCGGGTCGATCCGGCCGACGGCCCGCTGCTGGATGTCGAGATGGCGGGTGCCGGCCAGCTCGAGATGAACGTGGCCTGCGCCACCAGCGTGCTCAAGGCGCAAGCCTGGTACTACGAACACGTGCGCATCCAGCTGCGCGACAGCCAGGCCTGGCGCTGCATCCACCACGAGGTGCTGCATGCGATGGGGCTGCGCGGTCACCCGTCGGGCAGCACCATCCTGAACTATCTGCACGGCCGCCGCGACACCTTCACCGAACTCGACGGCGAGCTGCTGAGCGCCTGGTATGCGCCGTCCGTGAAACCGGGCTTCACGCTGCTGGAGGCCTGGCGCGCGATGCGCGACCAGCTGGTGCTGGCCGAGGGACCGCAGTACCGTGCCGCCGCCGAGGCCACGGCCGACGAGGTGACGCGGGAGGTGCTGGCGTCCTTCGAAGCCCTGGCGCGGGGCGAGGGTGAGGTGCCGGCCATTGTCAAGCGCGCGGGGCGCGCCAGCGGCGACCACATGGAAGCCGCGGTGCGTGAATCGGCCTACGTGCTGGGCCTGGCCTACCAGCGCGGCACGCTGGTGGCGCCCGACGAGACTGTGGCCACGCGCTGGCTGCAACGCGCTGCGGAAGCCGGCCACGCGCCCGCGCAGGTGATGCTGGGCCGCGCGCTGCGCGACGGCAAGGGCGTGGCGCAGGACCGCGTCGCCGCGCTCGGTTGGCTCGGCCGCGCCGCGCGTGCGGGCAACGAGGTGGCGCAGCGGGAACTTGCGGCCCTGGATGCCGCGCTCAGTCCCAACGAGCGGGCTGCCGTGCGCGGGCGCGCGCCGCGCTGAAGCACCTGTCGAACGCGGGCTCGGCCGTGGGCCGCCTGGCCGCTCGACGGCGCGCTGGCCCGGTGGCTAAGCAGTTCAAGCGTTAGACCGTTCGACAGCCCAACGCCTCAACGCGTCCGCGCCTCAGACCAGCCCGTCGAACAGCCACACATCGACCGGCCCACCGGCCGGCACGCTGCCCTGGTCATGGCCCAGCACGACCAGCGCATTGGCTTCGCTCATGCTGCGCAGCACACCTGCACCTTGCGAGCCGGTCAGACGCACGTCCCACAGGCCGTCCGCCGCGCGGCTGACGATGCCGCGCTGGAATTCGGTGCGCCCGGGCCGCTTGCGGATGGCGGCGACGCTGCGCGCCTGCAGCATCGGCACGGGCTCGGGCGCGGCGCCGGCCAGTTGCAGCAGCGCATCGCGCGCAAACACATAGAAGGTCACCAGCGCGGCCACCGGGTTGCCGGGCAGGCCGAAGAGCCAGGACGATCGATCGTCGGGGCCGCTCAAGGGGCCGAAAGCGAAGGGCCGCCCGGGCCGCATGGCGACCTTCCAGAACGCGACCTCGCCCATGCGCGCCAGCACGTCGCGCGTGAAGTCGGCGTCGCCCGCGCTGACGCCGCCGCTGGTGAGCACCACGTCGGCCTGCGCGACGGCCTGGTCGAGCACGGACTGCAGCGCCGCGCGGTCGTCCCGCACCAGGCCGAGATCGACCACCTCCATGCCCAGGCGCTGGACGGCAGCCGCCAGCGCAAAACGGTTGCTGTCGAAGATGCAGCCCGGCGGCAGCGGCTGGCCCGGTGCGACCACCTCGTCGCCCGTGGAAAACAGCGCCACGCGCAGCCGGCGGCGCACGGTGACGGTCTCGAAGCCCAGTGAGGCCACCAGGCCCAGGTCGGCCGGACGCAGCACGCGCCCGGCGCTCAGCGCGGGCTTGCCGCGCGCCAGGTCTTCGCCGCGCTTGCGTCGGTTTTCGCCGGGTTTGACCGTGCCGGGCGCGATGCTCACGGCGTCGCCATCGGCGCGGCACAGCTCAAGCGGCACCACGGTATCCAGGCCCGCGGGCATGACGGCGCCGGTCATGATGCGCACGCATTCGCCTGCCGCGACCTTCCCGTCGAAGGGCGCGCCCGCGTAGACGGTGGCCACGCGACGCAGGACGGTCGGGCCGTCGGGGCGCAGCTGGGCGCTGTCGAAGGCAAAGCCATCCATCGCGGAGTTGTCGTGGGCCGGCACGTCGATCGGCGAGACCACGTCGGCGGCCAGCACGCGGCCCACGGCCTCGCGCAGCGGGACGGTGGTGTCCCCGGTGACGGGACGCAGCACGCGGGTGATGGCGCGGCGCGCCTCGTCCACGGCGATGTTGTTTTCGCCCGCGGCCAGCGGGTTCGGGCCGAGTTCGCTCATGGGGACGATTCTGCCGCGCGCCGCGGGCTGTCGCGCCAATGAGCTATGCACACATGGACATATGGTGAGGCCCTGAGGCACCCGGGACAATCCGCCGGTTTTGGAAAGTTGGACGGATGGGAACGGTTTCAGAGAGCCTGGCGCTCGCCCTGCAGATGATGGCGGGCGCCGATGCCGAATTGCTGCGCATCGTCGGCTTGTCGCTGAAGGTCAGCGGCACGGCCTGTCTCATCGGCGCAGCGCTCGGCCTGTCGCTGGGCGCCTGGCTGGCCGTGGCCCGTTTTCCGGGGCAGCCGCTGGTCGTGCTGGTCCTCAACACCTTGTTGGCCATGCCCTCGGTGGTGGTGGGCCTGCTGGTCTACTTGCTGCTCTCGCGCGCCGGGCCGCTGGGGCACTGGGGCATCCTGTTCACGCCAGCGGCCATGGTGGTGGCCCAGAGCATCCTCGTCGTGCCGCTGGTGGCCGCATTGACGCGCCGCCTGGTCATCAATGCGCAGCGCGACGGCGGCGACCAGCTCGCCTCGCTGGGTGCGCGCCCCTTGCTGCAGGCCGGCCTGCTGCTGGTGCACGAGCGCATGGCGGTGCTGACCCTGCTGCTGACAGCCTTCGGCCGGGCCATTGCGGAGGTCGGCGCGGTGATGGTGGTGGGCGGCAACATCGCGGGCGTCACCCGCGTGATGACGACGGCCATCGCACTGGAAACCAGCAAGGGCGACCTGCCGCTGGCGCTGGCGCTGGGCATCGTGCTGCTGGGCGTGGTGGGCCTGTTGAATCTGTTAGTGGCGCTGATGCAGGGCGGCACGGCGGTCGAACGCGAGGCTTACGCGTGAGCGCGCCGGGCCGTTCCCAAGCGCTCACACCGCAGCGCCGTCTGCGCGAAGGTGCCTCATGACGGCCGCCGTGCTGGCGGGCGATCTGCT
>CAUJHV010000015.1 GCA_963205115.1 Pseudomonadota bacterium | reverse complement strand
CCGTTGCGTCGAGTCCGGCGGCCCGGAGCCGGGTGTCGGCTGCGCCGGCCGCGGCGTGATCACCTCGATCAACTTCCTCGAAGAGAACGGTGCCTACGACGGTGTCGACTACGTCTCCTACGACGTGCTCGGTGACGTGGTGTGCGGCGGCTTCGCGATGCCCATCCGCGAGAACAAGGCGCAGGAGATCTACATCGTGATGTCGGGCGAGATGATGGCCATGTACGCGGCCAACAACATCTCCAAGGGCATCCTGAAGTACGCCAACAGCGGTGGCGTGCGGCTGGGCGGCCTGGTCTGCAACGAGCGCCAGACGGACAAGGAACTGGAACTCGCCGACTCGCTGGCCAAGATGCTGGGTTCGCGCCTGATCCACTTCGTGCCGCGCGACAACATCGTGCAGCACGCCGAGCTGCGCCGCATGACGGTTCTGGAGTACGCGCCGGAATCCAAGCAGGCGCAGGAGTACCGCACGCTGGCCGAGAAGATCCACGCCAACGCCGGCAACGGCACGATCCCCACCCCCATCACGATGGACCAGCTGGAAGACCTGCTGATGGAGCACGGGATCATGAAGTCGGTCGACGAGTCGCTGGTCGGCAAGTCGGCTGCGGAACTCGCCGCGGAGGCCGCTGCGGCCTGACCTCGCGCCCCGACGGAAGGCGCCCCGCGCGCCTTCCGTCCGCCCACCCCACACCCCCTGCGGAGCACAGACATGAGCATGACGGTTGAAGAGCGCAAGGCCACCAACAAGGCCTTGATCGACGAGGTCCTGAAGGCCTACCCCGACAAGATGGCCAAGCGGCGCGCCAAGCACCTCGGCCAGTACGAGGAGGGCAAGCCCGACTGCGGCGTCAAGAGCAACATCAAGTCGCTGCCCGGCGTCATGACCATCCGCGGTTGTGCCTATGCCGGCTCCAAGGGCGTGGTGTGGGGCCCCATCAAGGACATGGTCCACATCAGCCACGGCCCCGTGGGCTGCGGCCAGTACAGCTGGGCCGCGCGTCGCAACTACTACATCGGCATCACCGGTGTGGACAGCTTCGTGACGATGCAGTTCACCTCCGACTTCCAGGAGAAGGACATCGTCTTCGGCGGCGACAAGAAGCTCGACAAGATCATCGACGAGATCCAGGAGCTGTTCCCGCTGAACAAGGGCATCTCGATCCAGAGCGAATGCCCGATCGGCCTGATCGGCGACGACATCGAAGCGGTGTCGAAGAAGAAGTCCAAGGAACACGGCGGCCACACCATCGTGCCGGTGCGTTGCGAAGGCTTCCGCGGCGTGAGCCAGTCGCTGGGCCACCACCTGGCCAACGACGCGATCCGCGACTGGGTCTTCGACGGCACGACGAAGAAGGAGCACGAGTTCGAGTCGACACCGTACGACGTCACCATCATCGGTGACTACAACATCGGCGGCGACGCCTGGTCGTCGCGCATCCTGCTCGAGGAGATCGGCCTGCGCGTGATCGCGCAGTGGTCGGGCGACGGCACGATCGCCGAACTGGAGAACACACCCAAGGCCAAGCTCAACCTCATCCATTGCTACCGCTCGATGAACTACATCAGCCGGCACATGGAAGAGAAGTACGGCATTCCCTGGGTCGAGTACAACTTCTTCGGCCCGACCAAGATCGCCGAAAGCCTGCGCGAGATCGCCAGCCACTTCGACGACAAGATCAAGGCGAACGCCGAAGCCGTGATCGCCAAGTACCAGCCGATGGTCGATGCGGTGCTGGCCAAGTTCAAGCCGCGCCTGCTCGACAAGACCGTGATGCTGTACGTGGGCGGCCTGCGTCCGCGCCACGTGATCGGCGCCTACGAGGACCTGGGCATGAAGGTCGTCGGCACCGGCTACGAATTCGGCCACAACGACGACTACCAGCGCACGACGCACTACATCGGCGACGCCACGCTGATCTACGACGACGTGACCGGCTACGAGTTCGAGAAGTTCGTGGACAAGATCCAGCCCGACCTGATCGGCTCCGGCATCAAGGAAAAGTACGTCTTCCAGAAGATGGGCGTGCCCTTCCGCCAGATGCACAGCTGGGACTACAGCGGCCCGTACCACGGCTACGACGGCTTCGCGATCTTTGCGCGTGACATGGACATGGCGATCAGTTCGCCGATCTGGAAGCTCGCGAAGTCCGCCCCCTGGAAGCAGGCTGCGTAAACGTCCTTCACACCCCCGCCAGGAGAACACCATGCCCCAGACCGCCGACAAGGTCATCGACCACGAACTGCTGTTCCGTGAGCCCGAGTACCAGAAGCTCTTCGCCGACAAGAAGGCCAACTTCGAGTTCAACCACGCCGAAGTCAAGATCGCGGAAATCCGCGACTGGACCAAGACCGAGGCCTACAAGGAGAAGAACTTCGCCCGCGAAGCGCTGACCGTCAACCCGGCCAAGGCCTGCCAGCCGCTGGGTGCGGTGTTCGTGGCCAACGGCTTCCACAAGACGCTGAGCTTCGTGCACGGCTCGCAGGGCTGCGTGGCCTACTACCGCAGCCACTTCAGCCGCCACTTCAAGGAGCCGACCTCCTGCGTCAGCTCGTCGATGACGGAAGACGCGGCGGTGTTCGGCGGCCTGAACAACATGGTCGACGGCCTGTCCAACGCCTACAGCCTGTACAAGCCGGACATGATCGCGGTCAGCACCACCTGCATGGCCGAAGTCATCGGCGACGACCTGAACGCCTTCATCAAGACGGCGAAGGAAAAGGGCAGCGTGCCGGCCGACTTCGACGTGCCGTATGCGCACACGCCGGCCTTCGTGGGCAGCCATGTCACCGGCTACGACAACGCGCTGCTGGGCGTGCTGCAGCACTTCTGGGACGGCAAGAGCAAGACCTGCGAGCCGCTGGTGCGTGTGCCCAACGACAGCATCAACTTCATCGGCGGCTTCGATGGTTTTGTCGTCGGCAACATGAAGGAGATCAAGCGCATCTTCGGCCTGTTCGGCGTGACGGTGAACGTGCTGTGCGACCCGAGCGAGGTCTGGAACACACCCACCGACGGCGAGTTCCGCATGTACGAGGGCGGCACGACCAAGGAAACCGTCGAGGCGGCGCTGCACGCCAAGGCCACCATCGTCTTCCAGGAGTTCTGCTGCGAGAAGACCAGCAAGTACATCGCCGAGAAGGGCCAGGAAGTCGTTGCGCTGAACGCCCCCGTGGGCGTGGCGGGCACCGACCGCTTCATCATGGCCATCAGCCGCCTGACCGGCAAGCCGGTGCCGGCCGAGCTGGAGAAGGAGCGCGGCCAGCTGGTCGACGCCATGGCCGACAGCCAGAGCCATCTGCACGGCAAGCGCTACGCGCTGTACGGCGACCCGGACCAGATGATCGGCTACACCGAGTTCCTGCTGGAGCTGGGTGCCGAGCCGGCCCACGTGCTGGCCACCAACGGCGGCGATGAATGGGCCAAGCGCGTGCAGGCCGTCTTCGACGCCTCGCCTTACGGCGCCGGCTGCAAGGTCTACCCCAAGCGTGACCTGTGGCACCTGCGCTCGCTGCTGTTCACCGAGCCGGTGGACTTCCTGATCGGCAACACCTACGGCAAGTATCTGGAGCGCGACACGGGCGTGCCGCTGATCCGCCTGGTCTTCCCGATCTTCGACCGCCACCACTACCACCGCTTCCCGACCTGGGGCTACAACGGTGCGCTGTGGCTGTACACGATGCTGCTGGACGAGTTCTTCGAGGCGCTGGACGCGAACACCATCGTGGCGGGCAAGACCGATTACAGCTACGACATCATCCGCTGAAGACCGCCATGGCCAATGTCACATTCAGCTCCCCGCGCATGAAGCGGGACGTTACGGTCTACGCCGTGGCGGGCGACACCCACACGCTGTTGTCGGTGGCGCAGAAGAACCACGTGCCGCTGGACTTCGAGTGCCAGAACGGCGAGTGCGGCTCCTGCCTGATCCAGGTCAGCGTGCTGACCGGCAAAGCGCCGGTGGGCATGTCGCTGACCGAGAAGGAAAAGCTCGCGTTGAAGCTCGCCGGCAAGATCACGCAGGCGCAGATCGACGACGCCGAGACGAACGACCGGCCGCCGCCCTGGCGGCTGGCCTGCCAGTTCATCGTGCGGCACGAAGACATCCTGGTGAAGTTCTAGTCACGGGGCCCGCGTGATCTTTGTGGTCGAAGTTCCCCACCAGGCCGATCCGTCGGCCTGGTTTGCGTTCGACCTCGACGACCTGCTGCGCAAGATCGAGTCGCGCGCACCAGGCCTGCTGGCCGAGGCGGGCGGTGACCCGGATGCGTCGCAGGCGCCGCCGCGCTGCCGCATCTTCTGGACCGACGCCGAGGCCACCGCGGCCTTCGAGCGCGCGGCCGATCCCTTGTGGCAGGGGGCAGGCTGGCGCGCGCGGCTGGCACTGCGGGAGCAATTGCTGGCGATGGAGGTGCTGGCCGACGACATGTGACGCGGCGATGTGCCCGTTGCCTCTGCCTGCGGGCCTGCTGCCGACGGGCTGGCAGCTGCCTGGCGTGATGCCGGCAGGCGTGTCGGCCGCGTTATGTGGGCCAGCGCACAGACGGCTGCCGCAGCGGTGCGTATACACGGCGCTTCCACCCTTTCAGGAAGACCGATCCGTGTCCAATTGCATTGCTGCCCACAAGCACCGTACCCGCCTGCACGTGCTGAGAGACCGCCTCAAGCGGGCCCTGCGCGACCAGAAGCGCGGGCTCACCGGGGCGGCCGAACGTGTCGCAGCGCACCGCGCCAACCGCGCGGCGTACCGCGCCCTGCACCCGTAAGACGTTCGAATCCCGCTGCCGGCCTCGGGCTGGTAGGCGGGCTCGCGCGGCGGGCTGTGCCGGCGTCCCTAAAGGACAGACCGCTACAGCACAAACCGCAAGAACAACGGCATCAGCAGCGAGGCCAGCACCACCTGCAGGCCCAGCGCGATGCCGGCATAGGCGCCGGCGTCGTCGTGAACCTGCAGGGCGCGTGCGGCGCCGATGCCGTGTGACGCCGTGCCCAGCGCAAAGCCGCGCACGGCCCAGTCCTTGATGCCCAGGGCATCGAACAGGTAACGCGCCGACAGCGCGCCCACCATGCCGGTGAGCACCGCAAATACCGCCGCCAGGGCCGGTACGCCACCGATCTGCTGGGCGATGCCCATGGCCACCGGCGCCGTCACGGACTTTGGCGCCACGGAGCGCAGCACGTCCTGGGGCATGCCAAATGCCCAGGCCATGGCCACGGCGCTGAAGGCCGCGCTGGCACCGCCCACCAGCGCCGCGAGGGTCAGCGCCACACCGCGCCGGCGCACTTCGGCCCGGCGCTGCCACAGCGGCCAGCCCAGTGCCACCACCGCGGGCCCGAGCAGCACGTGCACGAACTGCGCTCCGGCAAAGTAGGTCGGGTAGGGCGTGCCCGATGCGAGCAGCACGCATCCGATGACCAGTACCGACCAGAGCACCGGGTTGGCCCACGGCGCCTTGCCCAACCGCTCGTAGGCGGCGTGCACGATGAGGTAGGTGGTCAGCGTCGCGGTCAGGCCGAACAGCGGCGTCGACGACAGGTAGACCCACAGTTGCACGAAGTCAGCCATTCGCGGACTCCCGCTGCGGCGGCGCCGGCAGCAGGGCGCGCAGCACCAGTGCGGTGACGGCCATGCCCACCCAGGTGGAGACGACGATCAACAGCAGCAGTTGCAGGCCGTATTGCGAGACGAGCGCCAGGTGCGTGATGACGCCCACGCCCACCGGCACAAACAGCAGCGACAGGTTCGACAACAGCATTTGCGCCGCGGCGGCCACCGGGGCACGGCCCCAGTCGAATTGCAGGGCCACCAGCAAGAGCCCCATGCCGATCACCGGCCCGGGAACGTGCAGCTTCGTCGCATGGGCGATGGCTTCGCCGGCTGCCTGCAGCAGCAGCAGCCACGCCAATCCTGTGAGTGCCGTCATGTGTGCTCCTTCGTCGCGCGTGCGGCCCGTGACGGGGCGCTTCCTGCAGTGTGCCCGCCTGTGGGCTGCGGCGCGATGCCGGGCCTGGCGCGGTGCGACGGCCGGACCGTGCGTGCCACGAGCGGTGCGCGTGATCAGCCGGCCGTGACCACCACGTGCAGATACCGCGGCCCGTGCGCACCCAGCACGAGGCTGCCTTCGATATCGGTGGTGCCGCTGGCGCCGGTGACGATGTTGACATTGCGTGGCGGCTTCTCGCCCGTGGCGGCAGCGGCGGCGGCATAGTCTTCGAGGTAAGGCACGATCGTCGACGCGCGCAGCAGCACCACGTGGTGCAGCGGCAGAAAGTTGGCGAGGATGGGCGTTTCGGCGCCCGAATGGAAGACCAGCGACCCGGTCTCGGCGATGCCCCAGCGCGCCATGCCCACGCCGACGGCTTCGTCGGGTGCCGGTGCGGCATGGCATTGGAAGCCGCTCCAATCCAGCGATTGCAGGGCCGCGGCGGGCTGCAGCGCCACCACGGCGGGCAGGCCGCGCTTGGCGAGGTAGCGCCGGACGGCGGCCGGAAAGTCGCTGAGGCTGTCGATCGCGTCGAGCGTGGCCGCCACCTTCGGCGAGGTGACGCGCGCCGCAAACGCGTCGGTCAATGCGCCGGATGCGAGCACCGGCCGGGTGGACACCGGGTCGGCCAGCAGCATCGCCGCCTCGCGCCGGATCTGGTCTGCATCGGCTGCGCGGCCGAGCCCGGCGCGAACCGCGGTGAGGATGTCGTCGCGTGCACTCATGTGTGCTCCCGGGTGCGGGTCTCGTCCATCGCACGCGCCATCGCCATGAAGGTCTTCGGCGCCGGCGCCGGGAAGTCCCGGTGCGCCGTCCAACCGCTGATGAAGGGCATGCCGCGTATCCAGCCGCCACGCCGGAACAGGCGCATTGCGCGCAGCGCGATGGCGGTGGCCAGCCGGTACAGCCGCGGGTGCGAAGCGACGAAGGCCCAGCCCGCCAGCCCCACGTGCATCGTCCGTGGCTCCAGGCCATCGCGCCACGAGCGGTCACGCCAGCCGCGCAGCAGGGTCGGCAGCGGGATGTCGACCGGGCACACCTCCTGGCAGCGTCCGTTCAGCGTGCAGGCGTGCGCCAGATCGCGCGATGACTTCAGGCCATCCAGCACCGGCGTGAGCACTGCACCCATCGGACCCGGATAGACGCCGCCGTAGGCGTGCCCGCCGAGCTGGCGGAAGACGACGCAGTGGTTCATGCAGGCCCCGCAGCGCAGGCAGCGCAGCATGTCCTTCAGGCCCTCGCGCAGCATGCGCGTGCGCCCGTTGTCGACCAGCACGATGTGGAATTCCTGCGGGCCGTCGAGGTCGCCGGGCTGCCTGGGGCCGCAGTGGAAGGTGGTGTACTGGGTGACGTCGGCACCGGTGGCCGAACGCACCAGCAGACGCAGCAGCGCAAAGGCATGCGCCGTGCTCGGCACCAGCTTCTCGATGCCGGCGGTGACGATGTGCACACGCGGCGGCGTGGTCGTGAGCTCGGCGTTGCCCTCGTTGGTGACCGTGCAGGTGGCGCCGGTATCGGCCACGAGGAAATTCGCGCCCGAGATGGCCACGTCGGCGCTGAGAAACTTGTCTCGCAGCTCGCGGCGGGCGCTTTCGACCATCGCCTCGATGGTCTCTTCGGTGTGCGGCGCACGGTGCAGCTGCTTGAACATCGCCGACACCTGCTCGCGCGTGCGGTGCATCGCGGGCCAGACGATGTGCGAGGGCGTGTCGCCGCCCAGCTGCACGATGTGCTCGGCCAGGTCGGTCTCGACGCGTTCGATGCCGGCTGCGTCCAGCGCATGCGGCAGGCCGATCTCCTCGCCGAGCATCGACTTCACGCGCGTGACGCGCCGCGCACCGGCCTGGCGGCACAGCTCGACCACGATGCGCGAGGCATCGCTGGCCGTGGCGGCCCAGTGCACCTGGGCGCCGGAGGCGATGGCGTTGCGCTCGAACTCGACCAGGTAGTGGTCGAGGTGGGCGATGACATGGTCCTTGATTCGCTTGCCCTGATCGCGCGCCGCGCCGAACTGCGGGAAGTCGGCCAACGCCGCCGCGCGTTTGCGCTCGGCGGTGCCGGTGGTGCGGCCGATGGCGATCTTCAGCGTGGGGTCGGCCAAGGCCTGCGCGGCGCGTGCCTTGAAGGGCAGGGGAGCGGGTGTGGCGGAGTGCTTCACAGGCTCTCAGCCTCTTCGCCGATCGCGGGGCCGCCGGCCATGCCGGCCAGCACTTCGACCGTGTGGAATACGCGCACCGACGATCCGCGACGGCTGAGTTTGCCGGCCATGTTCATCAGGCAGCCGAGGTCGCCGCCCAGCAGCAGCTGCGCGCCCGTCCGTTCGATGGCCGCGGCCTTCTCGTCGACCACGGCGTTGGAGATCGCCGGGTACTTGACGCAGAAGGTGCCGCCGAAGCCGCAGCAGACATCGTTGCCTTCCAACGGGCGCATCTCGAGCCCGGCCACGCCGCCCAGCAGCCGGCGCGGCTGCTCGAAAATCTGCAGTTCGCGCAGGCCCGAGCAGCTGTCGTGGTAGGTGGCGCTGGCGGGGAGCGCGCGGCCCGCCGGCGCAAAGCCCATCACGTCGACCAGGAAGCTCGTGATTTCGAAAGTTCGCGCACCCAGGCGCCTGGCCCTCTCGGCCCAGGCCGGGTCGTCGGCCAGCATCTCCGCGTAGTGCACGCGCGTGGTCCCCACGCAGGAGCCCGAGGGCGCCACGACATAGTCGAAAGGCTCGAAGATCTCGATGAAGCGCCGCGCCAGTGCGGCCGCGTGCCGCGTGTCGCCGCTGTTGTACGCCGGCTGCCCGCAGCAGGTCTGCGCCTGCGGGATCTCGACCCGGCAACCGGCTTCGCGCAGCAGCTTCAGGGCGGCGAAGCCGACGTTCGGGCGCATCGCATCGGCCAGGCAGGTGACGAACAGGGCGACGCGCGGACCGGGGCTCGAAGAGCGGGTGTTCGGCGGCTGGTCCATGGTCTTGTCCTCGATTCAGGCGCGGGTGGCCTGGGTGCGGCGCGGCTTGGCGGCGGCCGGCGCGCGTGCGCGCGACGCCGTCGCGCCCTCGTCGCGGTCGGCCTCGCGCAAGGTGGCCTCGATGAAGCTCAGGTGCAGGTGCGAGGCCTCGCGTGCGGCCGCGGGATCGCGTTTCATGACGGCCTCGTAGATGGCGCGGTGCTGGTCGTGCAGCAGCTTCGCGCTGCCGTCGTGCAGGTCGACGATGCGCGCGCGAAAGCGCAGGGTGCTGGTGCGCAGCAGGTTCACCAGCCCGCGCATCACGTGCATCAGCGCGACGTTGTGCGACGCATCCGCGACCGCCATGTGGAATTCCAGGTCGGCATCGCCTTCGGTCAGTTCGTCGCCCTTGAACTTGTCCGCGCTCACGAGCTTGTTGTAGCGGCGCGTGATCTCCTTGCGGTCGGCCTCGGTGGCGCGCGTGGCTGCCAGGTAGGCGGCCATCTCCTCGAGCCCGTGGCGCAGCTCCAGGATGTCGTAGGCGGCCGGCGCGTGCTGCTGCAGCAGATGCACCAGCGGGTCGGTGAGTGTGGTGGCCGTGACGTCGGAAACGGCGTACCCGCCCCCGCGCCGCACACTGACCAAGCCGCGCGCCTGCAGCTTCAGCAGTGCCTCGCGCAGCGAAGGCCTGGAGACCTGCAGGCGCTCGGAAAACTCACGCTCCGCGGGCAGCGCGTCGCCGGGCTTGAGGGTGCCATCGAGGATCAGTTCCTCGATCTGGCTGACGATCGAATCGGACAGCTTGAGCCGGGCCGGCGGTTCGACCGCGGCGAACGGAGATGCTGAGCTCTTGGTGGCCATGTCGACTTTCATCGGGTATCCAGGGTGTCGATTCTAGGGTCCGACATGACCGGTGCGACTGGTCAGACCACATAGTGCAAACCCGCCCCTGACCGTGACCCCAGCCCTGTGGTGCTGCCCGTCTGTGTGTCGCATCCTTGCGGTTTCCTTGCGCGATGGCGTGCCGGACACGGGTTTGTACTGAGCGCGCGAAATGTCCCTTGCCGGACACTTTTGGTCTGCGTGGTCAGACCAGACGACCACATGATCCAAATTGACCAGCGTCGGCGCGCTTCCGTGGCGGCCGGCCAGACGCGCGGTTGTCGTGAGGAGACAAGAATGGCTTGGCAACAGGTGTACGACCCCCTGGGCAACATGGCGCTGTCCACCGCCATGGGTGCGGTGCCCGTGGTGGTGATGTTGGTGGGGCTGGGCTTCCTGCACATGAAGGCGCACATCGCGGCCGGCGCCGGGCTGGTGGCTGCGCTGCTGATCGCGATCCTGGTCTACGGCATGCCGCCGGGCATGGCCGGCAATGCGGCGCTGCTGGGCGGCCTGACCGGCCTGCTGCCGATCGGCTGGATCGTGCTCAACATCATCTTCCTGCACCAGCTCACCGAGCAGAACGGCAGCTTCCAGATCCTGCAGGACTCGATCGCCGGCATCACCGAAGACCGGCGGCTGCAGCTGCTGCTCATCGCCTTTGCCTTCGGTGCCTTTTTCGAAGGTGCGGCAGGCTTCGGCACGCCGGTGGCGGTGACCGCGGCCATGCTGATCGGACTGGGCTTCTCGCCGCTGGCTGCTTCGGGCCTGAGCCTGATCGCCAACACTGCGCCGGTGGCCTATGGCGCGCTGGGCACGCCGGTCATCACGCTGGCCAAGGTGCATGGCTACGACCTCATGGCGCTGTCGGCCATGATCGGCCGCCAGCTGCCCTTCTTCAGCCTGCTGGTGCCGTTCTGGCTGATCTGGGCCTTTGCCGGCCGCAAGGCGATGTGGGAGATCTGGCCCGCGATCCTCGTCACCGGCGCGAGCTTCGCGGTGACGCAGTTCCTGGTGTCGAACTACATCGGGCCGGAGCTGGTCGACGTCATCGCGGCCGTGGTCTCGATGGTCTGCCTGGTGTCGTTCCTGAAGGTGTGGAAGCCCAAGACCATCTGGCGGTCGGTCTCGCTCAAGGGCCATGAGAAGGACGGCGGGGAAGCGCACGCCATGGCCGCGCCGACGCGCCACTCGCGCGCCGCCTTGATCCGCGCCTGGCTGCCCTGGGTCTTCCTGTCGGTGTTTGTCTTCATCTGGGGTCTGCCCGTGGTGAAGACCTACCTCAACGGCATCTTTGCGCCCGCCCTGAAGATCGAGGGTCTGCACCTGCTCGTCGAGAAGATGCCCCCGGTGGTCAGGACGCCGACCAAGGAGGCCGCGGTGTATGCCTTCGGCCTGCTGTCGGCCACGGGCACCGGCATCCTGCTGGCCGCGATCGTCGGCGGCCTGGTGGCGCGCTACAGCCCGCTGCAGCTGATCAAGACGTTCGGAAAAACCTTCTGGCTGGTGCGCTACTCGCTGCTGACCATCGTGCTGATGCTCGCGCTGGGCACGCTGACGCGCTACTCGGGCACGGACACGACGCTGGGCCTGGCATTCGCCAACACCGGCTGGCTCTACCCGTTCTTTGGCACCTTGATGGGCTGGCTGGGTGTGGCACTGACCGGCTCCGACACTGCCAGCAACGTGCTCTTCGGCGGCATGCAGAAGGTGGCTGCCGAGCAGCTGGGGCTAAGCCCCAACCTGATGGGCGCGGCGAACAGCTCGGGTGGCGTGATGGGCAAGATGATCGACGCGCAGTCGATCGTCGTGGCCTCCACCGCCACACGCTGGTTCAACCACGAAGGCGACATCCTTCGCTATGTGTTCTTCCACTCCATTGCGCTGGCCTGCCTGGTGGGCATCTTCGTGACGCTGCAGGCTTACGTCTGGCCGTTCACGGCGATGGTGGTGCGCTGAGCCCGCCCGGCCTGTCGATCTGCGCGCTCCTGGCCGGCGGCGCCAGTGGCTCACGGCAGGCCTGACCGGCTCAGGACGCGGTTGCCACGCGGGGCGCCAGGTGCGCCTCGCGGATCGGCAGGTGGGCCAGCGCGGCAGCCACGGCCAATGCGATGTCGATCATCCAGATCGTGTCGAAGCTGCCGGTGGCCTCGAAGACCTTGCCGCCCAGCCAGGCGCCGAGAAAGCCGCCAATCTGGTGCGTCAGCATCACCACGCCGATGAGCGTGGCCATGTGCGAGAGGCCGAAGAACTTGGCCACCAGCCCGGCCGTGGGCGGCACGGTGGACAGGAAGGTCAGGCCCATGAAGGCCGCGAAGACCAGCACGACGGTGCCTGATTTGGGCGCCAGCATGAAGGCCAGCACCGCCACGGCCCGCGCGGCGTAGACCGCAGACAGCAGCGACTTCATGCGCCAGCGGCCCATGGCCCAGCCCATCGTCACGCTGCCCACGATGTTGAACAGCCCCAGGACCGCCAGCGCCCAAGCGCCGTAGGCCAGCGGCAGGCCGCAGGACGCAATGACACCCGGCAGGTGCGTGCCCAGGAAGGCCACGTGGAAGCCGCAGACAAAAAAGCCCGCCGCCAGCAGCCGGAACGAGCGGTCCTGCACGGCGGTGCGTACGGCTTCTCGCGTGCTGATCTTCTTCTGGCCGGCTGTGGCGGCTTGCGCGCCGCGGCCCTTCAAGACGAAGGCCGCCGGCAGACACAGCAGCACCAGCAGTCCCATGATCTGCATCGCCTGCACCCACCCCAGGCCGGCCAGCAGGGCGCCGGCCAGCGGCGCCATGACAAACTGGCCAAATGAGCCACCGGCGTTGACGATGCCGGTGGCCAGCCCGCGCCAATCGGCCGGGATCAGGCGCGTGGTGGTGGCCATCAGCACCGCCGGACCGGCCATGCCGGCACCGCCGGCCGACAGCACGCCGATGGCGAAGATCAGCCCGCCGGTGGTGGTCATCAGCGGCGTCAGGTAGGTGCCCAGTGCCACCAGCGCCGCGCCCAGCAGCAGCACGCGGCCAGCGCCCACCTTGTCGGCCATCGCACCGGCAAAGGGCTGGGTCAGGCCCCACCACAGCTGGCCGAAGGCAAAGGCCAGGCTGATGCTGCCCAGGCCCAGACCGGTGGCGGTGTTCATCGGGCCGAGGAACAGGCCCATGGACTGGCGCGAGCCCATGGTCAGCGCGTAGGTGCCGGCCGCGGCCAGCAGCACGAGCCAGACGGGCCACAGCAGTGCGGGCGCAGCGGGGGTGGGCTGCGCAGCGGTCGTGTCAGTCATCGGCGAGGTCCTCGTCGGGGGTGTCCAGAAGGGCGAGCGATTCTTCGATCAAGGCGTGCAGCGCCGCGACGCGCTGCAGGCCCAGCCTGTCGTTGAGCCGGTCCTGCGCGATGCGCCAGTGCCGGCGCGCGCGCTCACGCAGGGCGCGGCCGGATTCGGTGATCTCGACCGCGCGGCTGCGGCCGTCGACGCCGGGCCGCAGCTGCACCCAGCCGCTGGCGATCAGGGGCTTGAGGTTGCGGGTGAGGGTGGACGGCTCCATCTTCATCGCCGCCGCCAGCTCGCCCGGCCGCACAGGCCCCAGCCGCATCACGCTGGACAGCAGCGAATACTGGCTGGTCTTCAGGCCCACGGCGGCCAGTTCGGCGTCATAGACCAGGCCCACCCGGCGCATGAGCTGGCGCAGCTGGAAATGCGTGCAGCCCCGCGGCGGCCCCAGCGGCTCGGGCAGGGCGTCGATCAACGAGGGGCTGGGTGCGGATGCGGCAGCAGACATTTGGCGATTGTAGATACAACAATTGCATATGCAATGATGACCGCGCGGCGATGCGGGGGATCGATGCGTGCCGCCGCTGCCGGCGGTGGAAAAGCGCACCAGCACAAGCCGGCCATCGGCCAACGTCAGCTGCGCGCCCGGACTGCCGCCCGCACCGCGGCGCCCGTGCCCAGCACATGCAGGAATTCGCTGCTGTCGCTCTGCTCGTGCGCGGCAGCGGTGCCTGCGCGCGGGCGGCCAAAGGTCTGTCACCAGCCCAAGGGTTCGGCCCAGCCGGTATAGCGCTTGGGTAGCGGCATCGCGTAGTCGCCGTGTTTGCTGGTGCGCAGGTCCAGCGCCGCCAGAGATTCGGCCAGCTTGACGGCCGCCGCCACGCCGTCGATCACCGGCACGCCCAGGCGCTGCTGCAGCGTGCGGCACAGCGCGGCCATGCCGGCGCAACCCAGCACGATGGCGCCGCTGCGGTCGCGCGCGAGTGCGGCGCGCGCGGCGTCTTCGATCTGCGCGAGGGTCTCTTCGCCACACGACTCCAATGCGAGTACGGGGATGTCCGTGCCGTGGATGCCGCGGCAGCGGCGCTCGAAGCCGTACTGAAGCACCAGGTGTTCGGCGATCACGCAGGTGCGTGTCATCGTGGTGACCACCGAAAAGCCCGTGGCCAGCAGGCTGGCCATGTGGAAAGCCGCCTCGGCGATGCCGATCACCGGTGCGTCGGTGGCCTCACGCGCGGCGTCCAGCCCCGGGTCGCCGAAGCAGGCGATGACCACGCCCGCGCGCGGGTCACCCGCGAGCCAAGGTGCGTGCACGCGCACCTGCTCGGCCACGCCCGCGGCGGCGATGGTCTCGTCGTAATGGCCTTCGATGGAGCGCGGGCCGAAGCTGGGCTGCACGGCTCGCACCGTCGTGCCCGGCGCGGCCACCGCGCGTGCGGCATCGCCGATGCCGGTCGTCATGGCTTCGGTGGTGTTCGGGTTGATCAGCAAGAGTCTCATCGCCTGTCCTGACTTGGTGCGATTGCATACAAAGCGCCGGTGGCTGTGAGCCGTGCTGGTGCGCGGCTCCCCGTCCTGGCGCGTCGCCGACCCTCGTTCGGCGCTCGACAGCTCCTTCGCAAGGCGCGGGCCCGCGTGCGGCGCCTTTGCGGCGGTGGCACGGCGGTTGCATACAAAGCCGCCGACATGGATGGCGCAGCACTCGAACTGAAGGGACTGGTCAAGCGATTCGGCGATGCCGTCGCGGTGGCCGGCATCGACCTGCACATCCCCGCCGGCAGCTACTGCTGCCTGCTGGGGCCCTCGGGCTGCGGCAAGACCAGCACGCTGCGCATGGTGGCGGGCCATGAAGAACCCACCGAAGGCCGCGTGACGCTGGGCGGGCGCGACATCACCGCCTTGTCACCCGCGCAGCGCGGCACGGCGATGATGTTCCAGAGCTATGCGCTGTTTCCGCACCTGAGCGTGCTGGACAACGTGGCCTTCGGCGCACGCATGCGTGGTGACGACCGCCCGGCACGCGAGGCACGGGCGCGTGAACTGCTGGAACTGGTGCACATGACGCCACTGGCCGCGCGGCTGCCCGCCGCTTTGTCGGGCGGCCAGCAGCAGCGTGTGGCGCTGGCGCGCGCGCTGATGATGCAGCCGCAGGTGCTGCTGCTGGACGAGCCGCTGTCGGCGTTGGACCCTTTCCTGCGCGTGAAGATGCGCGCCGAACTCAAGCGCTGGCACCGCGAATTGCGCATGAGCTTCGTGCACGTCACGCACTCGCAGGAAGAGGCCATGGCGCTGGCCGACCAGGTGGTGGTGATGAACCACGGCCGCATCGAGCAGGCCGGCAGCGCACGCGAGGTCTTCGAGCGTCCGCGCACCGAATTTGTCGCCCGCTTCATCGGCGCGCACAACGTCTTCGACACACCCGCCGGCCGCGTGGCCGTGCGCAGCGACCGCATGCGCCTGGTGCCGGCCGATGACGACCCGCGCAGCGCCCACGTGGCCGAGGTCGAGTACCAGGGCATGCAGGTGCTGGTGCACCTGGCAGCCGCCCACGCCGCGCCCACCGATGACACCGCCACCGACGACGAGCGCGCCCCCGCGGGCCGCTGGACGGCGGTGCTGCCCGATGCCGAGTTCCATGCCCGTCCCCTGGAGCCGGGCCAGCGTGTCGGCATGCGCTGGTCCGACGACGACGCCCATTTGTTGAAGGCCTGAACGGCCAAAAAAGGAGAGAGTCAGCATGAGCATCCAACGCCGCCAGTTGCTGAAGGCCGGTGCCGCCACCGCCGCCATCACCGGCTTCCCCTACGTGCACGCGCAGCCGAAGATCACCTTGCGCTACCTCGGCACGGCCGTGAACCAGGACAAGACCATTGCCGAGAAGTTCGAGAAAGACACCGGCATCAAGATCCAGTACATCGCTGTCACCACCGACGACGTCACCAAGCGTGCCGTCACCGCGCCGAACAGCTTCGACCTCATCGACACGGAGTACTTCAGCCTCAAGAAGATCATCCCCACGGGCAACCTGAAGGGGATGGATGTCAAGCGCATCAAGAACGCCGACAAGATCACCTCGCTCTTCACGCAGGGCATGGTGGCCGGCAAGAAGGTGGGTGACCAGGGCACCGCGCCGAAGAAGGTGATGTACCTGCCCAAAGGCGACGCAAAGACCTTCAGCGCCGAGCCCACGCAGTTCATGACGCTGATCCCCACGGTCTACAACGCCGACACGCTGGGCATCCGCCCCGACCTGATCAAGCGCCCGATCGACAGCTGGAAGGAACTGCTGAACCCGGAGTTCAAGGGCAAGGCGGCGATCCTGAACATCCCGTCCATCGGCATCATGGATGCGGCGATGGTGGTCGAGGCCATGGGCCTGTACAAGTACCCCGACAAGGGGAACATGACCAAGAAGGAAATCGACCTCACGATCAAGACGCTGATCGAGGCCAAGAAGGCCGGCCAGTTCCGCGCGCTGTGGAAGGATTTCAACGAGAGCGTGAACCTGATGGCCAGCGGCGAGGTGGTGATCCAGTCGATGTGGAGCCCGGCCGTCACGGCGGTGCGCACCAAGGGCATTGCCTGCACCTTCCAGCCGCTGAAGGAAGGCTATCGCGCCTGGGCCGCGGGCTTCGGCGTGCCCAAGACCCTGTCGGGCCGGCAGCTCGACGGCGCCTACGAGTTCATCAACTGGTTCCTCGACGGCTGGGCCGGCGCCTACCTCAACCGCCAGGGCTACTACAGCGCCGTGCTGGACACCGCCAAGGCCCAGATGGAGGCCTACGAGTGGG
>CAUJHV010000014.1 GCA_963205115.1 Pseudomonadota bacterium | reverse complement strand
GATGTTCCCGAATGCCCACGAGCTGCTGGCCTTTGCCGTGCTGATCCTGGCCATCGCGCTGACGGGCTGGGTCAAGTACGCGCGCACGGTGCGTGGCCTGACGATGGTCGAGCGCCAGAAAGAATACGTGCAGGCCGCGCGCGTGATCGGCGTGCCCTCGGGGCGCATCATGCGCCGCCACGTGCTGCCCAACGTGCTGGGCCCGGTGCTGGTGCTGGCCACCATCGACGTGGCGCAGGCGGTCATCATCGAAGCCACGCTGTCCTTCCTGGGCGTGGGCGTGCCGCCCACGAGCCCCAGCCTGGGCACGCTGATCCGCGTGGGCAACGACTTCCTGTTCAGCGGCGAGTGGTGGATCACCGTCTTCCCCGGCGCGATGCTGATGATCATTGCGCTGAGCGTGAACCTGCTGGGCGACTGGCTGCGCGATGCCTTGAACCCCAGACTGAGATGACGACCCCCGGCCGCCTGGCGTCCGCCCCCCGAGGGGGCACCGGATCCGACCGGGAAACCCGGATCGGATCCGGCCCGCTTCGTGAGCGCTGCCCCTGGTCGCCTTTGGCGACCTGTCCCAGAGGGACCTTGGGGTCGCTCGTTGCTCGTACTGGCAGTTGCTGACCATGGCCAACCCTCTGCTGCAAGTCAAGAACCTGCGCGTCGAATTTCCTTCCCGCCACGGCACGCTGCTGGCGCTGGACGACATTTCGTTCGAGATCGCGCCGGGCGAGATCCTGGGCGTGGTGGGTGAATCGGGCGCGGGCAAGTCGCTGACGGGTGCGGCCATCATCGGTTTGCTCGAGCCGCCGGGGCGGATCGCCAGCGGGCAGGTGCTGCTGGACGGCCAGCGCATCGATCACCTGGATGCGGACGCCATGCGCAAGATCCGCGGCCGGCAGATCGGCGCGGTCTTCCAGGATCCGTTGACGTCGCTGAACCCGCTGTATACCGTGGGGCGGCAGCTCGTGGAGACGATCCGCACGCACCTGCCGATGGACGAGGCGCAGGCGCGCGAGCGGGCCATCGACCTGCTGCGCCAGACCGGCATTCCGGCGCCCGAGGCGCGCATCGGACAGTACCCGCACCAGTTTTCCGGCGGCATGCGCCAGCGGGTGGTGATCGCGCTGGCGCTGGCCGCGCAGCCCCGGCTGATCGTGGCCGACGAACCCACGACCGCGCTGGATGTCTCGATCCAGGCGCAGATCATCGCGCTGCTGAAGAAGCTGGCGAAGGAGCAGGGCGCCGCCGTCATGCTGGTCACGCACGACATGGGCGTGATCGCCGAAACCTGCGACCGCGTGGCCGTGATGTATGCCGGGCGCATCGTCGAACTCGGCCCGGTGCACGCGGTCATCCACCACCCGTCGCATCCCTATTCGCGCGGGCTGATGGGCTCGATCCCGGCCATGGACGAAGACCGTGAGCGGCTGCTGCAGATCGACGGCGCGATGCCGCGCCTGAATGCCATCCCGCCGGGCTGCGCCTTCAACCCCCGCTGCACGCAGACGGTCGACCGATGCCGCCGCGAGCGCCCGGAACTGCTGGATGCCGGTGCGACGCGCGCGGCCTGCTGGCAGGTGCTGGAACCCGCAGGAGCGCGCCTGTGAACGCCGCAGATCCCAAGGGCAGCCCCTACCTGGTCGAGGTGCGCGACCTGGCCAAGGTCTTCGACGTCTCCGCGCCCTGGCTCAACCGCGTGCTGGAAGGCAAGCCGCGCCAGCAGGTGCATGCGGTGGACGGCGTGTCCTTCGGCATCGAGCGCGGCCGCACGCTGGCGCTGGTGGGTGAATCGGGCTGCGGCAAGAGCACCGTGGCGCGGCTGCTGGTGGGTTTGTATCCGCCGACCGCCGGTCAATTGTTCTTCGACGGGCAGGACACGCGGGCCGTGCTGGCTTCGCCGCAGGCGCTGGCCCTGCGCCGGCGCATGCAGATGATCTTCCAGGATCCGTATGCGAGCCTGAACCCGCGCTGGCGCGTGCGCGACATCGTGGCCGAGCCGCTGCGCGAACACCGCCTGATCGACGGCGACGCCGCTGTCGAGCAGCGGGTCGGTGAGCTGCTGCAGTCGGTGGGCCTGGCCGCGGCGGATGCCGTGAAATTCCCGCACCAGTTTTCGGGCGGACAGCGCCAGCGCATCAGCATCGCGCGCGCACTGGCCACGCAGCCCGAATTCCTGGTTTGCGACGAGCCGACCTCGGCGCTGGACGTCTCCGTCCAGGCCCAGGTGCTGAACATCATGAAGGACCTGCAGCGCGAGCGCGGCCTGACCTACCTGTTCATCAGCCACAACCTGGCGGTGGTGCGCCACGTGGCCGATTCGGTGGGCGTGATGTACCTGGGCCGGCTGGTCGAGGTGGCGCCGAAGAAGACCCTCTTCGCCGCGCCGCGCCACCCCTACACGCGCATGCTGCTGGATGCCATTCCCGACATCCACATGAGCGGCCGCGCGCGCACGCCGGTGCAGGGCGAGGTGCCTAACCCGCTGAATCCGCCAACCGGATGTGCCTTTCACCCGCGCTGCCCGCACGCCGATGCGCGCTGCAGCGCCGAGCGGCCGGTGTTGAAGACCCACGACGGCGTGCGCGTGGCGTGTCACGCCGTCGAAGAAGGCCGCCTGGCGACTGCGCCCATCGCCTGAGCGCGCGGCGCCGGCACCATCCCACAGCCTGCCCCCGCGGGGCCGCTGATCAGCTGAGCCGTAAGCCCGCCCAACTGTCAATGCCATAGGCATGTGAGGTGATGTGTCACCGTTCACGCTTGTCGTCCACCCAGGGCTGGCCGATCATGGCCACACCATGGAAAGCCCGTGGCTTCGGCAGTCAGCCGTCGCACCCGGGTGAGGCCATGCCCGCACAGACGGGCGCCAAGGGAGCGTGATGCCCGAGCGGGCTTCGCGGCACGGCTGATGGCACTGACCCTGGGCGCCTGTGCCGCGCTGCTGATCCTGGTGGCGCTGGGCGCATCGAGCGGCCTTCGGTCCTCGCCTGCGGGTGGCCCGGCGCCAGCCCGCGCGACGCTCGCAGCGCCCGGCGAGGTGCTGGCGACGCCGGCGCCCCCACGGGCGGATCCAGCCGCGCATCTCGCGCAGCGCTGCACCGTGGCCATGCTGCAAGGCACCTGCCGCGTGCCTCGCGACCCCCACGCGCCGCCGCCGCCCGCAGCCTCGCGCGTCTTCATCGCAGGCCTGGGCGAGGTCGACGCGACGGCGTACGCCGACCTGCAGCGCCAGGGCGATGCGATGTGCGGCGTGGTTGAGCAGGGTTGCCGGCAGGGCTGGGACGGCGCGGCCTGCCGTATCGCGCGCGCGCTGTACCCGGCCGAAGCCTCCTGAGCCCTGTGCGCCTCTGCGTGCGCATCCGCGGCTTGGGGCCGTCAGGCGCGGCGTGTTTCAGTGCGCCGCAGACTCCGTCGGCACGGCGCCTGCATCGGCCTGCCGCCCGGCGTCGAGAATCGCGCGCACACCTTCGTCCGCATCCGCGGCGCCCAGCAGGGCCTGCTGCACGCCCGCCGGCGAGAGGCTGCCGTCGCGGTAGGCCGCAGCTGCGGCCTCGGCCTGCGCCTGCGCCTGCGGGAAGAAGCGCAGGAACAGCCGCCGCAGCTGGTCGGCCGATGCGTTGCCGAGTTCGACCGCCACGTCGATGCGCCCGGGGCGGATCAGCGCCGGATCGAGCTTCTCGCGGTGGTTGGTGGTCAGCACGACGATGCGCCCTTCCTGCGCGGCCACGCCGTCCAGCGCATTGAGCAGGCCGCTGAAGCTGACCTCGATGCGGTGGTCCTGCTTGTCGCGGGCGTGGAAGAAGGCGTCGATGTCCTCGATGAGGATCAGGCTGCGCGGCGGCGTGCGCTGCAGCAGATCGGCAATGCTGTGGTCGTTGAGCTTCGGGTTGGTCAGCGACAGCGTGCACAGCTTGAGCTGCAGCTCGCCGGCCAGGGCATAGGCCACGCTGGTCTTGCCGGTGCCGGGCGGCCCGTACAGCAGGTAGCCGCGCCGCCAGGGGATGCCCATCTGGCCGTACCAGTCGCGGCGGTCGAAGAAGGCGTGGATGTCGTCGTGCAGCTGGCGCGCGCTGCCGGCGTCCAGCACCACGGAATCCAGGCTGCGGCGCGGCTTGGCATCGGCCAGGTGCCACTGCTCGCCCCAGCGGTCCACCGTGTACAGCGGCAGGCGGTTGGCGCGCCGCTGCAGCGCATGCGCCTGCACCTGCTGCAGCAGCGTGTCCACCTGCGCGCGCCGCGCGAAGAGCGCGCTCAGACGCACGGTCTCGATGACCTGCAGGTTCATCGCGATCTCGCGCTGCAGCCACATCAGATGCCCCGCATGCCAGAACAGGTGCAGGCCCGGCGCAGGGCTGCTCTGCAGCGGCGGCAGGTCGCCCACGGGCTCTTCCTCGGCCACCGCGGGCTTGCTCTGCACGACCATGAACCAGCGGCTGCGCCGCGCCATGCGCTGGTCGTCCAGCCAGGCCATGAAGGCCTCGAACAGCTCGTTGCGGCTGTCCAGCGTGACCGTCACGACAATCAGCCGCTGCAGCTGCGACCACACGGCGCCGGGCAGCTTGCGCAACGCCGCCGCGACCACGCCCACCAGCCCCAGCGCGACGGCCCCGGCCACGACCTGGTTGTTGAGCTGCGTGCGCAGCGCCTCGGTCAGCGCGTCCCACATGGTGCGTGCGCGCGGCCCGGCACCGCGGGGTTGTTGGCGCGGCCATGGCCACGGCCACCGGCATACACCCGACGGCCGGCCATCCAGGTGGCCGCAGCGGCCTGGGGAGCACAGGTCATGCGGCCAGTGTAGGCGGCGCGCCCCGGCCCAGGCCATAACCACAGCCGCCTCCTGCCTGCTGCCTGCCGAGACCGGCCGCTGCCCGTTGGTGCCGGGCCGCTGGCCTAGGTGTCCGCGTCCCCGTGGCGCGCGAGGAAGTCCAGCACCAGGTGGTTGAAGGCTTCGGGTTTCTCGAAATAGGTCGAGTGGCCGCAGTCGTCTACCACGGCCAGTTCGCTGTGCGCTGCGAGGGCCGCGCAATCCTGCATCGACGCCACCGGCACCAGCGGATCCTGCCGGCCCACCAGCCACAGCACCGGCATCCGCAGATCGCGCAGCGCGTCCATGGGCAGCAGCTCGCCGGGGGCGATCAGGCGGTCCATGGCGGCGCGCCATTGCGCGGGTGGCACGCTGTGGGTGCCGGGGTTGAAGGCATTGATCTGCGCATACAGGGCCGCCCGCTCGGGGGCGCGCTGCAGGAACCAGGCACCCAGCGCGCGCTGCTCCAGCGTCAGCGCGGTGGCGGTGCGTGCGCGCCGCTCCAGCGCGTCGAGGATGCCCGGGTGATTCACACCTAACGGTGAATCGCAGGAGACAAATGCACGGACCCGATCGGCGTGCTGCAGGGCCAGCCGCAGGCCGACCATGCCGCCCAGCGACTGGCCCAGCACCGCCACGCGGGGCAGCCCGAAGTGGTCCAGCACGGCCAGCACGTCCTGCACGAAGTGCGCGTGGCGGAACTCGTCCATCGGCGCAGCCGATCGCCCGAAGCAGCGCAGATCCATGGTCACGCAGGTGTGCCGCGCGGCGAAAGCCGGCAGCTGCTGCCACCACGTGGCCGCGTTGGACCCGGCGCCGTGCAGGAAGAGCACGGCCGGTCCCGCGCCGTGACGTTCCGCCCAGATGGCGCGCCCGCCGCTGTCGACGAAGGCCAACTTCAGTTCGCCTTCAGGTTCAGGCTGCGCACCAGCTGGCCCCAGCGCTCGGTGTCGCTCCTGACGAGCGCGGCGTACTGCTCCGGCGTGGTCTTCATGAGGACCAGGCCCTCGGCGATATGAGGGTCGGCGATTTCGGGCTTGGCCAGGGAGGCCTGCAGCGCCGCGTGGATCCTGCGTACGGCTTCCGGGGGCGTGCCCTTGGGCGCCGACAGGCCGACCCAGGTTGTCACGGCCATCTGCGGGTAGCCCAGTTCCAGCAAGGTGGGAACCTGCGGTGCAGCGGGGCTGCGTTCCCGGGCGCTGATCGCCAGCGCGCGCAGCTTGCCCGAGACCACATGCTGCTGCGCTGCGTTCTGCGGAATGGCCGCGAGGTTCACCACGCCCGCCAGTGTGTCGTTCAGTGCCGGCGCGCCGCCTTTGTAGGGCACGTGGATGATGGAAATGCCCGCTGCGCGCTGCAGCAGTTCAAGCAGCAGGTGCGCGGTGCTGCCGGCACCAGAGCTGGCGAAGCTGATCTTGCCGGGCTCCGCTTTGGCGCGCGCCACGAGATCGGCCACCGACGTGATGCCGCTGTCGCTGCGTGTCACCAGCCACTGTGCGCCTTCGCCGATGGCCGAGATGTGCACGAAGTCGTTGACGATGTCGTAGGGCAGCTTGTCGTGCAGCCCGGCTGTGATGGTGTTGACCATGCCGGTCATGGTGAGCGTGTAGCCGTCAGGGGCCGCCGCAGCGCCCGCCTGCGTGCCGACGATGTTGCCGGCGCTGGGCCGGTTGTCGATGACGATGGGCTGCTTCAACGTGGCCGCCATGTCCTGGGCGATCGGGCGGATGAGCCGGTCGAAGGGCCCGCCCGGCGGCGTGGGCACGATGATGCGCAGCGGCCGGTTCGGGTAATCGCCGGCCTGGGCGAAGGCGGCGGCGGGCCCCAACAGGGATGCAGCCAGCAGGCCGCGGCGGGTCAAGGTCATGGGTGGTGTCCTGGGTAAGGTTCGGCGTCAAGGCAGCAGCCAGCGCAGGTCGTCTTCGAGCTGACGCCATTCGATGCCGGGCGCCATGTGGCCGTAGGGGCTGTCCAGCGCGTGGAAGCGCACGGGTCCGGCCACCTGCTCCAGAAGGGCTGTCGTGGCCGCTTCGGGCGGAAAGATGGCATCGGTCGTGCACTGCACCAGCAGCAGCCGCGCGCGGATGTCGCGCACGCGCGGCCGTGCGTCGAAGCGGGACGCTGCCTCGGCCAGCACCACCATGCTGTTGGGATCGAAGTGTTCGGCCCAGCCGCGTGCGGCGCCGATCAGTGCCGCGGCACACGCCTGCGGATCGGCAAGGCGCTCCGCGTACAGGCGCTCCAGGCCGTAATGGCGCAGCGTCTGCACGCGCTGCTCCAGCAACAGTTCGCGCAACCCTGCGTGGCCGTAGTGCCAGCCGCCGTGCCAGTCGGGGTGGTGGGCGTATTTCGCCTTTGCGGAGGCCCCGTCCAGGCCCGGCGGGCTGTACAGGCCGGAAACGACCACGCCGCAGCCGTCGACCTTGTCCGGGTGGTCCAGCGCCCATTGCAGGGCCTGCAGGCCGCCGTAGGACGGGCCGACCACGGCACGCAGGTGCTTGACGCCCAGGCCGGCGAGCAGGCGGTGCTGGGCGTTGACGATGTCGGCCAGCGTGATGGGCGGAAACTCCGGTCCCCAGGGCTTGCCGGTGGCCGCGCGTATGGTCGACGGGCCGGTGCTGCCGAAGGCCGAGCCCAGCATGTTGCTGCAGACGATGAAGAAGCGGTCGGTGTCCAGCGGCCGGCCGGGTCCCATCAGCGGTGCCCACGAGCCTTCGGCCGTGTGGTGGCCCGGTGAGAGCATCGACGGCCCGCTGGTGTAGCCATGGGTCACCAGCACGGCGTTGCGGCCGTCTGGTGCGAGCCGGCCGTAGGCCACGTAGGCCAGCTGCACATCGGGTAGCACCTGCCCGCAGGCCAGGGGCAGGTCGCCGATGGGTGCGGTCAGGGGTGTGTCCATGGCCTCAGTCCGCCTTGATGCCGGCCGTCTGGATGACCTGCGCCCAGCGTTCCACCTCGGCCCTGAAGTGCGCCGTGAACTCCGCCGGCGTGGTGCCCAGGATGGTGGCGCCCAGCGCCTCCTGCTTCGCGCGGAACGGGCCGTTCAGCACTTTGAGGACCGCCTCGTGCAGGCGCTCTACGACAGCCGGCGGCAGGCCTCGCGGCCCCGAGATGCCGCCCCAGGCCGTGGCTTCGAAGCCGGGGTGACCCTGCTCGGCCACGGTCGGCAGATCGGGCAGCAGCGGGCTGCGCTGGGTCGACGAGATGGCCAGGCCCACGAGGCGCCCGCTGCGCAGGTGCGGCAGCACGGCATCGGTATTCAGGAACATGGCCTGCGTCTGCCCGGCCAGCATGTCGTTGAGCGCCTGTGCGCCGCCGCGGTAGGGAATGTGCACCAGCGAGATGCCCGCACGCTGCTTGAGCAGTTCCATCGCCAGGTGGCCCGAGGTGCCATTGCCTGCGCTGGCGTAGGCCAGCTTGCCGGGGTTCTTGCGGGCAAAGTCGACGAAGGCCTTGAAGCTGCGCAGCCCGGTGGACGGATGGACCACCAGGACGTTGGCGCCGGTCATCATCTGCGTGACGTGGGTGAAGTCGCGCGTGAAGTCGAGTTGGGGGCGCGGAATGAGCGTCTGGGCCGTGGCGTTGCCGGCAAAGCTCATCATCAGGACATGCCCGTCGGGAGCGGCCCGCGCCACGTGCTCGGCGGCCAGCTGCCCACCCGCGCCGGGCCGGTTGTCGATGAGGACGGGTTGGCCCAGCAGCTTGCCCAGTTCCTCGGCCAGCTGTCGGCCGAAGTTGTCCGAGGGACCGCCGGGCGGTGCCGCGACCACCAGTTGGATCGGCCTGCTCGGCCAGCTGCCCTGAGCGCCGGTGCGGCCGGCCAGGAGCAGGGCCAGGCTGCCGAGCAGCCAATCACGGCGGGTCGATGCGTGCAGGTCTCTTGGCATGGGCGGGTCTCGTGGCGGACGTGGCCGCGCAGTCTGGGGCCACCGGCAGGACCGCGCCAATGAAAACCATGCCGGGGGTATTAGACTGACCGATACCTTGAGTGCACCGGCTTCCGTCCTGCTCAACCGCCTGCTGGCGCGTGGCAAGTTCCGTCACCTGCAGGTGCTGCTGCGCCTGGCCGAACTGGGCAGCGTGCAGCGCACGGCCGATGTCATCGGCCTCACGCAGTCGTCGGTGACGCAGACGCTGGCCTACCTGGAGGCCTTGCTGGACGCGCGGCTGTTCCAGCGCCACGCGCGCGGCGTCACGCCCACGCCCACCTGCATCGACCTGCTGCCCGTGGCGCGGCAGGTGATGCTAGGCCTGGCCGAAGGAGCCGACGTGCTGGTCGCACGCCAGCGGCGCGGCGGGGGCATCGTGCGGCTGCTGGCCTCGGCCGCCGGCGTGCACAGCGTGCTGTCGACGGCACTGCCGGGCTTCCACCGCCTGCACCCGGCGATCCAGGTGCACCTGCGCGAAGCCGAGGGCGAGGACCAGTTGCTGGCCGTGGCGCGCGGCGAAGTCGATGTGGTGGTCTGTCGCCAGCCGGTGGCCGAGCCCGAAGGCTGGCGATTCCAGCCGCTGCGCGACGACCGCTTCGTCGTCGTGTGCGCGGGCGACCACCCGGTCCTGCAGAAGCGGCGCATCGACTGGAAGCTGCTGGGCCGCGAAACCTGGATGCTGGCACCCGCGGAGACCGCGGCGCGCCAGCGATTCGACGAGATCGCCGCGCTCTTCGCGGCGCCACCGCGCACGCATCCGCTGGTGTCACGCGTGTTGTCGGTGACCGTGGATGCGCTGCAGCGCGACGGCGTGCTGGCCCTGCTGCCGCAGAGCTTCGTGGAGCGGGCGCTGGCGGCCGGGCAATTGGCCCTGGTGCCGGCCCCGTTGCCGGCGCTGGCGCTGGACCCCATCGGCGTGATGCGCCCCCTCGCACCGCTCGGCGCGGCGGCCGAGCGGCTGGTGGAGCACCTGCTCAGCCCAGCTTCACCGCCGTCCCGCTGACGGCCACCATCATCATGCCGTTGGCTTCGCCCAGCACCTCGTAGTCGAAGTCCATGCCGACCACGCCGTCCGCGCCCAGTTCCTTGGCCGCGGCGATCAGGTCTTCCACCGCCGCGTCGCGTGCGCCGGACAGCGCGCGCTCATAGCCGCCGGCGCGGCCGCCCACGACGTCGCGCACCGAGCTGAACAGATCGCGAAAGATGTTCGCGCCGATGATGGCTTCGCCATGCACCACGCCCAGCCAGGCGCCGATGCGCGGACCGGAGTCGCCCGAGGGGACGACGGTGGACAGGTGGAAGCCGGCGTCCGCTTTCGAGAACCAACCCATGATGTCTGCTCCTTGTCGAAGATGAGATGCCCCGCCCCGCCCCGCACCGGCGTCGGGGCCATGGCTGCGGCCATTCTGCGGCGGCAGCGGTGGGCCTGCACAATGGCCGGATACCCACTCGCCGGGAAGAGCCTGACCATGCAGTATCGCCACCTCGGATCCAAGAGCCCGCTGAAGGTTTCCGCCCTGTGCCTGGGCACGATGATGTTCGGCGACCAGACCGACGAGGCCGAGGCCGGACGCATCGTCGCGCACGCCCGCGAGCATGGCGTCAATTTCATCGACACGGCCGACGTGTACACCAAGGGCGCCTCCGAGCGCATGGTCGGCCGGCTGATTGCCGAAACGCGTTCGCACTGGCTGCTGGCCACGAAGATGGGCAATCGCATGGGCGAAGGCGCCAATGAACTCTCCTACTCGCGGCCCTGGGTCATGCGCGCCTGCGAGGACAGCCTCACCCGTCTGGGCACCGACCACATCGACATCTATTACCTGCACCGCGACATCAACGGCATGGACCTCGAGGAACCCTTGCGCGCCGTCGACCAGCTGCTGCGCGAGGGCAAGATCCGCTACTGGGCGCTGTCCAACTTCCGCGGATGGCGCATCGCGCAGGCCGTGTACCTGGCGCGGCAATTGAACATGCCGCCGCCGGTGGCCTGCCAGCCCTACTACAACCTGCTGAACCGCCTGCCGGAACACGAAATCCTCGAGGCCTGCCGCGAGCTGGGCCTGGGCGTCGTGCCCTACAGCCCGGTGGCGCGCGGCGTGCTTTCCGGCAAGTACCGGCCCGGCGAGACACCCGCCCAGGGCACACGCGCCGGGCGGGCCGACAAGCGCATGATGGAGACCGAATTCCGCGAGGATTCACTGCGCATCGCGCAGGAGTTGAAGATGTACTGCGAAGGCCGCGGCGTGGCCATGACGCACTTCGCGGTGGCCTGGGTGCTGGCCAACCGCGCGGTGTCTTCGGTCATCGCCGGGCCGCGCACGCTGGCCCAGTGGCAGGACTATTTCGCGGCGCTGGACGTGGTCATCGACGAGAAGGACGAGGCCACCGTGGACGCCCTGGTCTCGCCGGGGCACCCGTCCACGCCCGGCTACAACGACCCGGCGTATCCGCTGAACGGGCGTTAGGCGCCGCCAGCCGCCGGGCGGATCTGGCCACGCATCGGCCCCCCGGCGCCGCAGGCACGGCGCCCAGCATGGGCTTCGTGCGATGGACGCCCGGCCGCGCCGATGTGTCTGGACAGTGCGGGCCCGTGCGGATGGCACGAAGCCACCTGCGCCGCGATCATGCGCAACACCCACTCTGGAGGTCCCGACGATGGCCATGCAGCAGTTCCAGGTTCGCCGCGACGCGCTCGCGCAGACCCGCTGGGTCGAATTGCCCGATGTGCCACTGGCCGAGGGCCAGGTGCGTGTGCGCGTCGAGGGCTTTGCGTACACGTCCAACAACATCACCTACGGTGCCTTCGGCGATGCCATGCAGTACTGGCAGTTCTACCCCGCACGCACGCCGCCGGGGCAGGCCGACGCGGTGGCCGAGGGCTGGGGCTGCATCCCGGTGTGGGGCTTCGGCACGGTGCTGCAATCGCTGCACCCGGGCGTGGCGGTGGGTGAGCGGCTCTACGGCTACTGGCCCACGGCGAGCCACGCCGTGCTGCAGCCCACGCGCGTGATGGCCACGGGTTTCCAGGACGGCAGCCCGCACCGCGCGGCGCTGCACGGCATCTACAACCAGCTGCTGCGCTGCAACGCCGACCCGCTGTACACGGCCGACAGCGAAGCCGCGCAGGCGCTGCTGCGGCCGCTGTTCACCACGGCCTGGCTGATCGACGACTTCCTCGCCGACCAGGACTTCTTCGGCACGGCCGCAGCCGGCGGCGGCACGCCGGGGCTGATGCTGTTGTCCTCGGCCAGCAGCAAGACGGCCTTTGCGACGGCGGCCCATTTGCACCGCCGCGCGGGCATCGAGGTCGTGGGCCTGACCTCGGCCCGCAACGTCGCCTTCTGCGAAAGCCTGGGCGTCTACCACCTCGTGCTGGCCTACGAACAACTGGACACGCTGCCGGCCGATGCCGCGTGTGTCTACGTCGATTTCGCGGGCAACGGTGCGCTGCGCCGTGCGATCCACACGCGTTTTGCGCGCCTGGCCTACAGCAGCTCGATCGGCGGCACGCACGTCGACCAGCTGGCCGGTGGGCGCGACCTGCCGGGGCCGCGGCCGGTGCTGTTCTTCGCGCCCGCTCAGGCCAAGAAGCGACTGGCGGACTGGGGCGGTGCGGGATTCCAGGAGCGCCTGCTGGCGGCCTGGAAGACCTTCCTCGAGGAAGCCACGCAAGGCCCCGAACCCTGGCTCGTGCCGCGATGGCATCGCGGCCTGCCCGCTGTCCAGGCCGCCCACGCGGCGGTGCTGGCCGGGCAGGGCGATCCGCGCGAGGGGCTGATGCTGTCAGCCTGGCCCGAATTGGTCGTGGAGAAGCAGCCATGAGCGTGCCGTGCCGTTCCCCCGCGTTCATCCCGGCGCCTGCCTGGCGGAAGGGCGTCCGGTGAGCCCGGCTGCCAGCGACGGCGTGCGCGCCTACGACCTCATCGTCTTCGGTGCGACGGGCTTCACCGGCCATCTGGTAGCCGAGTACCTGCAGGCCAGCTATGGCAGCACCGGCCCCCTGCGCTGGGCACTGGCCGGGCGCCAGCGCGACAAGCTGGCCCAGGTGCGCCAGGCCATCGGCGCCGACGAGAAGCTCCCGCTGCTGCAGGCCGATGCCGGCGATGCGGCCGCCATGGCCGATCTCGTGCGCCAGGCCCGCGTCATCATCACCACCGTCGGCCCCTACCAGCGCCACGGCGAACCACTGGCGCGCGCCTGCGCGGAGGCCGGCACCGACTATGTCGACCTCTGCGGCGAACCAGCGTGGATGGCGCAGATGATCCCGGTGCTGCAGCCGCTGGCGGCGCGCAGCGGCGCACGCATCGTCTTCTCCTGCGGCTTCGACTCGATCCCGTTCGACCTGGGCGTGGTCTTCCTGCAGCACCACATGCACGAACGCTTCGGCGCCTATGCGCGCGAAGTCCGCGGGCGTGTGCGGGTCATGAAGGGCACGATGTCGGGCGGCACGGCCGCCAGTGCGCTGGCCACCTTCGAGGCCATCGGCCGCGATCCCTCGCTGGCGCGCACGATGGCCGACCCGTTTGCGCTGACGCCCGGCTTCACCGGACCCGCGCAGCCCGAGGGCGAATCAGCCGCCTTCGACGACTGGGCCGGCGCATGGACCGGCCCCTTCGTGATGGCGCCGATCAACACCAAGAACGTGCACCGCACGCAGGCCTTGCGCGGCCATCCCTGGGGCCGCGACTTCGTCTACTCCGAGCGCATGCTCACCGGCAAACCCGGGCAGGGCGATGCCGGCGAGAAGCGCGCGCGGGCGATGGCCCGACAGTCGCGCCTGACGAACACGTTGCTGGGCATCGGGCCCACGCGGGCTCTGCTGCGGCGCTGGGCCATGCCCAAGCCCGGTGACGGCCCGGATGCACAGGCGCGTGAGCGCGGACGCTACGAGGTGGTCTTCACCGGCGCCACGGCGGCCGGCCAGCGGCTGTCGGCCGTGGTCACCGGCGACCGCGACCCGGGCTACGGCTCGACCAGCAAGATGATCAGCGAAGCGGCCCTGTGCCTGCTGCAGGACGTGGGCCGCGAGGCCGCGCCGGGCGGCGTGTGGACACCGGGTGCGGCCATGGGGCTGAGCCTGGTGGAGCGGTTGCAGGCGCGTGCTGGCTTGCGGTTTGTGCTGGGCAGTTGATGCAGCCGTGGGCGGGCGCCGGTCGCGCGCCCACTCACAGCTCAGCTGCCCGGAAAGCCGGAAATGGCTTTCCAGGAGCGGCAACCGGCGGCCGAAAGTGCCTGCGTGGCCGCTGCGAGCTGCCTTCTCAGCCGCGGCGACGACGGCGCGCCACGCCACCCATGAGGATCAAGCCGACCAGGGCCATGGCGTAGGAACTCGGCTCCGGCACGGGCGATGGCGAGCTGATGCTGACGTTGTCCAGGCCGATCGACCAATGGCTGGAGAAGTAGGGCTGGTTGTTCCACGGATTGAGGGTCGGGGTGGTGCCGGGACCGTCCACGCCGATGAACTCGACCACGTTCGTCGCCTGGGCCACGAAGGACACCGAGTGGTCGGCCCAGACCTGGGTCCAGGCGGGATCGGCCGGGTCAGCACCCTTGGACGCGAAAGTGTCGACGACATTGCCGTTGACCTTCAACTGCACGTACGAGAAGCCGCCATTGACCAGGTTGCCGACGCTGAAGGCCAGCGTGAGCGAATCGCCTGGCGTGGCTGCAAAGCTCTGCGCGACACCCCGATTGAAGCCGCCCCAGCCTTCGCCACTGAGGTCCAACCACTGATTGCCGTCCCGGGCCAGCATGTTGTGCGAGAAGCTTTCGAACGGAAAGCTCGCGCTGGCATTGATCAGGTGCACGTCTTCGGTGGCGCCGGCGATGACCGACCAGCCGCCCGGCAGTGTCTGACCGCCGAAGTACATCGTGCCTTGGGTGCCGGAGGGGATGACCGGCTGCTCGAAAGAGCCGTTTGACAGGTACTGCGCCATGGCCGGGCCGGCGCCGGCGAGCGAGATCAAGGCCGCCGCGATGACGGTTCTCTTTGACATGCAAATTCCTCACGGTTGGGTGGATGGGGAGGTTTCCCGCGTGAATTGCATCACGTGCCATTGCGGCGAACGGCCACTTGCTTGAGGGGTTTGGGTGTCTTGGCGACGCTGCATTTACGCGGCGTTACGTGCCGAACGCCGCAACCGATAGGCGGCGCGGACGCCACCGCCCGAGCCCGTCTGCCGCCCGCTCGGCGCCGGGCTGCGTGCCAGGCGACGGCTCAGTTCCGCACCGCCCCGCGCACGTTCACATACAGCGCATACCTCCAGATCGATGGACAGATCGACCATTCGGCCGCTCATCGCAAGGCGCCGTGAATGGATCAGACGCTGCGGCTGCGCGACCAGATGGCACACAACAGTGCCGCACTCAAGGCGAAGAGCAGGGCCGGTACCCAGCCCCATTGCGTGGCGACCACCGGCGCAGGCGCGACGAAGGTGACCACGGCGATGCGTGAAAGCGCCGCTGCCGCCAGGGCTGAGTTGAGTGCGCCACCCATGAAGCCTTCGCGACCCACATGACCGAAGAATACGGCGGCCGAAAACCCGCTCATCAGGCTGACGCCCCACGCCGCGCCGGACAGGCCCTGCAGGGGCAGCAGCGCCTCCAGCGAGGTGGCGTTCCAGGCACCCGCGCTGCACGCGGCGGCCACCAGCGCGCCGCCGGTCATCACCGGCAAGGCGCCGAAACGCTTGACGGCCAGGCTGGCCGGCATCAGCGCCAGATTGAAGCCGACCCAGAACACCGGCATCAGCACCGGCAGCATCGATGCAGGCGCATGGCGCAGGTACAGCGGCGCGGCCACCAGGTTGGAATGCACCTGGGCAGCGGCCGCCGCCAGCAGGGCGGCCAGCAGGAAGCCCGGGATCGGCGCCACGCCGTCACGTCCGGTGCGCGATGCCGCGGACGGCGCCGCGGTCTCCACCCTGGCCGCCTGGTCGGCGGCTCGGCGTTGGGACAGCGCGCGCTCGGCCCACACCATGCCGGCCGTGATGGCGGCCAGCGACAACCCAGCCAGAGCGAACGGCAGCCGCGGGTCCAGCCCCTTCAGCGTCAACCCCAGGTAGGGGCCGATGGCGGACGCGATGCCCGTGCCCAGCAACACCAGGCTCACCAGCCAGGGGACGGCGGGCTTGGCCACATGACGGCCCAGCAACGTCAACGGCGGTGCCCGCAACGCCGCGCTGGTGGCCGCCCAAAGCACAGTGATCGCCACGAACAGCCCCGGTGATCCCCGCGGCGCCACCCATGGCAGCACCAGGAAGGCCACGGTGGATAGCAGGGTGACGCCCAGCACCCACCAGCCGATGCGACCCAGCACGCCCGCCGCCCGGTCCGACCAGACGCCTACAGCCAAGTCGGTGGCCACGAAGATCAGCTGGTCCATCAGCAGCAGCCAGGGCACTGCCGACTTGGGCAGCCCGGCCTGCTCCGCCAGCGCCGGCAGATAGATCACGTAGACGATCCAGCCGACGGCGAAAAGGAACTGCACGCCGGCCAGGTACAGGCCAACGGCGGTGGGGGCTTTGGCGGATGGGCTCAACTCGTCGATCTCCACAGCGTGGGATGGTTCGGTGCTGGCGGGATTCTCAGGCCCGGCGCGCACGGCTGCACTCGTGCAGCAGCGCCTGTTCTCGCGCATGGATCCCTCGTCGCCCACATGGACGTGCACCGCCTGCGTCGGGCGCCCGAGTGCGAGTGAGGCTGGCAGCTTCGGGGGGACAAGATCAGGACAGCGGATGTCTCCTGAGGGTCGGTTCCGGCCAGCCAACCTGACGAACAGGCTGCCGTTGACCGGTCATTGGTCTGCGGCCCTATACATGCTTCGTCGGCAGGGTGCAAAAGCGGGGCCACCAACAGTCCAGTGGTCTGTGTGTGCGTGGCGAGGGGCGTAGCCGCTGATCAGGGGCCGTGCGCCGCGCTGTTCAACATGGGCCGGCTCGACGCGAGAGCACACGAAGCCATGGTGCAGCTCCAGGAATACCCATCTGGCTTGATTGGCTAACGATTGAAAATAGCAGCTTGTCAGCGCTCTGAGCGCGCGGACGCCTGCGAGTCCTTGCCTACGTCATCTTGCGGATGCAGACCAATCCCGGCGGCAGCTGACCCGTCGTTCCCGCCGCAGGGTTGTCGAGCCGTGACCATCCCTCAGGCGGCGGCTGGTCTTGCGGCCAGAGGATGACCGCACCCGTCGGCACCGGACTCGAGTCTCGGCCCAGGCTGCGGCTGATCGACACATGGTCCGCCTGATAACCGGGTTGGGGCTCGGTGAGCACGCCATAGACCCTGAGCTTGTCGGGGCTCCCGAGGCTCAGCGGGCCGGGCGCGTCGAGGTTCGACACGGGGTCGATGCGTGCGGGATGGTTCGCCAGCCAGCGGTAGGTGGTGTCGCCCAGCAGCCAGAGCACGAGCCGGGTGTCGAAGGGATAAGGTTCCAGCCCACCGACAAATCGGCGCGTCGGCGTCGACACGGCGGTGGACTGGCGCACCTCGATCGACCAGAACGCCGAGCCCTCGCCGAAGCGGTCGTTGTGGCAGGCAATGCGCGCCATCATCGAGCCGCGCCATGGCCCGTCGACGTGGGTGCGGGCGCGGAACACCTCGAATCGGAACTCCCCACGCTCCCAGGCCAGGTCTTCGAAAACGATGGGGTAGTAGGTGGCGACGTCGCCGCCGAGCTTGAACTCCGCGGGTGTCAGATCCGCATGGTGGGCGCCGCTGTGAATGGCGCCGCTGACCGTCAGATCGCCGCTCAGCTGCACGCCAGCGGGGGCCTGGACGACCACGGCGTCGTCGCGAGCCGCAATCGGCCCCAGGTTCACCAGCAGCACCAGATCGCCGTCGTCATGCCCGGGCAGGTTCTCGTAGCTCAGCACCAGCTGCGCTTCGCCGGCCAGCGCGTTGCTGTAGACCGTGAGCGTCAGGTTCAGCGCCTGCCGCGGGCCCCACACGCCCGGCTCGTCGCGCCGGAGGGTGTGGTTGTCGATCTGCCAGCCGGGTTCTTCGACTTCCAGCGTGAGGTGATCGGTGGGCAAGCCGAGCAGTCCCCACTCGGCGCCACCCGTGCCGGTTCGAAACGACAGAAAGAAGCGCGTCGCTTCGTCATCCCGCGCCGACAAGGGTATGGGCCGCCCGGAGTCATTGACGACGCGCAGCCTCAGGCGATTGGCCGAATGGCCATCGTTGAGCACATCGGCACCGTTGAGAAAGCCGGCCAGGAAGGGCCCACTGGCGGCTGTCGAACCCGTGCGCAGGGCCGTGGCAGGCAGGCCTTGCGGCTCGTGACGGCGCAGCACCGGCAGGTGCATCAACTGCGTGCCGCGGACCTCGCGGCCATCGGGGTGGAAAAATCCGTGGATGTGCAGCTGCACCCGCGTGGCACGGGAGCCACCGGACTCGGCGGCGCTGACGTTGTCCAGGCGGATGCGCAAGGCTTCGCCCGGTGCCAGCACCGCACGCTCGACACCCGCCAGCGCCAGGCTCACGTTACGGCGGTCCGGATCCTCGTGGATCGCCAGAGCCCAGGCCACATCGCTTTGCGCGGCCAGCACGATGTCCTGCGGCGAGCGCAGCACACCGGGTCGAAACACCAGGCTCAGGTGCGCCGGCCCCGCTGTCACCGGATAGGCGGTGCGGTTGACCAGCTCCAGCTCCATGGTCTGCGGCGAGCCCGTGATGCTCAGCACCGGCCAGCCGCTCACGTGGTGCAAGGACGCGTCGAAGCCCGCAGCTGCCGGCTGCTGGCGCGTGGCAGGCAACCAGCCGCGCCCCTTCACGATCCGCCCCCGGCCTTGCGCACCTGTGGCAAGGGCTCGGCGCGCAGCTGCAGCCAGCCCTCGCGAGCCACGGCGCGGGCGTCGTAACGGGCGCGGACATCGGCCTCGCCCAGGGCGCGCGCCACGTCGTGCAGTCCGCGTTCGACGGCCTGCGTATCCAGGCCGAGCTCTGCAAAGGGATCAGGTGCCGCTGCGATCCCCGCCCCGGATGGCGTCGGCGCAGTCGGCTGCGCCGACGCGTCAGGCATCGGCATCAGCACACCCTGGTCGTCGTGTCCATCCAGACGGATGCGACCCAGCGCCACCAGCTTCTGCCACAGCGCGTCACCGCGCGCGCCGAAGCCGTGCACCAGATCATCCCGCCGCACCGTCGGGTGGTGAGGCACTTCGGTCCAGCCGTCAGCCCGGCGCTCGATCCACGACCACAGCGCTCCCGGTTCGCTGGGCAAGGGCAAAGCCACGTCATCCGGGTCGCAGATCACGGGCTGTGTGCGAAACGTGATGCGCAAGTCGGCCACCTGCTGCTTGAAGAGGTCAGGCGGGATGTCGATGGACTTGGCGGGCAACAGGCCACAGGTGGCGTGCACGGCGCCGCGCGGGTCCAGCAGCAGCGTGAGCTCTCGCGGCGGTCCGTCCGGTGTGAGCTCGATCAGCTCGTCCAGGTGCGGGCCTGTGCCTTCGTCGCGGAACAAGGCGCCGTCTTCGATCCACCACGCACACAGTCCGTCGTCCACCTGATGGCGTCCCCCCAGGCGCACGGGCACCCGCACATCGCCCACGCCATGGGTCTGGTCGACGTCACCGGCCAGTCGCGCATTCAGCGCGGTGACGGACTGGTCGATGGCCGCCGGGTGCCGCAGCGTGAGCGCCAGCCGTGCACGCGCCACCGCCACGGGTCGGCCGATCAGCAAGGCTCGCGCAGCATGCTGCGCGCTGTCCTTGGGGTCGATGGTGGCAAGTACCTCGTCCAGATGCGCGATGAAGCCGGCCACACGGCCATCCACCGGCAGCGTCAACCAGTGCAGCAAGCGCCGCAGGCCGCTGTCGGTGACGTCTCTCCAGTGCCGTGGTGATGGCGTGTCTCCCGGCGCTGCCGACCAGGTGCCGGCCTGGTCGACCGAGCCGAGCAAGTGCCCGGAGCCGGCATACACGTCGATTTCGTCATCCAGTTCGTTGACGACAAGCCAGCCGCAGACCGGCGAGGTTGACGGGTGCGCGTTGCTTTCCAGATCACCGTGGGCACCCGACAGCCAGCGCAGGTCCAGGCGCGCCGACTGGGCCAGCCGCAAGGACATCGCTGCCCGGTCGCGCGCGTCGCCGTCGGCACGCAGCGCCCGCGGCGTGTGCAGCTTCGAAGGCTTCCAGACCTGGGTACGGCCAAAGGCGTCCATCACGCGCAGCCGCTCGATCAGCAATTCACCGCTACGGATGGGATGAAACGGGCTGTCGAACAGCGGCGTGGTGGGATGCAACGGCCCCACTGCCTGGCGCACACGCTCGGTGAAGCTGCGCTGACCCGGCAGGCCGATGGGGTCGGAGATGGGCAGTTGCGGCTCCTGCCCCTGCATCAGCAGGTGGTCGTGAAAGCCACTCAGCGGCAGCAGCATCAAGGACTCAGGCACCGCCACGTGCGGCTTCAGCTCGTCGGGCAGGCGTTTGAGCTGATCGACCATGCGGGCACCGATGGACGGATTCAGCAGGCTGCGCCCCGCCAGGTACTGGTAGCTGCGTGCGAGTTTCGGGCTTTGCCGGGGAACCCAGTCGACGGCGCCGACGCGAAGCGCTTGCGAGCGGGTGATGAAGTCGGCGGCGTAGCGTCGGCCTTCCGGGCTTGCGCCGCTGCGGCCGGCGTCGGTGGACTCGTCGTCACTGGCAGCGGGCTCGTCCCCCGTGTTGCCCCCGTCGGCCACTGGCCGCAGCTCCACTTCCCACTCCAGCTGCAAGGGCCACCAGTGCTTGGCCTGAGACCCGCTCATGAACAGCGGATGCTCCGCGAGCGTCCAACGGCCGCTGCTGGCACTCAGCGGCGCCCGAAGGTTGCCGGCCAGAACCTTGCCCGCCGCGCCCCAGCCCCCGGTGACCGCGATCAGGAAGCAGGCCGGGTCGGACAGCTTGCCGTCGGGCCCGGCGCCGCCACGCGTGGCGTTCGCCTGGACATGCGAGTCGCTCAAGGCGATCACCGGGTCGTTGGGGCGCCAGAAGCGCGGCCCCGGCGTGGTGGCCAGCACGCGCCTGTGGCCTTGGCGCGTGCTGGCCGGCTCGGCGTCGGCCAGCACCGCCTGCACGCGGCGGTGCTGCTCCACCACCCGGCCTGCCAGTGTTTCGCCTGCGGGCTCGGGCTCCAGGTCATGGTGGCCCGGCGGCGCGACCAGAATGCCCAACGCGCTGAGCCAGGTTGCACTGCGGCCGCACAGCCCGACCACCACGGTGCCGGGCGGTGCTTCGAGGCGAAAGGCCGGCAGCGGCTCCGGGTTCCAGCCCCAGGGGCCCAGGCGGCGGCCGTGGCTGGTTTCAAAACCGAGCTTGCTGACCAGCTCCATGGACATGAACACACCCGCCTGGCCAAAGATGGCGGTGATGTGCTCACCCGCGGCGAGCCGCACGCGGGCCAGCTGGCCGCTGAGCGTGCGCCGCGGCCGCGTGCCTTCAGACCCGACCAGCGTGAGCCCATCGATGATCGAACCGAAATAGACATCGAAGCCCAGCAGCCGCTCGCCGGGCGCCACGGCGTCGTCGAACCGCAACCCATCCGGCCCACCGGCCAGCCGGCCGTGCTGTCTTGGATGACCGAATGCGGCCGTGTGCGCGTCGGCCAACCTCACGCCGCCATCAGCACCATGGGCGTGAAAGAGCCTGCCGCTGCGCCGCAGCAGCGCTTCGAGCGGTGCCAGCCGGCTGCGCTCGGCCAGGTCGCGCACGGCATCTACATCGGCGCCGAAAGGGTCGGCATCGCCCTCCGGGTAGGCCGCCGTCATGTAGCGGCTCCAGTCCGAGAACAGTTCCTGGCGCAGCGCGGCGATCTGGTCCTGCGCGCGGTCATAGGCCGCCTGGCGCAGGTTGAGTTCGTTCAGCTCATGGGCCAGGCCGTCCGGCAGGCTGCTGCGGGCACCCACCTGCTCGGGATCCGAAGAGCCCACGGTCCGCACCGTCCAGATCGCGTGGCCGCGTTCGCTGCGGAATTGCTCCCGGTGGCGCGCTTCGGCCCGCTTGGGACCGAAGTCGAGCGCATGGTCGCTGAGGTCGGTGTCGGTCAATTCCTGCGTCAAACGGTCTTCGATGTCAGGCGTGAGCGTGCTCGACACGCCCGCGGTCACGAAAGCCACGGCCGCTTCGGCCGGGTTGTGGCCGATGCCCGCCGCCTGCGTGGTCGGCGGCTGATCAGGCACGTGCTCCAGGCCCGCGGTGATGGCGGTCATGCCTGCGCACATCAAATCGGTCGGGAACGCCGCGGTGTCGGTGTCGTTGCGCATCGTCCAGCCGAAGCGCTCGCGAAGGGCCAGACGCAGGGCCTGGTTCCACTGCGCCTCGTCCAGCGGTCCTTCCGGGGCCACCGGCTCTGGCGGCAACGGGTGGTGGTCGCCGTGTCCCTGTGCCTCGAGCGCCTCCAGCTGCTCGGCATGGCGCTGGCGGGCCAGCAGGTGACGCGCCCGTGCAGGGCCATGATCCGCGTTGTCGCGCAAGGCGGCCCGCAGGTTGTGCAGCGGTTCGATGAGGCCGTCGCCATACCAGCCGTAGACCGAATAACCCGCCACCTGGTCCATCGCCGGTTGGTCGTCGTGCAGGCCGAAAACACTGCGGCAGGACGGGTAGTGCGCGGCAAAGAGCGGGTCTCCGGGGCCGACAGCCGTCAGAGCCGGCGCGAACCGGGACAAGCTGTTGTCGGCGCTTGCCGGCTGCACGGCCGGGTCTTCGGGCTCCAGGGTCAGCGGGTCCAGCCTGATCTGGCGGCCGAGATAGACAAACGGCGCCTGCCCCGGCTGCGGGTAAGGCAGTGGATACGCAATGGCGCCACGGGGCCGCAAACCGGGCGGATGCACGTAGTCGCTTTCCACCAGCCATGCGCGCGAGGCATGGGCGCTACGCTCTTCGCGGCGAAACACCAGCCAGCGGTTGGGCGCGGGCGGAAACCACAGATCTCCCACCTGCACCGTGCGCTCCGCCGTGCGGCGCGTGCCGCCGCGGGTCAGGCCCGCCGGTAAGAACCAGTGCAAATGCACACCCGGTTCGAGCCAGGCGTTGTGGTCAGAGAACGGTGCTGCGTTGATGGCCGCGGCCAGGTGCGGCACGGAGCCGTTGCGGTCACGCGTGCCGTCAAACCAGGGCAGACGCTCGTGGTCCGCCAGGGGCCCGATCACGCGCTGCAGATGCGCAACCCAGAGGGCGTGCACGGACACGGGCACCATCAACTCGAGCGAGCCGCTCACGACCAGACCTCCTGCAGTGAGAACGACGCCTTGGGTATGCCTTCCAGCATGCGCGAAGCAAACTCATGCGGCCCCGTCGCCTTCAGGGCCGTCTGCAAGGCCAGGATGTCGATCACGCGGCGCGGCACCTGCGCCGCGTCCGCCCGCATCGGCACCGGCCCGGCCTGCCCTTTCTGGAAGCCGCCCGACGGCGTGACATCCACGCCGAAGTGCATGCCCTGGGGGTGCAGATGCAGATCCACCCGGGCCAGCGGGCCTTCGAAAACCACCAGCAGCGTGTCCTTGCCCAGGCGGTCGAAGCGCAGCGGCTTGAGCGCGTCGCCAGCGGCTGCGCTGCCCGGCCTGGGCGGGCCGAAACCGTCCACCACCAGGTCTGGCCAACCCGCGACCAGCGCCGAGCGCAACAGCACCGCGGAGCGCTCAGCGATCCTCGGCAGCACGGCGCCCAAGGCGGCGTCTTGCAGCGCCTGCTGCCGGCTGTGTCGGCCGATGCTGAACGCCCCGTCGACCAAAGCCTGGATCCAGGTGGCCTCGATACGCAGCAGTCCGATCGTCTCGGGCGGCAGCAAGGCCGGTTCGGGCACGAGATAGGCAAAGGGTACCGCCTTCAGACGGCCCAGCGCGTGCTCGAACCAGTCGTGCAGTGCCGGCGGGAACAGCGGGCTGGGCGGCGGCGGCGGGTGGTCCGAAGGCGTGGTGTCCAGCCACTGCGCGGCCCGCGCGGCCTGCGCGACCTGACGTTTCCACTGGTTCAACGGCACACCCACGCTCGGGTCGCGCAGCGCGAGCAACCGCCCCAGCGTCCAGGCCGCCGCGTAGGACACATCGGTCAGGCCGGTGGTCGCCTCGGTGAGCAGCAGATCGTTGGCATGGCGCGCCGGCAGGGCCAGCGCCGGCGCGCGCCGGCGGGTCGCCAGAGGCCCGTGGTACCAGGCAGCGGTGCTGGCACCGGTGTCGAGCCGGTACGCCACGGGCACGGCGCCGGCATCCACCGGGCCCTGCGCCGGGCCCAGACCGGCGGCGCCCAGGCGGAACTCGCCGATGGCGAGCTTGTCGAGCAAGGCTTCGAAGTGTCCGGTGTCGCCTGCGCAGCTGAAGTCCCAGTTCGCCAGGCTCACCAGGCGCACACGCGAGGGCGCGTGGGGTCCTGTCGTCACGGCCCAATGGCGTGCCGGGCTGCCGCTGTACTGCAGCTCCAGAGAGACGAGGTGCACCAGGTTGCGCACGCCCGGCTTGGGCAGGCGGTTGGCGATCACCACGGCACGGGGTTCGCCCTTGGCGGCGCCCGCCAGGTCTTCGAGCCGGCGCACGCCCGCCAGCAGCGAAAGCTCTTCGGGTGTCGGCAGCCACTGGCGTGCGAACTCGGCCTCGATCTCGATCACATGCACGCTTTGGGCGATGTCGTCGCCAGGCTCGCGCGACAAGGGGCTGAACGCAGCCGACAGCGGCGGCGCGGGCGCACCCACCTGGGCGGTCACCAGGCTCGACACGGGCACGAGCGCGCTGAATTTCAGTTCGCTCTCCTCCAGCACCAGCAAGGCCAGCCACGGCGTCTCGGCCGGCTGGCTGTCCACGGCAGAACGCTCCCAGGGCAAGGTCGGGCGCTCGAGCAGCACATGCGGCAGCACGCTGGCGAATTCACCGTCCGCACCGGGCGGCGGAAAGCGGCCGGCGATCTCCGACGGCGCAAGCCCGAAGCGCGGCCCGGCCACCACGAAGCCGAGACTGCGCCCGCCATCGAGCACCGTCGCTGACGGGGCGCCATAGCTCAGGGTATGGCCAAGCTGAACCTCGTACTCGCCGGGCGGCAGCGCAGGCGCCTGCCGGTCGACAAACACCATGCGGTCGCCTGCGGCGAACTGCGGGCCGGAATCAAGCTCAGACAAGAACGGGCTCCTCCACGTGCGCACCCAGCAGGATCTGCGGCGCCTTGCGCATCGCGGGCGGCTGTCTGAGCGAGAGCGCCGGCAGGCCCAGGGCCTGCAAGTCGCCGCGCAGCGCCATCTCGACAGCGCCGCCGACCACACGCCCACCGGGCGGCAGCGCATGTGCCACCTGCCGCAGCACCTTGCTCTTGTCGGTCAGCGGCGCGTAGCGGATGTCCTCAAAGGCCACCGGCGTGCTGCTGCCGCTGACCGGAGGCAGCGCCGGCTTGATGCTGAACCCGCCCACGGCCTGCAGCGGCAGCGCATTGCGCCTGACCGGGCCCGGGGCCCACAGCGCCTGCGGAAAGCCCGTGGGCGGCAGCGGCACCATCACGAACTCGGCGTCAGGCACGGCCAACCATCGACCCTGGGTGCGGCGCTGGATGCCGACGCTGTGGCTCGAGGTGATCGCGGTGATGGCCGAGGGCGCGATGCCGATCGCGGCCGCCGGCAGCGCGCTCGGCTGCGCGCCCAGCGTGCCGTGTGTCACCGGCACGCGCGACGAGGTGATGATCACCAGGCTCGCAGGCGCCACCACGGACACACCCCCCACTTCGCCGATCACGCCTTCGGCCAGCGTGAGGCCGAGCGTCGCGTTGTGGGTCTCGGGCGCGCCAGGCTTGGAGCGGTCCATCTCGACCGCCAGGAAAGACTTCAGGAACTTCTCGACGCCAATGGCCATCGGCACGGTTGGCGAGCCGGCGCCAAACTCGAGGTCGAAGGAAAACACAAACCATTCGACATGCGCCGAGCCACTGAAGTCAGGGCCCCAGATGTGCAGATCAGCGCTGGCCGTGGTGTGGAAGCACTTCCACCTGGCGCCGATGCCGATGTGCATGCGTGCGTCGTAATGGAAGGGTTCCCAGGCCACCCAGAAATCGGCGCTGAAATCGGCCCAGGCGACGAGCGAGCCGATCTCCGCGTGGGCATGCAGCCCGCCGCCAGCCATCATCACGCTGGGGGTCAAAGCAAAGTAGGCGTCGCCCTTGAGATAAACCTCCGGGCTCACCTGGTACTTGAGCTCCACGCGCGGCACCAGCGGGTAGTGCGCCGGCTTGTCGTAATCGGGGTGATAGCCGCCCACCGACAAGACGAAGTCACCAGCCCGTGTGCCCCGGCTCCAGGCATAGAAGGCAAAACCGCCACTGAGGTGGCACAGCGGGCTGTAGACGTAAGAGCTCGGATCGAGCCGCGCTTCAACCCCGATGAAACCTTCGGAGACGACGATGCGCGCCAGCAGATCGAGCTGCACCCGCGCAAGTGCCGGCACCGTGTCGGGCAGGTCCGGTGGTGACGCGAAGTCTGCCGTGCCGATGAGATCCACCTCGACATCGCGACCTACCGTCATCACCAGCAGGGCAAAGCCGTGCACCAGCCGGAAGGAATTGAACTTCAGGCCCGCCGCCACGAAGTACTCGCCCAGGCGCGGGCTGACATGGTTGTGCAGGGCTTGCAGCTGCTCGCTCGAGAGTGCCTTGGCGGGCTTGCCCAAGGGCGGCTTCACCCCCGCCGTCTGCACCAGCGGAAAGCTGCGCACCTGTTCGATGGTGGGCACGTGCAGGCTGCGGTGCAGGCCGATGCCCGCAGCGAGCCCTTCGACAAAAAAGAATGGCGGCCCGCCGATCGGCATGTCGAGCACGCCGTAGGCAAACATCGACGGCGTTCCGTCGACCATGCCGAAGCCGCCCACCGCAGTCAGCGCAAACTGCCGGGTCTTGATGACCACCTGGCCGAGATAGTCGCCATCGGCATGGAGGAAAGCGCCGCCAATCTCGATGGGCCCGCGCTTGAGGTCGATGCCCAGCCCGCGCAGCCGCGGTGTGAGCTGGCGGGTGGCAAATTCGTAGCGCGCCCCCAGGCCGTCCACACTGAGCGCCAGCCCGGCAAACTCGAGGCCGGCATCAAAGGCCAGGTTGACGTGGCTGTCCGGCTCGTAGTGGTAACCCACGCGCCCCACCTGCAGCGGGCCGAAAGACTTCTTCACCTCCTTCCAGGTCAGGCCGTTGTCGGTGTCTGCCGCTTGGGCCGCTGCGCCTGGCGGGCCGGTCTGGCCAGCGGGCAGAACGTCTGGTGCCTGGGCTGCCGTGAGGCCCTTGTCGCTGCCCAGCGCCATCGGTTTGTCGCCCAGCTGCAGGCTCATGGACACATGAGGTCCCGCCTCCAAGGGGTCGGGCAGCGCCAGGCTCTCCGGCATCAGGCTGCGCGCGGCGGCGGACGCACTGAAGCCGCTCGCGAGGTAGTACGGCGTGAGCTGTAGACCCAGCAGCCCGCCCTTGGGCAGCAGAGAACCCACCAGCGGCAGATCGCCCAGGCGCGCGAGGTCGATGCCGGCATCCACCTCGGCGGCCAGCATCATCCGGCGCTGGCCATCCAGCGCCACGGCCATGCTTCGAATGTCCAGTGACGTGTCCAGGCTCGCCGGGCCACGCACCCTCAGGGCCTTGAGCAGTGCCGCCAGCGTCAGCGGCGCGCTGCCAGCCGCATCGAACGAGCCCACCAGCAGGCTGCCGCCCACGCTGCGGTCCAGATCCAGCCGCAAGCTCACGCCAGCCAGCGCCAGACGGCCCTCGACCTGCAGTGTCGGTCCGGCCTTGACCAGTTGCACCACCAGCTCGGCGTCTTGCTGCCAGTCCAGCGCAGCCCGCACGCTGAAACTCGGGTCGTGCGTGTCGAGTTGAACGTCCAGCCGCTCCAGGCTCAGGCCGCTGATCACGGCCGGCACGTTCGGCGGGGTTTGATGGAAGGCCGCTGCAAACGCGCCGACCAGTTCGCCGATCGTCAGGCCACCACCGGCCAACTCGAGCGAACCGGCCAGACGCCAGCCGGCCGAATCGACCGAGCCCTCGACATCGAGCACCAGGTCAGACTTTCCAGGCACGGCGATGCGCAGTTCAGCCTGCGCGTCCAGTGTGGGCCCCTCGACGCCGCCCAGGTCGATCTCGGCGGCTGCATAAGCCAGACGCAGGGGGCCGACACGGAAGACATCGTCGAGTTCAACACTCAGGATCACGCGCTCGAAGATCAACGAGCCTCGCACGAGCACGCTGCGGATCTTCGGCCCGCCCGCAGCGGCCCCGGCGCCCGGCGGCGGCATCAACCCCCGGCGCGACAACAAGCCCGCGGCGGTATCCAGCTGGTCAGCCGCCAGGTGAAGCTCGAACACCTGGCTCGGCAGCTCGAACCCCAGCTCGAGGTCCAGGTCCTCGAGCTTGAAGCGGGCCCGCGCCGCGGCCGAGAGCGCCCTGCGACGCATCGAAAAATGAAGCTCGGCCAGGCTCAGGGCATACGGCCCCGCCGCCTGCAGCTCGGCCTGGGCCCATGCAACGGTGAAGTCCAGCTCCGCACCACCATCCACGCCGCGGCCCAGGCTGAGCTGCTTCAATCGGACATCGGCCAGCGGCAGCCGCTCAGGCAACGCGTGATGGCCGCCGGTGATGTCGTCGATCAGATGCGAAAGGTCGGCCAGGCTCACGCCGGGTTCGGCCACACGAAGGCCGTCTTCGTCCAGCGTCACCAGGCTGCCTGTTGCCGCGCGGGGCAGGTGGCGCTGCAAGGCCTCGCGCACCGCGGTGAAGTCGTCCATCAGGCTCATGCGGACCTCCGGCCAGCGCCGTGGCGCAGGGACACCGCAAAGCGCCGCTGAATGACGGGGTTGGGCCTGACGCTGGGGCTCATGGCGCTCACTGGCTGAACAGCGTCACGGGAGGCACCAGCAGATCGGTGATCAAGCGCCAGTTACGGGCCGTGAGGGTGTCGGCCAGCGAGCGACCGTAACCCTTGGGCGCGTCCGAGGGGTCATAGGGCTGAGGGAACAAGGTGTGGTGCAACTCGACGATGCCTTCAGATCCCACCCGCTCCACGCGTTCCAGGCCGATGCCCAGCTGCAGCGCCAACGCGGGCAGGTTGAACCAATTGGGCAGTTTCGGGTCCACGCCCGTCAGCCGCACATACCAGGGCTGAGAGCCATCCACCGAACCCTGGCCCCAAGGCTTCAAGCCTTCACCCCAGGGCTCGGGGTTCCAGCCGAGGTTGATGAGGTTGCGGCTCTTGTCGTCGTCGGTGCGCACGCGATAGCGCAGCCGCAGCGCCTGCAAGCGCAGTTCCGGCGGGCGCTGCGTCGCTTTCAGCAGAGCGATCACCGGCGGCAGCTCAAACAGCGCATCTGGCCGCCGATCGACGATCACCAGCTTGTGCAGCGTCGTGAATGCAAAGCTGCTTTCGACGAGAAACGATTCGACGCGCGTCTTGTCCTCGTCGTTCAGGTAGGACTTGCCGATCCAGTCGGGCAAGTCGCGCATGAAGCTGCGCAGCTCTTCGGCCGTGACCCGCAGCTGCTTTGTCATGGCGGTTTCCAGCTCACTGAAATCGCCGACCAGGGGAGGCGACGGCGCGCCCGCCACGGGCTTGCCGCGCGCGATGCAGGCGCCGCGGTAGAGCTCCAGCGACTCGGCCAGCACCGACAGGCCAAAGGAGACACCGCTGCCGTTCGGCAGGGCCTGACCGTTGTCGGGTTTCAGGTCGTCGAACCACTGCACATGTACGGAACGGTACGACATCGTCACTAGGTTGCCGCGCTCCTTCAGGAAGCCCGTGGCCTTCCTTTCCAAGGCCGAGGCCGCCCCGGTGAGCGTGACCTTGCGGGTGGTGTACCGGATCACCGTATCCTGGCTGCTCAGCAGGGTGCGATCGTCCTTGCCCGGCGCCGTGGCCTGGTAGCGAAACGAGATCCTGCGGAACTGGCAACGGCCCTCCAGGGCCAGCTTGGCGGTCACCTGTTGGCGCGGCAACACCAGCTTGGTGCCGGCCGCCCCGTCGAGGCTGCCCTCAACCGCCGAGATGTCCAGGTGAAACGGCGGCGAACGCGTGGCCGCTGCGGGGGCCGCCTGGGGCGCCGACAGCCGGGCCTTGCGCTCCTTGCGCCGCTTGAGGGCTGCGATCAGCTCCCTGACCTCATGGAGGCGGCGCACGGTCGCGTCCCACAACTCCTTGCGCACTTCGCCGGGCAGCAGCTCGTTGCCTTCCTTGTGCTTGAAGCGTTCTTGCAGCTCGTCGAGCTGGGCCTTGATGGTGTCCAGTTCCTTCAGCAGATCGTCCGTGCTCGCCGTGGCCAGCATGCCCTTGACGCGCTTCACGGCCGATGCAAAGACATTCTTGACCTGCAGTCCGAGCCCGGCGATCGCGATGCTGTCCACGTCATTGACAGTCAGCCTGTCGTAGTAGTCAAGCGTGGTCAGCAGGGCCGTCTCGGCATCGTCCGCAAGGCCGGCATCACGCGCCTGCTCGCGCAGCGAGATGGCTGGAATGTCGTAGCTCTGCAGCTTGTTGACGCCTTCGACGCAGGCCAGAATCCAGGCCGCCACCTTGGCCTTGAGTCGCACCTCGAACAGGTCGTCGACATCGTCCGAGAGCGTTGACCGGCTGTCGCGCAATGAGCGGTAGTGGCGCGGCTGCCTTTCAACCAGCCGGGTGATGGAGCCGCCGCTGGACGCCTCGGCCTTGGCGCCGATGGTGAGGCCGGTCTCGTCGAAGTCATCGAAAGAACCGAAGCCGGCCCAGGCGGCGGTGCTGACCTTGGCGGCAAGCTTGAGGGTCCGCCCCTTGAGAAAGGCCATGGCAATGGGCTGCTGCGTCTTCCACGTCGGCGCGGCGGGCGCCGTTGGCGGCAGCGCCAGGGCTTGTGCCGCTGTCGGCTGGGGCGGGCGGGGGTGATCCTCGAGCCAGACCGCCTTGGGCATGCGCTGCAGCACCAGCAGCGCATGCGCCGTGCGAGAGCCCGCCATGGAGAAGCCCACATCCATATGCACAAAGGGCACCAGGAGCGCGCCAAAGTCAAACTTGGCGTCGATGCCGAGCCCGTACCCCGACTGCCCGTAGGCCGAGCTGACCTGGCCCTTCACATCCATGCCCGCCAGGTTCAGCTTCTGAAGGTAGCCCAGCGCCTTGGCCTCGTCGCTCTCGCGGCCTTCAAGGCCCTTCGCGATCAGCTTGGTGGTGTCCTTCGCATTCATGGCGGGCGGATTGACCTCAGCCTTGGGGGGTAGAACGACCCGCGCGACGCCACGCGGTTGCGGCCAGCTGTCGCGCCGCCGTAGTGTGGGGCAGCCAGAGCCTTTGGCACAGGGTCCAAGCCATCAGGCATAACCCTTGGTCCGCTACCCAACCGCGGCGCGCATGAAGCCGCCGCCTGCAACGGATTCAGCCCACCAGCCGCAGAGGCTTCACAAAGCCTTCGATCTTGCGGCCCTTTCGCGCGCGTTGCGTTGGCTCCATGCGCACGACGGGTCCCATCTCAATAGGGACAGGTCGCCGCGGCAACGGGCCGTACCACCGCGGGGCGGCCCGGTTCACTCGCCAATGGAGGCGTACATGATGATTTGGCAATCGAAGAAGCCATCGGACCTGACCACCTTGGCCCAGCGCAACGGCGGCGCACTGCCGGTGCAGCTGGTCTGGGAAATGATCGACGGCCGCACGCAGGTGCCGCTCGGTTCGTTCGCCCACGGCTCGCGTGATATGCCGGTCTGGGGTGACACCTACCGCGCGGCGGCGCGCTTGTCCGGCGACCCGACGGTGGCCAACAACCCCGAGTGGTTCGTGCGCGGTCGCATCGTCGCGCTGATCAACCACCTGCAGCGCATCCAGGTCAAGCTGGGACTGACGCGGTCCACGAGGTGCGTTGCCCGCAGCGACATCCGCCGTGCGCCGCAGGACGGACAGAACCCGCCGCGCCGCTTGCAAACAACGCCACCAGCTTGTCGTGGCCGCATTCGCCGCGGCGCAAGCTCAGGAAGCCCAGCGCCAGGAGGCCGCACCCGAGGATGGCATCGAACGTGCCCTTGACGACGCGCGGCTGTCCGGCGCCTCAACTTGGGGGTCAGCTCTGCGGCGGTGAGATCGCTCACCGTGCTGTCGCTGGTCGCCCCTGAGCTGCCGGTCGCCGTTCGACCGGGTGCAGCCGGTCCGCAGCGATTGCCGTCGTCCTCGGCATGAAGTCGAGTTCACGGTTGATGACCTGAAGCCGTCATCTGGCCTTGGTAGTGCGTTCAGCAATAACCACTGTCAATCTGAGGCAACTTTCTGACTCAGGCGTCCGCTGGTGAGGGGCGGCAGGCTCGGTCGGTCAGCTAGCGTCCGGTTCAGTCGGACGCTGCGGCTGTGCATTAGCGTCGACGTCGACGCCGGGGCCGTCCGCCACCGCCTGTTGGTCGGCCAGGTTGACACTGGCCATGCCTTTCATGTGGTCGTCGAGGCGCATGCTGTGCAGCTTGATGTCCTCCATTGCCTACTTCGGCGTCCGCGACCACCTGCCTACTCACTATCCTTGCCACGGACGTCTTCGTTGTAGGCCATGCGCCGCATGGCGACGTTGATTTCTGCCCTGCGCGTCTCCGAGGCGATGGTCGCGTCGAGCTCACGTACGCGCTTCTGTCCATACGCACGGACCTTTTCGTTGTCGTCTTCAATCCAAGGCTGGATCCAGCCTCTCCTCTCGATATTGAGCTCGGCGTAGCCGAACTCGCCGCTCACAACACCTGATTGATCCAAGACCCGCGCCAAGCCGCTGAGCAAGGCGTCGCCCGGCTCCAGCCGGGCGACGAGGGCGCGCAAGATGGGATACAGGAACCGCTGGCCGTTGTAGGACTCCAGCAGTGCCACCAGGAAAGCAAGCTGGCCCGGGTCGCCATCGGTCGCAATCTGCATCAGGCAGGCGGCCATGTCTCCGTCCACGGCCGGGAAGATCGACACCACCGTTCTGGCACCGCCGTAAGGGAAACGCAGGTGGTCGGTTTGGAACCAGCCCTGCGCTTCTTTCAGCACAACGTCGGGCGACGCAGCGAGCTGCGCCTTCAGCGCCTCTCTGAGCATGTGAGGGTCGAAAGGGACTGCCTCATAGTCCGCCGGCGCCGCCTCGCTCTTGCCCAGTTGGATGCGTTCGCCGATGAAGCGCAGCACCTTGACCGGGAAGGCCTTGGCGACCGAGGCCACCATGTATTCGCAGTTGTGCTCCAGCGCCGGGCAATGCACCAGCGCCTTTAGCAGCCGCTCGGCGCTGGCCTCGTCTAGCCCTTCGACGATGCCCTTCGAGAGCCATGAGGTCCACGGCCAGCGCAACCAGTCGTACTTGCCAGAAGCTTCTAGGAAGACGATGGCCGGCATGAACACCTCGGAGATCAGCGTACCCGGGTGCGCATCGAACTGATCAGCCGAGGCGATCAATGCATTGGTGACGGTGGCCAGGTCGTTGATCTCAATGGCGCGCTGCAGGATCCTGCAAAGCAGCCCTACATCGAACGGGTTGGCCGTTCGTTGCTGCCAGGCGAGCTGAGCCAGGTTTTGCCCGTCGACGATCCACTGGTCCATCACCGCGAGCGTCTGCGGCCGCAGGGCGGTCTGAAGCAGTCCGTTCAACAACACTGGCAAGAAGGTCGCGAGGGGCCCGTCGAGGCGCGGCAGGTAGCCCAGCACGAATTCGGGTTTGGTTTCTGCCAGTTGGCCCAGGAACCTGCCGAAGGCAGAGAACGTCGCGCCATCCGTGCCATCGGCCCTAGCGAAGAGATCCAGCCGGCGAAACCAGGCCTCTGTGGTGGCGTCGGTCACCGAATCGATCAGGCCAGGAAACATGGTCTGCCGGTAGGCCTCGACCTCCGTGTAGCGAAAGTTCCTGTCAGTCCAAGCAGGCGGGAAGACCGAGTCGTACCCTACCAAGGTCTTGAAAATCACATACTCGGGATCGGCGTTGACGGCGTCCCTGAACCGCAGACCCGCCGCGATCAGCGGGGCCTGAGCTTCGACGAGCCGCGGCTGTGCCCGCATGGCCTCCGACAGCTCCATATAGGTGAGGTAGAGCCGGTTGACCCAAGCCTCGCAGTCTTGCCTCAACTCCAGGCTGAGGTCTGGAAGGAACTGCGCGTGGAACTCGATGACTTCGGCGGCACTGCGCATGATCAGTTCCTGGGTCGCATCGCTGTAGCCGCCCTGCATCGGCGCCCGCGCCGCCGTCCGCATAGCCCGCAGCGCTGCGAGCCGCTGGGCGTCGCTGTCAGCCCGCGCGAAGATCGCCTGCAGAAGGTGGATCGCACGTCCGCGGATGGCCTTGAGGTCCGCCGACGCTGGTAGGGTGCCGCGCTTGAACTCCACCCTGGCTGAGTGGTGTGTCGTGCCGCTCACTTCGAGGCTGAGCATGTTGCCGAGCATGGGCGTCAAAAGCCGACGGTGGGCATCCCAGCCTTCTGGCCCCAGCGCATCCATCGCGTCGAGCAGGACCACTTGGACACCCAGACCATGGTCGGCGAGGTGGAAGTTGAACTTGGTCAGCACCTCGCCCACCTTGATCACGCCCTTTACGGCCTCTGGCTCCTCCACTAGTTCATCAAGCGTCAGCACTGCAGCAAAGGTCGTCGCCGAATCCATGTACCGGTAGTACGAGAGGATCTCGCCGATGGGGGTAAGCACCTGCTCGAAAGTCTTGCCGGCGTAGTTGCCGTATGGGGTTTCAATGGCCACCGGAGCCGTGGTTCGGGCTGTTCTTGCGGCGGCGATAAGCCGATCCACGATCACTGGATAGGACTCTTCCGGGTGGTCATAAAGCGGCAGCACCTGATCCTTGAAGCGAAGGAGGGCCTCGAAGCGCTCGTTGTTATCGGGAGCCGCCACGATGGCGTCCAGCGGCCTCTCGTCCGCGAGGGCCTTGCCTTCGATCAGGCGCTCGTAGTCGGCCGCGACTTTCTGGAACTCATAGCCGGCCGGCACCAGGTATTCCTGGGCGATCCTGCGCATGCGCACCTTGATTTCGTCCAGGGTCCGTCTACCCAGGGCGTCCAACTCAGGCGCCTTGTAGACAGTGTCGTGGGCCATCTCCGACCAAGCGTGGTTGAGGATGGTCTGCACCTGAATTTCGCAGCGCATGCCAGCGAACTTGCCGAATCCGGGCTGCGCGAGCCTGTCCGCGTTGAGCTTCACCACAAAGTGGTTCGACGTGTACAGCTCGCCGTCTTCATCGTTGCGCTTGGGGTGGTGGAACTTGTAGTCAACCACCTCGAAAGTCTCGTGGACCAGGCCAGAACTGAGCAGCCGTGAGACGTCCGTGTTCGTATAGAAGATGACCCGGCAGCCCGCTAGGTCCTTGATCTCGCTCTCGACGGTGGTGGACGCTTCCAGGCCTCGGTCGTGCAGCTTCTTGCGCAGCGAATCCACCTCTTTCGCTCTCCACCGGACCTCCTGCAGCCGGTACCTGCCTTCGGCGACGAGGGCCTCCTTCAGTAGCGCTGCCACGGCTTCGGCGAAATCCTTGTAGGCATCGAAGGCTGTGCGCTCGTACTCAGCAAAGTCCATGAGCTCTCCCTGTTCTGTCGGCATCCGAGGCCTGCTAGGCCGCCGGATACAGGATTCTCAGGGAGCAGTTTGGTGGGAATGGGAGGGACCGATCCGCGCAAGACTGCTCCCGGCCAAAGCCGCCGCTCAAGCGCCGCGCCTGAGTGGCCGCAGCCTGCCTTGACTGGGTACACGTCCAGCGGGACCGAACGCCGGCTTGTGGCCGACCGCCGGTGGCCGCGAACGGCAGCTTCGGGGCGATTCGATGTGAAGGAACAGGCCAAGCCGTCGGGCAGCTTCGGAGCGAGTCGTTCGACCGCTGAGGGTCGATCGCCGGCCCCACAAGCGAGCGGTGCCCGGCAGCCGATCTTGTGGAACCGGCTCTCCGAAACGCTCAGTTCCGCACCGCCCCGCGCACGTTCACATACACCGCATACAGCGAGTGGCTCGCCGCCATGAACAGCCGGTTGTGCCGCGCGCCGCCGAAGCACACATTGGCGCATCGCTCGGGCAGATGGATGTGCGCCAGCGCGCGGCCCTCGCGGTCATAGACGCGTACGCCGTCCAGGGCCTCGAGGTCGGCGCCGGCGGCGCCGTTGCTGCCGAAGCCGCACCAGACGTTGCCTTGTTCGTCCACCGCGATGCCGTCGTAGGCGCCGGGTCCGGCGGCGTCGACATACAGGCGCTTGTTCTTCAGCGTCGCGCCGTCCACGTCGTAGGCCCAGATGCGGCGGTGCGGCTGGTGGCGGCTTTCGACGACATACAACTGCTGCTCGTCCGGCGAGAAGGCCAGGCCGTTGGAGCCCTGCAGGTCGTCCAGCACCATCGCCAATGCGCCGGTATCGGGGTCGATGCGGTAGACGCCGTGCGGCAGTTCGGGCATGGCGGGTTCGCCTTCCCACCAGCCGGAGATGCCGAATGGCGGGTCGGTGAACCAGATGCTGCCGTCGCTGCGGCAGACGATGTCGTTCGGTGAATTCAGGCGTTTGCCATCGAAGTGGCTGGCCAGCACCGTGATGCGCCCGTCGTGTTCCGTGCGTGTGACGCGGCGCGTGCCGTGCTCGCAGGCCAGCAGCCGGCCCTGCCGATCACGTGCCAGGCCGTTGGCGTGGTTGGAGGGTTTGCGGAATTCGCTCAGCGCGCCGGAGCAATCGTCCCAGCGCAGGATGCGGTCGTTCGGGATGTCGCTGAACAGCAGGTAGCGCCCGTCGCCGAACCACTGCGGGCCTTCGGCCCAGTAGAAACCGGTGGCCAGGCGCTCGACGGTGCCCGACAGCAGCCGCAGCGCGAGGCCCCGGTCGTCGAGGATCTCGATGCGCGGGTCGGGCAGGCGGGCGTTCGGTTGGAAGTCGACGGTCATGTCAGCGCGAATCCTCTTCAAGCGCCGCGAGCGATGCCCGCGGCGGTGGCCTCATTTCATCAGGCCGGGCAGCCAGGTCGAAAACGCCGGCACGTAGGTCACCAGCACCAGGCACAGGCCCAGCGCGCCGTAGAAGGGCCAGATCGTGCGCATCACCTGGCCCACCGATATCTCGCCGATGGCGCAGCCCACAAACTGCACCGTGCCCACCGGCGGCGTATTCAGGCCCAGTGCGCAATTGATCAGCATCACCACGCCGAACTGCAGCGGGTCCATGCCGAACTGCATCGCGATGGGCATGAAGATGGGCGTGCAGATCAGGATGGTGGGCGCCATGTCCAGGAAGGTGCCCAGCACGAACAGCAACACGTTGATCATCAGGAAGATGACCCAGGGCGTGTCGGAGATGGACTTCATCAGCTCGCCGGTCTTCTGCGGCACCTCGTACAGCGCCAGGAAGTAGCCGAAAGCCGCCGAGATGCCGATCAGCAGCAGCACCACGCCGGTGGTCTTGCAGGCCTTGGCGCAGGCCTTGATGAAGTGGTCCCAGGACAGCGACCGGTAGACGAAGACGGTGATCAGCAGCGCCCAGGCCACGGCGATCGACGCCGACTCCGTGGCGGTGAAGGCGCCCGACAGGATGCCCACCAGGATGATCAGCACCACCAGCAGGCCGGGTGCGGCCGCGGCGAAGGCCAAGGCCACCGCGGCCCAGCCAGGAAAGGCGCCGTGGGTCGGATAGCCGCGCTTCTTGGCCACCCACCACGCCGCCAGCAGGTTGCACATCGTCAGCAGCAGGGCCGGCACCACACCGGCCAGGATCAGCCCCAGCGCGCTGACCGAGGCCAGGCCCGAGGTCGCCAGCGTGAACAGGATCAGGTTGTGCGAGGTCGGCATCAGCGCGCCGACCAGGGAGGCGTGCGTGGTCACGTTCACCGCGTAGTCGGCGTCGTAACCTTCTTTCTTCATCAGCGGGATCATCACGCTGCCCATGGCCGACACGTCGGCCACCGGCGAGCCCACGATGCCACCGAACAAGGTGCAGCCCAGCACATTGCTCATGCCCAGGCCGCCGCGTACGTGGCCCACCAGGCTGTTGGCGAATCGCACGATGCGCTCGGCGATGCCGCCGTGCAGCATCAGCTCGCCGGCGAAGACAAAAAACGGGATCGCCAGGAAACTGAAGACCTGCATGCCGCCGACCATCTTCTGGAAGACGACGGCCATCGGCAGCCCCGCGGCCAGGATGGTGGCCACCGACGACAGGCCGATGGCAAAGGCCACCGGCACGCCCAGCAGCAGCAGCACCGTGAAGCTGATTCCGAGAACCGTCAGTTCCATGAGGGCTCCACGACCTTGCCCTGGAACAGGGCGATCACGTGTTCGATCGAGAACAGCACGATGAGGATGCCGGCGATCACCAGCGGCACATAGTCGATGCCGTCAGGCACCGGCAGCATGGGCTTCTTCTCCGTCCACTTGGCGCTGGCCCATTGCCAGCCGCCCCAGGCCATCAGCGCGCCGAACAGGCCGACCAGGCCGTGGATCAGGATCTCGATGCGGTGGCGCCAGACGTCCGGCAGCAGCGCGACCATCGATTCCAGGCCGATGTGGCCTGCGTCGCGCACGCCCACGGCCAGGCCGAAGGCCGTGACGAACAGCACCAGCAGCATGGCCAGCGCCTCGGCCCAGGTGGGTGTGTCGTTCATGACGTAGCGCCCGAAGACCTGCCACTGCACGCACAGGATCACCGCGATCAGGCCGATCACGGCGAGCACCAGGCTCAGCTTGGACAGCGCGGCGCACAGGCGCGTGTACATGTCGATCGACCTCGATGGGGATGCGGCCCGGCCGCCGCTGCACATCAGCCGAGCCGGGCCACCGGCAGCGCGCCCCGTGGGGCCACGCCGCCGGCAAGCCGGGCGGCGATTACTTCGTGTCCTGCACGGCCTTGACCAGGCGCTTCATGTCGGCCGTGGTCATGAACTTGTCGTAGACCGGGCCCATCACGGCCTGGAACGAGGCCTTGTCGACATCGACGATCTGCGCGCCCTGGGCCTTGACGTTGGCCAGTGACTTGGCCTCCTGCTCGTCCCATTTCTGGCGCTCGAAAGCGACCGATTCCTTGGCCGCGGCGCGGATCATGGCCTGCTCGGCGGGCGGCAGCTTGTCGTAGATGACCTTGGACATCACGAGGATCTCCGGCGCCATCGAGTGCTCGGTCTTCGAGTAGATCTTGACGGCCTCGACGTGCTTGGCGGTGTCGAAGGACGGGATGTTGTTTTCGGCCGCGTCGATCAGGCCGGTCTTCAGGCCCGTGTAGACCTCGCCGTAGGGCATGGGCGTGGCGTTGGCGCCCATCGCGCCGACCAGGGCCACCCACAGGTCGGACTGCTGCACGCGGATCTTCAGGCCCTTGGCGTCGGCCACGGTCTTGATGGGCTTCTTGGCGTAGATCGAGCGCGCGCCGCTGTCGTAGAAGGCCAGGCCGATGAAGCCGGCCGACTCGCAGCTCTTGAGGATCTCGTCGCCCACCGGGCCGTCCAGCACCTTGCGCATGTGGTCGATGGAGCGGAAGAGGAAGGGCATGGTCGGCACCTGCGTCAGCGGGCAGATGTTGTTCATCGGGCCGACATTGACGCGCGTGAAATCGAGCGCGCCGATCTTCACCTGGTCGATGGTCTCCTTCTCGCTGCCCAGGGCCTGCTTGTTGAAGACCTTGATCTTGTGCTTGCCGCCGGAGAGCTTGTCCAGGCGCTCGCTCATGAACTTCACCGCGACGACGGTGGGGTAGTCGTCGGCGTTGTGCGTATCGGCCGAACGGAATTCGGTGGCCTGTGCGGCAAAGGCCGCAGCGGCGGCGGCCAGGGCGATCAGCGTGTGGGTGACGCGCATGGGATGTCTCCTGAGGTGGAATGTGGGGCAGGCGTGGGCGCGGCAGCGTGGCCGCGTCAGTACGGACCCTTGGTCACGAATCCACCGCCCTGGTAGATCGCAACGGGGTTCTTCGGATCGATCTGCTGCTGGCGCGCCTCGATCGCGGCGCGGAAGGGCGCACTGCTGTCCTGCGGCCGGTAGCCGATGTGGCGGGCCGGCGTGTTGTCCCACCAGCTCAGCGGGTTGTCGCTCATGCCGAAGATGACACTGTGCTCGACCACGGGGGCCGACAGCGCAGCGATCACCAGGCGTTCCAGGTCGTCGTAGCTCAGCCAGGTGGCGAGCATGCGGCGGTCCACCGGCTCGGGGAAGGACGAACCGATGCGCAGGCTGACGGTCTCGATGCCGTGGCGGTCCCAGTAGAACTGCGCCAGGTTCTCGCCGAAGGCCTTGGACAGGCCGTAGTAGCCGTCCGGGCGCACGGGGTCGCGCGGGCTGATCGTCTGGCTCTGCTTGTGAAAGCCGGTGACGTGGTTGGAGCTGGCGAAGACGATGCGCTTGACGCCATGGATGCGTGCGCCTTCATACACGTGGTACGTGCCGACGATGTTGGCCGGCAGGATGTCTTCGAAGGCGTGCTCGGTGCTGACGCCGCCCAGGTGCACCACAGCGTCCACGCCGGCCAGCAGCGACAGCACGCCGGCCTTGTCCTGCAGCGGCACCGGCTGCAGCTCTTCACCCGGCGCGGCCTCGCCCAGATCGGCGATGTCGCTCACGCGCAGCACGTCGCAGCAGGCCTTCAGGCGCGGGCGCAGCACGCGGCCCAGGCCGCCGGCGGCGCCGGTGAGCAGCAGGCGCTTCCAGCGCAGGGTGGTCGTATCAGCGGTGGTCATCGCGTGGGGCGTTGTGGACGCAGGGATAACGGCAGTTGGCAGACCCTTGGGCTTGCGGTCGGGTTGTAGTTGTCGTACAACTGTCGACCATGTTCCAACGAAGCGCCAGGGCTGTCAATCGGGATCGGATGCAGGGTGCGGCACGCGGCCCAAGGGCGCCGGCGTGAAGGCGCCGGGCACGCCGCCAACGCCGCGCCGCCGTCTGCGACCGCTGGCGCTGGACCTGGTCGACGACCTGGGCGCGCGCATACGCGACGGCCGTCTGGCGCCTGGCGAGCGCCTGCCCACCGAGGCGTCCATCATGGCCCGCTTCGGGGTCAGCCGCACGGTGGTGCGCGAGGCCTTGTCCAAGCTGCAGGCCGAACGCCTGGTGCACACGCGCCATGGCGTGGGCACCTTCGTGGTCGGTCCTTCCCAGGAAGCCGGGTTTCGCATCGATGCGCAGCACCTGGAGACCCTGCGCGACGTGATTTCGATGCTCGAGCTGCGCATCGGCGTGGAAACCGAGGCCGCCGCACTGGCCGCGATGCGCCGCACGCCCGCCAACCTGGCGGCCATGCGCGAGGCGCTGGATGACTTCGAGCGCGCGCTGGGCCAGGGTCAGGACGCGGTGTCCGCGGACTTCCGGTTCCACAACGAGATTGCGCGTGCCACGCAGAACGCACACTTCGTCGCGCTGATCGGCAGCCTGGGCACCAAGATCATTCCGCGTGCGCGCCTGGACCCGCCCGCGCCCGCCGACGCCGAGCATCTGGCCTACTTGCGGCGCGTGAATGCCGAGCACGAAAGCCTCTACGACGCCATCGCCGCGCGCGACCCCGACGCCGCCCGTGCGGCCATGCGCACGCATTTGTCCAACAGCCGGGAAAGACGCCGCCGTGCCGCCCGCCCCTGACCTGGCGCGCGACAAAGGAGCTTGTACGATGACATGCATCGGCCGCCGGCCGGCGAGCTCCCGCCAGAAAGACGCCACATGAGAGAAAACCGACTTCGTACCCTCTGGGCCCAGGACCGCGCCGTGGTCAACGGCTGGCTGGCCGTGCCCAGCAGCTTTTCGGCCGAGGTCATGGCCCACCAGGGCTGGGACGCACTGACCATCGACCTGCAGCACGGCGTGGTCGACTACCAGGCCATGGTCACGATGCTCCAGGCCATCAGCACGACGGCCACCGTGCCCGTGGTGCGCGTGCCCTGGCTGGAGCCGGGCATCATCATGAAGACGTTGGATGCCGGCGCCTACGGCGTGATCTGCCCGATGGTCAACACGCGTGAAGATGCGCAGCGCTTTGTCGCCTGGAGCAGCTACGCGCCGCGCGGCACACGCAGCTTCGGCCCGGTGCGTGCGCTGTACTACGGCGGTGCCGACTACCCCACGCACGCCAACGACACCATCGTGCGCTTCGCGATGATCGAAACCGCACAGGCGCTGGACAACCTGGACGCCATCCTGTCGGTGGAGGGACTGGACGCCATCTACATCGGCCCGTCCGACCTGTCGCTGTCGCTGGGCTGCAAGCCGACCTTCGACGATGTCGACCCGAAGGCGGCTGAGGCCATCGCGCACATCGTCGAACGCGCCAAGGCGCACGGCGTCAAGGCCGGCATCCATAACGGTCGAGCCGATGTGGCCAAGGCGCGCATCGCGCTGGGCTACCGCTTCGTGACGATCTCTTCCGACGCACGGCTGCTGGCCGCCGGCTCGCAGGAGATCCTGTCGGCCATGCGCGGCTGACGCGACCGGTGTCCTGGGCGGTGCGCAGCCGGCGGCACCTGGCGGGCCTGGTGCTGGCCTGCGCCACACTGCCGCTGGCGGGCCTGGGCCAGCCCGTCGCAGCCCCCGGCGCTTCGCCGCCATCGACGTCGACAGCCCCACAACCCGCTGCGGCATCCGCCGTGTCGTCCTCGGCCTTGCCGTCTCCACCCGCCAGTGCGGCGCCGGCCGTCGTGCCGCGCGCACGCATCGAGCCGCTGCTGCAACGCGTGCCGCTGGTGCTGGACCGCCTGCGGCCGGCCGACATCGGCCTGGTCATCAACGTGCGCGACCCGTATTCCGTCGCCGTGGGCGCCTATTACGCCGCGCGGCGCGGCCTGCAGCCCGAACAGGTGCTGCGCGTGGACTTGCCGGTGCAGCCCGCGCTTTCGGTGCCGGATTTCGACGCGCTTCAGCAGGCCATCGACCGCCACTTCGGTGCGCGCGCGCAGGCGCTGGCGCTGGCTTGGACCCAGCCCTATGCCGTGGCCTGCAGCGCGATCACCGGCGCGCTGGCCATGGGCCATGACGAGGCCCTGTGCCGCCAGACCTGTGCGCCCACGCGTGTCTCGCCCTATGCCAATTCGCGATCGGCCCGGCCCTACGGTGATTTCCGCATGCGGCTGTCGATGCTGCTGGCTGCGCCCGACGTGGCACAGGCGCAGGCCCTGATCGACCGCGGCGTGCGTGCCGATGGCAGCCTGTCGGACGCCACATCGACGGCACCGGCCGTGGTGGCCTATGTGCGCACCGGCGACCCGGCGCGCAACGTGCGCAGCGCGCTGTATCCGGCGGCCACGCAACTGGCGGGCGGCGCGGTGCAATTGGTGCGCGTGCAGGGGCTCGAGGCCACGCCGGCCGAGCGCTTGTTGCTGGTGAGCGTGGGCGCCGCCCAGCTGCGCACCCTGCCGCCGGAATCGGCCTGGCTGCCGGGCGCCCTGGCCGATCACCTGACCTCCGTGGGCGGTGACCTGGCCGGTTCGCACGACCAGACCACCGCGCTGGCGTGGATCACCGCGGGTGCAACCGCCAGCCACGGCACCGTCAGCGAGCCCTGCAGCCATTTGCAGAAATTTCCGCACCCCGGCTGGCTGATCGGCCACTATGCGCAAGGTGCGACGGCCATCGAGGCCTACTGGAAGAGTGTGCTGTGGCCGCAGCAAAGCCTGTTCATCGGCGAGCCGCTGGCGGCGCCCTTCGCCCCGGCGAAGCCGCGCGCCGCGGCGCCGGCATCCGCCGCCCACTGAAGCGCCTGCGCGAACCAGAGAAACGAGACATGGACACCACGCCTTCCCTTGCCGACCCGCGCGCGCTGTTGCGGGCCCTCTACGACGCCGCGGTGCGACGCGCCCACCCGGCGCACGTGACGGGTGAGTTCCTGCCCACGCCACCCGCCGCGGGCCGCGGGCGCACGCTGGTGCTGGGCGCTGGCAAGGCCGGTGGTGCGATGGCAGCAGCCGTGGATGCCCTGTGGCCGGCCGATGCGCCGCTGTCGGGCCTGGTCGTCACGCGCTATGGCCATGTGCCGCCAGCCTACGCCGCGCAACCCGGCCGCATCGAGGTCGTCGAGGCCGCGCACCCCGTGCCCGATGCCGCCGGGCGCGCCGCCGCGCAGCGCATCGTCGATCTGACCCGCGGCTTGACGCCCGACGACCTGGTGCTGTGCCTGATCTCCGGCGGCGGCTCGGCGCTGCTGTCGCTGCCGGCGCCCGGCCTCACGCTCGAGGACAAGCAGGCCGTCAACCAGGCCCTGCTGCGCAGCGGCGCGGCCATCGACGAGATGAATACGGTGCGCAAGCACCTCTCGGCGATCAAGGGCGGGCGCCTGGCTGCCCTGTGCGCGCCGGCGCGTGTCGTCACGCTGCTGATCTCCGACGTGCCCGGCGACGCACCCGAAGTCATCGCCAGCGGCCCGACCGTGGCCGACTCCACCACCTGCGCCGATGCGCTGGCCATCTGCCGCCGCTACGGCATCGAGCTGCCGGCGGCCGCACGTGCGGGCCTGGAGTCGGGCGCCTTCGAAACGCCGAAGCCCGGTGATGCCTGCTTCGCGGGCCACGCGGTGCACCTGATCGCCACGCCGCAGCAAAGCCTCGAAGCGGCTGCGGCGCTGGCACGCGCGGCCGGCATCGAGGCGCAGATCCTCAGCGACGAACTCGAAGGCGAAAGCCGCGAAGTGGGCAAGGTCCACGCCGCGCTGGCACGCGCCGTGGCGCGGCGGGGTCAGCCCTTCCAGCGGCCCTGCGTGATCCTCTCCGGCGGCGAGACCACGGTGACGGTGCGTGCGCGCGGCGGCCGCGGCGGGCGCGCCACCGAATTCCTGCTCGGCTGCGCGATCGCGCTGCAAGGCCAACCGGGCGTGCACGTGCTGGCGGCCGACACCGATGGCATCGACGGCGTGGAGGACAACGCCGGCGCCCTCGTCACGCCCGATACCCTGGCCCGCGCTGCGGCAGCGGGCATGAAACCCGCGGAGTTTCTCGACCGCAACGACGCGACCGCCTTCTTCGAGCGCCTGGGCGACCTCGTGACCACCGGGCCCACTTTCACCAACGTCAATGACTTCCGCGCCCTGCTCGTGACCTGAACGGGGCGCAGGCATACACTGCCCGCACCATGCGCCTGAAACCCAACCTCAGCAGGCTGCAAGCCCGGGTCCTGGGCCTGCGGCGTTGCGAAGACGGGTTCGGCGCCGAAGTCGACCTCGAGGTCTTGCGCTGCGGTCCGCTCGAGCCGGGCGAAGACTTCATCGGCGCGCAGGCCGGCAGCCAGATCCAGGCGTTCACGGCCGTGCCCGAGTCGATCGAGCAGGGTGTCGTTTACGCCTTCGAAGCCACGGTGCTGGGCGGCCCCCAGGGCGAGCGCATCGTGCTGCAGAAGACCCTGCTTGGCGATGCACCGGCACAAGCCCCGGCGTCGCCGCCCGCTCTACCGCCGCGGGCCGCCAGCCGCCAGCGCTGAACATCTGTCACCGAACCCGGCTCAGGCCGGATGCATTCACCGCCTGTGTGTCTTCACACCGGCCCCCCATGTGGCTGACCGGTCCCGTATTCGCGGGGCCGGATCGAAGGGGCCGTGGCATAGCATGAACCGCGGGTTCCCGACCGGGCACTCCGTCACGGCATGGGAATCAGATGAATCGTGCTTCCGGCTGCTTGGCGCTCATCTGCGTCTGTTCCTGGGCTGGGCCGCTGGCCGCGCAGCCGGCCGCCGCACCGGTGCCCGCGGGCGCGTGCATGCACGTCGCGCCCTGGGCAGATCACGCCAGGGCAGCCGACTCCAACTGGGCGCACCACAGCGGCCCTGCCGGCGCGCCGCAGCCGCACGATGCCGACGGCGCCCACCTGCGCGCCGACCCACCGGCACGTGAGATCCCGTTTCAATCGACCGCCACGGATTCCTGTCCCCGCGGCATGGGGCATGACCGCCTGGGCGACACCGCCCTGGTGCCCGTCTCCGAACCGCACGGCTACCTGTTGACCGCAGCGGGCCTGGCGGTGATCGGCGTGATCGTGCGCCGCCGTCGTCGGCGCTGATCGTTGGCGATGGCGCCCGAACCGGGCGCCGAGCACGTTGACGCAACGGTCGGTCCACACACGGCTGTCCGGCATCAAGGTCACGCGCAGCCAGGCCGGTCACCGTCCCCGAGGAACAGGCGCCGGGCGCGTCTCGGAATCCTTCTCAGACCTTCACGGTCACCGACACCACGCCCTTGGTTTCGCTGATCCGCGTCAGCGCGATCCCGGTGGCCGTACTGTCGTTGGCCCGCGTGGTGGGCGCCAGGCCGGTCTTGTCGTTCACGGTGGTCACGCGTTTGCTGCCCGGAAACAGATCGGCGGAATCGCCGTCGTTGGCATTGAGTTCCAGGTCACGCTTGCCGTCGGCCTGCACCAAGCCCACGCGGTAGGCGATGGGGTTGGTGTTGTCGGCCTGGCGCTCGTCGATGTGCCACAGCGCCATGCCGTGGCCCGGCAGTTGCGCATCGCGTCCGGCCTGCTGGCGGTTTTCGACAAGGAAGTATTCCGGGCCCGCCACACCGCCCTTCCACACGCGCAGGCAGGCCGTCTTGTCCTGTTCCAGCGTGGGCAGCTTGAAGCGCGTGGTGCCGGCCTTGGTGGCGGCGGGTTTGACCGACTTGGGCGTCACCCAGCCCAGGCTGCTGAGGCACCAGGCGGACAGGCGCGCCGGCTTCAGACCGTCGCCCAGCCAGGAGCCACCCGCCATCAGGCACCAGTCGCCCAGCCCGCGGCTGCGGTAGCTGGTGTCGTACAGATCGGGCAGGCCGATGAAGTGGCCGAACTCGTGGCTGAAGACGCCCAGGCGCCCGTCTTCGGGCGCCGTGAAGTACGCAAACGCCTTGACGCCGTTGTTGACGAAGGGTGAAGGCAGCGTCCACTTGTGGGACCAGATCATCGTGTTGCGCTTGGCCGCGGACGCCTGCGTCTCGGCGCCAGGCCCGGCGTGCACCAGGAACAGGCCGTCGACGAAGCCGTCGCCATTGGCGTCGAAGGACGCCAGGCTGTTGGTCTTGGTCCAGATGTCCAGGGCGTCACGCAAGAGCCCGGGCGTATTCTTCGGGAAGCTGCTGCCGGTGCCGCTCTGGTTGTCGACGTAGAAGCTGTAGGGCTTGGGCACGCGCAGCCAGCCCACGACCGTACCGGTGACGTTGAGCTTGCCGTAGGACATGTCGCGGTAGAAGCTGTTCATCGAATCCGGATTCGTCGCATCGAACAGCAGCTTCTCGAAGTGCGACGGGTCGGTCTTGCCGGGGTTGTCGGAAAAGTCCACCAACAGCACCAGGCAGTTCAGCGTGCCTTCGGCCTTGGGCAGTGCCACACGCTGCGACGGTGCCATCTTGCTGCGCCGGGCCGACAGCACCGGCATGTCGTCGGCCGGGTAGATCAGGCCGTCGTTCCAGCCCGTACGCCCGACGGTGGGCACGCTCAGCAGGCCCATGTTCTGCGCCAGCCGCGCGTCGGCGGTGGACAGCACGTTGGCGCCGCGCACCCGCTTGGTGATGTCGGCCATCACACGCGGATGCGCCATGCAGACGGTGGGACCGGCCGCGTAGTCGTGAAAGCTCGTGCAGCTGGCGCAGCGGTAGCGCTCGCCGGTGGGTTGGGACAGGCTCACGTTTCTTCTCCTCTTGCGGGGTCGTGCAATGCCTGATGTTGCGCGAGCGTGCCGCGCGGCGCAAGGGCTGATGCGGTCTATCGTCCGGTGGACGATGGACGCGCCGAGGCCGCCTGCAGCAGTTGCGCGACGACCGCGACGCCCAGCACCTCGGGCTCCTTGCCGCCGATGCCGGGCACGCCGATCGGGCAGCTCATGCGCGCAATGGTGTCCGCGGCGATGCCGCGCTGCTGGAAGCGGTGGATGAAGCGCGCGCGCTTGGTCGCGCTGCCGATGAGCCCGAAGAAGCCGAAGTCGCCGCGCCGCAGGATGGCCTCTGCGATGGCCAGATCCAGGTCGTGGCTGTGCGTGAGCACCAGGTAGAACGCACCGGGCGGCGCCACGTCCACTTCGGCCTGCACGGGCTCCACGCAGACCCGCTCGATATGCGGCGGCTCGGCCCGGTCGGGCGGAAATTCGCTCTCGCGTTCGTCGATCCACTGCACACGGCAAGGCAGGCCGGCCAGCAGCGCGACGATGGCGCGGCCCACGTGGCCCGCGCCATAGAGCTGCAGGAAGAAGCGCTCGTCAGGCATGGGCCAGGCCTGCAGGTGATGCGGCTGCAGGCGTTCCAGACGCAGGTCCACCGTGCCGCCGCAGCATTGGCCCAGGCTCGGGCCGAGGGCGATGTGCTGGTCGATGGTTGGCGCCGCAGCGCCGCTGGCGAGCATCTGGCGCGCATCGGCGATGGCGCGCCATTCGAGGTGGCCGCCGCCGATCGTGCCGCAGACCTGGTCCGCGCCTACCAGCATCCGCGTGCCGGCTTCGCGCGGGGCCGAACCGCGCGTGGCCGTCACCTCGACCAGCACCGCTTCGCGGCCTGCGGCCAGCCAGTCGCCTGCCGCGCGGGCAAGCGCCGAGGCGGGGCCGGTGGCGTTCAATCGCCCTCGCGCCACTCGATCTGCGCGCCCAGGCCGGTGAGGTTCTCGACGAAGCGCGGGTGTGCGCGGCGGATGGGCGCGGCGTTGTGGATCGTCGAATGCCCGGGGATGCTCGCGGCCACCATCAGCAGCGCAATGGCCACGCGGATGATGTACGGGCTCTCGACCGAGGCTGCGCTCAGCGGCTTGCCGCCGAAGGTGATGACGCGGTGCGGGTCGCACATCACGGCATGCGCGCCGAACTTGGACAACTCGCTGGTCCAGCCCATCGCGCCGTCGTAGACCTTGTTCCAGTACATCATCGAGCCCTCGGCGCGCACGCCCAGGGCCACGAAGATGGGCAGCAGGTCCACGGGCAGATAGGGCCAGGGGGCGGCTTCGATCTTCTGCAGGATGTTGCGCGTGAAGGGCTCGCGCACGCGCAGCGGCCCATCCACCAGCGCGCGCGACCAGCCGTTCTCGTGCGCGATATGCACGCCGAACTTGGCGAAGGTGCGGTCGATCAGCGGAAATTGTTCGGGCGTGGAGTTCTTGACCGTCACGTCCCCGCCGGTGATGGCGCCCAGGGCCAGGAAGGTGACGATCTCGTGGAAATCCTCGGCGAAGGTGAATTCGCCGCCGCGCAGCTCGCGCACGCCTTCGACGACCAGGCGCGAGGTGCCCAGGCCCTCGATGCGCGCGCCCAGCATCGTCATGAACTGGCAGAACTCCTGCACGTGCGGCTCGCTGGCCGCGTTCATCAGCACCGAGCGGCCTTCGGCCAGCGCGGCGCACAGCACGTAGTTTTCGGTGGTGGTGACCGAGGCGTAGTCCAGCCAGTGCTGCGCGGCCTTCAACGGTCGTTCGGCGCGCATCACGATGCCGTCACGGCGGCGTTCGACGCTGGCGCCGAAGCTCTGCATCACCTCCACGTGGGGATCGATCTCGCGCATGCCCAGGGTGCAGCCCTTGACGTCGTCCTCGATGCGCGCGACGCCGAAGCGCGACAGCAGCCCCGGCACGAGCATGATGGAGCTGCGCATCTCTTCGGGCAGGCGGTGTTCGGCCTCGTCGAAGCGGGTGTCGCGGTGGTGCACGTCCAGCACATGCGTGTGCCAGTCGACCTGCACCGCGCTGCCGAGCATGCGGAAGATGTCGAGGATCTTCTTGACGTCGGTGATCTCGGGGATGCCGCGCAGGCGCACCGGCTCGCGCGTCAGCAGCGTGGCGCACAGGATCGGCAGCACGGCATTCTTGTTGGCCGAGGGGACGAGGCGGCCGCGCAGGGGCGTGCCGCCGTGGACGATGAGGTCGGACATGAAGGAAGCGGGGATTCGGCTGTCGGGATCGGGATCGACCCAGCCCCGCGCCGGCGCGGGACCGCGCGGGGTGCTCGTGGGTCGACAAAGGCCGATTGTCCGTCCAGTTCGGGCGCCATACGGATCGGCGGGCCTGCGGCCGCCCCGCGGTCCGGCGCCCGCGATCCAGCTCCTCGGCGCGGGTGCCGCGCGCTAGCCGCAGACCTGCTGCGCCGCCCGCAGGATGGCCTCCGGCGTGGCCGGCGCGCGCAGCGGCGGGTGCTGCCGGTGACCGCCAGCTGCCGAGACCGCATCGCGGATCGCCAGGAAGACCGAAAACGCCAGCAGCAGCGGCGGCTCGCCCACCGCCTTGCTGCGGTGGATGCTGTCGTGCACGTTGGTGTTGTCGAAGAGCCGCGTGCTGAAAGGCGCAGGCACGTCGTTGGCCGTGGGGATCTTGTAGGTGCTGGGCGCGTGGGTCAGCAGCGCGCCGGTCTTGGGGTGCCAGACCAGCTCTTCGGAGGTCAGCCAGCCCATGCCCTGCACGAACGCGCCTTCGATCTGGCCGACGTCCAGCGCCGGGTTCAAGGAGCGGCCGGCGTCGTGCAGCAGGTCGGCGCGCAGCAGCTTCCACTCGCCGGTCAGCGTATCGATCACGACCTCGGCCACCGCGGCGCCGTAGGCGAAGTAGTAGAACGGGTGGCCGGTGAGCGTGGCCTTGTCCCAGTGCAGGCCGGGCGTGACGTAGAAACCTTCGCTCCACAGCTGCACCCGCGCCATGTAGGCCTGTGCCACGACGGCCTCGAAGGCGGCCTCGTGCCCCGGCGCGCGCAGGTGGCCGTCTTCGAAGCGCACCTGGTCCGGCGCCACGCCCACGGCCGCGGCCCAGAACTGCGCCAGCCGCTCGCGCAGCCGCTGTGCCGCGTCCTGCGCGGCCTTGCCGTTGAGGTCGCCGCCGGTGGAGGCGGCGGTGGCCGAGGTGTTGGCGATCTTGCCGGTGTCGGTGGCCGTGCACTGCACGCGCGACAGCGGCAGGCCCAGTTCGTGCGCGACGACCTGCGCCACCTTGGTGTGCAGGCCCTGGCCCATCTCGGTGCCGCCGTGGTTCACCAGCACCGAGCCGTCGGTGTAGATGTGCACCAGCGCGCCGGCCTGGTTGTAGTGCGTGACGTTGAAGGAGATGCCGAACTTCACCGGCGTCAGCGCCAGGCCGCGCTTGAGTACCTCGCTGCCGGCATTGAAGCGCGCGATGTCGGCACGCCGTTCGACATAGTCGCTACTTCGCATCAAGTCGACCGTCAGCGCCTCGATGACGTTGTCGTCCACCACCTGGCCGTACGGGGTGACGTTGTCCGAGTCGCGGCCGTAGAAATTGGCGCGACGCACGTCCAGCGGGTCGCGGCCCAGCTCGCGTGCCACCTCGTCGAGGATGACCTCGATGGCCAGCGCCCCTTGCGGTCCGCCGAAGCCGCGGAAGGCGGTGTTGCTCTGCGTATTCGTCTTCGCGAGGTAGCCGTGGATGGAGACCTCGGGCAGCCAGTAGGCGTTGTCGAAGTGACAGATGGCGCGGGTCATCACCGGCGGCGACAGGTCGGCCGAGAAGCCCGCGTTGGTGATCATCGTGACTTCGACGCCCAGGATCCGGCCTTCGGCGTCGAAGCCGGCGTCGTAGTCGAATTCGAAGCCGTGGCGGCGGCCGGTGATCATGAAATCGTCGTCGCGATCCGGCCGCAGCTTCACCGGCCGCTGCAGCCGCTGGGCCGCCAGGGCCGCCACCGCGGCGAACAGCGCGGACTGCGACTCCTTGCCGCCGAAGCCGCCGCCCATGCGCCGGCACTCCACGCGCACGCGGTGCGCCGGCAGTTCCAGCGCGTGCGCGACCACCTGCTGCATCTCGCTGGGATGCTGGGTCGAGCAGTGCACCAACAGGCTGCCACCTTCGGTGGGCACGGCGTAGGCGATCTGGCCTTCCAGGTAGAACTGCTCCTGGCCGCCCAGCGAGAAATGCCCCTGGCGGCGGTGCGGTGCGCCTTCGATGGCGCGTCGCGTGGCGCCGGCTGCGGACTCGCGCGTCAGGTGCATCGGCGGGACGACGTATTGCTGCAGCGCGTGGGCCGCACGCGCATCGAGTACGGCGGGCAGTTCGTCGATTTGCAGCACGTCCTTTGCACGGCGCGCCGCGCGGCGTGCGAGCTCGCGCGTGGTGGCGATCACCGCGAAGACCGGCTGCCCCAGATACTGAACGTGGCCGTTGGCCAGTATCGGGTCGTCGTGCACGATGGGCCCGCAGTCGTTGTGGCCGGGGATGTCGGCGGCGGCCAGCACGGCCATCACGCCGGGCATCGCGCGGATCGCATCGAGGTCCATGGCGCGGATCTGCCCGTGCGCCAGGGGCGACAGGCCGAGCGCCGCATGCAGGGTGCCGGCGAGCTCGGGCAGGTCGTCCGTGTAGGGTGCGGCGCCCGTGACGTGCAGATGGGCGGATTCGTGGGCCAGCGGCTGGCCGATGGCGCCGGGCGTGGCCTGGCCGTCCTTCTTCATGGGGATCTGCGCGCTCATTGGAATGCCCTCCGCACGGCGTGCTCCGGGATGGGCGCTTGGGAGCTGAGGCTGGACACAGACATTCCCTGCGGACTGTCTGTCGCCTGCCGAAGGACATCGGCCTCTGGCCGATGGCGGCCCGGCGCGCTCATTCGCCAATCTCCTGGCGCGCCCACACGCTGGTGGCCTGCGCGGTCATGGGGCCATCCGGCCGCGTCTGCAGCCACAGGCGGCGCAGCAGGCCGCGTGCGGCGTCGCGTCGGTAGGCCTGGCTGGCGCGCAGGTCGCTCAGCGGCTGGAAGTCCGTGTCCAGCGCGTCCTGTGCGCGGCGCAGGCTCATTTCGTTCCAGGGCTGGCCGCGCAAGGCGGCTTCGGCGGCCGTGGCGCGTCGCACCGTCGCGGCCATGCCGCCGAAGACGAGGCGCAGGTCGCGGATGTGCGTGCCGTCGCGTTCGATGGCGAATGCGCCACTCAGCGCCGAGATGTCGCAGTCGAAGCGCTTGCTGATCTTCCAGGCGTGCACGGTGCGTCCGGCTGCGGGCGGCGGCACGACGATGGTCTGCAGGAACTCGCCCGGCTCCAGGCGGTTCTTCATGTAGTCGAGATAGAAGCTGTCCAGCGGCAGCTCGCGCGTGGTGTCGCCGCGGCGCAGCACCAGGCTTGCGTCCAGCGCCATCAGGACCGGCGGGCTGTCGCCGATCGGCGAGCCGTTGGCCACGTTGCCGCCCATCGTTCCGGCGTGTCGCACGGGCGGGCCGGCGAAGCGCAGCCACATCTCGCGCAGAGACGGCCAGCGCGCGACCAGTGCGGCCCAGGCGTCTTCCAGGGTCGCCGCCGCGCCGATGTGCAGGCGGCCGTCTGCGTCTTCGGTGATGGCGCGCAACGCCGGCACGTCGCCCAGGAAGACGATGTCGCCGAGCTCGCGGAACTGTTTGTTCACCCACAGGCCGATGTCGGTGCTGCCCGCGAGCAGCCGCGCCTCGGGCAGGGCCTGGCGCAACCGAGCGAGATCGTCCAGCGTGCGCGGGCGGAAGAAGCGCTGCGCGCTGCCGTCGCCGCGCGCAGCAGGTGCCTCGTACATCAGGGGGCCGTTGTCGCGCAGCGTGCGCAGCTGTGCGGCGATGGCCTCCGCGTCCAGCCGCTGCGCCGGTGCATCGAACATGCGTTCGCCCGCTTGAAGGATGGGCCGGTAGCCCGTGCAGCGGCACAGGTTGCCGGCCAGCGCATCGGCCAGTTCCTGGCGTTGCGGGCGTGTGCCGCGCGTCTGGTGGTGCTCGTAGCAGGCGGTGAGCGTCATCGCAAAGCCGGGGGTGCAGAACCCGCATTGCGAGCCGTGGTGGTCGCGCAGCGCGGCCTGCACCGGATGCAGTGCGGCTTGCGGTGTCACCGCGGCGCAGGGCCCGGCGGGGGCGAGGTCTTCGACCGTCAGCAAGGCCTTGCCGTCCAGCGTGGGCAGGAAGCGGATGCAGGCGTTGACGGGCCGCAGGCTCAGTGGACCGACGAGGGTGGCGCCGGCCGACGCCGGCTGGTCCTCGGCCAGTTCGGCGACGATGACGGTGCAGGCGCCACAGTCGCCTTCGCCGCAGCCTTCCTTGGTGCCGGTGCAGCGCGCGTTTTCGCGCAGCCAGTCCAGCACGCTGCGCGTGGGCGCCTCGCCGGCGATCTCGCGGATGCGGCCCTGGTGCAGGAAGCGGATCGGGCGGGAGTTCATCGGTGCGGGACGCCGCGTGCAAGGCGGCCTCGGGGTAAACGATCGCGTCGAAGATAGCGCCGGCGCGTGCGGCGGGTATCTGCACGGCGATATGTTGACTATCATCGTACGCGTATGGCAAGCATCGCCGGCTCGATCAACATTGACCTTCGTCTCGTGAGGGTCCTCCACACCGTGATTGCCGAACGCAGTGTGTCTCGTGCTGCGCTGCGTCTGCGCTCGACGCAGCCGGTGGTCAGCGCGCAGCTGCGCCGGCTGCGTGCGCTCACGGGCGATCCGCTGCTGGTGCGCGCGGGGCGTGGCCTCGTGCCCACCGATGCGGCGCTTCAGATGCTTGCCCCCGCGCAGCGCCTGCTGGACGATGCCGAGGCGCTGTTCTCGGCACGCCAGCGCACGGTGGCCTTTGCGCCGGCGCGCAGCGAGATCACCGTGCGCCTGGCGGCCAGCGACTATCTGGACCCGCTGTTCCTGCCCGAGCTGGTGGCGCGCGTGCAGCGTGAAGCGCCGGGCATCCGCATCGAGATGCAGCCGCTGAGCGGCGATTTCGATGTCCAGGCGCGCCTGGCGGCGGGTGATGCCGATCTGGTCGTGGGCAACTGGCTGCGGCCGCCGGAAGAGCTGCACCTGGGCCGTTTGATGAGCGACGAGATCGTGTGCCTGGTGGCCGACGAGCATCCCGCCGTGCGCCAGCCGCGCGCCTGGACGGCCGAGCGCTACCTCGACAGCGAGCACATCGCGCCGGCTGCATTCCACCTCGGCGGCCGTGGTGTCATCGACGAGCAGCTGCAGGCGCAAGGTCTGTCGCGCCGCATCGCGGTGCGTGCCGCGCACTTCAGCCTGATCCCCATGATGGTCGCGCGCACCCGGCTGGTGCTCACCACCGGCCGGCAGTTCTGCCAGCGCTTCCTCGGCGAGCTGCCGGTGCAGATCGTGCGCTGCCCGGTGCCGCTGGCGCCCATGGCTTATTACCAACTCTGGCACGAGCGCACCCACCGCTCGACGGCCCTGAAATGGCTGCGCGAGCAGGTGCGCGACGTCGCCCGCGAACTCACCCCCGCCGCGGGAAGGACACGCACCCGATGACCCCCGTACGCCTGGCCCTGCGCGGCGATCTGGTCGACTTCACCGCCGACCCGGGGCTGGACGACCTTCATCCTGGTGGCGTGCGTCATCGCCCCGACCACTGGCTGCTGATCGAAGACGGCCGCATCGTCGGCGCGCAGACCGAAGCGCCCGGCCCCGATTGGCGCTGCGTCGACCACCGCGGCCGGCTGATCCTGCCCGGCTTCATCGACACCCATGTGCACAGCGCGCAGACCGACGTGATCGGCTCCTGGGGGACCGAACTGCTCGACTGGCTGCAGACCCACACCTTCCCGGCCGAATTGCGCATGGCCGAGCCGGTGCATGCGATGCAGCTGTCGCAGTTGTTCCTGCACGGGCTGCTCTCACACGGCACGACCTCGGCCTGTGTCTTCCCCACGGTGCACACGGCGTCGGTCGAAGCCCTGTTCGAGGCGGCGAAGTCGCGCGGCATGCGCATCATCGGCGGCAAGGTGCTGATGGACCGCCACGCGCCAGAGGATCTGTGCGACGAGAGCCTGGATGCGGCCCGCCGCGAAACGGAAGAGCTGATCGAACGCTGGCACGGCCTGGGGCGCATCGCCTACGCGCTGACGCCGCGCTTTGCGCCGACATCCAGCGACGCGCAGCTGGCGCTCACCGGTGAGTTGCTGCGCAGCGCCCCCGACCTCTATCTGCAAACGCACGTGGCCGAGAACCGTGCCGAGGTGCAGTGGGTCGCCGAGCTCTTCCCGCAGGCGCGCAGCTACCTGGACGTCTACGCGCAGCACGACCTCATCGGCCCGCGCAGCATCTTTGCCCATGGCATCTGGCTGGACGACGCCGACCGGCGTGTGCTGCACGATGCCGGTGCGCAGATCGCCTTCTGCCCCAGCTCCAACCTGTTCCTGGGCAGCGGCCTGTTCGACTGGCACCTCGCACGCGACGCCGGGGTCGCGGTCAGTCTGGCCAGCGACGTGGGCGGCGGCACCAGCCTGTCGATGCGGCGCACGATGCTGGACGCCTACCGGGTGCAGGCGGGGCTGCAGCGCAAGGTCACGGCCTGGGCGCTGCTGCACGCGGCCACGCGCGGCGCGGCGCAGTCGCTGCACCTGTCGCAAGAGATCGGGTCGCTGGAAGCGGGCACGCTGGCCGATGTGTGCATCTGGGACTGGGCGCACACGCCGCTGGCGCTGCGCCGCCAGACGCTGGCACGCGATCTGCATGACAAGCTGTTTGCCTGGCTGACGCTGGGCGACGAGGGAGACTTGGTGGAAACCTGGATCGCAGGCGTACGCCAATACGTTCGAGACTGAGCGTGGACATGCCGCCGTCCCTGCGGACGGTGGCGTGCCTCGCGAAGCGCCCCCGGCCTGCAAGCCGGGGGCGTGGGCGAAGCGAGATGCCGGGGTTCCTACAAAGACCGACCCGGCCGGTCGCAGGAGGCTTCATGTACAGGCTCGAGCTGGTTGGGATCAGCAAGCAGTACCCCGCCGTGAAGGCCAACGACGGGGTCGGGCTGCGCGTGAAGCCCGGAGAAATCCACGCCGTGCTTGGCGAGAACGGTGCAGGCAAGAGCACGCTGATGAAGATCATCTACGGCGCGGTCAAGCCTGACGCCGGCGAGATCCGCTGGAACGGCCAGGCGGTGCAGGTGGCCAGCCCCGCCATGGCGCGCCAGCTGGGCATCAGCATGGTCTACCAGCACTTCAGCCTGTTCGACACGCTCACGGCGGCCGAGAACGTCTGGCTGGGCCTGGACAAGAGCGATTCGCTGGCGCAGATCACGCAGCGCATCGGCGAGGTGGCGCACACCTACGGCCTGGATGTCGACGCGCAGCGGCCCGTGCATTCGCTGAGCGTCGGCGAACGCCAGCGCGTGGAGATCGTGCGCGCGCTGATGACAAACCCCCAGCTGCTGATCCTGGACGAACCCACCTCGGTGCTCACGCCGCAGGCCGTCGACAAGCTGTTCGTCACGCTGCGCCAGCTGGCCGACAAGGGCTGCTCGATCCTCTACATCAGCCACAAGCTCGACGAGATCCGCGCGCTGTGCCACCACTGCACGGTGCTGCGCGGTGGCAAGGTCACGGGCGAGGTCGACCCGACGAAGGAAACCAACGCCAGCCTGTCGCGCCTGATGATCGGCGCCGAGCCGCCGCAGCTGCAGCACGCGACGCGCCAGACAGGCGAGGTGGTGCTGGCGGTCGATCGACTGTCGCTGGCCAAGGCCTCGCCCTTCGGCACGACGCTGGTGGACATCGGCTTCGACGTGCGCGCCGGTGAGATCGTCGGCGTGGCCGGTGTCTCGGGCAACGGCCAGCAGGAGCTGATGGCGGCCTTGTCGGGCGAAGACCGCCGCTCGCCGCCGGGCAGCATCCGCCTGCGCGGCACGGACATCACGCGCCATTCGCCGCGCCGCCGGCGGCACGAGGGCCTGCATTTTGTGCCCGAAGAACGGCTGGGTCGTGGCGCCGTGCCCTCGCTGAGCCTGGCGCAGAACACGCTGCTCACACGCACCGAGACGGTCCGACGCAGCGGCTGGATAGCTAACGCCGAAGTGCAGCGGCTCACGCAGCGCCTGATCGAGCGATTTCAGGTCAAGGCCGGCGGCCCGGGCGCCGCGGCCAAGAGCCTGTCCGGCGGCAACCTGCAGAAGTTCATCGTCGGCCGCGAGATCGATGCGCAGCCGCGGCTGCTGATCGTCTCCCAGCCCACCTGGGGCGTGGATGTCGGCGCCGCGGCACTGATCCGCGGCGAATTGCTGGCGCTGCGCGAGGCGGGCTGTGCGCTGCTGGTGGTCAGCGAAGAACTCGACGAGCTGTTCGAGATCAGCGACCGCCTGCTGGTGATCTCGCAGGGCCGGCTGTCGCCCAGCGTGCCGATCGCCGATGCCGGCATCGAGCAGATCGGCGCATGGATGAGCGGCCTGTGGCGCCAGGATGGCAGCACGGCCGCGGCCACGGCGACGGCGGCGGGGGTCTGAGCATGCTGAAACTCGAAACCCGTCCCCAGCCCTCGCGTGCGATGTCGATGGCCTCGCCGCTGATCGCGCTGGCGATCACGGTGGTCATCGGCGTGATCCTCTTTGTGCTGCTGGGCAAGGACCCCGTGCGCGGCCTGCAGATGTTTTTCGTCGAACCGATCAAGAGCGGCTACGCGCTGGCCGAGCTCTCGATCAAGGCCACGCCGCTGATCCTCATCGCGCTGGGCCTGGCGGTGTGCTTCCGCTCCAACGTCTGGAACATCGGCGCCGAGGGCCAGTTCATCGCCGGCGCGCTGGCGGCTGGCTGGGTGGCGATGCAGGCCGGGCCCGATACCAGCCGCGCGATCGTCGTGCCCATCCTGCTGGCCGGTGTGCTGGGCGGCATGGCCTGGGCCGCGCTGGTGGCCCTGCTGCGCGACCGCTTCAATGCCAACGAGATCCTCGTGAGCCTGATGCTGGTCTACGTGGCGACCTTTCTGCTGAGTTACCTGGTCTACGGCGCATGGAAGGACCCCAAGGGCTACAACTTCCCGCAGACCATCACCTTCGCCGCGGCCACGAAGATCCCGCGGCTGATCGATGGCTGGCGGGCCAACATCGGCCTGCCGATGGCGCTGGTGGCGGTGGGCGGGTTCTGGGTCTTCATGTTCCGCACCTACCAGGGCTTCCAGTTGCAGGTCGGCGGCCTGGCGCCAGCGGCGGCGCGGTATGCCGGCTTCTCGTCGCGTTCGGCGCTGTGGACGGCGCTGCTGCTGTCGGGCGCGATGGCGGGCCTGGCCGGCGCGCTGGAGGCCGCGGGTCCATTGGGGCAGCTCACGCCTTACGTGCCCGCGGGTTACGGCTTCGCCGCCATCATCGTGGCCTTCGTGGGCCGCCTGCACCCGGTGGGCATCGTCTTTTCCGCGGTGCTGATGAGCATGTTCTACATCGGCGGCGAACTCGCGCAGTCGCGCATGGGCCTGCCCAAATCCTTGACCGGTGTATTCCAGGGCCTGCTGCTGTTCACGCTGCTGGCCTGCGACACGCTGATCCACTACCGCGTGCGGCGGTCGAAGGGGGGTTGAGATGGAATCACTCGCACTGCTCATCGCAGCCACCCTGAATGCCGGCACGGTGCTGGCGCTGGCGGGCCTGGGCCTGCTGATCAACGAACGGGCGGGCATCGTCAACCTCGGGGCCGAGGGCATGATGCTCGTGGCCGCCATCGCCGGTTTTGCCACGGCCGCCACGACCGGCAGCGACGTGCTGGCCTTTGCGGCCGGTGCGGGGGCCGCGGCGCTGCTGGCCGCGGCCTTCGGGCTGCTGGTCATCTGGCTCAATACCAACCAGTACGCCACGGGGCTGGCCTTGAGCCTTTTTGGCGCGGGCTTCTCGGCCTTCGTGGGCATCGGCTTCGCGCAGGCCAAGCTGGGCGAACGCGCCTCATGGGCCATTCCCGGCCTGTCGGACCTGCCCTTTGCGGGGCCGGCGCTGTTCCGCCAGCATCCGATGGTCTATCTGGCCATCGTGGCGACCGTCGGGGTGACCTGGTTCCTGTACCGCTCGCGCGCCGGCCTGGTGCTGCGCGCCGTCGGCGAATCGCCCGAGAGTGCGCATGCGCTGGGCTACCCGGTGCGCCTGATCCGACTGTCGGCCGTCGTGGTCGGCGGCGCGCTGTGCGGGCTGGCCGGTGCGTATCTGTCGGTCATCTACTCGCCGCTGTGGGTCGAGGGCATGACCGCCGGCAAGGGCTGGATCGCCCTGGCGCTGACGACCTTCGCCACCTGGCGCCCGGCGCGCGTGCTGCTGGGCGCCTATCTGTTCGGCGGCGTGACCATGGTGCAGTTCCACCTGCAGGGGCAGGGCGTGGAGGTCGACAGCCAGTTGCTGAGCATGCTGCCGTACCTCGCGACCATCCTCGTGCTGGTGCTGATATCCCGCAACGCGGGCTGGATCCGCGCCAACATGCCGGCTTCGCTGGGCAAGCCTTTCCATCCGGGCGCTTGAGAAACGGGCGGAACCCGGCCGCACATAATCCCGTTTTCGGGGTCACGACAACCACCCAACCCGTCAGGAGAATCGTTCATGAGTGAGTCGAGCAAGAGATCGTTGATCAAGCTGGCCGGCTGGTCCGCCGTGGCGGCTGCGGCCGCGCTGGTGGGCTGCGGCAAGAAGGAAGAAGCCAAGCCCGTGGCGGCTGCGCCGGCAGCGGCGTCTGCGCCTGCGGCCAAGCCCGCGCCGCTGAAGATCGCCTTTGCCTACGTCGGCCCGGTGGGTGACGGCGGCTGGACCTTCGCGCACGACAACGGCCGCAAGGCGGTCGAGAAGGAATTCGGCGACAAGGTTGTCACCAGCTTCGTCGAGAAGGTGCCCGAGGCCGCGGACGCCGAGCGCGTGTTCCGCGACATGGTCGGGCAGGGCAACAAGCTGATATTCGGCACCACCTTCGGCTACATGGAGCCGATGCTCAAGGTCACGGGCGACGCCAAGGACGTGAAGTTCGAGCACGCCACCGGCTACAAGCAGGCCGAGAACATGCGCACCTACGACAGCCGCACCTACGAAGGTGCGTACATGGCAGGTGTGCTGGCCGGCGGCATGACCAAGTCCAACACGCTGGGCGTCGTGGGCTCGATTCCCATCCCCGAGGTCATCCGCAACATCAACAGCTTCACCATGGGCGCGCAGAGCGTGAACCCGAAGATCAAGACCAAGGTGGTCTGGGTCAACGAATGGTTCAACCCGCCCAAGGAGACCGAGGCCGCGCAGAGCCTGATCAACCAGGGCGCCGACGTGCTGTTCCAGAACACCGATTCGTCGGCCGTGCTGCAGACCGCGGGCAAGAACAAGAAGTTCGCCTTCGGCTGGGACAGCGACATGACGGCCTACTCGCCGGACGCGCACCTGGCCTCGGCGGTCATCAACTGGGCGCCGTACTACATCAAGGCCACGCGCGAGGCGCTGGACGGCACCTGGAAGGGCGGCGGCCACACCTGGTGGGGCGTCAAGGAAGGCGCGATCGACATCGTCTCGATCAGCGACAAGGTGCCGGCGGAACTCAAGGGCAAGGTCGAGGCCGTCAAGGCCGGCTTGAAGAGCGGCAGCTTCTCGATCTGGAAGGGTCCCATCGTGGGCCAGGACGGCAAGGAAGTCGTGGCCAAGGACGCCGTGGCGGACGACAAGTTCCTGTCCGGCGTGGACTTCTACGTCAAGGGCGTGGAAGGTTCGATCCCGAAGAACAAGTAAGCGCATGGGCGGCGCACCGGCCACGGTGCGTCGCACCGCAGGCGGGGTCGGAACGACGTTTCATCGATATGAACGTTAGCTATCCGATCGACGCCGAAAAGACAACAGGCCACCGAAGGGTGGCCTTTTTTTCGCCTCGGATTCGCGCGGTGATCTCAACATGCCTAACGCGGGCAATCATGCGTAATGGGTACACGAGATGATCGATTCGATAATTCGAATGGCAAAAATGGCAGATATGCAAAACTCGATTGCGATTAGTGATCGAGATGGACGTGGCGGACTGATCATCGGGTTGGGCATCGTGACGCTGGCCTGGGTCGTCGCTGCGGCGTCCGTCGTGATGGACCACCGTGCCGCGTGGGACAGCGCGCACGACGGCCTGCGCGTCGTCGCCGGCGCCTTTGCGGGGCAACTGGACCGCTCGTTGGCGGCCGCCGACCAGATGCTGCGCATGGTGCGCCACGAGTGCGGGCGCGAGTCGGGCGCGCTGTCGTCCTGTGTGGCGGCCAGCGGCAACGTCGCCTCGCAGGCCGGCAGCTTCCACGTGATTGCGCCGGACGGCCCGCGCGAGGATACGGCCGCGTCGGCGCCCATACGCGACCTGCGCGAGCGCGATCACCTCGCGGCCCACGCCCCGGTCGGCAAAGACCAACTGTTCATCGGCAAGCCGGTCATCGACAAGGGCACCGGAACCTGGACGGTGCCGCTGTCGCGCCGGATCTCGCGGGCGGACGGTGGCTTCGCCGGCGCGCTTGTGGCCTCGGTGGTGCCGGGGACCTTCGAGCGATTCTTCGACGATACGGGCCTGAACCCGGGGGACGTGGTCCTGCTGGTCGGCCTGGATGGCACGGTGCGGGCGAGCTCGCCGCACAGCATGCTGCGGCCCGGCGCCGACATCCGGGGGCAGGCACTCTTCGACGCCCTGCAGGCCCAAGGGTCGGGCATCGTGGGCCCGCCGGACGATGGGGCCGGCGGCGGCCTGGTCTGGGCCTTCCAGAGCTTGCCGCGCCGGGGGCTGGCGGTGGCGGTGGGCAGACCCGCTGGCACGGTGTCGGCGGGCTGGTTGCAGCGCAGCGTGGCACCGGTGCTGGGCGCGCTCGGCGCATCATTGGTGTGGCTGCTGCTGTGGCTGCGCGTGTCCAGCCAGGCCGGTTTGAACGCGGTCCTGGCACGCTGCACGAAGCAGATGCGGGATGTGGTGCAGCTGATGGCCGAAGACTCGCGCAAGGTGGCGGCGGCCGGCAGCACGGTGTCGGTCTCGACGCAGTCGCTGGCGATCCAGACCGAGCGCAAGGGCGACCAGCTGAGCCAGACCTATTCCAGCGTGCGGGAGGTGGTCGAGCAGGTGGCGAACAACGCCACCCACATCGGCCGCGTGGAGGCGCGTTGCGCGCAGCTGCTGCAGCAAAACCTCGAAGGACAGGACGTCGTGAACCGCAGCCTGACGGCCATCGAGACGGTCGTGGACCGCACACAGGAAATGGGTGAGGCGGTGTCGCTGATCGAGACCATCGCCTTCCAGACCAACTTCCTGGCGCTGAATGCCGCCGTCGAGTCGGCGCGCGCAGGAGAAGCGGGACGGGCGTTCGCCGTGGTGGCCGGCGAGGTGCGCGCACTGGCCGAGCGCAGCCGCGGCGCAGCCTCGGACGTGCGCACACTGATTGGCCGCGCGGACGAGCAGGCCCGGGCGGGCATGACGGAGGCGGCTGCCGTCCGGCAGGTCCTGCACGCCTTGGCCAGCGGCGTCAAGGAACTGGCCGAGGACCTGCGTGCAGCGGTGGCCGAGTCGAATCATCAGAGCGAGTCGCTCGTGCGCGTGCTGGCCGCGCTCGAACAGCTGGACCAGCTGACGCGCGTGAATGCCGACATGGTGGGGCACTCCGTCATGGCAGCCGAGGACATGCGCGAGCACGCCATGCAGCTGCGCGAAGTGATCCAGGGCCTGGAGCGCGACTTCCCGGCAGACGCGGAAGGGAACGACACGGCCCGCGCGTCGATGGGGGACGGCGAATCAGACGTCTACAAGCTGTCGCGGGAGGCGGCCGACGCGGCCGAACGCTTCGTGGCCGTCGCGCGGGCCGAAACCGGGCTCACGCCCAGCTACGGGCGACCCGTCGACTATTTCTGAGCGCCCCCCGGGCGGGCTGTCTCCCGCCCGCCCCGCCGCGGGGGTCAAGCAACTGGGCGCGGCCCGGCGTTTCCTCGAGAACACCTGCCCGCGCGCGGGCAGGTGGGCCGATCAGGCCTTCTTGGCGCCCTTGCGTGCCTTGGCTTCGCCGACGACTTCGATCTTGGCGTTCACGACACCGGCGCGCAGCATGCGCAGCTGGCGCGCGGCGGCCAGCGAGACGTCGCCCACACGGTCGGCCGTGCTCGGGCCGCGGTCGTTGACGCGCAGCGTGGTGCTGCGGTTGTTGGCGGTGTTGGTGACCTTGACCATCGTGCCGAAGGCCAGGGTCTTGTGGGCCATGGTCAGCGCGTTGGGGTTGAAGCGTTCGCCGCTGGCGGTCTTGCGGCCGGCGAACTTGCGGCCGTAGAAGGCGATCTTGCCGTCAGCGGCAGCTGCCGCAGCGGCTGCAGGTGCTGCCGGGGCGGCGGGCGCAGCCGCGGGGGCGGCGGCCGGTGCCGGGGCCGGCGCCGCGGCGGGGGCCGATGCGCTCTGTGCGTGGGCCAGCGACGTGGCGGCCAGCAGGCCGGCAACCAGAAGTCTGAACGACATGGGGTATCTCCTCGAAAAGTATGTGGGGTGTCGAGCCAGGCACGGCCACCAACGGGGCCGCACCGGCGGCATTGTGCGTGGCCGGCGTGCGCTCAGGGCTGAGCCGGCGGATCGCCCAGGATCTCCAGTCGCACCCGCGCAACGCCGGAGCCCAGCATGCCCAGCCGCCGCGCCGCAGCCATCGACAGGTCCGCCAGTCGTCCGCCGGTCCAGGGGCCGCGGTCGTTGACGCGCACGTGCACGCGCTGGCCGTTGCCCAGATGGGTCAGCCGCACCCAGGTGCCAAAGGGCAGGCTGCGGTGGGCCATGGTCATGGCCTGGGGGTCGTAGACCTCGCCGCTGGCGGTGCGCCTGCCGGCAAATCGCCGCGCGTAAAAACTGACCACGCCTTCGGGCGGCGCGGGCTCTGAACGGGGGGACTCCCCATCAAGGGGTCTGGACGGCGCGGAATCGCTGGGCTTGGGGCTGGCGGTGCCGGGTGTGTCGGCGGCTGCGTCTTCCTGCGCCCACGCGCGGGGGCTGGCGCCCAGGGCGATGCACAGGCCCGCGGCACAGAGTGCCAGCCTCCGGCTGCGCTGCGCGCTGCCGCTATCCTCACGAAAACTGGAGCTGATGATGAGCATCGCTTTCGAACGCATCCACCGCGCCCGTCTGCCTGAAGTCCTGCGCCGCATGCCGAAGGCCGAGTTGCATATCCACATCGAAGGCTCGCTCGAGCCGCAGCGGATCTTCGCATTGGCGCAGCGCAACGGCCTGACGCTGCCTTATGCCGACGTGGAGGCGCTGCGCGCGGCCTACGCCTTCGAGGACCTGCAGAGCTTCCTGGACATCTACTACGCCGGCGCCGGCGTGCTGCTGAAGGAGGCTGACTTCTTCGACATGGCCTGGGACTATTTCCAGCGCGCAGCCGCCGACCACGTGGTGCATGCCGAGCTCTTCTTCGACCCGCAGACGCACACGGACCGCGGCGTGCCCATCGAGGCCGTCATCATCGGCCTGCACCACGCCTGCCAGCGCGCGCATGCCGAACTGGGCATCAGCTCGCGGCTGATCCTGTGTTTCCTGCGGCACCTGAGCGAAGAGGCCGCGATGGCCACGCTGGAGCAGGCACTGCCCTTGCGGCACCACTTCGTGGGCGTGGGCCTGGACAGCAGCGAGCGGGGCCACCCGCCGGAAAAATTTGCGCGGGTCTTCGCGCGCTGCCGCGAACTGGGCCTGCACGTGGTGGCGCATGCCGGCGAGGAGGGCCCGCCGGCCTACATCACCAGCGCACTGGACGTGCTGAAGGTCGAACGCATCGACCACGGCGTGCGCTGCACCGAAGACCCGGCGCTGGTGCAACGCCTGGCGCGCGAGCGTGTGCCGCTGACGGTGTGCCCGCTGTCCAACCTGAAGCTGTGCGTCGTGCCGGACCTTGCCGCGCACAACCTGCCGCAGTTGCTGGATGCGGGGCTGTGCGCGACGGTCAACAGCGACGACCCGGCCTACTTCGGCGGCTACATCAACGACAACTTTCTGCAGACCTTCGAGGCACTGCCGCAGCTCGGCGCCCGCCAGGCCTGGCAGCTGGCGCGCAACAGCTTCGAGGCCAGCTTCGTGCCTGCCGCGCAGAAGCAGGCCTGGATGGCGCAGCTGGACGCGGTATTTGCGCAGGCCGCCGACGCGGCCTGAGTGCCGCAGGCCGCGACAGCCCGCCTCGGCTGGCCGCTCAGGCCGCGCGGGCCTGGGGCGGACCCTCGAGCGCCCGCGCCAGTTGCGGGGCGGCGGCGCCGAAGGCATAGGCATCCATGCCCAGGTCGCCGTAGGTCTGGCTGTCGTGGATGCGCAGCGGCGCGTACGCACGGCCGCCGGCGCCGGCCGCCACGTACCAGGGCAGCAGGTGCTCGTCGGTGGGGTGCATCAGCGCGGCGTGCGGGGCCTGCGAGCGGTAGGCGGCCAAAGCGGGCCAGTCACGCGCGGCACTGCGCTGCACGAACCAGTTGCGGAAGGCGGTGCTTTCGACGGTCGGCGGCTGGTCAACCTGGTCGCGCCCGCCCGAGAACACCCGGCGCAGGTTGTGCGTGATGCTGCCGCTGGCCATCACCATCACGCCTTCGGCCGCCAGCGGCGCCAGGGCTTCGCCCAGGGCCATCAGCCTGTCGGGTGAGGCGTTGGGCGGCCAGCCCAGGGGCAGCACCGGGATGTCGGCCTGCGGCCACAGGAAGCGCAGCGGCGTCCAGATGCCGTGGTCCAGGCCACCCTGGTCGACGCTGTGCGCCGGCCAGCCGGCACCCGCCAGCAGGGCCTGCACGCGCGTGGCCAGCTCGGGCGCGCCGGGCGCGTCGTAACGCAGCGTGTAGAGCGCGTCGGCAAAGCCGCCGAAGTCGTAGATGGCCGCGTGGCGCGCGCCGGCCACCAGCACAGGCTCGCGCGTCAAGGTGTGCGCGCTGACCGCCAGGATGGCCTTGGGGCGGCCGAAGCAGGCCGCCCAGGCGCCGCCCAGCTGCTGCATGAAGGCACCGGCCTCGCGGGGCTCCAGCGCCGTCATCGGCGAGCCGTGGGACAGGAAGAGTGTGGGCAGGGGAAGTGTCGAGTCCATGGCGTGATTGGACGCCGCGCGGGCGCCGCCGTCGTTCAGCCGGCTTGCATGCAGGATTCGCGGCGCGACCCGGGTGCCTGCCGCGGTCGCCATCGCCTGCCGTCTGTCGCCACTTGGCCCTGCGACCAGGCCTGCGCGGCCGCTCGTGTACCGTACGGCCATGTCCTCACCCGTCACCCCAGCGGCAGCGGCCGCCGCGCCGCGGCCGATGTCGGCGCTGCACCTGGCCTGGACCCAGCTTCGGCGCGATTTCCAGGCCGGTGAATTGCGGCTGCTGCTGGTGGCCGTGCTGCTGGCCGTGGCGGCGCTGTCGGCGGTGGGTTTCTTCGCCGACCGGCTGAATGCCGGCCTCGCGCGCGATGCGCGCCAGCTGCTCGGCGGTGACGCCATCGTGGCCAGCGACAAGCCGCCCGAGGCCGATCTGATCGCCAAGGCGCGCTCGCTGGGCCTGCGCACGGCCACCTCGGCGTCCTTCCCGAGCATGGCACGCGCACCCGAGGCCCGCGGCGGCGCCGCGCGGCTGGTGTCGGTCAAGGCCGTCAGCGATGGCTACCCGCTGCGCGGGCAGCTGCAATTGCGCGCCGAGCCGGGCGGCCCGGAAGAGCGCGTTGCGCAGCCGCCGGCGCGCGGCACGGTATGGGTCGATCCGCCGGTGCTCGATGCGCTGTCGCTGAAGCTGGGCGACACGCTGCTGCTGGGCGATGCCGAGTTGCGCATCGCGCGGCTGATCGTCATCGAACCCGACCGCGGCGCCGGCTTCCTGGGCTTTGCGCCGCGCGTGATGCTGCATGCCGACGACCTGCCGGCCACGGGGCTGATCCAGCCCGCCAGCCGCGTGACCTGGCGCCTGGCGGTCGCCGCGCCCGACAACCGCCAGAGTGCGGTGGCGCTCTTCGTCGAGCAGACCGAAGCCGAGATCCGGCGCGTGCCGCTGCGTGGCGTGCGTGTGGAATCGCTGGAGAGCGGGCGGCCGGAAATGCGCCAGACGCTGGACCGCGCCGGCATGTTCCTCAACCTCGTGGCATTGCTGGCCGCGCTGCTGGCGGCGGTCGCGGTGGCCATCGCGGCGCGGGACTTTGCGCAGCGCCATCTGGACGATTGCGCCATGTTGCGTGTGCTGGGCCTGCCGCAATGGCGCATCGCCTGGGCCTACGGGCTGGAGTTCGCCGGCGTGGGCCTGCTGGCCAGCCTGCTGGGCCTGCTGGTGGGCTGGGCCGTGCACCATGTCTTTGTCTGGCTGTTGGCGGGCCTGGTGCAAAGCAGCCTGCCGCCGGCGGGCTGGCGGCCGGCGGCCTTTGGCCTGGGCGTGGGCATGACGCTGCTGCTGGCTTTCGGTCTGCCGCCGGTGCTGCAGCTGGCCAGCGTGCCGCCGCTGCGCGTGATGCGGCGCGATGTGGGCAACCTGAAGACCGCCTCGCTGCTGGTGCTGGGCGCCGGCACGGTCGGCTTCGGCGCCTTGCTGATGGCCGTGTCCACCGATGCCAAGCTCGGCGGCATCGCCGTGGGTGGCTTTGCCGTGGCCATCGCGGCCTTTGCGGGCCTGGGCTGGCTGGCGGTCTTCCTGCTTCGGCGCAGCGTGCCCGAATCGCGGGCGCCGCGCTGGCTGGTGCTGGCGACGCGCCAGGTCGCCGCACGGCCAGCGTTTGCCGTGCTGCAGATCGCCGCGCTGGCGGTGGGCCTGCTGGCGCTGGTCCTGCTGATCCTGCTGCGCACCGACCTGATCGGCAGCTGGCGCCGGGCCACGCCGCCCGATGCACCCAACCGCTTTGTCATCAACATCCAGCCTGACCAGGCGGAGGCCTTCAAGAAGACCCTGGCCGATGCCGGCGTGGCGCGCTTCGACTGGTTCCCGATGATCCGCGGGCGGCTGGTGGCCGTGAATGGTCAGCCCGTACAGACCGAAGGCCGCAGCGAGCGCGCGCAGCGCCTGGTCGAGCGCGAATTCAACCTCAGCCATGCGGCCGCGCTGCCGGCGCACAACCAGGTCGTGGGCGGCCGCTGGACACCCGACGAACCCGATGCGCTGAGCGTGGAAGAAGGGCTGGCAGAGACGCTCGGTCTGAAGCTCGGCGACCGGCTGCGCTTCGATATCGCCGGTCAGTTCCAGGAAGGCCGCATCACCAGCCTGCGCAAGGTGGACTGGACCTCCATGCGCGTCAACTTCTTCGTGATGTTCCCGCGCGCAACGATGGCCGAGGACGTGCCCGTCACCTTCATCAGCGCGTTCCGGGCGCCGCCTGCACCGGGCTTCGACAACGCGCTGGCGCGCCGCTTCCCCAACGTGACCGCGGTGGATGTGTCCGCATCGGTGCAGCAGGTGCAGCAGGTGCTGGACCAGGTCATCCGCGCGGTCGAGTTCCTCTTCGGCTTCACGCTGGCGGCCGGCCTGGTGGTGTTGTTCGCGGCGGTGACGGCCACGCGCGAGTCACGGGCACGCGAGTACGCGCTGATGCGCGCGATGGGTGCCAGCAGCGTGCTGCTGGGCCAGGTGCAGCGGGCGGAGCTGCTGGGTGTGGGCGCGCTGGCGGGGTTTCTCGCCTCGTGGGCGGCCATGGCCATCGGCTGGGCGATGGCCCGTTATGCCTTCGATTTCAGTTGGAACCCCGGCCTGTGGGTGCCGCTGGCCGGTGCCGCGGCAGGCGCCTTGCTGGCGCTGGCGGCGGGCTGGTGGGGGCTGCGTGGCATCCTGCGCCGGCCGGTGGTGCAGACGCTGCGCCAGGCCATGGACTGATCGGCCGCCCGCGCGGCGCGCGGGCTGACGCGTTCGCCGGCACGGGCGCCGATATCGTGCCGGAGTGGGATCAGGCGTGCGCCGGCTCGTTGCTGAGGCGGAAGCCGCCGACCACATCGGACAGCCGCTCGACCTGCTGCGACAGGCTGCCTGCCGCCGTGGCCGAGCGCTCGACCAGGACGGCGTTTTCCTGCGTCATGCGGTCGAGCTCGCCCACCGCGCCGGTGACCTGCGAGATGCCGGCGCTCTGGCTGGTCGCGGCGGCCGTGATGTCGCCGATCAGGGCGGCCACGCGCATGGCCGACTGCACCACTTCGTCGATCGTCGCCCCGGCATTGCGCACCTGGCGCGAGCCGTTTTCGACCTTCTCGACGCTGGTGCCGATGAGCGCCTTGATCTCGTGCGCCGCCTCGGCGGACCGCTTGGCCAGCAGGCGCACCTCGCCGGCCACGACGGCAAAGCCGCGGCCCTGCTCGCCGGCACGTGCAGCCTCGACGGCGGCGTTCAGCGCCAGGATGTTGGTCTGGAAGGCGATGCTGTCGATGGTGCCGATGATGTCGCCGATCTTGCGGCTGCTGGACTGGATGTCCTCCATCGTCGCCACCACGTGGCTCACGGCCTGGCCGCCGCGCTGGGCGACTTCCGAGGCCGTGCGGGCCATGGCGCACGCGCTGGACGAGGACTCGGCGGTCTGGCTGACGCCGCCGGAGATATCGACGAGCGAGGCGGTGGTCTGCTGCAGATGACCGGTGGTCTGCTCGGTGCGCAGGCTGAGGTTGGCGTTGCCCAGCGCAATTTCGCCGCTGGCTTCGAGGATCGCCTGTGTCGATGCCTGAACGGTGCGCAGTGCAGCTTCGAGCCCGTGTGTCATGCGGCCGATGGCGCGCAGCAGATCGCCGACCTCGTCGTCGCGCGCGCTGTCGACCTTCACGCTGAGGTCGCCGCGGGCGATCGACTCGGCGGCCTGCGAGGCACGTGCGAGGTCGCGCACGATGCCGCGCTGGGCCCGCCAGCTCACGGCGATGGCCGCGGAAGCCAGCAGCAGCGACAGACCCGTGAGCAGCCAATGCAGCTGCCCGCTGCGTGCCTGCGTGGCGGCGGTCAAGGACGCGGCGTCGCTGCCTAGCTTCTCGCGCACCTCGGCCATGGCCTTGATGGCTTGCTGGAAGCTGCGGTCGGCGGTCTGCATGGCCGCCACGCCGGTATTGGCGTCGACCGAGGCCATGTCCATCGCCGACTCGGCCTGCTTGAGGTAGACCTTGACGAGCTGCGTGGTGTGGGTCGCGATCTGGGCGGATTCGGCACTGACGCCGGGGCGCGTGCTTTGGGCCTGAAGGTCGGCTTCGACGGCCTGCAGCGCAGTCTGCAATCGCTGCATGGCCAGCCGGATCGCGGCGTCGTCCAGAGACGCGATGACGCCCAGGGTGCGGTAGACGTCGGAATGGGCCTGGGCCAGCCGTGCCGAGGCGGCATGCAGGCCCTCTTGCTGCTGGTGCTGCGCTTCCATTTGCGCATGTGACTGTCGTGTGGCTCGGGCCTGGACCCACGCTTCGCCCTGGCCGGCAAGCACGAGCACCAAGGCCACGCTGGCCGGCACCATCAGGAGCTTGGTTCCGAGTTTCATGTGTCTCCTTGGCTGCCCGGCGGGCGTGCTCTGACGCCTTCGCCAGGTGCTGCTACTTGTAGACGCCGCCGCACAGCACCGCGTCGTCCAGGCGCTCGCAGTACATGGTCTTGGGCTCGATCTTCTTGCTCACCGGGTTGGTGAACTTGTAGTCCTGCCAGAAGTTGGATTTCGATTGCGCGAGTTCGACACGTTCCTTCACGAAGGGCTTGCCGTCGATGTCACGCAGGTCGATCAGGTTCTTGCCCACCATCTTCTCGTTGGCGCCGTGCGCGCGCACCGTGCCGTCCAGGCCGTACACGACCAGGTACAGGTCGTCCTTCTTGAACGGGCTGTCCTTGCGCGTGATCTCGGCGTGGCCCTTGTCCTTGCCGCTGGACTTCATGAAGGCCATGCCCTGCTTGACCATGGCGACGGCATCGTCCTTGGTGGCGTTGGCATACGCACCAGTCGTGGCGAAGAGGGCGGCGGCGACAGCGCCGGTGAGCAGGGGTTTCATCGACGGGATCCTTGCGTTCAGCGGGAAGGTGAGGGAGTGGGCACCACGCGGCGAGGCGCGGGACCACCGGGGGTGGGGTTTCAGCCCAGTGACTCGACCAGACCCATGTCGGCACTGCCCATCAGGGCTTCGATGTCGACCAGGATCAGCATGCGCTCGGCCTCGCCGCTGCGCACGGTGCCGATGCCGGTGATGAAGCCCGCATCGATGCTGGAGTTCAGGCCCGGCGCCGACTTGATCTGCTCGTGGTTCAGCTCCAGCACGTCAGACACCGAGTCCACGACGACGCCGACCACGCGGTGGTGGACGTTGAGCACGATCACCACGGTGAAGCCGTTGTAGTCGGCGCTGTCGCAGGACAGCTTCAGGCGCAGGTCGATGATCGGCACGATCACGCCGCGCAGGTTGACCACACCTTTGAGGAATGGCGGCGCGTTGGCGATGCGCGTGGGGGCTTCGTAGGAGCGGATCTCCTGCACGCGCAGGATGTCGATGCCGTACTCCTCGCCGCCGAGGCGGAAAGTGAGGTACTCGCCCTTGCGCGGCGTGCCGGCGCCTTCGCGTGCGGCCATCGCGCGGGCGATGTGTGCACCTTCGTTGATCATGTCCATGGGAGTGCTCCTGGGGGAAAAGGGGACCTGAAATGGGGCAGGGGCTCAGGTCGTTGTCGGTCGACCCATGGCGGGCTTGAATGGCGCCAGCCGCGGGGTTGTCATGCGGGTTCCAGGCAGAAGGTGTCCACCACCTCGTTCAGGCGACTGGCCTGTGCCTTGAGGCTTTCGGCTGCCGCGGCGGATTGCTCCACCAGGGCCGCGTTCTGCTGTGTCATCTGGTCCAGGTGGTTCACGGCGGCATTCACCTGGGCGATGCCGCCGCTCTGCTCGTGCGCGGCCGAACTGATCTCGCCGATCATGTGCGACACGCGCTGCACGCTGGCGACGATCTCCGACATCGTCGTGCCGGCGTTCTTGACGAGCCGCGAGCCGGCTTCCACGCGCTCCACGCTGCTGCCGATCAGGTCCTTGATCTCGCGGGCGGCGGCGGCCGAGCGCTGAGCCAGTGATCGGACCTCGCCGGCCACCACGGCGAAGCCGCGGCCCTGCTCGCCGGCGCGTGCGGCCTCGACGGCGGCATTCAGCGCCAGGATGTTGGTCTGGAAGGCGATGCTGTCGATGACGCCGATGATGTCGGCGATGCGGTGGCTGCTGCTGCGGATCTCGTCCATCGTGGCCACGACTTCGGAGACCATGTGCCCGCCCTGTTCGGCCACGCCGGCCGCAGCCGCGGCAAGCTGGGTGGCCGTGGCGGCGGAATCCGCGCTCTGGCCCACGTGGCGCGTCAGCTCGACGATGCTCGACGCCGTCTGCTGCAGGCTCGTGGCCGAGTGTTCGGTGCGCTGACTCAGGTCGTTGTTGCCTTGGGCGACTTCGGCCGACGCGCGCTGGATGTTGTGCGAGGAGTCCCGCAGATGCGAGACCATCCCGGTGAGCGACTGCTGCATGGCCCGCAGCGACTCGAGCATCTGGGCGGCCTCGTCGTGTCCCTCGACCTCGATCGACCGGCTCAGATCGCCCTGGGCGATGCTGTGCGCGACCTGGCTGGCGTATTCGATGGGCTGCGTGATCGAGCTGGAATTCAGCAGCGTCAGCGGCACGACGACGCACAGCGTGAGCGCCAGCACGCCGACGAAGGCCATCAGGACGTGGTCCATGGTCTTGGCGAACTCGGCCTGCGTCTCGATCGCTTCCTGGTCCACGATCTCGACAATCTTCGTCACATGGCGCTCGATGTCCTTGGTCAGCGCCTTGGCGGCCGCGAGCTGCTGGTCTGCGACGTCGGCGTTGCTGTACACGCCACGGCGCACGTCGTCGAAGACGCGGGTACAGGCGTCGCGGTAGCCGTCGAGCAGGCCGATGGCTTCGCGTGCCAAGGGGTTGTCTTCGTCTTCCTCGCCTTCGAGCATCTTCTGCAGGCCGCGGCGGGTGGCTTCGATGGACGCGTTCCACTCCGCGCGGTGTGCATCCACGGCCTGCGGACGGGCATGGTCGATCAGCAGGGCCCGCTCGTGCAGCCGGACTTCACCCAGCGTGCGTCGGACGTCGTTCGAGCCCTTGGTCTCGGCGATCGAGTGCGCCATGAATTCGCGGTTGAGCTCGCGCAGCAGCCAGCTGCCGGAGATGCCGATGACGCCGACAAGCGCGAACAGCGTCAGGACCATCGCGATGGCCCCGCGCATGCGGGTGCGGATCGAGAAGGCCCGCATCATCACGGTCAGTTTCATGGCCGGGGTGTCCTGGATAAAGAGTGCGGGTTCAGTGACGCGAACGCCGGATCAGCGACGAGACGTCCAGGATGAGTGCCACGCGGCCGTCGCCCATGATCGTGGCGCCCGAGACGTCCGAGACCTTGCGGTAGTTCGCTTCGAGGTTCTTGACCACGACCTGCTGCTGGCCGAGCAGTTCGTCCACCAGCAGCGCCACGCGCGAGCCTTCGGCTTCGACGACGACCATGATGGGCGTCTCCGCGGACTCTTCTTCGCTGCGCGGCACGGCGAACACACGCTCGAGCTCGATGACGGGCATGAACTCGTCGCGCACCTGCACGACGCGGCCCGTGCCGCCGATGGTCTTGATGGTGTCGTGGGCGACCTGGAAGGATTCGACGACCGAGCCCAGCGGCAGGATGTAGCACTCCTGGCCCACACCGATGCTCATGCCGTCCATGATGGCCAGCGTCAGCGGCAGGCGCACGCGCACGCTCATGCCGTAGCCTTCGGCCGAATCGATCTCCACCGTGCCGCCCAGCGCGGTGATGTTCTTCTTGACGACGTCCATGCCCACGCCGCGGCCGGACACGTCGGTGACGACCTCGGCGGTGGAAAAGCCGGGCGCGAAGATGAGGCTCCAGACCTCGCCGTCGCTCATCGAGTCGGGCGCGTCGATGCCGCGCTCGCGCGCCTTGGCGATCAGTTTCTGGCGGTTCAGGCCCTTGCCGTCGTCGCGCACCTCGATGACGATGCTGCCGCCCTGGTGGCTGGCCACCAGCGTGATCGTGCCGTGTTCGGGCTTGCCCTTGGCCAGGCGTTCGGCGGGCAGCTCGATGCCATGGTCGCAGCTGTTGCGCACCAGGTGCGTCAGCGGATCGGTGATCTTCTCGACCAGGCCCTTGTCCAGCTCGGTGGCCTCGCCAACCTGCACCAGCTCGACCTTCTTGCCCAGCTTGCCGGCCAGGTCGCGCAGCATGCGCGGGAAGCGGTTGAAGACCAGCGACATCGGAATCATGCGGATCGACATCACCGCTTCCTGCAGGTCGCGGGTGTTGCGCTCCAGATCGGCCAGACCGGAGAGCATCTGCTGGTTCAGCGCGGCGTCGATGCCCTTGCTGTTCTGGGCCAACATGGCCTGTGTGATCACGAGTTCGCCCACCAGGTTGATCAGCTGATCGACCTTTTCGACGGATACCCGCAGCGTGCTGTTGTCCGATGCGCCCGCGGCCGACTTGGCGGTGGTTGCAGCGGCACGGGCGGCCGGTGCGGCGGGCGCGGCGGCTGCGGCAGGTGCCGACGCCGTGGCCGCTGTGGCGGCGGCGCTTGCGGAGTCCGGCGCGCCGGGCGCGTGTTCGAAGAAGCCGTAGCCAGGGTCCGGCGGCTCGGGTTCGGGTGCGCCGGGGGCGCCATCGTGGAAGCCGTAGCCGCGGTTCAGGGGTGCCAGGCGGATCTGGTCGCGTGAGACGTGGAAGCCGAACAGGTCGATCAACTCGTCGTCGGGCGTGGCGGTGAGCACCTTGAAGCGGCGCATGCCGTCGGCGATCTGTCCGCCGTCCAGGGCCTCGATGACACCCAGGCCGCCGATTTCCTTGAACAGCTCGACCAGGCTGTCGGCGACGCTGGCGTCCGTGAGCGGCCCCACGGTCAGCTCGAGCTCCCGAGTGCCGCCCGGTGCGGGCGGCGGCGGCGTTTCGTCGTGTGTGGCCCGCGCAGGTGTGCCGGCCTGGGCTGCAGCTGCCGGTGCGGCTGCGGGCGCAGGGGCCTTCGGCGCCGGCGGGGTGGACTCGCCGGCCACGAGGTGGCGGATATCGACCAGCAAGGCGCCGGTGGCGATGGCGTCGCCCACGCCGCCGGCCTGGTGGCGCGCCAGCTGGGCCTTCAGCGCATCGCCGGCACGCAACAGCACGTCGACCATCTCGGCCGTCGGGGCGAGTTCGTGCCGACGCAGCTTGTCCAGCAGCGTCTCCATCTGGTGCGTCAGTTCGGCCACGTCGCCGAAGCCGAAGGTGGCCGCACCGCCCTTGACCGAGTGCGCGCAGCGGAAGATCGCGTTGAGTTCCTCGTCGTCGGCCGACGTGATGTCGATGTGCAGGAGCATCTGCTCCATGTTGTCCAGGTTCTCGCCGGCCTCCTCGAAGAAGACCTGGTAGAACTGGCTCAGATCGATGCCGGCATCGGAGCTGGCTGATGTCTCGCTCATGTGTGCGGCTCCGGGATTCAGCGGACGACCTTGCGGATGACCTCGACGAGCTTGGCCGGGTCGAAGGGCTTGACGAGCCAACCGGTGGCGCCGGCGGCGCGGCCGGCCTGCTTCATCTGGTCACCGGATTCGGTGGTCAGGATGAGGATGGGCGTGGCCTTGAACTTGGGGTGTCCGCGCAGCAGCTTGGTCAGCGAGATGCCGTCCATGCGCGGCATGTTCTGGTCCGTCAGCACGAGATCGAAATCCCGGTCGCCGGCCTTCTCCCAGGCGTCCTGCCCGTCCACCGCTTCGGTGACCTGGTAGCCCGCATTCTTGAGCGTGAAGCTCACCATCTGGCGCATGGTGGCCGAGTCGTCGACGGCGAGGATGGATGGCATGTCAGTGCTCGTGGTTCGTGCGGCGGCAGGGGGTCAGAACAGTTCGACGGAACCGGCGTCCATCTCGTCCTGGGTGACCGGATTGAGAGTCAGCGGCACCGTGTCGACGTAGGCCTCTTCGGTGTCGTCCATCTCCATGGCCTCGGCGGCCAGGCGGTCTGCACAGGACCGCAGGCGCCGGCCGGTGTGGGTCAGCAGTTGCGAGGCCATGTCCTGGAATTGCAGCGAGGTGATGGCCCGCGCGAGGTGATCCATGGACAGGTTCAGCGCCGTGCTGTCGAGTTCGGGGTGAGCGGCGGCCTGGCGCAGCAGATGCTTCATCTGCGCGGCGGCACCGTGGAAGTGCACCACCAGGGCTTCGCTGGCATCGGCCAGCAGGCGTTGCAGGCGGTCGAGGTCGTTCGTGGCGACGAGCAGGTGGTCCTGCAGGTCGGTCGCGGTCAGCGGCTGCATGCGGCCGGGCTGTGTCTCGGCGACAAGCGCTTCGAGCGGGGCCGATCGTGCATCGACGGCGCCGGCGGCGGTCGAACCCGTACCCGGCGCTTCGAGGAGCGTCGATGGTTCGGTATCCATCCAGGGTTCGATCGACACGGCAGTAGAAGTCGCTGAGAAGGCCACGTGAAGCGCATTCTTCGGCAGCCGCCTGTGGGCCAGCCGATGGATGTCGGGGTGAAACGGGGCGCTATTCGATGCCCCGCCGGACCGCTGCGGACCCCTGTTGGCCCTGCGCGATACTTCCGGCGTGCTGCCCAGTTCACGACGCCCCCTGCGCCTGCTCCACCTGGAGGACAGTGAGGCTGATCACGAGCTCGCGATGGCGCAGCTGCGGCGCTCGGGCTGGGAAGTGGACGTGCGCCGGGTCGATTCCGGGGCTGCGTTCCAGGAGGCGCTGCTCGAGCGCTGGGACGCCATCCTGTCGGACTACAACCTGCCCGGCTATACCGGTCTGCAGGCGCTGGACCGCGTGCGGCGCTCGGGTCTGGACCTGCCGTTCATCCTGGTCTCGGGCGAGATCGGCGAGGACATGGCCGTGCATGCCATGCGCCGCGGCGCCAGCGACTACCTGCTCAAGAGCAACCTCATGCGGCTGGCGCCGGCGCTGGAGCATGCGATCGAGGCCTGCGAGAGCCGGCGCGCCCGCCAGGCAGCCGACGCCGAGGTGGCCCGCTCGCGCGAGCAGCTGTCCGAACTGGCGCAGCACTTGCAGACCAGCGTGGAGATGGAGCGTGCGGCCATTGCGCGCGAGATCCACGACGACGTGGGCGGCTCGCTGACTGCGCTGAAGTTCGACCTGGCCTGGATCGCCCGCCGCAGCGACGACCCCGAACTGCGCCAGCGCGTGCGCTCGGCGCTGGAGACGGTCACCCACGCGATCGAGGCCAGCCAGCGCATCATGCACAACCTGCGCCCGGCCATCCTCGAACAGGGCCTGGTGGCCGCGCTGCAGTGGATGGCCAGCCGCTTCGAGCGGCGCACGGGCATCGTGACGCAGTTCCGCACCAGCCACGAATCGCTTCAACTGCCCGCCGGCGTGCCCCTGGTGGCCTACCGCACGGCGCAGGAGGCGCTGACCAACATCAGCAAACACGCGGGCGCCACGCGCGCGCGGGTAGACCTGTCGCTGGCCGGCAATGTGCTGTCGCTGGAGGTCAGCGACAACGGGCGTGGCCTGAACCAGGGTGACCTGGCCAAGGCCCGCAGCTTCGGCATCCGCGGTCTGCACGAGCGTGCAGGCACGGTTGGCGGCTGGATCGAGTTGTCCAGCGGCGCGCATGGCACCACGCTCATCATGTCCGTGCCGATCCCGGCGGACGCCCGGCCGGTGCCGTCTGATCCGCAGCCCTATCTGGAATCCAACCGCCACGATCCGTCTGGCTGGGGCGAACTATGATCGAAGTCATCCTGTGTGACGACCACGCGCTGATCCGGCGCGGCATCCGCGACACCTTGTCCGATGCCACCGACATCCTGGTGGTCGGCGAAGCGGGCGACTACGGCGAGTTGCGCGCGCTGATGCGCAACACGCGCTGCGACGTGCTGGTGCTGGACATCAACCTGCCGGGCCGCAGCGGCCTGGACGTGCTGCACGCGCTGAAGGACGAGGGCGCCGATGTGCGGGTGCTGATCGTCAGCATGTACCCCGAGGACCAGTACGCCATCCGCGCGCTGCGCGCCGGCGCCGCGGGCTACGTCAACACGGGCGGCGACCCGCAGCAGATCGTGGTGGCCGTGCGCACGGTGGCGCAGGGGCGCAAGTATGTGACGCCGGAGATCGCGCAGATGCTGGTTGAGAGCCTCACGGCGCCGGCCGTCGAGAACCCGCACGAACGCCTGTCGGACCGCGAGTTGCAGACCCTGGTGATGATCGCCTCGGGCAAGCGCCTGGCCGACATCGCCGCCGAGCTGATGCTGTCGCCCAAGACCGTCTCGGTCTACCGCGCGCGGGTGCTCGAGAAGCTGTCGCTGTCCAACAATTCCGAGCTGACGGTCTACGCGATCAAGAACGGCCTGGTCGGCGAGTAGGCGCGTTCAGCCGCTGAAGCACGCGCCTCAGCCCGCGGGCCGCGCCTGGCGGTCCAGCCAGATGGCCAGGCCCTGCGCATTGAGTTCGATGTCCATGGCCAGCGCCTGGCGGATGCGCTCGGCCGGCCACGCGCAGCCGTGGGCCTGCGCGCTGTCGACCAGATAACGCCCCAGTTCAGCCACCAGCCAGTCGTGCCGCTGGGGCGGCGGCGGCGCGCGGCCACCGATCTCGACCAGGTCGTCGATCTGGCCCATCAAGGTCTGCGCCAGCGGCACGACCTTGTCCACGGCGCTGTAGTGCGTGAGGTACATGCGCCGCGGCTGCCGCTCCAGCAGACGGCGGATCGAGGCCTTCAGCAGCTCGGGCTCGAACTGCACCGGCGTGCAGGTGGGCAGGATCCAGGGACCGCGCGCGGGGTCGTCGAATTCGCGGTAGCTCAGACCGAAGGTGTCGCCGGTGAACCAGCCGGCCGTGCGCAGGTCCCAGATGCAGTGGTGGTGGCGCGCATGGCCGGGGGTGTCGATGAGCAGCAGCGGCCGCTGGCCCACGTGCACGACCATGCCATCGGCCGAGGCCTCCGCGCGCCCGGCCGGAATGGCCACCAGGGCGCCGTAGGAGGCTTCCATCTCCTGGGCGCCGTAGACGGCCAGCGCGCCGGCGTACAGCGCCGAAGGATCGATCATGTGGCGCAGGCCGCGTGGATGCACCAGCGCGCGGGCCTTGGGCAGCGAGGCCATCAACAGCCCGCAGCCGCCCGCGTGGTCCAGGTGCACATGGGTCGGGATGACCCAGTCCACCGCCTCGCGCGACAGGCCCAGCGCGTCCAGCGCCGCGAGCAGGCGCGGCACGGCGTGGTTGGTTCCGGTGTCGATGAAGGCCGCGCGGCCGGCATCGACCACCAGAAAGGCGGCGTCGAAACGCGGGCGCTGGAAACCGGTGTCGATGGCGTAGACGCCGGCACCCAGCGGTTCGACAAAATCGGGCAGGCTGCTCATCGACGCATTCTAGGAAGCCCGCGTCCACCGGGCGCGAGCGGTGGCCTGGACGGCGTGCCGGCCGGCTGCGGTCAGACCACGCTGTCCCAGGATGCCGACAGCCGCATCGCGCCGTTGATGATGCCCACCATCGAATAGGTCTGCGGGAAGTTGCCCCAGAGTTCGCCGCTGACCGGGTCCAGGTCTTCGCTCATCAGGCCGACGGCGTTGCGGCGCGCAAGCAAGGCGTCGAAGGCGGCGCAGGCCTCCTCGTGCCGGCCGATGCGCGCCAGCGCGTCGACGCGCCAGAAGGAGCAGACGTTGAACGCCGTCTGCGGCCGGCCGAAGTCGTCTTCGGCTTCGTAGCGGCGCATGAAGGGGCCGTCGCCGAGTGTCTTTTCCAGCGCATGCACCGTGGCCACGAAGCGCGGATCCTTGGGCGGCAGGAAGCCGACCTCGGCCATCAGCAGCACGCTGGCGTCGAGGTCGCGCCCGTCGAGGCTTTCGACGAAGGCCTGCCGTTCCTCGCTCCAGGCGCGTGCCAGGATGCGCGCGCGGATGTGCGCGGCGCGCGTGCGCCAGGTGGCCGCGCGGCGGCGCTGCGCCAGCACGAGCGAGATGCGCGCCAGGCGGTCGCAGGCCGCCCAGCACATCAGGGCCGAGGAGGTGTGCACCCGTGCCCGCGTGCGCAGCTCCCAGATGCCCGCGTCGGGCTGGTCGTGCAGCCGCCAGGCCTGTTCGCCCATGGCTTCGAGCAGCGCGAAATCCGACAGGTCGCCGCGCCGGAAGAGCCGGTGGTCGTGGAAGGACTGTGCCGCGCCGAGCACGACGCTGCCGTAGACATCGTGCTGGAAGTGTTCGTGCGCCTGATTGCCCACGCGCACCGGCCCCATGCCGCGGTAGCCGGCCATGCCCGGCACGATGGATTCGGGCAGCGCCGCCTCCAGGCCGATGCCGTACAGCGGCTGCACATGGCCGCCGTGCACGCTGCGCAGCACGTTGTAGAGCCATTGCAGATAGCTCTCCATCGTGCCCACTTCGGCCAGGCCGTTGAGCGCCCGCACGACGAAGAAGGCGTCGCGCAGCCAGCAGTAGCGGTAGTCCCAGTTGCGGCCGCTGGCGGGGGCTTCGGGGATGCTGGTGGTCAGCGCCGCGACGATCGCGCCGGTGTCCTCGTACTGGCACATCTTCAGCGTGATGGCCGCGCGGATCACGGCGTCCTGCCACTGCAGCGGCAGGGCGAGCCGGCGTGTCCAGTGGCGCCAGTACATCGCCGTGCGGTCCTCGAAGTCGCGCGCCGTGTCGTCGATGCCGCCGCCCAGCGTCTCGTCCGGGCCAAGCATCAAGCTGAGTTCGCCGGCCAGGGTGAACCACGACGCGTCGGACACATAGGTGATGGGCGCCGAGGTGTTCAGGCGCAGCGTCAGACCCGACATCACGTAGCGCAGGTGGTGGCTGCCGCGGGTCACGGTGGTCTCGCCCGCACCCCAGGCGCCACGCGGCTGCACGACGATGCGGATGCGCGGGTGTCCGGCGATGGGCCGCATGCGGCGCACGAGTTGCGCCGGGCGGAAGACGCGGTCGCGCGTGATGAAGCGCGGCGCGAAGTCGGCGATCTCGATGCCGAAGCCCTGCGCGTCCCACAGCCGCGTGCGCACGATCGCGGTGCCCGGGTCGTAGTTCTGCTCGGTGCGCACCATGCCTTCGAGTTCGACCGCCATCGTGCCGGCCATGGGTAACCCGTCGGCGCTGTCGAGCAACGCATCGAACACCGGCGGGCTGTCGAAGCGCGGCATGCAGCACCAGACCACGCGCGCGGCGTGGTCGAGCATCGCGCCCACGGTGCAGTTGCCCACCAGGGCCAGCTCCAGGCTCGCGCGGGGCTGTTCGTGAGCAGATGTCCTGTACTCGTCGGTCATGGGAAGGATCTCGCCGCGACGCCGACCGCGGGGTTCATATATATTTGCGCAAATATACTGCGATGCAAAGACATTTCTCTCACGCGCAGGACAAGCGCCTGAGCCGGTTGTGGCGGCTGCCGCTGCGCACCCTTCGGATTCAGCTGCGCTTCCTGCTGCCGCTGGCCGCGGTACTGGTGGCGGCGGCGTATCTGGCCGTGCCGCTGCTCGACCAGGTGACGCTGCGCTGGTTCAGCCGCGACCTGAACATGCGTGGCGCGCTCGTGGCCAATACGCTGTCAGACACCGTGGCCGAGGCGCTGGCTTCGGGGCGCAACGACAAGCTGCACGCGGTGCTCGACCGCGTCCTGCAGGACGAACGCCTGGTGGCCATCGGCCTGTGCAGTCCCGACGGGCGGCTGCTGCAGGCCACGGGGCGCTATCCGGCGTCGCTGACCTGCGCAGCGGCCGCGCAGCTGGCCCAGCGTGCGCAGCCGCGGCTGTCGCTGGTTGGCGGCGCGGTCTACGTGGGCGTGCACGAGGTCTACTCCCACCACCCGGAGCCGCCGGCCGCGACGCTGACGGCTCCGCCGCCGGACCTGCAGCCGGACCTGGCGGCCGACATGACGGCAGACTTGGCCGCCAGGCAGCAGGCGCTGGCCGCGGCCCCCGCCGAGCCGGTGCTGCTGGGGAGCTTCGTGCTGCTGCACGACCTGAGCTTCGTCGGTCGACGCAGCCAGGACACGCGCCGCTACCTCATCGGCCTGATCACGGCGCTGGGTGCCGTCATCGCGCTGATCACGGTCGTGGTCGCACAGATCAGCTGGCGCGGCTGGGTCAAGGGCGCGCGTGCCGTGATGCGCGGGGAAGGCATCATCACGCCGCTGGTTCCCGCGCCGGAGCTGCAGCCGCTGGCCGAGGACCTGCGCGCGCGGCTGCGCGACCTCGAGGACGAATACCGCCGCGCGCAGGGCCCCGACACCGAATGGACGGCCGAGCGGCTGCGCACCCTGCTGCGCACGCAACTCGCTGGCGACCAGGTGATCGTGGTGTCCAACCGCGAGCCCTACATCCATGAACGGGTCGACGGCCACATCGTGGTGAAGCAGCCGGCCAGCGGCCTGGTCACGGCGGTCGAGCCGGTGATGCGCGCCTGCTCGGGCACCTGGATCGCGCACGGCAGCGGCTCGGCCGATCGCGACGTGGTCGACGCCGACGACCGCGTGGCCGTGCCGCCGGGTCTGGCGGACTACCGCTTGCGGCGCGTGTGGCTCACGCCCGAAGAAGAAGAGGGCTACTACTACGGCTTCGCCAACGAAGGGCTGTGGCCGCTGTGTCATGTGGCGCATGTGCGCCCGGTCTTCCGCGAGTCCGACTGGGAGGCGTACCGGGAGGTGAACCAGCGGTTTGCCGATGCCGTCATCGCAGAGGCCCGCAGCGATGACCCGGTCGTGCTGGTGCAGGACTACCACTTCGCGCTGCTGCCCGCGCTGGTGCGCGAGAAGCTGCCCCAGGCCACGATCATCACCTTCTGGCACATCCCCTGGCCGAATCCGGAGTCCTTCGGCATCTGCCCGTGGCGCAGCGAAATCCTGCAAGGCATGCTGGGCAGCACCATCCTGGGGTTCCACACACGCTTCCACTGCAAGAATTTCATCGAGACGGTCGACCGCTACCTCGAGGCCCGCATCGAACACGAGCACTCGACAGTCGTCTTCCACGAGAAGGAAACGCTCGTCGAGAGCTATCCGATCTCGATCGCCTGGCCGCAGGCCGGCGACCCCGCGCTGAGCGTGCCGGTGGCCGAGGCCCGACGGCGCGTCTTCGAGCGGCTGGCCCTGCCGGCGGACGCGTGCCTGGCCGTTGGCGTGGACCGTTTCGACTACACCAAGGGCATCTTCGAGCGGCTCAATGCCGTCGAGCGGCTGCTGGAGAAATGGCCCGACTGGCAGGGCCGTTTCGTCTTCGTGCAGGTGGCCGCGCCCACGCGCAGCGCGCTCGAGGAGTACCGCCACTTCCAGGAGCGCGTCCAGGCTCAGGCCGACCGCATCAATGCGCGCTTCGAGCGGCCGGGCTACCAGCCGGTGCACCTGCTGGCCCAGCACCACGGGCGCGACGCGGTGAACGAACTGTTCCGCGCCGCCGACATCTGCGTGGTGACCAGCCTGCACGACGGCATGAACCTGGTGTGCAAGGAGTTCGTGGCGGCACGCGACGATGAACAGGGCGTGCTCGTGCTGAGCCGCTTTGCCGGGGCGGCGCGCGAGCTGCCAGAGGCGCTGATCGTCAATCCGTACCATGTCGAGGAGACGGCCGATGCCCTGCACCGCGCGGCGCGCATGCCGGTGGCGGAGCAGCGTGAGCGCATGGCCAGCATGCGCAGCACGGTGCAGGAGTTCAATGTCTACCGCTGGGCCGGGCGCATGTTGACCAATGCCGGTCGCTCGCGGCTGCGCGCGCGCATCGAAGAGCGCGTGCGGCGCCACCAGGCCGACTGACCCGACGCAGGCGCAGCCGCTCATGAACCACCTGTTTGGCAACGAAGGGCTGCGGGCGCTGGACGAACTGATGCGTGGCAGCCCGCTGCTGGCTTTCGATTTCGATGGCACGCTGGCCCCCATCGTTGCGAGCCCCGAAGCCGCGCGAGTGTCGCCCGACCTGGCGCGACGCCTGGGCGAACTGGCGCAGCGCCTGCCGCTGGCCATCGTCACCGGTCGCGGCGTGCCGGATGTCCAGGGGCGGCTGGGATTCGTGCCGAGCCACATCGTCGGCAGCCACGGCGCCGAAGACCTGTCCGACACCGAGGCGCTGCGCGAGCGCCGTGTGTGCCTGGACAGTCTGCGTGTGCGCCTGCACGCCGCTGCCGGGCCCTTGCAGCACCGCGGCGTGCGGGTCGAGGACAAGGGGCTGTCCGTGGCCCTGCACTACCGCATGGCGCGGGACCGGGGCGCGGCGCTGGCGGCGATCGACCAGCTGCTCACGCCCGGCGACCCGGCCTGGCGGCGCTTTGGCGGCAAGTTCGTGGTCAACGTGGTCTCGCGCGATGCGCCCGACAAGGCCGCGTCCGTGCGGGCGCTGGTCGAGCGGACCGGGGCGGACCGTGCCTTCTTTGCGGGTGACGACCTCAACGACGAGCCGGTGTTCGAGGCGGCTGAACCGCATTGGCTGACCGTGCGCGTGGGCCGCGACGGACCTCGATCGGCGGCGCAGTTTTTCATCGGCAGCACGGCCGAGATGGGCGCGCTGCTGGACCACATGCTCGGCCGCTTGGCCACACGGACTGCTTCCTGAGCCGGTCATGTTCCCGGCGGCATGCGGGGCCGCGGCGCTGCCGTGTGCCCGCCTGGACGGCCGTGACCTGCCGTTAGCATCGCCCCATGCCCAGGACGCCAGCCCGCCAGCCCGTGACGGCCCCGATCGAACCGAAAGCGGCCATCGAGCCGCCGGTGCGTGTGCTGCGCAAATTCCGCCTCGTGTTCAATGCGGTCAAGACACACTTCAAGCAGGTGGAAAAACGCGCCGGCGTGGGTGGCGCGCAGCTGTGGGCGCTCAGCGTGGTGCAGGGTCAGCCGGGCCTGGGTGTCAACGACCTGGCGCGTGCGATGGACATTCACCAGAGCACGGCCAGCAATCTCGTGAAAGCGTTGGTGGCTGCGGGTCTGCTGGCGGCCGAGAAAAACGGCGTGGACCGCCGGGCGGTGCAGTTGCGTGTGCTGGCTGCCGGTACGCGGGTGCTGCGCAAGGCGCCAAGCCCTTTTGCCGGCGTGCTGGCCGATGCGTTGCAGCATCTGACGCCCGATGCCCTCGAGCGGCTCGACCGCGATCTGGGCGACCTGCTGAAGGTACTGAAGGCCGATGCACGCGCCGCCGGTACGCCGCTGGCGGACATGTAGCGCGGGCGCGCGCGGCGCCTCAGCCGCTGACCGCCGGAGAGGCCCTAACGGCCCAAGCCAGCCGTAGCCGGCGACCCGGACGGGCCCTGGGCTTTGCCGGCAGCGTCAGTTGCCGACGACGGTCCACAGCCGCGCCACCTCGGCCGCACCGTCGGCGCCGGTGACGCTGCGCAGCGTCTTGACCGCCCGCTCGCGGCTCTTGCCCTGTTGCAGCAGGGCCATGCCCAGGCGCAGCTTGGCATCCTCGGGCCGCTTCAGGCCGCCCTTGGCGATGCCCTGTTCGATGAGCTTGATGCCGGCATCGGTATCGCCCAGCGACACCAGGGAATAGCCGACCTTGACCGCGTCGTCGCCCGTCTTGTCCGCCAGAGCGGAGGTGGCCTGTGCCGCGATCCCGGCTTTCTGCTCGGCCAGCTGCTTGCTCGCCAGATCCTTCAGGCGCTGGTGGCGGGTCGCTTCGGGGCCGGTGCCCAGTGCGCCGCTCTTGTAGCCCTGCTCGATGACACGCAAGCCTTCGGCGGGCACACCCGCCTGCAGCGTGAGCTGCGCGAGCTCCATGTATTCCTCGGTCTTGCTCAAGGTGCCGCTGGCCAGCTTCAGGCGCAGCACATCGATGGCGAAGCGGTCGGCAAAACCGGCCTTTCGCGGCAGGCGACCGAGGTAGGCGTTCCAGTAGTCCTTCTTCGGGTAGTTGGCCAGCAGCTTTTCCAGCGTGTGGATGTAGCCGGCCGTGTTGTTCTGGCGCTGCTGGGCATCCGCCAGGCGCAGCAGGTCGCCTTCCTCAGGGCGGCGGCCGGCTTGTTCGGCGGCGGACACCTGCGCGGCAGCATCCTTGGCGATGGCCGCGTAGTCGCCACTGTTGGACTGCAGGTAGGCCTGCAGTTGCTTGACGCCTGCCGAGTTGTTGCCCGCGGCGATGGCCTTGTTCAGCCATTCGGTGGCCTTGCCGTTGTTGCGCGCCTGGGCATGCATGGAAGCCAGCTGCTCGGCCACCTGCCCTTTCTCGCCCCCGCCGACCCGCTCGTAGACGGATTCGAGCGCCGAAATGGCCATGCCGGTATCGCCCGCACGCTGCGCAGCCGCCGCTTTCATGCGGTCCACCAGCAGTTGTTCGGAGGCGGACTTGCCGCCCACGGCGTCGGCTTCGCGTGCCTTGGCCAGCGCTTCGCGCGCCTTGCCGGCGCGCAGCAGTTCGCTGGCCTGCTGCAGAGGCTTGCCGATTTCGGCACGCACCTGCGCCACAGCCGGAGCGGCTCCGGCCGCAAGCACGAGACTCAGGAGCAGGGAGGAAAGTGTCTTCATGTCACGCCAAGGTCCCGCAGGACGGCTAGAGGAACTGTTCGTTGCCGACGATGCCGATCTTGGTCACCCCCAGGCGCTGGGCCGAGGCCATGATCATCGCGACCACCTTGTACGTCACCAGCTTGTTGGGCCGCAAGTGCACTTCGGGCTGGTCGGGCTGTGCGGCCACCACGCGAAGCTTGGACTCCAGCGTGGAGCGGTCGGGAATGATCTCGCCGTTCCAGCCGATGGTGCCGTCGAAGTCGACGTCGATGCGGATGACCTCTGGCGGCTTGGGCGGCGGTGCATTCTTGCTGGGCACCGGCATGTTCATCTTCACCGCGTGCGTCTGGATGGGAATGGTGATGATGAACATGATCAGCAGCACCAGCATCACGTCGATCAGCGGCGTGGTGTTGATGTCGACCATCACGTCGCCATCGGGGTCCCCGCCGGCGGTGCCTACATTCATTGCCATGTTGTGGAACCCCTTGTCCTACGGCAGGCGCGCAGCGACGCCAGCCGGTGGCTCGGTGATGAAACCGACCTTGAAGATGCCTGCGCGCTGGCAGGCCACGACGACACGCCCCACCGATTCGTAGCGCACCTCGCTGTCTCCGCGGATGTGCACCTCGGGCTGCGGCTCCTTGACAGCCTCGACCTTCAGTCGCGTGACCAGCGTCTCGATGTCCGGCAAGCGCTCGATGCCCCAGTAGATCTCGCCCTCGCGGTTGACCGCGATGACGATGTTTTCGGGTTTGGTCTGCGTCGGGAGATTGCGCTCCTTCGGCAGTTCGAGCTTGATGGTCTGGGTCACGACCGGGATGGTGATCAGGAAGATGATCAGCAGCACCAGCATCACGTCCACCAGCGGCGTGGTGTTGATGGTGTTGTTGAGTTGTTCTTCGCCGTCGCTCTCGGCCGACCCGATTTGCATGGCCATGTGGGCCTCTCCAGTGAGCTTGTATGCCGGGCCCCGCGCTGCGCGTCAGGCGGGTGACCGGCTCTCCAGGACGCTGCGCCTCAGCGCTTGCCCGACAGAAGCACGTTGTGCAGGTCGCCCGCGAAGGCCTTGGTCTGGTCCAGCACCTGCTTGTTGCGACGGATCAGCCAGTTGTAGCCCATCACCGCCGGCACCGCGACGGCCAGGCCGATGGCCGTCATGATCAGCGATTCGCCCACCGGGCCGGCGACCTTGTCGATCGAGGCCTGGCCGCTGATGCCGATCTTGACCAGGGCGTTGTAGATGCCCCAGACGGTACCGAACAGGCCCACGAACGGGGCGGTGGAACCCACCGTGGCGAGGAAGGCCATGCCGTCCTGCAGGCGGGTTTGCACGCTGCCCAGCGCGCGGTCGACCGACATGCCGATCCAGGTGTGCTTGTCGATCGATTCGACCATCGTGCCTTCGTGGTGGTCGGCGGCCTTGATGCCTTGTTCGGCGATGTAGCGCAGCGCCGAGCCTTCCTTCAGCGCGCTCACGCCGGCCTTCACCGATGCGGCCTTCCAGAAGGTGTCCGAGCCCTCACGCGCGCTCTTGAGCATGGCGCGTTGGTCGAACAGCTTGGTCAGGATGATGTACCAGCTGCCCAGCGACATGATGACCATGATGATCAGCGTGCCCTTGGCGACGAAGTCACCTTGCGACCACAGCGCCTTCAGGCCGTAGGGGTTCTCGACCGCTTCCTCGGAGATCACGGGCTTGGGTGCGGCGGCTTCGGCAGCCGTGACCGGCGCCGGTGGCGTGGCCAGGGCCGGCGACGCAGCGGCTGCAGGCGCGGGCGCGGAGGCGGCCTGGGCCTGTGCCGGCTGGGGCAGGGTGGCAGCCAGCGAGACGGCCGCGATCAGCGCAGCGGCAAAGCTGGCACGCACGATTTGAGACAGGAACATGGGGCCTCCAGGAAATGCGGCGCTGAGGATGGGCGCCTCTTTGATTCGGGTGGGTGGGGTAAGGGAAATGCGGTGAGCAGCGTGGCGCTACTGGATCTTCCAGACGTACTCGACCTCGGTCGTGCCGCCGGTGGGCTTGCCGTTTTCGTCGGTTCCAGGCTTGAAGCTGCACTCGCTGAGCTTGGTCAGCGCCACGCGGTCGAGCAGCCGGTGCTCGCGTGAGCTGCCAGCCGAGCGCACGACATCGGAGCTGACGATCTTGCCGGTGGCATCGATCGTGAAGCGGATGCGCGTGGTGCCTGTGGCCTCGGCGCGCAGCGCGGCGGCCGGGTAGTCGTCCGGACCCGGCGCGCAGGAACGCACGTCGGTCACCGCCGGCTGCACAGCGCGCTTGGGCGGCGCAGGCGGGGCGGGCGGCGCCGGCGGGGCTTCAGGCCTGGGCGCCGGTGCGATGGTCACCGGTGCCGGCGGCGGCGCCACCGTGGTCGTGGTGATCGTCTGCTGCGGGGTGGGCGGCGGATTGACCACCACCTCGGGCGGCGGCACGAAGCTGGGCGGCGGCGGGGCGAACTTCGGCGGCGGCGGCAGGTTTTCCGGCGGCGGCGGGGGTGGCGGCTTGACCTCTTCGATGATCTTGGTCTCGATCGGCGCCTTGATCACTTCGACCATGCGCTGCGCCAGTCCCGTGAGCAGGGCCCAGCCCAGCACCAGGTGCAGGCCGACGACGACGCCGAAGCTGACCAGGTGCTTGCTCGAGCGTCGTTGCTGTTCGGCGAAATCCACGAAAGTTCTCCGGTCTCACCGGGCAGCGACCCCGGCGAATCGTTGTATTGGGCGGCCGCCTGAGGGGCCGCCGGCGGGATCCGCACATCCCTAGCAATTTGTCACTATACCCGGGGGTTCCCGGGCGGCTCAGCGGGGGACACCTTAGGCGCCCCGGGGCGAGATAGTAGCAAAACTACATAGAGAGGCCGATACGGGCTAACCAGAAGGGCCGGGCATGGATGGCCGCTGCCCGCGCCGCGATGTAGCAAAACTACGGGTCAGAGGGCGTGAACGGATCGGCAAACCGCGGACGTGATGCTGCCGGACATCCCGATGCGGGCGTGGCCAACGCCCGACGACCTTCCGCCGCGCAGCGCCCACGCGCGGGGGGCGTTCGTCCCGAGGCTGCGCGTCGTCCGAAGAGGCCGGGCGAGCCGCAGCCCGGCAGGTCAGCGCGCGCTGGCCGGCCGTCGCTCATCCGCGCCGCGACGCGGCGGCGCAGGCGCTGCGCAATGCCCTGGCCCGATCCATCAGGCGAAGTACAGGGCCATGGCGGCGGTGCATGCCAGCGTGACGGCGATCAGCGGGACTGCCAGTGGCAGCCACCGATAGACAACGGGGTCGAAACCCCACTGCACGTCGCGGGGGTCCCAGGGCGCGGCGGCTGGCTCGGTGTCGGCGCGTTGCGTGCCGGGCACGGCCGCAGGCGGGCGGTCGGTGGCGGTGGGGCGGCCGGGCGCCGTGACGGGCGTCGTGGCGGGTGTCGAGGTGGGTGCCCTTTCAGTGACCGTCGAGTCGGTGGGCTTGTCGAGTGTGAGCATGTGGATCTCCTTGCGAGGCCGTTGCCGGGCCGCGGCGCCGCCCGCGGTGCCAGGCTCCCGGCCTCATTGCATGAACCAGCCGTGGCTGACCACCAGCGACTGCCCGGTGAGGGCATTGCTGGGGAAGGCGGCGAAGAACAGCGCCACCTGCGCGACGTCCTCGACGGTGGTGAATTCGCCGTCCACCGTCTCCCGCAGCATGACCTTCTTGACCACGTCGTCGGCGGACATGCCCAAGGCCTTGGCCTGTTCGGGAATCTGCTTGTCCACCAGCGGGGTGCGCACGAAACCCGGGCAGACGAGATTGGCGCGCACGCCGTGTGCCGCGCCCTCCTTGGCGATGACCTTGGTCAGGCCTTCGAGCCCGTGCTTGGCGCTCACGTACGGTGCCTTCAGGACCGAGGCTTCCTTGGAGTGCACCGAACCCATGAAGATCATCGCGCCGCCGCGGCCGCTGGCGATCATCTGGCGCAGCGATGCGCGTGCGGTCAGGAAGGCGCCGTCCAGGTGCACCGACAGCAGCTTCTTCCAGTCGTCGAAGCGGAAGTCCTGCAGCGGGGCCACGATCTGGATGCCGGCATTGCTGACCAAGACGTCCAGGCTTCCCCACTCGGCCACGGTTCGCGCGATGGCCGCGTCGACACCGGCCTCGTCGGTCACGTCCACCGGCGTGGCGATCGCCTGGGCGCCGTGCGCGCGCAGTTCGGCCGCAGCGGCCTCAGCGGCCTTGGGGTTGAGGTCGGCCACGGCAATGGCGGCGCCGGCATCGGCGTAGACCTGTGCGATGTGGCGGCCGATGCCGCTGCCGGAGCCGGTGATGAAGGCCACTTTGCCGTCGAGTCTCATGTGCATCTCCAGGTGGTGTCGCGGGCGGGCCGATCGGGGTGTTCGTGCAGCCCGGGGCCGCCCGGTGGCCGTGTGCGAGGCCAGGCCGCGGGTGTCATGTGGCGCCTGCGGTCGGCGGCGGCCGCGTGTAGTCGAAGACGCGGAACGAGCCCGGCTGCGGATGCGCCCGTGAGGCCGCGAGTGATCGCAGCGAGTGCGCCATGTCGGCATGGCCGACCAGCCAGTGCTCCAGCATCGAGGCACGCGAGAACTCGTAGTCGCGCGACTGGGTTTCGCTGCCCTTGTGGCGGTGGATCAGGTGCACCAGCGTGATGGCGGTGTCGTGGGCGGAAGCCAGCAGGGCCTGGACTTGTGGATCCGAGCGCCGCGCCGCCGGCAACAGGGCTGCCAGGGCACGCAGGCCCTGGTGCAGTTCGTGCCGCTCGCGCAGCCGGTCGGTCACCGCGCGCGTGCGGCTGGAAAAGCGGATGTCCTTCTCACGGTCGGCCACCTGCGCCAGGGTGCGCGGCAAGGCGCCGCGTGCGCTGAACAGGTCGATCTGGAAGATGGTCGCGGCTTCGCCGCCGAGATGGTCCACCACGTGCTGCAGCGGGGTGTTGGACACCAGGCCGCCGTCCCAGTACGCGCGGCCGTCCACCGTCACCGCCGGAAATCCCGGCGGCAAGGCGCCGCTGGCCATGATGTGCTCGGGGCCGATGCGCTGCTGGCGGTTGTCGAAGTAGACGAAGTTGCCCCTTTCCACATCGACCGCGCCCACGCTCAGGCGGGTGGGGCCGTCGTTGATCCGATCGAAATCCACCAGGTCGTTCAGGGTCTCCAGCAGGGGCTCGGTGTCGTAGAGGCTGGGGCGGTCGGATTCGCTGGGCCACATCAGCGCCGTGGGCCGCAGCACGAAAAAGGCGGGCAGGCCGAAGGCCGCGCTCCAGGCCGCGGCCCATTCATTGGCCCACTGGCGCATGGGTCCTTCGGGAACCGCCCAGGCCCACGAGGGCACGGACGCCGTCACACGGCGCCAGAACTCCCGCAGCCGCTCGACCCGCTGGTCGGGCGTGTTGCCGGCAATCAGTGCGGCATGAATGGCGCCGATCGAGATGCCGGCCACCCAGTCGGGTTGGCGATCGGCATCGGCCAGGGCCTCGAAAGCACCGCCCTGGTAGGCACCGAGCGCGCCGCCACCTTGCAGGACCAGCGTGGTCAATCCCTCGGGACGCCGGGTGGCACGGGTGTGCGACGTGGCCATGTGTCAGCACCCGTGAGGGCCGGCGGAAGATGGCCAACGGTTCAAGCCAGCGTCAGCGGGCGTGGTGCATGCGGTCGGGGCGGGGAAGATCGTGCGCACTTGCATGCCGGGAAGTGTGGGCGTCGCGTCGGCCTCGGCACAGGGCCAGCGGTCACGCCGAGGTCACCGCCTGGGCGTGTCTTTCGGCAGTGCCCACGATCGGCGCCCGCGCGCATCCGCGTCCGGCGGCTTGTGCCGGCCCGGCGGCGGCGATGGGTGGCTCGAGGTGTGCAGCACGGCGTCCCAGAGCCCGCAGCTGACGCCGTATTCGGAATGCGACGCGTCGCGGTGGTGGCAGGCGTGGCGCAGCTTGGCGTGGTACAGCCAGGTGCCCGGCCGCGCGCGGCGGTGGTGCACGGCGTCGTGCAAGGCGGCGTAGGCCAGGTACCCCACCATCATGCCGGTGATGAACCCGCCGGCCAGGGCGGGTGATGCCCCACGGCCCAGGGCCGCCCACATGGCCAGGAACAGCGGCGCGCTGAGCCACGCGGGTGTGCCGATCAAGGCGCCGGGATGGGCATGGTGCATCGCGTGCAGGCGCTTGAAGGGCTGCACACGGTGCAGCACCCAGCGGTGCAGTGCGTACTCCAGCGCCGTCCACACGAAGATGCCGATCACGCCTGCCGCCATCGCCTGTCCGGCGCTGCGCCACGACCCGTGCCACAGCGTGGCGGACGTGCTGGCGGCGATCAGCACCGGGTAGACGTAGAAGTCGGCACGGTAGCCCCAATTCGACAGACGCATCGTGCGGCCCCGTGCCCGTGCAGGTCTTGCGTCCTGCGGCTCAGCCCGTGTTGTCGCCGACCACCAACTGCGTCGCGCTGACGAAGTGGTAGGGCGGGACGACGAGGTTCGTGGGGGCGGGCTTGTCCTTGAAGACCCGGCCGGCCCCGTCGAACATCGATCCGTGGCAAGGGCAGAAATAGCCACCCGGCCAGTCGGCCGGCAGGCTGGGGTTGTTGGAGTCGGCCGGCGCCACGCTGGGCGAGCAGCCCAGGTGGGTGCAGATGCCGACGACGACGAAGATGTCCGGCTTGATCGAACGCGTGGCGTTGCGGGCGTACTCGGGCTGCTGGTCGCGCTTGGACAGGGGGTCGACCAGTTCGTTGTCATGGCCTTGCAGCGCGGCCAGCATCGCGGGCGTGCGCCGTACCACCCAGACCGGCTTGCCGCGCCAGGCGACGGTCTTGGTCGCGCCGGGCAGGATGTCGCTCAGATCGACCTCCACCGGGCCGCCCTCGGCCTTGGCGCGTTCGCTGGGCTCGAAGGTCTCGACGAAGGGGATCGCGGTGCCGACCACCGAGGCACCGCCCATGACGCTGGTGGCGGTGAGCCAGAAGCGGCGCTTCGGATCGTGCGCGGGCACGATGGACGGGACAGGTATCGACATCACAGGCTCCGTGTTCGCCGGCCCGGCTGCGGGCAGGGCGACCGCCCGGCAAGGGACGCGGCCCTTGCGATCGGTGACACACAGTGTGGGACGCCGCCCGGCACACGCACAGTGCCGGGGGCCATCGGCGGGTCATGACCACACAGTGACCTTGGTCACTGCGTGCGCGGCAACGCTCAGCCGCGGCGGCTGACGGCGCGTACCGCCAGTTCAGTGCGGCTGCGCGCGTGCAGCTTGTCCATGATGCGGCTGACGTAGTTCTTCACCGTGCCTTCGGCGAGGAAGACGGTGGCGGCGATCTGCTTGTTGCTCTTGCCCTGCGACAGCAGGTCCAGGATGCGCTCTTCCTTGTCGGTCAGGGGATCTTCGAGCGAACCGGGCGCCCGGGGCCTGCCCGCAGGCGGCGCGGCGGCACCGCCGGCGTCGAGCGGCGACAGGACACTGGCGGCGTCGCCGGTCGCGACCGGGCCCGGCGCGTAGGCCGCGAAGGCCCGGAACTGGTCCATGACCTTGCGCGCGATGGCCGGCGACAGGCGGGATTCGCCGCGGTGCACGGCGCGCACGGTTTCCAGCACGTCCGCTTCGGACGCGTCCTTCAGCAGGTAGGCCTGCGCGCCAGCGCGTATGGCTTCGAAGACCAGGTCGTCGTGGTCGAAGGTCGTCAGCACGACAACACGCGTGGCCGGCCGCTGCGCCGTGATCTCGCGCGTGGCCACCACGCCGCTGGCGCGCGGCATTTGCAGGTCCATCACGACCACGTCGGGCGAGGTGGCCAAGGCCATCTCGATGGCCTCGATGCCGTCGGCGGCCTGACCGACGATGTCGATGCCTTCTTCGGCCGCGAGCATCATCGACAGGCCGCGGCGGATCAAGGGCTGGTCATCGGCGATGAGCAGCCGCAGCGGGGGATCGTGGGGCTCACTGCGCTCTGCATTCATGGGCAGGCTGTGGTGACGTGCATGGGGTGGAGGAGCGGTCCGCCGGACGCATCACCGGCGCGGCGGGTCCGCGGTTGCGTCGGTACCTTCGGAACCTGCAGCGGACCCTGGCGAGCGGGTCTGCAGGCGTGCATGCAATTCGCCCACCAGCGACGAGGGCAGCCGCGTCGTGAAGAAGCGCAAGACGGCAGCCACGGCCACCGTGGCCTGCTCGGGCGTCAGGCTGGCCGCGCGCGCGACCGCCGCGATCAACTCGTCCATCACGGTCAACTCCCGCTGCCCAGCCGTGCGGGCCCATGCCCATGCGGCGGGCGAACCACGCCCGGCTCTGTAGAGTCGGACACCGAGCGCAGGGAAATCCGCATGAACCGCAGCTTATCCGCGACCCATCGGCGTTGCCCAGTGACGAGCGGCACTTTCGGGTCACGTGGCCGATGCGGGTTGACGCGGCGCAGCCGCGCGCCGGGGACGGTCGCGTGAGATTCGGCCAGGGGCTGAATCCGCGCCTGCACCTGGCGGCAGCCATCGGCTGGGCGGTCTTCACGGTGGTGACGTTGGCCGCCCTGGTGGCCGCGGACCTGGCGGCCAGTGAGGCCGCCAGGCGCGTGCGCGCCGACAGCGAACGCTTGTTGACGCAGTTCGCCGCCCAGATCGGACACGCCCTGAAGACGGACCTGCGCACGCGTCGCGCCATCCTGCGGGCGACGGCGGCGCAGATCGTCGCCACCGACGACCGCAGCGAGCAGGCGCTGCGCCGCCATCTCGACGCGGCGCAGGCCCACTTCCCGGAATTTGTCTGGCTCGCCGTGGCCGATGTGCACGGTCGCATCACTGCCGCTGCGGGCGGCGCGCGCGAGGGTGACGATGTGTCGGCAAGCGCCTGGTTCGCGCGTGGGCGCACCGGGCTGTACCTGGGCGACGTGCATCCGGCGCCGCCGCTGCTGCCTTCACCGGACGCGGCGGCAGACCCGCAGGCGCCACGGGTCATCGATCTCGCCGTGCCGCTGACGGATGCGGCTGGGCGTCCGGCCGGCGTCCTGGGCGCCGAGTTGTCCTGGCGCTGGGTCGAGAACCTGCAGGCCGAGCTGTTGCGGTCCCTGGATTCACAACGCCAGCTGGACATGGTGCTGACCACCGAGGACGGTACCGTGGTGGTCGGACCGGCCGCGTGGCTGGGCCACCCGCGGCCCACGCGTGCCGAGATTTCGCAAGACGGGGCCTACCTGATCGGCGGGCTGGTCGAACACGCCGGCGCAGGCGACGGTCTCGGCTGGGGCGTCGTGGTCCGTCAGGATGCGCACGCGGCGCTCGCGCCTTCGCGTGCCACCCGGCAGGTGGTTTTTCTCAGCGTCCTGCTGGCGGGTCTGGTGGCGGCCGCCGCGGCCGTCTGGGCGACGCGACTGTTGACGCGGCGCTTGTCGGCCCTGGCCGAAGAGGCGGTGGCCGTGCGCCAGGGTGAACTGCACACCCTGGCGCTTCCCGCGGGTGACGACGAGGTCAGCCGCATCGGCGCCACGCTGGCCGAACTGGTCGACCACCTGCAGCAGGAGAAGAAGGCCCTGCAGACGCTCAACGCGGAACTGGATGCCCGGGTGGTCGAGCGCACCGCGCGCGTGGAGCGCCTGGCCGACGACGCGCGCCACGCGGCGGTGACGCGCGAACGGCTGCGCCTGGCACGCGACCTGCACGACACGCTGGCCCACTCGCTGATGGCCTTGCTGACGCAGATCCGCATGGTGCGCAAGCTGCGCACGCGCTGGTCCGAGCACGAACTCGAGGCCGAACTCGCGCAGGCCCAGGAGGTGGCCGCCAGCGGCCTGACCGAGGCCCGAGCCGCGATCGCCCAGATGCGGCACAACGGCGTGCGCGATACCGGCCTCGGGCCGGCCCTGCAGGAATTGCTGACGCACTTCTGCGAACGCACCGGTGTGGCAGCGACCCTGCAGGCCGACCCCGATGCTGCGGGCCTGGCCGACGAACGCGCAGAGACGGTCTTTCGCATTGCCGAAGAGGCCTTGCATAACGTCGAACGTCATGCCCATGCGCATCTGCTCACGCTTCGCCTGGGCGCGGCGCCGGCGCCGACCCGAAGCCCACCCGGTGCCGATGCCGTCCCGCGTGTGCGGATGGAGATCACCGACGACGGCGTGGGGTTCGACCCCGCGCAGCGCAAGCCGGGCCACTACGGGCTGCGCGGCATCGAGGAGCAGGCCGCGCTGATCGGAGCCCACCTGGAGGTGTCCAGCCAGGTCGGGCAGGGGACGCGGGTCGTGGCGGAATTCGACGCCTGAGCGGCGCCTGCTGCGCGGTGACCAATGTCATGTCGGCTCATGACCGGCAGCACTGTCGAGGCCATGGGGTCCACCGCTAGATTCCGGCGGGTGGGGCCTCATGTGGATCCGCTTGCGTGATGCATCGGCACACCGGGCCCGGCTGATGGGGAGACTCGAATTGCACACCGCCAAGACCTTTGCACTGATCGTGGCCGTTGCGGCCTTGCTCGGCGCCTGCAGCAGCACACCCGTCGCGACACCCGCGCCGGTGGTCAAGGAGCCGATCGCCGCCGCGCCGATGCCTGCCCCGCCGCCGCCGGCCGCCGTGAGCAAACCCGCTCCGCCACCCACCGTGGCCACGGCGGAACTGCCGGCCTACCTGGACCCGAAGAGCGCGATCTCGACGGCGCGCAGCGTGTACTTCGACTTCGAGCGGGCCATCGTGAAGCCGGAATTCAACGCGCTGCTGGATCGCCAGGGCAAGTACCTGGCGGCCCATCCGACGCTGTCCGTGCGCATCGAAGGCAATGCCGACGAGCGGGGCAGCGCGGAATACAACCTGGCGCTGGGCCAGAAGCGCGCCGAGGCCGTGCGCCATGCGCTCGTATTGCTGGGCGTAGCGCCCAAGCAGATGGAGGCCATCAGTTGGGGCAGCGAAAAGCCCAAGGCCCCGGGCCACGACGAGGCGGCCTGGTCGCAGAACCGGCGCGCCGACATCCAGTACCCCAGCCGCTGATGCGGGTACGCGCCCGACGTGCGACTGTGTGAGCGTGGCCTGGCGGCGCCGGAGCGACGCCCGGGCGCCCACGCGCCGAGCCAAGCGCGCGGCTGCGGTGCGGGAGGCACTTGCGCGCCTGGTGTCGCCGGGTGTCTTGACCGTCCCAAACGACAGGGGCCCGCACGTCGGCGGGCCCCAGGAATGTGGTGGAGACGAGGAGGATCGAACTCCCGACCTTCGCATTGCGAACGCGACGCTCTCCCAGCTGAGCTACGTCCCCACAGAGCCGTGAATTGTATGACACACGCAAGACCCTCGGCGGCCCGGGCGTGGCGCCGTCGGCGGCGGGTGGTCCGGGGCGACCGGCCGGCATGCCGCAGGCTATCGGGGCGATTGAGTCTTTGCATGAGGAAGGCCACCCGATCGGCGGTACCCTATGAGGTGCGCCGCGGATGCTGGCCAAGCCAGTTGCTGCGGACAGTCCCCCTTATTCCACATCCGACTACCAGGAGCGTGACATGGCCACTTTGAAGGGTTCCAAGACCGAACAGAACTTGAAGGACGCCTTTGCCGGCGAATCCCAAGCCAATCGGCGTTATCTGTATTTCGCAAACAAGGCCGACGTGGAAGGCCAGAACGACGTCGCGGCGCTGTTCCGCTCGACGGCTGAAGGCGAGACCGGGCACGCGCACGGCCACCTCGAATTTCTGGAAAACGGCTCGGGTGACCCGGCCACCGGCCTGCCGATCGGCAACAGCCGCCAGAACCTGAAGGCCGCAGTCGCCGGCGAAACGCACGAGTACACCGACATGTACCCGGGCATGGCCAAGTCCGCTCGCGAAGAGGGTTTCGACGAGATCGCCGACTGGTTCGAGACGCTGGCCAAGGCCGAGCGTTCGCACGCCAACCGCTACCAGAAGGCGCTGGACGCACTGGTCGACTGAGTCGGCTCGCAAGGCCCGCCTGCGCGGGCCCTGTTGACCACACAGCCCGAGCCGTTCGCGGCGAAGGCCGGGCGCGCGGCGGCCCATCGAAGACAAGGGGCCGCGCGCCCCTTGTTTGCATTCATCCCAGACCCACACGTTGCGGCCCACAGCAGGTACACCCATGCGCGAAGGCAACCTCGAAGCTCCGACCCGGCACCCGCTGGACTGGAAGAACCCCGACTTCTACGACACCGGCTCGCTCTACAAGGAGATGGAGCGGGTGTTCGACATCTGCCACGGGTGCCGCCGCTGCGTGAGCCTGTGCCAGAGCTTCCCGAACCTGTTCGACCTGGTCGATGCCACGGACGACGGCGAGGTGCACGGTGTCAAGAAGGACGACTACTGGAAGGTCGTCGACCAGTGCTACCTGTGCGACCTGTGCTACATGACCAAGTGCCCGTACACGCCGCCGCACGCGTGGAACCTGGACTTCCCGCACCTGATGCTGCGCGCCAAGGCGATCAAGTACAAGAACGGCGAAGTCAAGGCCGGCGAGAAGTTCCTGGCCTCCACCGACACCCACGGCCAGTTTGCCGGCATCCCGATCGTTGTGCAGGCGGTCAATGCCATCAACAGCACGCGCTTTGCGCGCAAGCAGATGGACACCGTGCTGGGCGTGCACCCCACCGCCTGGATGCCCGGCCTGGCCACGCAGCGCTTCCGCTGGGGCCGTGCGATGAGCCACTGGGACCATCCGGTGGTCGCGGGCGAGCGCACGCCGGGCAAGGTGGCGATCTTCGCCACCTGCTACGTCAACTACAACGAGCCTGGCATCGGCGAAGACCTGCTGAAGGTGCTCGAGCACAACGAGATACCTTATGTGATCGTCGAGAAGGAGCAGTGCTGCGGCATGCCCAAGCTCGAGCTGGGCGACCTGGAATCGGTGGCGCGCCACAAGGAAGCCAACATGCCGGTGCTGGCGAAGTACGCCGCCGACGGCTACGCGATCCTCTCGGCCGTGCCCAGCTGCACGCTGATGTTCAAGCAAGAGTTGCCGCTGATGTTCCCGGACGATCCGCAGGCGCAGGCCGTCAAGGAAGCGATGTGGGACCCGTTCGAGTACCTGGTGGCGCGCCACAAGGACGGCCTGCTGAAGACCGATTTCAAGACCGCGCTGGGCAAGGTCAGCTACCACATCCCCTGCCACGGCCGCGTGCAGAACATCGGCAAGAAGACCGAAGAGATGCTCAAGCTCATCGGCACCAAGGTCGAGCTGAAGCTCAACACCGTGGAGCGCTGCTCCGGCCACGCCGGCACCTACGGCGTGAAGACACCCACGCATCCGGTGGCCATGAAGATCGGCAAGACCGTCTTCAAGAACATGGCCAAGGACGAGCCGGACGTGATCGGCAGCGATTGCCCCATGGCCGGCCACCACATCGCCCAGGGCATGCAGGAGGCCGGCACGCCGGCCAAGGCGGTGCTGCACCCGCTGACGATGATGCGCACGGCCTACGGCCTGTGACCGAACCGTTCGAAGGATTTCCCATGACCATCACCCGCGACAGCCTCCTGACGCTCGAGGCCTACGCCAAGATCCGCAAGAGCAGCAAGCCCGAGGTCATCGCGCACCGCAAGCGGCGCAGCGTGGCACTGGGCGACCACATGACGCTGCAGTTCGAGGACGAGCAGACGATCCGCCGGCAGATCCAGGAGATGCTGCATATCGAAAAGATCTTCGACGAGGACGGCATCCAGGGCGAAATCGACGCCTATGCGCCGCTGGTGCCGGACGGCAGCAACTGGAAGGCGACGATGCTGCTCGAGTACCCCGACCCGCACGAGCGCAAGCGCGAGCTGGCCCGGCTGATCGGCGTCGAGGACCGCCTGTTTGTCGAGGTCGAGGGGCATGCCCGCGTCTATGCGATCGCCGACGAGGACCTGGAGCGCGAGAACGCCGAGAAGACCTCCTCGGTGCATTTCGTGCGCTTCGAGTTCGATGCGGCGATGCGCCAGGCCATCCGCGCCGGTGCGGCCGTCAAGCTGGGCTGCGACCACACGAACTATCCGGCGCACGTGTTGATCGTGCCGGAAACGCTGTCCAGCCTGGCGGGCGACCTGAAGTAGCCCAGCGCGAGAAGGCCTCAGCGGCGCGCAGACGGGCAGCCGCCCGCGCTGCAGCCCGAGCAGCCGCCGCAGCCCGCACCCGGGCCTGCCTGCTGACCGGATGCCTCGCTGGCGCGCGGCTTCAAGCGCCGCCAGGCACGGCGAACGACGTCGACCAGGGCGGCCACCACGATCAGCAGCACCACGGCCGATTGCAGCGTGTCGCCCATCAGCCCAACCCCAGCCACGTGACCGCGTGGAAGGTCAGGAACGCCGCGGCATACGCCAGCGCGAACAGGTAGCCGGCGAGGATCACCGGGTCGCGCCAGGTGCCGGTCTCGCGGCGCACGATGGACAGCGTCGAGATGCACTGCGGCGCAAAGACGTACCAGGCCAGCAGCGCGCAGGCCGTGGCCAGCGACCAGTCGTGCGCGATCAGCGGCGCCAACTGGTCGGCCAGCGTCTCACCGGTGGACGACAGCGCATAGACGGTGCCCAGCGCGCCCACGGCGACCTCGCGCGCGGCCATGCCGGGAATCAGCGCGATGGCGATCTGCCAGTTGAACCCGATGGGTGCCACCAGCGGCTGCAGCCACTGGCCCAGCCGGCCCGCGACGCTGTAGCTGATGGCCGGCTGCGTGGCGCCCTCCGGCGCGGCCGGATAGCTCGACAAGAACCACAGCAGGACGGTTAGCGACAGGATGATCGTGCCCACGCGGGTGAGGAAGATCTTGGCGCGTTCCCACAGGCCCGCGGCCACGTTGCGCAGATGCGGCCAGCGGTAGGCGGGCAGTTCCAGCAGCAGTGTGTGGTGCAGGCTGCCCTCGCGCAGGCCGCGCCGCTGCAGCACCCAGGCCACGGCCATCGCGCTGGCGATGCCGCCGACATACAGCGCAAAGAGCACCAGGCCCTGCAGGTTCCACACGCCGCCCAGCGTGCGCGCGGGAATGAAGGCGCCGATCAGCAAGGCGTAGACCGGCAGCCGCGCCGAGCAGGTCATCAGCGGCGCGATCATGATGGTGGCCCAGCGGTCGCGTGCATCGCCGATGGTGCGCGTGGCCATGATGCCGGGCACGGCGCAGGCGAAGCTGGACAGCAGTGGAATGAAGCTGCGGCCCGTCAGGCCGACGCTGGCCATCACGCGGTCCAGCAGGAAGGCCGCGCGCGGCAGGTAACCCGAGTCCTCGAGCACGAGGATGAAGAAGAACAGCACCAGGATCTGCGGCAGGAAGACCAGCACGCCGCCCACGCCGGCGATGACACCGTCGGCCAGCAGGCTGCGCAGCGGCCCGGCGGGCAGTGTCGTGCTGACGAACTGGCCCACGGCCTGCACACCGGCCTTGATGGCCTCCATCGGCACCTGCGCCCAGGCGAAGACCGCCTGGAAGATCAGGAACAGCACCGCCAGCAGCACCAACATGCCGGCCACGGGATGCAGCGCCACACGGTCGATCGCCTCGTCCAGGCGGCTGTCGACTTCCGGCTCGCGCACGGCGAGTTCGAGGATCCGCCGGACTTCGCGATGGTCGGCCATCACGCCGTCGACCGTGGGCGGCGGCGGGCGCTGCGGTGTCGGCAGCGGGCCGCCCGGATGCGCCGCGAGCCAGCTGTCGATCTGCTGCAGCAAGGCCGCGGCGCCGCCGGACTTGACGGCCACGGTTTCCACCACCGGCACGCCCAGTGCGGTCTCGAGCGCCTCGCGGTCGACATGGATGCCGTGGTGGCGCGCGACGTCGGCCATGTTCAGCGCCACGACCATCGGCAGGCCCAGGCGCCGGGCTTCCAGCACCATGCGCAGGTTCTGGCGCAGATGCGTGGCGTCCGTGACGCAGACCAGCAGGTCCGGCACGCGCTCACCCGCGCGCTCGCCCAGGACGACGGCGCGGGTCACGGCCTCGTCGGCGCTGGTGGCGTTCAGGCTGTAGGCGCCGGGAAGGTCCAGCACCTCGAGCGTGTGTCCGTGCGGCGTGGTCAGCCGCCCGGCCTTGCGTTCCACGGTGACGCCCGCGTAGTTGGCCACCTTCTGCCGAGCGCCGGTCAGCAGGTTGAACAGCGCCGTCTTGCCGCAGTTGGGATTGCCCAGCAGCGCCAGTTGCCGCGAGGCGGCCAGCGTGCTCACGCGTGGACCTCGGGCCGCACCCAGATCAGCGCCGCTTCCTTGCGGCGCAGCGCAAAGGCGCCGGCGCCGCCGCGGCCGCCCAGGCGCACGCCGATGGGGTCGCGCCCAGGCTGGCCGAAGGCCACCACGTGCAGAGGCTCGCCTTCGATGAAGCCCAGTTCCAGCAGGCGCAGCGCCAGCGCCTGATCGCCCGTGTCGGCCTGCACACGCGACACGCGCGCACGCACGCCACGCGGCAGATCGGTCAGCGCCACTTCGGGCGGCGGGCGGGGTGTCATGGCGGGCGGACTTCCAGATGCGAATGTTTCGCATTTAAATTGTCGCCTCGCCCGGCACCCAGCCGGCTTGACCTGGGTCAGTTCAAGCCGCCAGCGCCGGCGCTTCGCCGGGCAGCCGCATCAGGTGGTCGAAGGCGGAGAGCGCGGCCTTGGCCCCGTCACCGGACGCCACGATGATCTGCTTGTAGGGCACGGTCGTCGCGTCGCCGGCGGCAAAGATGCCCGGCGTGCCCGTGGCGCCGCGGGCATCGACGACGATCTCGCCGTGCCGCGTGCGCTCGATGGCACCGTCGAGCCACTCGGTGTTCGGCACCAGGCCGATCTGCACGAAGACGCCGGCCAGTTCCACCGTGTGTTCCACGCCGCTGCTGCGGTCGCGGAAGCGGATGCCGGTGACCTTCTGTCCGTCGCCGGTGATTTCGGTCGTTTGAGCCTGCAGGTGCACGCGCACGTTGGGCAGGCTGTAGAGCTTGCGCACCAGCACGGCGTCGGCCTTCAGCTGGTCGGCAAATTCGAGCACCGTGACGTGTTCGACGATGCCGGCCAAGTCGATGGCCGCCTCGACACCCGAGTTGCCGCCGCCGATCACGGCGACCCGCTTGCCCTTGAACAGCGGACCGTCGCAGTGCGGGCAGTAGGCCACGCCGCGCGTGCGGTATTGCTGTTCGCCCGGCACGCCCACGGGCCGCCAGCGCGCGCCAGGTGCCAGCACGATGGTGCGGGCCTGCAACTGTGCGCCGTTGGCCAGCGTCAGCTGCGCCAGTCCGCCGGGTGCGTCGGCCGGTGTCAGTGACTGCGCGCGCTGGCCCTTCATGATGTCGACCGCGTACTGACGCACGTGTTCTTCGAGCGCAGCGGCGAAGCGCGGGCCGTCGGTCTGCGGTACCGAGACGAAGTTTTCGATGCCCAGCGTGTCCAGCGTCTGGCCGCCGAAGCGTTCGGCCACGATGCCGGTGCGGATGCCCTTGCGTGCGGCGTAGATGGCGGCGGCTGCACCGGCTGGTCCGCCGCCGACGATCAGCACGTCGAACGGCTCCTGGCGCGACAGGCGCTGCGCGTCGCGCGCACCGGCCTGGGTGTCGATCTTCGCCAGAATCTCGGTCAGCTCCATGCGGCCCGACCCGAAAGGCCGGCCATTGAGGAAGACCATCGGCACGGCCATGATCTGGCGCGCCTGCACCTCGTCCTGGAACAAGCCGCCGTCGATGGCCACGTGGCGCACGCGCGGGTTCAGCACGGCCATCATGTTCAGCGCCTGCACGACGTCCGGGCAGTTGTGGCAGCTCAGGGATATGAAGGTCTCGAAGACGAAGTCGCCTTCGAGCGCGCGGATCTGCTCGATCGTCGCCGCGTCGACCTTGGGCGGGTGGCCGCCGGCCTGCAGCAGCGCCAGCACGAGCGAGCTGAACTCGTGGCCCAGCGGAATGGCCGCGAAGCGCACGCCCGTGTCGGCCGCCACGGCGCTGACCTGGAACGACGGGCGACGGGTGTCCGCGCCATCGGTGCGCACGGTGATCATCTCGCTGAGTGCGGCGATGTCCTGCAGCAAGGACAGCATGTCCTGCGAGGCCTGACGGCCGTCCAGCGAGGCGATCAGTTCGATTGGGCGCTGCATCTTGCTGAGGTAGGACTGGAGCTGGGTCTTGAGCGTGGCGTCGAGCATGGCGGGCCTTTCAGGGGGCGTTCAATTCGGATGGGCCGTGTGCGGTCCGGCGCAGTCGCCAAGCCCGCGGGTTGCGGGGTTGGCGACTGCGCCCGAGGGCGTCTGTCGTGAGCGGATTCCGCCGCTGCCGTGGACGGCAGCGCGCGGATCAGCGCCTGGCGCTCAGATCTTGCCGACCAGGTCCAGCGAGGGCGTCAGCGTCGCCGCGCCTTCCTGCCACTTGGCCGGGCAGACCTGGCCCGGGTGCTTGGCGACGTACTGGGCCGCCTTGACCTTGCGCAGCAGCTCGCCAGCGTCGCGGCCGATGCCGTTGTCATGGATCTCGGCGGTCTTGATGACGCCGTTCGGATCGATCAGGAAGGTGCCGCGCAGCGCCAGGCCTTCTTCTTCGATCATCACGTCGAAGTGGCGCGTGATCGTGCCCGTGGGGTCGCCGATCAGCGGATAGCGGACCTTCTTGATCGCGTCCGAGGTGTCGTGCCAGGCCTTGTGCGCGAAATGCGTGTCCGTGCTGATGCCGTAGACCTCGACGCCCAGGTCCTTGAACTCGGGGTAGTGGTCGGCCAGGTCTTCCAGCTCGGTCGGGCATACGAAGGTGAAGTCGGCCGGGTAGAAGCAGAAGACGCTCCACTTGCCCTGGATGGACTGGTCGCTGACTTCGATGAACTTGCCGTTCTGGAAGGCGGTGGCCTTGAAGGGCTTGACGGTGGTGTTGATGATCGACATGGTGACTTCCTGGTGGTTGGCTGAGAAAGAGGTCGCGAAAGCGTCGCGATGGAAGTCATTGTGGAAGTCGTTGATCATTGCGTGGATGAATTGCATCTAGATTGACGATAGCGATAGTTGATGGTGCCTGGAACCCACCGCGTCACGCAGGGCGCCCGGACCTCGCGCCTTGGGCCTCGGCGAATGGCTCTATGCGCGGCGCACGCCCGGGGGGCCTCTGCCGGCGATCCTTGTGCTGCGCCCAATTTCGCGTGGCGGCTGGCCACAGCTGTTGCTGCAGCCAGACGTCTGCATGGCCGGGTTTCCCTAGGCTGAGGGATGAACCGCGTTCGCGGGGGCTGACAGACCGATGACGGTCGCCGCCAAATGGCTGTCATGTTCGCGCGACATCATCCGCAGTGGATCGGATGGCCGTGAACCGGGGAGTTTCAAGATGCCGCAGACCTACAACGTGGGCGCCCGTTCGGTGTTCGTCACCGCGGTGGCGTGGTTCTTCATCGTGCTGGCGGTGTTGACCGTGATATTGACCGTCGTGCGCAATGCGGCGGCCGGCTCGATCCTGGCGAATCTGCCGGCGCCTGAAGGCGTGACAAGCGTCCTGGCCGCCTACCTGCCGTGGGTGATGGCGCTGGCGCTGGCGCTGTCGATGGCCACACTGGTCGCCGCGGTCGGCCTGCTGCTGCGACTGGACTGGGCGCGACAGGTCTTCATCGGCCTGCTGGGCGTGGCGATCGCCATCAATCTGGCCGGGATCTGGTTGCAGCACGAACTGGTCACGGGACTGGTGAGCAGCACCTTGAGCCGCTCGCCACTGCCGTCATCGGCCATCGAGGTCTTTGGCGGATTCGTGATCGCCTCGCGCGTGATGGGCACGGTCGTCTCGCTGGGGACCTGCCTGCTGCTGGCCTGGATCATCCTGCGCCTGCGCTCATCGTCCGTGCGCCAGGAATTCGTCTGACGCACTGATCGCCCTGTCGGCGGGCGTCCTGCGCGTCCGCGGCCACGTGCGCGGGAGCGCTCAGCGGTGGACGGCGCCGTCGCGGTAGTACCAGCGCCCATCCAGGCGCTCGAAGCGGCTTGTTTCGTGCTGCCGCGTCGCGCGGCCCTGGTGCTTGCTGCGCGCCACGAACTCGACGATCTGGACGCCATGGAGATCGGTTCCCGTGCGTCTGATCTCCAGACCCAGCCAACGGATGTCCGGCGGTCCGCAGTCCACATCCGCCGGCCGCGTATCGGGGTGCCAAGTCTGCAGCAGGTAGTCTGAAAGTCCCAGGACGAAGGCCGCATAGCGCGAGCGCATGAGATCCACGGGATGCGGCGCAGCGAGGCTCTCGGGCCCGTCATGCCAGCGCCCGCAACACGCGTTGTAGAGCTGTCTTGAACCACATGGGCACTCACCCAAATGGGTGGTCTTGGGCATCAATTGAACCTCCTGCGCAACAACCGCTTAACCCGGGGGTTCACCCGTATGGGTGCGGGTGCTCGAATGACTTTGGAAGCCGCGAAAGTAGTCATTCGGCAACACACATGGATTCGTCGTTCAGGCAATCGGTTCGCTCGTTGGTCGCCGCGGTCGTCATGGCAGCGGGAGCGTACTCCATCGCTGCGCCCAGTTCGCTGGGCCTTGACCAGGGACCTGTATCACCCTCGGCCCCGCGCACGCGCGCAGAGGCCATGACGCGCCCCGCCCCGCGCGATGCGGCACTGCATCCCGTGAGCCGGGCGACGGCTTCGCCCGGCGTGGCGTTTGCGTCGTCGGCCACTGTCGATCCCGCCAAGGCATCGGGTTTGACCATGGTCATCGCCGCCGGGCTCTGGATCTTCGTTCTCGTGCGGCGTCGCTGGCCCGAGCGGACCTGACACACACGTACCCGGCCGACTTCGAGTCGCCGGCCACAAACAACAAGGCCCTGGCGGGGGAACCCGGCCAGGGCCTTGTTGCTGAGTGGTCGCCTTACTCGTGGTAGTCGAAGGCCTGGTATCCGGCCTTGCGCACGAGTTCGTCGCGGCTGGCCGAGCTGTAGTCGGATTCGACCATTTCGCTCACCAGTTGGGCAAAGGTCGTCGTCGGCACCCAGCCAAGCTTCTCGCGGGCCTTGGTCGGATCGCCCAGCAGCGTTTCGACTTCGGTCGGTCGGAAGTAACGCGGGTCCACCTTCACGATCACGTCACCGACCTTGCAGCGCGCGCGCTCGCCCGTCACCGCACGCACCGTACCGATTTCGGCGCTACCCGTCCCGCTGAAGGCAATGTCGATGCCCAGCTCGGCACCTGCACGTTCGACGAACTGGCGCACGCTGTACTGCACGCCGGTGGCGATCACGAAATCGTCGGGCTGCTGCTGCTGCAGCATCAGCCACTGCATCTGCACGTAGTCGCGCGCATGGCCCCAGTCACGCAGCGCCGACAGATTGCCCAGGTACAGGCAGTCTTGCAGGCCCAAGGCGATGCGGGCGATGGCACGTGTGATCTTGCGCGTCACAAAGGTCTCGCCGCGCATCGGGCTTTCGTGGTTGAACAGGATGCCGTTGCAGGCGTAGAGACCGTAGGCCTCGCGGTAGTTCACGGTGATCCAGTACGCATACATCTTGGCGACGGCGTACGGACTGCGCGGATAAAACGGCGTGGTCTCGCGCTGCGGCACTTCCTGCACCTGGCCATAGAGCTCGGAAGTGCTGGCCTGGTAGAAGCGGGTGCGCTTTTCCAGGCCCAGGATGCGGATGGCTTCCAGCAGCCGCAGGGTCCCGATGGCATCCGCATTGGCCGTGTATTCCGGTTCTTCGAAGCTGACCGCCACGTGGCTCATCGCCGCGAGGTTGTAGATCTCGTCGGGCTGGACCTGCTGGACGATGCGGATCAGGTTGGTCGAATCCGTCAGATCACCGTAATGCAGGGTGAAGCGGCGGTCGGTGTCGTGCGGGTCGCGATAGAGGTGGTCGACGCGGTCCGTGTTGAAGAGGCTGGCGCGGCGCTTGATGCCGTGCACCTCATAGCCCTTTGCGAGCAGCAGCTCCGCCAGGTAGGCCCCGTCCTGGCCGGTGATGCCTGTGATGAGCGCTTTTTTAATGGTCATGTGCGAGGTCTTCATTCAGGAGTGGAATGGGGCGGCGGCGTAGGCGCGCGCGATGCCGTCTCGCAGGCTCGTGCGTGCACGCCAGCCCAGTGAGGCGGCGCGGCTGACGTCCAGCAGCTTGCGCGGTGTGCCGTCGGGCTTGCTCGTGTCGAAGACGACTTCGCCGCGATAGCCGACGACATCCATGATGGTGTGCGCCAGCTCGCCAATGGTGACGTCTTCGCCGGTGCCGATATTCACCAGGTCGCCGGCGTAGCCCGAGGCCATCAGGTGCACGCAGGCATCGGCCAGATCGTCGACGTACAGGAATTCGCGGCGCGGTTGACCCGTGCCCCAGACCACCAGCTCCGGCGCCTGGGCGGCCCTGGCCTCGTGCGCCTTGCGGATGAGCGCCGGCAGGACGTGGCTGGTGGCCAGGTCGTAGTTGTCGTTGGGCCCGTACAGGTTGGTGGGCATGACACTCACGTACTGGCGACCGTACTGGCGGTTGTAGGCCTCGGCGAGCTTGATGCCGGCAATCTTGGCGATCGCGTAGGGCTCGTTGGTGGGTTCCAGCGGGCCGGTCAGCAGGTACGCTTCCTTGATGGGCTGCGGGCAGTCCCGCGGGTAGATGCAGCTCGATCCGAGGAACATCAGCCGCTGCACGCCAGCCAGGTGCGCACCGTGGATCAGATTGGACTCGAGCAGCAGGTTTTGCTGGATGAAATCGGCGCGGAACTGGTTGTTGGCCTGGATGCCGCCCACCTTTGCCGCGGCGATGAAGATGTAATCCGGCCGCTCGTCTTGCAGACAGGCATATACCGCTCGCTGGTCGAGCAGGTCGAGTTCCTGTCGCGTCTTCACGAGCAGGTTGTTGAAGCCCGCGGCTTGCAGCCGGCGCACGAGCGCGGAGCCGACCATGCCGCGATGGCCCGTAACAAAGATGCGCGCCGATGAGTCCACGCCTTACTGCCTTCCGTAGGTGTCTTCGAAGCGGACGATGTCGTCCTCGCCCAAGTAGGAGCCGGATTGCACCTCGATGATCTCGAGCGGCATCTTTCCGGGATTGCTCAGCCGATGGACTTCGCCCAGCGGGATGTAGGTGCTCTGGTTTTCGGTCAGCAGCACGCGCTTGTCGCCGCAGGTGACCTCGGCTGTGCCGGAAACGACGATCCAGTGCTCCGCCCGGTGGTGGTGCTTCTGCAGGCTCAGGCTGGCGCCCGGCTTGACCATGATGCGCTTGACCTGGAAGCGCGGGCCGTGATCGATGCTGTCGTACCAGCCCCAGGGCCTGTGCACCTTGCGATGCAGCGTGTGCTCGTCCCGCGCGGCCTTGCCCAGCCGTCCAACGATCTGCTTGACATCCTGGCTGCGCTTTCGATCGCTGACCAGCACGGCGTCTGGCGTTTCCACGACGACCACGTCGTCCAGACCGATGACGCCGACCAGACGGCTGGTGGCTTCGATCAGGTTGTCGTGTGCGTCTTCGAGGATGACGTCGCCGTGACTGGCGTTGCCCTGGCTGTCCTTCTTCGAGACCTGCCACACGGCGTCCCATGCACCCAGGTCGTTCCAGCCTGCCGCCAAGGGCAGCATGAGCAAGGGTGTGGACGAGCCGGGCAGCTTTTCCATGACGGCAAAGTCGACCGACTCTGCAGGAATGGCCTCGAATGCCTGCCGATTCGGCCTGACGAAGGGACCGTCGGTGTTGCGGGCATCGAATGCCTGCTGGGTGGCGTTGGCGATGTCGGGTCTGAATGTCGTCAGCGCGGCCATCCAGACGGATGCCTTCAGTACGAACAGGCCGCTGTTCCAGAAGAAGTTGCCCGCATCGAGATAGGTCTGGGCCGTGGCGGCGTCGGGCTTTTCCACGAAGCGCCTCACGCGCCGCGCGCCGTCAGCCGCGACGTCGCCGGCCTCGATGTAGCCGAAACCGGTCTCCGGGCGCTCGGGAGGCACACCCAGGATCACCACCGCGCCATCCGCGGCCAGCTTGCACGCCTGGCGCAATGCCAGCGTGAAGCTGGCCGGATCGGTGACCGTCTGGTCAGCCGGCGACACGACCAGCACGGGGTCCTGGCCCGCCGCCAGCATTTCCATGGCGGCCAATGCGAGCGCCGGCGCCGTGTTGCGGCCGACGGGTTCGAGCAGCACCGCGCGCGGCTCGAAGCCGATTTCACGCAGCTGGTCGACGATCAGGAAGCGATGGTCTTCGTTGCCGACCAGCAGCGGCGCGGTTCGGGCGCCCTCGCTGGAAACGACGGCGTCCAGCCGCCGCACCGCCTGCTGCAGCAAGGACTCGCTGCCGTCGAGCGTCAGGAATTGCTTCGGGTACGAAGCCCGGGACATCGGCCACAAACGGGTGCCCGAGCCGCCGGCCATGATCACGGGGCAAATGTTAAAAATCGTCACAGACCGTCCAAAATGAGCGAAGTCGGCGCGCGGCCGACCTCTTGCAGATGCGGTACCAGGACCGGGATCGTTCAGCGCAGAACGAACTCCCCGAAGCAGCCGATGACGCTGGCGTCGTAGCCTTCCACGCCCGAACGCGATGCGCGATTGCGGAAGGTGAGATCGCAGCCGGCGCGAATGGCCCGGGTGGCTTCCCACACCAGGCCCAGCGTGGCGGTGGACACAAACTCGCTGGTCGTCGTGGAGCGCAGCAGGTCGACCGCCGAGGTTTCCTGGGCCGACAGGCCAGCCCGGACCTTGATCTTGCCCGTCAGTTCGTAGTCCACCGCGGTGCCCAGCAGGTTCTGCACACGTGTGGCCGAAGTCGCGTACGGCACCTGGCCGGGGACGGTGGTCAGCGTGGTGTCGTCACCCGTGGAGCGCACGAAGGCGGTGGTCACCGCCGTGCGGCCCGAGGGTTGCCAATGCCAGGTCAAGGCGCCTGTCGCGCCCGAGAAATCGCGCGCGGTGAGCGTGTCGTAGCGGTCGCGACCGAAGCTCAGGCGCGCGTCGATGCGGCTGGCGCCGGAGATCGGCCACGCCGCCGTCAAGTCGACATTGTTGCGATCGAATCCTTCCGGTGTGTACACGCCGGTGGCGGGCAGTCGGAAGTTCGGGTAATCGCCGCGCGTGGTGCGCAGGCCAACGCCGAGTACCAGCGAACCCGCCGGGCGGTACTTCACCGCGCCGTAGAGTTCATCGATATTGACGTTCCGGATCTGGTAAGCGGCATTGTCGAAGCGTGTGCGGCGCGTGGCCCCACCCAGTTCGGCCGTCAGTCGGGTAACGACGCCCACCCGCACCACGCCAGACAAACCGTTCGTGCGCGTCGCGTTGTTGGTCGTCGTGCCGGCCAGGCCGATCGGGTTGAAGTCGGCCATGCTTTGCGAGGCATCGGCCGTCACGTTGCCGGAGAGTCGGCCCGCGGTTTCCCAGTCGACACCCAGGCGCAGCGAATAGGTATCGTGGTTCAGGTCACTGCGGTTCTGGTAGCGGTTGGCACCAGCCACGACCGACCCGAAGAGCCGCTGTCGCCCGATCGTCTGGTCGATGCCAGCGAGCAGCGAGGTGCTGGACACCGTGTCGGAAACCTGGCCGGCAGAGGTGCCGAAGACGTTGGTCTGATGTTCGAAGCGTTGTTGTGCCCCGATGTACCAGGGTTGCGATTGCGCCAGTGCCTGCAGGGCGAAGACACCCAGCGCTGCTCCGACGGCCGAAAGCCTGGCGACACGCTTGCACTCATGAGTCGACATGTTGGACATCCTTTCCTTCAGTGACATATCGGGTACGCCCACAGCGACCCATTCTTTCGAAAACCGCGACCCGTCAATACGCGTTGCGGTCGAAGAAAACCAGCTTCACGGTCCTGGCGACGATGCGCAGGTCAAACCCCAACGACCAATTGCGCAGATATTCCAGATCGTATTCCACGCGAGCCTGCATTTTCTCCACGGTATCGGTTTCGCCACGGTGGCCGTTCACTTGGGCCCACCCCGTGATTCCGGGCTTGACCTTGTGTCGAACCATATAGGCCTTGATCAACTTCCGGTACAGCTCGTTGTGCGCCACAGCATGCGGGCGCGGGCCCACGATGCTCATGCGGCCCTGCAGCACGTTGATGAACTGGGGCAGCTCGTCCAGTGAGGTGCGCCGGATGAAGGCGCCGAATGGCGTGATGCGCGGGTCGTCCTTCGTGGCCTGCTTGACCACCGGACCGTTGTCCATCGCCCGCATCGAGCGGAACTTGTAGACCGTGATCTCTTCGCCGTCCAGGCCGTTGCGCTTCTGACGGAAGATGACCGGGCCGGGCGAACTCATGCGCACGCCCGTGGCCACGGCCAGCAGGATCGGCGAGATGAGGATCAGGATGACGAATGACAGGACGATGTCCTCGATGCGCTTGACCAGCTGATTGGTACCGGTAAACGGCGTTTCGCACATCCCCACGATCGGTACGCCGTTGAGGTCTTGCAGCCGGCCCTGGATGATCGAGATGCCGAACACGTCGGGCACGAAGAAGATCGATGCCGTCGTGCCCTGAAGCTCTTCCAGGAGTTCGACGATGCGCGGCTGCGAGCCCAGCGGCAGGGTGATGTAGACCTCCCGGATGGCATGCGAGCGCACGAACTGGGCGGCCTCCTTCAAGCTTCCTACGCGATGCGCGGCGGCGTTCGGATCGACCCGGTCGTCCGTCCGGTCGTCAAAGTAGCCGACGAAGTCGATCCCTTGTTCGTGGGCCTCGCGAAGCGCATTCGACACCTTCACGCCCAGGGTGCCGGCCCCGATCACCACGGCCGTGCGGCGGTTCTCCGGCAGCGCGGCGTGGTGCTTGAGCCAGTAGTGACCGAAGGCCACGGCGACCCACTGACCGACGGGCGTGAGGATCGCCCACCACATCAGCACGCGGCCGTTGAAATAGCCCAGGCTGGAGGTGGCGTAGGCGCACAACAGCATCATCGCCAACAGACCCAGCCAGGTCGCGACGGTGTCGACCGCTGCGGCCAGCAGGCTTTCCTTGAACCGGTTGCGTCCCGGGAAGGTGACGGCAAACACCAGCAGGCACAGCGTCATGTCCGCCGTGACGATGGGTTCGTTGAAGGCCCGAGAGATCGCGAGGTAGAGCACGACGATGATCGTCGGCTCGAGAAAGGCGGCGACCAGCGAGGTCACCGACTGGGGTGCGCTGTAGAACGTCCGGGTATAGCCGCGGTCTTGGATCATCAACTCGTCATGGGTGGAGCGCTTTCGCGGGTGCCGGAGTTATCGGACTCGTCGGTCACTGCAGAAGTCCCCAGGATTGGAAGGCCATTGGCCGGCAATGAAGCTTCGAATTGTGGCGCAGTTCACTTTTTGCACACGCCCTAGCCTTAGCGGGTAGACAGCCGACACATTCCTACAATCCGTTCATGATTCACGAACTGCGATCGGCCCTCACGCCCGCCGTGATGGGGCGCCTCACCCTCCTGCTGAACCATGTCCTCGGACGTGAACCGGCTGCCATGGAGCGCCTGAAACCCCATTCCGGGGCGGTGCTGCATGTCGTTCCCAGCGGGTGGCCGTCCTTGCTGCCGTCGCCGCCCGACGCGGTTTTCCGCGTCACGCCGGCCGGATTGCTCGAGTGGGTGGGCCCCGATGCGCCGGCCGTGGCCGAGCTTCGGGTGCTGATCGACGCCGCCAATCCGGCCGCCCTGGCGGTGGACGTGCTCTCCGGCATTGCGCCGCAGGTCCGGGTCGAAGGCGACAGCCGCCTGGCCGGCGACGTGCACTGGATCTTCGACAACGTGCGCTGGGACGTGGCCGACGACCTGGAAGGCCTGGTCGGCCCGGCCATGGCCTCGGTGATCTCGCGCGTGGGCGCGGGCGTGCGCAAGGGCGTGGATCTCGCGGTCAAGGGCGCGGCCGGCGTGGCCGGGCAGTTCCGGCCGCCAACGCGATGAGGCGACTCGCCCGGCTGCTGTTCATCGTCTTCACCGTCCTGCGCTTCGGCCTGGACGAGGTCGTCCTGCAGGGCGCGCGGCAGCGCTGGGTTCGACGGTCGACGCGGTGGATGGCCTTCGGCCGACGGCTGGACCAGCCGCGCGGTGTGCGCCTGCGCATGGCGCTGGAACGCCTGGGGCCGATCTTCGTCAAATTCGGTCAGGTGCTGTCCACGCGCCGCGATCTGTTGCCGCTGGACGTCGCCGACGAGTTGGCGCACCTGCAGGACCGCGTGCCGCCGTTTCCGGCCGAGCAATCGGCCCGGCTGATCGAGGCCGCGCTGGGGCGGCGCATCGACGAGCTTTTCAGCCGTTTCGACGCCGAGCCCGTGGCCAGCGCGTCGATCGCCCAGGTGCATTTCGCCCAGCTTCGCGACGGCGGGCGCGAGGTGGCGGTGAAGGTGCTGCGTCCGGGCATGCTGGCCGTCATCGAGGACGACCTGCAGCTGCTGCACACGCTGGCCCACTGGATCGAGCGGCTGAGCGCCGACGGCAAGCGGCTGAAGCCGCGCGAGGTGGTCAGCGAGTTCGACAACTACCTGCACGACGAACTGGACTTGGTGCGCGAGGCGGCCAACGCGACCCAGCTGCGCCGCAACATGCAGGACCTGGGTCTGGTGCTGGTGCCCGAAATGATCTGGGACCTGTGCACCTCCACGGTCATCGTCATGGAGCGCATGAACGGCGTGCCCATTGGCCAGACCGAGCGCCTGCGGCAGGCCGGCGTCGATTTCAAGAAGCTCGCGCGCGATGGCGTGACGATCTTCTTCACCCAGGTCTTTCGCGACGGCTTCTTCCACGCCGACATGCACCCGGGCAACATCCAGGTCAGCGTGGATGCGGCCACCTTCGGCCGCTATATCGCGCTGGATTTCGGGATCATCGGCACGCTGACCGAGCGCGACAAGGAGTACCTGGCGCAGAACTTCGTCGCCTTCTTCCGGCGCGATTACAAGCGCGTGGCCGAGCTGCACATGGAGTCGGGCTGGGTTCCCGCGGGTACGCGCGTGGACGCGCTGGAAAGCGCCATCCGCGCCGTGTGTGAGCCGCAGTTCGAACGCCCGTTGAAGGACATCTCGCTGGGCCAGGTGCTGCTGCGGTTGTTCCAGACCTCGCGCCGCTTCAATGTGGAGATCCAGCCGCAGCTGGTGCTGTTGCAGAAAACGCTGCTGAACATCGAGGGCCTGGGCCGCCAGCTCGACCCTGACCTGGACCTGTGGACCACGGCCAAGCCGTTCCTCGAAAAATGGATGGTCGACCAGATCGGCTGGCGCGGCCTGACCGAGCGGCTGATGCTCGAGGCGCCGCGCTATGCGCAGCTGCTGCCGGAATTGCCGCGGCTGCTGCACCAGCAACTGTCGCGCCACACGCCTTCGGAATCACCGGCGCTGCTGGCGCTGCTGGCCGAGCAGCGCCGCACGAACCGCCTGCTGCAGGGGCTGTTGTACGGCGCATTGGGATTCATCGCGGGGATGGTGATCGCTCGGCTGTGGCTGGTCGCTTGATGCCGCCGGCCGCTGGCCGGCCGCTCGCTACACTTTGCGTCAACGCCACGAAAAACGTCTGGAACGAGGAGTCCGCAGCGTGTTGATTGCCTTTGTCGCCGTGTACATGGCCGTGACGATCGCCATTGGCCTGCTTGCGGCCCGGCGTGTCCACGGTGCCAAGGACTACCTGGTCGCCGGGCGCAGCCTGCCGCTGTACATGAACGTGGCCACCGTATTTGCCACCTGGTTCGGCGCGGAGACCGTGTTGTCGGTATCGGCGACCTTTGCCAAGGACGGCCTCCACGGCGTGCCGGGAGATCCTTTCGGCGCGTCGGTCTGCCTCGTGCTTGCGGCGCTGCTGTTTGCGCGGCTGTTCTACCGCATGAACCTGCTGACCATCGGCGACTTCTACAAGCACCGCTACGGCAAGGGCGTGGAAGTACTGACAAGCGTGGCCATCGTGCTGTCCTATCTGGGTTGGACATCGGCGCAACTGACGGCGCTGGGCCTGGTCATCCACGTGCTCAGCGGCGGCGCACTCGACCTGAACACGGCCATCTTCATCGGCGCGGGAATCGTGGTGGTCTATACGATCTTCGGCGGCATGTGGTCGGTGGCCTTCACCGATCTGTTTCAGACGGTGATCATCCTGATCGGCCTGTCGGCCGTCGCCTACCTCGTGGGCGACCTCGCGGGCGGTCCGGCCAAGGTCATCGCCCAAGCGGCGGCCGACGGCAAGTTGACGATGTTTCCCGCGGACATGGACGCGGCCGGCTGGTGGACCATGGCCGGCGCGTTCTTTGCGTTTGCCTTTGGCTCGATACCCCAGCAGGACGTCTTCCAGCGCATGACCAGCGCCAAGGACGAGAAGACCGCCGTGCGCGGCACGATCATCGGCGGGCTGATCTACTTCTGCTTCGCCTTCGTGCCCATCTTCATCGCCTACGCGGCCTTGATGCATGCCCCCGAACTCGGCAAGCTGTTCGCATCGGACGATGCCCGCGAGATCCAGCGCATCCTGCCGGACCTGGTGCTCGGCAAGATGCCGCTGTGGGCCCAGATCATGTTCTTCGGAGCGCTGCTGTCGGCCATTCTCTCCACCGCCAGCGGGGCCCTGCTCGCGCCCACCGCAACCTTCACCGAGAACATCCTGCGCCCCTTCGTGCCCCACATGAGCGATCGGCAGATGCTGTTGACGCTGCGCATCATCCTGGTGACCTTCACGGCCTGCGCCCTGCTGTTTGCACTGAACAGCAAATCCACGATGTACGAGATGGTGCAGAACGCCTACAACGTGACGCTGTGCGGCGCCTTCGTACCGCTGGTGGCCGGGGCGTACTGGAATCGCGCGAATACGCAGGGTGCGATGTTGTCCGTGATTGCCGGCATCGGATGCTGGCTGGCCGCCACGGCGGTGGCGCCCGATTCGGTCGTACCCGCCAACCTGATCGGTCTGTTTGCGTCGGTCCTGGGCATGTTGCTGGGCTCGCTCGCGCCTGAACTGCTGCGCCATCGCGGCCATTCGATCGCGTACGTGCTGAAGCACCACGCACACGGCTCTCACGAGTCGACCCGGGCGCACTGACCGGGTGTCCCCAGGGGCCGCCGCCGGCCCGCAGAGGGCGCCAGAGGACGCGAGCCGTATAATGTGCGGTTTTGTTTGGCCCTCCCTGTCGCCATGCCGATCTACGCCTACAAGTGTGACGCCTGCGGACACCGGCAGGATGTCCTGCAGAAGATGTCCGACCCCGTGCTGACCGCGTGCCCCGTGTGCGGCAAGGCGTCTTTCGCCAAGCAGTTGACCGCCCCCGGCTTCCAGCTGAAGGGATCGGGCTGGTACGCCACCGACTTCCGCAACAACGGCAGCGCGCCCGCGAAGCCGGCGGACAAGGCCGCGGACAAGACAGAAGCCGCACCCGCCAGCAGCGCCTGTGCAAGCTGTCCCGCCAAACCGGCCGACACCAGCAGCTCGACACCGGCGCCCGACGCCTGAGCGACGCACCCACGAGCCCCACATGAAACGCTACCTGATCGCCGGCCTGCTGGCCTGGTTGCCCCTGGCGATCACGGTGTGGGTGTTGAGCTGGCTGCTCGGCGCCACCGACTCGCTGTTCCTGTGGATGCTGCAGGCGGCCGAGGCCGTCCTGCCGGCAAGCGTCGCGCCGCTGATCGCGCGGCTGAGTCACGTGCCCGGGCTCAGCATCCTGGTGCTGGCGGTGGCCATGCTGCTGACCGGCATGTTCGTCACGAACATCTTCGGCCAGTGGTGGCTGCGGCAGTGGGACAACCTGCTCAACCGCATCCCCATCGTCAAGTCGATCTACAGCTCGGTCAAGCAGGTCTCGGACACGCTGTTCTCGACGAACGGCAATGCCTTTCGCGAAGCGGTGCTGGTGCAATACCCGCGCGCCGGCTCGTGGACCATTGCCTTCGTCACCGGGCGTCCGGGCGGCGAAGTTGCCGAACACCTGCAGGGCGACTGGTTGAGCGTGTACGTGCCCACCACCCCGAACCCGACTTCCGGCTTCTTCCTGATGGTGCCGCGGGCCGACGTGGTCGAGCTGGACATGAGCGTCGACCAGGCGCTGAAATACGTCATCTCGATGGGCGTGGTCGTGCCGCCGCAGTCCGCACTGCTCGACGCCCCGCGAAACCAGACCGGCTGAACGCGCGGCGAGCGTTCGGCCCCATCCGTCACCCACGGGTGCATCCGCCGCTTTCGGCTGTCCGGGCCCCTGATGTCCGCAGCCCCGTTCCGAACCCCTGAACCTGCGAGCCATTCCATGCGAACCACCTATTGCGGCCTCGTCAGCGAAGCGCTGATGGGCCAGACCATCACCCTGATGGGCTGGGCACACCGACGTCGTGACCACGGCGGCGTCATCTTCATCGACCTTCGCGATCGCGAGGGCATGGTCCAGATCGTCTGCGACCCCGACCGGCCGGAGATGTTTGCCGTTGCCGAAAACGTGCGCAACGAGTTCTGCCTGAAGATCGTCGGCAAGGTCCGGCCCCGCCCGGCCGGCACCGAAAACGGCAACCTGACCAGCGGCAAGGTCGAGGTGCTGTGCCACGAGCTCGAGGTGCTCAACGCCAGCGTCACGCCGCCGTTCCAGCTGGACGACGAGAACCTGTCGGAAACCGTGCGGCTGACGCACCGCGTGCTCGATCTGCGCCGCCCGGCGATGCAGAAGAACCTGCGGCTGCGCTACCGCATCGCCATCGAGGTGCGCAAGTTCCTGGACGAGCAAGGCTTCATCGACATCGAGACGCCGATGCTCACCAAGAGCACGCCCGAGGGCGCGCGCGACTACCTCGTGCCCAGCCGCGTGCACGACGGCACCTTCTTCGCGCTGCCGCAGTCACCGCAGCTGTTCAAGCAGCTGCTGATGGTGGCCGGATTCGACCGCTACTACCAGATCACCAAGTGCTTCCGTGACGAGGACCTGCGCGCCGACCGCCAGCCCGAATTCACGCAGATCGATATCGAGACCTCCTTCCTCGGCGAGGAGGAGATCCGTGCGATCACCGAGGCCATGGTGCGCACGGTCTTCCGCAAGACCATGGGCCTGGAGTTGCCGGTCTACCCGGTGATGAGCTACCAGGAGGCGATGTTCAAGTACGGCTCGGACAAGCCGGACTTGCGCGTCAAGCTGCAGCTGACCGAGCTGACCGAGGTGATGAAGGACGTCGACTTCAAGGTCTTCTCCGGACCGGCCACGACACCCGGCGGGCGTGTGGTCGGCCTGCGTGTGCCCGGCGGCAGCGAGATGAGCCGCGGCGAGATCGACGGCTACACCGAGTTCGTCAAGATCTACGGTGCCAAGGGTCTGGCCTGGATGAAGGTCAACGACGCCGGCAAGGGCCGCGAAGGCCTGCAGTCGCCCATCGTCAAGAACCTGCACGACGCGGCGCTGGCCGAGATCATTGCGCGCACCGGCGCGCGAAACGGTGACCTCATCTTCTTCGGCGCCGACAAGGCCAAGGTCGTCAACGACTCGATCGGCGCGCTGCGCCTGAAGGTCGGCCACAGCGAATTCGGCCGCAGCAAGGGCCTGTTCGAGGACCGCTGGGCGCCGCTGTGGGTGGTCGACTTCCCGATGTTCGAGTACGACGAGGATGCGGGACGCTGGTCAGCCGTGCACCACCCGTTCACCGCGCCGAAGGACGGCCACGAGAACCTGATGGACACCGACCCCGGCGCCTGCGTGGCCAAGGCCTACGACATGGTGCTCAACGGCTGGGAAATCGGCGGCGGCTCGGTGCGTATCCACCGCGCCGACGTGCAGAGCAAGGTCTTCGATGCCTTGAAGATCACGCCCGAGGACGCGAAGGTCAAGTTCGGCTTTCTGCTCGATGCCCTGCAGTACGGCGCCCCGCCGCACGGCGGCCTGGCCTTCGGCCTGGACCGCATCGCCACGCTGCTGGCCGGCGCCGATTCGATCCGCGACGTCATCGCCTTCCCGAAGACGCAGCGCGCCCAGTGCCTGCTGACCGGCGCGCCCAGCCATGTCGACGAAGGCCAGCTGCGCGAGCTGCACATCCGCCTGCGCAACCCGAAGGCGCAGGAGGCCTGACCGTTGGCAGCCTGCCGCCGCTGTGGTGCAGCGGCGGCGGGCGCGCCGGCCGTCGGGTGATGGCGGACGCGGGACAATGGCGAACACCGCCGTGCGCGGCCTGAAGGCATGCCAGTGAACTACAAGCTTCCCGAGTCGGTGCTGGTGGTGATCCATACCGCCACGCTGGACGTGCTGCTCATCGAGCGCGCCGACAAGGCTGGCTACTGGCAAAGCGTCACCGGCTCGCGCCACTCGGCGGACGAGGCGTTCGTCGAGACCGCGCGGCGCGAGGTCGAAGAAGAAACCGGCATCCAGGTCGGCAGCCCGGCCGTGCCCGAGGCCGCGCTGCGCGACTGGCAACTGCGCAATGTCTACGAGATCTACCCGGTCTGGCGGCACCGCTACGCACCCGGCGTGACGCACAACACCGAGCATGTCTTCGGGCTGCAGGTGCCTGCCGGCACGGCCGTGCGCCTGAGCCCGCGTGAACATGTGAACTTCGTCTGGTTGCCCTGGCGCGAGGCGGCGGATCGCTGCTTCTCGCCGAGCAACGCGGAGGCCGTGCTGCTGCTGCCGCGTTTCATCGGGTAGGCTTTGGGCATGTTGATTGCCCGTGCGCCACTGTCCCGCTTCGCGCCGTCGACGACGCTCGACACCTCGGTGTTGCGCGTGGCGACCTACAACATCCACAAGGGTGTGCGTGGCATGGGGCCGCGCAAGCGGCTGGAGATCCACAACCTGGGCCTGGCCGTGGAGGCGCTGGACGCCGACCTCGTGTGCCTGCAGGAGGTGCGCCTGTTCCACCACCGCGAGGCTCGGCGCTTCGACCGCACCTGGTTTGGCTGGCCCGAAGGCGGCCAGGCCGAATTCCTCGCGCCCGAAGGCTACGAGGTGGCCTATCGCACGAATGCCATCACGCGCCACGGCGAACACGGCAATGCGCTGCTGTCGCGTTGGCCCATGGGCGATGTGGGTCACCACGACGTGAGCGACCACCGGTTCGAGCAGCGGGGCCTGCTGCACGTGCACGTGCACTGGGCGGGCACGCGGCTGCACGCCGTGGTCGTGCATTTCGGCCTGGTGCATGCCAGCCGCGTGCGCCAGGTGGAGCGCCTGGCGCGTTACATCGCCGCGGTCGTGCCGCCGGACGAACCGGTGCTCGTGGCCGGTGATTTCAACGACTGGGGCGAGCGGCTGAACGAACCCATGGCCCGCATCGGACTGCAGCGCGCAGCCGCCGACAACCCGACGCGACGCCAGCGGCTGACCTTCCCCGCCGTGGCGCCGGTCTTTGCGCTCGACCGCGTCTATACACGCGGCCTGCGCTGCAAGGCCACGCAGGTGCCGCGTGGCGGCAACTGGGCACGCATGTCGGATCACCTGCCCTTCGTGGCCGAGCTCGAACTGGCCTGAGAGCTCGCGCGGTGGCTCCGGTTGTCGACTACCACGGCGGGCATCACGTGCAGCTGCTGCGAGGCGGCGACGAACTGTTCCCCGCACTCATCGAAGCCCTGGCCGTGGCGCGCCACGAGGTTTGGCTGGCCACCTACATCTTCAACGACGACACGTCCGGCCAACGCGTGGCCGAAGCACTGGCTGCGGCGGCCACGCGCGGTGTGTCGGTGAACGTGCTGGTCGATGGCTTCGGCAGCAAACCCTGGATTCCGACGCTGCAGACGCTGTTCGCCGGCGCCGGTGTGCGCTTCGAGATCTTCCGGCCGCTGCGCCGCTGGTGGTCTTGGCTGCAGCCGCAGCAGCTTCGCCGGCTGCACCACAAGCTGTGTGCCGTGGACGGCAAGATCGGCTTCGTGGGCGGGATCAACATCATCGACGACCGCTTCGACCAGCACCACGGCTGGTCCGCGCAGCCGCGGCTGGACTTTGCCGTGCGGCTGGACGGCCCGGTGGCCGCGGAAATCGAGCAGGTCGTGCGGGCCCTGTGGACACGCGCGCACCTGGGCCGCGGCTGGCGCGAAGAGCTCGCGCTATTGGCCCGCAGCGCCGAACCGGTGGGTCGCACGGTGCGGCTGCTGCGTCAGTTGCGCACCACGGAAGCGGACGGCGGCGACAGCGAGCTGAGCCTGTCGCGCCTGCCGCCCGTGCGTGCGGGGCTGGTGGTGCGCGACAACATCCGCCAGCGCCGTGCGATCGAGCGCACCTACATCCACGCGATCGTCAATGCCCGCGCGCGCATCGACATCGCCTGCCCGTATTTCTACCCGGGCCGCCGATTCCGGCGCGCGCTGGAGCGTGCCGCGGCGCGCGGCGTGCACATCCGGCTGCTGCTGCAGGGCAAGGTCGACTACCGTTTCGCCGCGCTGGCCGCGCGCGTGCTGTACGACGGGCTGCTGGCGCGCGGCATCGGCATCTACGAGTACATGCCCGCCTTCCTGCACGCCAAGGTGGCGGTGGTCGACGACAGCTGGGCCACGGTGGGCAGCTCGAACATCGACCCCTTGTCGCTGCTGCTCAACCTGGAAGCCAACGCGGTCGTGGTCGACCCGGTCTTCGTGAAGGATCTCAGCCAGCGCATGGACGAGGCCTTTGCGCAGTCCACCGAGATCGTGGCCCCGCCCCTGCAGCGCGGCTGGCGTTCGTGGCTCACGCGCGGCTTCGTCGCCTGGGTGGCCAACGTCTACCTGCGCATGGCCGGCATCACCGGCCGCTACTGATCCTGCGCGTCAGGGGCGCGTCCAGTTCACCTGGTGGCGCGCGAAGATGCGGCCGAATTCACCCGATGTGGCGAGTTCGTTCGTGGCCGCCTGCAAGGCCTGCGCGAGGTCCTTGGACTCTTTCTTGACCGCCATGCCGACGGCCCAGCCCTCGCGCATGCGCGGCACGGGCAGGGGCTCGATGGCATAGCGCTTCTGACCCGCCAGCACCGATTCCAATTCGGACGCATGTCCGGCCGCACCCGCCACCTCGCCGGCCAGCAGCGCACGCGCGGCTTCCGTGCCGTCCTTCAGGCGCGTGGACAGTTGATCGCGGTAAGCGCCGCTGTCGGCGCCGATCAGCAGCCAGCCGGCCAGGCTCTGCCCCGGCACGGCAATGCGCTGGCCCTTGAAGGCGGCCAGCGATTCCATTGTCGGCACGCGTTCCAGGTCGCGCGCGATCATCACGCGCTCGCGGTAGTAGGGCGCGAAGATCTCCACGCGTGGATTGCCTGCCATCAGCGGCCGGTCCACCGGCACGTGCAGCAGCACGTCGGCCGGACCGAACCCCAGGTAGTGCCCGCGCCACACGAGATTGCGCAAGTCGTCGTTCATGTTCTCGTCGGCATTGAAGGGCATGGGCGAGAGCTCCACGCCCAGCCGCTTGGCCAGCGCCTGCGCAATCTCCACGTCGATGCCCTTGCCCGACTGGTGGAAGGGCGGCATGTCGTTGTAGAGACCGACCGTGAGCCGGCCGCGTGCGCGGATGCGCTCCAGCGCGCCGGGTTCCGCAGCGGCGGCTTGGGCCTGGGCATGGCCCAGCCCCGGCAGCACAGCGCCAGCGGAAGCAGCCAGCGCGGCTCGCAGGGCCTGGCGTCGGCTGTGGACGATCAGGCGGTCGTGGTCTTGCATGGGCGGGTGTCCTTGGTTGTCGAGCGTGGCGCGTCGCCGTGGCGTCCCGAGCTGCCCGAGCTGCCACAAGGGCACGCGAGACTGACCGCTCGAAACGGGCCCGGCGACGCGGCCGGGCGTGGGCTCAGAGCGGCTTCTCGCGACGTGTCTCGAGGTAGGCCTTGATGGACCAGACGGCTTCCTGGTTCAGGATACCTGTGAACGGCGGCATGTAGACCGCGCCATTGCGCACCTTGCCCTTGTAGACGCTGCTGACGAAGTACTGGTCGATCTCGGCGACGCAGGCCTTTTTCTTGGCCTCCACCTTCATGGTGGAGCAGTCGTTGTCGAGCTTGCGCAGGTCGGGGGCGATGCCGCCGGAGATGGCTTCCAGGCCGTGGCAGCGCGCGCAGTTCTGGTTATAGGCGGAAGCCCCGACCTTGATGGCCTCCTTGTGGCCGCGGTACGGGTTCTCCGCTTTCAGATCGGTGCCCAGTGGCGGCAGCGCCTTGGTGTCCACGGCCTGGGGCGTGACGTCACCATGGGCCCAGGCTGTCGTGCCGGCCAGCAGGCCGGCGGCCAGGGCGAGAAGCGTGCGGGTCCGCAGGGCGGAGTGGGTTCGGGGCATGTGGGTCTCCTGAGGGTGTGCGCCATGAACGGCTGGTGGACGTCGAGCGTCGACGCTGGCGCACCTGTCTGCAATGCCCGTGCCAATGCCGGTTCTTGCGGACAAACGGACTTTGGACCGGGCGCGGGCCTTGCACCAGCCGGGGTGTCCCCGGGTGAACTGTTCCGAAATTGCACGATCCATGCGCCGTCACCTAACATCAAGCACCCACCGTGGATCGCCACGGTCGAAAACGAAACAGGCCTCGCCCATGCCGGTAGGGGTCGATGGAGACAAGTCCATGGCCGCTCATCCTGTTGCGACTCCGCCGAGCCGCGCGCGTCGTGCCGAAGAGAAGGCGCGGCCGATCGCCTCGGCACTGGCCCTGCCGGCACAGCACGTCGACCTGATCGAACAGTCGCACGAACGCTGCCAGGCGCTGGGCCTCTCACGGATCGAGCGGCCGGATTTCAGCCCGCTGGGCCGCTCCGACCTCACCGTGGCGCGCGAGCGCAACCTGCGCCTGCACGGCCATGCCGCGCCGGTGATGGAGATGCTCTTCGAGCAGATCGTCAATACCAGCAGCATGGTGGTGTTGACCGACGCCACGGGCATCGTCATCCACTCCGTGGGCGATGACGATTTCCTCGAGCGTGCCGCCAAGGTCGCCCTGTCACCGGGCGCCAACTGGTCCGAATCGTCCAAGGGCACGAATGCGGTGGGCACCGCCCTGGTCTCGGAGTCGCCCACGCTGGTCCATGCCGACGAACACTACCTGCACGCCAACCATTTCCTGACCTGCTCGGCGGCACCCATCCTCGATCCGCGCGGCAACATCCTGGGCGTGCTGGACGTCTCCGGCGACCACCGCAGCTACCACCAGCACACGATGGCGCTGGTGAAGATGTCGGCGCGCATGATCGAGAACCAGTGGCTGGCCGACAACTACCGCCACGCGATGCGCCTGCACTTCCACGCCAAGGTCGGCTTCGTGGGGACCTTGATGGAAGGCATCCTCGCGGTTTCGCCGGACGGCCGCGTGGTGGGCGCCAACCGTGGCGCGCTGGAGCAGCTGGGACTGAGCAGCCCGGCGCTGCGCATGCAGAGTCTGGTCTCGCTGTTCGGCACCAGCGTCGGTGCGCTCGTGGACCACTTCCGCTCGCCGCTGGCCACGCCACTGAGCGTGCGCACGGCCGACGGCCGCAGCTTCCACGTGCATGCCCGCTTCAACTGGCCGGTGTGGAGCCAGGTCACGGAAGCCGCGGCCGCTGCTTTGCCGCCACGGGCCGAAGAAGGCCATGGCATGACGCCGCCCGGCGTGCGTCCCGGCACCGCGGCGTCGCGGCAGGCGATGACCGACGCGGCCGAAGACGCGACGCCGGCGCTGTCGCCCGTGGCCTCCACGCGGCCTGCAGAGTCGGTCGTCAAGGCCGACGGCGTGGCGCTGGCCCAGCTGCAGACCGGCGACGAGCAGGTCGACGCGCTGGTGGCCAAGCTGCGCCGCGTCATCGACCGCGACATCCCGATCCTGGTCCTGGGCGAAACCGGCACGGGCAAGGAATGGCTGGCCCGTGCGATCCACGCCGAATCGGCGCGTGCGCGCATGCCATTCGTGGCCGTCAACTGCGCGTCGATACCGGAGACCCTGATCGAAGCCGAGCTCTTCGGCTACGAAGAAGGTGCGTTCACGGGCGCGCGCCGCAAGGGCGCGATCGGCAAGATCCAGCAGGCGCAGGGCGGCACGCTGTTCCTCGACGAGATCGGCGACATGCCACTGCCGCTGCAGGCCCACCTGCTGCGGGTGCTGCAGGAGCGCCAGGTCACGCCGCTGGGCAGCACGCGCGCCGTGCCGGTGGACGTGTCCATCATCTGCGCCACGCACCGCGACCTGCGCGAGATGATGCAGGCCAAGACCTTCCGCCAGGACCTCTACTACCGGCTCAACGGCCTGGCGGTCAAACTGCCGCCGCTGCGCGAGCGCAGCGACCTGGCGGTGCTGGTGCGGCGCATCCTCGACCACGGCGTCGATGGCCGGCACCTGAGCCCCGCGCCCGACGCACAGTCGATGCTGCAGGGCTACGCCTGGCCGGGCAATATCCGCCAGCTGTTCAACGTGCTGCGCACGGCGGCGGTGATGGCCGGCAGCGACCGCTGGATCCGCCCTGAGCACCTGCCCGAGGACTTCCTGGACGACGTCCGCCAATCGCCCACACCCGCCGCGTCACGCGTCCCGGAGTTCCAGGTGCACCTGGCCGCAGCGGCCGGCGAAGCGCCTGTAGGCGCCCCTGCGAGGGTGCTGGCGCCCGAGCCGCAGAGCGAATCCCGCTCGCTGCACGAGGTGGAACGCGAGACGATCCGCAAGGCCGTCGACGAAGCACGCGGCAATATCTCGGTGGCGGCCAAGCGGCTGGGCGTCAGCCGCAACACCATCTACCGCCGGCTGCGCTGGAACGAACGCTCCTCGGATTGACGCCAGGCGCGCTGCCAGTTCAGCGCGTGCAACAGGCCCTGGCTGAGTCCGGGCAAGCCGGGCAGGGCGGGCGCCGGCGCGGTTTCGTCGTCGCCGCGCTGCACGGCTTCAGTGGCCGCGGCCTCGAGCGCAGGCCAGTAGCGCAGGTGATCGGTGACGACCGCATCGGCCACCGGCGGCCCTTGCTCGCCCAGCCAACGGCGCTCCGTACCGGCCGGCGGATCGGCCGCAAACGCCTGCCGCAGCGCGGTCATCGCGCGCGCCATCGAAGCCGCGTCGGCGTCTCGGCCGTCCGGTGCGCCTTCGCCCCACAGCAGGCCGGGCGCGTAGACCAGCGAGGGCTGCGAGCGGTGCTGCCAGACCGTCACCGGCACGCCCGGCGCACGCTGCCAGCGCCACCAGTTCCACGGGCCCAGCCGCCCGTGCGCGCCCGCCACCCGGCGATCGGGCAGGGCCACGGGGTGCGCGCCGAGATCTGCGGCCGCCTCGCCCAGGCGCTGGCGCAGCCGCTCGACGCAGTGGGGGCAGCGCTGTGCCATGGCACGCGCCACGTCGGCGTGGGCCCAGCGCCGCACGCCGGGCATGCCGGCCTGTCCGAGCACCAGTTCCGGCCGCGGCCAGGGCGCAATGGCGTCCGTGACGGGCTGGTTCAACTGCTCGCGCACCTGGCAGGCCAGGCGCTCGCCAAACGCCGCCGAGGGCCCCGTGCCGAGCGCCCATACACGACGGCCTTCGCGAGCGATCAACAGGTTGGAGACCTGGCCGCGGTTGCCGGCATCGGCATCGCCGGCGGCTGCGGCCACCCACCACAGCGATTCGGCCAGCGGCTGCAGCACGATCGGCGGCCCCGGGCAGGCGGCACGCGCCCCCAGCGTCGCCCCCAGCAGCGCCAGGGCCGCAAGCGCGGCGCGTCCTGCACGTTGTGCCAAGTTGGGACAGCGGCTGTGAGGTTCGCGCCGCGCGGCGGCGGTGCACGCGCGCAGGCGATCGAACCAGAGGGTGGCGAAGCGGCGCATGACGCGATGTTGCCGCAAGGGCCGGCTCGGCAACCCGGGAATGCGCGCACTTGTCGAAGCCGCGCCACTGCGCGGAAATGCGGCCCGAGGCCGGGTGCCCTGGGGCTGCCCCGGGTCTTCGTGTCCGAACGAGCCGCATGTTGAACATCCAGCAACTCAGCAAACGCTATGGCCCGCGCCTGGCGCTGGACGCGCTCGACCTGCATTTGCCGGCCGGGCAATGGGTGGCGCTGCTGGGCCCGAACGGCGCCGGCAAATCCACGCTGTTCCAGGTGCTGACCGGCCTGTTCGTGGCCGACCAGGGCGATGCACGGGTCGATGGCCTGTCGCTGCGCACGCAGGCGGTCGCGGCGCTGCGGCGCATCGGCGTGGTCTTCCAGCAGATGTCGCTCGATCTGGACCTCAGCGTGCGGCGCAACCTGCGTTTCCACGCCGATCTGCATGGCCTGCCGCGCGCACTCGCCGACGAGCGCATCGCACAGGGCTGCGAGGCGCTCGGACTCACAGCCGACCTCGAACGGCCGGTGCGCGAGCTCTCCGGCGGCAACCGCCGCAAGGTCGAACTGGTGCGCGCCCTGCTGCACCGACCGGGGTTGCTGCTGATGGACGAGCCCACCGTGGGTCTGGATCCGAAGTCGCGGCGCGACCTGCTCGCGGCCATCCGCGCCGACATCGCCGCGCGCGGCACCACCGTGCTGTGGGCCACGCACCTCGTCGAAGAGGCGCTGGCCGCCGACCGAGTCGTGGTGCTGCACCGCGGGAAGCTGCTGGCCGAGGGCACGGCGGCGGACGTTGCCGAGCGCCTGGGCGGCGGCACGCTGGAAGAAGCCTTCATCCGTGCCACTTCATCCGCCGCGGCACCGGCGCCGGAGAATTCCAAGGAGAAAGTCTGATGCGTACCCTCGCACTCGTTGTCATGCTGGCTGCAGCGGCCCTGCCCACAGGTGCCTCGGCGCAAGGCGTCGCTTTCGTGTCCAGCGAGAAGGACCATGCGCTCACCGTGCTCGACCTCAAGACAAAGGCCGTCACGGGGACAGTGCCGACCTGCCAGCGGCCGCGGCACATGCAGCTCACGCCCGACGGCAAGCAGCTGGCCGTGGCCTGCGGCGACTCGCACGAGGCCGACTTCATCGATCTGGCCACGCGCAAGTCGGTGCGGCGCGTCAAGCTCGGCGAGGATCCCGAGATCTTCGACATCTCGCCGGATGGAAAGACGCTGTACGTGTCCAATGAAGAGGATGCGGAACTGGGCATCGTCGACCTGGCCAGCGGCCAGCGCAAGGGGGCGATCAAGGTCGGTGGCGAACCCGAAGGCGTCAAGATCTCGGCGGACGGCAAGACGGTCTACGTCACGAGCGAAGTCGCCAACGTCGTCCACGCCGTGGACATCGTCAGTGGCAAGGTCGTGGCCAACATCAAGGCCGGCAAGCGTCCGCGCCGCTTCGCCCTGACCCCCGACGGTGCGCAGCTGTGGGTCACCAACGAGCTCGATGCCAGCGTCACCGTCATCGACACCAAGTCCCTCAAGCCGCTGGACACCATCCGCTTCGCCATCAAGGGCGCGCGCAAGAGCGACATCACGCCCGTCGGCCTGACCATGAGCCGCGATGGCCAGCGGGCCTTCGTGGGACTCGGCAAGGCCAATCACGTGGCCTTCGTCGACGTGGCCTCGCGCCGGGTGACCGACCAAGTGCTGGTCGGCAAGCGCGCCTGGAGCGTGGCCCTCGACAAGGCCGAGAAGACACTCTATGTCGTCAACGGCATGTCCGACGACCTGACGATCGTCGACGTGGCCTCGGCGAAGGCACTCAAGACCGTCAAGGTCGGCCGCGTGCCGCACACGGTGCTGGTGGTGGAGTGACGCAGGCGATGGCGATGCCCCGGCCGCTGCGCGGCTTCGTTCTGGCGGGTGGCCTGCTGGCGGCGCTGGTGGCGCAGGGCGCCACGTTCAAGGTCACCGTGCTGGCACCGCAGGACGACAGCCGGCTCTCGCGCTCGCGCCTTGAGCGCGGTTTTCTTGGCCATCCGGGCGGTCCGGCCGTGGATGCGTTCAAGGTGGCGATCGGCGAGGCGCAGCTCGAGCTGGACGCCGCGGGCGCGCGGCTCGAGTTCGAGCTCGTGCCCGTGTCGGATGCCGCCCAGGCGCGGGCGGCGGCGGCCCGTGCCGAGAAAGCCGGCCATGCAGCCGTCGTCGCCGACCTGCCCGCGGCCTGGACCATCGCGGCCGCCGAAGGCGGCAAGCTGCCGGTGCTCAACGTGGGCGCCACGTCCGATGCCCTGCGCCAGCAGGACTGCCGACGCAACCTGTTCCACCTGGTGCCCAGCGAGCGCATGCGCGCCGATGCCCTGGCCCAGTTCCTCGTGCAACGCAACTGGCGACAGGTGCTCCTGCTCAGCGGACCGTCCGACGCGGACCGCGAACGGTCCGCTACCGTGCAGGCCACGCTGCGCCGCTACGGTCTGAAGCTGGCGGGCAGCAAGCCCTTCAAGCTCTCGGCGGACCCGCGCGAGCGGGATCTGGCCAATCCCGTGCTGTTGACGTCGGGCAGCTACGACGTCGTCTGGGTGGTCGACAGCGACGGCGAGTTCGCCGCCTCGCTGCCCTACCGCACAGCCCTTCCGCGACCGGTGGTCGGCGACGGTGGCCTGGTGGCTGTGGCCTGGTCGCCCAAGTTCGAGCGCTTCGGCGCGCCGCAGGTGACCCGGCGCCTGACGAAGGCCGCGGGGCGTCCGATGGGCACCATGGACTGGCCGGCCTGGATGGCCGGCAAAGCGCTGGTGGCTGCTGCCGTGGCCGCGCCGAAAGGCCCGCTGCCGGCACTGCACAAGGCGCTGGCGGAGGGCGAGCTCGATGGCTCCAAGGGAGTGTCGATGAGCTTCCGCCCGTGGGATGGTCAGCTGCGCCAGCCGGTGTTGCTGACCGATGGCGGCAGCGTGGTGGCGATGGCCCCGGCCGACGGCGTCCTGCACCCCAAGAACAACCTGGACACCGTGGGTGCCGACGAGCCGGAGAAGCTGTGCAAGGCCAGACCGTGAGCCCCTCGCCAGCCGACAGCGGCGCCCGCCATGGCCTGCCGCACGCCTGGCAGGCCATGCGCGCGATCGTCGCGCGCGAGTTGATGAAGTTCGGACGCCAGTACGGCCGTCTGGTCTCGGCGCTGGTGCGCCCGCTGCTGTGGCTGGCGGTGTTTGCCGCGGGCTTTCGCAACGTTTTCGGCGTGGCCATCGTCGAGCCCTACGACACCTATATCCCCTACGACGTCTACATCGCGCCCGGCCTGATCGGCATGGTGCTGCTGTTCAACGGCATGCAAAGCAGCCTGGCCATGGTCTACGACCGGGAGATGGGCCTGATGCGGCTGCTGCTGACGGCACCGCTGCCGCGGCCCTGGATCCTGCTGAGCAAGCTCACCGCCACCGCTGTGCTGTCCCTGCTGCAGGCGCTGGCCTTCGTGATCGTCGCGTGGCTCATCGGCACGGAGCTGCCCTTGCTGGGCCCGCAGACGCCGCACGTGCTGCTGGCCGCGGTGGCCGGCGCACTGATGCTGGGCGCACTGGGGCTGCTGCTGTCGGTGCACATCAAGCAGCTGGAGAACTTCGCCGGCACGATGAACTTCGTCATCTTCCCGATGTATTTCATGTCCACCGCGCTGTATCCGCTGTGGAAGCTCGAGGAGTCCGGCGCCAACTGGGTCTACCAGATAGCTCGCTTCAATCCCTTCACGCATGCGGTGGAGTGGCTGCGCTTTGCGATGTACGGCAAGGACCCGGGCCTGTCGCCCTGGATCGTGCTGGGCACCCTGGCCGTGTGCTTCGCGGCGGCGAGCTGGGGCTACGACCCGCAGCGCGGATTTGGTGCGTTAGGCAAACGGCCGGGGGGACCTGCATGAATCTGCTCGCGCGCTGGCGCAGGCCTTCGGTGGGGGGCGCCGGCACATCGGCACGGCAGGACAGCCACTTGTCGCGCATGGCGCAGTTGTTGTTCTGGGCCTGGGCGGCGCAGGCCGGGCTGGCGGCGTTTGCGGCCTGGTGGATGCAGCAGCGCGGCCTGTGGCGCGCCTTGGTCGAGGGCGACCCCAGCGGCATCAGCGTGGGCATCGTGCTGCTGACGGTCGTGGTCACGCTGTGGTGCGGCCTGCGCGCCTGGCGTCTGCACCTGCAGGCCGCCGCGCAGGCGCCGTGGCGCGAGGCCTACCGGGCCGAGCGCCTGTCGATGCCCGACATCGCCACGCAGTTGCTGGGCGAACGCAGCCACGGCCCGCACGAGACGGCCTGGTGGTTTGCAGCGGCCTGCATCAAGCTGGGCCTGCTGGGCACGGTGGTCGGCTTCATCGTGATGGCCACGCAGATCGGCCGCATGCCCAGCTTCGACCTGGACCAGGTGCAGAACCTGCTCAAGCAGATGACGCAGGGCATGGCCATCGCGCTGTACACGACGCTGGTGGGCCTGATCGCCAACCTGTGGCTGGGCCTGCAGTTGCTGCTGCTGGACCGCACGGCCGACCGCCTGGTGGCCGACATCCTGGCCGATCGACCGCAGCGGGCGGGCGACCCGCTGGCATCCGGCGCCTGAGCCATGGCCGTCCTGCGCAAGCGTCGCTTCGACGAACTGGACCCGTTCTCGGACCTGTTGTTCAACACGCTGCTGGCCTTCGTGATGCTTTTTGCCGTCGCGATGATCGCGATGAATCCCAAGGCCAAGAGCGGGGTGATCGATGCCAAGGCCGAGTTCATCATCACGGTCACCTGGCCGGACCTGAACCCCAACGACCTCGACACCTGGGTCCAGGATCCGGGCGGCAACCTCGTGTGGTTCCGTGCGCGAGAGGGCGGCATGATGCATCTGGATCGCGACGACCGTGGCCTGTCCAACGACACCATCGTCATCAACGGCCAGAAGGTCGTGAACCCGCTGAACCAGGAGGTGGTGACGATCCGCGGATTCGCGCCTGGCGAATACACGGTGAACCTGCACTACTACGACACCCAGAACGGCGAGCCGGTCACGGCGAACGTGTCGGTCGTGAAGGTGAATCCGCGTGCCGAGGTTGTCTTCTACGGCACGGCGACCCTGCAGCGCAAGGGCGACGAGGCCACCGCCGTGCGCTTCACCGTCGACCGCGACGGGCTCGTCACCGGCGTCAACACCCTGGCCAAGAAGCTGGTCGAAAGGATCTGATGAGCGCCACCGACGGACTACTCTGGGCCTTCGTGGCGCTGGCCTTCCTGGCGGCGCTGGCGCTGCTGGCTTCGCCCTGGCCGCGCTGGGCCAAGGCGCTGGTCGTGGCGGCGGTCACCGGCCTGTACTTTTCGGCCGACCTCGCGCTCGACGAGGTCTGGGGCTGGCCCGGACGACAAGCCTTGCCCGAACGCTTCGTGCTGTTGGCCGCGGTGATCGAAGAGCCCACGAAAGCGCGACCTGGCGCGCTGTATGTGTGGGTCAATGCGCTGGAGGGCGGCAAGCCGGCCGCCCGGCCCCGCGCCTACCAGTTGCCCTACACCAAGGACATGCACTCCCTGCTCAACGAAGGCATGAAGAAGGTGCGCCAGGGCGTCTCGCAGATGGGGACGACGGAGCCGAAGACCGGACCCAAGGGCCTGTCCTGGCTGCGACCGGGCAGCGACGAGCAGAACGTGAAGATCCGCGACCTGCCGCAACCGCAGTTGCCGGAGAAATGATGGTCCAAGCGGCTGGCCCTGTGGTTTCCCGCTGCGCGCGCATCCGGCGGGCACGGGTCGCCTGGCTTGCGGCGGCGGTCGCGGCTGCGGGCTGCAGCCCGGCGCCGTCGTCGGCGCTGTTCCCGCTCGAACCCGGGCACCGCTGGGACTACGACGTGCGCATCGAGTGGGAGAACAACACCGTCGAGCACGAGACCCGCACGATCACCACGGAAGGCCGTGCCACGCTGGGCGATGCCACGGCCTGGCGGCGCCGCAGCGCGGACGGCGTCGACTGGTATCTGCGAAGCGACGACACCGGCATCTTCCGCGTGGCCACCAAGAGCGATCTGGAAGAAGAGCCGCAGCCGGACAAGCAGGCCCGCTACGTGCTGAAGATGCCGCTGGCCGCGGGCACGGGCTGGCAGCACACGACCACCGCCTACATGCTGCGGCGGCGCCAGGAGTTTCCGCCCGAAATCCGCCATACGCACCCGGCGGTTCCGATGAACTACACGATCGAGGCCGTGGACGAATCCGTCCAGACGCGCGTGGGCCGTTTCGAACGCTGCGTGCGTGTGCGCGGGCGGGCCAGCCTCAAGCTGTTTGCCGACCCGGTGGTGGGTTGGCGTGACATGCCGTTGACCACCACGGAGTGGTATTGCCCCGGACCGGGCCTGGTGCGCCTGGTGCGTGAAGAGCCCGCGCAGTCGACCTTCCTGGTGGGCGGCACGCTGACAATGGACCTGACCACATGGAAATGAAACACCCGGTGGCGCTGCAGCGGCGCGAGGTGCTCAAGCACCTGGCCGGCGCCACGATGGCCGTGACCATGGCCAGTGCCAGCGCAGCCGTTCAGGCTGACCGTTATCCCTCGCGCCCCATCACGCTGTGGGTGCCCTGGCCTGCGGGCGGCGCGACGGACCTGACGCTGCGGCTCATCGCCGAACTGGCCGGCCAGCACCTCGGCCAGCGGGTCATGGTCGACAACCGTGCGGGCGCGGGCGGCACGCTGGTGATGCCGGTGCTGCAGCAGGCGGCGCCCGATGGCTACACGATTGCGCAGCTGCCGCAGCCGGTGTTCCGCGCGCCGTGGACGCAGAAGGTGCTGTGGGATCCGATCCGCGACACCACGCCGCTCCTGCAGATCAGCGGCGTCACCTTCGGCATCGTGGTGCCGGCGGGCAGCGGCTTCAAGTCGGTGGACGACCTCTTCGGCTGGGCGCGCGCGAATCCGGGGCGACTGACTGTTTCGACCAACGGCGTGGGTACGACGCCGCATGTGGTGCTCGACCAGCTTTTTGGCAGCCGCGGCCTCGAATTCGTGCACGTGCCCTACAAGGGCACCTCGGAGCAGATGCTGGCGGTGTCTTCGGGCCAGGTGATGGCCGGTGTCAACTCCAACGGTTTCGCGCCGTTTGTCGACGGCGGGCAGTTGCGCCTGCTGGCCACCTTCGGTGAACGCCGCACCCGGCGCTGGTCTTCCGTGCCGACGCTGAAGGAACTGGGCCTGGGCATCGTCGCGCAATCGCCCTACGGCCTGGCCGGCCCTGCCGGGTTGCCGCCGGACGTGGTGCGCGTGCTGCACGATGCCTTCAAGGCCGCCATCCACGACCCGTTGCACCTGGCCGAACTGGCCAAGTACGACCAGGAGCTGGCCTACCTCGGCCCCGACGAATACGGGCGCAGCATGCGGGCGGCCTACGTGACGGAGCAGCGCACGGTCGAACGCCTGGGTCTGGCACGACGCCCCTGAGTCCGGGCTCGTGATGTGCCTGGCCGGGTCTTCACGGCTTCAGTCGAACACGATGCGGTGCTGGCGCGCATAGCGCAGCAGCTCCGTCGCATTTGCCAGATCGAGCTTGGTGCGGATCTGCGTCTGCAGGTTGGCGGCCGTCTTGGGCGCGATGTTCAGCGTCTGTGCGATCTGCTCGAGGCTGTCGCCGTGCGCCAGCCGGATGAAGACATCGAATTCGCGCGGGCTCAGTGCATCGTGCGGCGCGGCAGCGGACGCGTGCTGCTCTGCTGCGCGTACGTCGGGCGACAGGAAGCGTTCGCTGCGCACGATCGCCCGGATCGCCTGCGGCAGCAGCGCCGGGTCGCTGCACTTGGTGATGAAGCCGTGGGCGCCCGCCTGCAGCGCCTGGCTCACCATCGGCGGGCTGTCGTGCATGCTGCACACCAGCAGCCACAGCCGCGGCCATTGCATCTGGATTCGGCGCATCAGGTCCAGCCCGCTGCGGCCGGGCATCGACAGGTCGAGCATCACCAGATCAACGGTGGCCGCTTGCCGCTGCAGGTCGGCATAGGCGGACTCGGCAGTGGCATGGCAGGCCGCGACCTCGAAGTCGGGTTCGAGTTCCAGCAGACGGGCATAGCCGGCCATGACCAACGCGTGGTCGTCCACGAGCATGATGCGGGTGCGGGTGGCGCTCATCCTGTCAATTCTCGGCCGCGCCGGCGCGTGAGGGCGGATCCTGCAGCGCAAAGCTCGCGGACAGGGTCAGGCCCGGGCGATCCGCCCCGGGACGCGTGGCGTCCATGTGCAGTTCCGACCCGTGCGACCACGCGCGTTCGCGCAGGCTGGCCAGCCCGCTGCCGCGCTGCACGGCCGCGCCGATGTCGGACAGGCCGATGCCGTCGTCGCTCAGCTGCCAGTGCAGCCGGTCCGGCGTGATGCGCACGGCCAACTCCGCGCGTGTGGCGGCGGCGTGCCGCGCCACGTTGGTCAGGCCTTCCTGGCTCGAGCGGTAGACCGCCAGCAGCAGGTCGGCGCCGATGCGCGAGCCGCTCGCTGCGGGCAGACCGGGCGTGCGCCCGTCCTCCCAGCGCAGATCCACCGCGAGGTGAGCGCTGCCTGCCGGGGACGACCAGCCCGCGACCAGGTCCTGCAAAGCCTCGCGCAGGCCTTCGGTGTCGCCGTCGCCCAGGTCGCGCGGCGCCAGCAGGCGCAGCCGCTGGCGAAGGTCCTCGTGCAGGCTGGCGCATTGCTCGCCCATGCGCTGGCTGGCCTGGGCCAGCTCCGGCTGACCGTCCAGGCGACGCGCCAGCCAGGCGGCGTCCAGGCGCAGGCTGGTCAGGCGCTGGCCCCACTCGTCGTGCAGTTCGCGGCCCAGGCGCAGGCGCTCGGCCTCCTGCATCGACTGCAGCTTCTGCGCGAGCAGCCGGCGTTCGTCTTCGGTGCGATCCAGGGCCTGGGCGAGGCGGTGCACGGCATGCGTCACCCGGTCGATCTCGAGCAGGCGCACGTCTTGAAGTTCTCGCGCCGCGGCTGTATGGCCAGGGCGGATGTCGGCCAGCGCCCCGGCCACGCGCTGGAGCGGGCGCAGCGAGCGCGCGAGCGACCAGCCCAGCACCACCAGCAGCAGCACGGTGCCCAGGCCCATCGTCAGCAGCACACGAGAGAGGTCGGCGAGCGCTTCGCGGCGCTCGCTCAAGGGGTCCGGCATCAGCGTCAGCGTCCAGGGCTCGCCCTCGCCCTGCGGCACGGACCACACGACCGGCGGCAGGTCCGGCTCCCCGCCCCAGCGAACCTGCCAGCGCGCGAGGGCGTCGATCCAGGGCGCCGACTCGGACTCCACCGGCCACTGCAGCTGGACGCGGCCGTCCCCGTCGCGCAGGCCCAGGCTGAGGTGGCGCAAGGCCTGTGGCGCTGCCTCGGTGATGGAGAGCGCGGCGACGGCGGCCGGCCCGTCGCCGGACCGTGTCAGACGCTCCAGCGTGCGCGTGAGCCGCAGGACCGATTGCAGTTCACGGTCGATGTCGCCCTGGGCCGTCCAGACCCCGGCTGCAGCCACCAGGGCCAGGGTCAGCAAGGCCACCGCGCTGGCCCGCAGCATCAGGCGGCGAAACAGGCTGCGGCGGCCGGGATGCGCCGGCAGGTCGGGAAGCTTTCCCGGCCCTTCCGGCATGGGCATTGCATAAGAACCGGGCATCGACATCACAACGAGGAGACTCCATGAAAACCACCGCAAGACCCACGTGGCGCGCCGTGTCGCGCGCGGCCGCCATTGTCGTGGCCGGCTCGGCAACGGTCCATGCCCAGGCCCAGACCGCGCCCCCGTCTCAAACGGTTGACATCATCGGCGCTGCGCCCTTGCCCGGCCAGGGCGTGGACCGTGCCGTGCTGCCCTACACCACGCAGGTGCTGCGCCGGGGCCGTATCGACGAGGCACAGGCCGACAACCTGACGGACCTGCTGCAGCGCGGTGTGCCCGGGCTGCAGGTCAATGAGGTCCAGGGCAGCCCTTTTCAGGCCGACCTGACGTTTCGCGGCTTCCGCGCCTCAGGCCTGATCGGCGCCTCCCAGGGGCTCTCGGTCTTCCTGGACGGCGTGCGCATCAACGAACCCTTCGGCGATGTCGTCAACTGGGATCTCGTGCCGGAATTCGCGTTGGACAGTGTGTCGCTGGTGCCGGGCGCCAACCCGGCCTTCGGCCTGAACACCTTGGGCGGCTCGATCGCACTGACCACCGCCCGCGCCAGCCAGGTGCCCGGCCTGCGCCTGCAGGCCAGCACCGGCAGCTTCGGCCGCCACCGGCTGGACCTGTCGCACGGCGGCCGCACCGGTGACCTCGAACATGTCGTCACGGTGGGGCTGTTCGACGAGAAGGGCTGGCGCGACGAGTCGCCGGGCCGGCTGGGCACGCTCGGCGCGCGCCTGTCGCGCCAGACCTCGATGGGTGATGTCTCGCTGAGCCTGCTGTTCGGGCGCAGCCGCCTCGTCGGCAACGGCCTGGTACCGCTGGACACCTTCGACGAGGACGGCGTCCGTACGGCCGACCTCGGCCGGGCGCGCCCGCAGGCCGTCTACACGCACCCGGACCTGACGCGCAACCGCCTGGGGCATATGGCGCTGTCCTGGCAGCACACGCTCGCTTCCGGGATGCAGCTCGAGGCCCTGGCCTGGACCCGGCACACCCAGCGCGACACGGTCAACGGTGACGAGGCGGAAGACTTCGATCCCGCCGATCCGACGTCCCCCAACGCCGCGTTCAACCGAACGGCGACGCGGCAGCGCGCGGCCGGCCTGTCCCTGGGCGTTTCGGGCCGGCAAGGGGTGCACCGCTGGCAGGCCGGGGCCAGCGCCGAGCGGGCGCGTGTGACCTATGAGCAGACCGAGCAGGAAGGCAGCTTCAGCGCCAGCCGTGGTGTCCAGCCGGTCGACGGCGAAGACCCCGAACTGAGCGCCGCGGTGCGTGGCACGAGCCGCACGCTGGGGGCCTACGTCAGCGACACCTGGCAGCTGCAAGCGGCGACCCACCTGACCGGAACGCTGCGCCTCAACGAGGCGCGCGTCAGCAACACCCTGACCAGCGTCGACGACGACACGGACGAGATCCGCGAGCGTCCGACCGAGTCCTTCCGCTACCGCAGCCTGAACCCGGCGCTGGGCCTCGTGCACCGGTTCGACAGTGGGCTGGCGGTCTTCGGCAACGTGGCCCGCAACACGCGGGTGCCCACCGTCATCGAGCTGGGCTGCGCCGATCCGGCCGAGCCCTGCCGTCTGCCCGCCGGCCTGCAGGCCGACCCGTACCTGAAGCAGGTGCGCTCGACGACGGTGGAGGCCGGCCTGCGCTGGGGCTCGATGACCGGCACGGGCGGCAGCATCACCGCCTACCGCACCGACAACCGGGACGACATCGTCTTTCGCGCCGTCAGCGTGACCGGCCAGCGCGGCTACTTCCAGAACGTCGAGCGCACGCGGCACCAGGGGGTGGACGCGGAGTGGCGCTGGCGCAGCCCGATGCTGGACCTGGCCGTCATGGCCAGCCAACTCGACGCCACCTACCAGTTCGACGGCGTCCTGCGCATGGGCGAGCGCAACGTGCTCATCCGGCCCGGCACACGCATCGCAGGCCTGCCCCGCCAGCAGCTGAAGCTGTCGGCCGATGCGCGCGTCGCGCCCGGCTGGCAGATCGGCGCGGACCTGCAGCTCGTCACCCGGCGCGGCGTGGCGGGCAACGAGGACGGCTTCTTCGAGAACGACGAAGACGAGCAGGCCGACTTCAGTCTGCCGGGCTACGGCGTCGTCAACCTGCGGTTGAGCTGGAAGCCGGCATCGGTGAAGGGCCTGGAGCTGACGGCCAAGGTCAACAACCTGTTCGACCGCCGCTACGCCAGCTTCGGCGCGCTGGCCGAGACCGTCTTCGATGCGGCCGGGCGGTTCACCGGGGACGGCACGCAGGCGTTGTTCGTCGCGCCGGGCGCGCCGCGCAGCCTGTTCGTCGGCCTGCGCTACACCTACTGAGGTCGGACATGGGGCGGCCGGCCGCGCCGCCTCAGTCCAGCTTCAGCCGCCCAAACCAGCGCGCCCTCGGGCATGTCGTCTCGCAGGGCCGGGGCCGTAAGGCGATACGTCCGGGCGCGCCGGCGGTGCGCCGAAGCGGTGGAGGTCGATGGCTGCGGGCGTGCCCGGCAGCGCCACCAGCGCAGCGGTGACAAGACCGCGTGTGGCCTCTGTCTGCTGTGGTCGACAGTTGGACATCGAATCGTGTCCTTGGCCCGGGAACGGGTTGCGTTGTTGCATGGGCGGGCCGCTGCCGCCCCCAAAGAAAAAGGGCCACCCCGTGACGGGGAGGCCCTCTCGTGTGGCGTCAGTGCCGGGTCACTTCATCAGCTTGAAGACCCACACCGAACCGCCCTGCTCGAGGAAGCTGACCTTCTTGGCCACGTCGCCACCCCACAGCGGAACCGCACCGCCCCAGCCCGAGGCCACGGCGATGTACTGCTCGCCCTTGTCCTGCCAGGTGACCGGGGGCGCCACGACGCCGGAGCCGGTCTGGAACTTCCAGACGATCTTGCCGGTCTTGGCGTCGGCCGCCTGCAGGTAGCCTTCCGGCGTGCCCCAGAACACGAGGTTGCCGCCGGTGGTCAGCACGCCGCCCCACAGCGGCGCGTTGTTCGGGGCTTCCCAGACGATCTTGCCGGTCTTGGGGTCGATGGCGCGCAGCGCACCGATCGGGCCGTCGCTCAGCGTCTTGATCGTGAAGCCCGAACCCAGGTAGGCGGCACCCTTCTTGTAGGTCACCGGCTCGTTCCAGATCTCCATGCCCCACTCGTTGGCCGGCACGTAGAACAGCTTGGTGTCCGGGCTGTAGGCCATCGGCATCTGGTTCTTGCCGCCCAGGAACGACGGCGCCGAGAACACCACATTGCCCTTCTTGCCGTCGGCACTGCCGGTCGGGTCGCCAGGACGGTTTGCGGGGTCGAAGTTCGGGCGGCCGGTCTTCAGGTCGATGCCCGTGGCCCAGGTGATCTTCTTGACGAAGGGGAAGGCATTGACCAGCTTGCCGGTCTTGGCGTCGTTGACGTAGAAGAAGCCGTTGCGGTCAGCCTTGCCGCCCAGGACGTTGCCGCCGTCTTCGTAGGTGATGAACTCGTTGACGCCGTCGTAGTCCCAGCCGTCGTTGGGCGTGTTCTGGTAGTGCCACACGATCTGGCCGGTCTTCACGTCGATCGCGACGGTGGACGTGGAGAACAGGTTGTCGCCCTTGCGCAGGTGGCTGTTCCACGGGGCCGGGTTGCCGGTGCCGAAGTAGGCCAGGCCGGTCTTCTTGTTGAAGGTGCCGCCCAGCCACGTGGCCGCGCCGCCGGTCTTCCACAGGTCGCCCGGCCAGGTCTTGCCCGGTGTGCCCGAGACGCCGTTGTCGCTTTCCTTGCCGTCCTTGTCGTACTTCTTGCCCATGTGGCCTTCGACCACCGGGCGCACCCAGACCAGCTGGCCGGTCTTGGGGTTGCGTGCCTCGACGCGGCCGACCACGCCGAATTCGCCGCCGGACACGCCGGTCAGCAGCAGGCCGTTGGCGATCAGCGGTGCGGCGCTGGCGCTGTAGCCGGCGGCGTAGTCGTCGATCTTTTCCTTCCAGACCACTTCGCCGCTGTCCTGGTTCAGCGCGACGAGCTGCGCGTCCAGCGTGGCGAAGATCACCAGGTTGTCATAGAGGGCCGCACCGCGGTTGATGACGTCGCAGCAGGGCATGATGCCGTCGGGCAGGCGGTGCTCGTACTTCCACAGCTTGGCGCCGGTCTTGGCGTCCAGCGCGAAGATGCGCGAGTAAGACGCCGTGACGAACATCTTGCCGTTGTGGATGACGGGCTGCGACTCCTGGCCGCGTTGCTTCTCGCCGCCGAACGAGAAGGACCACACCGGCACAAGCTTGCCGATGGTGCTGGCGTTGATCTGCTTCAGCGGCGAGTACCGCTGGCCTTCCTGGCCGATGCCCCAGCTGAGCACGTCGCCCGTGCTATTCGCATCGTTTTCGATCATGGCGTCGGTGACGACGGCGTGCGCGGCGGTCGAGGCCAGCGCTGCGGTCACCAACAGGCTGAGCAGCTTCTTCTGCATGAGGAGTCTCCTAGGATTGATTCAGTGCCGCGCCAGAACCTTCTGCCGCGGCAGCCGCTCGGGAACCCCTCCCGAAACCGGCGCGGCGCGAAAGTTACGCGCTTAGTTCCCCGAGGAAATCTTCGGGCTAACCCTGTACCCGCATTGCCACTGTTGACTGCTGGGACACTCGTGTTCTGCGTAGCGCGTCAGCGGCCGATCGCGTGGCCCGCAGCGGCCGTCCGCCGGCCGCTTCAGCGCGAGCCAGGACCACGCAGCGGTGCGCCCGGCGACCACGCGGCGCGCTCGTAGCGCGGGTACAGGTGCGCGACGTTGCGCACGTACTCGGTGGCAAATGCCGCCCAGCCGCGGAACTCGTCCGGCACACCGGCACGCAGGACCTCGTTCATGTCCAGGCCCTGCTGCGCGTGCCGGCTGAAGCTGGCGTCCAGCCACTCGAGAAACTTTCGCGTCTGCGCCGCGCCGCGCCCGTCGTCGTGCACCGGGCCATGGCTGGGCACGACGGTGCGACCCGCAGGAACGGCTTTCTGGAAGGCTTCCAGGCTGCGCAGCCAGGCCGGCACGTCGGCGTGCGGCGTGGTGGGCACACGCTGCGCGAAGACGAGGCCGCCGGCGAATACGACACCGCTGGCCTTGTCGATCAGCACCAGGTCGGAGCCGGTATGGCCCTTCCACTCGCGCAGTTCGAATTCGCGCGAGCCGAGCTGCCAGCGTCCGTCGTTCGGGACTTGCAGATCACGGTCCGGCAGCACGGCCTCGGTGCCTTTCATCCAGTCGCCGCACAGGCGGTACAGGTTGGACTCGTACGACGCGGCCTCGCGTGCCATGCCCGCACGTGTGGCGGGCGTGGCCAGCCGCGGCACATCGGCAAAGGCCTGGTTGCCCAGAAAGTAGTCCGGGTGCAGGTTGAGGTGCAGCACCTGCACCACCGGCTGCGGCGTGGTGCGGGCGATGAGGGCGCGCAACTGCTCGCCATACAGGCGGCTCGTGCCGGTGTTGATCACCAGCACGCCTGCGCCCGTGGCGATGAAGCCGGTGTTGATGATGTTGCAGCCGTTGGCGACGCTGAAATCGTCGTTGTCGCCTTCGACCACCCACACGCCGGGCGCGAGCGCGCGGGCCTGCAGTCGGTAGTCCATTCGGCTGGCGTCAGCCCGCGGGGCGGCCACGGCGGACATGCCGGCGGCCAGGGCCAGCGCGGCGACCAGCGCGATGGCCCGCGTGCGCGGATGGCGTGGCCTGCTCACTTCAGCTGGCTCGCGATGCGGTTGCCGTTGTTGTCCGTGCCGACGATGCTCATCCCGCCGGCAGGCGGCGCGGCGAAGTCGAAGGAAAACACGGGGTTCTCGCTGACGGGTTCGTAGGCCAGCAGCCGCGCGAGTTCCTGGCCCTTGCCATCGCGCAGCGACAGGCGATTGACGAAGAAGGCCGGCACGCCGGCCACCAGGCCGGTGTCCATCGGATGCATCACCTGCACGCGCACGCGCGAGCTGTTGCCTTCGCCGGCGCGCTCGAAGATGCGGCCGCTGACCTGGCCCAGCGTCTGCGACCAGCTGCCGTCCTTGCGCGTGGCGCCCGAGACCGTGCAGCCGCCGCCGGACGAATCGACGAAGGTGCCGCCCGCCACCCAACTGCCGTCGGCCAGCTGCACCACGGCGCGCACGGGCGAGCCTTGCTCCAGCTTGAAGCGGAAGGCGATCGAGGGCAGGGCGCCCAGCGGCTGGTACTCCAGGACCTTCTTGATCGGGTTGCGGTCGACCAGCACCACCAGCCGCTGCACGGCGCCCAGGGCCGGATCGACGCGCACGCTGATCGGCACGTTCATCGGGTCTTCGGCAAAGCTTGGGCCCTGCACCTGCACGCGCGTGTCGTAGCGCAGGGCAGCCTTGCCGACGAGTTGCTGGCGCATGTCGATCCAGACATGCGAGCGGTAGGGGTCGCCGGCAAATTCGTCGGCCGCGGCGAGCAGCGGCAGCAGCGCCAGCGCCAGGCAGGCACCGCGGCGCGTGGCAGCCGATGCGCGTGTGCGAGCGGTGTGCGACGACGCTTGCGCGGCAGTGGTCTCACGCACGGTAAGCCTCGAGCGTGTCATGGTCGTGCGCTGGGTTACAGCCCGCCGTTGAGCCGCAGGGCCACCAGCACGCTGCGCGGCGCGCCCGGCTCGAAGTAGCGCCCGTTGGCGTCGTTGACGATGACGCTGCCGGCATAGTGCCGATCGGTGAGGTTGTCCACACGCACCAGCCACTCCCAACGCGTCGCGCCGGGCCCCAGATCGAGCGCCTTGGACCAGCGCAGGCCGGCCACGCCCCAGCCCTGCACCGTGGCATCCGCGGTGTTGCGGTCGTTGGCGTAGTAGCTGCCGCTGCCGCGCCACTCGAGGCCCCAGGTGCCCCAGCGGCCGCCGTGCCAGCTCAGCTCGGACCACGCGGTGCGCTTGGGCGCGCCGGCGATGCGGTTGCCGGCGGCCACGGCTGCCGTGGGCGTCGTGCAGGGTATGCCGGCACAGGTCAGGAAGCCGTCGTCGTAGGTGGCGCGCAAGGCGGTCAGCGCCACTTGCGCGCGCAGCGCGGAGGTCACCGTCCAGTCGCCTGACAGCTCGAGACCCGAGCGCGAGGTGCGCCCGACATTCTGGAAGGCGGAGCGTCCACCGGCGTTGGTGGCCACGCCGATCTCGTCGCTCGTGCGCACGGCAAATGCCGTGGCGTCGAACTTCCACGCTTCACGCCGCAAGCGAAGCCCGACCTCGGCCTGGCGGCTGGTCTGTCCGCGCAGGGCCGTGTTGAAACCTCCGGTGCCGTCTGCGCGGTAGGCCAGTTCGCCCAGGGTCGGTGACTCGTAGCCGCGCGCGATGCTGCCGAAGAGCTGCAGGCCGGGCGCCAGCTGCCAGCGCAGGCCCAGAACCGGATTGGTGTAGCGGTAGTCGACGGCGCCCGAGTCATCGCCATTGGACAGGTAGGCATCGCGCGAGGACATCTCGACGCGTCCGCTGCGCACACCCGCGCTGGCGCTGAGACCCGGCATCACGGCCCAGTCGGCTTGGGCGAACAGGTCGTTGGCGCGTGCGAAATTGACTTCGTCGCGGCGCAGCTTGCCGATCACGCCCAGCACCTGGGCGGCGCCGGTGCCGGTGAAGTTTTCGTAGCCGCGGCGGTCGTCGCGCTGGCGATCCACCGAAGCCCCGGCGGTCACGTCGACGGCACCCAATGCCCAGCGCAGGCGGGCTTCGGCGCCCTCGTATTGGCGGCCGAAGTCCACGACCCCTCCGCCGTGGCGGGCCCCAGCCTGTGTGCCGGCGGCGATGGCCAGCCACTGCGTGACATCGCGCGTGCCGGAGTACAGCGACAGGCTGCTTTCGCGCAGTGCGCCGTCGTCGAAGCGGTGCCGCCAGTTCATGCCCAGCTGGGTCTGTTCCTGCGTCTTGCGCGTCTGGAACTGCTGCGCCACCGAGGCCACCTGCTGCGGACCCAGCGCAAACTGGGCCTGGGACAGCCCCAGCGGGTCGAGCGCCGGCTGGTCGAGCGCGTTGAGCACGACAGTGACCGTATCGCGCTCGCCGGTGTAGCCCAGCCGAAGGTTGCCTTGCCGCTTGTCGGCCGAGCTCTGCGGTCGGAAGCCCTCGATCTGCGCGGACGACACGCTGGCGCGCACGTCGAATCCGGACGGCAGCGGCAGGGCCAGCGAGGCGCGGCCCTGGCGCAGGCCGAAACTGCCCACGTCCACGCCGGCTTCCCATTCCGCGCGCTTGACGGGCGCCGTGAAGATGGCGATGACACCGCCCGAGCTGTTGCCGTAGAGCGTCGAAAAGGGCCCGCGCAGCACTTCCACGCGCTGTGCGCCGGCCAGATCCATGTGCGAGACCTGGCCTTGACCGTCGGGCCCGCTGGCGGGAATGCCGTCCGCGTACAAGCGGATGCCGCGCACCCCGAAGGTCGCGCGTGCACCGAAGCCACGCGAGCCGATCTGCAGGTCCTGCGCGAAGTTCGAGCGGTTGTTGACCACCAGGCCCGGCACGCGTGCCAGGGCCTCGCTGAGGTTGATCATGGGGCCGGCGGCCCGCAAGTCGTCGCGGCCGACCGCGCTGATGGCGTAGGGCGCCTCATCCAGGCGCCGTTGGGTGATCGAGCCCGTGACGACGATCGTGTCGTCCGGTGCGGCGCTGCCTGGTGGCGCCGTCTGAGCGCCGGCCACCGTGGGCAGAGCGGCGCAGGCCACGGCCAAGCCCGCCCATCGGCAGACACGGTTGGGCAAAAAGGAAGGTCGCACCGCTGGCTTTTTCATCGCCGCGCATCACACCGGGACTGCGCACCAGCGCCAAGGTCGAGAAAACCCCAGGCAGCGGACACCCTGCTCCAGATGTGAACAAGGCGGGTCATTGCACCGGCGGCGCACCGTAGGCGTTCTCACGCGCGTCGCCGCGCACGAAGCCGTTGTCGATCAGCGCCCACAGCCAGCCCACCACGGGCACGAGCACGAGCAGCACCCAGGCGGACGAGCGGCCACGGTCTTGCCAGCGCTTGGCGCTGACAGCCGCCGCCGGGTAGACCAGCAAGAGGTCGACAAACCACTCGGCGCGTTCCTGCCGCACCCCGGCGATACCCAGCAGGGCATTGGCCAGGAGCGCCAGGCCGGCCAGCGCGCAGACGCCGTACAGCCAGAAGGTGCGCCGCGAGACCCGGCCGCGCCAATACCCGAAGACGAAGCGCCAGGAATCAGGATCCGGTTTTGCGACAGGACTCATTGGCGAAGTATTCCACGCGGCTCGGGCTGGGCAGGCGGTCGCCGCAGGGGCTGCAAGCGCGGAATCTGAACGCGCGGCCGCAGACAAGTCGATCGACGGTCTGCCGATAACCAGGGACAACCGCTCGGACTTCATCGCATGCGTGCCGCCACCGACCCCCGCTCACCGCGCTCCGCGCGGTGCTGCGTGGTCGTGTCGGCCGCAGCGATCCTGCCCCGCAGCGGACCTCACGACGTGGGCGGGCTTCCGTCCACTTCACAGTGTCTGAAGGGCGGCCATCGGCCGTCCTTGGGCAAACCCATCGAAAGGTGGGGGCGCAAAGTCACGGGCCTACCGGGCGGCCGATGCCGCACCCATGGCAGCCGGACCGCCAGACTGGCGTTCGCCTCCGTTCTTTCGTGGGCCTCCACCTTCCTTGTCCCGGAGCGTCCATGAAGATCTCTGTTCCCCTTTTCCCCTCCCGGGTGGCCACACTCGCGGTGGTGTCCGTGCTCTCGCTGCTGGCCGCCTGCGGCGGCGGCGGCGGGGCTGACGACACCCGGCAGGGCACGTCGAACACGATGGTGCCGAGTCCTTCCGGCACCGCGGGCTCGGCCGCGGCCGTCACCGGCACGCCCAGCGCCGGGGCCTTGTCGGTCAGCGGCACGGTGACCGGCTTCGGCAGCGTGATCATCGATGGCATCCGCTACGACGACACGCAGGCCGTGGTCGGCATCGACAACGGCGAGGCCACGGCAAAGGCCGGCGCGCTGGGTGACGTCAAGATGGGCATGTCCATCGACGCCCGTGTCCGCGACGGCAAGCTGGAAGACGTGACGGTGCGCGCAGCACTGGCCGGGCCCGTGGCGGGTGTCGACCCGTCGGCCATGACCTTCACCGTCTATGGCCAGACCGTGAAGGTGTCGACGACGGGCGCCACGCCGACCGTATTCGAAGGTGTCTCCGGCTTCGACGGCCTGGCCCTGAGCGACCGCGTCGAAGTGCACGGCACCGTCGCCGCCGATCGCGTCCTGCAGGCCACCCGCGTCGAGCGCAAGCCGCGCGAAGCGGGTGACCCGGCCGTGCGCCTGGGCGGCATGGTCAGCCGACTGGACACGGTGGGCAAGACCTTCCGCCTGCATGACCTGACCGTGTACTACAGCGACGCGGCGCTCAGCCCAGCGGGCGCCACGCTGGCCGATGGCCAGTTGGTCGTGCTGTTCGGTGACACCGCGCCGGCGGCCAGCCGCTTCTATGCGAAGTCCATCCGCATCAAGGCGGCGGAGGACGGCGCGACGGCGGCCGTGGGCGGGCGTGTCACCGGCTATGTGTCGATGGCCGACTTCCGCGTGGCCGGCGTGCGAGTGAATGCCCAGGGCGCCACGCTTGATGGCGGCACCGCTGCAGACGTGGTCGACGGGGCGTCCGTTGCTGTCGAGGGCACGGTCAGCGCGGGTGTGCTGACGGCCGCCAAGCTGCGCGTGATCAAGACGCCGAGCGATGCGCTGTCTTCGCTCAAGGGACAGATCAGCGGCTTCCTGTCGAGCGCCAGCTTCAAGCTGCGCGGCATGACCGTCGACGCGTCCGAGGCCGCATTCGCCGGGGGCGTGATCACGGACCTGGGCAACGGCGCGGGCATCATCGCCACGGGTCATGCGGATGGCAACATCTTCAAGGCCGAGCGCGTGGAGTTCCTGTCACCTGCCGCACAGCAAACGATGGAAGTAAGCGGCGAGATGCGTGACTGGAATGCGGAAGCCCGCAGCTTCAAGCTCCTGAACCTGGCCGTGCGCCTGGCCGATTCGGTGAGCGTCGACGGCGGCACGCTGTCGTCACTGGCCAGCGGCAAGCGCGTGGCCGTCAAGGGTACGGTCGATGCCGCCGGGGTGCTGGCCGCCACGCGGGTGCTGGTGCTGCCCGACCTGGCCAGCAGCTCGGTGGTTGTGGTGGGTGGCCGTGCGTTCGACGCCGTGACCTACCGCTTCAAGCTGCCGAACGTCGGCGTCAACTACACGGCCGAAACCGTGATCGAAGGCGGCACCGCTGCCGACATCGCCAACGGCGTGCTGGTCTTCGCCAAGGGCCGCTTCGACCCGGCCACCCGCAGCGTCAACGCCACGTGGATCGAGGTCGTCAAGGCGGACCAGTACGTTCCGCGCGTGGCCGGTTCGGTCAGCGGCTACGTCTCGCTGGCGGACTTCCGCGTGGGCGGCCAGCGGGTCGACGCGTCGGGCGCGACGCTGGTCGACGGCCAGGCGTCCGATCTGGTGAACGGCGTGGCGGTTCTGGCCACGGGCCAGCTGGTCGAGCGCGATGGCGCACGCGTCCTGGTGGCGACCCAGCTGCGCTTCATGCAGTAAGTGCCCACAGGCCCGCCGCGCGGCGGGCCGATGGCGGCGGCCGCTGACCTTCGGGTTCAGCGGCCGTTTTTCATGGCCGACCGGAACCGCCGGCGGCGGCAGAGTTTGGCGCAGCAGGCCTGTTCACGCGGGCACTCCCGATGCGCACCCACCGGCCCGTGCCGCAGGCGACTCAAGCCGCCGATTGCAGAGGCAACTCGATCAGGCGTGACTGCGGATCCGGTTGCTCAGCCGCCGGCTGGAATCCCAGCTCCTGCGCGAGTTCCAGCATGCGCGTGTTCTCACGCAGCACCACGCCGACCAGGCGACGGGTGCCGCGCGCCTGCAGGTAGGCGATCAGCTTGCGCATCATGACCAGACCCAGTCCGCCGCCCTTGAGGTCGCTGCGTACCACGATGCCGAATTCGGCGTCGTGGTTGTCGGGGTCGCAGATGGCGCGGGCCACGGCCAGCGTCTCATCGCCGCCACCGGGGCTGTGGACCGTCGCGATGAAGGCCATTTCGCGTTCGTAGTCGATCTGCGTGAGCCGCGCCAGCTCGCTGCGCTCCATGCTGCGGCGGCTGTAGAAGACGCGCATGCGGATGTCCAGCGGGTCCAGGCGTTCGAGGAAGGCGCGGTGCTGGCCCTCGTCTTCCGGGCGGATCGGCCGCAGCGTCACCGACTGTCCGTGCCAGTCGATGGTTTCTGCGAGTTCGGCCGGGTAGGGCCGGATCGCGAAGTGCTCGGCCCCGGCGGGCGCCTTCTGGCTGACACGCACACGGGCATCCAGCGCGATCACACCCTGTGCATCGGCGAGCAAGGGATTGATGTCCAGCTCGGCGATCCGCGGCTCCACAGCCAGCAATTCGGCGACGGCCGTCAGCACGGCAAGTACGGCATCCATGTCCGCGGGCGGAACATCCCGCCAACCGGCGAGCAGCCGTGCGATGCGTGTCTGGGCCACCAGCGCGCGCGCCAGCGGGACATTCAGCGGCGGCAGCGCGATGGCGCGGTCGGCGACCACCTCCACCGATGTGCCACCCTGCCCGAACAGGATCACCGGACCGAACAGCGGGTCGACGTGCGCGCCGACGATGAGCTCCAGCGCCCGCGGACGCCGGATCATCGACTGGACCGTCAGCCCCGTGACCTGCGCATCCGGCCGCAATTCGGCCACCCGGCGCAGCATGGCTGCCGCGTGGTCCCGCACGGCCGGGGCATCCTCCAGATTCAGCGCCACGCCACCGACGTCGCTCTTGTGCGTGATCTGTGGCGACAGGATCTTCAGCGCGACCGGGAATCCGATCTGCTCGGCCACGTAGGCGGCCTGCGTGGCGCTGGGGCCCGCGGTCAGCGTCTCCACCACCGGCACGCCGCAGGCGGCCAGCAAGGCCTTGGCCTCGGGCTCCGAGAGCCACTCGCGGCCTTCGGTGAGCACGGCGTCGACGATGCGGGAAACGGCGGCGCGGTCGATCAGGCCTTGCGGTGTGCGCGCCGGCGGGGCCTCGATCAGCTGTTCCTGGTTGCGTCGGTAGGTCACCAGCATGCCGAATGCGCGCACGGCCTGCTCGGGCGTGTCGTACTGCGGCAGGCGCGCCTCCTGGAAGACGCGGCGGGCGTCGGCCACACCGGGGTCGCCCAGCCAGCAGCTCAACACGCGCTCGCGCGCCGGCTCGAGCACTGGCGCCAGCGCGCGCGCAATCTCGACGCTGGGCACGATGGCCGTCGGCGCGTGCATGAACAGAAGGCTGCCGGTGGCGGGATCGGCGAGCAACTGCTGCAGGGTCTGGACGTAGCGCTCGACCGGCGCATCGCCGATCAGGTCCACCGGATTGGCGTGGCTCCAATTGGCCGGCAGGATGCGATCCAGGGCCTCGCGTACCGGCGCCGGCACGGTTGCCAACTGCAGTTCCGCCGCCGCCGCCGCATCGGCCGCCATGACGCCGGCGCCGCCGCCGTTGGTCACGATGGTCAGCTGCTCGAGCGAGGTCCGCTCGGTCCCCAGGGCCCGCGTGCGCAGGTGCGACAGCGCCTCGGCGGCCACGAAGAGGTCCTGCAGCGAATCCACGCGCAGCATGCCGGCACGGCGAATGGCCGCGTCGTAGACGAGGTCCGATCCCGCCAGCGCGCCGGTGTGCGAGGCGGCCGCGGCCTGCCCCTGCGCACTGCGCCCGGCCTTGACCACCAGCACCGGCTTGTTGCGTGCCGCCGCGCGTGCGGCCGACATGAACTTTCGTGGCGCTTCGATCGATTCGATGTAGAGCAGGATGGCGCGCGTGTGCGGGTCACTGGCCAGCCAGTCCAGCAGGTCGCCGAAGTCGACATCGCTGCGCTCGCCCAGCGACACCAGCTGCGAAAAACCGATGGACCGCCCTGCGGCCCAGTCCAGCATGGCGGTGACGAGCGCGCCGGATTGCGAGACGAAGGCCAAGGAGCCGGCACCGGCCTGTCGGTGCGCGAAGCTCGCGTTCAATGCCGCGTGCGGGGAGAGCAGGCCGAGGCAGTTGGGGCCGAGGATGCGCAGCACGTGCTGCCGCGCGGCGGCCAGCATGGCTTGACGGGTTGTGGCGTCCAGCCCGGCGGTCAGCACGATCGCGGCGCGCGTGCCGCGCCGGCCCAGTTCGTCGATGAGCCCGGGCACGGTCGCCGGCGGGGTGCAGATGACGGCCAGGTCGGGTGCCTGCGGCAAGTCCGCGATGGTGGCGAAGGCGGGCTCGCCATTGATCTCGGTGCGCTTCGGATTGACGGCCCAGCGTGGCCCGGCAAAGCCGCCCTCGCTCAGATTGCGCCAGACGGTCGCGCCCACACTGGATGGCCGCGCGCTGGCGCCGATGACCGCGACCGAATGAGGGTCGAAGAAGGAGTCGAGATGACGGATGCTCATGGGGGCCTTCGATCGGCGAATCGCAGGGATCATGCCTCTTTCAAGCGCCCTTTCGGCATCGATCGGGCCGCGCGCTTGAGCTTCGACAAGCTTGACCGGTGGTCTGGCTACCCAGCGTGCGCCTGCCGCGTTACGCTACCCGCAGGCGCATGACGCCGAGGAAGGCCTGGGCATGAAGATCCTGATACCGGTGGACGGCTCCAATGGCGCGCTGGGCGCGGTGCGTTATGTGCTGCAGTTGCGGGCCATGGGTTTGCGCACGAGTCCGGTGCTGGTCAACGTGCAGGAGCCCGCCAGCCTGTACGAAATGGCCGTCACGCATGACCCGCAGGTCCTCAAGGAACTGCGGACGTCCGCGGGCGCGGATCTGCTTGACGGTCCCGAAAGCCTGCTGGCCGGCGCGCACGTGGAGTTCGAAAGCGAAGTGGCGGGCGGTGAACCCGTCAACGTGCTGCTGGAGTTGGCCGAGAACTACGGCTGTGCGGCGATCGTGATGGGCGCGCGGGGCGTGGGCCGGCCGGACGCGCATGGCCTGGGCTCGGTGGCGCAAGGCATCTGCGCCCGTGCACGCATTCCCGTGACCGTGGTGCCGACGCCGGAAGCGGAAGACTGAGTCCTGCGTCGCAGCGGGTGCGGCGGCATGCGCAGGCCGGCGTACCGGTGCGCTGGCAGGCGGGCTTGGTACGCGGCGCGGTTTCGCACCCATCGCCAGCGGCTGTTGGAGAGGCGACAGCCGTCCGTGGTCGAATGCATCGCATGCGACCCGCTTCCAAGACTTCGCGCACGCCCCGTTCCCAGCCGCGTCAGGCGCCCGGGCCAGCGCGCGCCCGTGCACGCGGCCGCCGCGGACCTGACGGCATCGATCTCGCCCTGCAGGGCGGCGGCTCGCATGGCGCGTTCACCTGGGGCGTTCTCGATCGCTTGCTGGAGGACACGAGCCTGCGTTTCGACGGCGTGTCCGGCACGAGTGCCGGCGCGCTGAACGCGGCCGTGCTGGCCACAGGCTTCGCTCGCGGTGGCGCCACCGAAGCCAAGGCCGCCTTGCGGGCGTTCTGGATGGATGTGGCCAGCAGCAGCGCGTGTTTCGGCAGCTGGGGCCATCCGGCGGCCGGCCAAGGCATCTCCGCCTTCAACCTCGACAGCAACCCGTGGTTCCAGTGGACGCAGCAGTGGCTGCAGCTGTTCAGCCCGACCCAGCTCAACCCGCTGGGCCTGAATCCGCTGCGTGACGTGACCGCCCGGCATGTGGACGAAGGCCTGCTTCGATCAGGCCCGCTGCAGGTGTTCGTGACGGCCACGGACGTCGAGACCGGCCAGCCCGAGGTCTTTTCCGGCGAGCGGCTCGGATTGGATGCGCTGCTGGCCTCGGCCTGCCTGCCGCAGATGTTCGAAGCCGTGCGCATCGGCAAGCGCCACTTCTGGGATGGCGGCTATACCGGCAACCCGGCGCTATGGCCGCTGATCTATGCCACGGCGAGCAGCGATGTCCTGCTGGTGAAGATCAACCCGCTGCGACGCCCGGGCGTGCCCGATACGGCCGACGAGATTGCCGACCGCGTCAACGAGATCACCTTCAATGCGGGTCTCGTCGGAGAGATGCGCGCCATCCACTTCGTGCAGAAACTGCTGCGCGAGCAACGTCTGGAGCCTGGAAGCTACAAGGACCTGCGGCTGCACATGGTGGCCGACGAGGTCGGCCTGGCGGAGTTGCGGCCCTCGAGCAAGCTCAATACGGACCGAGACTTTCTGCTGGCGCTGCACGACATGGGGCGGCAGGCCGCCGAGGCCTGGCTGGCGCGTGACCGCGCGCTGGTGGGGCGAACGTCCAGCGTGGATATCGTGCAGACGTTCCTGGCGCCTCGTCAGGGGCGTGGGGAAGGGGATGCGCCCTGACCCTTGGCGGCGGCTTCGGCCTCCTTGCAGGAGGGTGAGCACACCGATTGGGACTTGCCCAGCAGCTTCTTGCTCATCAGCTGCGACCGCGGCCGATGCTTCCCGCAAAGGAAACACGACATCGTGGCAGCCCCGAACGAGCCATTGGCAGAAAAAGGCGAGCCCGGGGCCTTGCTGCGATAGCGCAGGCCGTCGGCATCGATGGTGGTCTTGACTTCGTCCTTGGCCATGATTGATAGGGCCCGCTGAGCGGGCCCGCCCGTGCAAGATAACCGTGCATTCTACTGTATGCACCCTCAGGCTGCCGGGCTACCCCTCCAGGTGCCCCTTTGCGGGGCAGGTCCGGGCCCCTGGCCATCCCACCCGCCTCGAAACCCCGCGTTTCCAGGCGCTGGTCCGCAGGGGGCCCAGACGACCCGCTGCGGGCCGTGCGACTTTGTGCCCTGCGGGCGGCTCGGGCGCTGCCCATACTGCCTCGCATTCGGGAGTGTTCACGCGCTTCCCGCCCGAATCGCACAGGAAAGCCGCACATGCAGACGCTCTCGCCCTCGCTCATCGATCGCATCGACGCCCATGCCCGCGCGGCGGTTCCTGGCGTACCGGCGGCCCCGGGCATCCGGCGGCCAGCGCCAGCCGGCCCAAGCCCGGCGATGCCCGCCGAGACCGCGACCGCCACGCGCGATGCCGCGCCGCCGGAACAAGCCCTGGCCTGGCCGGAGATCAAGGAGATCTCGCTGTGTGTGGTGGGATTCAACAAGAGCGAGCGCAAACTTCTGGATGACCTGATCCTGGTGTCGCTGCGCCGCGGCCCGCGGCTGAAGCTGGTCCCTGCGACGTCGGCACATGTGGCCGACGTGGTCATGATCGACGCCACCCACGCCCCGTCGGTGGCCTGGAGCCGCAGCCAGTCCTGGTTGTCGCGCCGTGCCGTGGTCTGGGTCAACGGCGAGGCCCGCCAGCCCTGGCACGCGCAGTTGCGCAAGCCGGTTCAGTGGCCGGTGTTGCCGGTCGTGCTTGCGCGGGCGATGCAACGCATGCCGCGCGCGGGTCAGGAGGTCTCGGCCCGGCCCCAGCAGCCCGACGCGCCGATGATCATGGTGCTCGGCGAAGACAGCGAGACGCGCCACCGCGTGCGCCGTCAGCTGGAGACCTCGGGATTTCGCGTGACCTGCATCTCGCGGGCGCGGGAGGGCCTGGCGGCCCTGCATGCAGCGAGCTATGCCTGCGTGGTCCAGGCCGGTGCCTTGCCGGATGCCACGCCGCTGGACACCTGCAAGCGCCTGCGCGATATGGAAGACCGGGTCGGCCGGCTGCCGTTCGTGATGCTGGACGATGCGCCCGACGCCTGGGCGCGTTGGCGTGCGCGCTGGGTCGGCTGCGACGTGGTGGCGCCCGAGCCGCAGGGCAGGCGTGCCTGGCGGGCTTTGCTGCAGCCGCTGCTGGACGCCCGCTCGGCGGTTCCGGTGGCCGCCGCCGCGTCGGCCTGAGCGCGGGCCTCTCGAGCGGCTCCCACCGCGCCCCTGCGCGCGCCTGCGGTGAACCTAGGGGGCTCAGAGGGCTCATGCGGCCCGAACGGGCTGGGCCATGCCCCCAAAATGGGGTTCAATGGGCCTTCCGGCGTCGGGGCGATGGTCGCCCTCCCGCGCCGGGCCCATCGTCGCAGGAGAACCCGATGGCTCGTGTCAGCACCTACCTGAACTTTCCCCGCACCACCGAGCAGGCCTTCCTGTTCTACCGCTCGGTGTTCGGCGGCGATTTCAACGGCCCGATCCACCGCTTCAGCGAAGTACCGCAGCAGCCGGGCCAGCCGCCGCTGGCGCCCGAGGATGCGGGTCTCGTGATGCACGTCGAGCTGCCGATCCTGGCCGGCCACGTGCTGATGGGCACCGACGCGCCGGAGTCCATGGGCTTCAAGCTCGTGACCGGCACGGCGATGTACATCAACCTCGAGCCCGACACCCGTGCCGAGACCGAGCGCCTGTTCAACGGCCTGGCCGACGGCGGCACGGTGGAGATGCCGCTGCAGGAGATGTTCTGGGGTGCCTACTTCGGCAGCCTGCGCGACCGCTTCGGCGTGCAGTGGATGCTGAACTGCGCCAGCAAGACCTGATCGGGCAGGCGTCGCCGCACAGGCGACAATCACGGGTTCAGGAGATCTGACCCGTGAGCCACATTCTTCAATCCCTGCCCACCGGACAGCGTGTGGGCATCGCCTTTTCCGGCGGCCTGGACACGTCCGCCGCCGTGCACTGGATGCGCGCCAAGGGCGCCATTCCCTGCGCCTATACCGCCAACCTCGGCCAGCCCGACGAGAGCGATTACGAAGAGATCCCGCGCAAGGCCAAGGCCTACGGTGCGGACATCGCCCGCCTCGTCGACTGCCGCGCCCAACTGGTGGCCGAAGGCATCGCCGCCATCCAGTGCAGCGCCTTCCACATCAGCACCGGCGGCGCGACCTACTTCAACACCACGCCGCTGGGCCGTGCCGTCACCGGCACCGCGCTGGTCGTGGCGATGAAGGACGACGGCGTCAACATCTGGGGCGACGGCAGCACCTACAAGGGCAACGACATCGAGCGCTTCTACCGCTACGGTCTGCTCGCCAACCCGTCGCTGCAGATCTACAAGCCCTGGCTGGACCAGACCTTCATCGACGAGCTCGGCGGCCGCAAGGAGATGAGCGAATACCTCATCGCCCACGGCTTCGACTACAAGATGAGCGTGGAGAAGGCCTACAGCACCGACAGCAACATGCTGGGCGCCACGCACGAGGCCAAGGATCTCGAGTTTCTCAACGCCGGCATCTCGATCGTCAACCCGATCATGGGCGTGGCCTTCTGGCGCGACGAGGTCGCGGTGAAGGCCGAGACCGTCAGCGTGCGCTTCGAAGAAGGCATGCCCGTGGCGCTGAACGGCCGCACCTTCGCGAATGCGGTGGAGCTGTTCGAAGAAGCCAACCGAATCGGCGGTCGTCACGGCCTGGGCATGTGCGACCAGATCGAAAACCGCATCATCGAGGCCAAGAGCCGCGGCATCTACGAGGCCCCGGGCATGGCGCTGCTGCACATCGCCTACGAGCGCCTGGTCACCGGCATCCACAACGAGGACACGATCGAGCAGTACCGCGCCAACGGCCGCAAGCTCGGCCGTCTGCTGTACCAGGGCCGCTGGTTCGACCCGCAGTCGCTGATGCTGCGCGAGACGGCGCAGCGCTGGGTGGCACGCGCCATCACCGGCGAGGTGACGCTGGAGCTGCGTCGCGGCAATGACTACTCGCTGATGGACACCACCAGCCCCAACCTGACCTACAAGCCCGAGCGGCTGAGCATGGAAAAGGTGCAAGGCTCGTTCACGCCGGCCGACCGCATCGGCCAGCTGACCATGCGCAACCTCGACATCGAGGACACACGCGGCAAGCTCGGCATCTACACGGGCGTGGGCCTGCTGGGCGCGAGTTCCGACGGCACGGTGCCGCTGCTGGGTCAGCCCGGCAAGCCCTGAGCGCGCCGGGCCGTTCCCAAGCGCTCATCCCGGAGCCCGCAGAGCGGAGGGTAGTCCAGTGAGCGCGGCGCCGGCCTTGCCGGCGGCACTTCACTGATCCGGTTCGGCCAGCGCCTGCACCAGTTGCTGCGCGGCCGGTGAGCGCAGCGCGCCCTGCCGCGCAATGACCACGAGTTGTCGCACGGCCCAGGGCTCGGCCAACGGCACCAGCGCCAGACGCCCCGCACCGGCGTGCGCGGTGGCCGCGTCCTGCGGCAGGATGGCGATGCCCAGGCCCGCGGCGGCCAGCCGGCAAGCCGCATCGATCGATTGCACCTGGATGCGGTGCATGGGCACGCGGCCGATCAGCGCGGCCTGCCGGCGGATCAGCTGGTCCATTTGACCGCCTGGGGCCGCGCAGATCGAGGCCTCGGCCAGCGTTTCCTCGAAGCGCAGCTGCGTGCGTCGCGCCAGTGCATGGTTGGGCGACATGGCCACGCAGATACGGTCCTGGCGATAGGGCTGCACATCCAGCCCCGTCAGGTCCAGGCGCGCCCACAGTACGCCCACATCGGCCGTGCCTTCGCGCACGCCGCGCACGATCTCCGGGCTCATGCGCTCGTCCAGGCTCAGCGCGATGGCCGGGTGCTGTGCGCAGAAGTCCGCCAGCTGCGCCGGCAGCCGTTCGGCGACAACCGAGGGGCTGGCCAGCACACGCACCGTGCCTTGCACGCCCTGGCTGAAGGCGCGCAGCTCCATGCGCGTGCGCTCCAGCCCGGCCAGCAGTTCGCGCGCACGCGCCAGCAGCGCCTGGCCGGCCGGTGTCACCTCGATGCCGCGCCGGCGCCGCAGCAGCAGTGCCGTGCCGACCTCGGCCTCCAGCGCGGCCAGCCGCTTGCTCAGGGCCGACGCCACCAGCGCCTCACGGGCGGCGGCGCGCGCGATGCTGCCTTCTTCGCAGACGGCCACGAAGTGCTTGAGGGTGACGGGATCCAGCGGGCGGCTCATGACATGCCGGATTGGAACGCAAGACGCGAAAAAATGTCATTCGTGATTCATCCAGGTGATGGCTAGAGTGCGCCGCATGCCTTCTCCCCGCCCCGCCGCCGATCCCGTCCAGTTGCGCGACGTCAGCCTGCGCGACGGTCTGCAGAGCATTGCGCGCACGGTGCCCACGTCGATCAAGCGCGAATGGCTGCAGGCCTTGTATGCCGCAGGCGTGCGCGAGATCGAGGTCGGCTCCTTCGTGCCGGCGCGTCTGCTCCCGCAACTGGCCGACACGGCCGCGCTGGTCGAGGCCGCTCGTGAACTTCCCGGGCTCGTGGCCTCCGTGCTGGTGCCCAACCTGAAAGGCGCGCAGGCCGCGCTGGACTGCGGCGCGCAGGCGATGCTGCTGCCGCTGTCGGCCAGCCACGCGCACAGCCTGGCCAACCTGCGCAAGACGCCCGACGAGGTGGTGGCCGATATCGCGCGCATCCGCGCGCTGCGCGATGCCAGCGGCTCGCGCTGCCTGCTGGAGGTGGGCATGAGCACGGCCTTTGGCTGCACGATCCAGGGCGCCGTGCCCGAACCCGAAGTGATGCGCCTGCTGCGCGCCGTGCTCGATGCCGGCGCGGACCGCGTCGGCCTGGCCGACACCGTGGGCTTCGCCGATCCCTTGCAGGTCTCGCACCTGTTCAATCAGGCCTTCGAGATCGCCGGCGACCGCCTGGCCTGCGGCCATTTCCACGACACACGCGGCCTGGGTCAGGCCAACGTGTTTGCCGCCTGGCAGGCCGGTGTGCGCCGCTTCGACGGCTGCGTGGGCGGCATCGGCGGCTGTCCGCATGCGCCAGGCGCCAGCGGCAATGTGGCTACGGAGGACATGGCCTATCTCTTCCGCAGCATGGGCGTGCCCACCGGCGTGGACGTCGATGCCTTGCTCGCCTTGCGCCAGCAGCTGTCGACCTGGCTGGACGGCGAGCCGCTGCACGGCGCGATCTGGCGCGCCGGACTTCCCAGGACCTTGAAGGAGGCCGCATGACACCGACAGCTAACGGCGTGCCGCAGCCGCTGCGCGGCCTGCGCGTGGTCGAGTTCACCCACATGGTGATGGGCCCGACCTGCGCGATGGTGCTGGCCGACATGGGCGCAGAAGTCATCAAGGTCGAGCCGATCGAAGGCGAGGGCACACGCCGCCTGCTGGGTGCCGGCGCAGGCTTCTTCCCGATGTTCAATCGCAACAAGAAGAGCATCGGCGTGGACCTCAAGAAGGCCGAGGGCGCCGCCGTCGCGCGCCAGCTAGCGCTGTCCGCCGACGTGGTGGTCGAGAACTTCAAGCCCGGCACGCTGGTCAAGTACGGCTTGGACTACCCGAGCCTCTCGGCCGTGAACGACCGGCTGATCTACGTCAGCCACAAGGGCTTCCTGCCCGGACCCTACGAACACCGCACGGCGCTGGACGAAGTGGTGCAGATGATGGGCGGCCTGGCCTACATGACGGGCCGTCCCGGCGACCCGCTGCGCGCCGGCACCAGCGTCAACGACATCATGGGCGGCCTGTTCGGGGCCATCGGCACCCTGGGCGCGCTGGTGCAGCGCGGCATCACCGGCAAGGGCATGGAAGTGCAGTCGGCGCTGTTCGAGAACAACGTCTTTCTCATGGGCCAGCACATGCTGCAGTACGCGGTGACGGGCAAGCACCCCGCGCCCATGCCCGCGCGCGACAACCCCTGGGCCGTGTACGACGTGTTCACCGTGAAGGACGGCGAGCAGATCTTCCTGTGCGCCGTCAGTGATGCGCAGTGGCAGATCTTCTGCGACGTGCTGGACCTGCCGGACCTCAAGGCCGATGCCACGCTGAAGACCAACAACGACCGCGTGCGCGTGCGGCCGCAACTGCTGGCCACTCTGCGCGAGCGGCTGGCGCACCGCAGCGCGGCCGAGTTGTCGGCACTGTTCGAGCGCGCGGGCCTGCCCTATGCGCCGATCCGCAAGCCCGAGGACCTCTACGACGATCCGCACCTGCTGGCGACGGGCGGCTTGGCCGACGTGACCCTGCCCGATGGCGACAAGGCCGGGCAGACCGTGAAGACCACGCTGTTCCCGATCACCATGGACGGTGCGCGGCTGCCGGTGCGCCTGCAGCCGCCGCGCTTCGGCGCACACACGGACGAATTGCTCGGCGGCCTCGGCTATGGGCCCTCAGCGATCAACGAGTTGCGCCAGGCCGGCGTGGTGGCCTGACGATTGACCGGTTGCGGTACAGCAGCCGCCCGCAGAGAAAACCAGGAGACATCTCATGAACACCGTTTCGAACCGCCGCACGGCACTGTCCACCCTTGCCGCACTCGCCGCCGGTGCCGGCCTGCCGGCCTGGGCGCAGTCCGACAAGCCCATCCGCTTCGTGCTGCCCAACGCCACGGGCTCGGGCGTGGACGCCATCACCCGCGCGGCGCAGCCCGCGCTGTCCCGCGCGCTGGGCCATCCCATCGTGGTGGACAACCAGCCCGGCGCGGGCGGCATCGTCGGCCTGCAGGCACTGGCCCGCGCCTCCGCCGACGGCTTCACGCTGGGCGTGGTCTCGAACAACGTGGTGATCTTCCCCAGCGTGCTCAAGAGCATTCCCTTCGACATGCCGGGCGACTTCACGCCCATCGCCGTCGTGGGCTTCACGCCCATCGTGCTGGTGGTCAATGCCAAGGTGCCGGCGGGCAACGCCAAGGAGTTTGCCGCGCTGCTCAAGAGCCGCAACGGCGACATGACCTTCGCCTCGGGCGGCAACGGCACCATCCTGCACCTGGCCAGCGAGATGTACCTCGACGAGGCGCAGGTCAAGGCGCGCCACATCCCGTACAAGGGCGTGGGCCCGATGATCACGGACCTCATCGGCGGCCAGGTCGATTTCGCCACCGCGGCCCTGCCCAGCGTGCAGCAGCACCTGAAGTCCGGCGCGCTCAAGGCCATCGGCATCGCCACCGCGCAGCGTTCGCCGGCGGCGCCGGACATCCCGACCTTCGTCGAGCAGGGCGTGCCGGGCTACGTGATGGAAGCCTGGTTCGCGGTCATCGGCCCCAAGGGCCTGCCGGCGGCCGAGGTGCAGCGTGTGCACGCCGCCGTCACCAAGGCCTTCGCCGAACCCGAGGTCAAGGAGTCCATGGCCAAGCAGGGCAACGTGATCAACGTCGCCCCCGCCGACAAGGCCGCGCCCTTCTTCCGCAGCGAGATGGCCAAGTACGCGGCGCTGGTGAAGAAGGCGGGCGTCGAGGCGCAGTGAGACCTGCCGCGTGAAATTCGGTCGCCAACTCTACCTGTCGACATCAGCAGCTGTCGTCGAGGCCCAGCTGCGCGGCCAGGACCTGACGCGGGCACAGGCCGGCGCGCTGCGCGACGACATCTCCACCGACGAGATCTCGCCGCTGGCGGCCATGGTGCACTTCGACGCGGCACTGGGCGACCATGCGCACACGGGGTTCACGGTCGAAGGCCGGCGGCCCATCGGCCGAGGCGCGCTGCGCGCCGCCGGCATCGAAGTGCTGGTCGGCGGCCAGCGCTACGGCAAAGGCAGTTCACGTGAACACAGCCCGCTGGCCGAGCTCTCGGCCGGCGTGCGCTTGGTGATCGCGCCGAGTTTCGAGCGCATCTACCGCCAGAACGCCGACAACCTGGGGCTGCTGACCTGCACGGACCTCGGTCTACTCGATCGCCTGGACCGCGGCCAGGACATCGGCCTGGAAGAACTGCTGCAGGGCCGCGATATGCAGGCCGCGGCGATCATTCGCGCGGGCGGGCTGCTGGCGTACGGCACGGGGCCCGCGGGTTCTGGCGTGCCGGACGCCACGACTGGGCAGCCCCTCACACTCTTCGAGAAGATCGTTCGTCGCCACGCGGCGAGGCCCGGCTTCGTGCGCGCCGACCTGCGCTTCATCCACGAGTACTACACGGGCATGTGCGCGCATCTGCTGACGCAGCACACGGCGGGAGCGCCGGTGCGCCTGCACGACTCCGCCAGCATCGTGTGCTTCGAGGACCACTTGAGCTACGTCCACCGCAGCCCGATGCACCGCGGCCAGGGGCTGGTCGATGGCGTGCGGCGCCTGTCTCACGCGCACCGCGCTTTCGTGGCGCAGCACGGGCTCGTCGACCACGGCCCGGTGGCCGGGGGCGAAGGTTCCGAGGGCATCTCGCACGCGATGGTGGCCGAGCGTTATGCGCGGCCCGGCGCACTGATCGTCGGCACCGATTCGCACACGCCGCACAGCGGCGCGCTGGGCTGCGTGGCCTTCGGCGTGGGCAGCACGGAGATGGCGCACGCCTTCCTGACCGGCACGGTGCGGCTGGCGATGCCGCAGGTCCTGCGCATTGAAGTGGATGCGCCGCTGCCCGCGGGCGTGAGCGCCAAGGACCTGGTGCTGCACCTGCTGGCCCGCGAGGACCTGCGCGCCGGCAGCGGTGTGGGCCGCGTCTTCGAATTCGGCGGGCCGGGCGTGCGTGCCCTGTCTATCGACGAGCGCGCGACGCTGACCAACATGACGGCCGAGCTCGGTGGCTTTACCGGCATCGTCGAGCCCGACGAGCGCACGCGCGAGTTCCTGCGCGAGCGGCGCGGCGAGGACATCGCCATCGAACCCTGGATGCGCAGCGACTCGGGCGCCGTCTATGCGCAGTGGATCGACGTGGACGCGGCGCGGCTGTCGCCCACGGTCGCGCGGCCAGGCGACCCGGGGCGCGGCGTGCCGCTGCATGACTTGTCACCCGATGAACGCCCGCGTGTGGACATCGCCTACGGCGGCTCCTGCACGGCCGGCAAGCGGGCGGACTTTGAGCAGTACCACGCGGTGCTGGGCTGGGCTGCGGCGCGCGGCCTGCGCGCCGCGCCGCATCTGCGCCTGTACCTGCAATACGGTACGGTCGACGTGCAGCGCTGGTGCGCGTCACAGGGCTGGCCGCAGACTTTCGCCGCGGTCGGCGCCGAGATGCTGATGCCGGCCTGCGGCGCCTGCGCCAACTGCGGGCCAGGCTCTTCGGAAGCCGCAGGCCAGGTGACGGTGAGTGCGATCAACCGCAATTTCCCCGGCCGATCGGGTCCGGGCGAGGTGTGGCTGGCCAGTCCGGCGACGGTCGCGGCCAGCGCGATCGCCGGGCGGCTGGTGTCCTTCCAGGAGCTGCGGCAGCTGCACGGCGACGTGTGAGGCCGCCGCAGGCCAAGGCTGGTCCGCGCGACGAGGCCCTCAGGTCGGCGCCAGCATCCCCGCTGCGCGCAGCTGCCCGACCTCGATGCCGTTCCAGTTGCGCACCACCACCTGGCTCATGCTGCGTGTCACCGCACGATCGGCCTCGCTGCAGGGCAGCAGGCGTTCGATCAGCGCGGCCGTCACGACATCGGCCGCACGCGAGTTGTTGCCGTCGTCCATCTTCACCGCCACGCCCAGACCCAGCTCCGGCAGCGCGATGCAGTGCACGCCTTCGGCGCCACCCTTGCAGCACACACGCGAGCCGAAGTGCGCCATCAGGCGCGTGTCCACGCGCCCGCTGCCCGCCACCATGTGCGGCGCGCGTGCGATGGCCTCGCGCAGCCGGCGCGCGGCAGGGTCGAACTCCGCGCCCAGGCCGTGTCCCGCGGCGACCTTCGCAAAGGCGTGGGCCAGGTTCCGCAGCGGAATGGCGTAGGTCGGGATCGAACAGCCATCGACGCCGCGGGCCGTGGCCGACAGATCAAAGCCCGTGGCGTGCTGCAGGGCGCCGGTGACCTCGCGCATCACCGGATGCTCGGGCTGCACGTAGCCGCGCACGAAGCTGAAGAGGTCCTGTCCGCCCGCGCGCCGGCAACCCAGGCAGACGAAGCCTGAATGCTTGCCCGAGCAGTTGTTGTGCAGGGCCGTGGGTGATTCGCCGCGCGCCGCCATGGCTTTGGTCGTGGCGTCGTGATAAGGCCAATGCGCGCCGCATTCCAGTGCCCGCAGGTCCACGCCGGCCTTGGACAACATCGACGCGGCCGTGGCCGCATGTTCGGGTTCGCCGTTGTGCGAGGCGCAGGCCAGCGCCAGTTCCTCGTCGCTGAGCTTGAAGTCGTCGGCCGCGCCGCTGGCCACCAGCGGCAGCGCCTGCAGCAGCTTCACGGCGCTGCGCGGGAAAACGGGCCGCTCGATGTCGCCCCAGGCCGTGTGCACGGCGCCGGTGGCGTCGACGACGGCCACCGAGCCGCGGTGGAAGCTCTCGACGATGCCCCCGCGCAGGGCTTGGACGAGGATGGGTGTGGCGGTGGATGCAGAGGCTGTCGTCATGCGCGGGACTGTAGCGGCAGCCGGCGCGGGCAGAATCGCGCGCGCTCCCGTCTTCCCGCATGCCCACCTCCGCCCTCGCGCTCGTCCTCGCCGCCGCTCTGCTTCACGCCCTGTGGAACGTCGCGGCCAAGAAGGCCGGTGGCGACCAGCGCTTTGCGCTGATCTGCGCGATCGGTGTCGTGCTGCTGTGGGCGCCGGTGGCGGCCTGGGTGGGCGGCGATGCCTTCCGGCGCTGGGGCTGGGCCGAGTGGGGCTTGATCATCTTCAGCGCGCTGGTGCACGCGGCCTATTTCCTGGCGTTGCTGCGCGGTTACCGGCTCGCGGACCTGACGGTGGTCTACCCCGTGGCGCGCGGCAGCGGGCCCTTGCTGTCGGCGCTGGGTGCCGTGCTGCTGATGGGCGAATCGATCTCGGCGGTCGGTGTCGTCGGCGTGCTGGCGGTCTGCGGCGGTGTTTTCCTGGTCGCCGGCGGGCCGGGCCTGTGGCGGCGTGCGCACGACGGGCAGGCCCGTGCGCGACTGGCAGCCGGCCTGCGCTGGGGCGTGATCACCGGTGCGCTGATCGCCAGCTACACGGTGATCGACGGTTATGCCGTGAAGGTCATGCTGCTGAGCCCCATCCTGGTCGACTACTTCGGCAACGTGTTCCGCCTGCCCGTGCTGCTGCCGCCGGCGCTGCGTGACCCGGCGGGTTTCATGCAGGCGCTGCGCCAGCAGTGGCGCCATGCGCTGGTGGTGATCGTTCTCGGGCCGCTGGCCTACATCCTGGTGCTGTATGCGATGACACTGGCGCCGCTGTCGCATGTGGCGCCGGCGCGTGAGGTGTCGATGCTGTTCGCGGCGCTGATCGGCGGCCATCTGCTGGGCGAGGGCGACCGCGCGCTGCGCCTGTTTGGCGCGGCCTGCATCGCCGGCGGCGTGGCGGCGCTGGCGCTGGGCTGAAGGCGCGGGCGCTGCTTCGCGGCGCGCACCGCACGCACCCCACAATCGCGGCCATGCATCTTCTTGGGGTCGACTTCAGCTGTGCGCCCAACCGGCGCAAGCCCATCACGGTGGCGCGCGGGATTCGCGCCGGTTCGGTGCTGCGTCTGCAGCGCGTGGACGAACTGGTGACGCTGTCTGCGTTCGAGGCGGTGCTCGGCGAACCGGGCCCGTGGCTGGGCGCGTTCGACTTTCCCTTCGGCCTGCCGCGCGCCTTTGTCGATGCGCAGGCCCTGGGCACCACGACGGCGTCGGTCATCGACGAGCTCCAGCGCCGCTGCCCCACACGCATGGCCTTCCGTGCGCTGGTCGACACCTGGGGCAACGGCCGGCCAGCGGGGCAGCGGCTGGTGCACCGCCAAGCCGACACCGCGCTGCCCGGCCTGCAATCGACCAGCCCGCTGCAGACACGCTACGTGCCGGTGGGCTTCATGTACTACGAAGGCCTGTCGCGCCTGGTGCGTGCGGGTGTGCACCTGCCGGGGCTGCAGGCGGGCGATGCCGCGCGTGTGGCGGTCGAAGGCTACCCGGGCTTGCTGGCACATGAGCTGATCGGCAAGCGCTCGTACAAGAACCGCGACGATGCCGACCGGCTCATCGCCCGCAAGGACATCATCGACGCGCTGGAGCAGGGCCGCACGCGCCTGGGCCTGCGCCTGAAGCTCAGCCACGCACAGCGCGACGCACTGGCGGCCGATGCCGGCGGCGACCGGCTCGATGCGGTTCTGTGCCTGATGCAGGCGGCCTGGGCCGCGGAGCGTCCCGATGCGGGCATGCCGCCCGGCGTGGATCCCGTCGAAGGCTGGATCGCCACGGCCTGAGTGCCGCGGCGGCAGGGCCTTGCAGCATGTCAGCCGCCGTGCCGCCACCGATATCACCTGCGGATTGGTTTGCCACACGTGGCTGGCGGCCACATGCGTTCCAGCGCGAGGTCTGGGCCGCGATGGCCGCGGGCGATAGCGGCCTGCTGCATGCCACCACGGGCAGCGGCAAGACGCTGGCGGTGTGGCTGGGTGCCTTGTTGCGCGCGCAGCCGGGCAGCGGTCTGCAGGTGCTGTGGCTCACGCCCATGCGTGCGCTGGCGGCCGACACCACACGCGCGCTGGAACTGCCGCTGGACGCGCTGGCGCCGGGCTGGCGCGTGGGCATGCGCACGGGCGATACGCCGTCGGCCGAGCGCACACGCCAGGACCGCCGCCCGCCGCAGGCCCTGGTGACCACGCCGGAGTCGTTGAGCCTGATGCTCACGCGCGAAGACGCACGCGAGCGCCTGGGCCGCGTGCACACGGTGATCGTCGACGAGTGGCACGAACTGATCGGCAACAAGCGCGGCGTGCAGGTGCAGCTCGCGCTGGCGCGTCTGCGGCGCTGGAACCCGGGCCTGGTCATCTGGGGCGCGAGCGCGACCCTGGGCAATCTGGACGAGGCCATGGCCACACTGGTCGGATCGCCCGGTGGCCGCCTCGTGCGCGGCGCCATCGACAAGGCGCTGGTCATCGACACGCTGCTGCCGGCCGAGCCCGGGCGCTTTTCCTGGGGCGGCCACCTGGGCGCGCAGATGCTGCAGCCGGTGGTCGAGCAGCTGGCGGTGTCGTCGACGACGCTGGTCTTCACGAACGTGCGCTCGCAGGCCGAGATCTGGTACCAGCTGCTGCTGCAGGCGCGGCCGGAGTGGGCCGGGCAGATCGCCGTGCACCACGGCTCGCTCGACAAGAGCGTGCGTGACTGGGTCGAGGCGGGTCTGAAGAGCGGCGCGCTGAAGGCCGTGGTGGCGACCTCGTCGCTGGACCTGGGTGTGGACTTCCTGCCGGTGGAGCGTGTGCTGCAGATCGGCAGCGCCAAGGGCGTGGCGCGGCTGCTGCAGCGCGCCGGGCGCAGCGGCCACGCGCCGGGCCGGTCCAGCCGCGTGACGCTGGTGCCGACGAATACGCTGGAGCTGGTGGAGGCCGCAGCCGTGCGCCGCGCCGCACTGGCCGGCGACGTGGAATCGCGCCGCAGCCCGGACAAGCCGTTGGACGTGCTGGTGCAGCACCTCGTCACCGTGGCGCTGGGCGGTGGTTTCGAGGCCGATGCGCTCTATGACGAGCTGCGCAGCGCACCCGCCTACGCCACGCTCACGCGCGACGAATTCGACTGGGCCATGGCCTTCTGCGAACGCGGCGGCGACAGCCTGGGCGCCTATCCGGATTACCACCGCATCCGTCTGGTGGACGGCCTGTGGCGCGTGCCCGACCGCGGCATCGCGCAGCGCCACCGGCTGCAGGTAGGCACCATCGTGTCGGACGCCTCGCTGCAGGTGAAGTGGGTGAGCGGCGGCTCGCTGGGGCAGATCGAAGAAGGGTTCATCGCGCGCCTGAAACCCGGCGACTGCTTCGTATTTGCCGGCCGCGTGCTGGAGTTCGTGCGGGTGCGCGAGATGGTGGCGCAAGTGCGCAAGGCGACGAAGGCCAAGGGCGTGGTGCCGGCCTGGGCGGGCAGCAAGATGGCCTTGTCGTCCGAGCTGTCGGACGCGCTGCTGGCGCTGCTGCACACGGCTGCCGCCGGCCGCTTCGACGACCCCGAGATGCACGCCGCCGAGCCCATGCTGCGCGCGCAGGCGCGGCTGTCGCATCTGCCGGCCCCCGGGCGATTGCTGGTCGAGCGCCACCGCTCGCGCGAAGGCTGGCACGTCTTCATCTATCCCTTCGCCGGGCGCAGCGTGCACATCGGGCTGGCGCAGCTGCTGGCCTGGCGGCTCGGGCGCCTGGAGCCGAATACCTTTTCGCTGAGCGTCAACGACTACGGGCTGGAAATCCTGGGCGCGCGGCCGGTGCCGATCGAACCCTTTGTGGACCACCGCCTGTTCAGCGAAGGTGAGCTGATGCCCGACGTGTTGGCCAGTCTGAATACCGGCGAACTGGCGCAGCGGCGCTTTCGCGAGATCGCACGTGTGGCGGGCCTGGTCTTCAGCGGCTACCCGGGCGCACCCAAGAGCATGAAACAGCTGCAGGCCTCGTCCAGCCTGTTCTACGAGGTCTTCCGCAAGTACGACAGCGGCAACCGCCTGCTGCAGCAGGCCGAGCGCGAGGTGCTGGCGCAGGAGCTGGATCTGGAGCGCCTGTCCGCGACGCTGGCGCGGCTGCGGTCATGGACGGTGGATGCGGTCGAGCTGGCCGTGCCCAGCCCGTTTGCGCTGGCGCTGATGGTCGAGCGCTTCCGGGAGGAGCTGTCCACCGAGAAGTTGAAGGACCGGCTGGACCGCATCCTGGCGCAGGCCGAAGCCGCGCTGGAACCCGAGGCCGATCAGGGTCAAGCCCGCGTGGACCCGCCGATCGGCGACGAAGCCTCTACCCTGCCGGCCGCGGGCAAACGCCCGCGCCGGCGGCGGGCTGCGCCGCGGACCTGACCACCTGCCACGCCTTCGCGCCATGCGACCCTTGCCTGCCTTCCCGAACCGGCCCCACCGTTCCTGGCGCGCCGTGGCCGCTGGCCTGATGGTCGCGGCCCTGGCTGCCGCGCTGACCCGCACGCAGGCCGCGACGCCGCCAGCCGCTGCCACCGACGGCCCCGCGGGCATCGCCTGGCAATCCGTCGGCAGTTTCGAGATCGCCCGCACCGAGACCACGATCGGCCAGTTCCGACGCCATGCCGACGCCACCGGCACGCGCACGCGCGCGGAGCGTGCGGGCGGCGGTCAGGTCTACGAAGCCGGCTGGGTACAGAAACCGGGCTGGACCTGGCGCACACCCTTCGGCGGTGAGCGGCCGGCCGGCGATGACGAGCCCGCCGTACACATCGATTTCGACGAAGCCCAGGCCTTCTGCCGATGGGCCGGCGGCCGGCTGCCCACCGATGCCGAGTGGGTCTCGGCGGCCTACCGCGAGCAGCGCAGCGCACCGCCCGCGCCTTTTGTCAACGGGCGGACCTATGCCTACCCGACAGGCGACCAGCCGAGCGGCGCGCAGTGCCTGGACGACTGCGGGCCGCAGGCCGCCGCCCGCGCGCGCCGGCACGGCGCCACGCTGCTGCGCGGCCATGGCCATGCGGCGGTGACGCAGACGCCGGCCGGTGTCAACGGCCTGCACGACATGGGCGGCAATGCATGGGAGTGGGTCGACGAACCGCGCGGCGCCGGGTTGGGTGTCGAGCGCCGCACGCGCGGCGGGTCCTGGTGGTACGGCGCCGCGCAGATGCGGGCCGATCACCTGCAGGCCAAGCCGCCGCAGACGGCGGTGGTCTACATCGGATTCCGCTGCGTGCGCGAGCGGCGCTGAGCCGCTCGGGCCGGATGCGCGCCCTGCGGCCCGCACGGGCTTGCAGGCGGTTTGGCGGTGGTGGCGCTGTCGCGTAGCGGGCGCCGAGACGCCGCGCTCAGCGGCTGGCCGCCGCCCGCGCCGCGGCCAGAAAATCCTGCAGCAGCGCGCTGTCGTCGAACAAGGTCTGGTGCCCCGGCGGATGAAACTCCGGGTGCCATTGCACGGCCGCGACGTACGAGCCTTCGCGGCGGCGGATCGCTTCGATCATGCCGTCCTCGGGGCAGCGGGCTTCCACGGCGAAGGCCGGCGCCAGGTCCTTGATGCCCTGGTGGTGGATGCTGTTGACGCGTGCGCGCGGGCTGGACGGATACAGCGCGGCCAGCCGCGAGCCGGGTTCGAAGACCACCTCGTGGTGCAGCTGGTCGTAGGCCGCGCGGTCGACGTGGCTGCGCGATTGCGGGCGCAGGTGGCCGATGTCCTGCAGCAGCGTGCCGCCGAAATGCACGTTCAGCACCTGCAGCCCGCGGCAGATGCCGAACACCGGCTTGCCGGCATCGATGAAGGCCTGGATCAGCTCCATCTCGTAGCGGTCGCGCAGGCGGTCGCCGGCCCATTCGGGGCGCAGCGGTGTCTCGCCGTAGCTCTCCGGCGCGACGTCGTTGCCGCCTTGCAGCAGCAGGCCATCGAGCTGCGCGGCATACCAGTCCAGCCGCACCTCGCTGCGCCGCACCAGGCCGTCTCGTTCGACCTCGGGAATCATCACCGGCATCGCGCCGCCGGACATCACCCAGTGCGCGACCGACTGCTCCAGGTAGTGCAGCGTGCGGGTCCATACGCCGCCCAGGTCCAGGACCGGGCTTTGCGGCTGGTAGATGCGTGCAGAGACACCGATGACGAGCGTGTCTTTCATGGGCGGGCGGCCAGGCGATGCGACGGGTTCAGTGTAGCCAGCCACCCATGATGGCCGGCCCTCGAACGTGGGCTTGTGGCGCGTCAGGTGCTGCCGCGGCGCGGTGCGTTGACCGCGATGCCGGCAGCGATGAGCGTGAAGGCGAGCACGTGGTAGCCGTGCGGCGGATCCCCCAGCAGCCAGGCGCTGAGCAGCGCCGCAAACAGTGGTGTGAGGTTGGCAAACATGGCGGCCACGGCGGGCCCCACCTGCGCGACACCCACGCCCCAGCTGCGGTACGCGAGGATCGACGCGCCCAGCGACACGAAGAGCAGGGCGGCCACAACCTTGCCGCTCCAGGCGATGGCCGGCGCGCCGGCGAATTGTTCGCCCGCGGCGAAGACGCCCGCGCCCGCGCCGCCGATCAGCGCCTGCAGCAGCAGCACACCGGCCCAGTCCCAGCCTTGCTCCTCGCCGGGTCGTTGATCGCCGCGCATCGTGGCGGGCGGGCGCACGAGCAGCCAGCTGTAGAACGCCCAGCCGGCGACGGCCAACAGCATGTAGAAGTCGCCCGGCACGAACTGCACGTGCAGCAGCGTGTGCCAGGAGCCGCGCGCGATGACCAGCAGCACGCCGGCCAGGCTGAGTGCCGCGCCCAGCCACTGGCGGCGCGTGGGCTGCTCGCCGAAGAACAGCATGCCCACGCCCAGCATCCACACCGGCGAACTCGAGGCCACCAGTGTCACGTTGATCGGCGTGGAGGTCACCAGCGCCAGGTACTGCATGGCGTTGTACAGGCCCACGCCCAACAGGCTGACCAGGGTCAGGTAGCCCAGCCGTTCGCGCACCAGGTCCAGCCGGCGCAGCACGCGCCAGCCCAGGGGCAGCAGCAGGATCGCGGCCAGCGTCCAGCGCATGAAGTTGAGCGTCAGAGGCGGCACCTGACCGACCATCAGCCGGCCGACCACGGCATTGCCGGCCCACATCGCCGGGGGCACGGTCAGCAGCAGGGCCAGGCGTGGCGACAGACTCATGGAACCATGTTGCCATGCGGGCGAGGCGGCATCCGACACCCTGCACGGGCTTCGGACATGGCTTACCCTTATGGCCAAGACCCCCATTCTTCGAACAAACACTCACAGGAGATCCGTTCATGCCGCGTGCCGTCCAGATTGCCGCCTTTGGCGGCCCCGAACAGATGCAGATCGTCGAGCTGCCCGTTGGCGAGCCCGGCCCCGGCGAGATCCGCATCCGCCACCACGCGTGCGGCCTGAATTTCATCGACGTCTACCAGCGCACGGGCCTGTACCCGAATGCCCTGCCGCTGAACCTGGGCATGGAAGGCGCGGGCATCGTCGAGGCTGTCGGTGCGGGTGTCACGCACCTCAAGGTGGGCGACCGCGCGGCCTACGCCGCCAACCCGCCGGGCAGCTACTGCGAGGTGCGGGTGATGCCGGCGCGCAATGTCTGCCGCCTGCCCGACGGCATCGACTTCGAAACCGGCGCGGCCATGATGCTCAAGGGCCTCACGGCGCAGTACCTGCTGAAGAAGACGCTGCCGGCCGAAGGCCTGCAGCCCGGCGACTTCGTGCTGTTCCATGCGGCCGCCGGCGGCGTGGGCCTGATCGCCTGCCAGTGGGCCAAGGCCCTGGGCCTGCAGCTCATCGGCACCGCGGGCGGCGCGGCCAAGTGCCAGCTCGCGCTCGAGCACGGCGCGGCGCATGCCATCGATTACACGAAGGAAGACTTCGTCGAGCGCGTCAAGCAGATCACCGGCGGCAAGGGCGTCAAGGTGGTCTACGACTCCATCGGCAAGGACACCTTCGACGGCAGCCTCGACTGCCTGCGGCCCTTCGGCCTGCTGGCCAGCTTCGGCAACGCCAGCGGCCCGGTGCCGCCGTTTGCGCCGGGCATCCTGGGCGCCAAGGGCTCGCTGTACGTCACGCGCTGCACGCTGTTCACCCACATCGCCACACGCGAGGCCAACCAGGCCATGGCCGACGACCTGTTCGACGTGGTCCTCAGCGGCAAGGTCAAGATCCGCATCGACCAGCGCTTCCCGCTGGCCGAAGTGGCGCAGGCGCACCGTGCATTGGAAGCGCGCAAGACCACGGGGTGCACGGTGCTGCTGCCGTAGGCGCGCGCAGCCTTACTTCAGCACCACCGCACCCGGCGGCAGCCAGACCTCGAAGTTGCGCGGCCGCACGTTCGGGCTGTTGCCGTAGCGTGCGCTGAGATCGGTGACCGCCACCTGCGGGCTGGTCAGCAGCCCGTTGATGAGGTCGCGCAGCCGCGGCGCGTCGTCCCGGCAGTCCACTTCGCTGAAACAGCGCAGTTCCGGGCGTGCGGGTGCGGCCTTCACGAGCTCGACGCCGCGCATGGTGATGCGCTGCCCGTCAAGCGTGGACGCGGCGATCAGGCGGCCCAGCGATTCGGCCGCGGAACGTTGTGCGGGGTCGGCGATGTGCAGGTAGATCCAGGCCGCGGACCCGGTGGCGCCCGGGTCGCTGCCGGGCCGAGCCAGGACCGATGGCGCCGATGCGGCCCATGCGGCCACCGCTGCGGCGTCTGGCGCGGAGGACCCGCGGCGACCCGTGCGGCGGGTGACCCCCGGAGCGCCTGCTCCCGGCTCCAGATCGGCCGCGGCCATCAACATGGCCGAGCGCCGGCGCTCCGCATCGAGGTCCGCCACCAGCCTTTCGTTCTGTACCCGCACGGCCTGGGCCGCGGCGAACTGCAGCCGGCTTTCCTGCAGTTCGTCCTGCATTTCGGCGACGAACCAGGCGCCGCCGCCCAGCACCGCCAGCGCGCTGATCAGGCCCAGCCCCAACACCAGGCGAAGGCGTGCCGCGCGGATGCGTGCCTGCAGCGCCTCCTGGCGCGACTGCCGGTCCTGGTCGCGTGCCGCGGCGCTGGCCGCCAGCAGCTGGGATACCCGCGGCCAGCCGCCGCCGTAGCGCTCGGCCCAGGCCGGGTTGCGGCGCGCCATCCAGGCCAAGCGCTCGTCGGTGGTCGTAGGCGCCAGCACGTTGCTGGCGTCCTGCTCGAAGCTGTCGGTCTGCACCAGCAGCGCCCGCCAGACCAGCCCGTTGCGGAATTCGCGGGCGAGCCAGCCGTCGGCCGGATTGGCCAGCACGCGCCAGGCGCGCAGAAGCGCCTCGTGTCCGACATCGATCAGCGTGTGCGGCTGCAAGGGCCTTGCGGGCGGCGGCGTGAGGAAGCTGACCCCATCGGCTCGGAAGGCATCGATCACGGTCCGCAGCGCGGACAGATCGCTGCGCGTGACGGCCGCCAGGCTCTCCAGCGGCATGGGCCGGCGGATGGCCAGGCCGTCGGGATTGATGTCGGTCAGCGCGCGGAACAGGTCTTCGACCAGACGCTCGTGCGTGCCCGCGCCGAGCTGTGCCCGCACCGCCGCCGCGATGTCATCGGCATGGCCTGACAGCAGGCCGGTGCAGCCGCCGGTGGCGGGAAAGTGCGCCAGCTCCAGCCGCCAGGGCTGTTCGGGCTGCGGCTTCAGGCCCGCGTGCAGCCGCATCAGCGTGTGCTGCATCAAGGGCAAGGGGTCGTGGCTGCCGCCGGCATCGGCGATCAGACGTTCGGCGAGCTCGCGGCTGACCTCGCCGTCGTACAGGCGCGCGGGCTCGCGCACGGCGCGAAGCAGGTCGCCGTGCGACATCGGTGGCAGCAGGTATTGCACGGCGTTGACGGCCTGCGCGAAGCCGGGGAACCGGGCGCAGGCGCCCAGGTATTCCGAACGCATGGTGGTGACCAGGTACAAGCCCGCCGGCGGCTGCGCCTGCCAGGCCGACAGCACCTCGGTCAGTGCACGCGCTTCGGCGGGACCTTCACGGCGGGCGTGCTGGAACAGCTCTTCGAACTGGTCGATCAGCAGGCAGCCCGGGCCGCGTGCCGCCAGCGTCGGTGCGTACAGCTCGGCCAGCGCCGCCGGCGCATCGGCACCGAAATTCAAGGCGCGGCGCCAGGGCAGCGCCGCGCCCTCGTCGTCCGCGTCGGCGCCGGCCAGACGCGCCAGTGCCTGGGCCACGTGCCACAAGGGTGCGCGTCGGGGCCAGGCGATGGCCGTCTTCCAGCCCGGCCCTGCGCGGCCTTGTTCCAGCTGCGCCAGCAGCCCTGCGCGCACCACCGAACTCTTGCCGCTGCCCGAATCGCCGTGCACGAAGACCAGGCGCTGGCGCACCAGGCGGTCCAGCAGGTCGTCGACGGCCTGTTCGCGGCCGAAGAAGATCGGCCACTCCTCGGGATCGAAGGGCCGCAGGCCGGGATAGGGCCGCGGCGGCAGGGTCACGGCCGGCGTGCCGGCGTCCTGCGGTGCCTGATCGACAGCCCTGCTCACCGGTATTCCTTCGGGCTCATGGCCTCGATTCCTGCCAGGCCCCCTGGCCGGCCAGCCACTGCTGCACGCGTGGCGGCCACGGGGGCTGCGTGCCGTCCAGCCATTCGGCCTGCAGGTTGCGGGCGGTGGCCTTGCGCACGACCGTGGCGATGGGCGCGCCCACGGTGTCTAGCACGCCGCAGGGCAGCAGGCGCTGGCTGCGCGCACGTGCCGAATGGCGGTCGTGGCGGCCGACGGCCAGCAGGTCGACATCGAGCGCGCGGCCATCGGGGGTGCCCAGCAGCAGCAGCGCGTCGCAGTCCACCAGCGTGGCCACGCGCTGCTGGCGCATCGCCATCAGCAGCTGCGGATCGTCGAACTCGGGATCGGGGTCGCCGGGCACCACGGCAAAACCGTGATTCACCAGCGCCTGGGCGGCGTCCTCCCAGGCCTTGCGTTGGCTCGCGCGCCCGTGCAGGTAGATGGAGTGGCCGTCGGGCGCCTGCAGCTTGCGGGCGTCGGCTTCGGCGGCGCGCCGTTCATCGAGTTGGACGCGCAGGCTCACGAGCTTGTGTGTCAGCCGGCCCACCAGGCCCAGCAGGGCGCGCTGGAAGACACTGCCGAAGCCGTCCCTCAACTCGGTCCAGCCCAGCGGCCGCGCCACGCCTGCGCTGTCGTCGTGGAATGCGAAGCCCACCAGCGGCTCGCCGGTGTCGTCGCACAGCGCGGCCGGCCAGGGCTCATCGGTGGGCAGGATGCGCACGACGGCGATGCGGCCTTCGACGGGCAGGGCCAGGGCTTTCTGCCGATCGAGCCAGGTCTCGCGTTCGAGCGCGCACCACTTGCGCGAGCCCAGGTAGTCGGGCGACATCAGCACCACCAGCAGCGCGCTGTCGCCGATCTGTTGCTTCAGCTGCGCGGTCAGCCCCGTCATGGGATCCACGCCATGTCCGGCCTGCGTGCGCACGTCCATGAAAAGGCTCAGCGGATGGCGCAGCCGGTGGTCGGCGCGCAGTTCGCGTTCGAGCTCGCGCACGAAGGACTCCGACCAGGGCCGCAGGACACCATGACCATCGGCACCTGTGCCATGGCTGTAGCTGACGAACAAGTCATGCGCAAACGGTGCACCGACGTACGACATGCCGATCCTGCGGCCGATTCGCAGCTCCCTGAGCTCTGGTTTGCCGGGCACTGTTGCACCGGACGCGATGCGCGTCAACGGTTGGCCCTCAAACCCGCGGATTGCCTGGCAGACCGATCGGTGACGACCGGCACTTGCATGTGACCAGGGCATGCCGCATGCTTGGGGCCATACTGGTCGATGGAGGCCCCCATGAACGACCACTGGAAGCAAGCTGTGCGGCGGATCGGATGGATGGGCTGGGCGATCCTGGTCCTTGCAGCCTTGCCCGCGGGTGCCCAGGAAGCCGACCGCCGACCGTCGATGGAGCCGGCGCAGATGCAGGCCTTGCGCCGCGCCGCCGACGCCGTCGTGGGCCTGCGGGTGCGAGCGGTCGAAGACGCCCGCTCCGCGCGCAGCCTGGGCCGCGACCGTGCGGGCTCGGGCATCGTCATCGGCCGGGACGGCTTGGTACTGACGATCGGCTACCTGATCCTCGAGGCCGAATCGCTGATGGTGGTGGCCGATGACGGGCGGCATCTGCCGGCACGTGTCGTGGCCTACGACCAGGCCACCGGATTCGGGCTCGTTCAGACGCTGGTGCCGCTGGACATCGAACCGGCACCCCTGGGCCGCTCATCCATCGCGGCCGATGCGGAGCCGCTGGTGGTGGCCAGCGGCGGTGAACGCGGCATCGTGAGCATGACCTGGCTGCGGTCGCGCCGGGCGTTCGCGGGCGATTGGGAGTACCTCATCGATGGCGCGCTGTTCACGTCACCGCCCATGCCCGAGCACAGCGGCGCGGGGCTATTCAACGCCAGCGGTGAACTGATCGGCGTGGGCTCGCTCTTCCTCACGAACGTGGCGCAAAGCGACGCGCCCGGCACGCCGGGCACCATGTTCGTGCCGGTCGACCTGCTCGTGCCCATCATGAGCGAGTTGCGCGCGCGCGGCCGCTCGGCGGCCAGCGCGCGGCCCTGGCTGGGCATCAATTGCGTGGAGCACGGTGGCCAGGTCCGCATCCTGCGCGTCAACGAGGACAGCCCGGCCGAACTGGCCGAGTTGCGCGTGGGTGACCGCATCCTGTCCATCGACGGCAAGCCGGTGGACAACCTCGCGGCGCTGTGGAAAACGCTGTGGGCCGACAGCCGGTCCGAGCGGGCGGTGTCGGTGGAGATCCAGCGCGACGGTCAGGCCCAGACCGTGGTGGTGCACGCGGTCGATCGCGCCAAGGCGCTGCGGCGGCCCGAAGGCATCTGACGCGCCGTTGCGGGCGCCTGTGCAGCGCCGCCAGCCGGCGGCCTCGCGAACGGCGTGTGGGGCCTACTTCAATCCGGCCAGCACGCGGTCCATCGCGGTGAGGAAGGGCTGCTCCATCAGCGGCAGCGTGAGGAACATGCCCACCAGGCCCAGGCCCAGCGTGATCGGGAAGCCGATCGAGAAGACGTTCATCTGCGGCGCCACGCGCGAGATCAGGCCCAGCACCACGTTGACGAAGAAGAGCATCGCCACCAGCGGCATGGCGATCCACAGCCCGGTGGAAAAGATCTCGGCGCCCCAGCGGTGGGGCAGTGCGGCGCGCAGGAAGGCAAAGGGTTCGGGCCCCACCGGAAAGCCCGTGAAGCTCTGGCCCAGCGCGGCGATGACCACCAGGTGGCCGTTGATGACCACGAAGAGCCAGCTCACGGTGGTGCCCAGGAAGCGTGAGGTGGCCGTGCCCTGGCTGGCCGTGACGGGGTCGAAGAAACCCGCGAAGTTCAGGCCCATCTGCAGGCCGATGAGCTCGCCGGCGAACTCCACGGCTGCAAAGACCACCCGCACGGCAAAGCCGATCGAGATGCCGATCAGCACCTGCTGCAGCACCAGCATCACGGCCAGCGCCGAGTCCAGCGGCACCACGGGCATCGGCGGCAGCGAGGGCTGCGCGGCAAAGGCGATCAGCGCGGCCAGGGCGACACGTGCGCGCGTGGGCACGGCCCGCGAACTGAGCACCGGCATCGCGGTGAAGATGGCCAGCGTGCGCAGGAAGGGCCACAGCAGCGGCGTGATCCAGCCCACCAGCTGGGCTTCGGTGAAGCTGATCATGCCCGCGTCTCGGTCGGCACCGGCCTCAGCCGACAGCGCCCGGAATGGCCAGCAGCGTGTTGCGCAGGTAGTCCACCAGCGTGCTCATCATCCACGGGCCCATGATGGCCAGCGTGGCCACGGCCGCGATGATCTTGGGCACGAAGCTCAGCGTGGATTCGTTGATCTGCGTGGCAGCCTGGAAGATGCTGACCACCAGGCCCACGACGAGCACGACCACGAGCACCGGCGCGGAGACCATCAGCAGCAGGTACAGGCCCTGTTGGCCCGCGGTGAAGACGGCTTGGGGATTCATGGCTTGTCTATTGCGCGAAGCTGGCAGCCAGCGAACCCAGCAGCAGGTTCCAGCCGTCGGCCAGCACGAAGAGCATCAACTTGAACGGCAGCGCCACCAGCACCGGGCTGAGCATCATCATGCCCAGGCTCATCAGCACGCTGGCCACGATCATGTCGATCACCAGGAAGGGCAGGAAGATCAGGAAGCCGATCTGGAAGGCGCTCTTGAGCTCGCTGGTCACGAAGGCGGGAACCAGCACGCGCAGCGGCACGTCCTCGCCCTTCATCTCGGCGGGCAGCTTGGCGAGCTTGGCAAAGAGCTGCACGTCGCCCTGGCGTGTCTGCTTGAGCATGAATTCGCGCAGCGGCTTCTCGCCGCGGGACATGGCCTCGGTGAAGACGATCTCGTTCTTCGAATAGGGCTCGTAGGCCTGCGTGTAGATGCGGTCCAGCGTGGGGGCCATGACGAAGAAGGTCAGGAACAGGCTCATGCCCACGATCACCTGGTTGGGCGGCGCGGCCGGCGTACCCAGCGCCTGGCGCAGCAGCGACAGCACGATGACGATGCGTGTGAAGCCGGTCATCATCAGCAGGATCGCCGGCAGGAAACTCAGTGCCGTGAAGAACAGCAGCGTCTGGATCGGCACCGAGTAGCTGGTGCCGCCGGGGCCTTGCGCCATGACCAGGGGCAGGCCCGGTCCGGCGGGGGTCTGGGCCCAGGCTGCGCCGGCTGTCAGGAGCAGCGCGGCCACGGCCGTCGCGCGGTCACGGCGCATGCGGGGTGTCCTGTGGCGGCAGGGTGTGCAGGGTCTGGATGCCTTGCGGCCCGACGCCCAGCACCAGCCACTGTCGCTGGGGACCGGTGCCGACCTCGACCGTGATCACGCGCTGCGTCGCGGACAGCGGCAGCACGGCCACCGTGCGCAGCCCCTGGCCTTGTGCGGCGCCGCCCATGGGCGTGCGCTTGAGCAGCCACAGCGCGACCGGGATCAGCGCCAGGACAAAGGCGAAGGAGAGCAGGGTGGTGAAGCTGCCGTCGGGCATGGGAGACCGGATGTATGCGTGCGCTGTGGCGCGATCAGCTGCGGCTCAGGCGCCGCATGCGTTCGCTGGGAGTGACGATGTCGGTCAGGCGAATGCCGAACTTGTCGTTGACCACCACCACCTCGCCCTGCGCGATGAGATAGCCGTTGACGAGCACGTCCATCGGCTCGCCGGCCAGGGCATCCAGTTCCACGACCGAGCCCTGCGCAAGCTGCAGGATGTTCTTGATCGGAATCTTGGTGCGTCCGAGTTCGACCGTCAGCTGGACCGGGATGTCCAGGATCATGTTCAGGTCGTTCTCGGTCTGTGGTGAGGCAGGCGTGGACGGACCGAAGCTGTTGAAACTGGCTGGCGTGACCGTGGGCGCCTTCACCGCGACATCGGTCGGCGCCGGAGTGGCCACCTTGCTTTCTTCCAGTGCGGCGGCCCATTCGGCCGCCATCGCGTCCTGGGCGCTGGCGTCATCTGACATGCTGTTCTCCCAACCAGCCGACCGTGGTGCCGGTCAGCGATTTGTCGATCTTGATGGCGTAGCGGCCATTGCTGATGCCGTGGTGGCACGAAAAGACGGGCACGCCGTCGACCTTGGCCTGGATGACGGAAGCCATGTCCAGCTCGACGAAGTCGCCCGGCTTGAAGGCGAGCAGCTGTTCGACGGTGGCCGGCGCCGTGGCGAGCTCTGCCACGAGTTCCACCTCCGCCGCCTGGATCTGGTTCTTCATGAGGTTGACCCAGCGCCGGTCGGGCTCGCTGGAGTCGCCCACCATCGCCGAATACAGGGTGTCGCGAATGGGCTCGAGCGTCGAATACGGGATGCAGATGTAGACCGAGCCCGTGGTCTCGCCGATTTCCAGCGTGAAGGCCGTGGAGACCACGATCTCGCTGGGCGTGGCGATGTTGGCGAACTGCGGTTGCATCTCCGAGCGCTGGTACTCGAGCTCCAGTGGGTAGATGCCGGTCCAGGCCTTCTTGTACTCGGCCGCGATCACCTCGACGACGCGCAGGATCACGCGCTGCTCGGTGGGCGAGAAGTCCCGGCCCTCGATGCGGGTGTGGAACTTGCCGAGGCCGCCGAAAAGGGCGTCGATGGCCGCGAAGATGACGCTGGGATCGCACACCACCAGTCCCGAGCCGCGCAGCGGCTTGACCGAGACGATGTTGAAGTTGGTGGGCACCACGATCTCGCGCAGGAAGGCGCTGAACTTCTGCACCTTGATGCCGCCGATCGAGACCTCGGGGCTGCGACGGATCAGGTTGAACAGCCCCACGCGGATGTTGCGCGCAAAGCGTTCGTTGATGATCTCCATCGTGGGCATGCGCCCACGGACGATGCGTTCCTGGTTGGCCAGGTTGTAGTCGCGCACGCCAGAGGTCGGCGCTTCCTCGGGCTCGAGCTTCTGGCTTTCACCCGTGATGCCCTGCAACAAGGCATCGACTTCGTCCTGGGACAGGATCTGCTGGTTCATGGCGTGAGCGGCCGTTCAGTCGTGGATACGACTGGCGCGCAGTTGCAGGGCCGGTGCCGTCGACGATCGACCCATGGCACCGTGACGGCGTGTGGCCATGTCACTGGATGATGAAGTTGGAGAAGTGCACCGCGGTCACCGGCAGCACGACCGGTGCCTTGCGCTTCTTCTTCTTTTTCTTCTTCGTGTCCTCGGTCTTGGTCTCGTCCTCTTCGTCCTCGTCGTCGACCTCCACGCCCAGCGCGCGCGCGGTCTCGCGAAGGATCTCCTGCGCCAGCTTGGTCTTGCCGTCGCGTTCGAGCATCTCGGCCGAGGTCTTGTGCGACAGCACCATCAGGATGTTGTTGCGGATCACGGGCATGAAGGCCTTGATCGCGTCGGCCTGCTTCGGGTCGTCGAGCTCGAGCGACACGCCGATCTGCGCATAGCGCTCGGCCTCGCGGTCGGCGAGATTCACGGTGAAGGGGTCCAGCGGCACGAAGGTCGGCGGGTGCTTGGGGTCACGCCCGGCTGCCTTGTGCTTCGCATCTTTGTGCGCGGCCGGGGCACCGCCTTCTTCTTCGGCGGCTGCAGCCGCGGCTTCGGCAGCGGCCTTGTTCTTCATGTAGAAGACCGCGCCGCCACCGATGGCGGCCAGCAGGAACACCGCCGCGCCGATGATGATCATCAGCTTCTTCTTGCCTCCTTTGGCCGCGGGCGCGGCGCCAGCTTCGGGGGCTGCCGTGGCGGTGGACATGCACTCTCCTAGGGTCTCGGGGGCTTCGCAAAATGGGCAGCGGGCCCCGTGGGGGGACGGTCCGGACCATTATTGAGAGCCGCTGCCCGCGGCTATGCCGGGAAAAGCGGCTGCAAAGCTGCCGTAGTCGAGCGGGGGCGAGAGGCAGGTCCCGGGGCTGCGCGCCCGGCGCTGCTCAGGCGAAGAGGTCGACCAGCCCGCGTGGCTGGGACAGGCGCGCGGCGGCGCGAACCACGCGATCGCCGGCGTTCTCGCGCGGGCCATCGGCGCGTGCCTGCGCATCGTGCGAGGACCCGCGGCGATCGCCAGGCGCCTGGTGGAAGACGCCGCCGCCGGTCAAGGTAAAGCCGGCATCCTGCAAGGCCGTGGCGAGCTCGGGCAGCGCCCGCTCCAGCGCCTGGCGCGTGCTGGCGACTTCAGCGGTCATGTCCACGCGGACCTGGGTGCCGTCCAGCGCCAGCCGCAGGGCGATCGGCCCGAGTTCTGCCGGGTGAACGTTCAGGCGCGCCTGGTCGATGCCGTCGCGTGCGAGCACGGCCACGCGTGCGCCCAGCGCCGGTGCAAAGCCCTCGCTGCCCACCGGTGGCTCGAGCGTGGCGCTGCGCGGGTCGACTGTCTGGGTGGATTCCACGGCCTGGGGCGAGCCCGCACCCTCGACGCGAGTCATTCCGCCCAGCGACGGCAAGGCCGGACCGACGTGTTCGAGCCGGGCTGCAGTGGCGCCGGCTTCGGCGGTCTGGACCGCGGCCATCACACCTTCGAACGCCGAGGCGATGCCGGCCGTGGTGCTGTCCGGGTCCGCCAGCGGTGCTGCCTGCGCGGCGCCCGCTTCGACGTCGGTGCCCGCCTGCACGCCGCGGCTGGCCGTCGAGCGCTGGTGACCTGCGGGGGCTACCGCGGCGTCGTCCGAGCCTCGAACGGCGCGCTCGCCACCGGCTGGCGCACGGGCCATCCGGGGTTCGGCCGCTACCGGGTATGCGTCCGCGGCGAGCGGATCGGCCGCAGGCGTGCCGGCGGCTGTGACGGGTGTGGACGGAGCCTCCTCGCCGGGCGCTTCCTTCGTGTCGGCACTGGCCTCGATGGCGTCCTTGTCGGGCGCCATGCCGGCGCGCTCGACAGCGGCCTTGGAAGGGCGCGCCTCGGCGCGCGTGCCGCGCGCGTCTTTGCGGGCGGGGCCGGCAGGCGGCTTGCTGCCGTCGTCGTGAGCGGGTTGGCCTGCCGACTCGGCGGCAGCTTGCTTGTCAGATGCCGCGGCTTGATCGTCGGCGGGCGCGCGTTCGGGTTCGCGCGATGCCGCCGCTGGGGCCGTACGTGGCGCGGCGGGCGCAGCCTCCCGCGGCGCTGGCGCCGGCTCGGGTTGCGCCTCGCGTGCACGCTGCAACTCGCGGCCGAACGCCGCACCGTCGGTGTCCGCGGATGCCGGCTGGCCGGCTCCCGTCATCGCAGCCGAGGACATCAGGGGGGACAGGGCTTGGAGGGTGGACATCAAGAACTCCCGGAGGTATCCGCCATGGCGGAAGTGGCGCTGTTATGGCTGCCCGCGTGCGCCAGCAGCTGGCGCGCCGATTCGTCGGAGGCCTTCTGGTCGGCGCGCTGCTGACGTGCGGCCTGTGCGCGACGGCGTTGATCGATGAGTTTGCCCAGCGCGGCGATGCGCATCTCCACTTGCAGCAGTTCGGCGCGCAGTTGATCGCAGGCCATGCGCGCACGTTGCTGGGTCTGCTGCTGCTGGTCGATGGCCTCGTCCAGACGCGCGAGGTAGTCGTGGGCCGTGCGCAGCTGGCGGGCGGACGCCGCTTCCTGGATCGGCATCGCCCAGCGGGAGGACGTCTCGCGTCGATAGTCGCGCAGGGCCGCGCCCTGGGCCAGGATCTGCTCGACCCGCTGGTCGGCCTGGCGCAGGCTCGTGACGACGGCGTCGCGCGCGCGTTGCTCGCGTTCCAGCACGATGTCCAGGGTGTGCAGCGAGGCGTCGCTCATGGTGTGCGGGGTACCGGGTTCAGCGTGCCAGCGCCTGCAGGCGCTGCAGGCAATCGTCGAAGGGTGCGCGCTCGTGCATGTCCTGCTGGAGCATGGCCACGATGTGCGGGTAGTTCTGGACGGCCGCGTCCAGCTCGCCGTCATGGCCAGGCGCATAGGCGCCGATCTGGATGAGGTCGCGGGCCTTGTGGTACCGCGCCACCTGCTGACGCAGGCGGCGTGCGCCGACGACATGCTCGCGCGAGGCGACGGCGGTCATCACCCGCGACACGCTGCGCTCGATGTCGATGGCCGGGAAGTGACCGCCTTCGGCCAGTTCACGCGAGAGCACGATGTGGCCGTCGAGGATGCCTCGCGCGGCATCCGCGATCGGATCCTGCTGGTCGTCGCCCTCGCTGAGCACGGTGTAGAAGGCGGTGATCGAGCCCACGCCGCGCAGGCCGTTTCCCGAGCGCTCCACCAGCTGCGGCAGCTTGGCGAAGCAACTCGGCGGGTAGCCTTTGGTGGCCGGCGGCTCGCCGATGGCCAGTGCGATCTCGCGCTGCGCCATGGCATAGCGCGTGAGGCTGTCGACCAGCAGCAGCACGTGCTGGCCGCGGTCGCGGAAGTGCTCGGCCAGCGCGGTGGCGTAGCTGGCGCCTTGCAGCCGCAGCAGCGGTGGCGCGTCCGCCGGTGCGGCCACGACCACACTGCGTGCGAGACCCTCGGTGCCGAGAATCTCGTCGATGAATTCCTTGACCTCGCGGCCACGCTCGCCGATCAGCCCGACCACGATCACGTCGGCCTGCGTGTAGCGGGCCATCATGCCCAGCAGGATCGACTTGCCCACACCGGTGCCGGCAAACAGGCCGATGCGCTGGCCGCGCCCGACGGTGAGCATGGCGTTGATCGCGCGCACGCCGGTATCCAGGGGCTCGCGGATCGGGTCGCGGTCCATCGCGTTGATCGGGCGGCGCGCCAGCGGCTCGGGCACCACGCGGGTCAGCGGGCCGTGGGCGTCGAGCGGTGTGCCCATCGGGTCGACCACGCGGCCGAGAATGCCGTCGCCCATCGGCAGGTGCAGGCCGTGGTCTTCACTGCGACGCCAGGCATGCGAGGGCTCGCCGAAGCGTGGCGGCACGGCCATGGGGCGCATCGGACGCACGACCGCGCCGCTGGCCATGCCATGCACGACGCCCGTGGGCATGAGGTAGGCCCGCTCACCGTGGAAGCCGACGACCTCGGCAGGCACGGGTGTCCCGCTGCCGTGCACGGCGCACAGTGCGCCCAAGGGCACGCTCAGGCCCACGGCTTCCATCACCAGGCCGGTGACCCGCACCAGTCGTCCGCTGGTGTCGAACGGCAGAGGGTCGTCGCTGCGCGCTTCGAGGTCCGACAGAAAACATCGCCAGTTTTCCATCCGGTCTTCCGCGGCCTGTTGCGGGTGGCGAACGTTGGCAGCGGATGGCGTCACGGGCGCCCCCGTCCTGCGGTGCGGCGACCGCCTCGATGGTCAGTGCGCGGCAACTCGTTCATGGAGCGTCCAGCGCCGATGCCGTCTCTGAGGGTTCGGCGTCGCTCCAGGGCAGGTCGCCGCCGAGATCGGCGACGGCCTGATCCCAGCGCTGTTCGATGTCGGCATCGACCGTGCCGAGATCCGATCGGATCCGGCAGCCGCCGCGCCGCACGGTGGCGTCGGCCACCAGGCGCGCACCGCGGGCCTGGAGCTGCTCTTCGGCGCCCTGCTGCACGAGCGGGAGATCCTCGGGGTGTACATGCAGCTCGATGCGACGTGCCGACGCCAGAAGGGCTTGCATCGCATCCAGGGCCATCGGCACGACCGCCTCGGGCCGCACCTGCAATTCCTGTCGCATCACGCGGCGCGCCAGGCGAATGGCCGTCCGCGCAACCGCTTCGGCCAGGCGTGGCTCGAGTTCGGTCCATTGGCCGTCCATCGCCTGCAGCAGCTGGCCGATCTGTGCGGTGACCTGCGTGGCGTGCGCCTGCTTGAAGTTCTCGAGCCCGACCAGGCCGTCGCGGTAGCCGTCCTGGTAGCCGGCCTTGCGGGCATCGGCGACTTGGGCGCGCCACTCATCGGCGGTCGGTTCGGCGGGTTTCTCAACCCGAGACTCCTTCGCGGCGCCCAGGGCCTTGGTCGCCAGGGCCTGGCCGCCAAAAGCGCCGGGTTGCCAACTGGCGAAGTCACCCAGCTCCTCGCGGGGAATGATCCGCGCGTAGCTGACGCCGGCGCGCGAGCCTGGCGGCGCCGGGACATTGGGAAACGGCTTGCTCCCGGTGTTAGACGAACTGGTCATCACCACCCGTGGCCAACTGGATCTGTCCCTCGTCGATCAGGCGGCGCACGACCTTGAGCATTTCCTTCTGCTCGGCCTCGACATCGGACAGGCGCACGGGCCCGCGTGAATCGAGGTCTTCGCGCAGGGTCTCGGCGGCGCGGCTGGACATGTTGCGGAACACCTTCTCGCGCATTTCCGGTGTCGAGCCCTTGAGCGCGATGACCAGCGACTCGCTCTGCACTTCCTTGAGCAGCGCCTGCACACCCTTGTCGTCGAGCTTTTCCAGATCGTCGAAGGTGAACATGCTGTCCATGATCTTCTGTGCGAGGTCGTTGTCGGCCTCGCGCACGTAGTCGAGCACCGAGGTCTCGACGCCGCTGCCGAGCATGTTCAGGATTTCCGCGGCCGGCTTGACGCCGCCCAGGCTGGACTTGCGGGTGCGTTCGCCGCCCGCCAGCACCTTGCTGAGAACGTCGTTGAGGTCCTTCAGCGCAGTGGGCTGGATGCCATCGAGCGTGGCCACGCGCAGCATCACCTCGTTGCGCTGACGCTCGGTGAACTGCTTGAGGATGTCGGCGGCCTGGTCGAACTCGAGGTGCACCAGGATGGCCGCGACGATCTGCGGATGTTCGTTGCGCAGCAGTTCCGCCACCGACTGCGCGTCCATCCACTTCAGGCTCTCGATGCCCGAGACGTCGCTGCCCTGGAGGATGCGGTCGATCAGCAGATTGGCCTTGTCTTCGCCCAGCGCCTTGCGCAGCACCGCCTTGACGTACTCGTCCGTGTCGGCCACCAGCATGCTTTCGGACGCGGCCAGCGTCACGAAGCGGTCGATGACACCTTCGAGCCGGTCGCGCGAGACAGCCTTCATCCGCGCGATCGTCTCGCCCAGTCGCTGGACTTCCTTGGGCGCGAGGTGCTTGAACACCTCGGCGGCCTCTTCCTCGCCCAGACTCATGAGCAGGATGGCCGCGTCTTCGACACCGGTATCGTCCATGGCTGCCCGTCAGGTCTTTGCTTCTTCGCCCGACATCAGGCCGCGCACGATGTTGGCAACGGCTGCCGGGTTCTGCTTGGCCAGTGCACGTGCACGTTCGAGCTGATCACCGCCCATGGCAGGAGCTTCCAACGCCAGGGGCTCATCGGGTTCGGGCAAGGGAGTGGCGTCGTCCACAACGGCGCTGAGCTGACCGCCAGGCGCCGGATTTTCCGCGGGCGGCGGCGCCAGCAGCGTCTTCATGGCGGGCCGCATCAGCGTGAGCACGATGAGCAGCGCGATGAAGCCCAGCGCGGCCGGCAAGGCGGATGCGCGGACCAGGTCCTGCAGCCAGGGCTGCTGCCAGATGGGCGGATCCTCGGCCTTGGGCGTGGTGTCCGCGCGGAACGGTGCGTTGATGACGCGCACGGTGTCGCCGCGTTCCTTGTTGAAGCCGATGCCTTGCTGCACCAGCGCGGTGAGCTTTTCGATCTCGGCGTCGGTCAGCGGCGTGGCCTGCGTCTTTCCCTTGGGGTCGACGCTGATACGGTGGTTCACGACGACCGCTGCGGACAATCGTTTGATGCCACCGGTGGCGCTGCGGGTGGTCTTTTGCGTCTTGTCGAGCTCGTACTGCGTGCTGGCGTCACGCCGGGTGTTCCCAGCACCGCCGTTGCCCTGCGTCGGCTGCAGACGCTGCGCCTGGCCGTTGATCGGCGCCGAGGCCGGCACAGGCGGCTGGTTGCTCTGGGCACCCGGAATGCCGCTGGGTGCGCCGGGCGTCGAGCCGCTGCTCTCCGATGTCTGCATCGTCTTGACGGCGGCCGGTTCGCTTCCCTGGTTGGGGCGGAACTGTTCACTGACCTGCATCGACTCCGAGAAATCGATGTCTGCAGTCACCGAGGCGCGCAGGTTTTCACGGCCCATGACGGGCTCGAGCAGCTCGACCACGCGACGCTGCAGACCCGATTCGATCTGCTGCACGTATTGCAGCTGCTGCGCATCGAGACCGCCATGTGTTTCAGGAGAGTCTTGCGCCGTGAGCAGTGCGCCGTTGCCGTCGACCACGCTGACCGCCTTGGGTGACAGCTCGGGCACGCTGGAAGAGACCAGATGAACGATGCCGGCGAGCTGCGCGCGGTCCAGAACGCGTCCGGGGTGCAGCGACACCACGACTGACGCGGAAGGTTTCTGTTGTTCCCGGAAGAACCCGTTGGTGCTCGGCAGTGCCAGCAGCACACGAGCACCCTGTACCGCGGACAGACTCGAGATCGTGCGCATGAGCTCGCCTTCGATCGCGCGCTTGATGGCGACGTTCTCGCCCGCCTGGGTCTGTCCGAACTTCGGGGCATCCAGAAGCTCGTAGCCGCCCGTGGTGGATTTCGGCAGCCCCAGAAGACCGAGCTTCATGCGCACGTCGTGCACCTGCGCCGCAGGGACCATGATGGCTGCACCGCCGTCACTGTGACGGTAGGGCACGTTCATCTGCGACAGCTGTGCGATCACCGCGCCGCCGTCCTTGTCCGACAGTCCCGCGAACAGGACCTTGTAATCGCTCTCCTTGCCGCCCAGGACGAGCGAGATCGCGATGGCGGCCAGCGCCATGGCACCGAATGCCAGCATCAGCAAGGGCTTCAGCGGCAAGGCGGCCATGCGCTCTCCGAGCGTCTGCGGTAGCGTGCTCGGGGAGGAAGCGGCGGCGGTGAGTTCGTTGGACATGCTGCGGTTCGGTCATGCAACCAGGGCGTGGTGCCCCTTGTGCATGTCGACGGATTGTTTGACAGCCAACCCCCGCAAAAGGAACCGAGTAAGTCAGCAAAGCGGATGCAGTTCGCTCCATCGTCCGAGCGCATTTGCGCCTACAGTGACAAGCATCACGGAGTGCACCGTTCCAACCGGTTCGTGGCCTTCAGTTCCCGTAGTTGCCATCGCCCATGAGGTCACCCATGGACATCAGACTCAAGCCTTTCGACTTTGCGCAGGCTGCGGCGCGGGCCGGGCTTCGTCCGGATGGTTCGCCGTTGCGTCCGCCCGCCGCTGTGGCCCCCGAGGGCAGTTTCCGGACGGCCATGACTCAGGCGCTGGATTCCGTGAACCGTCAGCAGCTCGAGGCGGGACGCATGCAGCGTGAGGTGCAACTCGACAACCCCACGGTCAGCCTCGAAGAGACCATGGTGGCGATGACGCGCGCCAACCTGGGTTTCTCCGCAACGGTGCAGGTGCGCAATCGGCTGGTTCAAGCCTACACCGACATCATGAACATGCAGGTGTGATCGCGCCCGCGCCGGGTCGACCCTCTAGCAGCCGGGGTAGGCGCCGCCGGAGCCCGTAGGGTCGCAGATGCGGGCGCGACCCAAGGGCGTGACGGCGACGCGCAGGCGGTCTCCGTACGGGGTTCGCAAATCAGCCTGGGGATGTCGAGCCGGACGAAGCTCGGCGACAGCTTCGAAGCTGAACACACCAGCCCCCTCGACGATCACACCGGGGTACTTGTCCATCGTTGTCAGGACGCCGCCGCAGGGACGATCAGGACTGCAGGCGCAGGGCACACCCTTGGGCATGGAAGAGGCACATGACTGACCCTCGACGGGAAGTCGAACGTGCTGGGTGACATTGGTCATGGCCGCTGCCCGTCTGGCCTCGTGCAGCTGGATGACGATATCTTCCGCAGCGGCACGCAGACGCCCGCGGGCCATGAGCTGTCCGAAGGACGGCATGGCAATCGAGGCAAGGACCGCGGCTGCGGCGAGCACCACCAGCGTTTCGATCAGTGTGAACCCGCGAGTCCTGGAGACACCGAATGACCGCTTGCCGAACTCGGTAGCCGTCGACATTGGCTGGCGACTAGGTGCCGAGGGCGAGCATGCGACGGCGCTTTTGTGTGCCGTCGATATACCGCTGCAAAGTGCGTTCGGCCGAGCCGCCCAGCTGGAGCCATTCGCAACCGACGCGATGGGCCTCTGATTCATGCAGCGAACTGACATGATGCAGCTGAATGCCCGCCGTGAATCGCGTGTCCGCATCCAGGTCCACATGGACATTCGGAATGCGCGTGCCGGGTTGCAGTGGCGGCGTGTCCGCGGGCTGGAGCAGCGAACATCCTCCGATGCTGACATCGATGATGCGCAGCGAAAGCAGCATGTCCGGAATTGATGGATGCCGGAAGCTGGCCGCAGGCGAGGTTCTGTCGAGCGTCTTAACTCGAAAGCTGCTCCGGCGCTGAAAGCGGTACAGCGTGCGTGGCCAGCCAGTCTGCAATGCGCATTCATGCGTCGAACGGACCAGTACCATGCGCGGAACTTCGAACTGAACCTTGATGCTGTCCAGGTAGGCTACCGCCGCCACGTCCTCGGCGTTGACCAGTCGCGCGGGCTGGCCATGCTGCTCGTCCGCGCTGAAGCACACGTGACCGGTGTTCGCGTCACAGGTTGTCAGCACAGTGGTGTACGCAGTTCCGTCGGGCGAGGTCAAAATCACCGGAACGTTGGAGTCGCGCAGCTGTTCGAGCAGATGCGCAATCTCCTTGGGATCGAAGACGCGGAAGTCACCCTCATGATCGGAATCGCCGGCGCTCTCGGCGTCGCGCGCCAACATTGAGGTAGTCATGATGGGCGGCCGAGGTGTCGTTGATCGAAGCCTGTCAGTGCAACACTTTGGGGCGGCCGGACATGACACGGTCCACTTCGGTGAACCAGGGTTCCGTCAAATTGCGGATCTCCGCATCGTTGACCAGAATGCGCTGCATGATGCGAGACTTCGCGCGCGCAGCTTCGGCATCAAGTTCGGCCGACGCGGCTGCGGTGCGCAATTGGCTGATCAGCAATACGCAAGCTCCTTCGAGCTTCATCACTTGGTTCCAGTCGCCCGCGCGTGCAGCAGCGAGCATGTCGGCGCTGGCTTGCTCAATGGCCTTGTAGTAGGTCAGCAACTCGCCGGGTGCGCTCTGCGCTTCGACTGCCGGGAACATCGAGTCCGTCATGGCTCAGGCTCCCGAACGCGTGGCAGGAACGGCCTGCGGGCGGATCGCAGCCCATGCCTCTGCCAAGGGCTGCAGAAGCGCCATGCACTCTGCGAGTCCGGCTTCGTCACTGGTGAGATTTGCGCGCGTCAGACGCATGGTGACGTACGAGTAGAGGTCATGAAGATCGCGCGCCAGCGGTCCGCCGTGTTTCAGGTCGAGAGCGCCGCGAAGTCCTTCGTCGACGATGCTGACGGCGCGGCCGATGGCCTTTCCGCGCGCGCTCACGTCACCGCTTCTCAAAGCGCCGCGAGCCATGGAGACGGCCTCGAAGAAGCCATCGAACAACATCGAAACCAGTTGATGCGGGTCTGCTTCAGCGGCACGAACCTCGAGGGCCGTCCGGTGGTAGGCGTTCATCGCATGGGGTCGATTCGCGGCAAACGGAGAACTGAACATGTCGTCTGGCCTTGGGAGTAGAGGCCCAGCTTGTGCTGGTTCCCTGGCATTTCGACGGCACAGAGGCCGTTCTTGAATCCGAAAAAGGCGACCAGACGGGTGTCGATCACGCCCGGCACGGGTGCCGTGGCTCGAGGCTACGAATTGCTATTGGCGTTCTGAATGGCAGTCATCTGCTGTGACACGTAGCTGCTTAGCGCGGTCGCCCGGCTCATCTTCGTGTCCAGTGCCGAGTACTGCGCACGCAGGCGCTTCTCGACGGCTGCAACGCGGTCTTCGAGCTGCGCCTGCTGTTTGGCATTGGCGGTGAGCCGCGCCTTCAGCGACTGGGTCCTGCCCGGCAGTGCGCCGGTGCTCTGCATCAGTCCGTCGGCCCATGACTTGAACTTCACCATGCTGCCGGTCAACAGCGGCTGACTGGCCACGTCGCGACTCAAGGCAGCGGCCAGTTCTGGCAAATTCTTCAGTGCAGTTTCCAGTCGAGACGAATTGATCTGCAGCGTCCCGTCCTTGAGCATCTCGATGCCCAGGCTGGACATGCCCTGGAAGGTGGGTGACGCCATGCTGCGGCTGCCTGTCAGCGACCTGAGCTGATTCGATACACCCAGTACGCCGCTGTCACCCTGAAAGACACCGGCCTGGCCCGTGGACGCGTCGTATCGCGTCTGGGTAGAAAGGAACTTGGCCAGCGCGTTATACGCCGCCACGAACTTGGACAACAATTGTTTGACCGAATCGCTGTTGGCTCCGACCGTCAGCGTGACATTGCTGGCAGGGGCTTTGCCGAGCTTCAGCGAGAGGCCTTCGATGGCGCCGTCGAACGTGTCCGTGGATGAACGCACCTCGACGCCATTGATCTTCGCAACGGCATCGCTCGCAGCCATGGTGCGCTGGGTGCGGGAGGCCCCGCCGGGCGGATCGAATGCCAGACGTGAGAGCCCGCTTGCGTCGGTCACTTGACCGTCGGCATCAACAACGCTCAGGCGGAAGCCGCTCTCAGCGCCGGTCGATGTCCCGCGCAATGTCAGACGCGCGCCGGTCGTGTCGGTCACGATCGCGGCAGAAACACCTGCATTGGCCGCATTGATCTTGTCCCTTACATTCGCCAATGTGTCGGTCGCGAAGATCTCGATGCTTGTCGAAGTCTGTCCGGTCTTGGGCGTGAACGAGGCCATGTCCGAAGCCCAGAGCCCAGTGCTGAGGGTCAGAGTCCCTGCACCGGCAAGCTCACTGGAGGAGAGATAGTCGCCAGCCGCGCTGGCGGTCGTCTGGGTGGAGGACTGCGCAACGGTTTCGATCGAGTAGGTCCCCGCCAGCGGAGTTCCGCTGGCAGTGGCGGCCATGACAGTGCTGTCGCTGGATGTAGCGATCACCCGCGAATAGACAGCAGGATCTGCCAGCGCGCTGGCTGCATCCTTGAAAGCGGAAGTCAGGCTCTGCAACTGTCCTATGCCTGAAATTTCCGTTTGCAGCCGCGCCGCGGTCGTCTGGAGCGCAGAGATGGGTCTTCGCTCCAGCGAGACCAATTGCGTGACGATGCTGTTGACATCCAGGCCGCTGCCGACGCCGGGTGACGAAAGTCCGGTGCTGGTGGTTGCCATATGTTAACGCCCTGCGGAATACCGATGGTTCGGTAATCGACAGGGCGTAGCGGTACTTGAGGGCACAATTCGCGCTAGTTCAGCGTTGCAGCAGCTGGAGTACTTGTTGGGGCATCTGGTTGGCCTGAGCGACCATGGCATTGGCCGCTTGCTGTAGGACCTGGGCACGTGACAGTGCGGCGGTCTCCTTGGCGAAGTCGGCGTCCAGTATGCGACTACGTGATGCAGACAGATTTTCGCCGGTGGTTTCCAGATTGGAAATCGTCGCCTGGAACCGGTTCTGGACGGCACCCAGGTCTGCCCGCCCACCATTGACCTGGCTGAGCGCGGCATCAATGACACTGAGCGCCTGGCTGGCTCCGGCGAACGTTGAGATGTCGATCGCTGCGACGCTCGAAAAGGTGCTGCTGTTGGCATCCGAGTTTGCGAATACCGTGTCGTCCGCACCAGTAGTGGTGATCGCGCCCTTGATGCTGACAAGATCAACGGTGCCGGTCTTGACCGCGGAAACGGTACCGTTCTCTGTCAGTGTCGTGCCACCGAAATCGATCGAATCGTCTCCTGCGGTGTCGTTGGCAAAGTTCTCCAGCGTGATGTTGCGACCGTCGGTGGTCGTCAGCGTGATGTTGTTTTTTGCGTAAGTGCTGGAGAAGGTGGCGGTGACCCCCGTCGATGCCGCGACGCCGTTGATGGCGGAGAGCAGCGTGCTCAGGTCGTTCTTGTCGGCGACGTTGGCAGTGACGGTCGTGCCGTTGAGATCGAAGCTGACGTTGCCGGCAGCGGTGAGCAGGCTCAGCGTGCTGCTATTGGACGCGGTGGCCGTGACACCACTGCTCGATGTGGCGGTATTGATGGCTTGGGCGATGGCGTCGGCACCAGCGTCCTGTGGGTAGGAAATGGGACTGGTCGAGACCCCGCCGGCGGTGATGACCAGATCCGTCTCAGCGGCGATCCCGTTCAAGCCCCCTGTGACGACTTGACCTGCAATCGTGCCCGCGGCCACCAGCGTGTGTTTGCCGAGCGAAGCTGAACGGGCATCGGTGATGGTGTCAACCGTGATGACTTGCCCGGAGTTGGCGCCGACTTGAAATGTCTGAGCCTTGAACGACCCGTCGAGCAGCTTGATGCCGTTGAACTCGGTTTGTGTACCCACGCGCTGGATTTCGGCGACGAGCGCAGAGACTTCGGACTGCAGTGCGGCGCGATCGCTTGCACTGTTCGTGGCATTTGCACTCTGGACCGCCAGTTCCCGCATGCGCTGCAGGTTGTCGGCCGCCGACCCCAGCGCCCCTTCTGCCGTCTGCGCCAGCGAAATGGCGTCGTTGGCGTTGCGTGCAGCCTGATTCAGACCACGGATTTGCGTGGTCATGCGCTCGCTGATCGCGAGACCGGCCGCGTCATCCTTGGCCGTGTTGATGCGCAAGCCTGAGGACAACCGGTTGATGGCCGTCGAGAGATCGCCTTGAACGCGGCTGGCATTGCGTTGCGCGGTCAACGTATTGACGTTGGTGTTGATGATCTGCGCCATGATGAGCACTCCAGAAGTTCGGTCGGTCCCCGGCAAATGCAGCCGGCCTTCGCGGGCCGATCTTGAGACAGCTCGGAGGCCGACCTACGCGTTCGGCGCATTTTTCGACGACGCTGTGATTTCTCATCTGCCGAAATGCGGCCGCCCTTCGGCGCAGATCAAAACGAAAAAAGGGTGTCACCGCCGAAACGGTGACACCCTTCACGAATTCTCGCCGCGTGGGCGAGCGATTCGAATTCAGCGCAGGAGCGCGAGGACCTGCTGCGGCATCTGGTTGGCTTGCGCGACCATGGCGTTGGCGGCCTGCTGCAACACCTGAGCGCGCGACAAGGCCGCTGTTTCCTTCGCGAAGTCGGCATCCAGGATGCGGCTGCGCGATGCGCTGAGGTTCTCGTTCGTGACTTCCAGATTCTGGATGGTTGCCTGGAAACGATTCTGCACAGCTCCGAGGTCGGCTCGCCCGCTGTTCACCTGGTTCAGCGCCGCGTCGATGACCGACAGCGCAGAACTGGCGCCAGCCACGCTCGAGAGGTCGACACCAGCGATGGAAGAGAACGTACTCGTGCTCACCGCACCCGCAAAGACCTCGGTATCCGCGCCCGCCGTCACGATCTGACCCTTGGTGCTGGTCATCGAAATCGTGCCCATCTTGACGGCGTCGACGTCTGCACCTTCGGCGAGCGTGGTTCCGCCGAAACTGACGGAATCATCCGTTGCGGCGCCGCTGTTTGCGAAGGTTTCCATCACGATGTCGCGGCCGTCCGTGGTGGTCAGCGTGATGCTGTTCTTCGCCCCCGAGGAAGTAAAGGTGGCACTGACGCCGGTCTTCGAAGCCACGCCGTTGATGGCCGAAACCAGGCTACTCAGGTCGTTCTGGTTCGTGACATCCGCGGAGACCGTTTCGCCGTTCAAGTCGAACGAGACAACTCCGGGAGCAGAAAGATCTGACAGCGTCGTGCTGTTGGTCGCCGTGGCGGTGATCCCGAAGGCATTGGCTGCTGCATTGATGGCCGCGGCAATGTCCTTGGCCGACGCATCTGCATCGTAGGTGATGGGGCTGGTCGTTCCCGCGTCGGTGGTGAGGGTCAGGTCGGTTTCGGCAGGAACGCCATTCGCCGTGGCGCCAGACACCACCGTATTCACCAACGTGCCAGTGGTGGTCAGCGTGTGGCTTCCCAGGCTGGAGGCGCGAGCGTCGGTGATGCTGGAGATGTCGATGGTCTGACCGCTGTTCGCGCCGACCTGGAAGGCCTTCTGGCTGAAAGAGCCATCCAGCAGCTTGGTTCCGTTGAACTCAGTCTGAGAGCCGACACGTTGGATTTCAGAGATCAAGGCGGATGCTTCCGCTTGCAGTGCCGCGCGGTCGCTGGCGCTATTCGTCGCATTGGAGGACTGGACAGCGAGTTCGCGGATGCGCTGCAGGTTGTCCGCCGCGGAGCCGAGCGCACCTTCCGCCGTCTGCGCCAGAGAGATGGCGTCGTTGGCATTGCGTGCTGCGACATTGAGGCCACGAATCTGCGTGCTGAAGCGCTCACTGATCGCCAGGCCGGCCGCATCGTCCTTTGCGCTGTTGATGCGCAAACCCGATGACAGGCGGTTGATGGCCGTTGACAGATCGCTTTGGACTCGCGCCGAATTTCGCTGCGCGGTCATCGTGCCGATGTTGCTATTAATCACTTGTGCCATGGACAAACTCCGATTCAGGTTGTGCTACCCGGCATCTGGTGAGGCCGGACCTGTCCACGGTTCAGATCCCGAGGACCCCGGGGCACTGCTCATTTGCACCCGATGAAGCGGTTATCGGAGACCATTTGCGGCGGCTTGAGCGGCCATTTGCGACTTCTGGCGCAGCTCGGGATGTCGTATGGACAGAGACCCCCGGCAGTCTTGTAGGAATTTGCCTGACACACAGCATGGCTGCGAGCCGACTAAAGCCGTGGAGACCCCCTGATATTCCGAGGATGGGGGGGTGCCTACAGTCCATCTCACGCCGCACCGCTGAAGTTCCCCAAGCGACACGCATCGAACCCCCTTACAGGAAGCCAAGACATGACCGCCGACCAAATCCTTGCTGAGATCCGTGAAGCAAACCTGTCCTACTTGATGCTGGCCCAGAGCCTGATCCGTACCGACCGTGAGCAGGCCCTGTTTCGTCTGGGCGTCAACGAGGAGACCGCAGCGATGATCTCTGCGCTCACGCCAGCCCAGATGATGAAGATTGCGGGCGGCAATACGTTGCTGTGCCGCTTCCGCATGGACGACGAACTCGTCTGGAGCCTGCTCACCAGCCACGGCAAGGGTGCCGCCAATGAAAGCGTGAATCGCTTGCATGCCAGCATCTTGATGGCAGGTCGCCATCAAGAAGCGGCCTGAGACCTACGATACCGGAGCGCCGCCATGGCCCGCAGCAAGAGCATCCTTACCGAAGCGCGACAGATCGAGCGTGCCGTCGAACTCATCCACCTGGGCGCCCGGCTGCAGGTGCTGGAGTCCGAGACTGATCTGAGTTACGAGCGATTGCTTCGTTTGTACAAAGAGGTATCCGGCAAGAGCCCGAGCAAGGGTCAACTCCCGTTCTCCACCGATTGGTTCATGACGTGGCAGCCGAACATTCACGCCAGCCTCTTTCTGAACATCCACGAATACCTGAACAAGGTGGCGGAACTCGACGAAATTGACACTGTTATCAAGGCTTACAAGCTGTACCTGGAGCAGGTTGCCGCGCAAAGCCTCGACCCGATGCTGTCGGTAACGCGGGCCTGGCGTCTCGTCAAATTTGTCGACAACGGCATGCTGACGATGACGAAATGCTCTACATGTGGCGGACATTTCGTTACGCACCCCCATGAGATTGCGCGTCACTATGTCTGTGGTCTGTGCAATCCACCCGCGCGAGCAGGAAAGGGTCGTCAGAGTGGTGCGCTGCGTATCCCTTCGGAGCGTGATATTGCTCACGCGGGCGCTCACAGTTGATGAGGTCTGCGATCAACACCTTGCGTTGTCGAGAGCCGTCTGCGTTTTGAGGTTCGGTATCGCTTAGTTTTCAATTGCTTGTCTCCTCCTGGCACAGTCCCCTGTGCTTTCCGCGGGTCCTCTTTGGGACCCGCCTTTTTTTGAGGAACTTCGAGGTGAACGCCGATGAGTAAGGTCGAAGACAGGCTGATCCCGTTCTCCCCGCAGTATTTGCGTGTGGGAGAAGCGTTGCCGTTTGGCGTCCGAGACGCGACCGGCAATCTCTTGCTGTCGGCTGGCCAGGTGATCGATTCACAAGAGCAGTTGGCTCACCTGTCCAGCCAAGTGCTGACTGCACTGGAAGAAGAGTCTGCCGGCTGGCGACGGCGGCTGACTGCAGTGGTCGACAACATGCTGCGTCAGAACGCCTCTCTGAAGGAGATCGCAGGCGCAAGGCCATCTCAAGAGTCGCCGGCGAGCCGCCCTACCGGGCCCTCGCGGGCGCTGGAAGAGCAATGGGAGGACTTGATTGCGCAACTCGATGCACTGCTTCGTGACCCTCGCGAGGACCCCATGTGGTTGGCTCGCGTTGAGGAAGTGCTGCACCGTGGCGAACGAATCGTTGGCAGCAAGCCGGACGCCTCCCTCTACTATCTGATCTGGCGCGCGGGACACAGCAGCTTGCGCTACTGCGCCCAGCACGGCCTGTTGACTTGCGTGGTGGTGTCCCAGGTGGGATCGCTGCTGGGTTTGGACGTCAGTGAACGCCGACGATTGGGCATGGCCGCGCTCGTGATGAATGTCTCCATGATCAGGCTCCAGGACCAACTTGCCGCCACGGATCTTCCGCTGACGACGCCAATGCGCCTGCAGATCGAACAACATGCCGAACGCGGCGCCGCGCTGCTGCAAGCCGCTGGCGCCGATGCGGCGGTGTGTCGAATCGTTGCCTTGCACCATGAAGTCTCTCAGCGCCCAGGAGAGGATTCAAAAATCGAGCTCTCCGCACAGCTCCTCAGGCGAGTGGACATTTTTGCAGCCAAGATGAGCCGCAGGAAGACGCGTCGCTCCATGTCGCCGGTGCAGGCAGCGCGCGCGGCATGTCTGGGATCCAATGGGCAACCCGATGCCATTGGGGCGGGCCTCTTGAAGGGCCTGGGACTGTATCCGCCAGGTAGCTTTGTGGCTCTTGCCTCGGGTGAAAAGGGCATTGTCGTTGGACGAGGCAAAGGGCCGAGCCAGCCGGAGGTGGCAAGCCTGATTGGAAGTTCCGGCATGGCGGTCACGGATCCGGTACTTCGCGATTGCTCTGATCCACGTTGGCAGGTGAAAGCAGCGCTCACCGCCGACGACGTGCGCGTGATTCCGATTCACGCCAAAGTCCTGGCGCTCATCTGAAGATCAACGAATACGCATCGCAGCGACAAACGCGGGTGTGATCCCGCGTACTGCCACTGTTGTGACCTCATCGGCCTGGCCGCTACGGGCCATGGCTTCCTGGAGTCTCGCCTGGCTGTTGGCCGGTTGGGTTGTCTCACTCGGCCATGAACCCCTGGTCGGCGTGGCCGCGGGCTCTATCGTGTCTTTGGGCCTCGCGCGAGTCGCATCTACAGGCGTCCGTAGATTCATCATCGCAGGCGGATTTCCGCTGTCCGTCGCGGCTTGCGGATGGGCCGGCTCAATTCCCGCCTGGACTTGGTTGGTGCCGCTCGGTGTCCTGCTCCTGGTCTATCCCGTCGCGGCATGGCGCGACGCACCCTTGTTCCCGTCGGCGGCGACTGCGTTGGACGGATTGCAGTCTCGATTGAATCTCGCTGCGGATGCTCGGCTGCTTGATGCGGGGTGCGGCTTGGGCCATGGCATGCGCGCCTTACGCCGTGAGTGGCCGGATGCTCATGTCTCAGGCGTGGAGCGCAGTCGCATCCTGGCCTTTGTCTGTGCGCTCGTTCGACCGAAGGACTGTGTCCGATGCGCTGACATGTGGCGCGTTTCGTGGAAAGACTTCGATCTGGTCTATCTCTTTCAACGGCCGGAGTCCATGGCCCAGGCTTGGAACAAGGCATGCATGGAACTGCGTCCAGGTGCCTGGTTGGTCAGTCTGGATTTTCCAGTCCCCGGGCAACGGCCCGACGTCGTCATCGAAAGACCGTCTGAGCGTGCGCTCTTTGCCTACAGCGTTCAGTCCACCGGATCGACTCGCAGTGACCTTTCGCACTTGCGAGTTCAAACCACGCCGGCACGCGGTCGACCAAACGGTCCGGAACGCGCCGCAGCAGCGAGATAAACATGTTCGTCATCATTGGCTGGGTCGTGGCGCTGGCCTGCATCTTCGGGGTCTATCTGGTTCACGGCGGCAACATGGGCGTCATCCTGAAGGCTCTGCCGTTCGAGATGACGACCATTTTCGGCGCTGCCATAGGTGCGTTCCTGGTCAACAACCAAATGAAAGTGGTTAAGGCCTCCGTCGCTGGCCTGGCGGGTTGCTTCAAGGGCAGCAAATACAACAAGGCACGCTACCTCGAACTCCTGGCGCTGATGTACGACATCCTGCAGAAGGCCAGAAAGGAAGGCCTGATGTCGATCGAAAAGGATGTCGAGGACCCGCACAGTTCGCCGTTGTTCCAAAAGTACCCCACCGTGGGCAACGATCACCATGTCACGGAGTTCGTTACCGACTATCTGCGCATGATGGTGTCGGGCAACCTGAATGCGCACGAAATCGAATCGCTGATGGACAGTGAGATCGAGACCCATCACCAGGAAGCGCATGCACCGGTAGCCGCCGTTCAGCGCCTGGCGGGCGGGCTGCCGGCATTCGGCATCGTTGCGGCCGTCCTGGGCGTGGTGAACACCATGGGCTCTGTGGGACAACCGCCTGCGGTGCTCGGCGGAATGATCGGCTCGGCCCTGGTCGGTACGTTCCTGGGCATTCTGCTCGCCTACGCTTTCGCGGAGCCGTTGGCTGGCCTGATGGAGCAGAAGGTCGAGGAAGCCGGCAAGGAGCTCCTGTGCATCAAGACCACGCTGCTGGCCAGCATGCAAGGCTATGCACCGCAGGTGGCCATTGAGTTTGGCCGCAAGGTTCTGTTCTCACCTGATCGGCCCACTTTCTCGGAGCTCGAGGGCCACGTCAAGGGCAAGAAGTAATGGCTGGCGACGCAAAGAAGCTCCAGCCCATCATCGTCAAGAAGATCAAGAAGGGTGGGCATGCTGCCCATGGCGGCGCATGGAAGATCGCCTACGCGGACTTCGTGACAGCCATGATGGCCTTCTTCTTGCTGATGTGGCTGCTCGGCAGCACGACGGAAGGCGATAAGAAGGGCATTGCCGACTACTTCCAATCGCCCTTGAAGGTGTCGATGTTCGGCGGCTCTGGTTCGGGCGATGCCGCACATGTTGTCAAAGGCGGCGGCCAGGATCTCACCCGTTCGACAGGCCAGGTCAAGCGAGGCGATGTCGAAGCCAAGCGTGACACCATCAATTTGCACAAATTGAAGGCCGAGCAAATGCGCGCGGAGGTCTCGCGCCTTGAAAACATCAAGGCTCAGATCGAAGCAAAGATTTCGGGTAATCCGCAACTGTCGGCACTGAAGTCGCAGATCCGGCTGGACATGACCCGCGACGGCCTGCGAATACAGATCGTCGACGGCGAAAACCGGCCCATGTTCAGCAGTGGCAGCGCGGTTGTTCAACCCTATATGCGCGACCTCTTGCGCGAGATTGGGGCTGTGCTGCAGGAGGTCCCGAATCACCTGACGCTCGAGGGCCATACCGACTCGTTGCCCTTCGCCTCAGGCAGCGCTACCTACGGCAACTGGGAGTTGTCGGCTGACCGCGCCAATGCGTCTCGGCGCGAGCTGATGGCGGGCGGGATGGCCGAAGACCGCATCTTGCGGATACATGGCCTGGCGGCGAGCCTGCCCCTGGATCCGAAAGAGCCCGCCGCACCTCAGAACCGTCGGATCAGCATCATCGTGATGAATCGCGAGGCGGAAAACCGGGTGTTCCATACCTTGCCCGAAGAGCCTCCGGCTGAAGAAAACAGCCTCGCGGCTGCGCTGCCAGTGCCTTCCAAGGCTGGGGAGGTGCTGAGCCGCTCACCGCTAATGTCGGCCGAGAAACCCGAGCCGATCTCAAGCGGTCCTGCACACGGTCGATAAGCGGTTGAACCCGCTGAACGTCCAGCCGAGGATGCCCATGACTTCACCCACAGATCTCAAGTTTTTGATCGTCGACGACTTCTCCACCATGCGCAGGATCGTGCGTGGACTGCTCAAGGAGATGGGCTGCAACAACGCTGAAGAGGCCGAGGATGGGGCCGTCGCGCTGAACATGCTCAAGACCTCGAGGTTCGACTTCGTCGTGTCGGATATCAACATGCCGAACATGAATGGCTTCGATTTGTTGAAGGCCATCAAGGCCGATGAGTCCCTAAAGCACCTTCCGGTGTTGATGGTGACGGCAGAGGCGCGCAAGGAAGACATCGTGCTGGCGGCGCAGTCTGGCGCGTCCGGCTACATCGTCAAGCCGTTCACCAAGGCGACGCTCGAAGAGAAGGTTCAGAAAATCCTCCAGAAGATGACGGCTGCGGCCTGATCCTGAAAAGAAAGGCCACTGCCATGAAGTTGGATGACTGCCCCCAACTGGTCGCCGAGACACCCCGCGACGCCTGCCCGACCGAAGTGTTTGTTCAGGTGGGAACGATCACCCGACTGCTGCACGATACGCTGGCCCAGTTGGGTGTCATGCCGCACTTGCAGGAGGCCGCTGAAGGTCTTCCTGACGCGCGCAGCCGACTGACCTACATCGCCGACAAAACGGCTGCCGCTGCCGAGAAAGTCCTGAATTCGGTCGACAGCGCCAAGGCCGATCACGAACACATCGCGACGGCCACCCGTGAGATCGCCAGGCAACTCACTGCCGATCCGGTTCGAGCCGTGGCCAGCGGCGCACTGATGAACTTCGTTGGCGACATCGAGGCCAGCACGACGCGTATCGACCACCACCTGACCGACATCATGTTGGCGCAAGACTTCCACGACCTCACAGGGCAGGTGGTCGCCAAGGTGGTGAAGCTGGCCAACGAGCTCGAAGGGAGCTTGCTAAAGCTCCTCGTGCAGGTCGTCCCGCAGGAGCAGCAGCACAAGGTGCAGCAGGCCATGATTCTCAATGGCCCGGTGGTCAATCCGGAGGGTCGGATGGACGTCGTGGCCAACCAGGAGCAGGTGGACGATCTGCTGGCCAGCCTGGGTTTCTGATCGGCGCGGGCACTACGTCACGGCGGTTTGTAAACACCACCTTCTTGGCCTGCCTTATCCGTCTCAAGTAACGGAAAGCAGTCGGCACGATGCAGGGGCTCCTTCGGGAGCCTCTTTCACATGGCCGACAGCTCACAAGATCGTCAATTACCCGCGACGCCACGCCGCCTGGAAAAGGCGCGCGAGGAGGGTCAAGTTGCCCGTTCGCGCGATCTGGGCCACTTCGCCGCGATCGGCGTCACGGCGGGGTTGATTTACTCGTTGGCTCCTTTGATCACCGAACGGCTCACTGCCGCGGTGGCCGGCGGACTGCGCTTCGACCTTTCGCTCCTGGCGGGTACCCGCCCAATGACTGAACGCCTGGTTGAGCTCTCGTGGAGCTTTGCAGGCTTCGTCATCCCGTTCGGAATCGTCATGATGTTGGTGGCGCTCGGCAGTGGCGTGGCGGGTGGCGGGTGGCTTTTCAGCTGGCAAGCCGTCACGCCAAAGTTCTCGAAGCTGGATCCCTGGTCGGGTATTCAGCGCATGTTCTCGGGTCAGCAGGTATTCCAGGCGCTGAAGGCGTCCGCGCTCGCGCTGGTCCTTGGCCTGATCGGAGCCATCTTTCTGCGCAGCGCGATGCCACGTTTCCTGCATGGGGCGCACGTCGAAATGCCTGCAGCGCTGACGCATGCCATGGGCATTCTGTGGGACGGCACAGTGCCGCTACTGCTGGCACTGGGCGCACTCGCGTTGGTCGATTTGCCGGTCCAGCGCGGCCTGTGGCTGCGGCGTTTGCGCATGAGCCATTCCGAGGTGAAGCAGGAACACAAGGAAATGGAGGGCAATGCGGAGGTCAAGGGCCGCATGCGTGCGCGCATGCGGGAGATGGCGAACAAGCGGATGTTGGGCGCGGTGCCTCAGGCGGACCTGGTGGTCATGAACCCGACTCACTTCGCTGTTGCACTGCGCTACGACGAGAAGACGATGTCGGCGCCGCGTGTCGTGGCCAAGGGCGCGGATTTGATGGCCCTGCGTATTCGCGACATCGCCAAGGATGCCAAGGTTCCGGTTCTTCAGGCGCCGCCTTTGGCGCGCGCGCTGTATACCCATGCCGAGGTCGATCGCGAGATCCCAGCGGCACTGTTCTCGGCCGTCGCACAAGTGCTCGCGTGGGTCTACCAATTGAAGGCTGCATCGGCTGGGCGTGGTGCGGCGCCGGCCGATTTGCCGGCCTTGCACGTCCCGGCCGAACTGGACCCGCTGAACAAGCGGACCACTGACGCATGAAAGCGATCGCTCAGCGAATCCAGGCGCAGATCGGCGTGCATGCCGGCGCAGTGAAGGCGCTCACGGCACCGATCGTCATCGTCATGGTGCTGGCGATGATGGTCTTGCCGCTGCCGCCTCTGGCGTTGGACCTCTTGTTCACTTTCAACATCGCCTTGGCGTTGATGGTGATGATGGTCGCCGCCAACATGATGCGGCCACTGGACTTCGCTGCGCTGCCGACGGTGTTGCTCGTCACCACGCTCTTGCGACTGAGCCTGAACGTGGCCTCCACGCGAGTGGTGCTCATGCATGGCCACACCGGACCAGGCGCTGCGGGTCGCGTGATCGAGTCCTTCGGGCACTTCCTGATCGGTGGCAACTTTGCAGTCGGTCTGATGGTGTTTGCCATCCTGGTCGTCATCAACTTCATCGTCGTCACCAAAGGCGCCGAACGTATTGCAGAAGTTGGCGCGCGATTCACGCTGGACGCCATGCCGGGCAAGCAGATGGCCATCGATGCGGATCTGAATGCCGGCCTGATCGACGAGAAGGAAGCCAAGCGACGCCGTGCCGAGGTTGCCGAGGAGGCGGACTTTTTCGGTTCGATGGATGGCGCCAGCAAGTTCGTGCGGGGCGACGCCATCGCCGGCCTGTTGATCCTGTTGATCAGCGTCGTGGGTGGCTTGGCCATCGGGATGCTGCAACACGACCTGAGCGCGGCAGTGGCCGCGAACAACTACGTGCTCCTGGCGGTGGGTGACGCACTGGTCGCGCAGATCCCTGCGCTGTTGATCTCGGTGTCGGCCGCGATGGTGGTCTCGCGCGTGGGCAAGGACCAGGACGTCGGCAGCCAGATCCGGGAGCAGGTCTTCAGCTCCCCGCGCGCGATCGGGGTCACCGCTGGCATCGTCGCGATCCTGGGTGTGATCCCAGGCATGCCGCATCTGGTGTTCCTCTTCATTTCTGCAGCGCTGGGCGGCCTGGCATGGCAGGTCAATCAGCGCCAACGTCGCGAACTCGCCGACAAGGCGCTGGGTGTGCCCGCGGCGGATGCGCCTGCGGCGCCCAACGCCGAGGCGTCCTGGGATGACCTCGCGCCTGTCGATACCTTGGGATTGGAAGTGGGCTACCGCTTGATCGCCTTGGTCGACAAGAACCGCAACGGTGAACTTCTGGGCCGCATCAAGGGCGTGCGCAAGAAATTCGCGCAGGAGGTGGGGTTCCTGCCGCCGCCCGTGCACATACGCGACAACCTGGTCGACCTGAAGCCGAGCATGTATCGCGTCACGCTTCGAGGTGCCGTGGTCGGTGAAGGTGAGGCCTTCCCCGGGATGTTGCTGGCGATCAACCCAGGCGGGGCGACCCAGCAACTGCCCGGCACCAAGACCGTGGACCCGGCGTTTGGCTTGCCCGCCGTGTGGATCGAAGAACGCCATCGGGACACTGCCCAGATGGGCGGATTTACGGTGGTTGATTGCGCGACCGTGGTGGCGACCCACCTTTCACACTTGATGCAAGTAAACGCGGCGCGCCTGTTGGGACGCCTGGAGACGCAGGCCCTGGTCGATCACGTGACCCGGCTGGCGCCAAAACTGATTGAGGACGTCGTTCCGAAGATGGTCGGCATCGCCACACTGCAAAAGGTCATGCAGTTGCTGCTGGAAGAAGGGGTGCATATCCGCGATATGCGCTCGATCGTCGAGTGCCTGGCCGAGCATGCCGGCGCGGTGACGGACGCCGGCGAACTGGCCGCACGCATCCGTGTGCACCTGGCGCCGGCCATCGTCCAACAGATCTACGGCACGGTCCGCGAACTCGATGTGATTGCGCTGGAGCCCGAACTCGAGCGGCTGGTGACGCAGGCGCTGACGTCGCCGCACGGCGCGGCATTGGACCCTGGCGTGGCGGACTCGCTGTCGCGCGGCGCGGCAGAGAACGCCAAGCGCCAGGAAGACCTGGGAGTGCCTGCCTGTTTGCTGGTCCCGGACGCCATCCGAGCTCCTGTGGCGCGATTGCTCAAACGAGCCTCACCACGGCTGAAAGTGCTGGCCCACAGTGAGATCCCCGAAACGCACTCGATTCGTATTGGTTCGATCATCGGACCGGCCCATGGAGCCCTCGCATGAATGTCAAGCGATTCACTGCCCGCACGTCGCGTGACGCCCTCGGGCTCGTGAAGCAGGCGTTCGGCCAGGATGCGGTCGTGCTGTCGACTCGACCCAGCGCCGAAGGGGTGGAAGTGCTTGCGATGTCTTCCGAATCGGTTCAATCGGCGGCCCAGGCGCATGCCGCACCGCCGCCAGCGGGTGCCGGCACGCTGCGCGATCAGTTGACCCAGCGGGCAACCCCGTCCACCTTGCAGACGACTGCGACCCAGGATGCCGATCGGCTCGCGATGAGCACGCTGTCGTTCCAGGATTACGTGCGCGAGCGCATGCTCCGCCGACGCCGCGCCGAGCTTTCCGGGGACGGCGCCACAGATCGTCCTGATGTGCAGCCGACCGACCGCGGTGCGACGATTGCGCGGCAGTCCGTTTCGGGGGCTGCGCAGTCCGCCCAAACCATGGACATCGCGCGTGCCGCAGTGTCGGCTACGCCAGCGGCCGCCGACACGAGCGGCTCCTGGGCCCGTGGTGTGGCGACGGATTGGCATGCTTTGTCCCCTTCCGAGCAAGCTGCGGCACGCATGTGGCGCGACCGGCAGCGCAATGACGGCCCGAGCCTTGGCGACGTGGCCGAGGCGGTCGCGAATGAACAGGATGCGGGCATTCATCGGCAGGCGACCGTGCGCGATGCGGAACCTGCACCGGGTTACGGTGAGTGGGTGGCGGGTTTGCAGGAAGTCAAGGAACTCGTCGAACAGCGATTCGGCGCCTTGGCTTACATGGAAAAGCTCCAACGGGACCCACGGCAGGTGATGCTGGCCCAGCGGCTGCTCGAGGCCGGCCTCTCGCCTGTCTTGACCCGTCGCCTTGCCGAGAGCCTTCCGCCGGACGTCGATCCCATGACTTGGGCCTCCAGCGTGTTGGAGCGCAATCTGCAGTGTGGCGATCGCGAGCCTGCGCTCGAAGAGGCCGGTGGCGCGTTGGCGCTGATAGGCCCGACCGGCGTGGGCAAGACCACGGCGGTCGCCAAGCTGGCTGCTTCGTTTGCCGCCAAGCACGGCGCCACCGAACTGGGCTTGATCACGCTCGACGCGCACCGGACCGCGGGCCACGAACAACTGCGCGCCTACGGGCGGATGCTCGGCGTACCGGTGCATACCGCGCACGATCGTGCCTCTCTCGAGGATCTGCTCGACCTGCTCAGCGCGAAGAAGCTGGTGCTGATCGACACGGCCGGCTTGTCGCAGCGCGACGAGCGCACCCCAGAACTGCTGGAGATGCTCAGCCACCGGCTGATCCAGCGGGTACTGGTCATGAGTGCCGCCTGCCAAGGAGAAACCCTGGATGATGTCTTCGCTGCCTTTGGCGCTGCTCATGCGCGCGGTGTGGTGTTGTCCAAGCTCGATGAAGCGGCCAAGTTGGGGCCGGCCCTCGACGCGCTCATTCGTCACAAGCTGAAGGTGCTGGCGGTGGCCAATGGCCAGCGTGTGCCCGAAGACTGGCATCGATTGGCCGCTGCAACCTTGATTCAACGCGCCTTGCGCCAGGCGGTCTTGCCTGCGTGGAAGCGCGAGCCCGAAGAAGTCAGCCTCGTCTTGACAGCGACACCGGCAGGGCTGCCGGATGCTCGCGCATTGCGACAGTCAGGCGCGCTGTGAAGAACCCCTCATCACGCAGCCGTGCGGGGCGAGACGCAGGACTCGTGCACAAAGATGCGGCCGTGCGCCGTGAAGCAGGTGCAGTGGCTCGTTTCATACCGATCGTCGGCAACCCTCACGTCGAGGACAGCCACATCGCCATCGAGCGCCTGTCGGCGGCGTTGACGATGCTGGGCGGCCAATCGCTCATCCTCGACGCGGCTGATTCGTCGCCACAGGCGTCCGACGCGGCGATCCTGGATCTGGCCTCTGGCATCGAACGCTTGACGCCGCATGTCAGATACCTTGCTGGTCGCGATCTGCCCATGCGCTATGTGGACACGCACGGCTCGGCCGCTCGGCTCCTGGACGAGGTGGCATCGCAGGCAGGGGACGCCCGCGTCATCCTCGTTCATGCCGAGGCCTCGGATTTGGCGCGGCTCTTCACGGGTCGCTCGGCTCGCCCGGTTCTGCTGGCGGCCGACCAGCCGGAGAGTCTGAAGCATGCCTACGCGGCCTGGAAACACCTGGTCCATCGTCGCGGCTGGCTCAGCGGCGACTTGCTGCTCGTGACTTCCGCGGGACGCCCCCGTTGCACGGCCATTGCATCCAGCCTCGGGCGCTGTGCTGACAGCTTCATGGGGGCGGTTTTGACTGACTGGGCTTCGGTCCATCCGTCTTCAGCGCCCACTGAGTCTCCGGACGCCGCCATCACGCGACTGGCACGCGGACAGTTGCGAATCGAGGAGGCCGACCGGCAGCTGATGCTGCCACAAGCCTCACCCGCTCGCGACGGCTCTGCCGTGCCCTTCGCCAGCCACTGATACCTAGGAAATCTGATCCATGTACACCGCCAAAGGTCAGCTTGATACGAACGCGATGCTCAAGCAGTACAGCCCTCTGGTGCGACGGCTGGCGCATCAAATGATTGCCAAGCTGCCCGCAAACGTCGAAATCGACGATCTGATCCAGGTTGGGATGATCGGCCTGAGTGACGCGTTGACGCGCTTCGACGTGGCGCAGGGCGTTCAGTTCGAGACGTTCGCCACCCAGCGAATCCGTGGAGCCATGCTCGACGAATTGCGCGGCAGCGATTGGATGAGCCGGGGAGATCGACGCCACCAGCGCACGATCGAGGCGGCTGTCCACAAGCTGGAACAGCGCCTGGGACGCGCCCCGAGCGAGGGCGAGATTGCAGCCGAGTTGGGGATGAAGTTGACGGACTACCAGGAACTTCTTGGCAAGGTCCGTGGCACGCAGCTGGTCTATCTCGAGGACATGAGTGGCGATGACGGCGACGAAGACTTTCTCGATCGTCACGTGGCCGACACAGAGGCCAACCCGCTGGCGCGCCTGTCCGACCGGAAGATGCGCGAGGCCTTGGTCAAGGCTATCGAGAATCTGCCCGAGCGCGAACAGTACGTCATGAGCATGTACTACGAGCACGACATGAATCTCAAGGAGATTGCTGCCGTTCTGGGCGTGACCGAGTCACGTGTCTGCCAGCTGCACAGCCAGTCGATTGCGCGACTGCGCGCCCGGTTGCGCGAGTGGTAACACTGCTGTTCGCCGAGCAAACCGGCCTCCGCGTGAGGCCGGCTTTCTTTGGTGGTCGCAATCGCGAGAGCCTGGCACGAAGCGCCCGGCGCATTTGATGGTCGGAAATGGCCCGTCAGGCCCTCGGGGTCGGGCTCAAGAGGCTGCGTCGATCGTCGCCTGATGGCGGCCTTGGGGCCGTCAAGACAGCGCGTCTTCGGCCATGGCCAGTGTCTCGGTCTCTTGTGCAGGCAACGTGAACTCGAAGCGGGCGCCGCCTTCTTCGAGGGGCTGGGCCCGAACCGTGCCCGCGTGGCGCTCGATGATGCGCTGAACGATCGTCAGGCCAATGCCGGTGCCGTGATACTCCTCGCCCGTGTGCAGACGACCAAACGGCGTGAAGAGTCGCTCCGACTTGCCTGGGTCAAATCCGATCCCGTTGTCTTCGATGACGATGTGCACTTGGTCCTGCGTGTCGTGGTGGCTCTTCAGTGCGACGACCGGGCTCTGTGTTCGACGCGTAAATTTTGCGGCGTTTCCAAGGAGATTGGTCAGAACGATCTTCATCGGACCGGGCGAGGCCACAACCCGTATACCCGGCTGAATGTCCCAATGAACCGGCGCCGCCCGTTCGAGTACGGGCAGGCTCTCGATGACCTCTTGCGCCAGCGCACTGATATCCAGTGACTCCGTGGGCATCGCCTGCATCGTCGACCTAGCCAGATTCAGCAGCGCATCCACGGTCTCGCGCATGCTTCCCGCTGAGGCGAGCTGGAGCTCGAGCAGTTGCTTGTCGTCGACCGGTAGGCGACCCTCACTGCGATTGAGCAGCAACTGAGCGAGGCCCTGGATGTGGCCGATAGGCGTACGCAGTTCGTGGGCCAACTGTCTGGCAAATGCTTCGAGATCGCGATTGACCGTTTGCAGCTCGTGGGTGCGGGCGGCCACTGCGCGCTGCAGTTCCTCGTTGTGTCGCAGAAGCACGCGCTCAGCTTCCTTGTGCGCGGTGATATCCCTGGCCACACCATGGTAGCCACGGAATCCGCCAGAAGCATTGAACCGCGGAAGGCCGCTGATCGCCAGCCAGTGGCGGCTTCCATCATCCGTGTCCACACACAACTCGAGTTCACGGAAGGGCCGATGAAGTTCGAGGTCTTGCCTGAAGGTGTCCCATGCCATGGAATCGAGCCCGAAGGGGAAGGCTTCCCACAGCGTTCGCCCGCGCACGGAGTCCGCGAAGAACTGGCCTTGATGCTGCTGCTCCATCACCATGGGCTGGACGCGATGCTGCTCGTCGCTTTCCCAGTACCAATCGGTGGCCAGTCGGACGACTGTTGACCAGCGCTGCTCGCCAGCCTTCAACTTGGCCATGGTCCGACGCCGCTCGGTGACATCACGCGCGACACCTTCGAAGCCAATGAAGGTGCCGTTGTTGTCCTGTCGTGGGCGCCCGCTGAGCGCCACCCAGCGCATCGAGCGCTTGTCCTGCGAAATGACTCCGCACTCGAATTCCCGGAACCGTTCTTCTGCCTGCAAGTACCCGACAAGCGGCGCCCAGCCCGCAACACCTGGCGCCTTGAAGAAGCTGAGTTGATCGAATCGGCGGCCGGACAGATCATCAACGCTCCAGCCCTGTGCCGTGAAGACCTCGATGGAGCCTGAGATCTTGGTCAAGCGATGTTGCCGATCAGTTTCCCAGTACCAGTCTGCGGAGAGCTCAGCCAGTGCCTGCCAGCGGCGGTCGGACTCGCGAAGCACACCGGCAACGCCCGTGGCGAGGGCGTCGAACGCGGATGGCGGCCCGGCGGGATCGTTGCGCAGCGCCTGCACTGCATCTTCCCAGCCACCCTGCTCGAGCTCGTCGGAGAAACGATCGATCGATCGCCGCAGGCGTCGACGGTGACGCAGCAGGCCGAAGATCATCAGAAGCAGGAGGCCGGCCAGAGTGGCCGTCACGATCTTGATCGTGCCTTCCAGTCGTGCATGCCGCGCATCGAGTGCCGCGCGCACCGAAGCGGTGAGCGACTGGGCTTCGGGGAGCAAGTCGTGCAATTCGCCTTCGGCGTCGCGGCCTCGAGCCGCCTGCCACTTGGATGTGAATTCCGTCAGGCGGGAGCGATCCAGCCCGTCTGCACGCATGGCCTGCTCCAGCAACTCGAGCCGCCGGGACAGTTCAGCGTCGATAGCTGGCTTGCCGACGGCGGGTGCGGACAGTCTCTCGGCTAGGGCCGTGGCGACCGCAGCCGAGTGTTCGATGGCGCCACCGCCGGGAAGGCGGAAGAGCACCACGAACAGCGCTGTTGCACAAAGCAGTGCGGCGCCCAGCACGACGGCCCAAAAGCCCAGGAGATGCTTTCTGGCCGGGCTTCGAGAGCCCGGTGGGGGTTCGCCGTCAAGGGCTTCTGCGAGGGCGGATGAATCGTCGGAATTGGGACCCAATGGGCAGTCTCGGAAGGGCGAAAAGATGTTGACCGTCGTTCAGGCAGAAATACTTCCGAGGCTGCCGGGACGCTGCGCGGACCCGTTGGCGTCGTAAGCAGGTGCCTGGCTCGGCATCAATAGATTGACTGCTCGATCGAGCGCCGCCGCTGCGCGCGCGACGGCCTCGCGCTGGGCCGTAACCTCAGCATCGGCGAGCAGTATCCGGTTACGCAAGGTTGCAGAAATCCCGCTGCCCTTGATCGCCGGCCGCAGGTCACTCATGGCTTGACCCAGCACTTGACGCAGGGCAAGTGTCGCCTCTTCGATAGCGACAGCATCGGTGCCGCGCAATGCAGCGGACAAGCGTTGCAGCCGATCTTCGATGTGTTCAAGCCGCCGATGGATCTGCTGTGTTTCTGTCATATCGGGGTGACGATGACCCGTCTGCGAGGAAGGCCTCAGTTGCCGAGACGGCCAATGACCTCTTGTGCGTTCGCAATGAGCTTGTCCGCGATGGCGCCTGCGTTGACTTCGAATCGACCCTCGCGAATGGCAGTGGCGATACGCTCCACCTTGGCTTTGTCGAAGCTAACGTCGTCGGCAGCCAAGGCAGTAGTCGCGCCAGCCGAGGACAATTCGACTTTGGCGCTGGGCTCCGTCACCGATTTCGCGGCGGACGCACCGTTCGTGCGTCGTTCAGCGCCGGTGGTGCCGACGGAATTGAGCTTGGGGTCTAAGGGTCCGATCTTCATGATCCGCTCCGCAGGGATTTGGCACAACGCCGTTCCCGTTGATCTGCTGTATCGGGCTGCATCCGGTCAAACTTTAGAGGCAGGTGATCGCCGCTGCAGAAATCGAGGTCTCCAGCCGGGTAAGCAAAGGTCAAATTGTCGAGGGAGTGATTCAAAGCGGAATCTCGATTCTTCGGCTGGCTTTGGGTATGCCGGCGAGCGTGCGACCGTCCTCGGTGCGCACTTTGGCGGTTTGTCCCTCGACACCCGGTGTGAGCGCAATCCCTATTGACGTCGCTGAGAACCCTTTACCGACCGCGACGATCGTGACGGGTTCGCCCGCGGAAAACCACTGGCGACGCCTCAAGTCCGCTTCTCGCAGTGTTTCCCCAGCCGCCACCGGCCGCGCCAGTTGCCGACCAGTCAACTGGGCAATTTCCGACGCGGGCGTTTGATCTGCAAGTGCCCAGTCCGAGAGCCCCATCGTCAAGTGCTCGGCGCCCAACACGATGCCGGAGGGCAGGGCTGTAACCGATTGAACGGCAGGTGCCCAGACCTTTACGGTGAGCGGGAGATAGACGCTCCACTTCGTGGGGCCTTCCAGGCAGCGGATCCCTACGCGGGTCGTGCCCCAGGCCCGCTGCCCGGGCGGCAGGAAGAAGTCGACCCTCGCACAGGGGGCAAGGCGGAGCCGCGGGTCGAGCTTGCCGGCAAGAACCTCGATGCGGACGTCAGAGCGCGGACCGAGTGCAGCGCGGGCGGCCTGCATGGCCAACTGTTCGACCTTGGCGGTCCATTCGGTCTCGACACCTCCACTGTTGGCATCAGACTCGGCAACTGCGCTGCAGCCAAACGCGAGCAGCATCAATGCCACCGCCGTGTGCGCTATGTGACGACGCATGGCGCCGCCTGTGCGAACACGGGCGGCAGGTTCAAGGTGGTGGGGGCGGACCTTTTTCACGGTTGTTCAATTTAGGACGGCTGCGAACTGGTGAGACGGCGAATTGCCCGGTAGGGGGTGGGCTATTCGGGGCCTGTCGGGCCGAGCCCGTGTCGAGAATCGGCGCACAGAACCCAGGCTCACTGGACACTTCGTTGGGGTACCGCGCCATGATCGACCGCTTGACAGACGCGCTCAATTTCCAGACCCAGGCACTGGCCCTTCGTTCGGAGCGCCAGCGCCTATTGGCGGGAAACATCGCCAATGCCGACACACCGGGCTACCAGGCTCGAGACTTCGACTTCGCCAGTGCACTGCGCGAAGCAACGCAGTCGCAGACCGGTGCAACGACACCTGCGAGCGCCCGAGCCGAGGCCCAGCTTCGCTGGTCACAGCCGTCGCAGACCAATCTCGACAGCAATACCGTAGACATGGACCGTGAGCGCGCGGCCTTCGCCGAGAACGCGCTGAAGTATGACGCCGCGCTCCGGTTCATCAATGGCCAGGTCCGTGCGCTTCAAGATGCCATGAAGAGCCACAACCAGGCCTGACCCGCAGCTTTGCGCAGGTGGTGTGCTTGCTGCTGGGCACCGTCGGGCATTGCGCCGAGGCACGCTCTTGCGTACTCGACACGCCCCGCACGACGCTCCATCACCGTAAACGGAGAAACGCATGAGCATGTTCAAGATCTTCGACGTGGCCGGCAGTGCGGTCAGCGCACAAAGCCAGCGTTTGAACGTGGTGGCGTCCAATCTCGCGAACGCGGACAGCGTGGCCGGGCCCGACGGTCAAGCCTACAAGGCACGCCAGGTCATCTTTTCGACCGAGTTGATGGGTGCCGCTTCCTCGGCCGGCGTGCGCGTGAGCAACGTGGTGGAAGACCAGACACCCGGACGTCGCATGCATGACCCCAAACATCCCGCAGCTGATGCGCAAGGCTATGTGACCTACAGCAACGTGAGCGCGGTCGAGGAGATGGTCAACATGATCTCTGCCTCACGCTCGTACCAGAACAACATCGAAGTGATGAATACCGCCCGTACGCTGCTGCAAAAGACGCTGCAGATGGGCCAGTGAGGCAATCATGGCAATCAACGCAACCTCCACATCCGGCACATCCGGCGCGGCCGACGTGTTCGCGTCGCTCAACGGTTCCAGCGCCACGGGCGTCACGCAGAACGAGGCCGGCAGTGCGGACCGCTTCCTGAAGCTGCTGGTCGCGCAGATGCAGAACCAGGATCCGCTCAATCCGATGGACAACGCGCAGGTCACCAGCCAGATGGCCCAGATCAACACGGTGGACGGCATCTCGCGCCTGAACGACACGGTCAAGGGACTGAACTCGCAGTTCGTGCAGATGCAGGCTCTGCAGGGCGCGGCGCTGGTCGGACGCGACGTCAGTGTCCAGGGCGACCACCTGGCCGTTCACCCGGGTGACACGGCGGCCTCATCAGCCACGGGCGAAGGCGGATTCGAGCTGGCCGGCACGGCCGACAACGCACGCCTGGAGATTCTCGATTCCGCCGGGCGCGTCATCGGCAGCCAGGATCTCGGCGCCGTGAGCGAAGGGCGCCACAGCTTCGAATGGAATGCAGGCACCCATACAGCGGACGAAGGCCTGCGCTTTCGCATCGTCGCCACACGCGGCGCGTCCACCGTCACTTCCACGCCCTTGATGCTGGACCGCGTGGTCAGTGTCAGTGCAGGAACAGACGGCCTGAAGATCGAGCTCGAGTCCTCCGGAACCGTGGACTACGGCGCCGTCAAGTCCGTGCACTGAAGTTCTCCGTATTCATTCCCACCCCCCCTGCGCCTAACGCCCACTCCAGGAGCACCGCATGAGTTTTCAACAGGGCCTGTCTGGCCTCAACGCCACGAACAAGAACCTCGAGATCATCGGCAACAACATTGCCAACTCCAATACGTTTGGCGCCAAGGTCTCACGTGCGGAGTTCGCCGACGTTTATGCGATGTCGCTCAACGGGGCTGGTACGAACAACATCGGCATTGGCGTCAACCTGCAGACGGTGTCCCAGCAGTTCACGCAGGGCAACATCACGACGACCGAGAACCCGATGGACCTGGCTGTGAACGGTCCCGGCTTCTTCCAGGTCACCGATGGCCGCAATCCGGTGACCTATACGCGCAATGGCCAGTTCAAGGTCAACCGCGATGGCTTCATCGTCAACAACAGCGGCGACAAGTTGATGGGCTACATGGCCGATTCGAACGGCATCGTCCTGCCCGGCTCGTCCGTACCGCTGCAACTGCCGACTGCCGGCATTTCGCCGCAACAGACCACACGCGTCGACGTGGAGATGAACCTCGATGCCCGGCTGGCAGTCACGGCACCCGTGGCGGGCCCGGCCATCGACTTCCAGGATCCGACCACCTTCAACAACGCCACGTCGCTGACCGTATTCGATGCAAAGGGACAGGACATCGCGCTGACCTACTACTTCCAGAAGGCGGCTACCGACACCTGGAACATCTTTGCGACGGCCAACGGCTCCTCGGTGCTCGGCACGAACGCCGCACCTCAGTCCATCGGCACGGTCGTGTATGCGAGTAATGGTGGCGCGCCCACCTCACCGCTGGCGCCGATGAGCTTCGACATCCCGGCCTCTGCGAACGGTGCAGGTGCCGTGACGCTGCCCTTGGTGGGGATGCAACTCGACCTGACGCAGACCACGCAGTACGGCTCGCCTTTCGGTGTGACCGACATGCAGCAGGACGGCTTTTCCGCGGGATTGCTGACCACGCTGGCTGTCGAGGCCGATGGCACGGTGATGGCCCGCTATTCGAATGGCGAGTCCAAGCCGGCGGGCCAGGTCGAACTGGCCACCTTCAAGAATCCGCAGGGCCTGCAACCGCTGGGCGGCAATGGCTGGGGTGCTACGGTGGCTGCCGGTGATCCCGTGCTGGGCGTGCCCGGCCAAGGCAACATGGGTGTCCTGCAGGCAGGCGCGCTGGAAGAGTCCAACATCGATCTGACCGGTGAACTCGTGGCGATGATCACCGCGCAGCGCACATACCAGGCCAATGCGCAGACCATCAAGACGCAGGACCAGGTGCTGCAGACGCTGGTCAATCTGCGTTGATGCTGACGCGATAGGAGATCCCGCATGGACCGCCTGATCTACCTGTCCATGTCCGCCGCCAAGGCGACGATGCAACGGCAGGAGGTGCTGTCGCACAACCTGGCCAACGCGTCGACCAATGGCTTTCGCGCGGAGATGGCGGCCATGCGTGCGGTGCCTGTTCAGGGCGATGGCGCATCGACGCGTGTCTACACGCTCGAGACCACGCTGGGATACGACGATGCGCCCGGCGTCGTGCAGGCGACAGGGCGCAATCTCGATGTCGCCGTGTCCGGCAAGAGCTGGCTGAGCGTGCAGGGCCTGGACGGTACCGAGGCCTACACCCGTGCAGGCGCTTTGGAAGTCGGAACCGACGGCACGTTGATGGACATCGCGGGACGACCGGTGCTCAGCGATGGCGGCCCCATCACGGTGCCGCCCAATGCGCAGGTCGACATCGCCAATGACGGCACGGTCACGGCCAAGGTCGGCAACGGCCGGCCTCAGGGTATCGGGCGGCTCAAGCTCGTGACACCCGAAACCCAGTTGCAGCGCGGCAGCGACGGGCTCTTCCGAGCCCCGGATGGCGACCCGCTGCCGGCGGACGCCAATGCCCGCTTGAAGAGCGGCGCGCTCGAGAGCTCGAACGTCAATGCCATCGAGACCATGGTGGCCATGATTTCTGCAGCGCGCCAGTTCGAACAGCAGATGAAGATGCTGCAGAGCGCCGAGCAGAAGGAGCAGTCGGCAACCAAGCTGCTCGGGGCCTGATCCTGCCCGTGTGGTGTCGCCCCGGGCGACGCGGTTCGTGAGCTGCATCACGGCAAGAAACCACGCCCGATACACCGCGCCTGGCGGCGGTTTCTTATCCCTCGATCGATGGCCGCCGACGGCCTTCAGAGTCGCAATAGGCCGCTTCCGTATGCGGCCGCGGAGAAGCCGAATGATTCGTTCGTTGTGGATCGCCAAGACCGGCATGGAAGGCCAGCAGACCAAGCTGGACGCCATCTCGCACAACCTCGCCAACGTGGCCACCAACGGCTACAAACGTGGCGGCGTGCTGTTCGAGGACCTGATGTACCAGCAGCTGCGCCAACCCGGCTCGGCCACCTCGGACCAGAGCCAGCTGCCCACGGGTCTGCAATTGGGCTTGGGTGTACGCGCGGCGGCGACCACGCGCAACTTCTCGCAGGGCTCGCTGAACCAGACGACCAACAACCTCGACCTGGCCATCGAAGGCCACGGCTTCTTCCAGATCCAGCTGCCCGATGGCACCACGGGCTACACGCGAGACGGATCCTTCCAGCTCGATGCCAACGGCCAGCTGGTCACCGCCGCAGGCTACGGCGTGCAGCCGGGCATCACGATCCCGGCGAATGCGCGAACGGTGTCCATCGGCAAGGACGGCAGCGTCAGTGTCACGATCCAGGGTCAGGCAGCACCGCAGGCGGTGGGGCAGCTCCAGCTGGCCGCGTTCGTGAACCCGGCGGGTCTGGAATCGTTGGGCGGCAATCTCTTCGCCGAAACCGCCGCCTCGGGAACACCGAACGCTGGTGCGCCGGGCAACAACGGACTGGGGTCGGTACGCCAGGGTTTTGTCGAAGGCAGCAATGTCAACGTGGTCGAAGAGCTCGTGACGATGATCGCCACGCAGCGCGCCTATGAGATGAATTCCAAGGCCATCCAGACCAGCGATCAGATGCTGCAGCGGCTGGGGCAGCTGTGATGGACGCTGTCGGCTCCGCCTTTGTGACGACCGCCATGCGGATCGCGCTGCGTCTGGCGCCCGTGGCAGCCCTTGCACTGCAAGCCTGTGCGACCTTGGCACCGCCGCATGTGGATGTCGCGCCGACGGCGCCGGCCCTGCCGATTCCGGTGGTGCACGCGGCACCTGCGAACGGCTCCATCTACCAGGCGGGTCAGTACCGCCCGCTGTTCGAAGACCACCGCGCCCGGCTGGTTGGCGACACCTTGACGGTGTCGATCGTCGAAAAGGTCTCGGCCACGCAGTCGAGCAAGAGCACGATCGACAAGACCGGCTCGGTCGATGCCTCGGTGTCCGCGTTGCCGGCGATCAATCCGAAGGCGCTGGCGCGCGCCACGGCCTCGGGTACTTCCGCCAACTCCTTCGAAGGCAAGGGCGCGACCGAGAACACCAACGACTTCTCGGGCACGATCACGGTGTCCGTGACCAACGTGCTGCCCAATGGCCACCTGCTGATCGCCGGCGAGAAGCAGATCGGCGTGAACCAGAACGTCGACGTGCTGCGCTTCTCCGGGCAGGTCGACCCGCGCAGCATCCAGACCGGAAACACGGTGCAGAGCACGCAGATCGCCAATGTGCGTGTCGAGCACCGGGGCCGCGGTGCGGCCTCCGAGGCCAACCGGATTGGCTGGCTTTCGCGATTCTTCTTGAACGTTCTGCCCATCTGAACGGTTTTCAGAATCGGGCACGCGTGCCGAGAGGTGCGCGCCACCATGGCCATGACCACACATCACTTTCCCGCGCTGGATTCCAGTGCCCATCCGCTTCATGACCGCTCGCGTCGTGCGGCCGATCAACTGCTGCGTCTGGCACTTTGGCTGACGGCCGCAGTGGCGAGCGCCGCCTTGTGGTGGCCGCAACCGGCGGTGGCGGCGCGCATCAAGGAAGTGGCCGCCGTGCAAGGTGTGCGCCACAACGCCCTGACGGGCTACGGCCTGGTCGTGGGCCTGGACGGCACCGGTGACCAGACCACGCAAACGCCGTTCACCACACAGAGCTTGAATGCCATGCTGCAGCAGATGGGCGTCACCGTGCCGCCGGGCACCAGCATGCAGCTCAAGAATGTGGCTGCGGTCTTGGTGACAGCCCAGTTGCCGCCGTTTGCGCAGCCCGGACAGACGCTGGATATCAACGTCTCGTCGCTGGGCAATGCCAAGAGCCTGCGCGGCGGCACGCTCATCGCCACGCCCTTGAAGGGCGCCGACGGACGCATCTATGCGATGGCGCAAGGCAATCTCATCGTGGGCGGCGCGGGCGCCTCGGCCGGCGGCTCGAAGGTCCAGATCAACCACCTCTCGGCCGGCCGCATTCCGGATGGCGCGACTGTCGAGGTGGCCGTTGCCACGCCGCTGCTGACGGGCGACACGATCCAGCTCGATCTGCACGCCAGCGACTTCGCCACCGCACGTGCCGTGGCCGGCGCCATCAACGCCGCCAAGGGCGACGGCACGGCCGCCGCGCGCGATGGCCGGGTGGTCGCCGTGCGGGCGCCGACGGACCCGAACGCCCGTGTGGCCTTCCTGGCCGACATCGAGAACCTGGACGTCGAACTGGCCCGCCCAGCGGCCCGCGTCGTGCTCAATGCGAGAACGGGTTCCGTGGTTCTGAACGACGCGGTCACGCTGGGCCCTTGCGCGGTGGCGCATGGCAGCTTGTCGGTGACCATCAACTCCACGCCCCAGGTCAGCCAGCCCGGCCCCTTGTCCCAGGGCCAGACTGTTGTCACCGAGAAGGCCGACATCGCGATCACGCAGCAACCGGGCGCACTCGTCCAGATGCCGGCTGGCGCCAAGCTGGCGGATGTCGTGAAGGCGCTGAACGCGCTGGGTGCCACGCCGCAGGATCTGCTGGCCATCCTGCAGGCCATGCGGGCGGCGGGCGCGCTGCGCGCCGAGATCGAGGTGATCTGATCATGGTGGCTGCCCGCAACGCCATCGCCGCCGATGTGCGCTCGCTGGATGCGCTGCGCGGCAAGGCCGCGTCCGACCCCAAGGGCGCCGTGCGTGAGGCCGCCAAGGCGTTCGAGACGCTGTTCATGCAGGAACTCGTCAAGAGCATGCGCGCGTCCACGCTGAGCTCGGGCCTGATGGAAAACGACGGCACCAAGCTCGGCACGGACATGCTGGACCAGCAACTGTCGACCAGCCTCAGCGGCCTGCCCGGCGGCCTGTCCGACATGATCGCCCGCCAACTCGAGCGCCAGATGGGACTGGGCCAGGGGCCCACCGCGCGCAGCGCCAGTGCCAATCCGTATCCCGCCCCGCTGAAGACCGATGCGGACCCGACGGCCGCCGTCCGCTTGCCGCAGAAGGCCGCAGCTGCCTTTGTGCAAGAGCACACCGAATCCGCGCGCCAGGCGCAGGCGCAGACGGGCATACCGGCCGAATTCATGATCTCCCAGGCGGCGCTCGAGACCGGTTGGGGCCGCAAGGAGATCCGCCACGCAGACGGCGGCACCTCGTACAACCTGTTCGGCATCAAGGCCGGGCCGGGTTGGCGCGGCCCGGTGGCCGAGGTCACGACCACCGAATACGTCAACGGCCAGCCGCAGAAGGTCACCGCACGCTTCCGTGCCTACAACAGTTACGCCGAATCCTTCGCAGACTATGCACGGCTGATCAAGACCAGCCCGCGCTACGCCAGCGTCGTCTCCCGGGGCGGCGACGCCACCGGATTTGCCCAGGGCTTGCAGCGCGCCGGATACGCCACCGATCCGGCCTACGCAGACAAGTTGGCCCGCGTGATCAACACGACGCTGCGACTGCAGCGCTCGGTGGCCTGAAGGAGCCGGGTCCATGGGAACCACGACGCTGATGTCCATCGGCCTGCGGGCGATGGTGGCCAACTATGCGGCGCTGCAGACGACGGGCCACAACATCGCCAATGCCGGCGTCGACGGCTACTCGCGCCAGCAGGCCGAACTGGCGACGGCGCAAGGGCAGTTCACTGGCGCCGGATTCTTCGGCAAGGGTGTCGACGTCCAGACCGTGACCCGCTCGCACGACGCCTACCTCACGCGCGAGGCGGCAACGGCCCGATCCCTGTCAGCCATGGACAGCGCCCGCTACGGGGCCCTGCAGGATCTCGAGTCGGTCTTCCCCATCGGCGAAACCGGTGTCGGCCATGCGGCCGGCCAGTTCCTCAACGCGGCCGTCGATCTGGCCAGCCGCCCCTCCGACATGGCCGCACGTCAGGTGGTGCTGGCGCGTGCCACGGACGCGGCGACGCGGTTCGCGGCGGCCGACGACCAGCTCAACCAGATCCAGGGCAACCTGTCCGAGCAGGTGTCTGCTTCGGCCGACGCGGTCAACGAGCTCAGCGCCAACATCGCCGCCGTCAACCAGAAGATCGCCGGCGTCAAGGCCCTGGGTCAACCGCCCAATGACCTGCTGGACGAGCGCGACCGGCTGATTTCCGAACTCAGCGGATACCTGCAGGTGTCCACGATCCCTGCCGACGATGGCACGATGGGCGTCTTTGTCGCCGGCGGGCAGCGCCTGGTCTTGGGCGCCAGTGCGGCGACGATCCGCACGATGCCCGACCCGGAGGATTCGTCTCGCATCTCGTTGGCGGTCGAGGAGTCTGGCTTCCTTCGCCCGCTGCAGGACGGCTCGCTGGGCGGCGGCTCGATCGCCGGCCTCATGCGATTTCAGAACCACGACCTGGTGGCCGCGCGAAACCAGCTCGGCCAGATGGCCACGGCATTTGCCTCGGCCGTCAATGCCCAGCAGTCCTTCGGTCTCGACATGGGTGACCCGCCGCAGGCCGGCGCGCCGGTTTTCGAGCTGGGCGACCCGCAGGTGCTGCCTAACGCTGCCAATCAGCGCACGGCCAGCGGCAGCTTTGTCTCCCAGATCGGCGTGACCATCGCCGACGCCCAGCAGCTGCAGGCCAGCGAATACGAGCTCCGCACCGATCCGGTGGGCTCCACGGGCGTGTGGCAGCTCACCCGGCGCTCGGACGGCCTGGTGCGATCGGTGATGGACGGGGACACCGTCGATGGCTTCACACTCAATCTTGGATGGCCGCAGCCGGCCACCACAGACCGCTTTCTCCTGCAGCCGGTGTCCCGTGCCGCCTCCGGCATGCGTCGCGCCCTGGACGACCCGCGGGGCCTGGCCGCCGCTTCGCCGGTGGCGGCCACGCTGTCACCGGCCAATACCGGCACGGCCAGCGTGGCGTCGCTGACGGTCGTGGATGCGGCGGTCGATCCCGAGCAGACAGCCCAGATCACCTTCACCTCGGATACCGGCGACTACAGCTGGGAACTGCGCGACCGCACCAGCAATGCGCTGCTGTCCAGTGGAACGGCCGTCTGGACCGCCGGCTCGCCGATCACCTTGAACGGCTACGAACTGCAGCTGTCGGGCGTGCCGCGCAACGGCGATGCCATCAGTGTCGCGAAGACCGCGCATCCCGAGGCCAACAACACCAACGCACTGGCCCTGGTGGCCCTGCGTGACAGGGAGCTCGTGGGCCGGAGCGTGCAGAGCAACGGCCAGCTCGGCGGCGGTCAGACCGTCAACGAAGCCTATGCATCGGCGATGGCGGACATCGGCGTGCGCGTGCAGGGCGCGCGTGTGTCGTCGGAGGTCTCGGCCACGGTCGCAGGGCAGGCCGAGCAGACACGCGCGTCGGGTGCCGGCGTGAACCTCGACGAAGAGGCCGCACGCCTCCTGGCCTTTCAACAGACCTACCAGGCTGCGGCCAAGGTCCTGCAGGTGGCGCAGTCGGTTTTCGACACCTTGCTGGATGCGGCTCGCACCTGATCCGGGCGCGAGAACCATCCGTCTGAAGGAGCCCCATCATGCGTGTGACCACTTCGAACAGTTTCAATCGCTCGATCGATACCTTGCAGCGCCGTGCCGCGGCCATGTCGGATGCGCAGGAGCAGTTGATCAGCGGCAAGCGCATTGCGCGCGCGAGCGACGACCCTTCGGGCGCCGCGCGCGTCGAGCGCGCCCTGGCGCGCGAAGCCCGCGCCGACGCGAGCCAGCGTGCGCTGGAAGCCAGCCGCAACGCGATGGTTCTGGCCGAAGGCGCGATGGGCGACGCCAGCGATCTCATTCACCAGGCACGCGAACTGGTCGTGCAGGCCGGCAATCCGGCCTACTCCGATGCGCAGCGCAAGGACATCGCGAGTGCACTGAAGGGCATGCGCGACCAGATGCTGCAGATCGCCAACCGTGGCGACGGATCGGGCGGCTGGATCTTCGGGGCGCAAGGCTCGGCCTCACCGCCCTTCGTCGATGCGCCCGGCGGTGTGCAGTACCGCGGAACGCAAGGCGCGTCGATGGCGGCTTCCGACGAGCCCTTGCCCTTGACCTCCGACGGTGGGGAGATCTTCCTGCGTGGCCTGTCCGGCAACGGCACTTTCGTGACCGCCGCCGATGCCGCCAACGCACCGAATGCCTGGATCGATGGCGGCAGCGTGAGCGACCCCTCCGCGATCACCGGCGACCCGTACGAGATCGTCTTTTCGCAGGGAACCTCGGGCACGACCTACGCGGTACTGCGGGCCGGGGGCGCCACGGCCATCAGCGCGCAGCCCTACGAGGCCGGCAAGTCCATCGAAATCGACGGCCTGTCGGTCACGGTCCAGGGCACGCCCGCCGACGGCGATCGATTCACACTCACGCCGGCGGGGCGGGATCTCTCCGTCTTCGACGCGATGGACCGCATGGTCGCGGAACTGTCGGCACCCAACCGCAGCGGCGCGCAGCACACGCAGACCGTGCAGACCGCGTTGCGCGATCTCGATGCCGGCCTGTCGAGCCTGGTCGGCGAGCGCTCGCGGCTGGGCGAAGTGCTGAACCGTACCGATTCCGTGGAAGGCCGCATCGCGGACGCCAAGCTGCTGGCGCAGACCGAACGCTCTGCCGCGGAGGACATCGACATGGTCGAGGCGGTCTCGAGTTTTTCGACGCGACAAACCAGCTACGATGCCGCCCTGAAGGCGTATTCGATGGTGCAGAAGCTGTCACTTTTCGATTACATCCGGTGACATCCGTCCGCCCGGCGGCTTCCATCTCAGGCTGAATCGGCCCATGCAGAACCAATCGGTACTCGAGAACATCCTCATCGGATACACCCCGGTGATCGATGCGCAGCGGACCCTGACTGCGACGCGGCTGACGGTGTTCCCTGAACGCGGTGCCCGCGTGGATGCGCCGCAGTTGCTGAACCAGTTGACGCAGACTTTCGGCCTGGGTGCGCCTGGGTCCGAGACGCAGGGCCCCTCGGTGCTCTTGAACATCGCCGATGAGGACCTCCTGGATCAGGCGCTCGCCGCTGCTCAGCGCGAGCCGACCGCGCTGCTGATCGAGGTGCCAGCGTTCATGGCGGCCGACCCGCGGCGCACGCCCGTTCTGCAGGCGATGCGCGAGGGGGGGCAGATGCTGGCGATGAGCGGGCGTCCGGTGACCGAACTGCCGCGCGAGGTGCTGCCTTCGTTCCGGCACGCGATCGTCGATTTTCACGACGACCGTCGCTTGGAGCCCGTGGGTCCCGACACCCCGATGCGTCGCATCACGACGCTGAGTTCGGGCATTCGCCTCGATGCAGAAATCGATACGGCATTCAAGCGCGGCGTGGTGGGCGTGATCGGCTGGCCGATGGACGACGAGGCGCCGCATGCGGGTAACGGCTCGGTGCCGCCCGAGGTGCGCGGCATCGTCGACCTGATGAATCGTGTGGAGCGCGAAGAACCGGTCGAGCGCATGGAGCCCGTGCTCACCGCAGACCCGTCGTTGGCCTTTCGCCTGCTGCGCTACCTGAATTCCTCCGCCTTTGGCTTGCGCTCCGAGGTCACATCCTTCAAGCATGCCCTGATGCTGCTGGGCCATCAGCGCCTGAAGCGCTGGCTGGCACTGCTGTTGGCTTCTGGCAGCAAGAACGTGGCCTCGCGGCCGCTGATGATCGTGGCCGCACGCCGCGGTCTCATCATGGAAGAACTGGCGCGTGGCATGGGCGACGAAGCCATGCGCAGCGAAATGTTCATCTGCGGCGTCTTCTCGCTTCTGGACCATCTGATGCGACAACCGTTCGAGGAGTTGCTGAAGAACGTGCCCGTTCAGCAGGGCGTGCAGGCGTCACTGCTCGGGACGGGTCCCTACACGCAGCACCTCGCGCTCGTACAGGCGATCGAACAGTCATCGATATTTGATATGCGCGAGACCGCCGACCGGGTCCTGATCGCGCGATCCGAACTCAATCGTGCCCTGCTCAAGGCACTGTCCGTGGCCCGCGAACTCGATTGAGCCCAGCCGTGGGCGCCGGCGTATCGGTCCCCCGGGACGGTGAAACGGTCTGGTCCGTCCACCGCGGCGGGCCAGTCGCTGCCTTGCTCGAGGACGCTCAAGGGCTGGTGCGCGACGTCAACGAAGCCTTTTGCCAGTGGACCGGACAAAGTCGCGAGCGACTGGTCGGGCAACCGGTGTCGATGCTGGTTCCGGAGGACGATCGCCCCTTCCTCGAAGTCACCCACCGCGCCGCGCGTGATGCGCTGATCGCCGGCACGGCCGTGCCACCCGTTGATCGGCGTCTGATCGACAGCGAAGCGGGCGTACGGCGCTGGTGTCGGGTCCATCTCGAGCACCTGGAGACGAAATCCGGTGAGGCTGCGCTGCTGTGGCTGCTGCTCGACATCGGCGCCGAGCAGCGTGCGCAGGTGCAGGCCGAGCGCGCGATGCAGGAACTCGGCCAGTGGTTCGAGTTGAGTCCGGCCGGGCAGGTGGTCTTCGATGCGGGTGGGCTCATCCTGCGGTCGAACATCGCGTTCGAGAGTCTCATCGAGGCGGCGCCGGTGTCCTTGACCGACATGCCGGTGGCACTGCAGCGGCTGCTCGGCTGGCACGATGGCCAACTGCGCGCCGACCTGCGCGCCGAACTCCCGGTCATCGAAACGCAGTGTGAACTGACGATGCCCGACGCGCGCGTGCTGCGGCTGTTCGGGCGACTGCGTGCCCACGTGGCAGAGGACGGGATCTACCGTGTGCTGGCCCTCGTGCTGGATCGCAGCGCCGAAGTCGAACGCGACCTCGCCCGACTGGAAATGGGCGCGTTGATGAGTGCGGCTGGCGTGGGCGTGGCGACTTTCGACGCCTCCGGCAGTTCATCCGAGGATGCCGGGACACGCGTGCACGAGGCCGGACTGGCCCTGCCCGCAGCGCTTCAGGGTGTCGATGCCACCATGATCGATGCCGCGTTCCTGCCCGCTTACCAGCGACTGCAGGCGGCATTGAGCGAGGGACGCAGCGCCGAGGTGCGCTATGCGATCCAGCACCCGCAACTCGGGCATCGCTGGCTGCTGACCCGCGTGGAGCCGGCACGGCTGCGATCGGGCCGACCGGCCACTTCCGTCGTCACGCTCGACGTCACCGAGCAGGAGGAGTCGCGCCTGCTCGGCGACGAACTGCTGCGCGAGCTCACGACGATCCTCGACGCCTCGCCGGTGGGGATCGCCTATCTGCGCGCCGGACGTCTCGTGCGCTGCAACCGGCGCTTCGAGCGCATGCTGGGCTTCGAGCCCGGCGCAGCAGCCGGCGCTGATTTCGAGCAGCTCTTCGAATGGCGTGCGGTCGACAGGCCGACGGTTGCTGCCGCGGTGCAGGCCGTGCGGGCAGGACTGGCATGCGACGTCGAGGTGCCGATCGCGTCGACGGCCGATGGCAGCCAGGAATGGATCGCGCTGTCGGTGCGCCGCGCAGAGTCGATCGATGCCGGCGCAGAGGCCGTGGCCGTGCTGTCCGACATCACGGGCCTGAAGCGGCAACAAGCCGAGATCGAGCGCGCGCTGCACGAGCGGGAACTGATGTTCGACCAGTCGGACGTCGGCATCGCCTGGGTACGCGGCGGCCGCATCCTGCGCACCAACCCGGCGATGTCCGACCTGACCGGCTTCGAGCCGCAGGCGCTGGCGGAGTTGACGCTGTCCACGCTGTATGCGGGCACCGCCGCGGACAAGCTGGCGCTGGAGCGCACGCGGCGCCAGGCCGTGATGGCCGAAGGCCGCTTCAGTGCCGAGATGGCCATGCTGCGTCGCGACGGGCAGTCGCGCTGGATGCAGGTGGCCGTGCGTGCGGTCGCGCCGCAGGACCCTCGATCCGACTGGATCTGCACCTTCGTCGACGTCGACGAGCGGCGCCGCGCGCGCGAGGCCTTGCAGCAACAGGCCGAGCGCACGCGGGCGATGCTGGATTCGGTGCTGGTGGGCATCGTGACCGTGGGCGAGGACGGGATCGAGTGGATGAACCGCTCGGCGCGACGCATGTTCGCGGGCGAACTCGCCACCTTTCTGGGCGAACCGATCGGCACCGTGGCGACCGACGAACCCAATCACCCGCTGGCACGGCCCAACTGGCTGCAGCGCTTGTCCGAAGGCCAGAGCGAGACCTTCGAGTGCCGGCTCAAGGCACGCGACGGGCGGGCCTTCTGGGTCGTCGGCAACGCCGTGGCGACGCCGGCCGATCCCGATGGCAAGCGCCAGATCACCTTCGTGCTGCTCGACATCGAAGCCCGCCGCCAGGCCGAGGTGCGTGTCTCCGGCGCGCGTGCATCGCTGCAGCGGCTGATCGAGACCGCGCCGCTGGCCATTGCGTTGTTCGATGCGCAGAGCTGGCGCGTGGTGGAATGCAACCAGGCGGCCGAAGCGTTTTTCGGGCAGCCGGCAGCGCAGTTGCACGGGTGCACGCCGGATGCCTGTTTTGCCGATCGCGAAGAAGCCGCCGCCCTCCAGGCCAGCCTGCGCATGGCCCACGATACGGTCGAAGGCGTGCGACGTGAAATCACGCGGCCCGGCCCCGCGGGCGGACACGCCCAGCGCTGGGACACGCGATTCGTGCACCTGGATGTGCCTTCTGACGCCTCCGTGGCGGGGCGGCAAGGGCAGATCCTTCTGGTGGCTAACGACGTGACCGAGCAGCGTCAGGCCGAGCAGGCGCGACTGGATGCGGCCATCGCGCAGCGCGAGATGCTGGTCAAGGAAGTGCACCATCGCATCAAGAACAACCTGCAAGGCGTGGCGGGTCTGCTGCAGCAGACCGCCGAGCGCCGGCCCGCTTTGCGCACCGAACTGCTGGAAGCCATCGGGCAGGTCCAGGCCATCGCGCAGGTCTACGGCTTGCAGGTCGGGGCGGCCGGTCCGCTCGGGCTGGCCGGCGTGCTGGGCGCGATCGCCGCGTCCATCCAGCGCAGCCGGCAGCACATCATCGAGGTGCGCGTGCACGGCGACGCGGCACGCTGGATCCTGCCTGAATCGGAGTCCATCCCGCTGGCGCTCACGCTGAACGAGTTGCTGACGAATGCCGTCAAGCACGGCACCGACGACACGGTGCGCTGCGCCATGCACATGCGCGACGACGACGTGCTGATCGAGATCGTCAACGGGGGCCATTTGCCGCCGGACTTCAATTTGCGGAATGCACCGTCCGGCATGTACGGCCTGGGGCTGGTGCGCGCGCTGCTGCCCCGCCGGGCTGCATCGCTCGAGATGGCGGAGCGCGCGGGCCATGTGGTGACCTCGCTGGTGATCCGCTCACCCAGCGTGCGACGCGTCACCTGAGTTCTGCGCAGGAGGGCGGGACTGCGCCACAATCGCGTACCGCGGCCCGCAGCCATCGCCCTGACGTGGTCCAACCGACCCAGCCCATGAGCGCCACCTATACCCCCACGACTGCACGCAAGGGCAAGATCCTCGTGGTAGATGATGATCGTCTGGTGCTGGCGACCGTCACGCACGGGCTGTCGGTCGCCGGCTACGAAGTCATCGACGCGGACAACGGGGACGACGCCATCCTGCTGGCGCGCCAGCACCGGCCCGATCTGGCCTTGTTGGATATCCGCATGGAAGGCAAGACCGGGTTCGATGTGGCCGAGTACCTGCGCGATGTCGGCCACACGCCCTTCGTCTTTCTGTCGGCCTTCTCCGACGAGGAGACCGTGGCCAAAGTCAACGAGCTCGGTGCGCTGGCCTACCTGGTCAAGCCCCTGGAAGTTGGCCAGATCGTGCCGGCGGTCGATGCAGCCTTTGAGCGCGCGCGGCGCGAGGCCATGCTGCCAGGCGCGGCCATGGCCGCAGCAGGTGATGCCGAAGATGCTGCCGATGTGCTCGCCAACCCGGTCGGCCTGGCCATCGGCATCCTGATGCACCGCTTTTCGCAGACCCGCGGCGAAGCGTTCGGGCGCCTTCGCCGGCACGCGGCTGCGGAAGGCCGTTCACTGCGTACCCAGGCCGAACGGGTCGTGCAGGCGGTCGAAGACCTGGCTAGTCCGGAAGCGTGAAGTAAAAGCGCGCGCCCTTGCCGGGTTCGGCTTCGGCCCAGACCTCGCCGCCATGGCGATGCACGATGCGCTGCACTGACGCCAGACCAACGCCCGTACCGGGAAACTCGCTGTGCCCATGCAGGCGCTGGAAGAGGCCGAACAACCGGTCAGAGGCCCGCATGTCGAAGCCGGCACCGTTGTCGCCCACCTCGTAGACCGTCTTGCCGTCGCGCACGCTGCTGCTCAGCCAGATCCGCGCCCGGGCTGTCTTGCCTGAATACTTCCAGGCGTTGCCCAGCAGGTTCTCCAGCATCTGACGCAGCAGGGTCGGATCGCCCTGGACCAGCAGCTTGGGCGCCAGCATCGTTTCGACCTGCCGCTCCGGCGATTGGCGGCGCAGGTCTTCCAGCACGTAGCCGGCCAGCTGTGTCAGATTGACCGGCTGCTTGGCCAGCGGCAGAGCCGACAGCTGCGCCAGCGAGAGCATCGCGTCGATCATCGCGTTCATGCGCCCCGAGGCACCCAGCAGCCGGTCGAGGTGGTCGTTGCCGATGCGGTCGAGCTGTCGCCCGTAGTCCTCCTTGAGGATGCGCGCAAAGCCCTCGACCACCCGCAGCGGCGCGCGCAGGTCGTGGGACAAGGTGTAGCTGATGGCCGCGGAGTCGTCGATCTCGCGGTCTGCGCTGACAGCGCCCGATGCACGGTTTGTCGAGCCGAGTACCGCGGCCGTGGGCGACGTGAGAGGGGCCCGGGTTGCGGGCGGCGCGGGCTCGGGGTCGGCCGCGTCGGGACGGGCGTCGGATGTTCGCGCGGCCGACTGTCGGCCGAGTGTCCAGGCCAGGGCAGCGACCAGCAACATCGCCACGCAACCGAACAGCCAGGGGCCCAGCCCCGCGCCGCTTGCCTTCTCGGCAGCACATGCGCTGCCAGGCACCAGACTTACCGTGGCGCAACAGGCCAAGGGGCCGAATGCCGCGCGACTGTGGTGTCGGGCGGCACGCCGTGGGGAGGTGTCTCCACGGGTGGGCATCACCGATCGTGCACTGTATGCGGAACGCAACAGCCGACCCCCTGATTCGAACAGTTGTTCAAGTCGCAATGCGGCGCTGCCGAAAGTCCGAAAGTGCCCTGCCTGTGGCTGAAAAGCCGCCGATGCCGGGTCGCTGGCGGGTTAGATCTTCCTTGACGCGACCCCGCTTCCCGAACGATTCTCACACTCTTCTGGCAGGGCAACGATGGCCGAGCATCCTGTTTCAATACCCATGGTCGCACCCGATGACAGCGCTTTGCGGCCGGCCATCGACGAGGCGACCCTGGGTCAGCTGAACCAACTCGACCCGCAGGGAACGAACGGTATCGTGCGCCGCGTGCTCGAAACCTACCAGCGCTCCCTGGACAAGTCGATGGCCGACTGCGCCAGCGCGATGGCGGTGGAGGACTGGACGACCATCGGCCGCATCGCACACACGTTGCGTTCGTCCTCCGCGAGCATCGGTGCGCTGGTTTTCTCGAGCCATTGCACGACAGTCGAAACGCTGATTCGTGAACACCGTTCGGGCGACGCAGGCCCGGCGCTCCAGGCGCTTCAAAATGAAAGCGCCCGTGTTCGGGTTGCCCTAGCGGATATGCTTGGCGCCCGAGGATCTGCGACGTGACCCTTCCCACCGCATTTTTCGGTGAAATCGACCCTGGCCCGTTGCCCAGCGTGCTGCTGGTCGATGACGATCCTGTCAATCTGATGCTCACCGCTGCCGCGCTGCGGGAGCGTGGATTCGTCATCGCCGAAGCATCTGCCGGCGAAGAGGCATTGGAGTGTCTTCAGCGTGACCGCCCGGACGTCGTTGTCCTGGATGCGCTGATGCCCACTCTCGACGGTTTTGCCACCTGCGAACGCCTGCGCGCATTGCCCGGGCACGAAAACACGCCCGTACTGATGCTGACGGGTCTGGACGACGACGCCTCGATCGCGCGTGCCTACGAGGCCGGCGCTACTGACTTCTTCGTCAAGGCCAATCAGTGGAGCCTGCTGGCCGGACGCCTGCGCTATCTGTTGCGCTCGTCGCGTACGCGGCAGGAACTCGAGCGCAGCAAGTCCAAGCTGGCCCGCGCGCAGGACCTTGCCCGCATGGGCAGCTTCGAGTGGCGGCCGCGGGTGCGCGGAAGCTCGGGCCGGCTCGAACTGTCCACCGAAGCGCTGCGCGTGTTTGGCATCGGGCCTGGCCATACGCTGTCCTTGGGTGGCGTGCTGCACATGGTCCATCGCGACAACCGTCGCGCGGTTCTGCGCATGCTCGCCGAAGCCCAGGGCCACAACAGCGTGCTGGCCACCGATCTGGCCGTGACGCTGGCCGATGGCCGTCCACGCATCGTGCATCTGGAAGCGGAGCCGGAATTCAGCGAGCACGGTACGTACACGGGTTACACGGGCATCGTCCAGGACGTGACGGATAGGCGCACGGCCGAAGACAAGATCCGCCACCTGGCCAACTACGACTCGCTCACGGGCTTGCCGAATCGCCGCCAGCTGATGTGGCGCACGGAGCGCGCGCTGGAATACGCACGCCGCCAGGAACATGCCTGCGCGCTGCTGCTGATCGACCTGGACCGCTTCAAGGTCATCAACGACACCCTCGGCCACGCCGCGGGCGACGAGATGCTGTGTGAAGTGGCCACGCGGCTGCGGGCGTGCGTGCGGCACAGCGAGCAGATCGTCGAAGGCCCCGTGGAATCGGCAGGGTCGCGCGCGCACCGCACGCTGGAGGCCGCCGGCCGTCTGGGTGGTGACGAGTTCGTGGCCCTGTTGCCCGATGTGGATGACGAGCGCGACGCCGAGCGCGTGGCGCAGCGCATCCTGGATGCCCTTCGCGCGCCGATGCTGGTCGCCGGTCAGGAGTGTTTCGTGACGGCCAGCGTGGGCATCGCGATGTTCCCGCGCGACGGCCAGACGGTGCTCGACCTGCTGCGCAATTCCGACGTCGCGATGTACGCCGTCAAGGCAGCGGGGCGCAATGCCGCCACGCAGTATTCGCCGATGCTGGCCGGGCGCGGCCGGGAGAAGCTGGCGCTGGAAACGGCGCTGCACAAGGCCATCGAACGCGATGAACTGGTGCTGCACTACCAGCCCAAGATCGACGTGCGCTCGGCGCGCATGGTGGGTGCCGAAGCCCTGATGCGCTGGCAGCGCGGCGATACGCTGGTGCCGCCGGGCGATTTCATTCCCCTGGCCGAAGAGAGCGGGCTGATCGTGCCGATGTCCGAATGGGCATTGCGCGAAGCCGCGCGCCAAGCCAAGGCCTGGTCGCTGGCCTTCGGATTCAACGACGCCATCGCGGTCAACATGCCCACGCGGCTGATCGAGCGCTCCGACCTGGTCGAACACATCCACCAGGCCGTCTCCACCTACGGCGTGCCGCACCGCGCCATCCAGCTGGAGATCACCGAGACGGGCCTGATGAAGGACATGCAGGAGGTCGTTCCGGCCCTGCACCGTCTCAACGAGATCGGCGTGGAAATCTCGATCGACGATTTCGGCACCGGTTATTCGTCGCTGGCCTACCTGACCTCGCTGCCGATCTCGGAGCTGAAGATCGATCGTGGTTTCGTGCGCGATCTGGGCATCACCCCGCAGAGCAGCGCGGTGGTCACGGCCATCATTGCGCTGGCGCGTTCATTGGGCCTGCGGGTGATTGCCGAGGGCGTGGAGAACGAGCGCCAGATGGAAGTGCTGCACCGACTGGGTTGCAGCGTCATGCAAGGCTTCCTGTTCAGCCGCCCGATCCCCGCGCAGGCGATGCAGACGTGGCTGGAGCAGGTCCTGCAGCCGCGCCAGGCGCCCTGGATGGGCCGTCTGGCGGCCGAGCCGCGCAGCGTGGTGGCGATTGCTGCGCCGGATGCCGGCACGGTCGGCTCGACGCACGCCTGAGGCGGCGCGAGCGGCACACACGCCGCAGGCGCTTCAGGCGCGCAGCACGCGGTCCTGAAGGGTTTCCCACACGGGTTCGAGCCGGCCATCCAGTGGCGGCAGGCTTCCCAGTTCCGTACGGCTTTCGCCGGGCGAATGGAAGTCGCTCCCGCGCGAGGCGAGCATGCCAAATTCGACAGCCATGTCGGCGTACTTGCGCTGGTCCGCGGCCGAGTGGCTGCTGGTGACCACTTCGAGGCCGCGTCCGCCGTGGGCGATGAACTCGGTGAACAGCGCGTACTCCTCGGTGGGCGTGAACGCATAGCGCGCGGGGTGGGCGATGACGGCCGTGCCGCCGGCCTGCGTGATCCAGTGCACCGCGTCGCCCAGCTTGGCCCAGCGGTGCGGCACGAAGCCGGGCTTGCCTTCGGCCAGGTAGCGCCGGAAGACTTCGTGGGTGTCGGCACAGACGCCGGTTTCGACGATGTAGCGCGCGAAGTGCGTGCGCGAAATGAGGGCCGGATTGCCGACGTAGCGCAGGGCACCCTCGTATGCGTCGCGAATGCCCACCTTGGCCAGTTCGTCGGACATTTCCTGCGCGCGCTCGGCCCGCCCGCCACGCGTGGCGGCCAGGCCATCGGCGAGCGCCTGGTTGCCGGCGTCGAAGCCCAGGCCCACGATGTGCACGGTGGTGCCGGCAAAGGTGACCGAGATTTCCACGCCGGTCAGCATGTCCAGTGACCATTCATGGGCTGCCTCGATCGCACGCGGCAGGCCGCCGATTTCGTCGTGGTCGGTCAGCGCCCAGAGCTCGACACCGCCGGCCTTGGCCCGTTGCGCGAGCACTTCGGGTTCGAGCGTGCCGTCGGAGACGACGGAATGGCAGTGCAGGTCGGCGTTGAGCAGGTTCACCGCACCATTGTAGGAAGCGTACCTGCCTTGCCGACAGCAGGGACATGCACACCCTGTGCGGGGTTCACTCGTAACGCAGGGCCTCGGCCGGGTCCACGCGGCTGGCGCGCCAGCTCGGGTAGAGCGTGGAGACGAAGGCCAGCGCCATCGACACCAGCGCCATCGGCACGATGTCAGACGCCAGCGGCAGGCTGGGCATGTGTGAGATCAGGTAGACGCTGCCCGGCAGCAGCTTGTGGCCGACCAGCGCCTCGATGGCCGGCACGATGCGGTCCAGGTTCAGCGCCAGCAGCAGGCCCAGCGCGACGCCGCCCAGCGTGCCGATGACGCCGGCCAGCGCACCCTGGACCATGAAGATGCCCATCACCGAGCGCGGACTGGCGCCCAGCGTGCGCAGGATGGCGATGTCGGCGCGTTTGTCGGTGACGGTCATCACCAGGGTGCTGACCAGGTTGAAGGCCGCCACCGCGACGATGAGCGTCAGGATCAGCCCCAGCATGCGCTTTTGTTGCGCCACGGCTTCGAACCAGGGGCGGTTGTTGCGGGTCCAGTCGCGCACCAGGGCCTGGTAGGCCCAGCGTGTGGCCAGCCGGCTGGCCACCTCGGGCGCCTGAGTCGGGTCGGCCAGCCGCAGCCGCAGGCCGCTGCCAGCGCGGCCCTGGCCGATCTCCAGCACGTCGTCCCGGTTCATCAGCGCCCAGGCGTCGTCATACAAGTGGTGGCCGGATTCGAAGCTGCCGATGTAGCGCAAGCTCACGGTGCGCGGCAAGGTGCTGCGGCTGCCGGGGGCCGCACCCTCCGGTGCGGGCGGCGGTGGCAGCAGCAGCGCCACCGGGTCGCCCGGTTTCAGTTGCAGCGCGCGTGCCATCTCGACGCCCAGCAGCACGTTGCGCGATCCCGCTTGCAGCTGCGGCAGCAGGGCGCCCGTGCCCAGGGACAGCCGCTGCGCCAGTTGCGTCACCGTGGGCTCCACGGCCGGGTCGATGCCCTGCACCCAGGCGCCGCGCATCTGCTCGCCGCGGCCCAGCAGTCCCTGCAAGGAGGCCATCGGCGCGGCGGCGCGCACCTCGGGGTCCTGCAAAGCCTCGCGGGCCAGGCGCGGCAGGTCTGAGCCCTTGGACCCCGTCTCCAGCACTTCCACATGGGCGATCACATCCAGCATGCGGTCGCGCACCTCGGTGCGAAAGCCGTTCATCACCGACATCACGACGATCAGCGCAGCCACGCCCAGCGTGATGCCCACCACCGACAGCGCCGCGATGAAGCTGATGAAGCCGGTGCGATTGGCTTCCGCAGCCGAACGGCCGCCGCGCAGGTAGCGCCAGCCGATCTGCCACTCCACGGGGCAACGGTCGGTCCAGCTCACGACACTAACGCCCGAGATGAAGGGTGCGCGAGCAGCGGGCGGCCAGCGCCGGATCGTGCGTCACCAGCACGAAGGCCGTGCCCTGTTCGCGCGCCAGCTGCAGCATCAGCTCGAAGACACCGTCGGCGGTCTGGCGGTCCAGGTTGCCGGTGGGCTCGTCGGCCAGCACGCAGGCCGGCCGCGTGACCAGCGCGCGTGCGATCGCCACGCGCTGGCGCTCGCCGCCGGACAGCTGCGCCGGGTGGTGCTGCAGCCGCTCGCCCAGGCCCACGCGCTGCAGCACAGCCGTCGCGGCGGTACGGGCGGCTGCGATCGGCTCGCGCCGGATGCGCAGCGGCATGGCGACGTTGTCCAGCGCGCTGAACTCCGGCAGCAGGTGATGGAACTGGTATACAAAGCCCAGGTGCTGGTTGCGCCAGCGCCCTTGTTCGGCTGCACCCATGCTGGCGAAATCGCGGCCCTTGAGCAGCACGCGGCCGGCTGTCGGCGCGTCCAGCCCGCCCAGCAGGTGCAGCAGCGTGCTCTTGCCGGAACCCGACGCGCCCACCACGGCCAACGTCTCCCCGGCCGCCACGCTGAGGTTCACGCCCTGCAGCACGGTGACATCCAGCGCCTGCGCACCGCTGCCCTCACGGAAGCGTCGGTGCAGGTCGATGCCCCGCAGCACGGTCTCTGGGGTGATCTCACTCATACCGCAGGGCCTCGGCCGGGTTGACGCGGCTGGCGCGCCAGCTCGGGTAGATCGTCGCCAGGAAGGCCAGCACCAGCGAGACGACGGCGATCGGCACGATGTCGGAGGCCAGCGGCTGGCTCGGCATGCGGCTGATCAGGTAGACACTGCCCGGCAGGAAGGTGGTGCCCAGCAGCTGTTCGATGGCCGGCACGATGGCGTCGATGTTGAAGGCCACCAGCAGGCCCAGACTCACGCCGGCCAGCGTGCCGATGACGCCGGCCACGGCCCCCTGGACCATGAAGATGCCCATGATCGAGCGCGGGCTGGCGCCCAGCGTGCGCAGGATGGCGATATCGGCACGCTTGTCGGTGACGGTCATCACCAGCGTGCTCACCAGATTGAATGCCGCCACGGCCACGATCAGCGTGAGGATGATGCCCATCAGGCGCTTTTCGATCTGCACCGCGTCGTACCAGTTGCGGTTGACGCGGGTCCAGTCGCGCACCATCAGGCCCGGCGGCAGTCGGTTGACGAGCGTGGCGGCCACTTCGCGCGCCGCCTGCTGGTCTGACAGCTTGAGCTGGACGCCGGTCGGGCCGTCGACCCGGAACAGCCGCTGCGCGTCGTCCAGGTGGATCAGTGCCAGCGTGCTGTCGTATTCGTAGTGGCCGGATTCGAAGGTGCCGCTGAGCGTGAACTGCTTCAGGCGGGGCACGACGCCCGCGGGCGTGACCTGTCCGCCCGGCGCAATGATCGTCAGCTTGTCGCCTGGCAGCACGCCGAGTTGCCGCGCGAGTTCGTAGCCCAGCACGACGTTCCATTCGCCCGGTTTCAAGGTGGAAAAGGTGGTCTCGCGCAGGCGGGCGCCCAGCGGTGTGACGCTGGCTTCGGCGTCGGGGTCGATGCCGCGGATGACCGCGCCACGCATGCTCTCGCCGCGCGCGACGAGGGCCTGCACGGCGATGAACGGTGCGACACCCTGCACGCGCGCATCGGCCTGCCGCGCGGCGGCGGCCAGCGCGTGCCAGTCGGTCAGCGCCGCGCCATCGGCCTGCGTGATCTCGATGTGCGGAATGATGCTGAGCATCCGGTCGCGCACCTCCTTCTGGAAGCCGTTCATCACGCTGAGCACGATGATGAGCGCGGCCACGCCCAGCGCGATCCCGAGCACCGAGATCGCGGAGATGAAGGAGATGAAGCCGTTGCGGCGTCCGCCGCGGCCCGCGCGGGTGTATCGCCAGCCGACGTGCCACTCGAAGGGCAGACTCATGGGAGGTCGATGCTACCTGAGGGCCCGTGAGTCCCTGGTGGGAGGGGGCGCAGCGGTGCCGCCCGGATAATGACCGCCATGCATCTGCTGGTTCCGTTTGCCGCGCCACTGTCCGAAGCTGGCCGACAGGCGCTGGCAGGTCTGAGCCTGCCCCGCCTGCAACGCCTGATGACGCTGACCCGCGAAGTCGCTCGCGGCGCCTCGGGCGACGCCGTGGGCGAACCCGCGGACGAGTTCAGCCGCAATACGCCGCACGAACGCGCGCTGGCCCAGGCCTGGGGCCTACCGCCGGCCGAGGACGGCCTGGTGCCGCTGGCTGCGGTACTGGCGCGTTCGCGCGGCCTCACGCACGACGATGCGGGGCGGGGCTGGGCGCTGCTGACGCCGACCCACTGGCGACTCGGGGCGGAAGACGTCAGCGTCCTGGCGCCCGAGCTGCTGGCTCTCGAAGAGACCGAATCGCGGGCCTGGTTCGACAGCGCGCGCGAGTGGTTCGAAAGCGAGGGCTTCGAGCTCATCTGGGTCGCGCCGACGACCTGGCTGGCCCGACACCCGGAGCTGGCGACGCTGCCATCGGCCTCGCTGGACCGCGTGATCGGCCGCAATGTCGACCGCTGGCTCGAACCCGATCCGCGCGCCCGGCTGGTGCGACGCCTGCAGAACGAGGTGCAGATGCTGTGGCACACGCACCCGCTGAACGCCCAGCGAGAGGCGCGCGGCCAGTTCACGGTCACGGGCTTGTGGGTCAGCGGCACGGGGGTCGACCCGGGCCGTGATGCGGCGCCGGATCTGCTGGTCGATGACCGGCTGCGTACGCCGGCGCTGGCCGAGGACTGGGACGCGTGGCGTGCGGCCTGGCAGACGCTGGACGCGGGCCCGGTGGCGGCGCTCGTCCAGCGCCTGGAGCAGGCGCAGCCTGCCGCGCTCACGCTGTGCGGCGAACGCGTGGCCGCACGCTGGGAACCGGCGACCTCGAGCGGCGTGGCCGGCCTGGTGCAGCGCCTGAGCGCCACCTGGCGGCGCCCCGACGTGCGCGCGGTACTGGAGACGCTATGACCACGGTGCCGACCCTGCTGGTGCGCGATGTGCCGCCGCGCGTGGCCTTCGCGCTGGAACAGTCCGGCGTGCACCCCTTGCTGGCGCGGCTGCTGGCCGCCCGTGGCGTGCGCAGCCCGCAGGACGTGGACGACGGCCTGGGCCACCTGTTGCCGCCCGACGGGTTAAAGGGCACAGCCGAAGCGGCGACGTTGCTGAGCCAGGCGATCGACGCCGGCCAGCGCATCGTCGTCGTAGCCGACTACGACTGCGACGGCGCGACCGCCTGCGCCGTGGCGCTGCGCGGCCTGGCGATGCTCGGTGCGCGCCCCGGAACCCTGGGCTATGTCGTGCCCGACCGCAGCGTGCACGGCTACGGCCTGACGCCGGCCATCGTCGACCTGGCCGCCGCGCAGCAACCGGACCTGCTGGTGACGGTGGACAACGGCATTGCCAGCCTGCCGGGCGTGGCGCATGCGCGCGAGCGCGGCATGCGCGTGCTGGTCACCGATCACCACCTGCCCGCGCTGGAAGGCGACGAGGTGGTGCTGCCGGCGGCCGACGTGATCGTCAACCCCAACCAGCCGGGCGACCGTTTCGAGAGCAAGAGCCTGGCAGGTGTGGGTGTGATGTTCTACGTGCTGCTGGCGTTGCGCGCCGAGCGACGGGCGCGCGGCTGCTTCGATGCCGCGAGCCAGCCCCGACTGGACGCGCTGCTGGACCTGGTGGCGCTGGGCACCGTGGCCGACGTGGTCCGCCTGGATGCCAACAACCGCCGGCTCGTGGCCCAAGGCCTCAAGCGCATCCGCGCCGGGCGCATGCAGCCGGGCGTGGCCGCGCTGTTTTCGGTGGCGGCCCGAGACCCGCGGCGTGCGGCGGCCTTCGACTTTGGCTTTGCGCTGGGCCCGCGCCTGAATGCCGCTGGCCGGCTGTCGGACATGACGCTGGGCATCGAGTGTCTGGTGACCGACGACACCGCGCGTGCGGCTGAACTGGCCCGTCAGCTGGACGCAATCAACCGCGAGCGCCGCGAGGTCGAGGCCGGCATGCGCGAGCAGGCCGAGCTGCTGCTGGCGCGCATGCTGCCGGCGCAGGACGCCGTGCTGCCCAGCGCGCTGAGCCTGTTCGACCCCGACTTCCACGAGGGCGTGGTGGGCATCGTCGCCGGTCGCCTGAAGGACCGCCTGCACCGGCCCACCTTTGTCTTTGCACGCGGCGCGGATGGCCTGCTCAAGGGCAGCGGGCGCTCGATTCCGGGCTTCCACCTGCGCGATGCGCTGGATCTCGTGAGCAAGCGCGAGCCCGGCGTGCTGCGCCGTTTCGGCGGCCACGCGATGGCCGCCGGCGCGACGCTGGCGGCGGACGACTTTCCGGTCTTCGACCGCGCGCTGCAGCAGGTGGCGTCCGAATGGCTGGATGCCGCCGCGCTGGAGCGCCAGCTGCGCACCGACGGCCCGCTCGAGCTGCAGTGGTTCAACCTCGAGACCGTGCGCGCGATGGATGCACAGGTCTGGGGCCAGGGCTTCGAGCCGCCATTGTTCTGCGATCGTGTGCAGGTCCTGCAGCAGCGGCTGGTCGGCGAGAAGCACATGAAATTGCGTGTTCGACACGCCGGACAGCCGCGCGACGCCATCTGGTTCGGTCGCACCGAACCCGTGCCCGAGGACGTGCGTTTGGCCTACCGCGTGCAGGTCGACGAGTGGAACGGTCAACAACGCTTGCAGATGGTGGTGGAAGCATGCGAAGCCTAGGTTTTTTGCGCGTGGCGACAAGGCCCAGGGCCGGTCACTGGGCCTGTCATGTGGCGCATGTGGCCGTGCTGTGCGCTGCCGTGGCGGGTCTCACCCAGCCGGCGCAGGCGGCCGAGCCGCGTGTCGTCACCGTGGCGCACGGCCTGGTCAACCCCTGGGGCCTGGCTTTCCTGCCCGATGGACGCATGCTCGTGACAGAGCGACCGGGGCGCATGCGCCTGGTCGGACGCGATGGTCGTCTGCATCCGCCGCTGGCCGGCCTGCCGGCCATAGACGTAGGCAATCAGTGCGGCCTGCTCGACGTGGCGGTCGATCCAAAATTTGCAGAAAACCAGCGCATCTGGTTCACCTTCGCCGAACCGGGCGAGGGCGGCAACAGCACGGCGCTGGGCCGTGCGCGGCTGGATGGCCAGCGGCTCACCGACGTGAAGACCGTCTTCCGCCAGATGCCCAAGGTGCGCAGCTTTCTGCACTGCGGTTCGCGCATCGTGTTTGCGCCGGACGGCACGCTGCTCGTCGGCCTGGGCGAACGCGGCACGCGCATGCAGGACGCACAGCCGCTGGACGGCCATCTCGGCAAGGTGGTGCGTGTGGATGCCGACGGCCGCGCGCCCGCGGACAACCCTTTTGTGCACACGCCCGGCGCGCAGCCCGAGATCTTCAGCCGCGGCCACCGCAACATCCAGGGCGCGGCGCTACATCCGCAGACGGGCGAGCTGTGGGCGGTGGAACACGGTCCGCAAGGCGGTGACGAACTCAATGTGGTGCTGCCGGGTCGCAACTACGGCTGGCCTTTGGTGACTTACGGTCGAAATTACGGGTCGGGCACACGCATCGGCGATGACGGTCCGGTGTCGGGCTTCGAGCAGCCCATCCGCCACTGGGTGCCCACCTCGGTCGGACCCAGCGGCATGGCCTTCGTGACCAGCGACCGCTACCCCGGCTGGAAGGGCAGCCTGCTGATCGGCACGCTGCGCGAGCAGGCACTGCTGCGCCTGAGCATGGACGGCCGCAAGGTCGTTGCCGAGGAGCGCCTGCTGGCGTCGCTGCGCGAGCGCATCCGCGACGTGCGCCAGGGCCCTGACGGTGCCATCTACCTGCTGACGGACAACCCCGACGGCCGGCTGCTGCGCCTGGACCCCTGAGCGCCTTCAGCGCGGCGCGCCGCACGCCGATAGAACCGGCTGTTCAGCACCATCGAACCGCCTTGTGGGAGGGCGGTCGCACGCCGCCATGGTCTTTCGAGCGCTCGCCGCGGCCCTGGCCGCACTGCTGGTCCTGCCGCTGCTGTGGCGCCTGTCGCAAAGCGATGCGGTGCGCAGCTGGTGGTCGCCGCCGGTCGCCACCGCCAAGCCCTTCCAGTTCGACAACGGCACCGTGCGCGAGCCTGCCGTGGCAGCATCGGGATCGACGGCCGCAGTGGTGCAAGGCCTCAAGAAGTGCCGCGTCGGTGAGCGGCTGGTCTATACCGACGGCCCGTGCCCGAAAGGCTCTGCCGTGGTGCCCATCGGCGGCACGGTGAACGTCGTGGCGGGCACACGAACGGCCGTTAACGCGGCTTCGGCCGATGCGCCGGGTGCCTCAGCTTCGCAGCCGCGGCGCATGCGCCACGTGCGCGAGGTGCTGGATTACTCCAGCAGCCCCAGTCTGTACGACCAGCACGTCGAGCGCGTGACGAGTCAGGTGCGCTGACACCGGCCAGTACGCCGCGGCCTGGGCTGCGGCATCGCCATCGCACACACACACGCACACACGCACGCACGCCGCTCCATGTCGTGCCCACGGTGAACAGGTCCGCTGTAGCGGCCCTGTGTCAGACCGGCGCTGCGGCACCGGCCGCCGCTGCCAGGAATCTGATCTTCCCGGAACCGCCGCAGACTGGTGTCCAGCCGCGCCTGCGGGTTGATCGTTCATTCGGCTGTGACGGCGGTCATTCACCGCGCTTCGCCGGAGGTGGCGGTTTCGCTGCGGTCTTGCGTGTCGGCGACATCCAGCCGCCATTGCGGCGTCGAGCTGAGCGCGCGCTGACCGATGGTGGCGAGTTCTTGTCGCCCGGCGGCGAGGCTGGCCTGGGAACTCCGGGAGCCCGGCGGACTTCGAAAGCGGCAGCGAAAGTCATGGGCACATGGCGCGGCCACGCCATGCACGGCGCGCGAGGGCCACGGGACGCGCACAGGCAGGCAGCGGGCCGGTCTGGGGATCTGCCCAGGGTTCGAAGTCGTAGTCGCCCGCCATGAGCCGATGAGCGCGGACACGGCGGCCGAGTGCCCGTGATCGCCGCAGAAGCCGCTGCGGCCTCCATGGCGGCCGTTGGCCGCCTTCAGGCGATCAGGCGATGCGCCCGAACCAGAAGACGCTCAGGCCCGCCGCGACGACGGCCAGCAGCGCGCCTAGCGCTGCAAACAGCGCGCTGACCTCGGTCTCCTTGCGCTCGACCACGAGCTTGGTCGACAGCGATTCGTAGACCTTCATCAGGTCCTGCGCGGTACCGGCATAGAAGTACTGGCCGTGCGTCAGCAGCGAGACGTTCTTCAGGGTCTCCTCGTCCAGCCGCACACGCATGCTCCAGCCTTCGAAGCCGATGATCTCGCCGGAGGTCGTGCCCACGCCAACGGTGTACACGCGCACGCCGCGCTCGGCGGCCATCTTGGCGGCTTCCAGCGGGTCTGGCCCGGTCGTGCGCTGGCCGTCGGTCAGCATGATGATGGCGGCCGAGTTGTAGCTGCCGGGCTCGACGGGCGTGAACGCCTTCTTCGGCGCATCGCCCAGTGCGCGCGGCATGTTTCGCTGGCCGGTGATGTGTGCGATCTCGATGCCGTCGTCCGGAAACAGCGTGGCCAGCGACAGCACGATGCCGCTGCCGGTGGCCGTGCCGCGCTGCAGTTGGAAGCGGTCGATCGCCGCGATCAGGTCGTCGCGGCTGTGCGTGGGTGCCTGCACGACGGCGGCTGTGCCCGCGAAAGAGACGATGCCAACGCGCACGTCACGCGGCAAGGACTGGATGAAGACCTTGGCGGCCTCCTGCGAGGCCTTGAGGCGGTTGGGTTTGACATCCTCGGCGCGCATGCTGCCCGACACGTCCATCGCCAGCATGATGGTGCGCTGGGCCAGCGGCAGCGTGATGACGGCCAGCGGCCGGGCCACGGCGATCAGCAGCGCGGTCAGGGCCAGCAGCATCAGCGCCGGTGGCACGTGGCGTCGCCAGCCCGGACCCTTGCCCAAGGCTTCCCGCGCCACGGCGATGCTGGCCATGCGCACGGTGGTCTTGCGGCGCCGGCGCAGCAGCCACACGTAGGTGAGCACCAGCAGGGGCAACAGCAGCAGCAGCAGCCACAGCAGGTGGGGCCATTGAAAGCTCATGCCAGGACTCCTTGGGTGCCGGCGGCCGGCGACCTCAGGTGGGCGGGAAAGCGGCCCGGGGTCTTGAGGCGGGCGCGTTGGCGGCGCAGGTCGGCAAAGCGCAGCAAGGCGTCCAGCAGGTCGTCGTCAGTGGCGAGTTCCAGCGTGTCGGCGCCGCTGCGGGCCAGGGCGTCGTACAGCTCCGCCTCACGGGCTTGGGCGATCGCCTCGTATCGCGCGCGAAAGCCCGGGTCGGTGCTGTCGACGAACAGCTGTTCGCCGCTCTCGGCATCTTCCAGCGTGACCAGGCCGACGTCGGGCAGCGCCATCTCGGCCGGGTCCACCAGGCGCACGGCGACCACTTCATGGCGGCGCGCCAGCCGGCCCAAGGCCTGCGACCAGCCCGGTGCGCTGATGAAGTCGCTCACCACAAAAACCAGCGAGCGGCGGCGGAGCGTGCGCTCGGCCGTGCCGATCAGGTCGGCCAGCGCCGTGGCCGCGCCGGGCACGGTCTCGCGCCGCCGCGTGCGCATGCGCGTGAGCAGGTTCAGCACCTGCAGCCGCGTGCTTGCGGGCTCGAGCATGGCGTCCACGCGGTGGCCGTAGAGCAGGGCGCCCACCCGGTTGCCGTGGCGCGTGAGGACACGCGCCAGCGTGGCCACGAAGGCCGTGCTGACGGCGAGCTTGGTGACATCGGCCGAACCGAAATCGATGCTGCCGGACAGATCGAGCAGGAACCACGCGGTCAGGTCGCGGTCCTCGGTGTACTGGCGCACGTACGGCACCTGCAGGCGGGCCGTGACGTTCCAGTCGATGTGACGCACGTCGTCGTGCAACTGGTATTCGCGCAGGTCCGCCAGGTCCACGCCGCCGCCACGGAACAGGCTGCGGTAATCGCCCTGCAGCAGGCCGTCGAGCCGGCGGATGATCTGCCACTCCAGCTTGCGCAGCAGCGCGTCGCTGGTGGTCAGGCTGCCGGCGGGAGACAGGGCCGCCGCGGGTGCGGTCTCAGCCAATCGCGGCCCCTTCGCCGGCGCCGGGTTGCAGCGGTTTTTCCGGCGGCGCGACGCGGGCCATGATCTGCTGGATGATGCGTTCCGGTGTGACGCCCTCGGCCAGGGCTTCGTAGCTCAGCACCAGCCGGTGGCGCAGGACGTCGGGCACAAGGTCGATCAGGTCTTCCGGCAAGGCATAGCTGCGACCGCGCAACAGGGCCAGCGCACGGCCGCCTTCGATCAGGCCGATGGTCGCGCGCGGGCTGGCGCCGAAGGTGATGTACTTGGCCAGTTGCGGCAGCTCGTATTTCGCCGGGTTGCGCGTGGCGCTGACCAGCTTGACCGCATAACCGATCAGCGACGGATCGACGTAGATCTCGCGGCATTTGCGCTGCAGCGCGGCCAGCGCGTGCGGCTCGGCCACGGCCTGCACCTCCACGGCCGGGCCAGTGACACGCTCGGCGATGACGAACTCTTCCTCTTCGGTGGGGTAGTCGACCAGCACCTTCATCATGAAGCGGTCGACCTGCGCCTCCGGCAGCGGGTAGGTGCCTTCGGTTTCGATCGGGTTCTGCGTGGCCATCACGACAAAGGGCTCGGGCACCTTGTGCGATTCGCCAGCGATGGTGACCTGGCGCTCCTGCATCACTTCCAGCAGCGCGCTCTGCACCTTGGCCGGCGCGCGGTTGATCTCGTCGGCCAGCAGCAGGTTGGCGAAGACCGGGCCCAGCGAGGTGCCAAATTCGCCGGTCTTGGGGTGGTAGATGCGCGTGCCCACCAAATCGGCGGGCACGAGGTCGGGCGTGAACTGGATGCGCCGGAAACTGCCCTTGACGGCGCGTGCCAGCGTCTTGACGGTGAGGGTCTTGGCCAAGCCGGGGACGCCCTCGACCAGCAGGTGGCCCTGCGACAGCATGGCGATGAGCACACGCTCCAGGAAGCGGTCCTGCCCCACGACCACGCGCTTGACTTCGTAGAGCACACGCTCCATCAGGGGACCGGTGCTTTCGGGGCTGTCGCTCATGGCGGGGCTTTCTTCAGAAGGGGGGCATGCCGGCGGCCGCCGCGGCGTTTTCGATGGGCACCGCAAAGCCGATGCCGATGAAGGTGCGCTGCTCGCCGGGGTTGAGGATGGCGGTGACGATGCCCACGACATGGCCGTCCATCGTGACCAGGGGCCCGCCGCTGTTGCCTGGGTTGGCGGCCGCGTCGAACTGGATCAGGTTGGTCAGCGTCTTCTTGCCCTCGGGGTCGCGGAATTCGCGCTTCAGGCCCGAGACCACACCCCCGCTGACGCTGGGGCCGATGCCGAAGGGGTGGCCGATGGCGACCACCTGGTCGCCGGGCCGCAGATCGGACGTGGAACGCATGGTGGCCGCGTGCAGGTCGTCGGGCAGGCTGGTCGCCTTGAGCACCGCCAGGTCGTTTTCCGGCTGGATGTTGATGACCTCGGCCTCGGACTCGTGGCCGGTGGCAAAGCGCACGCGCACCTTGCGTGCACCCTGCACGACGTGCAGGTTGGTCAGGATGGTGCCGTTGTCGATGATGACCACGCCCGTGCCCAGGCTGCGCTCCATGGCGCGCTGCTCGGCGTTTTCGCGGCCGTCGTCGTGTTCGTCCATCAGGCCGATCACGCGCACGACCGATCCCCACACGGCCTCGGCGGCCTTGGCATAGGGCGAGGGCAGCGGTTCCTTTTCGAGCGACTCGCGCACGGCGGCGTCGATGTGCTCCTGCGTGATGACACGCGGGCGCGGCTGGAAGCTGCCCAGGGTCAGCATCACGGCAATGGCCAGCAGTGCACCGCCCAGCGAACCGGCCAGGGCCGGGTGCCGCCTGAAGCGGTTCATCACGCGCTGGCGGCGGGTCAGGGAGGGTGGGGGCGTGGCGGCCCCGGTGGATTCGGCAGCTGACGCGCCCGAACCCGCGGCCATCGACGCCACGCGCTCGCCCGAGGGTGGGATGGCGGGGTCACCGGGCCGCGGCAGCATCACCGCCATGGGGCGCGGGGTGCGGCTCGAGCGGCTGTACAACGGCGGCTTCGGCATGGCGGTTGGTGCGTCGGAGTGAGGCCGGGCGTCGGTGCACGGTAGCACGGTTGCCGTGACGGTGCATCATGGCGGGCCTGATGTCCACGACCTGGATCGACACCCACTGCCACCTCGATGCCCCCGAGTTCGACGCGGACCGGGATGCGGTCGATGCGCGGGCTCGCGCGGCCGGTGTGCGGCTGCTGGTGATACCCGCCGTGCGTGCCTCGCACAGCGATGCCGTGCGCGCGCTGGCCCACCAGCTGGGCCACGCCTACGCGCTGGGCATCCACCCGCTGGCGGTGGACGACGGGGCCGACGCGGAACTGCAGCGGCTGGCCGAAGCCCTGGACGCCCACGCCGGCGACCCGCGGCTGGTGGCGGTGGGCGAAATCGGCCTGGACCACTTCGTCGAGGGTCTGGACCGCGATCGCCAGCGGCGCGTCTACGAAGCGCAGCTGCGCCTGGCGCAGCACCACGCGCTCCCGGTCATCCTGCATGTGCGCCGCTCGGCCGATGCGCTGCTGGCGGGCCTGCGGCGCTTCCCGGTGGCCGGCGGCATTGCCCATGCCTTCAACGGCAGCGCGGTGCAGGCCCAGGCCTTCGTCGACCGCGGTCTGGCGCTGGGCTTCGGCGGGGCCATGACCCACGAGCGCGCCTTGCAAATCCGCCGCCTGGCGGCCAGCCTGCCTGCCCATGCGCCGGTGATGGAAACCGACGCGCCCGACATCCCGCCGCAGTGGCTGTACCGCCAGGCGGCTGACCGCGCGGCCGACGGTCAGGGCCACGGCCGCAACGAACCGGCGCAGCTGCCACGCATCGCGCAGACGCTTGCCGAGCTGCGCGGCTGGACCCTGGAAGAAACCGCGGCGCAGACCACGGCCAATGCGCTGGCGGCGCTGCCGCGGCTGCGTGCGCTGTGGGCGTCGGACCATGGCTGAGCGCGTGTCGCGGCCGGCCGTCGCAGCGGTTCAAACCGGCCCGCTGCTGCAGGGCCTGCCGCCGGTGTGGCACCCGCGGGCGCGGTTGCTGGTGCTGGGCAGCTTTCCCGGCGTGGCGTCCTTGCAGGCCGGGCAGTACTACGCCCACCCGCGCAACCAGTTCTGGCCGCTGCTGTCCGCGCTGTGGGGCGTGGACCTGCGCGCCATGACCTATGCCCAGCGGCTGGACGAACTGCAGCGGCGCGGCCTGGCGGTGTGGGACGTCTACGCCGCCTGCCGGCGCGAGGGCAGCCTGGACAGCGCGATCGAATCGGCGCAGCCCAACGACCTGGCCGGGCTGGTCGCCCGGATGCCGCAGATGCAGGCCATCGCGCACAACGGCGGCGAGTCCGCGCGGGCCATGCGCGTGACGCGCGCGCTCGGCCTGCCGGCGCACCGGCTGCCCTCGACCAGCCCGGCGAATGCCAGCTGGTCCTTCGAGCGCAAGCTGCAGGCCTGGCACACGGTGTTCGACGTGGCCGGACTGCTGCCATGATGCGCCGATGAGCCCGACGCCCGACGACCTTCCACCGGCCACGATCTCCGAGATCGATGGCGTGCGCTACCTGCACCTGGGCACGCCCTGGGTGCAGGGCGCCATGCGCATCGCGCGCCCGCAGCGCATCGAACTGGATTACGTGCAGCGCATGCTGGCCAGCCTGCTGTGGCGCGACACGGCCGAACTGGGCGAGGGCCACGCGGTGCAGCTGGGCCTGGGCGCAGCCACCATCACCCGCTTCACACTGCAGGCGCTGGAGCTGCCCACGACGGTGGTCGAGCTGAACCCCGAGGTGGTGTCGGCCTGCCGCGCCTGGTTCCGGCTGCCGGCCGACGGCCACGGGCTGCGGACGGTGCTGGCCGATGCCGGCCGCTGGATCGTCTCGTCCGGTGCCGCGAAGCTGGCCGGCGAGGTGAGCCTGCTGCATGTGGACCTGTACGACCACGAAGCGGCAGCGCCGGTGCTGGACGACGAGGGCTTCTACGCCGCCTGCCGTGCGCTGCTGGCGCCGGGTGGTGTCATGGCGGTGAACCTGTTCGGCCGGATGTCCTCCTACGCGGCCAGCCACGCGCGCATCGTGTCGGCCTTCGGCGCGGACCAGGTCTGGAGCATGCGCGCCACGCGTGAGGGCAACACCGTGGTCGTGGCCGGTCGCGAGACCCGCTTGCCCGACCGTGAAACGCTGAAACTGCGGGCCCAGGCGCTCGAAGATCGCTTCATGCGGCAGGGGCTGCCGGCCACAAAATGGCTGCGCATGCTCCGTACCCACCGCCCCGAAACGAGCGCCTGATGACCTTGCCGAAGGCGGTCCGCCCGCCCGCGCCCACCGGCACCGCCCCCGCCGCTGCCCCCGCGGCGCGTGCGCCGATGGCCACCGGGCGGCTGGACTGGCGGCTGCTGCTGCGCTGGCTGGTCGAGGATTCGCTGGTGCGTGCCGAAGAGGCCAGCCGCGTGGCGCGCCGCTTCGAAGCCGGCGACACGCGGCTGCATCCGCTGGTGCGCCTGGGTGGCGCGGGGCTGGAGGCCGGCGGCCGTGCGCTGGATACCGAGGCGCTGACCGTGTGGCTCGCCCGGCGCATCGGCATGGCCTACCTGAAGATCGACCCGTTGAAGGTCGACGTGGGCCGGGTCGCCGACGTGATGAGCATCCAGTACGCGGAGCGCCGCCACGCGCTGCCGCTGCAGGTGGGCCTGACCGAAGTGACCATCGCGACCGCCGAGCCCTTCGACGTGGCCTGGGTCACCGAGATCGAATCGCACACGCGCAAGCCCGTGCGACTGGTGCTGGCGCATCCGGACGACGTGCGGCGCTACACCACCGAGTTCTATTCCATCGCGCGCAGCGTGCGCGCCGCGCAGAAATCGGGCGAGAGCTCGGCGACGGCCAATTTCGAGCAGCTGGTCGAACTGGGCCGCAGCAACCGCCAGCTCGACGCCAACGACCAGGGCGTCGTGCAGGTGGTGGATTGGCTGTGGCAGTACGCCTTCGACCAGCGCGCCAGCGACATCCACCTGGAGCCGCGGCGCGACATGGGCGTGATCCGCTTTCGCATCGACGGCGTGCTGCACAGCGTCTACCAGCTGCCGCTGGGTGTGCTCAATGCGATGATCGCGCGCATCAAGCTGCTGGGCCGCATGGACGTGGTCGAACGGCGCCGACCGCTGGACGGCCGCATCAAGACACGTCGGCCCGACCCCGCCGGCGGCGAAGGCGGCAGCGAGGTCGAGATGCGTTTGTCCACGCTGCCCACGGCCTTCGGCGAAAAGATGGTCATGCGCATCTTCTCGCCCGACAACGCATCCAAGAGCCTGCGCAGCCTGGGCTTTGCCGAGGACGACGCACAGGCCTGGGAGACGCTGATTGCGCGCCCGCACGGCATCATCCTGGTCACCGGCCCCACGGGCAGCGGCAAGACCACGACGCTGTATTCGACGCTGAAGACGTTGGCCACCGACGAGGTCAATGTCTGCACCATCGAAGACCCGATCGAGATGATCGAGCCGGCCTTCAACCAGACACAGGTGCATTCGGCCGTCGATCTGGGTTTTGCCGAAGGTCTGCGCGCGCTGATGCGCCAGGACCCGGACATCATCATGGTCGGCGAAATCCGCGACCTGGCCACGGCCGAGATGGCCATCCAGGCCGCGCTGACGGGCCACCTCGTCTTCAGCACGCTGCACACCAACGACGCGGTGGGTGCCATCACGCGGCTGATGGACCTGGGCGTGCCGCCCTATCTGGTGTCGGCCACGGTGATCGGCGTGCTTGCGCAGCGCCTGGTGCGCACGCTGTGCCCGGCCTGCCGGCAGCGCGACGACAGTGTCGACCGGGCGGCGCTCGAGGCCACGGTGACCCCCTGGCGGGTGGCCGGCACGGTCAAGGCCTACCGCGCCGTGGGTTGCCTGGAATGCCGCCACACGGGCTATCGCGGGCGCGCCGGCCTGTACGAACTGCTGCAGCTGGATGCCGCCACGCAGGCCCACCTGCACCCCGCGCTGGACATCCAGAGTCTGCGTCGCGCGGCACTGCGCGAAGGCATGCAGCCCCTGCGGCTGGCCGGTGTCCTGAAGGTGGCCGAAGGCCTCACCACGCTGGAGGAAATCCTGCGCAGCACACCCGCGCCGGATGGTGGTTTCCCCTCCCCCGGGTGAGGCCTGAGCACCGCCGGGGCCTCTCCGCGTTCCCTCGGAGGGGCAATCCGCCTTACGTGGAAACCACAGCGGGTGCATGAAGGGCCCTTCCTAGAATGGATGACAAATCCATCCGGAGGAGACACTTCATGAAGATCAGGCACCAGAAGGACTTCTGGTCGGGGTTAATGTTTCTGGTCGTGGGCGTGGGCTTCGCGATCGGGGCGCTGAACTACAGCTTCGGCAACTCAGCCCGCCCGGGCCCGGCCTACTTCCCGTTCGGCTTGGGCATCCTCACGGCGCTGCTGGGCGTCTTCGAGATCGGCAAGGCGCTTCTGTCCAAGGCCACCGACGGGGACATCGGCGCCTGGCCGATCCGGCAGATGGTCATCATCCTGGCGGCAGTCGTCCTTTTCGGCGCGCTGCTGCCCAAGCTCGGGCTGATCGTCGCGCTGCCGGTGCTGATCTTCATATCCAGCCTGGCCAGCGGCGAATTCCATCTGCGAGAGGTGCTGATCACCTGTGTCGTTCTCACGATCTTCTCCTGGCTGACCTTCATCAAGGGGCTGGGGTTGACGGTTCCGATGTTGCCCACCTTCATCGGCGCCTGAGCTGGAGACCGACATGACAGAACTTCTGAACAATCTTACGTTGGGCTTCGGCGTCGCCTTCACGTTGCAGAACCTGCTGTACGCGTTTGGCGGCGCGCTGTTGGGCACGCTGATCGGGGTGCTGCCCGGACTGGGCCCCGTGGCCACCATCGCGATGCTGCTGCCCAGCATCTACGCACTGGACGCCACGCCCGCGCTGATCATGCTGGCCGGCATCTACTACGGCGCGCAGTACGGCGGCTCGACCACGGCCATCCTCATCAATGTGCCGGGCGAGGCCGCTTCGGTCGTCACGGCGATCGACGGTTACAAGATGGCGCGCAAGGGCCGTGCGGGTGCGGCGCTGGCCGCCGCGGGCCTGGGCTCCTTCTTCGCGGGTTCGGTGGCCACGCTGATCGTGGCGGCCTTCGCGCCCCCGCTGACCGAACTGGCCTTCAAGTTCGGCCCGGCCGAATACTTCAGCCTGATGGTGCTGGGTCTGATCGGCGCGGTGGTGCTGGCCTCGGGCTCGCTGACCAAGGCCATCGCGATGATCCTGCTGGGCCTGCTGCTTGGCCAGATCAATACCGACGTGATTTCAGGTGTGCCGCGCTACAGCTTCGACGTGCCTGAACTGACCGACGGCATCGGCTTCGTGGCGATCGCCATGGGTGTCTTCGGCTTCGGCGAGATCATTGCCAACCTCGGCCGCCCGGCCGAGCACCGCGAGGTCTTCACCAAGGACGTCAAGGGCCTGTGGCCGACCATGCAAGACTTCAGGGACATGGCGCCTGCTGTGTTGCGAGGAACGGCGATCGGCTCGATCCTGGGCGTGCTGCCAGGTGGCGGGGCGCTGCTGGCGTCGTTTGCCGCCTACACACTGGAGAAGAAGTCCCGCGGTCGTCCGGGCGAAGTGCCTTTTGGCGAAGGCAACATCCGCGGCGTAGCGGGTCCGGAATCGGCCAACAACGCGGGCGCACAGACCTCGTTCATTCCGATGCTGACCCTGGGCATTCCGCCCAATGCGGTGATGGCGCTGATGGTCGGTGCGATGACCATCAAGGGCATCCAGCCGGGCCCGCAGGTGATGACCAGCAACCCGCAGCTGTTCTGGGGCTTGATCGCCAGCATGTGGGTGGGCAACTTCATGCTGATCATCCTGAACCTGCCGCTCATCGGCATGTGGATCAAGCTGCTGACGGTGCCTTACCGCTTCCTGTACCCCGCGATCCTGGCTTTCTGCTGCATCGGCCTGTACACCTTGAACAACAACAATTTCGACGTGTACATGGCCGCGGCCTTCGGCGTCGTGGGCCTGGTGTTCTACAAGCTGGGTTGTGAACCCGCGCCACTGCTGCTGGGCTTCATCCTCGGCCCGATGATGGAAGAGAACCTGCGCCGCGCGCTGCTGCTGTCGCGTGGCGATTGGATGACCTTCCTGTCGCGTCCGCTGTCGGCGGGCCTGCTGATTGCCGCCGCGCTGATGATCCTGGTGGTCTCGCTGCCCGCCATCCGCGCCAAACGCGAAGAGGCGTTCCAGGACGAAGACTGATATCGGACGTACGGATGTGCCTGCGCACATCCGTTCGCCGATGTCCGTGCGAGCCGGCCTGCAAGCCGGCGAGCTTCGGCGCCGGATGTACGGATTCAGTGTGAGCAAGGGGCCCGGTCGGGCCCCTTGTCGTTTGCACCTATCCTCCTGACCCCATGGCCTTCGACGTGCCCGCCTTCCTGCCGCTGAAGCGCCCGGTCTTCCGGGGCTTGTGGCTGGCCTGGCTCGCGGCCAACATGACCATGTGGATGAACGACGTCGCGGCCTCGTGGCTGATGACCTCGCTGACCACCAGCCCGGTGATGGTGGCGCTGGTGCAGACGGCGTCCACGCTGCCGGTTTTCCTGCTGGGCCTGCCCAGCGGCGCGATGGCCGACATCCTGGACCGGCGCCGCTATTTCGCCGCCACGCAGCTGTGGGTCTCGCTCAATGCGCTGGTGCTGGCGGCGTTTTCGCTGGCGGGCCTGTTGACCGCGCCGCTGCTGCTGGCGCTGACCTTCGTCAACGGCGTGGGCCTGGCCATGCGCTGGCCGGTGTTCTCGGCGATCGTGCCGCAGGTGGTCCCGCGGGCGGAGCTGCCCACCGCGCTGGCGCTCAACGGCATCTCGATGAACCTCTCGCGCGTGATCGGCCCGGTGCTGGCCGGCGCGCTGATCTCGGCCATCAGCCCGGCGGCGGTCTTCGTTTTCAACGCCGTGCTGGCTGCGGTGGCCTTCGGGCTGATCATCCGCTGGAAGTCGGAGCCGCGCCCGGCCGGCGCGCTGCCTGGCGAGCGTTTCGTCGGTGCGATGCGCGCGGGCCTGAACTATGCGTGGCAGTCCAAGCGGCTGCGGGCCGTTCTGCTGCGCATCTTCCTGTTCTATCTGCAGAGCACGGCCCTGGTGGCCTTGCTGCCGCTGGTGGCACGCGGGCTGCACGGCGGCGGCCCCGGCACCTTCACGGTGATGCTGTCCTGCGTGGGTGCCGGCGCCATCGTGGCGGCGCTGTATTTCCCGCGCTGGCGCGAGAGCCGCACGCGCGACCAGTTCGTGCTGATCGGCACGCTGGTGCATGCCGCGATGTCGGTGCTGATCGTCGTGGTGCCGGAGCTGTGGGTGGCGCTGCCCGCCATGTTCGTGGCCGGCATGGCCTGGATCTCGGTGGCCAATTCCTTGTCGGTGGCGGCGCAGATGGCGCTGCCTGACTGGGTGCGCGCGCGCGGCATGTCCGTCTACCAGATGGCGCTGATGGGCGGTGCGGCTGCCGGCGCACTGCTGTGGGGGCAGGTGGCCTCGCTGACCTCGGTGAGCTCGGCGGTTCTGGCGGCGGCTGGATTCGGCTGCGTGGTGTGGCTGGTGACGCGCGACATCTCGGTCGAGGGCGGCGCGGACATCGATTTTTCACCGGTACCCACCGGCGGCCATCTCGCGGCCCCGGCCATCGAGATCGCGCCCGAGGAAGGCCCGGTCATGGTGACAGTCGAATACCAGATCGATCCCGCGCAGGCAGTCGCCTTCGCCGCCATCATGGAACGCACGCGCCGCGCGCGGCTGCGCCAGGGGGCGCTGTCCTGGGGCCTTTTCCGCGATGTGTCGCAGCCGGGCCGCTACGTCGAGTATTTTGTCGATGAGAACTGGGTCGAACACCAGCGTCGGCTGGCCCGGTTCTCGGCCTTCGATGCCGACCTGCGCGCGCGCCGGCTGGCCTTCCACAACGGACCGCAGGAACCGCTCGTGCGTCGCTACGTGGCCGATGTGCAGGCCTCGCAGCCCGATCTGCCGGTATGAGTTTTCACAGGAACTGATGGCATGACCGCTCACGCTAGCTTCGACTGGACCACCGCCTACACCAGCCGCCGCTCCCCGGTATTTGCGCGCAACATCGTTTCCACCTCGCACCCCCTGGCGGCGCAGGCGGGGCTGCGCATCCTGCAGCGCGGCGGCAATGCCATCGACGCCGCCATCGCCACGGCCGCGGCGATGACGCTGGTCGAACCCTGCAGCAACGGCTTGGGCTCTGATGCGTTCTGCATCCTGTGGGACGGCCAGCAGCTGCACGGACTGAATGCCAGCGGATGGTCGCCGGCGGCCTGGACGCCCGAGTACTTCCTCGCCAAACACGGCGCGGCCGAAAAGGGCATGCCCCGGCGCGGTTGGGACACGGTCACCGTGCCCGGCGCCGTGGGCGGCTGGATGGCGCTGAGCGCGCGTTTTGGCCAGTTGCCGTTTGCCGACCTGCTGGCGCCGGCCATCGAGATCGCCGAGCGCGGTTATGCCGTGCCCACCATCGTGCAGCAGAAATGGGCTGCGGCCGCGGCGCTGCCGGAACTGGCGTCCCAGCCCGGCTTCGCGCAGGCCTTCCTGCCGCACGGGCGCGCGCCGGCGGTCGGTGAGCGCTTCAGCTTCCCGGATGCGGCACGCACGCTGCGCCTGATCGCACAGACACGCGGCGAGGCCTTCTACCGCGGCGAAATCGCGGCGGCGCTGGCGGCCCATGCGCGTGAGCACGGTGGCGCGATGACCGCCGACGACCTGGCGCAGTGGGCGCCCGAGTGGGTCACGCCGCTGGCGCTGGACTATGCCGGCCACACGCTGCACGAGATTCCGCCGAACGGGCAGGGCATCGCCGCGCAGATGGCGCTGGGCATGCTGCGCAGCCTGGACCTGCCGTCGCACCCGGTCGACGGCCTGGCCTCGCAGCACCTGCAGATCGAGGCCATGAAGCTGGCATTCGCCGACATCTACCGCCATGTGGCCGACCCACGTGCGATGCGCGTGACGCCCGCGCAGCTGCTGGATGCCGACTACCTGGCGGCCCGCGCGCGCCTGATCGACCCGGGCTGCGCCCAGCATTTCGGCACCGGCCTGCAACCGGAAGGCGGCACCATCTACCTCACCGCCGCGGACGAGCAGGGCCGCATGGTCAGCTTCATCCAGAGCAACTACATGGGCTTCGGCTCGGGCGTGGTCGTGCCGGGCTGGGGCATCAGCCTGCAGAACCGCGGGCACGGCTTCAGCCGCGACCCGGCGCACGCCAATATCGTCGCGCCGCACAAGCGGCCCTTCCACACCATCATCCCGGCCTTCCTCACGCGAGACGGCGCGCCGCAGATGAGCTTCGGCGTGATGGGCGGCGACATGCAGCCGCAAGGCCATCTGCAGACGCTGGTGCGCATGCTGGACTACCGCCAGCACCCGCAGGCGGCCTGCGACGCGCCGCGCTGGCGTGTCTCCCGCGAGGGCGCGCTGAGCCTGGAGGTGGGTTTCGATCCCGCCGTCGCGCAGGGCCTGAAGGACCTGGGCCACCGCATCGAAAGCTTTGCCGACAGCTACATGGATTACGGCGCGGGCCAGTTCATCTGGCGCCTGGGTGATCCTGCGGTGGAGGGTTATGTGGCCGCCAGCGACCCGCGCCGCGACGGCCAGGCCGCCGGCTTCTGAGTCCGTGACCTCGGAAGCCTCGGCGCAAGACCGGGCGCGCACGCGGCGCGCAGGGCTGACCCTGGCCATGGGCGGTGCCGTGGCCTTCTCGGGCAAGGCCATCATCGTCAAGCTGTCCTACCGCTACGGGGTGGACGCGGTCACGGTGATCATGCTGCGCATGCTGTTTGCGATGCCCCTGTTCATTGCGCTGGCCTGGTGGGGCGGACGGGGCCGACCGCCTCTGGCGCGCCGCGACTGGGCGGCGATTGCGCTGCTGGGCTTCTGTGGCTACTACCTGGCGAGTTTTCTGGATTTCCTCGGCCTGCAGTACATCTCGGCCAGCCTCGAGCGGCTGATCCAGTACCTGAACCCGACACTCGTGCTGCTGCTGGCCTGGTTGGTCTTCGGCCGGCGGCCCAGCGTGCGGCAGGTGGCGGCGCTGTGCGTGAGCTATCTGGGCCTGCTGGTGGTCTTTGGCCGGGAGGTTGCGGCCGACGGCCCGCACGTCTGGCTGGGCAGCGCGCTGGTGCTGGCGAGCGCCGCGAGTTATGCCGTCTACCTGCTGTACAGCGGTGAGGTCGTGCGGCGTGTCGGCGCCCTGCGGCTGACCGGCCTGGCAACGCTCGTGGCTTGCCTGTTGTGCGTGGCGCAATACGTCGCCTTGAAGCCGTTCAGCGATGTGTTCACCCTGGCCGCGCCGGTGCTGTGGCTGGGTGTTCTGAACGCCGTGGCCTGCACCTTCGCGCCGGTGCTGATGATCATGCTGGCCATCGAGCGCATCGGCTCGGCGGCCACGGCGCAGGCCGGCATGCTGGGGCCGGTGACCACCGTCGCTCTGGGCGCTCTCCTGCTCGACGAGCCGCTGACGGCCTGGGTCTTTGCCGGTACCGCGCTGGTGCTGCTGGGGATCTGGCTGCTGTCCCGGGTGAAGTGATGGACGAGCCCCGGGACGACCGCACCCCGCGCCACAGCCTGTGGCAGCGCGTGCGGCTGCTGGCGATGTGCCTGGCCCTGGGCACGCTGGTGGCCGTGCTGGGGCAGGCGCTGGTGGCCTCGGCCGCATGGTGGCTGGCCATCCCGGTGGCTCTGGCGGCGGGATGGCTGCTGGTGGCGGACCCGACACGCTGCATGCCGCCACGCTGATAGGCTGTCGGCCATCGCATGCACACCAGGCGCCGCCGAGGCGCCGCGAAAGGAACACCATGGATCTGGGCATTGCAGGCAAGTGGGCGCTGGTCTGCGCCGGCAGCAAGGGGCTGGGCAAGGGCTGTGCGCAGGCACTGGCGGCCGAAGGCGTCAATGTCGTCGTGACGGCCCGGGGTGCAGAAGCCCTGGAGGCCACCGCCGCCGAATTGCGCGCGGCGTATCCGGCTGTCGAGGTGCGCACCGCGGCCGGCGACATCGCCACACCCGAAGGCCGTGCGGCGGCGCTGGCGGCCTGTCCGCAGGTGGACATCCTGGTCAACAACGCCGGTGGCCCGCCTGCCGGTGATTTCCGGGACTGGACACGCGAAAACTGGATCGCCGCGCTGGACGCCAACATGCTCACGCCCATCGAGTTGATCAAGGCCACGGTGGACGCCATGGCCGAGCGCGGATTCGGCCGGGTGGTCAACATCACCTCGGCCGCGGTGAAGATGCCCTACGAGGCCCTGGGCCTGTCCAACGGCGCACGCGCCGGCCTGACCGGCTTCATCGGCAGCCTCGCGCGTCAGACGCGGCTGGCCTCGCGCAACGTGACGATCAACAACATGCTGCCCGGCCCCTTCGAGACCCAGCGGCTGATCAGCACGATGGCCGCCGGCGCCCAGCGCAGCGGCCAGACGCTGGACGCCTTCCTGGATACGCGGCGCGCGGTCAACCCCACGCGCCGTTTCGGCGATCCGGCCGAGTTCGGCGCCATGTGCGCCTTCCTGTGCAGCCGCCACGCGGGCTACATCACCGCGCAGAACATCGTGCTGGATGGTGGCGCCTATCCGGGTACGCTCTGATCAGGAGGTCCGTGAGCCATGATGATGTCTCCCGTCGATATCGAAGCCTTCCAGCGTGACGGCGCCGTGTGCCTGCGCGGCGTGCTGACGCCCGACGAGGTGGCCGACCTGGCCGCATCCATCGACGCGAACCTGGCCTCGCCCAGTCCGCGTGCGATCGTGGCCAGCCGACCCGATGACCCCGGCTTCTTCATCGAAGATTTCTGCAACTGGAGCGCCGAGCTGCCCTTCAGCGCGGGCTACCGGCGCATCGCACGCGGCTCGTCGCTGCCGGCTGCGGCGGCTGCGCTGATGGGTGCGTCGCAGGTGCGCCTGTACCACGACCACATGCTCACCAAGGAGCCCGGCACGCGCCAGCGCACGCCCTGGCACCAGGACCAGCCGTACTACAACGTCGACGGCTTCCAGAACGTCAGCTTCTGGATCCCGGTGGATCCCGTGCGCCGCGAGAGCACGCTGGAGTTCGTGGCCGGCTCCCACCGCGGGCCCTGGCTGATGCCGCGCGCCTTCATGTCGAACGAGGCACGCTGGTATCCCGAGGGCAGCCTGGCCGAACTGCCGGACATCGAGGCGCAGCGCGAGCGCTTGCAGATCCTCGGCTGGGCGCTCGAGCCCGGCGACGCCGTGGCCTTCCACATGCTGAGCCTGCACGCGGCCAGCGGCGTATCCGCTGGCGCCCGCCGGCGGGTGTTCTCGCTGCGCTACCTGGGCGACGATGCGCGTCACGCGCCGCGCCGCTGGAAGACCTCGCCCGAATTCCCCGGCCTGGCCGACCGCCTGCCGGCCGGCGCACCGATGGACGACCCGCTGTTTCCGGTGGTCTGGCCGCGCGTCATCGAAGACGCGTGAGACCGGTGGCGCGGCAAGCGCTGCCCGCATCCCAGTGAACGCCAGGCCGCCTTCAGCGGATGAAGGTGTCGACGTAGCCTTCGCCCAGGCCGACCGCCGTGTAGTGCGCGCGGCACTTGTCGATGCGCGTGAAAACGTCGTCGTAGCCGGTGCAGTGGCCGTCCGGGTCCACGTAGATCATGGCGCCGTTCACCTGGAACAGCGTGATCATCTCCTCGACATCCGGGTCGACGACCAACGTGTGGGTCTCACCCGGCGCCTCGTAGACGTAGCCGCCTTCGCTGGCCACCCAGTCGTGTTCCAGGTAGCGCCAGCGGCCCTTGATGACGTAGCCGTGCACCGGCTGCGGGTGACGGTGGCGCGACAGCACGCCGGCGCGCCGCACGCGCAGCAGGTTCATCCAGTAGCCGCGGCTGGCCGACAGGCACAGCGGCCGGAACCAGACGTTGTCGTCCACCGGCACCCAGATGCGCTCGTCCTGGGGAACCACGTCCGGAACGATGAGCTCCGGCGGTGATTCCTTGGGCATGGGGTGCCGGTAGGACTGCCACTTGTTCGAATCGGGCGGTATGGGCTGGGTCATGTGAAGTCCTCGGTGATGGAGTGCCGGCAGTGCAGCTGCGCGGGCGGGACAACAGCGGCCATCGGCATCCGAGGCAGGGTTTCGGTGCCGGTGCGTCCCATCAACTGATCAGGTAGCCACCGTCCACCGGCAGCACCACGCCGGTGACGAAGGCGGCCGCGGGGCTGGCCAGAAAGAGCACGGGCCCGGCCACGTCTGCCGGCGTGCCCCAGCGACCCATGGGCGTGCGCGCCAGTATGGGGCCGCTGCGCGCCGGGTCGTCCTGCAGCGCCTGCGTCAGCGGCGTGGCGATCCAGCCGGGTGCCACGGCGTTGACGCGGATGCCGTCGGCCGCATAGGCGATGGCCAGGCTCTTGGTGAGCTGCGCGACGCCGCCCTTGCTGGCGCTGTAGCCGGGCACCAGGCCGCCGCCGAAGAAGCTCAGCATCGACGCGGTGTTGACGATGCAGCCGCCGCGCGCCTTCAGCCCCGCGCGTGCGGCGGCGCACACGCGCATCGTGCCGTTGAGATTGATGTCGACGGTGCGCGCAAATGCCGCGGGCTCGTGCTCGGCGCCGCGTGCGATGGTGCCGGCGCAATTGACCACCACGTCCAGTTCGCCCAGCCCGCCCACCAGGGCCTGGACGGCGGCCTCGTCGCGAACATCCAGCCGCTGGTAGCGGATGCGCGGATGGGCCGGCGCGGCCTGGAGTTCGGCGTCGGTGGCGCCGGTGGCCGTGACATCGGCACCTGCATCCGCGAAGGCCCGGGCGATGCCCTGGCCGATGCCGCTGGTGGCGCCGCAAACGAAGACGTGACGTGTGCTCATGGGGATGCGGGTGGGCCGATTGGGTCGAATGGGTCGAAGAGCGAAATGCAGGTGCGTGCCGATCGTCGAGGCGGCGCCGTGGGCATCAGGCCACGGACACCCGGGCCAGGGCAGCGCGCACGGCATCGGTCCGCGGGATCGGCTCGACGGCGCCATAGCCCTGCGTGGAGAGTGCGGCGGCGGCTGCCGCATAGCGCCCGGCATCGGCCAGCGCATCGCCAGCGACCAGCCGTGCGATGAAGGCGCCGCCGAAGGTGTCGCCCGCGCCGGTGGCATCCACGGGGCTGCAGGGGTGCGGCGCGATGCGGTGCCGCTCGCAGGCGTTGGCGATCAGGCAACCCTGCGCTCCGAGCTTGAGCGCCACGGTCCGGGCGCCCAGGCCCAGGCAGTGGTCCACGAGTGCGTCGGGATCGGTCAGGCCGGTGATCGCCACCACGTCGTCGTGGCTGGGCAGCGCGATGTCGCACAGGCGCAGCGCTTCGGTCATCACGGCGCGTGCGCGGGCGATCGGCCAGAGTTTCAGTCGCAGGTTGGTGTCGAAGCTCACCTGCACGCCCGCGGCGCGTGCCCGCTCGATGGCGACAAAACCGGTGTCGCAGGCCTGGTCACTGATCGCCAGCGAGATGCCCGACAGGTGCAGCACGCGCGCGCCGTCGATGGCTGCCAGCGGCAGGTCCTGCGGGCGCATGCGGCTGGCGGCCGAGCCGTTGCGGAAGAAGTGGAAGTGGTGGCCGCGCGCGTCGTGCGTGACGAAATAGATCGCCGTGAAGGCCTGGGCATCCGTGATGACGCCGCGGTGATCGACCTGCTCGTGGTCCCACAGGGCACGCAGCATGTGGCCGTAGGGGTCGTCGCCCAGGGCGCTGGCGTAGGCCACACGCGCGCCCTGGCGTGCGGCGGCAATTGCAAAGTTGCTGGTGTCGCCGCCAAAGCCCTGCAGGTACTGCCGCCCGTCCTGCTGCCCGGTCTGGTTGAACTCGACCATCGGCTCGCCGTAGGCGACGATGTCGACACGCGCGGTGGAGCCGGTTTGCGGAATGTCCATGGTGTGGTGTTCGAAGTCGATGTGATGGCGCGATGCCGCGTCTGTCAGGCGTGTGCCGTGTCCAGCCAGCGTTGCAGCGATTGCAGCACCTGCTCCAGCGAGGCGGGCTTGGCCCAGAAATCCAGAAAGCCGGCCTTGCGCGCCAGTTCGCGCGCCTCGGGCGTGGCGTCTGCCGAGAACATCAGCGCGCGCAGGTCCTGGCCGTGCTGCGCGCGCAGAGCGGGCAGCAGTGACAGGCCGTCGACGGTGCCGATCTGTCGGTCGACGATCCACAGGTCGAACGCGGGTTCGGCGGGTGCGGCCAGTGCGGCCTCGGCGCTGTCGAAGACGGTGAGCGCGATGTCGGTGCGGCTGTCCAGCAGGGCCGTCAGCAGCGCGGCATTGACTTCGTTGTCCTCGACATACGCCACGCGGCCGCACAGGCGGCCCGCCGGGGCCGAACCGGACGCGGGGTCACTCGGCCGGGCCGGCTCGATGGCGGTGATGGCCGCATCCGGGCCCGGCGCGGCGGCCGCGACGGGTGTGTCCGCCGGTCGGGAGGTCATCAGCGGTTCATCCGCCTGCAGCAATTCCACGCTGAAGCAGCTGCCCTCGCCGGGCTGGCTGCGCACACGGACTTCGCCGCCCATCGCCTCGACCAGGCGCTTGACCGTGGCCAGGCCCAGGCCAGTGCCGGGTATGCCGCGCGCCATGGCGTCCAGCCGTTCGAAGGGCTGGAAGAGCTTGGGCAGGTGGCTGGATTCGATGCCCGCGCCGCTGTCGATGACCTCGATGCGCACCTTGCGCGCGCCGCCTTCGAGCAGGCGCACACGCACCTGTCCGCCCTGCCGGTTGAACTTGACGGCATTGCTCGCGAGGTTCGTCAGCACCTGCAGCAGCCGCGTGTGGTCGCCGCGCGCCCACAGTGCGGCGGGCGGTTCTTCCAGCGTGATGGCGATGTGCTCGGCCGCTGCGGTGGCCGCCACCAGGTCGATGGCATCGCGCGCCACCTGCACCAGGTCGACCGCCTCGTCGCGCAGCAGCACCTCGCGCGCATCGGTGCTGGCGATCTCGAGCACGTCGTTGACCAGTGCGAGCAGGTGCTTGCCGGCCGTCTCGATGCGGCGCAGATCGGCGCGCTGGTCTGCGGTCAAGGACGAGCCCGCGCGATCGTCCAGCAACTCCGCATAGCCCAGCACCGCCGCCAGGGGCGTGCGCAGGTCGTGGCTCCAGCGGGCGAGGAAAGCGGTCTTCGCGCGCTCCGCGGCGCGCGAGGCCAGCGCGTCAGCGCTCTCGTTCACGGCCTGCAGCAACTGGCTGCGCATGCGGTCCAGCGACTGTCCGAGTTCGGCGATCTCGTCGGAGCCGTCGATGTCGATCGTCTTGTCGAAATCGCCCCGTGCCAGACGGGCCGATGCCAACTGCAGGCTGCGCAGACGCGTGACCGTGCTGCGCTCGAAGGCCAGGTACAGAGCCCCGATCAGCAGCAGCACGCTGGTCAGCGCCACGAAGGCCACGTTGCGCTGCTGCTCGGCCTCTTCGCGCGCGAAACCGGCACGACGCAGCAGTTCGGCGCTCAGCCGCGAATTGACGCCCTGCAGGGCCAGGATGGCGTTCTGGCCTTCGCGCCGGTGCTGCTCGGCCGCATCGTCGCCCGTCGTCTGGAACAGCACCTGCGCGATCGAGCGCCCGATGAACACGTCGGCCTCGTTCAAGGCATCGCGCAGGCTGGGAGACCCGGCGGCCGGCGGCAGGATCGCGGCCAGGTCATCGAGCGTGCGGCGGTCGGCCATCAGCTGGCGCGTGTGCTGTGCGCCGGTGCCAGCGAACAGCATGAAGTGGTGCATCTCCGGTGCGGAGAACTGGCCCAGCGTCAGCACCGCGGTGCCCCAGGCCCGCTGTCGGCTGACGTGTTCGATCAGGGCCGGCAGCTTGTAGAAGACGGTGTCGTAGGCCGGCGCATCGCCCAGCCAGCGTTCGCCAGGCGTGACGGTCAGACCCAGGCGGTAGATCACCGCCATCAGGCGATCGATGATCTCGTTGTGGCGCTCGAAATTGCGCTCGGGTGCCAGCGAGTCGGGCAAGGACCGCAGCGTGTCGATCTGGCTGGACAGGAACTGTTCGCTCGGCCGCATCAGGCCTTGCCAGCGCGCTTGAGCGAGTTCCTGCTGCACGACCGCGGCGCGCTCGAGCATCTGGCCCTGGTGGGTCACGAGCGACGAGCTCAGGCCTTCCTGGCCGGCCAGCACACCCGCGCTCAGTTCGCGGTGCTGCGCCACAGCCGCCAGCAGCGCGCGAACGTCCTGGCCCAGCATCAGGGCCTGCTCGCGCTCCTGGGCCTGGCGCACCGTGTCGTGGGACGTGGCCGCGACATAGGCCACCAGCAGGCACAGCGGCGCGGCCACGAGCAAGCCCACCGACACGAACTTCACACGGAAGCTCAGGCGATTGAACAATCGCAGCACCCGGCTGCGCAGCAGGCCTGTGGTGCGTACGGGTTCAGCGGGTGCAGGGGTCATCGGCAACGCGGACGAAAGCCCTCAAGTATCGCCAAGCGGATGCCCACTGAACAGGGGACCGACAATAGTCCACCCGGTCCTGCGGGGCCGCCAGAAGGCATGGCAGTGAGCAAGAAAGAACGGCATGTGAGCCAGACGCCGGCCACGCAGTGGCTGCGCGAAAAGGGCGTGGTGTTCACCGAACATCCCTACGACTACGTGGACCACGGCGGCACGGCCGAATCGGCGCGCCAGCTGGGCATGGACGAACACGCGGTCATCAAGACGCTGGTCATGCAGGACGAACGCGCGCAGCCGCTCATCGTGCTGATGCACGGCGACTGCCAGGTCAGCACGAAAAACCTCGCGCGTGCCATCGGCGCGAAATCCGTGGAGCCCTGCAAGCCCGAAGTCGCGCAGCGGCACAGCGGATTTCTGGTCGGCGGAACCTCGCCGTTTGGCATTCGAAAAGCGATGCCGGTCTACGTGGAGGCCAGCGTGCTGGCGCTGGCGCGCATCCTCATCAACGGCGGCCGGCGCGGCTTTCTCGTGGGCATCGAGCCGTCGGTGCTGAGCGGTCCGCTGGGCGCGCGTGCAGTGAACTGCGCGCTGTAGACACCGTCTGCGCGTACGGGCGCAGCGTTGCGCGCACGGTACAGATGCGCTGTCATTGGAGCGCGCTCCTCAGAAGGGCCCGCTAGAGTTTGTCGCAGGGCCGCAAACCATGTGGTCCGCGGACGGAGGCAACCCGTCCGATGCACGACCATTCATTGGAGAGGAAGACCATGGCCACCCGCAAGACCACCACGCGCACCGCCGCCAAACCCGCCCAGAGCCTGCGCAGCAAGATCGGCGACAAGCTCGAAGCGCTGGCCGGTGCCGCCAAGGCGCAAGTCGCCAAGACCGAAGCACGCGTGAAGAAGGCCGTGGCCGAAGCCGAGACCAAGGTCAAGGCCGAAGTCCAGTCCGCCACCCGCAAGGCCGAGCGCAAGTTCGCCGACGTCAAGAAGGCCGCGACCAAGGAAGTGGCCGTCGTGAAGAAGGCCGTCAAGGCCAAGGCCGCCGAAGTCGAGAAGGCTGCCAACAAGAAGCTGGCCGAAGCCAAGAAGGCCGTCGCGCCCGCCCGCAAGGCCGCCACCAAGCAAGTGGCCGCGGTGAAGAAGGCCGCGCAGAAGGAAGTGGCCGCCGTGAAGAAGGCCATTGCCTCGACGAGCGGATCGGCCAAGCCCGCGAAGGCCGTGAAGGCCCCGACGACCGCCAAGACCGCCAAGCCGGTGACGGCCGCCAAGAAGGTCGTGGCCAAGCGCGCCGCCGCGGTGAAGCAGGTGGCCCAGAAGGTCGCCGCGCCCGCCGCTCGCAAGCGCGCGCCGGCCAAGAAGGCCGTCGCCTGATCGACCCGGCGCGCGCGTCGCGCCGAGTTGTTCGACAAGAGCGCCTTCGGGCGCTTTTTCGCTTTCGGCGCCTTCGGGCGCTTTTCCATTTTCAGCGTCCGGCACACCGCCGCCGATCGCGGCGCGCGCCGCCGCCAAGGCCCCGCGTACACTGCCGGCCTCATGGAATTGCTTGCTTCGCTGATGGCCGTGGCAGCGGCCTATCTCATCGGATCGCTGTCCTTCGCGGTGATCTTCAGCCGCCTGATGGGTCTGGCCGATCCGCGCTCCTACGGCTCGAAAAATCCGGGTGCGACGAACGTGCTGCGCTCGGGCAACAAGGCCGCAGCCATCCTGACGCTGGTCTTCGATGCGCTGAAAGGTTATGTGCCCGTGCTGCTGGTGCTGCTGTTCGGCGCGCCCCATGGCCTGGGTGAGGGCACGGCGGCTTTTGTCGGTCTGGCGGCCTTCCTCGGCCATGTCTGGCCGGTTTTCTTCCGCTTCGAAGGCGGCAAGGGCGTGGCCACCGCAGCAGGGGTGTTGATGGGCCTGAACCCGTGGCTGGGGGTGGCAACGCTGGCCACGTTCGGCATCATCGTGGTGTTCTTTCGCTACGTGTCCTTGGCCTCCATCGTCGCGGCCGTCTTCGCGCCCTTCTACCAGCTGCTGATCTGGGGAGGCGGGGTGACGTTCCTTGCGCTGGTGCCCATGTGCCTGATCCTCGTGTGGCGTCACCAGGGCAATATCAAGAAGCTGATGTCCGGTACAGAAAGCAAGCTCGGCCAGAAGGTCCCTCCCGCGCAGGCGATGCCCCACGCGAAGGACCACCACGCCCACACCCATCACGCCTCACATTCCAAGACACGACACAAAGGACACCACTGACATGGTTCAACGATTCGACGTCGGCGCCCGCCTCTCTGAAATGGCGGTGCACAACGGGGTCTGCTATCTCGCCGGCCAGGTGGCCGCCGACGGCAGCCAGGACATCACCGGCCAGACCCGCCAGGTGCTCGCGCAGATCGATGCGCTGCTGGCACGCGCCGGCACCGACAAGAGCAAGATCCTCATGTGCCAGATCTTCATCACCGATCTGGCCGATTTCCCCGGGCTCAATGCCGTCTGGGAACAATGGGTCGCCCCCGGCAATGCCCCGCCGCGCGCCACCGTCAAGGCCCAGCTGGCCAAGCCGGAGTGGCGCGTGGAGATGGTGGTGACCGCGGCCCTGTGACACCCGCTTCCTCCACCACGATCCTCGCACCATGAAGCTTCCTGCCCTGCGCCGCCCGTCCCTCATCGGGCTCGTCATCGTCGTGCTGCTGGCCTTCGGCGGCACCAAGGCGTGGTCCAGCTACCAGCGCGGGCAGGTGGGCAGCAAGCTGGCGCAGGCCGTGCAGCCAGGCGACATCCAGATGGTCTCGTCGACCACGTGCGGCGTCTGCCAGATCGCCAAGCGCTGGTTCGAGACGAATGAGGTGCGTGTGCAGGAGTGTTTTGTCGAGCTCGATGCCGACTGCGCCGCACGCCTGAAAGCCACGGGCCAGCCCGGCGTGCCGGTCATCTTCGTCAAGGGCAAGCCGCAGGTCGGCTTCGATCCGCAGCGCGTGCTGCGCAGCCTCGAGCGCTCCTGAGCCGCTGCGCGGCAGGGCCTCGGCAGCCCGTCGCGGCTGCGGGGTGTCTGTACGTGAAGACCCGGCTGCGCGCGAGGCGCCGGCCTTACTCGTCCGCCAGGCCGAGCTTTGTGGGGTCGCCGCGTCCGCGGCGCACCAGCACCGGCTCGTCGCCGGTCAGGTCGATCACGGTGGTCGGCTCGGCCAGGCAGGCGCCGGCATCCACCACCGCCTGCAGCTGCTTCTCGAAGCGCGCGCGGATCTCTTGGGGGTCGTTCAGCGGGTCGCTTTCGCCCGGCGGAATCAGCGTCGTGGCCAACAGGGGCTGGCCCAGTTCCTCCAGCAGCGCCTGCGTGACGCGGTGGTCGGGTACGCGCAGACCGATGGTGCGGCGCGACGGGTGCGACAGCCGACGCGGCACTTCCTTGGTGGCCTCGAGGATAAAGGTGAACGGCCCGGGCGTGCCCATGCGCAGCAACCGGTACTGCCGGTTGTCCACGCGCGCATACGCCGCCAGTTCGCTGAGATCACGGCACAGCAGCGTCAGGTGGTGCTTGTCGTCGACCTGCCGGATGCGCCGCATCCGCTCGGCCGCGGCCTTGTCGTCCAGGTGGCAGACCAGCGCATAACTCGAATCGGTGGGCACGGCGGCCACGCCGCCGGCATGCAGGATCTGCGCGGCCTGCTTCAGCAGCCGCGCCTGCGGATTCTCGGGATGGACTTCGAAATGCTGGGACACGCCTCCATTGTCGACCCAGTTGCCGAATTCGTCTGCTGCGCTATGCTGGAGCGATGAAGATCATCATTCGTTGGGTGCTGCTGGCCGCTGCCTTGCTGCTGGTGGCGCATCTCTACACGGGCGTGCAGGTGGCCAGTTTCGGCGCGGCCATGATCGCAGCGCTGGTGCTGGGTCTGCTCAATACGCTGGTGCGGCCGGTGCTGGTGCTGCTGACCTTCCCCGTCACGCTGATCACGCTGGGCCTGTTCCTGTTTGTCATCAATGCGGCCATGTTCTGGGCGGCGTCCTACCTGCTGGACAGCTTCCAGGTGGCGGGCTTCGTCGCGGCGCTGATCGGATCGGTGCTGTACAGCCTGTGCGCGATGGTGATCGACGTGGCCATGGAACGCATCTTCCCCAGTTGAGCCTTCGGGTGCCACCGTGCCGATGAACCCCAGCCGCCGCCGCGCCTGCCTGCAGCTGGCCGCCAGTGGCGCGGCGCTGGGCAGCAGCTTCAGCGGATGGTCCGCTGCCAGTGCCGCATCGCCCACGCTGCCGGTTTTCGATGCGCACGTGCACTACAGCCATGACGCCGTGGCCCTGGTGCCGCCGGCACAGGCCGTGGAAATCCTGCGCGCGGCGGGCCTCAAGGGCGTGCTGGTCTCGTCCTCCGACGACGACGGCACGCAGAAGCTGCTGGCCGCCGCACCCGACCTCATCGTCCCGGAGCTGCGCCCCTACCGCACCCGTGCCGACACCAGCGGCTGGACGCGCGACGAGGGCATCGTGCCCTACCTCGAGGCGCGGCTGGCCAAGTACCGCTACGTGGGCATCGGCGAGTTCCACCTGTACGGCGCCGACGCCGATCTGCCGATCCCGCGGCGCATGGTCGCGCTGGCGCGCGAGCGCCAGTACGTGCTGCACGCACACTCGGACATCGAGGCAGTCAACCGGCTCTTTGCGCAATGGCCCGAAGCACGCGTCCTGTGGGCGCATTCCGGCTTCGAGTCGCCCGATCGCATCCGCGAACTGCTGCGCCGCCACCCGCGGCTGTGGTGCGACCTGGCCTACCGCAGCGAACACGCGCAGGGCCCGCGGGTCGATCCCGCCTGGCGCGCGCTGTTCGACGAGTTTGCCGACCGTTTCATGGTCGGCACCGACACCTTCACGCCCGAACGCTGGCACTACATCGGGCCGCATGCACGCTCGGCGCGCGAGTGGATCGCCACGCTGCCGCCGCCGCTGGCCGAGAAGCTGGCCTGGCGCAATGCCGAGGCGCTGCTGCGCGCCCAGGCGCCGCGGTGAGCCTGCGCGCGCACGGCCGGCATGCCGGATCGCATGGATTCGGGTGTCCGGCGCCGGTGCGCGGCGGCATGACAGTCGCCCGGCGCGCCGCCGCACGGGCCATGTGGCTGATGCTGTGCGCGCAAGCGGCCATCGCCGCACCCGAGCCCTGTGTGCTGGATGACGCAGCCGGTGGCGCGCAGGCGGCGGGCCGCGTGGGCACCTGGCCCGCATCCGTCACCGTGATGGTCGAAGGTCGCTGGACCCTGGCCTGGGCCACGCGGCCGTCGCCGCTGCCGGTGGGGCGCCATGTCGAGCTCGACCTGCGCATCTGCGGCGCACCCGTGGACAGCTTGCGCGTGGACGCGGATATGCCGGCACACCGCCACGGCATGAACTACGCCGCGCAGGTCAAGGCACTGGGCGGCGGCCGTTTCCTGGCGCAAGGCCTGTTGTTCCACATGCCCGGGACCTGGCGCCTGATCTTCGACATCGAATCCGAGGGCCGCGTGCAGCGCCTGACGTACAGCGTCGACCTGCCATGAAGGCCGGTGCGCGGCCTGCGGCGGGCGGGCCGTCGCGCCTGTGCCGCGTGTACCGCCGCTTCCTCCGGCTTCTGCTGTGCGTGGCCGTTAGCCTGGGCGTGTCCCGCACGTTCGCCGCGGCGCCGTCTATGCCGGCCGACCCGGCACGTGCTGGCACCGTCACCCGCGGCGTGGCAGGCCCGATTGCGCCGATGCAGCCCGCGGCGCTGCTGACATTCACCGCACAGGAACGCGAGGCCATCGCCCGCCACGGCCCGTGGCCACCGCCGCGCGAGGACGACCCCGGCAATGCCATCGGCCGCCACCCGCAGGCCGTCGCGCTGGGGCAGGCGCTGTTCTTCGATGCCGGCCTGTCGCCAGCGGGCCGTGTGTCCTGTGCGAGTTGCCATGTGCCGCAGCTCGCCTTCACCGACGGGCGTGCACGCGCGGTGGGGCTGGAGACGGTCGACCGGCACGCGCCGGGCCTGTGGAATGCGGTGGGCGAACGCTGGCACGGCTGGGGCGGCGCGAGCGACAGCCTGTGGTCGCAGGCGCTGCGCGCGCTGCTCGATCCGCGTGAGATGGGCTCCAGCGCGGCGCACGTGCAAGCCCACCTGGCCCACAACCCGTCGCTGGCCTGCCGGGCCGGGCAGCTGCGGGGCCTGGCGCATGCCCAGGCGCGTTCGGAAGGACCGGCCGACGAGGTCGACCTCGTGCTGGCGGGCAAGGCGCTGGCGGCCTTCGTGGCCACGCTGCAATCGCCGCGCACGCCCTTCGATGACTTCCGCGACGCCCTGCAGCGCGGCGACCGGCTTGGGGCGGCGCGTTACCCCTTGGCCGCGCAGCGGGGCCTGCGCCTGTTCATCGGCCGCGGCCAGTGCACGCTGTGCCACGGCGGGCCGCGTTTTTCGAACGGCGAATTTGCCGACACCGGCCTGCCGTTCTTCGTGCGCCCGGGCGTCGTCGATGGCGGCCGGCACGCGGGCATCGAAAGCCTGCGCGCGAGCCCCTACCACCTGTTGTCGCGCTGGGCCGATGTGCGCGACTCGGATGAAACCACCAAGACCCGGCACGTGTGGCTGCAGCCACGCAACTTCGGCGAATTCAAGGTGCCTTCGCTGCGGCACGTGGCCCATACCGCGCCCTACATGCACGACGGCCAGCTCGCGACGCTGGCCGAGGTGATCCGGCACTATTCCGAACTGAACGAGGAGCGGCTGCATGCCGATGGCGACCGCATCCTGCGGCCGCTGGCCTTGACGGCGCTCGAGGCGGCGGACCTGGAGGCCTTCCTGCGCAGCCTGGGCGGTTCGCGGCCGCCCGTCTGGCGGCCATCGACACCACCCGCCTGCCGCTGATTTTGATCGTCAGGCGTCGCTGAGCGGCCGCCTGCGCGACACCGCGCGCTCAGCCGGGCAGCGGCGCCGGATCGGTCAGCCCCCACTGCACCAGCATGAAGGCCAGTGACTCGGCGCGTTCCTTCAGCGCGTCGTAGCGCCCCGACGAGCCGCCGTGGCCGGCGTCGAGGTTGATGGACATCACGACCGGGTGATCGTCGGTCTTGAGGTCGCGCAGCCGCGCCGCAAACTTCGCGGCCTCCCAGTAAGGCACCTGGCTGTCGTGCAGGCTGGTGCGCAGGTAGAAGGCCGGGTAGGCCATGGCGCGCAGGTTGTCGTAGGGCGAGTAGGCGCGGATCCAGCGGTATTCGGCCTTCTTCGTCGGGTTGCCCCACTCCAGGTATTCGCCCACGGTCAGCGGCAGCGTGTCGTCGAGCATCGTGTTGAGCGTGTCGACAAAGGGCACCTCCGCGACGACGGCACAGAACAGGTCCGGGCGCAGGTTGGCTGTCGCACCCACCAGCAACCCGCCCGCGCTGCCGCCTTCGATGATGAGCTGCTGCGGCGTGGTCCAACCCGTGTCGACCAGCGCCTGCGCGCAGGCCGCGAAGTCGGTGAAGCTGTTCATCTTGTGCTGCAGCTTGCCGTGGTCGTACCAGGGCCGGCCCAGATCGGTGCCGCCGCGCACATGGCCCAGGGCCACGACCACGCCCCGGTCCAGCAGGCTCACCAGCGCGGACGAAAAATAGACATCGTTGGGGATGCCGTAGGCGCCGTAGCCGCGCAGCAGCAACGGCTGGGGCGCCCCGTGGTGCCGGTCCTTGCGCCACACCAGCGACACCGGCACCTGCGCGCCGTCCGGGGCCGGCGCCATGATCTGCGTGGATTCGTAGCGTGCGGGCTCGTAACCGCCCAGCACCGGCTGGCGCTTGAGCAGGTGCATCGTGCGCGTGTGCATGTCGTAGTCGTAGACGGTCTGCGGCGTGTTCAGCGAGACGAAGGCCAGGCGGTAGACCACCGTGTCGTACTCGGCGTTCTGCATGCCGTGCGCGCTGTACACCCGTTCGTCGAAGCCCACATGGTGCGATTCGCCCGTGGCGCGGTTCATCACGCGCAGCTTCTGCAGGCCGCGGTCGCGTTCGGCGAGCACCAGGTGCTGCGCAAAGACGTCCAGATCCTCCAGCAGCACGTCGTCGCGGTGCGCGATGAGTTCCTGCGCCTGCGACAGATCGGGCTTGTCGGCCGGCACCGAGACCAGCCGGAAATTCGGCCCGGTGTCGTTCACCAGCAGGAAGAAGCGGCCGTCGCCGTGGTCCAGCGAAGCCTCGCGGCCCTTGCGGCGCGGCAGCACGATGCGCGTGCGCGCCGTCGGCTTGTCGGCCGGAATGACGCGCAGTTCGCTGGTGTCGGCGCTGTCGCTGCCGATCACGATGAAACGCTGGTCGCGGGTCTTGGACAGCGCCACCCAGAACAGCCCGTTGCGGTCCTCGTAGACGAGCGTGCCCGGGCCTTCGCTGTGCACGTCGTGCCGCCAGACGCGGGCCGTGCGCCGTGTCTCGTCGTGGGTCAGCACGAAGAGGGTGCGGTTGTCGTTGGCCCAGGCCGCGCCGCGTGCGATGTCCGGCACGCGCAGCGGCAAGTGCGAGCCGTCGCGCAGGTCCTTGACCACGAGCGTGAAATCCAGCGAGCCGGCCTCGTCGAGCGCGTAAGCCATCAGATGGCCGTCCGGACTGACGTTCACGGTGCCGACTTGCAGGAAGGGCTTGTCGCGGGCCAGTTCGTTCAGGTCGAGGATCACCTGCTCGGGGCCGTCGGGTGCGCCCTGGCGCCGCATGTAGCGCGCATAGGCCTGGCCTTCGAGCGTGCGCTTGAAATACCACCAGCCGTTGCGTCGGTAGGGGACTTCGTCGTCGTCCTCCTTCAGGCGGCCCAATGCCTCGTCGTAGACGCGCTGCTTCAAAGCCTCATGCGGGCCGAACCAGGCCTGCGCATGGGCGTTTTCCGCGCGCAGGTGTTCCAGCACCTCAGGGTTGTCGCGCTCGCGCAGCCAGAAGTAGTCGTCGATGCGGCGGTCGCCATGGACGCTGACGTCCTTCGGGCGGCGGGCGGGGCGGGGCGGCAGGGGATGTGTGGACATGTCGGGCGAGTATGGCGGATCGGTCGGGCCATGCCCGCAGGGGTGGGATAGGCTCGATACAAGTAGTCCGCTGTACGTAGGCGTTAGCCTCCGCGTGTGCCGAGTGCCGCGGCCAGCGCGGCAAAGACCACCCGCAGCCGCGGCGTGCCGCGCAACTCGCGGTGCACGGCCAGCCAGGCCTGCATCGGCGGGATGCCCACGCTGTCGAGCACGCGCACGAGGCCCGGGGTGCGTTCGGCCACCTGGCGCAGGCCCACGCCGATGCCCATCCCTGAGCACACGGCGTTCCAGGCGACGACCGAGCTGTCGCAGCGCAGGCCGAAAAATTCCCGCGTCACCGGATGGCCGGCGGCGGCAAACCCGCGCAGCATCTGGTCCGAGCGGTCCATCCCGATCCATTCGTGTGTGGTCAGGTTGTCTTCTTGCGGCAGGCCGCAGCGCGCCAGGTAATCCTCATGGGCGTAGATGCCCAGCGGCATGTCGGCCAGCCGCTTGACCGTCAGTGAGTCCTGGCGCGGGCGGAACATGCGCACGGCGATGTCGGCGTCGCGGGCCAGCAGGTCTTCTTCCGCATCGCTGGGCACGAGTTCGATCTGGATCTGCGGCTGTGCCTGCCGCAGCTCACGCAGGATCGGCAGCAGCACGAAGTTGGTGACGACCTCGCTGGCCGTCAGCCGGACGGTGCCGGCCAACGTGCGCGCGTGGCCGTCGGCGGCCAGGGCCAGGCGCGCGGCTTCCTCGTGCATGCGTCGTGCCGGTGCGCGCAAGGCCAGCGCCGCCGCGGTAGGCACCAGGCCGCGGGGCGTGCGCTCGAACAAGGCCTGTCCCCAGGCGGATTCCAGATCGGCCAGGCGCCGGCTGAGGGTGGGTTGACTCAGGCCGAGGCCGACGGCGGCCCGGCCCAGCGAGCCGGATTCGCACAGGGCCAGAAAAACTTGTACCAGGTTCCAGTCCCAGGCCGGCGCGGCAGCGATAGAGGCATTCATGAATGAATGATAGTCATGCACCTGACGGTCTAGCCGGGTGGGTGCCGAGCCGCCAACATGGGCACTCCTGCATCCCTGATCCTTGCCGCATGACATCCCCCCTGCACCTGATCCTGGGCGACGGCGTCGTCGGCCGCGCCGTGGCCGACGAGCTGGCGCGTCGCGGCCTGCCGCATGCGCTGGCCAGCCGCACGGCGCCCGACGGTCCTGCGGCGGCCGTGCCGCACCGGCGCGTCGACGCCCTCGATCTCGACGGCCTGCGGGCCGCGACGGCCGATGTCTCGCACCTCTACTTGACGCTGGGCCTGCCCTACAACACCCGTGTGTGGCAGCGGGACTGGCCACGCGTGATCGACAACGCCATCGCCGCGGCGCGCGAAAACGGCTGTCGCCTCGTGATGTTCGACAACGTCTACCCCTATGGCCCCGCGCCGCTGCGCGTGCCCATGCGCGAGGACCATCCCTGGCAGGCCGCCTCGCGCAAGGGCGCGGTGCGGCAGGCGGTGGACGAGCGCCTGCACCGCGCGGCCCGCGACGAGGGGGTGCGGATGCTCATTGCCCGCAGCGCCGATTTCTACGGGCCCGGCGTGCGCAACTCGCTGCTCTACGCGGCGGCGATCGAGCGCCAGCTGCAGGGCAAGGCCGCGCAGTGCCTGTCGAACCCGGACTTGCCGCACAGCTACACCTACACGGGCGATGCAGGCCGCGCGCTGGTGCAACTGGCGCTGGACGAGCAGGCCTACGGCCAGGACTGGCACCTGCCGACCGCCGAGCCGGCCCCCACCACGCGCGAGCTGCTGACGCTGTCGGCGCAGCTGCTGGGTGCGCCGCAGGGCGTGCAGGTGCTGCCGCGTCCGGTGCTGGCGCTGCTGCAATGGTTCGTGCCGATGCTGCGCGAGGTGCGCGAGATGCTCTACCAGGGCGACCACGCCTATGTGTTTTCGAGCGCGAAGTTCATGCAGCGCTACCCGGACTTCCGCGTCACGCCGTACGCCGAGGGCATCGCCGAGATGGTGCGTTCGCTGCAGGTGCGTTGAGCCGGCGGCTGCGAGCCCCGCGGCATCCCGCGGCGCGTTTCGGTGGGCGGGTGTCTGGTTCGGGCGGCCCCGCGGCAGCGGTCGGGCCCTGCCTGCACAGTGCCATTCGTCGCGCAGATGGTGACCAACGGCACCGGCACGCAGGGACGCGTGGCACTGGAGCCGCGTGGGTGCGCGACCTACATTGGCCGCGACATCCCACCCACACACGGCGAGGTGCCGGCTTCTTTCATTCCTGCTGCCGACAAGGCCACGAGCGCGCGAGTCTGCACACCTGCGAGGCCGCAGGAACCCCATACGGAGGTTCATATGACGCACACGACACGCCTGCTTCTCTCGACCGGCCTGTTGGCATTTGCCGCCCAGTCGGCCATGGCCGCCTGCACCACCACGATCGGCAGCGTGATGTCGCTGACCGGCTCGCTCGGCGCCTTGGGCCAGAAGATCGCGCAGGGTGCGGAGCTGGCCGTCGCCGACATCAATGCCGCCGGCGGCGCCGACGGCTGCCAGCTGAAGCTGGCCCTGCTGGACGACCAGACCAATCCCGCCGTGGGCGTGGATGCGGCCAAGAAGCTGGTGGACGTGCAACACGTGACCGCCATCGTTGGCGCACTGTCCAGCGGCGTCAGCGCCGCGGTGCTGAGCTCGGTGGCCGTACCCAGCAAGGTGGTGCTGATTTCACCGGCGTCGACCTCCCCGACCTTCACCGAGATGGCGATGCAGGGCAAGACCGGCGGTTTCTGGTTCCGCACCACGCCGTCCGATGCGCTGCAGGGCGTGGCGATGGCCAAGGTGGCCTATGACGCCGGCTACCGCAAGGTGGCGGTGATGTACATCAACAATGCCTACGGGCAGGGTCTGTCGCAGCGCTTCTCGGCCGCCTTCAAGCACCTGGGCGGCCAGGTGACGCAGGACGTGGTCTACAACCCCAGCCAGCCCTCCTACCGCGCGGAAGTGGCCAAGGCCGCCAGCCCCGCGCCGCAGGCCCTGTTCCTGATTGGCTACCCGGGAGACGGCACGACTGTGGCGCGCGAGTGGGTGGCTGCGGGCGGGGTGCAGAACTTCCTGCTGCCCGACGGGCTGGAATCGCAGGACTTCATCAATGACGTCGGTGCGCCATACATGAAGCAGGTGCACGGCACCGCGGCCGGCTCGGCCGACACGCCGTCGCTGCCCGCCTTCAAGCAGGCCTACCAGGCCAAGTACGGTGAACTGCCGACACAGGCCTACCTGCCGAATGCCTATGACGCCACCGTCATCCTGGGCCTGGCGATGCAGGAGGCGCACAGCACCAAGGCCGACGCCATCCGCGACGCCATCCGCAAGGTGACGAATCCCAAGGGTGAAAAGGTCTACGCCGGCGTGGCGGAGTTCAAGCGTGCCGTCAAGCTGCTGGGCGAAGGCAAGGCCATCCAGTACATCGGCGCCTCGGGTCCGCTGCAGTTCGACAAGAACGGCGACATCGCCGCGCCCATGGCCGTGTGGTCCATCGATCCGCAGGGCAAGGTGAAGGTCACGGGCACCGTCACCGTCGAACAGATCGACCAGCTGCGTACGGCGCTGAAGTGACCGCTTAGGCATGCAGGCCCTGCCGCCGCCCGGGACCGCTCATGGCCAGCAACGCCCCAACGAGCGCGACGTCATCCGCACCGGCGCCGGCGCTGCTGCAGGTGGACTCGCTGGTGAAGGAGTTCGGCGGGCTGCATGCCGTGAACCACGTGTCGTTCAACCTGCGGGAAGGCAGCATCACCGGCTTGATCGGCCCCAACGGCGCCGGCAAGACGACGCTGTTCAACACCCTGGCGGGTGCGCACCGGCCCAACGGCGGGCGCATCCTGCTGCGGGGGCGCCGCATCGACGGGCTGCCGCCGCACCGCATCTTCGCGGCCGGCCTGGCACGCACCTTCCAGATCCCGCGTCCCTTCGCCACCATGACGCTGCTGGAAAACCTGATGCTGGTGCCCGCCGACCAGCCGGGCGAACACTTCTGGAACAACTGGGTGGCGCGCGGCGCCGTGGCGCGCCGCGAGCGCGCCATCCGCGACCAGGCGCTCGAGTTGCTGGCCTGGCTGGGCCTGGAGCGGCTGGCCACCGAGCCCGCCAGCGTGCTGTCCGGCGGCCAGCGCAAGCTGCTGGAACTGGCGCGTGTGCTGATGGCGCAGCCCGCGGCCATCCTGCTGGACGAACCCGGGGCCGGCGTGCATCCGGTGCTGCTGGCGCAGATCGCCCAGCGCCTGCGCGAGCTGCCGGCGCGCGGCGTGACGCTGCTGGTCATCGAACACAACCTGGACCTGGTGATGTCCTTGTGCAACCCGGTGCTGGTGATGGCGCAGGGGCGGCTGCTGATGGAGGGCACGCCCGACCAGGTGCGCCAGGACGCGCGTGTGCTCGAGGCCTATCTTGGTGCCGCGCCGGTCGACGTTCGAGAGTCCGCCACATGAACGGCAGCCTGGCCCTGCAGGTGCAGGATCTGGTGGCCGGCTACACGCCGGAGCTGAACATCCTGCGCGGCATCACGTTGCACGTGGCGCGCGGTGAGATCGTCACCTTGCTGGGGCCTAACGGTGCAGGCAAGTCAACCTTGATGAAAGCCGTGGCCGGCCTGGTGCCGGTGCGCAGCGGCGCGGTGCAGCTGTTCGGCCGCAGCCTGGTGGGGGTGCCCACGCACCAGGTGGTGCGTCGCGGCCTGGCCTATGTGCCGCAGACCGACAACGTCTTCGTGCGCCTGTCGGTGCAGGAAAACGTCGAACTGGGTGCGCCCGCGGGCGACGGGCGGCAGGATGCCGGCGAGGACCTGGAGCGCATGTTCACGCTGTTCCCGCGCCTGAAGGAGCGCCGGCGCCAGCGCGCGGGCACGCTGTCCGGTGGCGAGCGGCAGATGGTGGCGGTGGCGCGTGCGCTGATGGCGCGCCCGCAGCTGCTGATGCTGGACGAACCCTCGGCCGGCCTGGCGCCGGCGCTGGTGCAGATGGTCTTCGACAAGCTGCGCGAGGTGCGCGCCCTGGGCGTGACCCTGCTCATCGTCGAGCAGAACGCGCGCGTCTCGCTGGCCATCTCCGACCGCGGCCTGGTGCTGGCGGAAGGGCAGGTGCGCCTGTCGGGCGGTGCGGCCGAGCTGCTGGACAGCCCCGAGGTCGGCGCCTTGTTCATGGGCACGCGGGAGGCGTCGACATGATCCTGCAATCCATCGTGGATGGCCTGGTGGTGGGCTGCACGCTGTCGCTGGGGGCCATCGGCCTGACGCTGACCTACGACATCCTGCGCTTTGCCAACTTCGCGCATGGCGAGTTCGCGACGCTGGGCGCCTACTTCGCGCTTTCGGTGGTGGCGCTGCTGGGCACGGGCACAGTCTTCGCGCCTTTCACCTTCGGTGCGAACCTGCTGCTGGCGCTGGTGCTGGCCATGGTGCTGACCGCGGGCCTGGCCCTGCTGCTGGACGGGCTGCTGTTCCGCCCCTTGCGACGCAGCGAAGTGGCCGTCGCCCTGGTGATCGCGTCCTTCGGTGCCTCGCTGATGCTGCGCAACGTGGCGGTGTTTGTGTGGGGGCCGCAGCCGGCGTACTACGCGCGCAGCATTGCCATCGTGCGCGAGTGGGTGCCGGGCGTGCGTTTCAGTGCGGACGAGGGTTTTGTCGTTGTCTGCGCCGCCGCGCTGATGGTGGCGCTGCATGCCTTCCTGGCCCATACGCGCCTGGGCCGCGAGATGCGCGCCGTGGCCGACAACCCCTCGCTGGCACGTGTGGCGGGCATCGACGTCGCGCGCGTGATCCGCTGGGTCTGGGTCATCGGCGGCGGCCTGGCAGCCGTGGCCGGCGTGCTGTTCGGCCTGACGGTGCAGGTCACGCCCGAGATGGGCTTCAACCTGATCCTGCCGCTGTTCGCAGCCGCCATCCTGGGCGGCATCGGCAGCGTGCCCGGAGCCATGCTCGGCGGGCTGATCATCGGCCTGGCGCAGTCGCTGGCGGTGCCGCTGCTGGGCGCCGCCTACAAGCCCGCCGTGGCCTTCGGGCTGATGTTCCTGATCCTGCTGGTCTATCCCCGCGGCCTGCTGGGCGATCGCACGGGGTCGCCATGAGCCGGACCGGCCGCCTTCGGCAGGCAAGCGGCCGCCCGCTGGGACCGTCCGTCAGCATCCTCGGCGTCACGGCCCGAACCCAGCGGCGCACCGCGTGGAGGGCCGTTCCATGACCGCCTACCTGGTCTTCTTCCTGATCCAGGCGCTGATCTTCGCCGTGGTCTGCCTGGGGCTGAACCTGCAGTGGGGCTACACGGGGCTGTTCAACATCGGCGTGTCCGGCTTCTTCCTCGTGGGCGCCTACGTATTCGCGATGATCAGCGGTCCGCCGGCCTTCGACATCGAAAGCCACGCCGCGGGCTGGGGGCTGCCTTTCGCGGTGGGTCTGCTCGGCGCCATGCTCGCCTCCGCCGTGGTGGCACTGGTCGCGGCGGTGCCCATCCTGCGCCTGCGCGAGGACTACCTGGCCATCGTCACCATCGGCTTTGCCGTCGTGATGCAACTGGTGGCGCTGAACGAATCCTGGCTCACCGGCGGCAGCCGAGGCATGGCCGGCATTCCACGGCCGCTGGCGCATCTGGTCGAAGGCCCGCTGGCGCGCAACCTGCTCATGCTGGCCATCACCGCGGCCCTGGTGCTGCTGGCCTATGCCGCGCTGCAGGCCATGGTGCGCTCGCCCTGGGGCCGCGCGCTGAAGGCCCTGCGCGACGACGAGGTCGCGGCGCAGTCACTGGGCAAGAACGCCTTCGCGCTGCGGCTGCAATCCTTCGTCATCGGCTCCGCGCTCATGGGGCTGGGCGGGGCGCTGTACGCCAGCTTCATCGGCTATGTCAGCCCCGAGGACTTCATACCCATCCTGACTTTCCAGGCCTGGACCATGCTGATGGTGGGCGGCAGTGGCAACAACCGCGGCGCCGTGGTCGGCGCCTTCGTGATGTGGGGCGTGTGGACCCTCAGCGGCTCGGTCGTGCAGTGGCTGCTGCCGCCCCAGTGGCAGGTGCGCGGCGGGGCCGGGCAGATCATCCTGATCGGCTTGGTGCTGATGATCACGCTGGTCTACCGCCCGCGCGGCCTGATCGGCGAGGAGACGGCAGTCTCCACCGGCGCGAGCGGGCGCCTGGTGCCTTGAGCGCAACGACAACAGTCCGCCGTGGCGGACTGTGGGTGCGATTTTGGCGGAAGCGGTGAGATTCGAACTCACGGACGGTTGCCCGTCGCCGGTTTTCAAGACCGGTGCCTTAAACCGCTCGGCCACGCTTCCTTGGGCCCGGGATTGTGCCCCGAAGTCGGAGTCCCTCGATCAGAAGAACTCGATCTCGGCGACCGGGGCTGTTCCGTCGACTTCGCCGCTTTCCACCAGCATGTCGTAGCCGGCCACTTGATTGCGGCCGTGGCTCTTGGCGTGGTAGACGCCGCGGTCGGCGCGTTCGAATGCGGCGCTGGGGGTATCGCCCGGCAGCACTTCCGTGAAGCCGATGCTCACCGTCATCTTGCCCACGCGCGGGAAATCGAACATTTCGATGTTGGCGCGCAGGCGCTCGAAGATGACGGCCGCGTCCACGCTGGCATCCACGCGCAGCAGCGTCACGAATTCCTCGCCGCCGAAGCGATAGAGGCGATCCGCGCCGCGGAAGGTCTTGCGCATCACTTGCGCCACGAGGATCAGCACCTCGTCGCCGATCAGGTGGCCAAAGGTGTCGTTGACCTTCTTGAAATGGTCGATGTCGAGCACCGCCAGCCAGCAGCGGCTGGCGACCACGGGATGGCGCCGGCCGCCGCCGGGGTCCAGTGGCGCGCTCTCCGTGTCCAAATGCATGGCCATTCGCACGAAGGTTTCGTCGAACGACTTGCGGTTCAGCAGCCGTGTCAGCGAGTCACGCTCGTTCTCGTCGAGCAGCGCGCGCAGATGGCCGTAGAAGCGCTGGACGCCGCGAACCAGCCGCACCTGGTCGTGGGGCAGCGGCGTCTCGGACGCGATCTCGACCAGGCAGTGCGTTTCGTTCTTCGCGCCCATGGGCACGAGGGTCAGCGAGGGCGTGCCGTGGTGCTGCCGCACTTCGCCCGTGGTCCAGGCCTGTTCGTGGCGGGGGAGTTCCTGCACCGGACGTTCGATCTTCTCGGTCCGGGTGCGTGTCTTGCGGTGCTGCGTCCACACCGGCGCGCTTTCCTCGCCGTTCGGTCGCAGGATCGCCACGGATTGCGGCGAGAGCAGGTCGTGGAAGAGGTCCAGGAAGCACGCGTCGAGTGCATCGCCGTTGCGCTGGCCGGCCAACTCGGCCAATTGATCGATCAACAGATGCGTGCGCATGGACGGTAGATGTAGTGCGGTGCGCCCACGGCCGTTCAGGCGCAGACGTCGTCCACAGGCTATCGGTCATGCGGCGGGCGCGGTCAAGAGGTGCGCGGATGTCACCGCAGCGGCGTTCGTGAGTCTGTCACGCGCACCGGGATGCATCCGGCTATGCCGTTGCACCCGGGCGCCGGCCCTGCGGGCAGGGCACCTGGATGATGTCGTGCCGTCCGCCGTCCACGCGCGCGGCCGTCAGCTGGCCACCCCAGACGCACCCGGTGTCCAGGGCCAGGAGTTCGTCGCGCACCACCAGGCCCAGCGTGCTCCAGTGGCCGAAGGCCATCGGCACGCCGGCGGTCCCGCGACCGGGCACGTCGAACCAGGGCATGTAGCCCGGCGGCGCGGAGCCGGCGCCCTCCTTGGTCTGCAGGTCAAGGTCGCCGGCCGCGTTGCAAAAGCGCATGCGGGTCAGCGCATTGACGATGAAACGCCGGCGCTGGGCGGCTGTGCGCGCGCTGTCCCAATTGGCCGGTTCGTTGCCGTACATCTCGTTCAGGAAGGCCGCCAGATCAGGACCTTGCAGCAGCCTTTCGATCTCCTGCGCGCAGGCCAGCGTCTGTGCGGCCGTCCATTGCGGCGGCACGCCGGCGTGCACGCACAGCCAGCCGGCCGCCTGCCAGGCCATGGGGCGGTGACGCAGCCACTCGATGTGGGCGTCGCGCTGCGGGCTGTCGAGAATCTCGTCCAGGGTGTCGTCGCGATGGGGCTTGCGCACGCCGAAGGCCGCCGCCAGCAGGTGCAGGTCGTGGTTGCCCAGCAGGCAGGTGGCCGCGTCGCCCAGGCCCTGCAGCCGCTGCAGAACGGCCAGCGACTGCGGGCCGCGGTTGACCAGGTCGCCCAGCAGCACCAGCCGGTCGCGCGAGGGCGAGAAGCCCGCGGTGTCGAGAAGGCGGCCCAGCGCCTCGTTGCAGCCCTGGATGTCGCCCACGAGTAGAAGCATGCGGCGATTCTGCTACGCTGCCCAGCCTCAAGGGCCCGGTGCACCGGGTGGTTCATCGGGCATGGATGTCGCGCTGCTGGTTTTTCTGATTCTGCTGAATGGCGTCTTCGCCATGTCGGAGATGGCCTTGACGGCGGTGCGCAAGGCCCGGCTGCAGGTCATGGTCGAAGCCGGCGAGCCGGGCGCCCAGGCGGCGATGGACTTGCACGAGCACCCGACCAAGTTCCTGTCGACGGTGCAGATCGGCATCACGTCCATCGGCGTGCTCAACGGCATCGTCGGCGAGTCCGCGTTTGCCGGCCCGTTGGCGCTGTGGCTGCAGACCACGGCCCCGATCCAGCCACGTATCGCGCAGTGGTCGGCCACCGGCCTGGTGGTGCTGATCATCACCTTCCTGACCATCATCTTCGGCGAGCTCGTGCCCAAGCGGCTGGGCCAGATGTTTCCGGAGACCTTGGCGCGCCGGGTCGCGCCGCCGATGAACTGGCTGTCCGCCGCGACGCGCCCGTTCGTCGCGCTGCTGGGGGCCAGCACGCAGACCATCCTGCGCATCATGGGCATCCGCGACACGGGCTCGCGTGCGGTCACCGAAGAAGAAATTGCCGCGCAGCTGGAAGAAGGCGTGGACGCCGGCGTGATCGAGGCGCAGGAGCACCAGATGGTGCGCAATGTCTTCCGTCTGGACGAACGCCAGATCGGCTCGATGATGATTCCGCGCGCCGAGATCGCCTGGCTCGAAGCCGAGGCTTCGGTGGAGCAGCTGATGGCCACCGTGCAGGAGCACGGGCACTCGCGCTACCCGGTGTGCCGCGGTGGCCTGGACGACGTGATCGGCGTGCTGCAGGTGCAGCGCCTGGTGCCTGCGCTGGTGCGTGGCGAAGCGGTACGGCTGACCGATCACATCAATCCACCGGTGTTCGTGCCGGAGACGCTGTCGGGCATGGAGCTGCTGGAGCACATTCGCGGCGCAGGGGCCGACCTGGTCTTCGTGGTCGACGAGTACGGCGCCGTCCAGGGTGTCATCACCGAGCGCGACCTGCTGGAGGCCATCACCGGCGAATTCAGCAGCGCCGCGCAGGACGACGCCTGGGCCGTCAAGCGCGAGGACGGCAGCTGGCTGCTGGACGGTCTGATCCCGGTGCCCGAGCTCAAGGACCGCCTCGAAATCAAGGAGCTGCCCGAGGAAGACCGCGGCCGCTACAACACGCTGGCGGGCATGATCATCCTGCTGCTCGGACGATTGCCCGCCACCTCGGATGTGGTCGAATGGGATGCGTGGCGATTCGAGGTCGTGGACCTCGATGGGCGACGCATCGACAAGGTGCTCGTGTCGCGCCTGGACCCGATTCCTGGAGAAGAGCCGTGATCAACCCGAATTTCTACAAGCAGCCCGTCGTGATCGACAGCAACCAGCACCGCCAGCTGAAGCTGGCGCAGGCGGTGCAGGACTGGTCGGTGGCTGCCGACCTCAATGCCATCTTCCTGGCCTCCGTCGAATTCGGCGATGCCTGCTGCGAATACCCCATCGTCTTTGTCGAGGCCGGCAAGGACGAGCAGACCGGCAAGATGCTCGTGGCACCCATCGCCGTGATGGGCGTCCAGGACAAGCAGAACCTGTATGTCGACAAGGGCCAGTGGCGCGCCGCGTACCTGCCGGCCATGGTCCGCGCCTATCCTTTCGGCCTGGCCCGCCAGGACGAATCGCACGTGCTGGTGGTGATGGACCGCGCCTTCGGCGGCTGGTCCGAGGCCGAAGGCCAGCCGCTGTTCGACGCCGCGGGCAAGCCCACCGAACTGCTGTCGGGCATGCGCGACCAGCTCGAGAAGCTCGAGGCCGAAATCCAGCGCACGCGCTTTTTCGGCGCCATGCTGGTGGACAGCGATCTGCTGCAGCCCATGCGCTTCGATGCGACCTTGCCCGATGGCCGTCAGGTCAGCATGGACGGCTTCCTGACGGTCGACGAAAAACGCGTGGCCGAACTGCCCGATGCCAAGGTGCTGGAGCTGCACCGCAATGGCGTGCTGGGGCTGATCCATGCGCACCAGATTTCGCTGCGCCACATGCGCCGGCTGGTGCAATGGCATGTCGATCGGCTGCCTGCCGCGGCCGCCCCGGCGGGTGCTGCGGCGCCGGCCAATGCCGCTGCCACGACCGCCTGAATTCGCCTGCACCGTGCAGGTGCGGCAGCCGTGCTGCCGCCCTGGAATTCCCTGCGCGCCGACCCGGCGTGCGGCGTTATCCTTAACGTTTGACGCGGGCCGACCGCCCCTCGACGGACCGGCCCTGCGCGAGCCCTGCACGCCGATGCGTCGAAGGCCCCTGCCGGTGGCCGGCGTGAGGTCGTGAAGGGGCCCACGCTCGAGACCCGAGGGCGGAACGTTCACGATGCTGAGCACCTACACCTACCCCAGCTATGCCTATGCACGTGCACCGGAACTCGGGGCGCCGCAGGTTCGCCATGTCCCGCTGATCGTCGTGGGCGCCGGCCCGGTGGGCTTGGCCGCGGCGATCGATGCGGCCCAGCTCGGATTGCCGGTCGTGCTGCTGGACGACGACAACACGGTCAGCATCGGCTCGCGCGGCCTGTGCTACGCCAAGCGCGCGCTGGAAGTGCTGGACCGCCTGGGCGTGGGCCAGGCCGTGGTCGACAAGGGTGTCACCTGGAACGTGGGCCGCACCTTCCACCGCGACACCGAGGTCTTCAGCTTCAACCTGCAGCCCGAAGCCGGCCACCGCCGGCCCGGCATGGTCAACCTGCAGCAGTACTGGCTGGAGCAATACCTCGTCGAACGCGCCCAGCAGTTGCCCGCCATCGACCTGCGCTGGCAGCACAAGGTCGTGGGCGTGTCGCAGGACGGCGGCCGGGTGAGCGTGGACGTCGACACCGAAGACGGCCCCTACCGGCTCGAGACCGACTGGCTGGTTGTCGCCGACGGTGCGCGCAGCCCGCTGCGCCGCATGATGGGCCTGGACGTCGAAGGCAAGGTCTTCCAGGACCGCTTCCTGATTGCCGACGTGGTGCTGGACGGCGAGCTCTTTCCGGCCGACAAGACCGAGCGCTGGTTCTGGTTCGACCCGCCGTTCCACAGCGGGCAAAGCGTGCTGCTGCACCGCGAGGCCGACAACGTCTGGCGCATCGATTTCCAGCTGGGCTGGTCGGCCGACCCCGAGGCCGAGAAGCAGCCCGAACGCGTCAAGCCGCGCATCCGCGCGATGCTCGACAGCCAGGGCTTCCAGCACATCGGCTTCGAGCTGGAGTGGGTCAGCGTCTACACCTTCCAGTGCCGCCGGATGAAGGACTTCCGCGCCGCGCGCGTGCTCTTTGTGGGCGACGCGGCGCACCAGGTGTCGCCCTTCGGCGCGCGGGGCGCCAATTCCGGGCTGCAAGATACCGACAACCTCATGTGGAAACTCGCGCTGGTGCAGGATGGCCGCGCACCGCCCCAACTGCTGGACAGCTACACGGTCGAACGCTGTGCCGCAGCGGACGAGAACCTCATGAATTCGACGCGATCCACGGACTTCATCACGCCCAAGAGCCACGTCTCGCAGGTGCTGCGCAATGCCGTGCTGTCGCTGGCGCGCCAGGTGCCGGCCGGGCGGGTGCTGGTCAATTCGGGGCGGCTGTCGGTGCCATCGGCCTACGTGGATTCGCCGCTCAATACCGCAGACCGCGAGCCCTTCGCCGGCTGGATGCGCCCCGGTACGCCGATGGACGATGCACCGGTGACGGTCGACGGCGGTGCGGGCTGGCTGCTCGATCAGCTGGGCAACCGGTTCATGCTGCTGGTCTTCGCGCAGCAGGCGCTGGACGCGGCGCAGGTCGCGGCCCTGCAGGCGCTGGCGCAAGACCCGATCGGCGTGCACACGCTGGTGCTCCTGGCGTCCGACGCTCCTGCGGGCGCCGCGCCGGCTGGCCTGGCGCACGCCATCGACGCACAGGATCTGGCGCGGCAGCGCTGCGATGCGCAGCACGGCACCGCCTATCTGCTGCGACCCGATCAGCACGTGGCTGCGCGCTGGCGCCGTGTCGAGTTGTCGGATGTCCGTGCCGCGGTCGCGCGTGCCACGGCGCAGCCGTGACGGTCCGAAAAATCGCCTGGAGGAGGGTCAACGGATGACCGAGCTGAATACACAGGCCCATTTCGGCGTGCCGGGCGAACAGGCCCGCCATGCCTACAGTCCGGGCGACGACTTCTACGAAATGCTCATTGCGGGCCACCATGGCCTGAGTGACGAGCAGAGCGAACTGATGAACGCGCGGCTCGTGCTCCTGCTGGCCAACCACGTCGGCGACCTGCGCGTGCTGCGCCAGGCCGTCGATCTGGCCCGCAGCGGCGTCGTCTAGGGCCACGCGATGTACGGCCCCGACTCCACCCACGACCCGGCACTGCGCAGCTGGGTCGAATCGGCGAACGATCCGCTCACGGATTTCCCGATCCAGAACCTGCCCTTCGGCCGCTTCCGCACGCACCGCAACGAACCCTGGCGCATCGGCGTGGCCATCGGCGACCAGGTGCTGGACCTGAAGCTGGCCGCCGAGCTGTGCCCCTGGCCTGCGCGGGTCTCGGTCTGGCTCGAACCGCTGGCGGCCGGTCATCTGAATGCCTTCATGGCGCTGGGCAGCCGGCCGCGGCGCTCCTTGCGTGCGGCGCTGTCCGCGGCGCTGGCCGAACGCAGCGAACAGGCCCCGTTTCTCGAGCTGTGCCTGGTGCCGCAGGGCCAGGCGCAGATGACGCTGCCGTGCAACATCGGCGACTACACCGACTTCTTCACCAGCATCCACCACGCCAAGGCCGTCGGGCGGCTGTTCCGGCCCGACAACCCGCTGCTGCCGAACTACGAGTGGGTGCCCATCGGCTACCACGGGCGGGCGTCGTCGATCGGCGTCAGCGGCATGCCGATCCACCGGCCTAACGGTCAGTACAAGCTGCCGGACCAGGAGCGCCCGATCTTCGGCCCCAGCCGCCGCCTGGACTACGAACTCGAACTGGGCGTGCTGGTGGGTGTGGGCAACGACCAGGGCCAGCCCAAGAACATGGGCCAGGCCGAAGACGACTGGTTCGGGATGGTCGTGCTCAACGACTGGTCGGCGCGTGACGTGCAGAACTGGGAGTACCAGCCACTGGGCCCTTTCCTGGCGAAGAATTTCGCCACCACGATCTCGCCTTGGATCGTCACGCAGGAGGCGCTGCAGCCGTTTCGCGCGCCGTTCCAGCGCGATCCGGCGTCGCCGCAGCCCTTGCCCTATCTCGATTCGCCCGCCAACCGGGAGTACGGTCAGGTCGACGTGCACCTGGAAGTGCTGCTGCAGAGCGCTGCCATGCATGAGCGTGGCCAGTCGCCGGTGCGTCTGTCGCAAAGCAATTACAAGGACGCGTCGTTCTGGACCATCGCGCAGACGCTCGCGCACCACACGGTCAATGGCTGCAACCTGCAGCCGGGCGACTTGATCGGCACCGGCACCTTGTCCGGACCTGCGCAGGAGCAGGGCGGCTCGCTGCTGGAGCTCAGCGCAGGCGGCTGGCAGCCCATCATCCTGCCTGGCGGGGAGACGCGCAGCTTCCTGCTGGACGGCGACACGGTGATGCTGCGCGCCTGGTGCGAGCGCAAGGGCGCCCGGCGCATCGGCTTCGGCCCCTGTGTCGGCACGATCGCGCCGGCGGTGCCCTGGCCGGCGGCGTGATTTCCGTCACGATTTCCCAGCCTTTCGATGATCATTGTCACATGACGTGCGGGGTTATCCGGTCCGGGGCGGGGTGACTGCCGGTAGATTGGCTGCTGCCAGTCGACGTGCCTTGCGCACCATGAGTCCGATGTCCGGCGCGTGTGAACCGCGGGATGGCCGATCCGGCCCGGGATCCGTCGAGGCCCCAGTCGTCACGCCCCGACCGCATGCCCGCATTGCCACCTTCAAAAGAGTCCGAGCGGCTGGCCGCTCTGCACGAGCTGGCGATCCTGGACACCGCGCCGGAGCGCGTCTTCGACGACATCGCGTGGCTGGCGTCGGCCATCTGCACCACGCCGATGGCGGTGGTTTCGCTGATGGACGACACGCGCCTGTGGTTCAAGGCCCGCGTGGGCCTGGACGTGTCCCACCTGCCGCGTGAGCACACCTTCTGCGCCCACGCGCAGGAGTCCGGCGGCGAGGTTCTCGAGATCCCGGACGCGGCCGACGACCCGCGCTTTTCCGACCACCCGATGGTGCGCGGCGAGCCGCACATCCGCTTCTATGCGGGCGCGCCGATCATGAGCCCGGAGGGCCATATCCTGGGCTCGGTCTGTGCGATCGACCGGATGCCGCGCGCGCTCACGGCCGAGCAACGCGACGCGCTGGGCATCCTGTCGCGCCAGACGATGCAGCTGATGCTCTGGCGGCGCGAGATGCTCGATCGCCAGAGCCGGCTCGTGGCGCAGTGGCAGCGCGACCGCCATCTGCTGGTTCGCACGCTGGCGGCGACCACGCACTCGCTGGACATGCAGGCCTTCGTCGATCCGCAGGGCATCTGCCGCTACGTCAATGCGCGCCTGCTCGAATACGGCCGGACCACCCGTGAGCGGGTCGAGGGCCATCCGGTCGTCGCGCTCCTGGGCGAGCCGTACCGCACCGACGTCGAGTCGAGCCTGCAGCAGGCGCTGGATGGTGAAACGGTCGAATTCAGCCGCAGCATCGATTTTCCCGACAAGGGCCGGCGCTTCGTGGAGTTCACCGTCCTGCCCGTGCGCGACAGCGGCGAAGTCATCGGCGTGCTGGTGCGCGGCCACGATGCCCAGGTGCGGCGCCAGGCCCAGCTGGATCTCGAAGAGGCCCTGGGGCGCCTGACCGAGCGCAACACGCGGCAGCAGGAGTTCATCTACATGGTCTCGCACGATCTGCGCGAGCCGGTCAACGCCATCCGCAATTTCAGCGGTCTCTTGCTCGAAGACGCGCCAGCCAGCGGCCTGCCGCCCGAGGCCGTGCGCTACCTCGGCTTCGTGCGCGACGGTGGCGAACGGCTGCGGGAGATGCTGGACGCGCTGCTGGAGTACGTGAAGCAGGATGCGCCGCGCGCGGCGTTCAAGGCCGTGGACCTGGCGCGGGTGTTCGACGAGCTCGAGGTCGACCTGTCCGTGCCGATCCGGGCCAGCGGGGCGCACATCACGCGCATGGGTCTGGGCGTGGTGTGGGGTCAGCGCGCGCAGCTGCGGCTGCTGTTCCAGAACCTGCTGTCCAACGCCCTGAAATTCCGCCAGGCCCGGCGTGCGCCGCGCATCGTGGTGCGCGGCGAGCAGCTGGGCCCGATGCTGCGCATCAGCGTCACGGACAACGGCATCGGCATTCCGGCCACCCAGCTGCCCAAGCTCTTCGGGCTGTTCCGCCGGCACGTGACGCAGCGCGAATTTGCGGGCACGGGCCTGGGCCTGGCGCTGTGCAAACGCATCGTGGAACTGCACGATGGCCGCATCCAGCTGCAGTCCGAGCCGGACGTCGGCACCACGGTGATCGTCGATTTGCCGTTGCCGCCTGTGGCCGATCCGGCGCGGGCCCTGCAGGGCTGAGGCCCCATGCGGCCGCACGGGCGGCGCAGACGCGACGGAGAGCTCAGGGCCAGGGCAATTGGCCCGAGCCCAGCAGCCACAGCCAGGCCGTGATCGTCAGGAACGAGACCACGGTGGTCCCCAGCAGGACAGCGGCGCAGCGGCTTTCCAGGCCGTATTTCTGCGCCAGGATCGGGTAGATGCCCAGCATCGGCATGGCCGCCAGGATCATCGCGCCGCTGCGCAGGGCCGGGTCGACGGCAGGCACCAGCCAGAGCATCGCGTAGACCGCCAGCGGGTGGACGATCAGCTTCATGAAAGCGACCTGGCGGATGTCGCGGGCCAGGCCTTGCGTGCTCAGGCCCACCAGCGAGCCGCCGACCACGAACAGCGCCACCGCCGTCGTCGCGCGTGCCATCAGGTCGACGGTTTGCCACAGCACGTCCGGCATCGCCAGGCCCGAGCCGGCCACCGACAAACCCAGCAGAATCGCCACGATCATCGGGTTGCGGATCAGTGCCGTCAGCGACTGCGCCAGCACGTGCGTCCAGCGCTTCGACGGATCCTGTCCCGAATCGGCCAGCGTCAGGCACAACGGCAGCACGATCAGGTTTTCGACCAGCATGTTCAAGGCCAGCGCCACGCCGGCCACCGGCCCGAGGAACTGCAGCGCCACCGGATAGCCGATGTAGCCGGTATTCGAAAAACACGAGCCCATGGCCTGCATGACCGCTTCCGGCGCGGAGCGGCCGCTGCGCCGCCGTGCCCAGACGTAGACGGGGATGAAGACCGCCAGCGCGCCGAAGAGCACAGCCAGCAGGTAACCCAGGTCGAAAACCTCGCGCGCCGAGCGGCTGGCCAGCGCCTTGAACAGCAGCGCCGGCAGCGCGATCTGCACGACGAAGCGGCCCAGCACGCGCAGTTCGGGCTTGCTGAACAGGCCCTGGCGCACGCACAGCCAGCCCAGCAGCATGAGCCCATAGATGGGCGCGGTGATCGAAAGGATGTGGAGCACGTCGGGGACGGGCAGCGCGTGCCCGCGGGCGGGCCTACCGCCCGGCGGCCAGTTTACCGAGCAGCTCGATGAGCATCGCGTGCTCCGCCGAGGACAGCCGCTGGTCCTGCAAGGCATGTTCCATCGTCTGGGCGGCCGCTGCGGCCTCGTGCGCCAGCGCGTGGCCGCGCGCCGTCAACACGACGTGCTGCGAACGCCCGTCGTCCGGATTGCGTTCACGCAGGATCAGGCCTCGCTGCTGCAGGCCGTCGAGCAGCACCGTGAGCTTGGGTGCCGTGACGGCCAGCGCGCGGGCCAGCCGCTTGGGCGGCAGCGCGCCATTGGCCTGCACCACCATCAGCAGCGAGAACTCGACCTTCTTCAGCTCGAAGGGCTTGCCGATGAAGGTTTCGAAGGCGCGGTAGGTCGTGACCGCCGCGCGCGCGATGTGGAAGCCGACGATGCCCGACAGCGGTCCGAAGGACACGGGCGCGGCACGGGTCGGCGCCTCGTCGTCCTCCATGGCGATCAGCGGTTGGCGGGCATTCACGCGGCTGCTCCGCGATGCTCAGACAAAGGGCAGGGCGGCGTCGCGCTGCAGCACACGTGCGGCATGCACCTGCGCCTGCGGCAGCAGCCATTCCTGGCCAAACTGCGCCGCGGCCAGCCATTGAAGCGCCGAGCGACCACCGGCGACAGGCGCCAGCGCGGGATCGAGCGCGCTGCGCGCGATGCGCGCCCAGGCCCAGGCCATCAGCGCATGGCTGACCAGCATCAGGAAATCGTCGGCCACACGCAGCGGCCACTCAGGGTCGGCGGCTGCACCGTCCAGCAGGGCTTCTTCGGCACGCGACCACAGGTTGAGCTGCGCAGCCAGGGCATGGCCGTAGGGCACGGTGCCCAGCGTGGCGCCGCAGGCCTGGCACTCTTCCTTCAGCCGTGCACGCAGTGCGCGCGAGCGCTGCCCGCCGTCGTCCAGCACCTTGCGCATCACCAGGTCGATGGCCTGGATCTCGTTGGTGCCTTCGTAGATGAGCGCGATGCGGCTGTCGCGCACCGTCTGCTCGATGCCGAACTCGTGCACGAAGCCGTAGCCGCCCCAGACCTGCAGCGCCTCGTCGGCGCTGCGGTGGCCCAGTTCGGTGAACAAGGCCTTGGCGATGGGGGTCAGGAAGGAGACGGCCTGCGCCGCGGATTCGCGGCGTTGGGGTATGGGGTGCTGCTCGGATTCGTCCAGCAGCATCGCGGTGAAGTAGGCCAGCGTGCGGCAGGCATCGGTGCGCGCCTGCAGCGTCAGCAGCGTGCGGCGCATGGCGGGGTGCCAGGCGATGGGATCGGCCGCGCCGCCGGTGGCGCCGGGCGGGCGCCGCGCGGCACGCATCTGCACGCGTTCTGCCGCATAGCGCCAGGCGTTCTGCGTCGCGGCTTCCAGGTGCCCCAGGCCCTGCATGCCCACGTGCAGGCGGGCCGCGTTCATCATCAGGAACATCGCGGCCAGGCCGCGGTTGGGCTCGCCCACCAGCCAGCCCTGGGCCTGTTCGAAGCGCATCTGGCAGGTCGCGCTGCCCTTGATGCCCATCTTCTTTTCGATGCCGTCGCAGAAGACCGCATTGCGGCTGCCGTCGGGCAGGAATTTCGGTGCGATGGCCAGCGACAGGCCCTTGGTGCCGGGCGGCGCATCGGGCAGCCGGCACAGCACCAGGTGCACGATGTTGTCGGTGAGGTCGTGGTCGCCGCCGGAAATGAAGATCTTGTTGCCGGACAGCCGCACCGGCACGCCGTTGGCCGCTGCGGCGCCCTCGACCGGCTCGGCCTTGGTGCGCACCAGGCCCAGGTCGCTGCCGGCCTGCGGCTCGGTGAGGTTCATGGTCGCGAGCCACTCGCCCGAGGCCACCTTCTGCAAGTAGCGTTCGCGCAGCTCGGGCACGGCGTGGTGCAGCAGCACCTCGTAGGCACCATGCAGCAGGCCCGGGTACATGGTCCAGGCGTGGTTGGCGGCCGTGAGCATCTCGTACAGCGCGGCGTTCAGCAGTTGCGGCAGGCCCTGGCCGCCGGCTTCGGGCGCGCAGGCCAGCGCGGGCCAGCCGCCGTCCACGAAGGCCCGGTAGGCCTGCGGAAAGCCGGCCGGCGTGGTGACGCTTTCAGGCGACCACGTGCAGCCCGCCAGGTCGCCCGGCGCGTTGGTCGGCGCCAGCACATCGGCGGCAAAACGGCCAGCCTGCTCCAGCACTTCACGTGCGGTGTCGGCATCCAGCCCCTCGAAGGCCGGCAGCTCGGACCAGGAGGCGGGGGCATCCAGTACCTGCGTCATCAGGTACAGCATGTCGGCGACGGGCGGTCGGTATTCCCACATGGCTCGATCAATCCCTGTCGTTGGCGGGCGCGCGGCGTCGGCTGCCACGCGGCGCGTCGGGCCGCTTCATCGTTTGGCGCCCAGGTAGGTCTCGATGACCCGTGGGTCACCGGCCAGCTGCTCGGCAGGCCCTTCCAGCGCGATGCTGCCGGTTTCCAGCACATAGCCGTGACTGGCCACTTCCAGGGCCGCACGTGCGTTCTGTTCGATCAGCAGGATCGAGGTGCCCTGGTCGCGCAGACGCTCGATGATGCGGAAGATCTCGCGCACGATCAACGGGGCCAGGCCCAGGCTGGGCTCGTCCAGCATCAGCAGCTTGGGCTTGGACATCAGCGCGCGGCCCACGGCCAGCATCTGGCGCTCGCCGCCGGACAGCGTGCCGGCCAGCTGTGCGCGGCGTTCCTTCAGGCGCGGGAACAGTTCGTAGACACGCTCGAGCTCGTTGCGCCAGTGCGGCACGCGCAGCTTCATCGCGCGAAAGCCACCCAGCACGAGGTTGTCCTCGACCGGCATGGTGCCGAAGAGCTCGCGCTTCTCGGGTACCAGGGCCATGCCCATCATGACCCGCTCTTCCAGCGACGCATCGGCCAGGTCCTGGCCATCGAAGACCAGCTTGCCGCGCGACGGCAGCACGCCCATCAGCGCATTCAGCGTGGTCGACTTGCCGGCGCCGTTGGGGCCGATGATGGTCACCACCTGGCCCGCGTCGAGGTGGAAGCTCAGCCCGCTGAGCACTTCCGCGCGGCCGTAGCCGGCGTGGAGTTCGGAGACCTGGAGCAGTGCCTGCGTCATCTCAATGCTCCGTTCCGAGGTAGGCGGCACGCACCGCGGGGGACTCCTGGACCTCGGTGGGCGTGCCCTCCATCAGCCGCGTGCCGAACTCCATGACCACGATGCGGTCGGTCAGGCCCATGACAAATTCCATGTCGTGTTCGACCAGCAGGATGCTCATGCCTTCGGACTTCAGCTGGCGCAGCACCTCGCCCAGGGCCTGCTTTTCCTTGTGGCGCAGGCCCGCGGCCGGCTCGTCCAACAACAGCAGCGCGGGGTCGGTGCACAGCGCGCGGGCAATTTCCATCAGACGCTGCGGGCCCAGGGCCAGGTTGCCCGCCAGCTCGTGCATCTGGTGCACCATGCCGATGCGTGCGAGCTGCCGTTCGGCTTCGGCGAACAGGCGCTTTTCCTCTTCGCGGTCCAGGCGCAACATGGCCTGCACGCTGTTGGCCTTGCTGCGCAGGTAGCCGCCCAGCGCGACGTTCTCCAGCACCGTCATGTCCGGGATCATCTTGACGTGCTGGAAGGTGCGCGACATGCCGCGCCGCGCGATCTCGCGCGAGGCCAGGCCGGCGACCGGACTGCCGCGGAAGTTGACGCCGCCGCGTGTCAGCGGCAGCACGCCGGTGATCAGGTTGAAAGTGGTTGACTTGCCTGCGCCGTTAGGGCCGATCAGGCCGACGATGTCGCCGGCGCGGATCTGGAAGCTCACGTCGTTGACGGCCACCAGCCCGCCGAACTCCTTGCGCACCTTGTCCACCTCCAGCAGCAGCTCGCCGCGCGCCGGCTTGTCGCGCGCCGGCAGCGCTGCCGCGCCTTCCCAGTTGCGCTCGCGCTTGGGCGCCGGCAGCCAGCGGCCGACGAAGGTCCACAGGCCATCGGGCGCGTACTTCAGCACGACGATCAGCACGATGCCGAAGACGATGACCTCGAAATTGCCGCTGGTGCCGATGAGCTTGGGCAGCAGCACCTGCAGCTGGTCTTCGATCACGCGCACCACGGCCGAACCCAGGAACGCACCCCAGACATGGCCCACGCCGCCCAGCACGGCCATGAACAGGTACTCGATGCCCTTGCTCAGCGAGAAGGGTGTCGGGTTCACGGTGCGCTGGAAGTGCGCGAACAGCCAGCCCGACACCGCCGCCAGGACCGCGGCGATCACGAAGATGGTGAGCTTGTAGCGGAAGGTCGAGATGCCCATCGCCTCGGCCATCATCGAGCCGCTCTTGAGCGAGCGAATGGCACGGCCCGGGCGCGAGTCCAGCAGGTGCGTTACCGCCAGGGCCGCCAGCAGCGCCGCGGCCCAGATCAGCGGATGCAGGCCGCGCCCGGTGCCCAGCTCGACGCCGAAGGCCTTCAGCGAGGGAATGCCCAGCAGGCCGTCGTACTTGCCCAGGGCTTCCAGGTTGCCCATGGTGTAGTACAGCACCAGGCCCCAGGCGATGGTGGCCAGCGGCAGGTAGTGCCCCGACATGCGCAGGGTGATCGCACCGACGACCAGAGCCGCCAACACGGCCAGGCCCAGGCCGATGAACAGCGTCAGCCAGGGCGACATGCCCATCGTCGTGGCCAGGTAGGCCGCCGTGTAGGCGCCGATGCCCACGAAGGCGGCCTGGCCGAAGCTGGTGAGCCCGCCCACGCCGGTCAGCAGCACCAGGCCCAGCGAAACCATCGCATACAGGCCGATGTAGTTGCTCTGCGTGATCCAGAAATCGGGCACCGGCAGCGCCGGCAGCACCATCATGAACAGGGCGAAGGCGGGGAAGGCCCAGCGGCGCAGATTCATGGGGCCTCCTGCCGGGCCGGCCCGAAGGCGGCCGGCGCCTCCACGGAGGACCGCGAAGCGGCGACAGCCGCAAGCTGGGGGATCGTCATCTCAATGTTCCTCGCCGTGCGGATCGCGCAGGGATCGCCACAGCAGCACCGGCAGGATGGAGCTGAAGACGATCACTTCCTTGAAGGCGCTGGCCCAGAACGAACCGAAGCTCTCCAGCAGCCCCACGCCCAGCGCACCCACCAGGGCCAGCGGGTAGCTCGACAAGCCCGCGAAGACGGCGGCGACGAAGCCCTTGAGGCCGATGAGGAAGCCGCTGTCGTAGAAGACCGTCGTGGTCGGGCCGATCAGAAGGCCGGACAGCGCACCGATGAACGCGGCCATGGTGAACGACAGCCGCCCGGCCGTGACCGAGGAGATGCCCATCAGCCGCGCGCCCAGCCGGTTGACGGCCGTGGCCAGCAGCGCCTTGCCGTAGAGCGTGCGTTCGAAATACAGACGCAGCATCACGATCAGCGCGATCGACGCGGCGAAGATGATGATGGCCTGGCCACTGAGGTTCAGCGGGCCCAGCGTAAAGCGCGCATCCCAGAAGCTCGGGTTGCGGAAGCCTTCCGCACCAAAGAAGAACAGGCCCAGGCCCACCAACGTGAAGTGCACGCCCACCGAGACGATCAGCAGCACCAGCACGCTGGCGTCGGCCAGCGACTCGTAGGCCAGGCGGTAGATCAGGTTGCCGAAGGGCGTGACCAGGGCCAGCGTCAGCGCGGCCTGTGCCAGCAGCGGCAGGCCACGCGGTGCGGCCCACCAGGCCACCAGCGAGATGGCCACCGGGTAGGCCAGCGTGCCCAGCACCTGCTTGGCGATGCGTGCGCCGGCATGGTGATGGCGCACGCCGTGGACGACATCGGATACCGCGGCCATGCCGGCCAGGATGAGCAGGAACCACACGGTTCCCGGCAGCTTGCCGGCCTGCAGCAGCGCCAATGTGAGTGCGCCGAAGGCGACGTATTCGCCTTGCGGGATGTAGATGACCCGTGTGACGGCAAACAGCAGCACCGTGGCCAGGGCCAGCAGCGCATAGATGGCGCCGTTGGTCAGGCCGTCCAGCGCCAGGATGCTGGCGATGTTGAAGTCCATGGCGGTGGGTGTCTCGGGTCAGCGGGTGAGGCGGGCGAACACAGGGTTCGCCCGCGTGCGTGGGCAGCGACGCGGCCCGCCGCGGCCGCCGAGGGCCGTGGCGGGCTCGGGGCGGCTGTGCGCCGCCCGATGCCGGTTTACTTCTCGACCGCGAACTTGCCGTCGGCGACCTTGAGCATCACGCCGGTTTCCATCGTGTAGCCCCAATGGTCGGCCGGCGTCCAGTTCATCACGCCGTGCGAGAACACCGTCCGGCCCATGGTTTCCATCGCGTCCTTCAGCGCCGCACGGAACTCGGGCGTGCCGGGCTTGGCCTTCTTCAGGGCCACCGGAATGATCTTCTCGAGCACGATGCGCGCGTCGTAGGCATGGCCGGCAAACTGGTTGGCACTGCCGGCACCGTAGGCCTTTTCGTAGCTGGCCAGGAAGTCCATCGCGACCTTCTTGGACGGGTGGTTGTCGGGCAGCTGCGCACCCACCATGGCCGGGCCGGACACGACGAAGGAGCCTTCGACGTCCTTGCCGCCGATGCGCATCAGGTCCATCGTGGCGGCGGCATGCGTCTGGTAGATCTTGCCCTTGAAGTTGCGCTCGACGATGGCCTTGTGCGGCATCGCGGCGCCGGAGCCCGAGGCCACGACGAGCATCGCGTCGGGGTTGGCGGCGGTGAGCTTCAGGGCCTGCGGCGTGACGCTGGTGTCGGTGCGGGCGAAGCGCTCGGCGGCGATGATCTTGATGCCGGCCTTCTCGCCTTCGGCCGTGAAGGCCTTGAGCCACTGCTCACCATAGGCATCGGTGTAGCCCAGGAAGCCGACGGTCTTGACGCCCGCCTTCTTCATGTGGCCGACCACCGCATGGGCCATCACGTCATTGCCCTGCGGCAGGCGGAACAGCCAGCCGTCCTGGCCCGGGGGCACGCCCACGGGCGAGCCGGCCAGCTGCACGGTCTTGGCTTCCGCGGCCACGGGTGTCATCGCCGCGGCGACGGCCGTGATGCACGAGCCGATGATCATGTCGACCTTGTCCTCGGTGACGAAGCGGCGCGCGTTGGTCACGCCCTTGCCCGGATCGGTTGCGTCGTCCAGGATGATCAGATTGACCTTCTCGCCGGCGATGGTCGGCGCCCAGGTCTTGAACTGGTTCTGCATCGGGATGCCCAGACCGGAGCCAGGACCCGTGAGCGACAGGCTCACGCCGATGTTGATGTCGGCCAGCGCCGAAGCAGAGGCCAGCAGGGTCGCCGCGGCGGCCACCAGGGCCTTGATGGGGAAGCGCTTCATGTGATGTCTCCTGGGGAGCGAGGGGTGAAAGGGAAAGGGCTTAACGCGAGCGGGATCGGCTGGCTGACAGGGTCGACCCGGGCTGAGGGGACTGTGGGTTCAGCGCGGCGCCATGCGCAGCGCGCCATCCAGACGGATGACTTCGCCGTTGAGGTGCACGTTGGTGACGATGTGGGCGGCCAGGGCAGCAAATTCGTCGGGCCGGCCCAGCCGCTTGGGGAAGGGGATCGACGCGGCCAGCGATTGCTGCACCGGCTCGGGCAACTGGGCCATCAGCGGTGTGTGGAACAAGCCCGGCGCGATGGTGCACACGCGGATGCCCCACTGCGCGAGGTCGCGTGCCAGCGGCAGCGTCATGCCCACGATGCCGCCCTTGCTGGCCGAATAGGCCTCCTGGCCGACCTGGCCGTCGAAGGCCGCGACCGAGGCGGTATTGACAATCACGCCGCGCTCGCCATCGGCCATCGGCTCCAGCGTGGCGGTACGCGCGGCGGCCAGGCGGGCCACGTTGTAGCTGCCGATCAGGTTGATGCGCACCACGCGCTCGAAATCTTCCAGCGGCGCGGGCGAGCCGTCCTTGGCGATGATGCGCTTGGCCGAGCCGATGCCGGCGATATTCATCACGATGCGCGGCACGCCGTGGGCGGCGGTAGCCGCATCCAGCGCGGCCGTGACCGAGGCCGAATCGGTGACGTCGCAGGTGCAGGCGATGCCGCCGATCTCGCCGGCCACGCGCTGCGCGCCGGCGGCATTCACGTCGAGCACCGCGACCTTCGCGCCCTGGCGGGCGAGTTCGCGTGCGACCGCCTCGCCGAGGCCGGAGCCCCCGCCGGTGACGATGGCGGATTGAGCGGATATCTGCATGTCGTGTGGCCTCTCGTTCAGCGCGTGTTCAGTGCTTGTTCGGCAGGATCAGGAAGGGGTCGGCCTCGCGGCCTTCGTAGAGCGCCTCGACCAGCGCATCGCGGTGTGCGAGCACGGCGCGCTGGTTGATCGAGCCCTTGTCGGTGACCTCGCCCTTGTCGATGGACGGCGGCTCGGCCAGCACGTGCAGCCGCGCGACACGGCTGGCGCTGCCGGTGGCCTCGCGCCACAGGCGGTCGGCCAGGGCCTGGAAGAAGGCACGCACGGACGGCAGGTGCAGCACCTCGGGCAGTGGCATGGACGCGTCCACGCCGGCCAGGCGCCTGCATTCGTCGGGCCGCGGGAAGATGAGTGCGCCGACCTCGTCGCGGTTCAGGCCGGTGATCACCGCATCCTGCACGCAGGGGTCGCCGGCCAGCACGATCTTCGCGCGCAGCGGGCCCACGCTGACGAAGGTGCCGCTGGAGAGCTTGAAGTCCTCGGCCGTGCGGCCGTCGAAGAACAGGCCGCGCTGCGGGTGTGCCGGGTCGATCCAGCGCACGGCGTCGCCGGTGCGGTAGAAACCTTCATCGTCGAAGGCCTCGCGTGATTGTTCGGGCGCGCGCCAGTAGCCCGGCATGACGTTCGGCCCGCGGAAGCGGATCTCCGTCTTGCCGCTGGTGGTGGCGTCCTTCACCAGCTTGATCTCGACGCCCGGTACGGGCAGGCCGATGTGGCCGGAGGCGACATCGATGCCCACCGCGAAGGTGCACGAGGGCGCGGTTTCGGTCATGCCCAGGCCCGTGATCACGCGCACGCGCTCGCCCACGGTGGCCTCGGCATGCGCGTGCAGCTTGTCCCACACGGCCTGGCTCAGCGCGGCGCCGGCAAACATGAAGGCCTTGCAGCGCTTGAAGAGCGTGCGGCGCAGCTGCTCGTCGCTGTCCATCGCGGTGGCGATCTCTTCCAGGCCCTTGGGCACGTTGAAGTAGATCGTCGGCGAGATCTCGCGCAGGTTGCGCAGCGTTTCGCGGATGCCGCCCGGCGTGGGCTTGCCGTCGTCGATGTAGAGCGTGCCGCCGTTGTACAGCGTGATGCCCACGTTGTGGCTGCCGCCGAAGACGTGGTTCCAGGGCAGCCAGTCGACCAGCACCGGCGGCTCCTCGGCAAAGAAGCCCAGGCACTGGCGCAGCATCTGCTGGTTGCTGCACATCATGCGGTGCGTGGTGATCACGCCCTTGGGCTGCTTGGTCGAGCCCGAGGTGAAGAGAAACTTGACGATGCTGTCGGCCGTCACCTGCGCGTGCGCGGCGTCCAGCGTCGGCCCGGGTGTCGTCTGCAGCAGGCTGTCGAAGCTGCGCACCTCGCGGCCTTCGACCGTGCCAGTGGTCATCACCACGGTCACGTCGGCCGGCACGGTGGCGGCGATGGCCTTGGCATACGCGGCATCGCTGGCGAAGACCAGGCCCGGGGTCGTGACACCCAGGATGTGGCGCAGCTTGCCGTAGTCCTGCGAGACCAGCGCATACGCGGTCGACACCGGCACATAAGGCACGCCGGCCCACATCGCACCCAGCGCCAGCGTGAGGTGTTCGAGGTCGTTGCCCGACAGGATGGCCACGGGCCGATCGGTCGACAGCTTCAGGTCGACGAGCGCCTGGCCGACCGCGCGGGCACGCTGCAGCATCTGCGCGTAGCTGATGTGCACCCAGTCGCCACCCTGGTGGCGGCGCGCGACGAAGCTGCGGTCCGGCGCGTCCTGCGCCCACTGCTCGAGGCAGTCGCTCAGGCGCTCGGGAAACCAGCGCAGGCCTTCCGTGGAACGCACGAGCGTGCTGCCGTCGGCGCGCGCCTCGATGGTCGCCTCGACGCAGCCGCCGACATGCGCGTCGCGGTAGCGGATATCGCTCATGACGTGCTCTTGACAACCTTGCCCGCACGGCCTTCGAGGAAGGCGCGCAGGCGGTCCTGGGCTTCGGGGGTGCTCTCGGCCACGGCGGCCATCAGCGACTCGGTGAACAGGCCTTCGCTCTGCGACTGGTCGGCGATGCGCGGCAGCGCGTGCATCACGGCGAAGTTGCTCATCGGCGCGTTCTGCGCGATGCGCGCGGCCAGCGCCAGGGCCTTCTCCACCGCCTGGCCGTCTTCGACGACATATTGCGACAGCCCCACGGCCAGACCTTCTTCGGCGTCGAAGACGCGGCCGGTCATCATCAGGTCGGTCATGCGCGCCACGCCGATCAGGCGCGGGATGCGCGCCGAGCCGCCGCCGCCCACGAAGATGCCGCGCTGGCCTTCCGGCAGACCGTAATAGGCCGTGCGGTCGGCCACGCGGATGTGGCAGGAAGAGGCCAGTTCCAGGCCGCCGCCGACCACCGCGCCGTGCAGGGCTGCCACCACCGGCACGCTGCCGAACTGGATGGCGTCGAAGGCTGCGTGCCACATGCGCGAATGCAGCACGCCGCTGTGGATGTCGCGTGCGACGAGTTCCGACAGGTCCAGGCCCGCGCAGAAATGCGAGCCCTCGCCGCTGATGACCGCCGCGCGTGTGCCCTCGGGCAGGTTGACGAAGGTGGTGTGCAGCTGCTGGATCAGCGGGTCGCTCAGCGCATTGCGCTTGGCCGGCCGGTTCAGTCGGATGTGCAGCACGGTGTCGCTGCTGGTGATGTCCAGCAGCGGGAGCGTGGCGAGCAGGCCAGTGGCGGGTCTGAAGTCGGTGGACATGGCGGCGGGTGTGCGAATGGGCCGCCAAGATAGTTCAGAAAGAAAACTAATGGACCCGGGGAAACCCGAGGTTGTTGGGCATGGTGCAGTGCAAGAATTGCAGCAAACCGCCTCGAGCGGGGGTCTGATTTGATTCAGACTTCTAAGTTGTTGAACCGCTGCCGGAGTCCCCGATGAACGCCGACGATCTGATCGCCATCGACATCCACACGCATGCCGAGGTGTCGTGCTGGAACCCCTTCGACAACTACGGCGAGGAGTACGACCGCGCCGCGGACAAGTACTTCGGCAGCAACCGCCGCCCGAGCATCGAAGAGACGGTGGCCTACTACCGCGAGCGCAAGATCGGCCTGGTGATGTTCACGGTGGACAGCGAGTCGCAACTCGGCCGTCGCCGCATCCCGAACGAGGAGATCTGCGAGGCGGCGCAGAAGAACAGCGACATGATGATCGCCTTCGCCTCGATCGACCCGCACAAGGGCAAGATGGGCGCACGCGAAGCGCGGCGGCTGATCGAAGAACACGGCGTCAAGGGCTTCAAGTTCCACCCGACGGTGCAGGGCTTCCTGCCCTACGACAAGATGGCCTGGCCGATCTACGAGGTCATCGCCGAGTACAACCTGCCCGCCATCTTCCACAGCGGCCACAGCGGCATCGGCAGCGGCATGCGCTGCGGCGGCGGCCTGCGGCTGCAGAACAGCAACCCCATGCTGCTCGAAGACGTGGCGATGGACTTCCCGGACATGCAGATCGTCGTCGCCCACCCGAGCTGGCCGTGGCAGGACGAGGCGCTGAGCCTGGCGCTGCACAAGCCCAATGTGTGGATCGATCTCTCCGGCTGGAGCCCGAAGTACTTCCCGGCGCAGCTGGTGCAGTATGCGAATACGCTGCTGAAGGACCGCATGCTCTTCGGCAGCGACTACCCGCTGATCACGCCCGAGCGCTGGATGAAGGATTTCGACGAGGCCGGCTTCAAGGACAAGGTCAAGCCGCTGATCCTGAAGGAAAACGCCAAGCGGCTGCTCAAGCTGGCTTGAGCGCGGAAGCCGGGCGCCGAGGCCTGGCAACCGCATCGCTCACCGTCCACGCCACTGTGACGTCGCCGGTGTACCAGCCCGCCGGGCCATCGGGCCACTGACGACGGGTGTGATCACGGGCCCCGTGGATTCGACACTCGCAACCTCGACGGTGCCGCGGTCCACGGCCGTTCCCGACATGCGCGGAAAGCGCACCCCGCTGTTCGCAGTCGATGCCGGTGCCGGACGGATCGGTGGGGTGCGGCTCGATCCCTGGGCGCATCGGCGGCGGGTGCGTCCACAGGCGCGGCCGGGGTCGTGCGGGCATGGCCGCACGCGTGGGCGCGTGCGTTCCCATCGGGGCGTCGGGGGGCTGCCTCATTTGGATCCAGAATCAGGGGCGCACCGGCCGTGGGAGACGAATGTCCGATGGCCGGCGTGCGCCCTCTGGTGCATACCTCGAACGCGGGCTCGATGCCCGCGGCGCGCGGCACCGAGGCGGCATCACCGGCTGCCGTGCCGCGGCATCGAACCGCCGCACGCGGCCCCACGGACTGGAGACCGAAACATGAGCCTGCGAACCACACCGCCCTTCCGCGCCGACCATGTCGGCAGCTTCCTGCGCCCGAAATACCTGCTCGAGGCGCGCGACCAGTTCTTCGTCCAGAAGAGCATCACCGCCGAGCAGTTGCGGGCGGTCGAAGACCGCGCCATCGCCGAGATCGTGCAGTTCCAGCAGGACGTGGGTCTGCAGAGCATCACCGACGGCGAGTTCCGTCGCACCTATTTCCACATCGATTTTCTCGAGCAGCTTGGCGGCGTGAAGACCGACATCCCGGTCACCGTCAAGAAGGCCGACGGCACCGAGGAGCTGGCACCGCCGGTGATCCGCGTGATCGACAAGGTGCGCCACGCCAAGAACATCCAGCTGGCCGACTTCAACTACCTGAAGAGCCAGATCGCACCGGGCATGACACCCAAGGTGACGATTCCCAGCCCCACCATGCTGCACTTCCGGGGCGGTCGTGCCGGCATCAGCAAGGACGCCTATCCGGAGTTGGACCCCGTCTTCTACGACGACGTGGCCAAGGCCTACGGCGACGAGCTGCAGTCGCTGGCGGATGCCGGCTGCACCTACGTGCAGATGGATGACACGAACATGGCCTACCTGTGCGACGAGCGCATGCGCGAGGCCGCACGCCAGCGGGGTGACGATCCCAACGAACTGCCGCACCGCTACGCCGGCTTCATCAACAAGGTCGTCGCGCACAAGCCCGCCGGCATGACGCTGGCCATGCACCTGTGCCGCGGCAACTTCAAGAGCACACACGCCGCGGCAGGCAACTACGAGCCGGTGGCCGAGGCGCTGCTGTCGGAGATGAAGCTCGACGCCTTCTTCCTGGAATACGACGACGACCGCTCGGGTGACTTCCGCCCGCTGCGCTACCTGTCCAAGGGCAAGACCGTCGTGCTGGGCCTGGTGACCACCAAGTTCGGCCAGCTGGAAACCAAGGACGACCTCAAGCGCCGCATCGACGAGGCTGCCAAGTACGCGCCGCTGGACCAGCTGTGCCTGAGCCCGCAATGCGGCTTCTCCAGCACCGTGCACGGCAACAACATCGCCATGGAAGACCAGCGCCGCAAGCTGGCGCTGGTGATCGAAACCGCCCGCGAGGTCTGGGGCTGATCCAGCCGGCTCCGCACAGCAAAACGGCGCCCCGCGGGGCGCCGTTTTTTTGGGGCAGCGTGCCGGGCCTCAGGCGAGGCCCGCCGGGTTCACTGCCAGCTGTTGTTGAACAGGACGGTGCGGATCAGCACGGCGGCTTGTTCGTGCCCCAGCGGGGTGGGGTGGAAGCTGTCCGAGAACAGGTAGCCGCGCCACCAGCTGGGCGTGCCGTCGGAGCCGGCCGGCGGCGTGGAGGCGTTCAGCGACACGACCGTGCAGGCCAGGAACGAGTAGGTCAGCAGACCGTCCGTGCCGCGTGCGCCTGCCGGGCAGGCCGGCGTGGTCAGGTTGGTGAAGCCATAGACGCGGGGACGGGCCACGAAGTCGGACATCAGGCTGTACAGGTCGACGATGGCGACGCTGGCATTGCCCTTGGCGCGTGTGGCCAGCTGCGTGTTGAAGGCCTTGATCCAGTTGTCGAACAGCGTGGCGGCGGTCTGGGCCGCCGTGGCGCCGGCCGTGCCGCCGCCGCTGGCTGCCGCGACACCGGCGAGCACTTCCTGCAGGCGCGGCGTCAGGACCACCGCGGGCAGGTTGATCAGCGCCACCTGCTTGGCACCCTTGTCCAGCGCCAGGGTCTGGATCTGGTCGTAGAACTTGTCGGCCAGGGCCGCCATGTACAGGCCGCCCACCTGTGCAAAGCCGGTCGGGTTGGGTGCGCCCGCGGCCGTGAACATCGTGCTGTCGACCGTGGCAGCCGGCAGCACGGTCTTGAGCACCGTGTTGTAGGCGGCCACGGCGGCGGGCGTGCCCGCTGCCGTGCCGAGGTACAGGCCGACCATGTCAGCCACGTCGTTGCCGCCGCCGTCGATCAGCAGCAGGTCGTTGGCCGTGTGATTCGCGGCTGCGACCGCCGTGGCCAGTTGCACGCCGACGATGCGCGGGTCGGCAGCGCCGCCTTCCAGACCCAGGCCGCCACGCGCCCCGGCGCCGTTGATGCGGCCGCCGCCGATGGCAAAGTTGGTGCAACCGGTCTTCGCGGTGTTGGCCGTGAAGGTTACGCCGTCGAAGGCGTAGAAATTGCAGTGCTGGGCCAGGCCGTAGCTGCGCGCCACGATCTCCGGAAAGACCGACACGGCCTCGGTGGCGGTGCCTTGCACGGTGAACTTCAGGCCGAAGGTGCCCACATCGGCCAGGCTGTCACCCATGACCTTGACGGCCGTGATCTTGGCCAGGGGCTTTGCGTCGCCGCCGCCGCCGCAACCACTCAACAGAACGGCGCTGATGGCGCCCGTCAGGGCTGCAAGCGCCCACGTGCGTGTCGATCGCATGAATTCTCCTTAGGCAGTGGTTCGGCGCACCCTCCCGCGCCCACACGGGCGCGGCTGCGCCGCATGAAGTCCAACGATAACTATAGGTCGGGCGCGTCGCGACTGGGCCACGGACTAACCCCCCAACCGTGACAGGGCGTGACCACTGACCCCCTCCCATGAGGTGGGAGCCGCCCGCGGCGCTGCGGGTCAGCCGCCATTGCCCCACTTGCGGGGGGTGCGAACATGCGCGCGCCGCGTGGACGGGTCCATGACCGCTGTCCTCCGCGGCAAGGCCCCGGACGTTCGGGGTGTCTGACTCCTGGAGACAACGATGATTCGCCGCCAACTGCTTGCCTGTGCCGTGTCACTGGCAACCGTGTCGCTCGCACTGCCCGCCGCCGCACAGGACAACTGGCCCAGCAAGCCCGTGAAGCTCATCTCGCCGTTTCCCGCCGGCGGCACGAGCGACATCATGGCCCGCATGGTGGCCGGCGCGCTGAGCAAGGAGTTCGGCCAGCAGTTCATCGTCGAGAACATCGGCGGCGCGGGCGGCACGATCGGCACCTTGCGCGCCGCGCAGGCCGCACCCGACGGCTACACCATCGTGCAGACCGGCGTGGGCCAGAATGCCGTGGCGCATGGCCTGGACCCGAAGCTGGGCTATGACTCGATGCGCGATTTCATCCCCATCAGCCAGGTCCACAGCGGCCCGAACGTGCTGGTGGTGCATGCCGACCAGCCCTTCAAGACCTTCCAGGAGCTGCTGGTCTGGATCCGCAAGAACCCCGGCAAGATGAACTACGGCTACACGCATGCGGCCTCGGGCCACATGGCGATGGAGCTGCTCAAGCAGGTGGGCGGCGAGAACGGGCGGCCGCTCTACATCGTCGGCATCCCGTACCGCGGCGGCGGCCCGATGATGCAGGACCTGCTGGGCGGCCAGATCCCGATGATGTTCATCAACCAGGATGTCGCGCTGCCGCACGTGAAGAGCGGCAAGCTGCGCGCATTGGCCGTGACCAGCAAGGCCCGTAACCCGCTGTACCCGGACACGCCGACCATCGCCGAGAGCGGCATCAAGGGTTACGAGGCGTTGAGCTGGTCCGGCCTGTCCGCGATCAAGGGCACGCCCAAGCCGATCGTCGACAAGCTCGAGGCCGCGATGAAGAAGATCATGGGTTCGCCCGAGATCAAGCAGCGCATGGAGTCCGTCGGCTTCGTGATCCCGGCGCAGGGCGGCGCACCTTACGGGGCCTTCATCCAGAGCGAGATCGACCTGTGGACGCGCGTCATCAAGACCGCGGGCATCAAGGCTGAATGAGCGCGGCGGCCGGCCGGTGAGGCGCCGGCCGGGCGAACGGGCTTGCCGTTCGCCGGCGGCGGGGTGGGGCTGCGATCAGGCGTAGCCGCGTCGCATGCGTTTGATGCTCATCAGCAGCAGCGCGCCGCTGACCGTGGCCATCCACACCTGCGGATTGCCCACCAGGTCGGGCAGCTGCGCCAGCGCTTCCGGCGCCTTCTGCTCGAGATAACGCGCCAGTTCGAAGACCTGCTCGCTGCCGATGCTGCGGACGATCTCGGGTGTCAGTTCGATCGCCGCGGATGGGCGCGCGGGCAGCAGTCGTGAAAACGCGCCTGCGGCCACGGCCACCAGGGCCAGCGGGCCGACCGGGCGCAACATGGCGCGCAGCAGGCCGGTGCGAACGGCCGGCGGCGCTTCGGCGTAAAAACCGGCCACCAGGGGTGCCAGCCCCGTGTCCGTGCCTGTCGGGAAGTTGTCTCGTGGCATGTGGCCCTCCGTCGCCAAGCGCTCAAAAAGTGATCTTGCCATCGCTGGACGACTTTTCCATCCTTTTATTGCAAAGTTGTGTCAATGGGTGGGTTGCTGGTTGACAACGAAATATTACCGAAAACGCCCGATTGTGGGATGTCTAAGTCCCAAAAGTCCCAGCGATTGGATATTTGCGACCCGCTGTGGTCGGGGGCCAGCCGCCGCCGGGCGGAGCACTTCCTGGGGGTCGATGGCGCCACACAGGGTGGCGCTGTCCAGGCCGGCCGACCGCGTCTAGGATGCGCTGTCGTGGCGGTTCGGCGCGATCGTCCCGGACGTCTCGCCGCCCCGAGCCCGCGCGCGATACCGCACCGCATCATGAACCCGGCTCTTGACCGCGCGCGCCGCGGGCAACCGCCAACGGAGACCCTTCCATGAACGACCTCGGCCGCCTCGAAGACCTGCCGCCGGACTATGTCGCCGCCTTGCGGGCGCAGAACCTCGTGCCGCTGTGGCCCAGCCTGCGCGCGGTGCTGCCGCCGATCAAGCCGTTGCCGCAGACGCGGGCCACGTACTGGAGCTACGCATCGCTGCGTCCGCTGCTGCTGCAGGCCGGTGCGCTGACGCCCATCGAAAAGGCCGAGCGCCGCGTGCTGGTGCTGGCCAATCCCGGCCACGGCCTGGAAAAGATGCAGGCCAGCCCGGCCATCTACCTGGGCATGCAACTGCTGCTGCCGGGCGAGTGGGCGCCGTCGCACCGCCACACGCCGAATGCCGTGCGCATGATCGTCGAAGGCGAGGGCGCCTACACCACCGTGGACGGCGAGAAGCTGCCCATGAGCCGTGGTGACCTGATCCTCACGCCCACGGGCCTGTGGCACGAACACGGCCACGACGGCGACCAGCCGGTCGTGTGGCTGGACGTGCTGGACCTGCCGCTGGTGCATTACCTCGAGGCCAGCTACCACATCAACGGCGCGCGCCAGACCGTCAAGCCCGGCGCGGCGGACCGGCGCTACGCGCGCGGCGGCATGCTGCCCACACCGGGCTTCCAGCGCGCAGGCAGCGCCTATCCGATGCTTCGCTATCCCTGGGTCGAAGCCCGCGCGGCACTGCTTTCCCTGGCCGGCGAACTCGCGGCCGACGAGCCGGTGCAGATCAGCTACGTCAACCCGGAGACCGGCGGCTTTGCGCAGAACATCCTGGCCTTCTACGCGCTGATGTTGCGTCCCGGGCAGACGCTGCAACTGCCCGCGCGCAGCCCTTCATGTGTTTTCCACGTGATCGAAGGCGATGCCACGGTGCAGGTCAACGACCAGCGCTTCACGCTCGCGCCCGCCGACACCTGCTGCGCGCCGGGCTACACGCCGGTGATGCTGGTCAACCTGTCCAGCGACAAGCCCGCGTTTGTCTTCATGGCCGACGAGACGCCGCTGCACCAGAAGCTGGGTGTGTACGAGACGCGCGACTGACGCAGGCGCGCCGCGGCGCCTTCAGCGTCCGTTCTTCACCCGCCAGGCCTTGAACGCCTCGACATTCACCTCGTCGGTGGGCGGATAGAGCCCCAGGATCGACTGTCCGGCCTGGACACGTTCCTGCACGAAGTCCTCGAAGGCGGTCATCTCGGTGGCCTCGGCGGCCAGTTCGTCGGCCAGGTGCGCCGGCAGCACGACCACGCCTTCGGCGTCGCCGACGATGACGTCGCCGGGGAACACCGGCGCATCGCCGCAGCCGATCGGCACGTTGATGTCGATGGCCTGGTGCAGCGTGATATTGGTCGGCGCGCTGGGGCGGTGGTGGTAGGCGGGGATGGCCATCTTCGCGATGTCCGGGCTGTCGCGGAAGCCGCCGTCGGTGACGATGCCGGCCACGCCGCGGGCCAGCAGGCGGCCCACGAGGATGCCGCCGGCCGAGGCCGCGCGGGCGTCCTTGCGGCTGTCGATCACGAGGACCGCGCCGGGCGGGCACTGCTCGACAGCCTGGCGCTGCGGGTGGTTGCGGTCCAGGAAGACGCTGACCGGGTTGAGGTCCTCGCGCGCCGGCATGTAGCGCAGCGTGAAGGCCTCGCCGACCATGTTCGGCCCGGCGGGGTTCAACGGCCGCACGTCCTGGATGAATTGGTTGCGCAGCCCGCGCTTGTACAGCGCGGTGCACAGGGTCGCGGTGCTCACGCGCATCAGCAGGGCGCGGGTTTCGGGCTTCAGGGTCGACATGAGGTGTCCAGTGGTTTCAGGTGTTGGCTGTCGGCAGCGCGACGCCGAGCCGGTGGGCCCAGTCGCCCAGCGCCTGCCAGGTGGGCGCATCGATCGCGAGGCCCTCGCGTTGCGCATGGGCCAGCCGCGCGGCGGCCTGGTCGCCGGGCATGCGCACGGGCTGCGCGGGGTCGATCGGCCGGTTCTCGCGGCAGCGTTCGGCCAGAAAGTCGGTCTGTTCGACGAAGGCCTCGCGGCCTGCAAACTGCTCCGGGTCGATGAGCTGCAGGAAGACATTGCCGCCCCAGCGCTTCGGTGCGTCGCGCCGGCCGTGGCCCGACAGGCCCTGCGACAGCGCCTCGACCCACAGCGACAGGCCGAAGCCCTTGTGCCCGTATTCCTGGCCGCCCAGCAGTTGCAGCGAGCCGCGCGGATCGGTGTGTTCCAGCACGGCGGGGTCGGTCGTGGGCCGGCCTTGGGCATCCAGCAGCCAGGGGTGCTCGAAGTGCTCGCCGGCGGCGAACTTCTGGCGCGTCATCGACGTGGTCGTGATGGAGGCGCAGATGTCCACCAGCACCGGATGGTCCGCGCCGGGGTAGCCGATGGCAAACGGGTTCGGCGTCATCAGCGGCTGCGTGCCGCCATAGGGCGCGACACGCTGTGCCGCCGGTTCGGAGTTGTGGATCTGCGCGATGCAGCCCTGATCGGTGGCCAGCTGCGCGAGTGTGGCCAGGCAGCCGATGTGGTGCGTGCGGCGGATGGCCGTGGAGGCAATGCCGAAGCGCCGGGCGCGCGGCAGTGCGTCTTCGATCGCGCGCTCCATGACCCACAGACCGGGCAGGTAGTTGGCGTCCCACACGGCGGCGACTTCGCCTTGTTTGACGATGCGGATCTCGCCCCGCCCCTGCAGCCCGCCCTTGGCCATGTCCGCGAGGTACAGCGGCGCCATCGCCAGGCCATGCGTGCGCCGGCCCATCGCGTCCGTGCGCACCAGCAGCCGCGCGACACTGTCCGCCTTGTCGGCGTCCATGCCGGCGGCGACGAACAGCGCCCGGGCGAAGGCCGCCAGCGCCGCCAGCTTATGCATTGCCTTCGAGTTGCTTGCCGGCGGACTGGATGACGGCAGCCCAGCGCTTGCCTTCGCCCACCAGGAAGTCGCTGGTTTCCTTGGGCGAGGTGGTCATGACCTCGGCGCCGGCGCCCACGAGCCGGGCGCGCACGTCCGGCGAGCGGATCACCGCGATGAGCGCCAGGGCGAGCTTGTTGGCGATCGCCGCCGGCATCGTCGCGGGGATCGCGACACCTTGATAGGTGCCCGATTCGAATCCCTTGACACCTTGTTCGGCGATGGTCGGGCGGTCGCCGATCAGGGCCATGCGCGTGGCCTTGGACACACCCAGCAGCTTCAGCCGTCCGGCGGTGACCAGCGGCATCGTGGCCAGCATGCCGTTCAGGCAGAGCTGCGTGTTGCCGGCCGCGGTATCGGCCAGCGCCGCGGCGCCGCCGCGGAAGGGCACGTGCTGCCAGCGCAGGCCGGAACGCAGCGCGATGTCGACCACGCCCAGGTGGTTGGCCGATCCCGAGCCGGCTGACGACACGTTCATGATCTGCTGCTTCGACAGCGCCACGAGCTCGGCCATGGTGTTGGCCTTGACGGACGGGTGCGCCACCAGCAGGTGCGGCGAATAGGCCAGCATCGTCGCGCCCTTGAGCTGCTCGGGCTTGTAGGGCATTTCCTTCGTCACCAGCGGGCTGATGGCCAGCGAGCTCATGTCCGACAGCAGCAGCGTGTGTTCGTCGTCCGCTTGCGCCGTGGCGGCCGCGCCGATGATGCCGTTGGCGCCGGTCTTGTTCTCGACGACGACCGTCGTGCCCAGCGCATCGCCCAGCGGCTTGCTGATCAGCCGGGCGATGAAATCCGAAGAGCCGCCCGGCGCGAAGGGCACGATGATGCGCAAGGGCTTGCTGGGCCAGGGCGCGGCGAGTGCGGGAAAGCCGAGGACCGAGGCGCTGCCGGCCGTGGTGGCCTGCAGGACCGTGCGTCGTGAAATCATCGATGTCTCCTGTTGTGGATCGTTGGCTCGGTGCCGACCGGGATCGGTCGCCCGGTGGTGCGGGGTGTGGCGCGGCGAGGCGAGGGCGCGCCTGCGTCAGAAAATGGCCGGCTCCGGCACGGGATCGCCGAAGCCGGTCTCGAGAAAGTCGAAGTCGCAGCCCTGGTCGGCCTGCAGGATGTGCTGGCCGAACATCCAGCCGTAACCGCGGGCGTAGCGCGGCGCCGGCGGCGTCCACGCCGCGCGGCGCGCAGCCAGTTCCTCGTCGCTGATTTCCAGGTGGATGCGCCGCGCCGGCACGTCGACGGTGATGCGGTCGCCCGTCTTCACCAGGGCCAGCGGGCCGCCGATGAAGGCCTCGGGCGAGCAGTGCAGCAGGCAGCCGCCGTAGCTGGTGCCGCTCATGCGGGCATCGCTCAGGCGCAGCATGTCGCTGACCCCTTGTTTCAACAGTTTGGTGGGGATGGGCAGCATGCCCCACTCCGGCATGCCGGCGCCCTTCGGGCCGGCGTTGCGCAGCACCAGGATGTCGTCGCCGGTGACGTCCAGGTCCGGGTCGTCCACGGCCTTCTTGAGTGCCGGGTAGTCGTCGAAGACCAGGGCGCGGCCGGTGTGCTGCAGCAGGTGCGGCGCGCAGGCGCTGGGCTTGATGACCACGCCATCGGGCGCCAGGTTGCCCTTGAGCACCGCGAGCGCGCCCTCGGCATAGATGGGCTTGTCCAGCGGTCGGATGACGTCGTCCTGGTAGACCTCGGCGTCGGCGATGTTCTCGCCCAGCGTGCGGCCGTTGACGGTGAGCGCGTCCACGTGCAGGTGGACGCGGATGCGCTCCAGCATCGCGGGAAGGCCGCCGGCGTAGTAGAAGTCCTCCATCAGGTAGGCGTCGCCGCTGGGCCGGATGTTGGCGATCACCGGCACGCGGCGGCTGGCGGCGTCGAAGTCCGCGAGGCTGATTTCGCAGTCTGGCCCCGCGCGGCGCGACATGGCGATCAGGTGGATGATGGCGTTGGTGCTGCAGCCCATGGCCATCGCGCAGGCGATGCCGTTTTCGAAGTGGCGGCGGCTGAGCATGCGCGCCGGCGTCAGGTCGTCCCAGACCATCTCGACGATGCGCCGGCCGCAGGCCGCGCTCATGCGGATGTGGTTGGCGTCGGCGGCTGGAATCGAGCTCGCGCCCGGCAACGCAAAGCCGCAGGCCTCGGCGATGCCCATCATCGTGGCGGCCGTGCCCATGGTCATGCAGGTGCCGTGGCTGCGTGCGATGCCGCCTTCCATCTCCTGCCAGGCTTGGTCGCTCAGGCGGCCGGCGCGGCGTTCGTCCCAGTATTTGAAGGCGTCGCTGCCCGAGCCCAGGACCTGGCCCTTCCAGTTGCCACGCAGCATCGGCCCGGCGGGCAGGTAGATGAAGGGCAGGCCCATGCTCAGCGCGCCCATGATCAGGCCGGGCGTGGTCTTGTCGCAGCCGCCCATCAGCACCGCGCCGTCCACCGGGTGGCTGCGCAGCAGCTCCTCGGTTTCCATGGCCAGGAAGTTGCGGTAGAGCATGGTCGTGGGCTTGACCATCGATTCGCTCAGCGAGATGGCCGGCAGCTCCAGCGGGAATCCGCCCGCCTGCAGGATGCCGCGCTTGACGTCGTCGACGCGCTGCTTGAAGTGCGCGTGGCACTGGTTGGCGTCGCTCCAGGTGTTGACGATGGCGATGACGGGTTTGTCTTTCCAGTCCACCGGCGCGTAGCCCATCTGCATCACGCGCGAGCGGTGGCCGAAGGAGCGGAAGTCGTCAGGGGCGAACCAGCGGGCGCTGCGCAGGTCGGCCGGGCTCTTGCGGGGCGCGGCGGCGCCGGGGCGGTCGGTGTCGGGCGTGGTCATCCGGTGGATTGGAGCACCCGACGACACCTCCGGCGAGGCGGCGGGGCCGCTGGCGCGTCACAGGAATCCCAGGCCGTGGAGCAACGCGGCCGGCGGCAGCGACCGCGCGGGCTCGTACGGCCGGCCGGTGAGGCTCGTGCCGGCTGCCGTGAAGACGCCGGCCGTGCAGCACGGCGCTGGCGGCGCGTCGCGAAGCCCCGCACGCCCACTCCCATCGTCAGCGGCGCAGCGTCCGAGTCTGCCGGTGGCGCACCAAGCAGCGCCCCCGGCATACCCGGCGTCCGGCGCCACGTTCCCTTGACCCGACGTGACGCAGGATGGAAAGCCCATGCTGAGGGGCCGTGAAATTTGGGTATCCCGAAAGCAGGTGGTGAGCCGGCCATGCCCGGCGATCGGGTCTCTCGTGCGGCGCGCTGCCACCCGGTCGTTTCCAACGCACAGGAGACTCCCCTGGGACGACGGTCCAGCTGGCTGGCCCGCACGCCGGGTCGAAGCCCCGGCCGCCGCAGGCCCATCCGGCACTCCGGCGCAACCGGCGTACAGTCCCGCGAGAATGCCAGCCCGTTCCAAGGGTTGGGATGAACACGGAAGCGCGATGAGCAGCAGCAAGGGGGCCGACGGAACGGCGGCCCTGGAAAAGGCACTCGACGTCCTGGATGCGGTAGGTGCCTCGCCGACGGGATTGAGCCAGGCCGAACTGGGTGAGCGGCTGGATCTGCCGCGCACGACCCTGTACCGCTTGCTGGGCGCGCTGGTGGCGCGCGGGCTGCTTCGGCGCGATCCCATGCGGCGCGTGTACTGCCTGGGCATGCGCTGCTTCGAGTACGCCCGCAAGGCCTACGCCATGCCCGATCTCGTGGCGGCTGCGGGCATCGAGCTGCGCGCGCTGCGCGACATGACGGGCGAGACCACCTACCTGGCCACGCGCGATGGCCTGGAGGTCGTCTCGCTGGAGCGTTGCGACGGCGCGCACAGCCTGCGCTCGCATTCGGAGCTGGGCGAGCGCAAGCCGCTGCACAGCACCAGCCAGGGCAAGGCCGTGCTGGCAGCCTTGCCGGCATCCACGCGCGATGCGCTGATCAAGGACCTGACGCTGCACCCCGTCACGCCGCGCACCATCACCGACCGGCGCCGGCTGCAGGCGGAGATCAAGTTGACGGCCCAGCGCGGGTGGTCCATCGACGACGAAGAAATGGTGCCCGGCGTTCGCTGCTGCGGCGCGGCGATCGTGGACGCGCAGGGCCAGGTGCGCGGGGCACTCAGCGTGGCCGGCCCGGCCTTCCGCCTGACGCTGGAGCGCCTGGAGCTCATCGGGCCGGAGGTGGTGGAGGCCGCCAGGCGCGTGGGCGCGCAGCTGTCCGCCACGCAGCTGGGCAGCGACGAAGCGCAGGCGATTCACGTGGTGCCGGGCGACTGGGCTTTCCAGGGCGCGTATCCGGTGTGGTCCGATGCCGGACAGGCCTTGTGGTGGGCCGATGCGCTGGCGCCGGCGGTGCACCGCGCCACGCGCGACGGCGACGAGACGCTGTCGCTGACAGAGGCGCCCGTGGAGGCCGTGCTGGCCATGTCGGCCGGGGTGGCCATCCGCACGGGGTCGAACTGGTTGCGCGTGGGTCTGGACGGGGCGCAGTCACCCGGGCCTGCCGCGGCCGTCCCGCGCGGGGCGACGGCCTTCACCATCGGGCCGGGCGGGCGCCTGTGGGCGTGCTGGCCCGACGGCGAACGCTGGCGGGTGTCGGCCCTGACGTCGGACGGCACACCGGTGGGCGGCTGGCGGCTGTCCGAGCCCGCCACGGCACTGGCCTGGGATGCCCGCGGCCAGCAGCTGTTCATGGCTGCGGCCGACAGCGGGACGCTCTACACGGCCACCGAAGGCGGCAGCGTCCTGCGCCGTCTGGCCACGGTGCCCAAGGGATCGGGCCGCCTGGGCGGTCTGGCCACCGACGAAGCCGGGGGCGTCTGGAGCAGCCTGCGCGGCGGATGGAGCGTGGTGCGCTTCGAACCCGACGGCAGCGTCAACCAGGTGCTGGCGCTGCCGGTGCCCGCGCCGACGGACCTCAGCTTCGGCGGCGTCGATGGGCGCACCTTGTTCATCACCAGCGCGCGCGACGCCGTCAGCCGCGAAGCGCTGGACGCCGCGCCGCTGTCCGGCCGGCTGCTGACCGTCGAGCTGTCGACGCCGGGCGTCAAGGCTCGCTGCTGGGAACCCGGCTGAGCCGTTGCGCAGTGCGGCCCGCCGCCGCCCATGCCGGACCGCGATAACAGCTAGCCTTGACGGCGGCCAAGTCCGGGCGCGTTTACCCGTGTCGGCGGGTCCGGCGGGGGTCGTAGGATTGCGCCCGGGGCGGCACCATCCGGCGCCGCCTGCCTGACCCTGCACTCGAACCACGCGTGGAGAGTACTTTCGATGAAGCCTCTGATCCAAACCCTCCTGGCCAGCGCGGCCGCTGCGTTGGCCGTTCCTGCCACGGCCCAGGAGGTGGTGCTGAAGTTCCACCACATCTGGCCGCCGGCAGCCATGGCGCCCACGCGGGTGATCGCCCCGTGGTGCGACAAGATTGCCGCCGAATCCAACGGCCGCATGAAATGCCAGGTGCTGCACGCCATGTCCGGCGGCGGCACCCCGCCGCAGCTGGTCGACCGCATCAAGGACGGTGTCGACGACCTGACCATCACGCTGCCGGGCTACACCGCCGGCCGCTTCCCGATGATGGAAGTCTTCGAGCTGCCCTTCATGACCAACTCAGCCGAGGTCGGCGCTGCCGCGGCCTGGGACTATCTGCAGAAGAACGCGACCAAGGAATTCCCGGGCACCAAGGTCCTGGCCACCTGGGTGCATGACGAAGGTTATGTGCACACGGCCAACAAGCAGATCAAGACGCTCGAGGACTTCAAGGGCCTGAAGATGCGCGCCCCGACGCGTCAGACCAACAAGCTGCTGGCCAAGCTGGGCGCCACACCGGTGGGCATGCCCGTCAGCGGCGTCGCCGACGCGCTGAGCAAGGGCACGATCGATGGCTACGTGCTGCCCTGGGAGGTGATCCCGGCCTTCAAGCTGCACGAGATGAGCAAGTTCCACACGCAGACGGATCCGAAGCATCCGGCGATGTACAGCGCCGGTTTCATCTTCGCGATGAACCAGGCCAAGTACGACAGCCTGCCGGCCGATCTGAAGAAGGTCATCGACAACAACAGCGGCGCCGCGCTGTCGCGCCAGATCGGCAAAACCTGGGACGAGAGCCAGGCGCCCGGACGCAAGGCAGCCCAGGACCGCGGCAACACGATCATGACCTTGTCGCCCGAGGAGACCGAGCGCTGGGTCAAGGCCTCCGCGCCGATCTACGATGAGTGGGTCGCTGACCTCAATGCCAAGGGCATGAATGGCGCGGCGCTGCTCAAGGACGCGCGTGAGCTGCTGGTCAAGTACAAGAAATAAGTGAAGCCGGGCCCGACAGGCCCGAAGGCAGCGCCGGCCGCGTGCCGGCGCTGGGCTGCGCCCGCTGGCCGAGCCAGGAGAGAACCGACGTGAACAACTTGCTGCGCCGACTCGCGCTGATCTTTGCCGTGGCCGGCTCGGCCGTGGCCCTGCTGACCGGCGCCATGACCGTGGTCAGCGTGGCGGGCCGGGCAGCGCTCGGCGAGCCCATCCAGGGTGACGTCGAACTCACGCAGTTCGGCATCGCGCTGGCCATCTCCCTGGGCCTGCCCTGGTGCCAGTTGCGCGGCGCAAACATCATCGTCGACTTCTTCACCCAGAACGTGGCGGCCCGCACCCAGCGCCTGCTGGATGGCATCGGCGCGGTGCTGCTGGGCTTGATGTGTCTCGTGCTGGCCTGGCGCACCGGCGTCGGCGCGCAGAGCGTGAAGGAGGCCGGCGAGCAGTCGATGATCCTGTCGCTGCCGATGTGGTGGGCCTATGCCTCGCTGGCGCCGGGCCTGGCGCTGGCGGGCGTGATCGCCTTCTGGCAGGCCTTCCACCATTTCACCGGCCGCTCGCTCGATGCGCTGGCCGGCGCACAGTCCGCCGAAGGAGCCGCATCGTGAGCCCGGCCGCCATCGGTTTGACGATGTTCGCCGGCATGCTGCTGCTGATGGCCGTGCGCGTGCCCATCGCCGCGTCCATGTTCATTCCCGGCGCCATCGGCTATTGGGTCATGAGCGGTGAAGCCTCGCTGGTCAACCTGCTCAAGGGCAGCGCCGTCGCGCGGCTGACGGTCTACGACCTGAGCGTGATCCCGCTGTTCCTGTTGATGGGGCAGTTCGCCACGCAGGGTGGCTTGAGCCGCGCGCTGTTCAAGGCCGCGGCCTCGTTCGTGGGCCACATCCGCGGCGGCCTGGGCATGGCGGCCATCCTGTCGGCCGGCGCCTTCGGCGCGGTCTGCGGGTCTTCCGTGGCCACGTCGGCAACGATCACGCAGGTGGCCTACCCGGAGATGCGCGCGCACGGCTACTCCGGGCGCCTGTCCACGGCGGCGCTGGCCACCGGGGGCACGCTGGGCATCCTGATTCCACCGTCGGTGCCGCTGGTGGTCTACGCGATCCTGACCGAGCAGAACATCGCCAAGCTGTTTGCCGCGGCGATGATCCCGGGCATCCTGGCGATGCTGGGCTACATCGTGGTCATCGGCATCTATTGCCGCGTGCGGCCCGACCTCGCCCCGGCCAGCGAGCCGGTGCCCTGGCCCGAGCGCATCAAGGCCTTGATGGGTGTCTGGCCCATCGCCATCATCTTCGTCATCGTGTTCGGCGGCATCTATGGCGGGGTGTTCTCACCGACCGAAGGTGCGGCCGTCGGCGCCATCGCCACGCTGATCGCCGGCATCGCCCAGCGCGAGCTGGGCTGGGACGGGCTGGTGCGCAGCTTTATCGGCACCGCCGAGACGAGCGCGATGGTCTTCATGATCTTCCTGGGCGCGGACATGATGAACGCGTCGCTGGCGCTGACCCAGATGCCCGCAGCGCTGGCCGAGTGGGTGGGCCACCTGCCGGTGCCGCCCTTCATCATCGTCGCCGCGGTGCTGGCGTTCTACGTCGTCCTGGGCTGCGTGATGGACGAGCTGTCGATGCTGCTGCTGACCATCCCGGTCATCTTCCCGGCCATCATGGGCCTGGACCTGTGGGGTCTGCAGGGCCAGGAAAAGGCCATCTGGTTCGGCATCCTGGTGCTGATGACCGTGGGCATCGGCCTGATCGCGCCGCCGGTGGGCCTGAACGTCTACGTGGTCAATAACCTCGCACGTGATGTGCCGATGTCGGAGACCTACAAGGGCGTCTTCCCCTTCCTGGCCTGGGATGCCCTGCGGGTGATCGTGCTGCTGATGTTCCCGGTGATCAGCCTGGGGCTGGTGCGGCTGCTGTTTTCATGATGATGCGCTCGACATCCTCGGGCTGCGCCACCGGGCGCAGTTGATCCCACAGCTGCTGCGCCTGCGGGTGGCAGCGCCGCAGCAGGTTCAGCCACTGCTTGAGGCGGCCGGCCCGGTGGCGCGGCGCCACACGCTGGCCGATGCGCTGCCAGAAGCCTTCGATCAAGGGCAGCAGCTCGTCCCAGGTCGGCGCGGGCTCGCCGCGGATGGCGCGCGCCAGTCCGGGGTCGGCCACCATGCCGCGGCCCAGCATCAGGTCCGTGCAGCCGCTCTCGGCGCGGCAGCGCAGCGCGTCCTGTGTCGTCCAGATCTCGCCGTTGGCGACCACGGGCACGGGCACGGCCTCGCGCACGCGGCCGATGAGGTCCCAGAAGGCCGGCGGGCGGTAGCCCTGCAGCTTGGTGCGGCCGTGCACGACCAACTCCTGCGCACCGCCGGCCACCAGGGCCTGCGCGGCTTCGAGCATGCGGCTGTGGTCGCGGTTGCCCAGCCGCATCTTGGCGGACACGGGCAGATGGCCGGGCACGGCGCGGCGCACGGCCGCGACGATGGCGTGCGCGAGTTCGGGTTCGTCCAGCAGCACGGCACCGCCGCGGTGGCGGTTGACCGTGGGCGCCGGGCAGCCGAAGTTGAGATCCACCCCTTCGGCGCCCAGGGCAGCCAGGGCGCCGGCGTTGTCGGCCATCACGCACGGGTCCGAACCCAGCAGCTGCGCGCGCACGGGTGTGCCGGCGCGGGTGCGGCTGCCGTGCGCGAGCTCGGGCATCAGGCGCAGGAAGACGCGGTCCGGCAGTTGCCGCTCGGTGACGCGGATGAACTCGCTGACGCAGCGCGCGACACCGCCGACCTGCGTCAGCACATCGCGCAGGTCGTGGTCCATCAGGCCCTCCATCGGGGCCAGCAGCAGCCGAGGGCTTGTGGCGTGGGCTTGCATGACGGCGGGGGAGCCTGCGCTCAGGTCGCCGGCAGCGGCTCGTGCAGGCTGGCGCAGTGCAGGCCGCCTCCCAGCCAGTTCAGTGCCAGCGCGTCGACGAACACGATGCGGCGCTGCGGGAAGGCCTGCTCGAACACGCGCAGCACACGCTCCTGCAGGGCGCGCGGCGTGCCGTGCGGCAGGTAGTCGGGCAGGATCACGGCACCGTTGGTGATGACGAAGTTGAGATAGCTGGACGCGGCCACCTGCGTCAGCACGTCGCCCTCGCGCCGGCGCTCGGCGGTGGGAAAGTGATCGGGCGACCAGTGTTGGGCCGATCCGGAGTCGCCCTCCAGGCGCAGCACGACACGGCGTTCGTTGGGGCGTGGCATCGGCACACGCAGCACACGCAGCGGCTGGCCATCCAGGGTGCGCGACGCGGCCAGGATCTCCGCGTTGCGTTGCATGCGCTGGCGCGTCAGGCGTGAGACCGGGTGCGAGGCTGCGTCGCGGTCGTCCGGCCAGGCCAGCAGCACCGTGCGTGCATCCGCAAAGCGCACAAATTCGTCGGTGTGGCCGCCCGTTCCCCAGCCCACGTAGGGGCCGACGATGGTCGCGCGCTGGTGCGGATCCTCCGCCAGGCCGGCGGGCAGCCAGATCACGCGTCGCACACCGGGCAGTTCCCGGTAGCGCGCGTCGAGCGCGTCGCGGTCCTGATCCGGGTTGCGTTGGCGCATCAAGGCCTCGCAGGCGATCACCAGGCCCTGGCCGTTGCTCTCCAGGCCGCCGCCTTCCAGCGCGAGTTGGGACGGGATGCGCTGCGCAGCCGCCAGCGTGGCGATGCGCCCGGCGAGCGCATCGCGTGTGGTGTCGACCGCCTGCACGCAGGCGATCGCGCGGGCGGCCGAGTCCGTGTGGCGCCAGCGGCACCAGCCGGCCATGCCGTAGTGGGTCCACTGGAAATCGACCACTGCCAGACCGGCCGCGGGTCCGGTGGCAAAGGCCGTCGCATCGCGCAGGTAGTACATCGCCAGCGGCTCGATGAGGAAGCCCAGGCGGTCCGCCGGCAGGCCGTCGGCGAGCAGGGTGCGGCGTGCCGCGTCGGCCTCGGCCGTGTCGTTGACCAGCACACGCAGCTGCACGTGCGGAATCAGCGCACGCGCCAAGGCCACGGAGACATCCTCGAGACCGCGGTCGAATCCCAGCCAGACCACACGCTGGGGTTCGAATTCACCCGGGATGCGGTAGGTGCTGGCTTCGCCCGGGCCCAGCGCGTCATCGGGCGAAGGTGCGGGTTCGGGCGTGGCCTGTCGATGCCCGGGGCCGCCGCAGCCGGCCAGCGCGCCGGCGGCCAGCGCCGCTGCTCCCGAGGCCCACCAGGTGGCCCCGGCCCCGGCGTGGGCGCCCAGCCATCGGCGTCGCGTCATGGGAAGCTGCATGGGGGCTGCGGGGTGCGTGTCGCGTCCTGTCGAAAGTCGGGCAGTATCGTCCAGCGCCTTTGGCCCCTCGCCACGGGCGACTATGCTGCGGGTCCTGACCGATCCGATGTGCATCCCGACATGACACTCCAACTCCAGAAGCCCGCCACGGGCGCCGTCCCGATCCAGGCCATCGACCGTGCCGGCTGGCCGCAGGCCCGCAAGTCGCTCAGTGCGCCGCACCGCCGCTGGTTGCAGACCATGGGCTTCGATGGCGCGCCCGGCAGCTTCGGGCTGCTGCCCGACGAATCCGGCGCGCTGGCGGAGGTGTGGGTCGGCGTGGCTTCGTCAGCCGATCCGTATGCGTTGAGCGCGCTGCCGGGCGAATTGCCGGCCGGGCGCTACCGCCTGGGCGACCGCGGCCTGGCGCTGTCGCCGGAGGCCGCCGCGCTGTCCTGGGAGCTGGGCTGCTACCGCTTCGATCTGTACAAACCCGCCCGCGAGCTGGGCGCGCAACTGCAGCTGGCGCCCAGCGCCGATGCCTCGCGCGGCGCGTTGATCGCGGCGGCCCACTGTGCCGTGCGCGACCTGGTGAATACACCGGCCGAGCACATGGGCCCGGCCGAGCTGGCCGAGACCGTGCGCATGCTGGCCAAGCAGCACGGCGCGAAGTTCAAGCAGACCGTCGGAGATGCACTGACGAAGGCCGGCTTCCCGTCGATCCACGCGGTGGGTCGGGCGGCCACGCGCGAGCCGCGGCTGATCGAGATGAACTGGGGCGACGCCAAGCACCCGCGCGTCACGCTGGTGGGCAAGGGCGTGTGCTTCGACACCGGCGGACTGGACCTCAAGCCGGCCGACGGCATGCGCCTGATGAAGAAGGACATGGGCGGCGCGGCGCACGTCATCGGCCTGGCCACGCTGATCATGGCGCTGGAGCTGCCGGTGCGGCTGCAGCTGCTGATTCCCGCGGTGGAAAACGCGGTCGCGGGCAACGCCTACCGGCCGGGCGATGTGATCCGCACGCGCGCCGGGCTGCACATCGAGATCGGCAACACGGACGCCGAAGGCCGCGTCGTGCTGTGCGACGCGCTGGCCTATGCCGTGGAACAGAAGCCCGATCTGCTGATCGACATGGCCACGCTGACGGGCGCCGCGCGCGTGGCGCTGGGCCCGCAGTTGCCGGCGCTGTTCTGCCGCCGCATGGACCTGGCCCGCCAGCTGGTGGACCGCAGCCTCGAGCTGCAGGACCCGCTGTGGCACCTGCCGCTGTGGCAGGGCTACCACCGCAGCATCGAGAGCGACATCGCCGACATCGTCAACACCGGCAAGGGCCCGATGGCCGGCGCGATCACCGCCGCGCTGTTCCTGGCCGACTTCGTGCCCGAGACCACCGACTGGCTGCACCTGGACCTGTTCGCGTGGAACGACACGCCGCGGCCGGGACGCCCGGTGGGCGGCGAGGCGCAGACGCTGCGCACGCTGCTGGCGCTGCTGGAGTCGCGCTACACCGCTTGAGCGGCCTGTGGCGGCGCGGCGTCAGTCGCCGCTGAAATAACGTTTCACCCCCGCCAACAGCATCTCGATGGCGATGGCGGTGAGCACCAGGCCCATCAGGCGCTCCATCGCCGTGACCACCGCGTCGCCCAGCAGGCGGCGGATGCGGTCGGCCGACAGCAGCACGGCCGTGCTGGCCGCCATCGCGACGGTCAGTGCGCCGGCCCAGTGCCACAGGCGCTCGGGCTGGCGCGAGGCCAGCAGCAGCACCGTGGCCATGGCCGAGGGGCCGGCCAGCAGCGGAATGGCCAACGGAAAGATCATCGGCTCGGCGCCGTCGGTGGTGTCGGTGGCGTACATCTCGGCCGCGCCGCCGAAGACCATGCGCATCGCGATCACCAGCAGGATCACGCCGCCAGCCACTTCCAGCGAACGCTCCGACAGGTGCATCACCTGCAGGAAGGTCTGCCCGCCCAGCATGAAGGCCATCAGCACACCGAAGGCGATGACCGCCTCGCGCAGCGCCACGCGCGTGCGGCGCTCGGGCGCGATGCCGCGCAGCACGCTGATGAAGATCGGCAGGCTGCCCAGCGGATCCAGCACCAGCAGCAGGAGAATCAGGGCCGAGAAGAAGGTGTGGTCCATGGTGCGCAAGCGGGTTCGGTCTGAAGGATGGTCGTCGACGCACGGGTGGGCCGGCCCATGACGCGTTGGCAAGCCAACGCCGTGCTGGTGGTCGTCGCCGTGATCTGGGGCTCGGCCTTTGTCGCACAGAACGTGGCCATGCAGCACCTGGGGCCGATGAGCTTCACCGGGATGCGATTTTTCGTCGGTGCGCTGGTCGTGGCGCCGCTGGCCTGGCGCGAATGGCGGTACTTGCGCGGCCGCGGGCTGCACCACGACCGCGGCGATGCCGCACAGGTGGTGGGACTGGGCGTGCTGCTGTGGATGGGCGCGGCGCTGCAGCAGATCGGCATCCCGGGCACGACGGTCACCAACGCCGGCTTTCTCACGGCGTTGTACGTGCCTGCGGTGCCGCTGCTGGCCTGGTGGCGAACGGGGCGTGCGCCGCGTGCGGGCATCTGGCTCATGTGTGCGGGGTGCCTGCTGGGCACCTATCTGTTGTCCGGCGCGGGCAGCCTGCAAGTCAACCGGGGCGACGTCTGGATCCTGGCCTCGGTGCTGCCCTGGGCCGTGCACGTGCTGCTGGTGGGCGAAGTCGCCGAGCGCATGGCCGCGCCCTTTCTCGTGGCCTGCGGGCAGTTCCTGGTGGTGGGCGTGCTGGCCTCGGCCTGGGCGGCGGTGGGTGAGACCGTGACGCTGCCTGCCGTGCGCGAAGCCGCGTGGGCCATCACCTACACCGGCGTGCTGTCGGTCGGCGTGGGCTTCACCGCCCAGGTCGTCGCGCAGCGCCACACGCACGCATCGGATGCGGCCATCGTGCTCTCTTGCGAGGTGCTGTTTGCCGGCTTCTTCGGCCACGTGCTGATGGGTGACCGGCTCACGACCGCGGGCTGGTTTGGCGCGGCGCTGATCTTCGGCTGCATGCTGGCCGTGCAGTGGCTGGCGCTGCAGCAGGGCGACGCCGCACCGGCGGTTTCAGCGGTGCCGCGGCCCGCGCATCAGAACGAGTAGCGCGCCATCAGGTCGAAGCGCGACATCGTGCCGGTGTCGCTGTCGAAGGTCTTGCGCGTGCCGCTCTTGCCGCCGCCGACCACCCAGACGGTGTCACCGTGCCCGACCAGGCGTGCGGTCTGTGCCGGCGCGCCGGCCACGTCGAGGATGGCCCGCGCGCTGTGCGGCGGGATGTCGTCCGGCGGGTCGGCGCAGGGGCTCGCGGCCCCGGGCCGTGCAGCGGTCGGTGCGCGGCTCAGTTGCTCTACGTGGGCTGCGAACAGTGTCGGCCCGTCTTGTCGACACAGGGGACCGGCCCGATGGCTAGGGCTGCGGGCGTCGCCGGGCGCGTCCGCCCTGGCGCGACGGGCCCTGGAATCGGGCGGTGGGACCTCTGTGGCGGGCAGAAGCAGCGACCTGGTGGAAACCCGAATTTCACTCGCGATTCAGTCGTTCTAAATTAATCGACCGCACGGTCGGTTAACGTCCGGCGAGCTGGAGACCCGATGTCCGAACCCACCATCCTCACCGAAACCCGGGGCGCGGTGCGCCTGATCCGCCTGAACCGACCGCAGGCGCTGAACAGCTTCACCGCCGACATGGTGAAGGAACTGCTGCCCGCGATGGACACCGCAGCGGCCGACCCGGCCGTACGCGCCCTCATCGTCACTGGCGCCGGCCGCGGCTTCTGCGCCGGGCAGGATCTCAACGCCCCGGGCGCCAAGCCGGAGAACGGCCAGGCACCGGACCTGCAGGGCATCATCGAAGGCATGTGGGCCCCGCTGGCCCAACGCCTGCGCGGCATGCCGGTGCCGGTGATTGCCGCGGTCAATGGCGTAGCGGCAGGAGCGGGCGCTAACTTTGCTATCGGTTGCGACATCGTGCTGGCGGCGCGCAGCGCCTCCTTCATCCAGGCTTTCAGCAAGATCGGCCTGATTCCCGACGCTGGCGGTACCTGGCTGCTGCCGCGCCTGGTGGGCCGCGCAAATGCGATGGCGCTGGCGATGACGGGCGACAAGCTCTCCGCCGAAGAAGCGGTGCGTATGGGCCTGATCTGGCGCTGCGTGGACGACGCCACGCTGATGGACGATGCCTGGGCCCTGGCCGAGCGTCTCGCGGCCATGCCCACGCGAGCCCTGGTGCAGACGCGCCGCGCGCTGGACGACGCGCTGCTGATGACGGCGGAGCAGGCCGTGGCGAACGAGGCGCAGGTGCAAGGGCGCCTGGGCCGCGCGCACGACTACGCCGAGGGCGTGAACGCCTTCCTGGCCAAGCGCGCCCCCGTCTTCAAGGACCGCTGAACATGTCGCCCACGCAGATTGCGCAACAGGTGCGCGAGGCGATGCTCGACGACGACCACGCCACGCGCTGGCTGGGGATCGAGATCGCCGCCATCGGCCCGGGCACCTGCACCGCCACGATGACGGTGCGCAAGGAGATGCTCAACGGCCACGCCATCGCACACGGCGGGATGATCACGACACTGGCCGACAGCGCCTTCGCGTTTGCCTGCAATGCCTACAACGAGGTCACCGTGGCCTCCGGTTTCGACGTCAACCTGCTGGCCGCGGCCAAGCTGGGCGACGTGCTGACCGCGCAGGCGCAGGAGGTGAACAAATCGGGTCGCACGGGGGTCTACGACATCACGGTCACCAACCAGCACGGCGAGCGCATCGCGGCCTTTCGCGGACGTAGCTACACGATGAAGGGCCGCGCCATCGTCGACGGCCTGCCGGTGGGCCGGCAGCGCGCCGAATGACCGGCCGCGAACGGATGACCGAGGCCGCGACGCCCGCGCCCGCACCAGAACAGGAGACACCCCGATGACCGTGAAGACACCCGCGCCCGGAGACCTCGAACCCATCGAACGCGCCAGCCGAGACGAACTGCAGGCCCTGCAACTGCGGCGCCTGCAGTGGTCGCTGCTGCATGCCTACGAGCACGTGCCGCACTACCGCAAGGCCTTCGACGCCAAGGGCGTGCATCCTTCGGATTGCCGCAGCCTGGCCGACCTTGCCAAGTTCCCCTTCACCGGCAAGGCCGACCTGCGCGCGAACTACCCCTTCGGCATGTTCGCCGTGCCGCGCGAGAAAGTCGTGCGCATCCACGCCAGCTCCGGCACCACGGGCAAGCCCACGGTGGTGGCCTACACGCAGGCCGACATCGACCGCTGGGCCGACTTGGTTGCGCGTTCCATCCGCGCCGCCGGCGGCCGCGCGGGCGACATGGTGCACGTGGGCTATGGCTATGGCTTGTTCACCGGGGGACTGGGCGCGCACTACGGCGCCGAAAAGCTGGGCTGCACGGTCATTCCGATGGGCGGCGGCCAGACCGAGAAGCAGGTGCAGCTGATCGTCGACTTCAAGCCCGACATCATCATGTGCACGCCCAGCTACATGCAGGTGATCGTCGAGGAATTCCGCCGCCAGGGCATGGACCCGCGCGAGATGTCAGTCAAGGTCGGCATCTTCGGCGCCGAGCCCTGGACCGAGGAGATGCGCCGCGACATCGAGCAGAGCGCCGGCCTGGATGCCGCGGACATCTATGGTCTCAGCGAGGTGATGGGTCCCGGCGTGGCCAGCGAGTGCATCGAGACCAAGGACGGCCCCTGCATCTGGGAAGACCACTTCTACCCGGAGATCATTGATCCGCAGACGGGCGAGGTGTTGCCCGATGGCAGCGAAGGCGAACTGGTGTTCACCACGTTGTCCAAGGAAGCGCTGCCCATCGTCCGCTACCGCACGCGCGACCTCACGCGGTTGCTGCCGCCCACCGCGCGCAGCATGCGCCGCATGGGCAAGATCGTCGGCCGCAGCGACGACATGCTCATCATCCGCGGCGTCAATCTCTTCCCGACGCAAGTCGAGGAGATCGTGCTGCAGCACGGCAAGCTGTCCGGTCAGTACCAGCTCGTGGTCACGCGCCAGGGCCGCCTGGACGACCTCGAGGTGCGCGTCGAACTGCTGCCCGAGCACGTCAATGCCGACCGCGAGACCATCACCGGCGAACTGCGCCACCGCATCAAGACGCTGATCGGCGTCAGCGCGGCGATCACCGTCGGCGCACCCGATTCCATCGAACGCACGCTGGTCGGCAAGGCCCGCCGCGTCGTCGACCAACGCCCGAAATGAACCACCCCCGAAGCACCTTCGGTGCTTCCCCCTCGAGGGGGCGCCACCAGCGGACCGGCAAAGCCGGATCCGCGGTGTCCGCTTGAACCTGCCTGCGGAGTCACACGATGTATACCCAATCCATGGACATAGGCCCCAAGGAAGAGCGCAAGGCCGTGCGTTCCGCCGAGGAAGCCGAACTCGAACAGCACTTCGATGCGCGCATCGACGAAGGCGGCTTCATCGAGCCGCGTGACTGGATGCCGGACCACTACCGCAAGACGCTCGTGCGGCAGATCAGCCAGCACGCGCACTCCGAAGTGGTGGGCATGCTGCCCGAAGGCAACTGGGTCACGCGCGCGCCCACGCTCAAGCGCAAGTGCATCCTGCTGGCCAAGATCCAGGACGAAGGCGGCCACGGCCTGTACCTCTATGCCGCGGCCGAGACGCTGGGCGTCAGCCGCGACGACCTGGTCGACGCACTGCACAGCGGCAAGGCCAAGTACAGCAGCATCTTCAACTACCCCACGCTGAACTGGGCCGACATCGGCGTGATCGGCTGGCTGGTGGACGGCGCGGCGATCATGAACCAGATCCCGCTCACGCGCTGCAGTTATGCGCCCTATGCACGCGCCATGATCCGCGTGTGCCGCGAGGAGAGCTTCCACCAGCGGCAAGGTTTCGACGCGCTGAACGTGATGATGCGCGAAGGCACCGACGCGCAGCGCGCACTGGTGCAGGACGCCGTCAACCGTTGGTGGTGGCCCTGCCTGATGATGTTCGGGCCCGAGGACAAGGCCAGCACGCACAGCGCGCAGAGCATGCGCTGGGGCATCAAGCGCATCAGCAACGACGAGTTGCGCCAGAAATTCGTCGATGCCACGGCGCAGCAGGCGCAGGTGCTGGGCGTGACGCTGCCCGACCCGCTGCTGAAGTGGAACGAGGAACGCGGCCACCACGACTTCGGGCCCATCGACTGGGCGGAATTCTGGCGCGTCGTCGGCGGCCACGGGCCGTGCAACAAGGAACGCCTGGACGCCCGCGTCAAGGCCTGGGAAGACGGGGCCTGGGTGCGCGATGGCGCACTCGCCCACGCACGCAAACAAGCCCTGAAGGAGCAAGCCGCATGAGTGCCGCCAACACCCCTCAAACGTCCGAACGCAGCGAATGGCCGCTGTGGGAAGTCTTCGTGCGCCCCAAGGCGGGCCTGGACCACAAGCACTGCGGCAGCCTGCATGCGCCGGACGCGCAGCTGGCCGTGCAGATGGCGCGCGAGGTCTATACCCGCCGCCAGGAAGGCTGCAGCATCTGGGTCGTGCCCTCGGCGCAGATCACCGCCAGCGACCCGTCCGACAAGGACATGCTGTTCGAGCCGGCGGACGACAAGGTCTATCGCCACCCGACCTTCTACGAGCTGCCCGAAGCCGTCAACCACATGTGAAAGGGGCCGACCGGCTCCGCGCCGCGCCGCATGCCCGCGCAGGGCATCGCCGCCGCTCGCGATTCGCCGGTCCGGCCGCGCCGCACGCCATGAGCACGCCGTCCATTTCCCTGAAGCCCAGCGCGCAGGTTCGCTACATCCTGCGCCTGGCCGACACCTGCCTGATCCACGCCCAGCGCCTGGGCGAGTGGTGCGGGCACGGCCCGGTCCTCGAAGAGGACATCGCGCTGACCAACCTCTCGCTGGACCTGCTGGGCCAGGCGCGCGCGCTGCTCACGCACGCCGGCGCGCTGGACGGCCAGGGCCATGACGAAGACCGCCTGGCCTTCCTGCGCGACGAACCCGACTACCTCAACCTCACGCTGGTGGAGCAGCCGATGCGCCGCAGCAGCGCGCATTCGCCGGGCGGTGATTTCGCCGACACGGTCGTGCGCAACCTGCTGGTGTCGACCTGGCTGCGCCTGCAGTGGCAGCAGCTGCTGGGCAGCAGCGACGCCGAGCTCGCGGCCGTTGCCGGCAAGGCGCTCAAGGAAGCCCGCTACCACGTCGAACACGCGGCCGACTGGACGGTGCGCCTGGGCGATGGCACCGAGGAATCACACCGCCGCATGCAGGCCGCCGTCGACAAGGCCTGGCCCTATGTCGGCGAGATGTTCGTCGATGACGCCACCGACGAAGCAGCCGTGGCCGCCGGCCTGGGACCGCGCCGCAGTGCCTTGCGTGAGGCCTGGAGCCGCGAAGTCGGCGCGGTGCTGGCCATGGCCACGCTCGTGGCCCCGGCCGAATCGCCTTATGTCACCACCGGCAGCCGCGGCGTGCACAGCGAGCACATGGGTTTCATCCTGGCCGAGATGCAGCATCTGCAACGCGCCTTTCCCGGGGGGCGCTGGTAGTGGCCCACACCGCTGCGCCACTGCGGATCGACGAGGCCTGGCGCGTGCTCGACGACGTGCTGGACCCCGAGGTCCCGGCCCTGTCGGTGCGCGACCTGGGCATCGTGCGAGACGTGCGCGCGGCTGCCGACGGCCCCGGCCTGGAAGTGGTGCTTACGCCGACCTACTCCGGCTGCCCGGCCACCGAGTTGATCAGCGACAGCGTGCGCGAGGCGCTCGAGGCCGCTGGCCACGGCCCGGTGCAGGTGACCCTGCAACGGGCGCCGGCCTGGACCACCGACTGGATCAGCGCCGAAGGCCGGCACAAGCTGCGCGACTACGGCATCGCGCCGCCGGGGCCGGTGGACGCGACGCAGGGGGTGCCGGTGCACATCGTGCGCCGCGCACCGGCACTGGACTGTCCGCGCTGCGGCAGCGCGCACACCGAGCGCCTGTCGGCCTTCGGCTCCACCGCCTGCAAGGCGCTGTACCGCTGCCTGGACTGCCGCGAGCCCTTCGAGTACTTCAAACCGATCTGAGGTTGGCATGAGCACACCGCTGTTCCACGCCCTGACCGTGCGCAGCGTCGAGCCCGACACCGCCGAGGCGGTGGTCGTCAGCTTCGACGTCCCGCCGGCCCTGCGCGAGACCTACGCCTTCACCCAGGGCCAGTACCTGACGCTGCGCAAGACCCTGGAGGGCGAGGAACTGCGCCGCAGCTACAGCATCTGCGCCGGGGTCGACGACGGCGAGCTGCGCGTGGGCGTGCGCAAGGTGGCCGGCGGGCGCTTCTCGAACTGGATCAACGACAGCCTGGCGGCCGGCGACACGATCGAGGTCATGGCGCCGCAGGGCCGCTTCTTCGTGCCGCTGGATGCGCAGGCGCGGCGCCACCACCTCGGCATCGCCGGCGGCAGCGGCATCACGCCCATCCTGTCGATCATGAAGACGGTGCTGGCGCGCGAGCCGCACTCACGCTTCACCCTGCTGTACGCCAACCGGCGCCTGGCCTCCACCATGTTCAAGGAAGAGCTGGAGGACTTGAAGAACCGCTGGATGACGCGCCTGGTGCTGCACCACGTGTTCAGCGACGAGCCGACCGACGCCGCGCTCAACCACGGCCTCATGAACCGCGCCAAGATCGCCGAGTTCCTCTCCAGCGTGGTGCCGGCGGCGACGATCTCGCACGCCTATGTCTGCGG
>CAUJHV010000013.1 GCA_963205115.1 Pseudomonadota bacterium | reverse complement strand
ATTTGCAGGCGCATGTGCGCGGCAAGCTCGCGCCCTACGAGTATCCGAAGGAGATCGAGTTCATCGACGCCCTGCCGATGACCACGACCGGCAAGGTCCAGCGCCGCGTGCTGCGGCTGCAGGAAGAAGCCCGGGCGCGTGGGCGAGGTGAGGCCGCGGGCTGATCGTCAGGTCTTGCGGTCCGCGGCCCGGTGGATGTCCGGGCCGGGCTTGCGGGTGGTTGCCGACGGCCCCCGGCACACCCGGGTGTCCATCCGGGCGCCATTGCTATCAAACGTGGAATGTCGCCAGCGCCTGCCGGCTCAGCGGCGCTCGACGCGCATCAGCGTGCTCTTGCCGAACAGGCTCTCGATCAGGTCGACGGCCAGCAGGCCGGTCTTGTTGCGCACGTCCAGCGCGGGATTCAGTTCCATGACGTCCAGGCTGCCCAGGCGACCGCTGTCGGCGATCATCTCCATGCACAGCTGGGCTTCACGGTAGGTGGGGCCGCCGGGAACGGTGGTGCCCACGCCGGGCGCAATCTCCGGATCGAGGAAGTCCACGTCGAAACTCACGTGCAGGTGCGTGTGGGCGTCCATCGTCGCCAGTGCCAACTCCATCGTGTGGCGCATGCCCATCTCGTCGATGTAGCGCATGTCGAAAACCTCGAGGCCTTGTTCGTGCACGAAGCGCTTTTCGCCCGCGTCGACGCTGCGGATGCCGATCTGGCGCACCCAGCGCGGCTGGATGGCGGGCACCTGGCCGCCCATCGAGATCAGCGCCAGCGGGCCGTGGCCGCACAGGCAGGCCACGGGCATGCCGTGGATGTTGCCGCTGGGCGTGAGGGCGCTGGTGTTGAAGTCGGCGTGCGCGTCCAGCCACAGCACGCGCAGCTTGCGGCCCTGCTCGCGGCAGTGGCGCGCGACGGCACTGATCGAGCCGATGCCCAGGCAGTGGTCGCCACCCAGCAGGATGGGCAAGCGACCCACTTTCAGTTCGGCATGAACCGCATCGTGCACCGCGGCGTTCCAGGCGACGACTTCGTCGAGATGACGGTACCCCGCCACCGGTGCGAGCCAAGGGTTGCTGGGCCCCTGCAGATTGCCGCGGTCCTGCACGTCAACGCCGTGGGCTTCCAGCGCTGCCTGCAGGCCGGCCACGCGCAGCGCCTCGGGCCCCATGCTGGCGCCGCGTGCGCCTGCGCCGATGTCGGTTGGCGCGCCGATCAAGCTGACGGAAGTGGCCATCGTTGTCCTTGCGCCGGCCGGGCGGAGATCAGATGTCGTCGGCAAATTCGCCGGTCTGGGTCGTGGGCTCGTCGAAGCCGTAATGCGTTTCCAGCCGCGCCCAGGCCTCTTCGGCGGACTCCACGAAGTGGAAAAGGCCCAGGTCCGCGGAGGCGATCATGCCGGTGTCCACGAGGTGCTGGAAATCGATCAGGCGCTCCCAGAAGGCCCGGCCGAACAGCAGGATCGGCCGCCGGCGCACCTTGCCGGTCTGCTGCAGCGTCATGACCTCGAACAGCTCGTCCAGCGTGCCGAATCCGCCCGGGAAACACACCAGCGCGATGCTGCGCATCAGGAAGTGCATCTTGCGCAGCGCGAAGTAGTGGAACTGGAAGCACAGCTGCGGCGTGATGTACGGGTTCGGCGACTGCTCGTGCGGCAGCACGATATTCAGGCCGATGCTCTTGCCCTCGCATTCGTAGGCGCCGCGGTTGCCTGCTTCCATGATGCCGGGGCCACCGCCGGTGACGACGAAGATCGGCGTGTCGTGCATGCGCGAGCGTTCCGTCACCAGGCGCGCGAAGCGTCGCGCCTCGTCGTAGTAGCGGCTCATGTCCAGCGCCACTTCCGCGCGGCGGATGACCTCGGTGCGGCCGTCGGCGCGGGCCTCGTCGAGCTGGCGTGCCGCATGTTCCGGCGGCAGGATGCGCGCGCTGCCGAAAATGACGATGGTCGATTCGATGCCGTGCTGCTGCTGGATCATCTCCGGCTTGAGCAGCTCGAGCTGCATGCGCACCGGGCGCAATTCTTCGCGCAGCAGGAAATCGGTATCGGTGAAAGCCAGCCGGTAGGCGCTGCCCGGGCCGTCGTAGCGTTCGACCTGCAGCTTGGCCTGCGCCTCTTCTTCGGCCGACGGGAAATTGCGGGCGGTCAGAGCTTTGCGGTGGTTGTCCATGGCGCGGTGTTTCTGCTCGATGTCAGCGGGCGCGTGGGCGGGCTGTGGTGGGCGGGCGGGTTCGCGATCTAGTGGGCGGCGCCGCACACGGGGCAGTGCGCCTGGCGCGGCAGCCGCACCTCGTTCCACTCCATGGTCCGCGCGTCCAGCATCAGCAGCCGCCCCGCGAGCGAGCGGCCGACGCCGGCCATGAGCTTCAGCGCCTCGGCGGCCTGCATCGTGCCGATGATGCCCACCAGCGGCGCAAAGACGCCCATCGTCGCGCAGCGTGTTTCTTCGAACGTCGCTTCGGGCGGGAAGAGGCAGGCGTAGCAGGGCGCGTCGGGCTGGCGGATGTCGAAGACCGAAATCTGCCCGTCGAAGCCGATGGCCGCGCCGGAAACCAGCGGCCGGCGGTGGTGCACGCAGGCCGCATTGACCGCCTGGCGGGTGGCGAAGTTGTCGCTGCAGTCCAGCACCACGTCGGCCTGCGCGACCAGGCGGTCGAGCAGTGCGGCGTCTGCGCGCTGCACGATGGGCTGCACGCGCACATCCGGGTTGATCGCGGCGATGCGTGCGGCG